>NZ_UNRA01000003.1 GCF_900537075.1 Tropicibacter sp. Alg240-R139
TTCCATTTCCACCGGTTCCGGCAGCTCTTGTGCTTCGCCCTGGTAAACTTTGTTCATGACGACGACCATGTACGGGATGCCAACCTGGCGGCCCAGCAGGATGTGCTCGCGGGTCTGAGGCATCGGGCCGTCAGCAGCGTTCACAACCAGGATCGCGCCGTCCATCTGGGCGGCACCGGTGATCATGTTCTTGACGTAGTCGGCGTGGCCGGGGCAGTCAACGTGGGCGTAGTGACGACCCTCGGTCTCATACTCGACGTGTGCGGTCGAGATGGTGATGCCGCGGGCTTTTTCTTCAGGTGCGCCATCGATCTGGTCGTAGGCTTTGAAGTCACCGAAGTATTTGGTGATTGCTGCGGTCAGCGTGGTTTTGCCGTGGTCAACGTGGCCAATCGTGCCGATGTTCACGTGCGGCTTGTTACGCTCAAACTTTTCCTTTGCCATGGTTAGGCTCCTCTTTATCTGCGGATGGTGGGGCAGGCCCCACCCTACGGTGGTGGGTAGGGCGGGGTTCACCCCGCCACCCGGATTTATGCGAATTTGGCCTGGATCTCTTCCGAGATGTTGCCCGGGACCGGATCGTAGTGATCAAACTGCATCGAGAACTGGGCGCGGCCCGACGACATCGAACGCAGAGTGTTGATGTAGCCGAACATATTCGCCAGCGGTACAAAGCAATCAATCGCGATTGCGTTGCCGCGAGGCTCTTGACCAGACACCTGACCCCGACGCGATGTCAGGTCACCAATGATGCCACCCGTATATTCTTCCGGCGTGATCACTTCGACCTTCATGATCGGTTCCAGCAGCTTGGCGCCAGCTTTCTTCATGCCTTCGCGCATGCCCATACGAGCCGCGATTTCAAAGGCCAGAACGCTGGAGTCAACGTCGTGGAACTTACCATCGATCAGGGCAACCTTGAAGTCGATCACGGGGAAGCCAGCCAACGGGCCGCTATCCATGACGGACTTGATGCCTTTTTCAACACCTGGGATGTATTCCTTAGGAACAGCACCACCAACGATGCGGCTCTCGAACGAATACCCTTCGCCCGGCTCTGTCGGCGAGATGATGATCTTCACCTCGGCAAACTGACCCGAACCACCCGACTGTTTCTTGTGGGTATAGGTGTGCTCGACTTCGTGACCGATGGTCTCACGGTATGCAACCTGAGGTGCACCAATGTTCGCTTCGACCTTGAATTCACGCTTGAGACGGTCAACCAGGATGTCCAGGTGAAGTTCGCCCATGCCTTTCATGATGGTCTGACCGCTTTCGATGTCAGTTTCCACACGGAAGGAGGGGTCTTCTGCAGCCAGACGACCCAGACCCTGAGACATTTTCTCTTGGTCCGCTTTGGTTTTCGGTTCAACAGCGATCTCGATAACCGGATCGGGGAAGGTCATAGTTTCAAGAACCACCGGATCGTTCTGCGCGCAGAGCGTGTCACCTGTGGTGGTGTCTTTCAGACCTGCCAGCGCAATGATGTCGCCCGCGAACGCTTCCGTGATCTCTTCACGGTCGTTCGAGTGCATCATCATCATCCGGCCAACACGCTCTTTACGACCTTTGGTCGAGTTCATGAGCGTGTCACCCTTGTTCAGGGTACCCGAATAGATGCGGGTGAAGGTCAGCGAACCAACGAAGGGGTCGTTCATGATTTTGAACGCCAGGCCTGAGAACGCCATGTCATCATCCGCACGGCGGGGGATGTCACGGGTTTCAGTTTCGTCGCCGGGTTTAAAGCCCATGTAATCAACAACGTCCAGCGGGCTGGGCAGATAGTCGATCACCGCGTTGAGCAAGGGCTGAACGCCTTTGTTCTTGAACGCCGAACCACCCAGGACAGGAACAAACGCCATTTCCAAGGTGCCCTTGCGCAGCAGTTTGCGCAGGGTTGGAACGTCGGGCTCGTTGCCTTCCAGGTATTCCATCATCGCGTCGTCGTCCATTTCGACGGCCGCTTCGACCATTTTGCCACGCCACTCGTCGGCCATGTCCTGCAGGCTTTCGCGGATCGGTGCTTTGATCCACGATGCGCCAAGGTCTTCGCCCTGCCACAGCCATTCTTCCATGGTCACCAGATCAACCAGGCCTTCCAGCTCGGTTTCTGCGCCGATCGGAACACCAACCGGAACAGCGCGTGCACCAGTGCGGTCTTCGATCATGTGAACGCAGTTGAAGAAGTCAGCGCCGATTTTGTCCATCTTGTTGACGAACACCATACGCGGAACCTTGTAGCGGTCAGCTTGACGCCACACGGTTTCGGTCTGGGGCTCAACACCAGCGTTGGCATCCAGAACACAGACAGCACCGTCGAGAACCGCCAGCGAACGTTCAACTTCAATGGTGAAGTCAACGTGGCCAGGGGTGTCGATGATATTCAGACGGTGCTTTTCAGAGTCAGCAGTTTCGCCATCTTCGGTGCGTTCCCAGAAAGTGGTGGTCGCCGCTGAGGTGATGGTGATGCCGCGTTCCTGCTCCTGCTCCATCCAGTCCATGGTGGCTGCACCGTCGTGCACCTCACCAATGTTGTGGGATTTGCCGGTGTAATACAGGATCCGCTCGGAGCAGGTGGTTTTACCTGCATCGATGTGCGCCATGATACCGAAGTTACGGTAATGGTTGAGTGTATACTCGCGTGCCATTGGTCTAATGTCCTCTGGAATTTACCAACGATAATGGCTGAAGGCTTTGTTCGCCTCGGCCATCTTGTGAGTGTCTTCGCGTTTTTTGACGGCGGTACCGCGGGACTGAACAGCGTCCATCAGTTCACCGGCAAGGCGCTCTTCCATGGTGTTTTCGTTGCGACCACGCGATGCGGTGATCAACCAACGAATTGCCAGGGCTTCGCGGCGCTCGGGGCGGACTTCGACGGGAACCTGATAGGTTGCACCACCAACACGACGCGAGCGAACCTCGACCGACGGTTTGATGTTGTCGAGCGCTTCGTGGAAGACTTCGACAGGTGCGCGCTTGATCTTGGTCTCAACGCGGTCCAGCGCGTTATAGACGATCTTTTCTGCAACCGACTTTTTGCCGTCGATCATCAGGTTGTTCATGAATTTAGTCAGAACCTTGTCGCCAAATTTGGCGTCGGGCAGGACTTCGCGTTTTTCGGCGGCGTGACGACGTGACATATCAGCCTCTCCTTCTTACTTAGGACGTTTCGCGCCGTACTTCGAACGACGTTGCTTACGATCTTTGACGCCCTGGGTATCCAGAACACCGCGAAGGATGTGGTAACGCACACCTGGAAGGTCTTTTACACGACCGCCACGGATCAGAACCACAGAGTGCTCCTGAAGGTTGTGGCTTTCACCTGGGATGTACGAGATGACCTCGAAACCGTTGGTCAGGCGCACTTTGGCGACCTTACGCATAGCCGAGTTCGGCTTTTTCGGTGTGGTGGTGTACACGCGAGTGCAGACGCCACGCTTTTGCGGACACTGCTCAAGGTGCATGGACTTCGAGCGTTTTACTTTAGGCTGACGCGGCTTGCGGATCAGCTGTTGAATAGTTGGCATTCCGGTTTCTTCCCCGTTTTGCAACACACATGACATGCACGCGCGGTTGCGTGCGGCTAAACTTGCTGCGTTCGTGCGTCCACAAGCGCAAAATCCGCGAACGTTCCCATTCCGAGGTGAACGTCGCGGTTGGTTTTCAGAGGGCGCGAACGAAAAAGGTGTTCGGGCCTTGACCACTCCATCTCTGAAGTCGGCGGCGGGGCGACCCCCTATGCCGAGATAGCGCGCGTATATGGGGAGTCGGTCCGCGTGTCAACAGTCGCTCGACCGTCGGGTTTTCCGTCGTTACCTTTTGCAATAGCACCTGAGCAGTTGCAACACCCACGGCTGCGCCACTTGCACCTGCAGGGGCGCGTTGTCATAGTTTGCTCGACAAACACAAAACGGATTACTTATGCAAGTCATTGGCCTGTGCCGCTTTTCTTATCCAGCATTGGGTGGCTTTCAGATTGAGCACGAATCTCTCGAAGCTCGGCGCCGCTTCTTGTACGATCCGGCCCGGCTGGAAGAGCGTTTTGCCCTATTTGAAACCATTTCGCTACCCTGCTTTCGCGAACAGACCGACGATGACTTCACCCTGCTCGTTGTAACCGGAACCTGCCTACCCAGAGAGTCACGAGACCGCCTGCAGGATGTGACGGCCAACATGAAACAGATTCAGATCGTTGAACGTGAACCCGACCGCCATCGTCCGGTGATGAAACAAGTGATCAACTCGGCCCGTAAGAACAAAAACCAACCTTGCCTTCAGTTTCGCCATGACGATGACGATGCAGTGTCCGTCGATTTTGTCGAGCGGCTGCGTGCCGCGCCTACGGACGCCAAGGGACTTATGGCTGACAACGCGACGGTTGCGATAGATTTCAATAACGGTTTTCTGGCCAGATTGGACAGAACTGGGATCAAATCCTGCTCGGTCTACCAGTCCCTACTAGGAGTCGGACTGGGTATGTATGTCGAAGGTGGTTGCAATCAAACGATCATGAACTTCATGCACCACCGAATGGGACGCTTTATGCCTGTGATCAGCTACCCAGATGCCCCTATGTGGGTGCGTTCTTTTGGAGAGTTCAACGATTCCAACGACGGACGCCGCAGCAAGGCTAAGCTGGAACCTTTGAACGCTGATCAATCAGCCGAGTTTCAAGCGCGCTTTGCCATCGACGAAGATCTGGTCAGGCAGGCTCATGCCGCTTTTTGACGACCCGTTCCCGGAATAGTGTAAACAATCCTGCTCCAACCACGGCCGTGGCGCCAATCAAAGTCACCTTGTCCGGCCAATCCCCAAACATGAACCATCCCAGCAACAACGCCCAAATCAGGCTTGTGTAGCGGAACGGTGCGATGAACGACACCTCTCCGATGCGCATGACCATGACGCTGCACAGATACCCCAGCAAAATAAAAATCGCAGTGCTCGCGACCAAAACCATCGAACCTGGTGTAACCACCACCCAAGGCTCGGTCGCCGAGGCGACAGCGGCGACGCTCGTGACCGATAGCGCCGTCGCCAATGTCACAGTCATCGATGGCACATTTGCGGACATTTTGCGCGTGATCAAATCACGCAGCGTCACCAACAGCATCGCAGCCATGGCATAGAGCGAAAAGATGTTGAAACCCTCTGGCCCGGGACGAACAATCAGCAACATTCCGCAAAACCCCACGCCAATGGCCATGTACCGGCGCCATCCCACCCGTTCGCCAAAGAACACTGCCGCCCCAAGCGTTACTGTCAACGGCAAGGCCTGAAGTACTGCAGTGACATTTGCGAGCGGGATATTCATCAACGCTGTCAAAAAGAAAAAGGTAGTTGCCACCTCGGCCGCACAGCGGATCAAGACAAGTAGCCGATCCCCTTTTGGTATCCTCAGATCCACTTTGCCAAGATAACGCGCAAGCATAAAAATCAGGATACAGGTCAACAGGCCCCGCATCGTGATCAGTTGGAACAGCGGGATCGTCGCTCCAAGCTTCTTCATAAAGGCATCGTTGATCGTAAAGGCTGCCATGCTGCACATCATCAGCAGCGCGCCGCGAATATTTGGAGACATGTTCACTGCGCCCTCAAGTCGTCCAGAGTCATCTGGAAATGCGTCTCAGGATTCTTGGCAATACGTTCAAGGAAACGCAAGAGCTCGACTATTTTTATCGAGCGAGGCAAACGCCTCGGTGAAAAAAGGTCGGTGTCTGCATCGGAGATCGAACCGATCCAACTGTGCTGAGTTTCAGCAAGTCTCGGGCCCTATTGCACTTCACATTCACACGACACCATGCGTACCCGAAGTAATAGCTGGACACGCAAAACCGGGTAACGCCCTGGCCTGCCCCCTTTACCTCAGATTAGGATCATCCGTATCACCCTTCGATGGCAGTGATCATATCGACGCGCGTCGCGTGACGGCCACCTTCGAACTCAGCGCCCAGAAACGCATCGACAATTTCCAACGCTAGCGCTTCGCCAATCACGCGGGCACCGATGGACAACATGTTGGCGTTGTTATGTTCGCGGATCATCCGGGCCGAGAAGGGGTCGGCGCAAACACCGCAACGAACACCCTTGACCTTGTTGGCTGCCATCATGATGCCCTGGCCGGTGCCGCACAGGATAATGCCCAGATCAGCCTTACCCGATGCAACGTGACGCGCCGCCGCTTCGCCGTGTTTCGGGTAATGTGTACTTTCCGGTGTGGCCGGACCGATATCGACGACCTCCCATCCCATTGCCCCGATGTGTTTGGCAAGGCTCTGGCGCAGGTCGATGGCCGCGTGGTCGCTGGAAAGAACGATACGTTTGCTGGCAGTCATGGTCTTGGTCCGTTTGTGGTTGTGAGTGATGAACAGGTCCACGGCCCCTGTATCAGTAAGCCAGAAAAAAGAAAAACCCCCGCACCAACGGCGCGGGGGTTTTTTTACCAGCTATCGCGAAGATCAATCGCGGCTTTCAGGCGTGTCCACCAGCGTGTCGAAATCATCGTCACCGATGATGTCGCCGTCCATAACCGGAGCAGCCAGCGCAGCGGCAGCTTCAGCCTCTTCGCGGCGGGCTTCGATCACGACATTGTCGCGATCGGTTGCAATACCGCGAACGCTCTGAGTTGCGCCACCAGTACCAGCCGGGATCAGGCGACCCACGATGACGTTCTCTTTCAGGCCAACCAGTTTGTCCTTCTTACCTTGGACAGATGCCTCGGTCAGAACACGAGTTGTTTCCTGGAACGACGCAGCCGAGATGAACGAACGGGTCTGCAACGAAGCTTTGGTGATACCCAACAGGATCGGTTCGCCCTGTGCCGGACGACCGCCTTTCGACAGTGCCTTTTCACAGGCAGCGTCGAATTCCTGTTTGTCCACATGTTCGCCTTTGAGCAGCGTGGTGTCACCAGAATCCTGGATCTCCCACTTCTGCAGCATCTGGCGCACGATAACTTCGATGTGCTTATCGTTGATCTTCACGCCCTGCAGACGGTAAACGTCCTGAACCTCGTCGATCATGTAGTCCGCCAGCGCCTCGACACCCATGATGGACAGGATGTCGTGCGGGGCCGGATTACCATCCATCAGGTATTCACCCTTCTGGATAAAGTCACCTTCCGCAACTGGAATGTGCTTGCCCTTGGGCACCATGTATTCGACGGGCTCCTGACTTTCGTCCGAAGGTTCGATGGTGATGCGACGCTTGTTCTTGTAGTCGCGTCCAAAGCGCACGTAACCATCTTCTTCAGCGATGATTGCGTGATCCTTGGGACGACGCGCTTCGAATAGTTCGGCCACACGCGGCAGACCACCAGTGATGTCCTTGGTCTTGGCGCCTTCACGCGGGATACGCGCAACAACGTCACCGGCCTTTACCTTATCGCCATCTTCAATCGACAGGATCGCATCCACGGACATCGGATAGTGAACCGGGTTGCCCGCATCATTGCGGACCGGCTCGCCATCTTCGCCTACCAGGATGATCTCAGGCTTCAACTCGTTGCCTTTGGGGGCCGCGCGCCAGTCGATCACGATCTTCTGGGTCATGCCGGTGGCATCATCGGTCTCGTCACGTACAGCGAGGCCAGACACCAGGTCGACATACTTTGCGGTGCCGTCTTTTTCAGCAATGATTGGCAGGGTGTAGGGGTCCCATTCGAACAGCTTGTCGCCGCGACCGATCTTGTCACCGTCCTTGACGAACAACTTGGAGCCGTAACCCAGCTTGAAGCTGGCACGCTCTTCGCCGTGCTCGTCATTGATGATCAGCTTCATGTTCCTGCCCATCACCAGGTTGTCACCTGCCGAGTTTGCCAGAGTCTGAGCGTTTTCAAAGACGATGACACCGTCCTGGCCAGCCTCTTGGAACGACTGCTGACCACCTTGGGCAACACCGCCGATGTGGAAGGTCCGCATCGTCAGCTGTGTACCAGGCTCACCGATGGACTGCGCCGCAATGATACCGACGGCCTCGCCGGTGTTCACCTTGGTGCCGCGCGCCAGGTCACGACCGTAACACATGGCACAGACGCCCTCTTCGGCCTCACAGGTAAGCGGGCTGCGAATCCGTGCTGAGGCGACACCAGCTTCGTCAACGGAGTCCGACATGCGCTCGTCAATCAATTGACCAGCCGCAATCAGAACCTCAGTTGTGCCCGGTTTAAGGATATCCTCTGCCGCAACACGGCCCAGAATACGCTCGGCCAGCGAGGAGACGACTTCACCATCGTTGACGGCCGCTTCGGCGGTGATCGCAGTTTCGGTTCCGCAGTCGTTCATACGAACGATGCAGTCCTGCGCCACGTCTACCAGACGACGGGTCAGATAACCCGAGTTGGCCGTTTTCAAAGCAGTATCAGACAGACCCTTACGGGCACCGTGTGTCGAGTTAAAGTACTCGAGAACGGTCAGGCCTTCTTTAAAGTTCGAGATGATCGGTGTCTCGATGATGTCGCCGTTCGGCTTGGCCATCAGGCCGCGCATACCGCCCAGCTGTTTCATCTGAGTAACCGAACCACGCGCACCCGAGTGGGCCATCATGTAGACCGAGTTCGGTTCCTTGTCAGAACCGTCCTCGTGCTTTTGCACGTCCGAGATCGAGCCCATCATCGCATCGGTGACACGGTCGTTACACTTCGACCAGGCATCGACAACCTTGTTGTACTTTTCGCCCTGTGTGATCAGGCCGTCCATGTACTGTTGTTCGAAATCCTTCACCTGATTGCGAGTCTCGTCTACGATTTCCCACTTGTCCTCCGGGATCAGCATGTCGTCCTTACCGAACGAAATACCGGCCTTAAACGCCTCGCGGAAGCCCATGGTCATGATCTGATCACAGAAGATGACCGACTCTTTCTGACCGCAGTAACGGTAGACGGTGTCAATGACCTGCTGCACTTCCTTCTTACGTAGCAGGCGGTTCACCAACTCGAACGGAGCCTTGGCATTGGCAGGCAGTAGCGCACCCAAACGGACACGGCCTGGAGTGGTTTCAAAGCGCTCAAACACTTCGTTGCCTTCGTCATCGTACTGAGTGACCCGCGCAGTGATCTTTGTGTGCAGGTGTACGACACCTGCGTCCAACGCATGCTGAACCTCTTCGATCGAACCGAACACCATGCCTTGACCCGGCATGCCTTCACGCTCCAGGGTCAGATAGTAGAGACCCAAGATCATATCCTGCGATGGAACGATGATCGGCGCGCCGTTTGCAGGCGACAAAACGTTGTTCGTCGACATCATCAGAACACGCGCTTCCAGCTGGGCCTCAAGGCTCAGCGGAACGTGAACAGCCATCTGGTCGCCATCAAAGTCGGCGTTAAAGGCCGAACAGACCAGCGGGTGCAGCTGGATCGCTTTACCTTCGATCAGGACCGGTTCGAACGCCTGAATGCCAAGACGGTGCAGCGTAGGCGCACGGTTCAGCATGACAGGGTGTTCGCGGATGACCTCGTCCAGAATGTCCCAAACTTCGGGACGCTCTTTCTCGACCAATTTCTTCGCCTGTTTCACAGTCGAAGACAGACCCTTGGCTTCAAGACGCGAGTAAATGAACGGCTTGAACAGCTCCAGCGCCATCTTCTTGGGCAGGCCACATTGGTGCAGCTTGAGTTCCGGACCCGTGACAATAACCGAACGGCCCGAAAAGTCGACGCGCTTGCCCAAAAGGTTCTGACGGAAACGACCCTGCTTACCTTTCAGCATGTCCGACAGTGATTTCAGCGGGCGCTTGTTGGCGCCGGTGATCACGCGGCCACGACGGCCGTTGTCGAACAAGGCATCAACGGATTCCTGCAACATCCGCTTTTCGTTGCGGACGATGATGTCAGGTGCACGCAGCTCGATCAGACGCTTCAGACGGTTGTTCCGGTTGATCACGCGGCGATACAGATCGTTCAGATCCGAGGTCGCGAAACGACCACCATCCAGCGGTACCAGCGGACGCAGTTCCGGCGGGATCACGGGGATCACGGTCAGGACCATCCATTCCGGGCGGTTGCCGGATTCCAGGAAGCTCTCAACCACTTTCAGACGCTTGATGATCTTCTTGGGCTTCAGCTCGCCAGTTGCTTCGGCCAGATCGGCACGCAGCTGCTCGGCTTCGGCTTCCAGGTCGATCGCAGCCAGCATTTCACGGATCGCTTCGGCGCCAATGTTGGCGGTAAAGGCGTCCATGCCAAACGCATCCTGCGCGTCCATGTACTCTTCTTCAGTCATCATCTGACCATAGGTCAGGTCGGTCAGACCCGGCTCGATGACAACATAGTTTTCAAAATACAGAACACGTTCCAGATCGCGCAGCGTCATGTCCAGCATCAGACCGATGCGGGACGGCAGCGACTTCAGGAACCAGATGTGTGCAACGGGCGCGGCCAGCTCGATGTGGCCCATACGCTCGCGGCGCACTTTCTGGAGTGTAACTTCAACACCGCATTTCTCGCAGACAACGCCGCGATACTTCATGCGCTTATATTTGCCGCACAGGCATTCGTAGTCCTTGATCGGGCCAAAGATGCGAGCGCAGAACAGACCGTCACGCTCAGGCTTGAACGTACGATAGTTGATGGTTTCCGGCTTTTTGATTTCGCCGTATGACCACGACAGAATCCGCTCCGGCGAAGCCAGCGAGACCTTAATCTCGTCAAAGACCTTCGGCGGGGTCAGCGGGTTGAACGGGTTATTCGTCAGTTCCTGGTTCATTTTGCGTCCTTACAAATTGGGATGGGATGAGTGTGGGGCGCGACCGCCCCTACTCTTCCTCCGCATCCAGGAGTTCCATATTCAGGCCGAGACCACGGACTTCTTTCACCAGAACGTTGAACGATTCCGGTACGCCCGCTTCAAAGTTGTCTTCGCCCTTGACGATCGATTCATAGACCTTGGTCCGGCCTGCAACGTCATCCGACTTGACGGTCAGCATTTCCTGCAGGGTGTAGGCGGCGCCGTAAGCTTCCAGAGCCCAGACCTCCATCTCACCAAAGCGCTGACCACCGAACTGCGCCTTACCACCCAGCGGCTGCTGCGTAACAAGCGAGTACGGACCAGTCGAACGCGCGTGGATCTTGTCGTCGACCAGGTGGTGCAGTTTCAGCAGGTACTTGATGCCCACGGTCACCGAACGCGCGAACTGCTCACCGGTGCGGCCGTCGAACAGAACCGACTGACCGCTTTCCGAGAAGCCCGCTCGCACCAGCGCATCGTTGACGTCTGCCTCTTTCGCACCGTCAAAGACCGGCGTTGCGATCGGCACACCACGGGTCACGTTACCAGCGGCTTCAACCAGTTCACCTTCGGACAGATCAGCCAGACCTTCGGCATAGACGTTTTCACCATAAGCATGGTTCATCGCCTCACGCACCGGGGTCAGGTCGCCCGAACGGCGGTATTCCTGCAGCGCATCATCTACGTTCAGACCCAGACCGCGCGCGGCCCAACCCATGTGGGTTTCAAGGATCTGACCGACGTTCATACGCGAGGGAACACCCAGCGGGTTCAAACAGAAGTCAACCGGTGTACCATCGGCCAGGAACGGCATGTCTTCCATCGGGACAACCTTGGAAATAACACCTTTGTTCCCGTGACGACCGGCCATCTTGTCACCCGGCTGCAGCTTGCGCTTCACGGCGATGAAGACTTTGACCATCTTCATCACACCCGGCGGCAGGTCGTCGCCACGGCGGACTTTTTCGACCTTGTCTTCAAAACGGGCATCCAAAGCGCGCTTTTGCACTTCGTACTGCTCGTTCAGAGCTTCGACCACCTGTGCGTCCTGCTCGTCTTCCAGGGCCAGCTGCCACCACTGACCACGGATCAGCGTGTCCAGCAGATCTTGGGTAATTTCCGAACCGGCACGAACCCCTTTGGGGCCTTTGACGGCGGATTTACCCAGCAGCATGCCTTTGAGACGGGCATAGATGTTGCGGTCCAGGATCGCCATTTCGTCGTCCCTGTCTCGGGCCAGACGCTCGACTTCTTCGCGTTCGATCTGCAGCGCACGCTCGTCTTTTTCGACGCCGTGACGGTTGAACACACGGACCTCGACCACAGTACCGAAGTCACCCGGCTTCACGCGCAGCGAGGTGTCGCGCACGTCCGAAGCTTTTTCGCCAAAGATGGCGCGCAACAGCTTCTCTTCCGGGGTCATTGGGCTTTCGCCCTTCGGAGTGATCTTGCCGACCAGAATATCGCCCGGCTCAACGTCCGCACCGATGTAAACGATGCCAGCCTCGTCGAGGTTGCGCAGCGCTTCTTCACCGACGTTCGGGATGTCGCGAGTGATCTCTTCTGGACCCAGCTTGGTGTCACGGGCGGCAACTTCAAATTCCTCGATGTGAACCGAGGTAAAGACGTCATCACGCGCGATACGTTCGCTGATCAGGATCGAGTCTTCGTAGTTGTAACCGTTCCAAGGCATAAACGCGACGACCACGTTTTTACCCAAGGCCAGTTCACCCATGTCAGTGGACGGGCCATCGGCAATCACTTCGCCCTTCAGAACCGTGTCACCTACTTTGACCAGCGGACGCTGGTTAATGCAGGTGTTCTGGTTCGAACGCTGGAATTTGCGCATGCGGTAGATGTCAACACCAGCGTCGCCCAATTCCAGATCAGACGTCGCGCGGATAACGATACGCTGCGCATCGACCTGGTCGATGATGCCTGCACGCTTCGCCATGATCGCAGCACCCGAGTCACGGGCAACAACTTCTTCGATCCCGGTGCCGACCAGCGGCGCTTCGGCACGCAACAGCGGAACCGCCTGACGTTGCATGTTCGAGCCCATCAGAGCACGGTTGGCGTCGTCGTTTTCCAGGAACGGAATCAGAGAGGCCGCAACCGAGACCAGCTGCTTGGGCGACACGTCGATCAGGTCCACGTTTTCGCGCGGAGCTAAGGTGTAGTCGCCCGACTGACGGGTCGACACTAGATCGTTGATGAACTTGCCATTTTCATCCAGCGTCGCGTTAGCCTGAGCCACCGTGTGGCGCATTTCTTCGGTCGCGGACATGTAGTGGACCTCATCAGTCACCTCGGCGTCTTTGACGACGCGGTAAGGTGTTTCGATGAAACCATACTTGTTCACGCGGGCAAAAGTAGCCAGCGAGTTGATCAGACCAATGTTCGGACCTTCGGGCGTTTCAATCGGGCACATCCGACCATAGTGGGTCGGGTGCACGTCGCGCACCTCAAAGCCAGCGCGTTCACGTGTCAGACCACCGGGGCCAAGCGCCGAGAGACGGCGTTTGTGAGTGACTTCGGACAGCGGGTTGGTCTGGTCCATGAATTGCGACAGCTGCGACGAGCCAAAGAATTCGCGGACAGCCGCAGCAGCCGGTTTCGCATTGATCAGGTCTTGCGGCATGACGGTGTCGATCTCGACCGACGACATACGTTCCTTGATCGCACGTTCCATGCGCAGCAGGCCAACGCGATACTGGTTTTCCATCAATTCGCCGACCGAACGCACACGACGGTTGCCCAGGTGGTCGATGTCGTCGATGTCGCCACGGCCATCACGCAGGTCAACAAGCGCCTTGATGCAGGCAACAATGTCTTCCTTGCGCAGGGTACGCTGCGTGTCTTCGGCATCCAAAGCCAGGCGCATGTTCATTTTAACGCGGCCAACGGCGGACAGGTCGTAGCGCTCGCTGTCAAAGAACAGCGTTTCAAACAGCGCCGAAGCGGCCTCGACGGTGGGTGGTTCGCCCGGACGCATGACGCGGTAAATGTCCATGAGCGCAGTGTCGCGACCCATGTTCTTGTCTACAGCCATGGTGTTACGCATGTACGGACCGACGTTGACGTTATCGATGTCGAGAACCGGAATGTCGTGGACACCGTTGTCGATCAGTTCCTTGACAGTACCACCGATAATGTCGCCGTCCTTGTCATATTCCAAGGTCAGCTCATCGCCGGCCTCAACATAGATGGCACCGGTTTCTTCGTTGATCACATCCTTGGCGACGTATTTGCCAACGATGTGTTCAAAAGGAACCAGAAGGTTGGTAACATCACCCGCTTCGATCAGCTTTTTGACTGCGCGCGGGGTAACTTTCTTACCCGCTTCGGCAATAACTTCACCGCTTTTCGCATCGACCAGATCATAGGTCGGGCGGGTGCCGCGTACACGCTCGGGAAAGAACGGGGCAACCCAACCCTTGTTCTTGTCCAGCTTGTAGGAAACCGTGTTGTAGTAGGCATCCATGATCGCTTCTTGATCCAGACCCAGAGCATACAGCAGGGTTGTCACAGGCAGTTTACGACGCCGGTCGATACGAGCGAACACGATGTCCTTGGCGTCGAATTCGAAATCCAACCAGCTGCCGCGATACGGGATGATGCGGCAGGCAAACAGCAATTTGCCCGAAGAGTGGGTTTTGCCCTTGTCATGATCAAAGAACACGCCAGGCGAACGGTGCATCTGGGACACGATCACACGTTCGGTACCGTTCACGATGAAGGTACCGTTAGGTGTCATCAGGGGCATGTCGCCCATGAATACGTCTTGTTCCTTGATGTCCTTGACCGACTTGGCGCCAGTGTCCTCGTCGATATCAAACACGATCAGGCGCAGGGTGACCTTCAGCGGGGCGCTGTAGGTCATGTCGCGCTGCATGCACTCTTCGACGTCGTACTTGGGCTTCTCCAGATCGTACTTCACGAACTCCAGAACAGAAGTTTCGTTGAAATCTTTGATCGGGAAAACCGATTGGAACACACCTTTGATGCCCTCGCCGTCAAGCGGCAGCTCGGCATCGCCCGAGCGCAGGAACAGGTCATAGGAGGATTTTTGAACCTCAATGAGGTTCGGCATATCCAGCACTTCGCGGATTTTGCCGTAATATTTACGAAGACGTTTCTGGCCAAGGAACGTTTGAGCCATGTCAGATGTCACCTTTTCAATTTCTCATCGGTCAAGTCTGCCGTCGGGCCCCGGCAGCTTGGCCATTCGAGACAACGCGATCGGATCAATTCATGGCCACCGTCCCGAGTGGCAGCCTCCCGATCCATAAACCGCGTCTTAGAAAAGGCTTTGGGCAACAAAGCCCTTTCTAAGACAGGTTCGGCTGGACCCGGATTTCTCTGGGCCCAGCCAAATTTTGCGATGCATCAGCGATGCACCTGTCGAGTGACTTAGGCCACTTCGACTTCGGCGCCAGCTGCTTCCAGCTTGCCTTTGACGTCTTCGGCTTCGTCTTTCGACACGGCTTCTTTGATTTTGCCGCCAGCTTCGACCAGTTCTTTGGCTTCTTTCAGGCCCAGGCCTGTCAGAGCGCGAACTTCTTTGATCACGTTGATCTTCGAAGCGCCGGCGTTCTTCAGAACGACGTCGAATTCGGTCTTTTCTTCCTCGGCTGCGCCACCGGCGTCGCCGCCAGCTGCCATGACAACCGCGCCGCCAGCTGCGGGCTCGATGCCATATTCGTCTTTGAGGATGGTTTTCAGTTCTTGTGCTTCCAGCAGGGTCAGACCCACGATGCTTTCTGCGAGTGCTTTCAGATCAGCCATTGTATCAGCTCTTTCCGTTTACAGTGTGTGTGTTCCAACGTCCTTGGAATTTCCCGACGCCAGTCATTCAGTGCCAACCGCTTACGCAGCTTCCGCCTTCTCTTCGATGGTCGAAAGGATGCTTGCGATGTTGCTTGCAGGTGCGCCAATTGCGCCGGCGATGTTCGAAGCAGGTGCGCCAATGCAGCTTGCGATCTGAGCAATAAGCTCTTCGCGAGACGGCATTTTCGAAACTGCCTGGACGCCAGCACGGTCCAGAGCGTTCTCGCCCATTGCACCGCCAAGGATTTCGAACTTTTTGTTCTCCTTGGCGAAGTCCTCGGCAACCTTGGCCGCAGCCACAGGATCCTCGGAATAGGTCAGAACGGTCATACCCGTCAGCAGGTCGGCGATGCTTTCACACGGCTTTCCGTCGAGGGCGATTTTGGCGAGCCTGTTTTTGGCAACACGCACAGACCCACCCGCATCGCGTGCACGCGCGCGTAGGTCCTGCATTTCAGCAACTGTAAGACCGACGTAGTGGGAAACCACAACGACGCCAGAGCTTTCGAAGATTTGGCCGAGTTCCTCGACCACTTTCTCTTTCTGGGCTCTATCCACAGTTCTCTCCAAGTTTGGGGCGTCAGACACCCCGGCTCATATTTGCCGGAACCGAAATCCCGGCGTTTAGGTCCGCAATACGGGGTTGAGCCAAAATTCGCCCGAAGGTCCAGCCCTCGATCTCATTGGTCTTTCCCGTCTCAGGCAGGAGATTAAGACCTTTCGCAAGGTCACCCACCGTCTTGGACGAAACAAAATAAAGCGCACGACGAATCGCACGCTTTATTCCGCACTCCTACTTAGGGCACAGCGGACGGGTTTCCAAGAGGTAAAACACGCGGTCGGGCGGAAATCAGCCAGGAAAGGCATCGCCAAAAACACGACGCGCAATGGTGTCAAAATTCAGCTGCAGATCCAGCCGTGCGCCTTCCGCCTGCAGGCGCTTCAACAGCTCGGGCGACGCCTTATGTAAGCGTGCGTGCAGTTCTTGCAACTCTACATCTGCATTTTCCGAGCCCATCGCCGTCTCTATCCGATGCGTCAACGGTACGGTAAAACCCCGCGATCCAGCCCGCCACGCGAGCTTGCCATGCCAGGCATCATAATCCAGGCCAATGAAATGCAGCAGATATGCACCGTCCTGACGGCCAATCATGTGCTCCACCATCGGCTCACCATTGCGACGCTGCGGCCAATGCTGGCGCAACGAGACGCCTTCAATCCCGGTACGCGTAGCAGACTTACCCTGCGGATGCCCCACGAGCCCCTTGCGGCGGGGGCCGAACAGTTCAGCGTTATCCACATACACCCGGCGCGCCACGTCCCGCTCCATCGGCAGCCGAAAGGTCAGCGTATCCTGCGCAACCAAAGGCTCGACAATTTCGGCGGTTTCGATGCGAATGGCTTCCGTTTCCGCCGCTTGCGCAGACAACAGATCCGTGATCCTACCCTCGTCCACATAAACAAACTCGTCCGCATCCACGTTCAGCAACCAGTCCTCAGATGTGGTGCGGTAGATATGGCTGAGTGCAAAATTCTGGCGTTTCGGAAAACGGGTGTCCTGCGTCAAACCCAGGCCCTCCCAAAATTCCGGAGTACAGGGGATACAGGTGACTTTGGGATCTGCCTCCAGGACCCCGATGGCGGGGTCCCGGGGATTGTCAAACATCAGGGTCAGACCGTCGGCGCCGGCCTCCAGATACCAAGCCGCAAACCGAAGAGTATCGGCCAGCGTCTCGTTCAGGATGGCTCCGACGCGCCAGGTTGCGGTCATGCCCTGCCTCCGGCTTACTCGCCAGCGGCCTGTGCGACGTCGATCGTCACGCCCGGACCCATGGTCGAGGACAGAGCGATCTTTTTCATGTAGGTGCCTTTGGAGCCCGACGGGCGAGCCTTGGCAACAGCCGAAACAAACGCGCGAACGTTTTCGACCAGCTTGGCTTCGTCGAACGACGCTTTGCCAACACCAGCGTGAACAACGCCACCCTTTTCAGCCTTGAACTGAACTTCGCCACCTTTGGCTGCTTCCACGGCCGCTTTCACGTCCATGGTCACGGTGCCAACTTTGGGGTTCGGCATCAGGTTGCGCGGGCCCAGGATTTTACCCAGACGTCCAACGACGGGCATCATGTCCGGGGTCGCAATGCAGCGATCAAACTCGATGGTGCCGCCCTGGATGCTTTCCATCAGGTCCTCTGCGCCAACGATGTCTGCGCCAGCCGCCTGAGCTTCTTCAGCTTTGGGACCGCGCGCGAATACAGCAACACGCATGGTTTTGCCGGTGCCGTTGGGCAGACCGATCACGCCGCGAACCATCTGGTCTGCGTGACGGGTGTCAACGCCCAGGTTCATGGCGATTTCGATGGTTTCGTCGAACTTCGAGGTTGCGTTGGTTTTGACCAGAGCAACAGCTTCTTCTACCGACAGGTTTGCCTTGCCAGCGAGAGCCTCGCGCGCAGCGCGGGTGCGTTTACCAAGCTTTGCCATCTTACTTTACCTCGATGCCCATAGAGCGGGCAGAGCCCAGGATGATCTGCATTGCGCCTTCGATGTCGTTGGCGTTGAGATCTTTCATCTTAGCTTCGGCGATTTCTTTCACCTGAGCTGCGGTCACGGTACCAACAGTTTCACGCGACGGGGTCTTTGCACCCGACTTAACCTTGGCAGCCTTCTTCAGGTAGTAAGACGCAGGCGGCGTCTTGATGTCCATAGTAAAGGACTTGTCCTGATAGTAGGTGATCACGGTCGGGCACGGCGCGCCGGGCTCCATTTCCTGCGTCTTGGCGTTGAACGCCTTGCAGAATTCCATGATGTTGATGCCGCGCTGACCCAGTGCGGGGCCGACGGGCGGAGAGGGGTTTGCCTGACCTGCAGGAACCTGCAGCTTCATCGAACCAACGAGCTTCTTAGCCATTTGGTTTTCCTTTCAACTAAGGTGAAACGCGTTCCACCCAAACTATGTTGCGTGGTCAGATCTCAGGATCGCGATCCATCAATCTCCCACGAGAGAATCTCGCCCAAAGACGATAAGAGCGGCAATTACAGGGGAGCGGTAAGGTTGGCAAGTGGGTAATCCGAGTGGGAGGTTGACTGGTCAAACTCACAAGGGAAGCGAAAGGCCAATGAAACAATCTGCAATTCGCAAGCGAACCCCCAACTACGCACCAGTTTTCTGCGCTCCAAAGGTAGCCTAGGCTACAGCCTATCGCTCACCGTAGTCGGATATTACAAAAGAAAAACGCCGCGATCCCAAGGGAATCACGGCGCGGTAGGTATTGTTCTTACAGCAGTCTCAACCCTGTTTGGTGACCTGCGTGAATTCCAGTTCAACCGGTGTTTCGCGACCAAAGATCGACACCGACACCTTGAGGCGCTGGTTGTCGTCGTCCACCTCTTCGATCATGCCATCGAAATCCTCGAACGGGCCATCGTTGACTTTGACCTTCTCGCCGACTTCGAAAATGATAAGGGTCCGAGGAGCCTCTTCACCTTCCTGAACACGGTTGAGGATTTGGTTCACCTCGGCATCGCGCATCGGCATCGGGCGGCCCTGAGGACCAAGGAAACCGGTGACGCGGTTGATCGAGTTGATCAGGTGATACCCGTGATCCGACATTTCCATGTGCACCAGAACATAGCCTGGCATGAAACGGCGCTCGGTTGTGACCTTCTTGCCGCGACGAACTTCGATCACCTCTTCGGTGGGGACCAGAACCTCGTCAATATCGTCTTCCAGACCCTGCTCGGCCACGGACGTGCGGATCTGTTCCGCGATCTTCTTCTCGAAGTTCGAAAGTACGCTGACCGAGTACCACCGTTTCGCCATGAACCTGTCGTCCTTGTCCTGTTCAGTCAGCCCATTCGGCACTGACCCAAAAACCTGATTTTTTCTACGGCACTTACCGCAGCTCCCGGAATAAAAAGCGGCGCGCAACTCGAATCGCCGCACGCCCATCCCGAAGGTAGTGCGTCACCTACTCCGACCGCGCAAAATGCGCAAGAGGCAACGCCGTATTCTGCCGGGTCAGCGTTAGCCGAACATGCCCAGAACCAACTTTAGCCCTTCGCGGATCGACAGATCGACCAACGCGAAAAACACAGCTGTCAAGGCTGCCATGATGAACACCATGACCGTGGTCAGCAGAACCTCGCGGCGGGTCGGCCATACAACCTTGGAAACCTCGGCGCGGACCTGCTGAATAAACTGGATCGGATTGGTGGTGGCCATTTGGCTGTCATTCCTTCTCTACCGAATGAACGGGACATAACGGGGCTTGCGAGCAAATTCAAGGCCGCTTTGCTAACCAGTCCAGAACCGGTTCAAAGTTACCCATGATCCGACTGACGCAGGCGTTCGTGTCGCCCCTTTTACAGCTGCAAGCGATCTCAAAGGGCAGCTCTTGTGCAATTACCACCTATTCTTTTGGCGCATCGGCGCTTGGCCGACATCATAACGAAGATGAAAAACCATAGATTTACTCAGGTTGCACCCGATAATCTGCATCGCTGACTTGTTCCAACCAATCAGCCACACGCCCTTCGTGCGCTTCTTGCATGGCAAGATGAACCATTCCGGTTTCTGGGCCTGCGCCGTGCCAGTGCTCTTCACCCGGCGGGATCCAGACAGTATCGCCTGCGCGGATCACCTTGGGTGGCTTGCCCCGCAACCCGACCAAGCCTACGCCGCTGAGCACATGCAACGTCTGGCCCATCGGGTGCGTGTGCCAAGCTGTCCGCGCTCCGGGCTCGAACCCCACTCGCAGGGCCCTGATCCGGGCAGGTTCGGGTGCTTCGATAACCGGATCCTGCCACACCGTGCCCGTAAACCAATCCGCATTGGCTTTGCGGGAGGGGCGAGTGCCTGCGCGGTAAATGTCCATCGAGACTCATGTCCTTTCGGGGTCAGGGTTTGGGATGATCGTCCCATTCATCGCTAAGGATGCGGCGGGCATCCCCTTCGGGATCGTCGTACTGGTTGCTGCGCACCGTGTAGACAAAGGCAATCAGTCCAACAGCCCCCAGAAACAAGGAAATCGGGATCAGATATGTGATCACGTCCATGGGTCTACCTCAACCTTAGTGCATTCAGTGAAACGGTAATCGAAGAGGTCGACATCGCCAAGGCGGCAATCAAAGGCGTCGCCAGCCCGGCCACGGCTAACGGCACGGCAATCACGTTGTAAACTGTCGCAATGCGAAAGTTTTCGCGAATGCGCCGTGTTGCTTTTTTGGCCACGTCGCAGGCCTCAGCGATTGGGGACAGGTCAGTGCCAAGCAGCACGATGTCTGAAGCCACTCGGGCTGCGTCCAACGCCGTCGCTGGAGAGATTGACACATGCGCTGCCGTCAGAGCCGCCGTATCATTCAGGCCATCGCCCACCATCAAAACGCACTGTCCCTGCCCGGTCATCTCGATGATGCGAGCGGCCTTGTCTTGCGGCAACGCTTCGGCCATCCAGTCGGTGATCCCCAACCGCTCGGCCAAAGCGCGGACTGCGCCGGTTGTATCACCGGACATCAGGACCACCTGTTTTTCCGACGCCATCAGGGACGAAACCGCCTCCTCTGCTCCAGGGCGCAAAGCATCGTTGAACCGAAACTCGACCGGTGCGGCACCATCCACTGATAACCAGGCAGCCGTATGAGCTCCTTGCTCGGCCCCGACCCAAGCTGCGCGACCAAAGCGGACCGTTTTGCCATCTAGTAACCCTTGAGAACCAAAGCCGGGAACCTCGGTTACGTCTGCCACTGCCACTGCGTCGATCTCGGCCGCCTCGGCGGCCTGGGTCACCGCCCGCGACAATGGATGCGACGACGCCCCGGCCAAAGCCGCTGCAATCGACGCAGCTTCGCGTGGGATGTCGCTGAGGTTCGTCAGGTCAGGCGTGCCCTTCGTCAAGGTACCGGTCTTATCGAAAACCACAGTGTCAATCTCAGCCAGACGTTCCAAAGCGGTGGAATGCTTAATCAACATCCCCTTGCGAAACAACCGACCAGAAGCCGCTGTGGTCACTGCAGGAACTGCCAAACCAAGCGCACAAGGGCAGGTGATGATCAGAACCGCAGCAGCGATGTTGAGTGCCGTGCGTAAGTCGCCAGAGTAGAGATACCACCCAAAGAAACTAAGCGCGGACAGGATGTGCACACCCGGCGCATAAAGCTTCGCGGCACTGTCCGCCAACGAGGTGTAACGCGAGCGACCCGATTCAGCGACCGCCACAAGATCGGCCATGCGATGCAGCGATGTGTCAGTTCCAACCGCCGACGCGCGAATAGTCAGTGGACCGGTCAGATTGACCTCGCCCGCGCTTACTCCTGTGCCGGGTTCTGCGTAGACCGGGACGGTTTCGCCAGTTAGCAGAGAGCGGTCGAGTTCGGATTGCCCCTCGACAATCTCACCATCCACAGGCATCCGTCCACCAGGCCGCACCCGGATCAGATCTCCTATCCGCAGGTCAGCCACGGCAACTTCTTGTTCGGCACCGTCTTTGATACGCAAGGCGCGGGGCACTTCAAGCGCCGACAGCTCTTGCGCCGCTGATCGGGCAATGGCCCGTGTGCGATGATCCAGATAGCGGCCCGCCAACAGGAAAAATACCAACGTCAGAGCCGCATCAAAATAGGCATGCTCGCCGCTGAGAGCCGTTTCCCAAAGCGACGTCGCCAGCGCCAGCGCGATGGCCAACACAATCGGCACGTCCATGTTCAGGCGGCGCATACGCAGCGCGCTCCATGCGCTTTCAAAGAACGGCTTGCCTGCAAAGGCAATCGCAGGCAAAGCAATCGCGGCCGAGATCCAATGGAACATGTCCCGCGTTGCATCCGTGGCGCCTGACCAGACGGACACCGATAAGAGCATAACGTTCATCGAGGCAAAGCCCGCCACTGCGAGCCGCATCAGCAACTCGCGCCCGGCCTTGTCGCTGCCGGTGACAGACAAGGCACCCGCATCCAGCTCATGCGACTCGAAACCTTCGGCCTCAAGAACGGAGATAAGCGCATCGGCCCGGACACCCGGTTCAGCCTGTATCATCGCCCGTTTGAGCGTCAAGTTGACCCGCGCCGATTGCACGCCTGGCACTGCATTCAGCGCCCGCTCAACCTTGGATATACAAGCCTGACAGTGGATCGTCGGCAAGGACAGGGCCAGTTGCACATCTTTGGGAATCGGGCGCACGGGCTCGGTCGGCGTGACAACACAGCCGGGACAGGCCGCTGCGGGTTGGGGTCGTGCAGTGACTGCTCCCATCAGGTCAACCCCTGACATCCAGCACAACGCGTTGGACAAATTCGGTGCCGTCCTGAGCCTTGGCCTTCATGCGAATGTTCCAGTTACCGCCGCCCAGTTCGGCCTTAGCCACATAGGCGCTGCCGTCGAATTGGAAATCGGGCTCAAAGTCCTCCTTCACATGGGTTGCGCGGCCCAAGACGGCCTCAAGCTGAGCGACCTGAACCGGCTGCCCGGCCTCATCGGTGATCGACAGGATCACCAGACC
Source organism: Tropicibacter sp. Alg240-R139 (assembly GCF_900537075.1). Classification (GTDB taxonomy): domain Bacteria; phylum Pseudomonadota; class Alphaproteobacteria; order Rhodobacterales; family Rhodobacteraceae; genus Falsiruegeria. Next base: position 23,048 of record NZ_UNRA01000003.1, read on the forward strand.
GCCTTTGGCCCTGGCATCAACGGTCCACCCCAATCCCTCTTGCGCGTCGCGGCGTTCGTTGAACTGCTGCGAAGCCACGTAAGAGTTCTTGGCCTCAAGCCCCGGAAACGTCGCGACCGCGTTGTAGGCCAAAATCAGATTGACCGTGATGATGATCCCAAAGGCACCGATGAACACGGCCAGCATATGTTTGCCGGTAAACTCACGCTCGGCCATGATCAGTTGCCTTTCCCGTTAAAGTTCGTGTCTTTATACGCGCGTTCGCCGTTCGACGTATCCTCGATCCAGATCCGCACATCGGTGCTGCCTGCCGTCGCGGGGCCTGCATCCTTGGGCGCCACGATATACACTCGCTGCAAAAACGAGGTGTCGGCGGGCACATCCACGGTATCACCAGAAAGCCCCTCAAGCTCAATCCGCATGGATGGATCACCCGCGATAGACAGCTGGAAGGGTCGATTTTCGCCGTGTTTGTTGCGCAGGCGCACGTCATAAGTGTTGCGGATCGAACCGTCGGACAGAGTCACAAAGGTCGGGTTGCGAACTGGGGCCACTGTCAATTCAATGTCTGCACGAATGAACAGAGCAAACAGCAAACCGACACCAACAAGGCTCCACAAAGAGGTGTATAACATCGTGCGCGGGCGGAAGATGTGCTTCCAGATGTTTCTAGGAGTCTGCCCCGCCCGTTCATTGGCCTCGTCACTCAACGCCATATAGTCGATCAGGCCACGCGGCTTGCCGATCTTTTCCATCATGTCGTCACAGGCGTCGATACACAGCGCGCATGTGATGCACTCCATCTGCTGGCCATCGCGAATGTCGATTCCCATGGGACAAACGTTGACGCAGGCCATACAATCGATGCAGTCGCCAAGTTCGGAATCAGCTGTCCGCTTGCCTTTGCCGCGCGGCTCTCCCCGCCATTCGCGGTAGCCCACCGTCAGCGTATCCTCGTCCATCATCGCTGCCTGAATGCGCGGCCAGGGGCAGGCATAGATACAGATCTGTTCGCGCGCAAACCCGCCAAAGAAAAAGGTGGTCGCCGTCAGAATGGCCATGGTGGTGTAGGCGATCGGATGTGCATTGCCAGTCACCAGATCGACGGACAGAGTTGGCGCATCAGCGAAATAGAACACCCAAGCACCACCAGTTGCCAAACCGATCAGCAGCCAGGTGATCCACTTGGTGATCCGTAAACGCACTTTGCGGAAATCCAGTTTCTTTTGCCTATGAAGACGCAGACGTGCGTTCCGGTCGCCTTCGATCCAGCGTTCCACCAGAATAAAGAGATCCGTCCAAACGGTTTGCGGACAGGCATATCCGCACCAGACCCGACCAAGCGCCGAGGTGAACAGGAACAGCCCAAGCCCAGCCATGATCAAAAGACCCGCAACAAAGTAGAACTCGTGCGGCCAAATCTCGACCCAGAAGAAATAGAACCGACGGTTCGCCATATCCAACAACACCGCCTGATCCGGCAGGTTAGGACCACGATCCCAACGGATCCAGGGGGTCAGATAGTAAATCCCTAGGGTCACCGCCATGATGATCCATTTGAGGTTGCGGAACGGCCCTGAAACACGTCGAGGAAAGATCGGTTCCCGTGCGGCGTACAGGCTGGGGGCGGGCTCGGAATCGCTCACGGCGTCACTCCAGATAATGGGCTTATTCGAGGCGTGTTTTCACAGGTTATACATGAGGCAACTTTGACATGGGTCAAAAAGCGTATCCAAGGTTCACGTTTTAAGTAATCAGTTACCATAGCATTGCATGGGCGGGGCCGGGGCTCCCAAAGCAGAAAAAAGTTCCAACTCTGCCCGAACTCCCCCAATTCAGAGCATTTCCTGCGTTTTTTGACGCCTCAACCATTGTAGGAACGCTTTGACAGGTGGCCGCAGAACACCGGGACGGGTCACGATGAAATAGCCCCGTGCACTTTCGTCGCAGAACAGTTCGACCAACCGCCCCGAGGCCAGATCGTCCTCGACGAACTTGCGAACGGTCACCGCGACCCCTTGACCCGCACGCACTCCTTCGATCAGCAGGTTGCCGGGCAATTGGATACGAGCCCCGCGCGACAACAACTCGACCCCATGGGACTCGAACCAGGTGTTAGCCTCGTTTGCGCCGATCTCTTCCAGCCATGGAAGCTCGGCCAGTTCCTCTGGGGTTACGCTCTGTCGGCCGCCGAGCAACGCGGGCGACGCCACAACAGACATGGCCGACGGCACCAGCATTTCGACATTCAGCCCCGGCCAATTCCCATCGCCATGGCGGATCGCCATGTCTACGCCGCCAGGTTCCAGCGCCACAATGCGCGGATTCGGGTCCAGCATTAAGTCGATTTCGGGGTGTTTCACGCGAAAGTCAGGCAGCCGCGGCATCAGCCAGATCGTCGCAAAGGTCGATGTGCAAGAGATATGCAACGGACGCGCGGCGTCGATTTGCATCAACTCCTCAACCGCCGCGGTGATCGCACCAAATCCAAGCCGCAGGGCGCGTGCCAGCTGCTGTCCTTCAACCGTCAGAACAAGACTACGACCATTGCGATCGACAAGCGAAACTCCCAAGTGCGCCTCAAGCTGCTTGAGGTGCTGACTAATGGCAGCATGGCTAACATTCAGGATCTGCCCCGCTTTAACGACGTTTCCCTCAACAGCAAAAGCATCCAGAGCGCGAAGAGAGATCAGGGAGGGCATGTTTCGCCAACTCATATGTAATCCTGACTTACATAAATGAATTATGATTGAATCGCATTTTTCACAGCCCTGATCAATATGAATGTCAGACACCAACAACAAAGGATATTCGCAATGCTTGGAGTTTATGCAGACAGTTTCCTGACCGCAGCCCGTGTTGCACCTCGTCGGAATTCGGCTTTTCCCGAACCGCCAGAGGGAGCCATTGTTCAGAAACGATCGACCATCACGCGAGTCTTTTCACGGTTAACCGGGAAACACCGCAAGTAAAATACCCGCCCACCGGCAAAGGTGGACGGGCTGCGAACCAGACCTTAGTCTGGGTTATCAGCGTCGGCTATTCAGGAAACGCGCGAACAGATCGAATAGCCAACGCCTGCCTTCGGGCCATCAGGCCCGAAGGTGTCTCAATCAGCGATCACTCGCCGCCACCCAGCTGGTGGACATAGGCCGTCACGGCACGGATTTGCGCCTCGGTCAGGCGGGTGTTCCACGCAGGCATCACACCAAAGCGACTGTACGTCACCGTGTGCTTGATGTCCTCGTAATCCCCACCAAACAGCCAGATCGCATCCGCCAGGTTGGGCGCGCCCTGCTCGCGATCACCGGTGCCGTCTTCCATGTGGCACGAGGCGCAATTGTCCGCGTAAAGCACCGAACCGGCCTCAACCTGCGACGCATCATTGGCGTCACTCGACAGCGACATTACATAGTTCGTGACCTGATCGACTTCTTCTTCAGTCAACAGCTCGTCCCGACCAAAGGCAGGCATTTCAGAGTAGCGCGCGTCTTCGCTGTCCTCGTTGCGAATGCCGTGCGCCACAGTGAAATGGATCGCCTCCATGTCTCCGCCCCAGAGCCAGTCATCGTCCAGCAGGTTGGGATAGCCTTTGGCACCCGCCGCGCCCGACCCGTGACACTGCGCGCACCAAGTGCGGAACACAGCGCCACCGGCCGACACCGCATAGGTGTTGAGCTCGGGATCGCCAACGATTGCGTTCAGATCAACCGCTTCAAGCTTGGCGTTGATCGGAGCATTGGCTTCCTCGACCGCTTGGATTTCCGCGTTCACATCCGCCCGGGACGACCAGCCCAGAACTCCTGCAGTTGCCCCGCTAACAAGCGGCCAGGCCGGATAGGCGATTGTGTAAGCGACGGCCCAGATAATGGTCAGGTAAAAGGTCCAGACCCACCAGCGCGGCATGGGGTTATCCCATTCTTCGATGCCGTCCCAGTTATGGCCAGTCGTGCCATTCCCGTGCTCATTCTTCTTTTCAGACGTATTGTCGCTCATTGCCTCGCCTCCTTGGATGTGGCGGGTTTGTCTTCATGTCGGAACGGGATGTTTGCAGTATCCTGATAGGTTTTGGTGCTGCCCGGGCGAAACACCCAGAAAACAACCCCTACAAAGAAAGCGAACAGTCCGACCAGAAACCAGCTGTCTGCGAGTTGTCTAAGAAAAGTGTACTCTTCCATGATCCCCTCCCTCAGCGGCTTGCGTCAGGTGTGAAGGTCGAGAAATCGACCAACGTGCCCAGCATCTGCAGATAGGCGATGATCGCATCGCCTTCGGAGATTCCCGGCTGACCGTCAAAGTTGCGAACGTTCACCTTGTCGCCATAGCGTTCCAGAAGGCCATCATAGTCACTATCCGGGTCGGCCTGCGCGCGGAAGTCGGCCTGCGCCTGCGCCAGCATCTCATCCGAGTAAGGCACACCCACTATCGAGTGGCTGGTCATGACATCCTGGATGTATTTGCCGTCGATCCGGGTTTCTTCCAGAAAGCCATATTTCGGCATGATCGATTCTGGCACCACTGCCTGCGGGTCACGCATGTGATCGACGTGCCATTCATCCGAATAGCGTCCACCAACTCGGGCCAGATCCGGCCCGGTCCGTTTGGACCCCCACTGAAACGGGTGATCGTACATCGATTCCGCCGCCAGTGAGTAGTGACCATAGCGCTCGACCTCGTCCCGCATAGGGCGGATCATCTGGCTGTGGCAGTTGTAGCACCCTTCGCGAATGTAGATCTCGCGCCCGGCCAGTTCGAGCGGGGTGTAAGGGCGCATGCCTTCTACCTTCTCGATGGTGTTTTCCAACCAGAACAGCGGTGCGATCTGCACGATGCCACCGATGGTCACGACCAAAAAGCTGAAAATCAGCAGGAGGCTCGCGTTGGTCTCGAGGATTTTATGTTTGTCGAGAATTGCCATTGCTCCGGCCCTCCTTATTCAGCCGGGACTGCGACGGTCAGGCTAGCCTCTTTGGCCGGCGCTTTCCGTACAGTCATCAGCAGGTTGTAACACATGATCACAGCACCAGAGAGGAACATGAGACCACCAACCCCGCGTGCCACATAGGGCAAGAACTTGGCCGCAACGGTGTCGGCGAACGAGTTCACGAGGAAACCGTTGGCGTCCACTTCGCGCCACATCAGGCCCTCCATGATACCGGTGACCCACATCGACGCCGCGTAGAGCACAATACCGATGGTCGCGAGCCAGAAGTGCCAGGACACGAGGCTAAGCGAGTAGAGACGTTCCCGCTTCCACAACACAGGCACCAGGAAGTACAGCGCACCAAAGGTGATCATGCCGTTCCAACCCAATGCACCCGAGTGAACGTGCCCAATGGTCCAGTCGGTGTAGTGGCTCAGCGAGTTCACGGCCCGGATCGACATCATCGGCCCCTCGAACGTGGACATGCCATAGAACCCAAGGCTGATCACCATCATACGAATAACAGGGTCGGTGCGCAGCTTGTCCCAAGCCCCCGACAGGGTCATCAAACCGTTGATCATGCCGCCCCAGGACGGCATCCACAGCACGATCGAGAACACCATGCCAAGGGTCGAGGCCCAGTCAGGCAACGCGGTGTAATGCAGGTGGTGCGGACCGGCCCAGATGTACAGGAAGATCAGCGCCCAGAAGTGGATGATCGACAGCTTGTACGAAAACACCGGACGCTCGGCCTGTTTCGGGATAAAGTAATACATCATGCCCAGGAAGCCCGCAGTCAGGAAGAAGCCCACCGCGTTGTGGCCATACCACCATTGCGTCATCGCATCCTGCACACCGGACATAACCATGACAGAGCGCGAGCCCCAGATCGACACCGGCAAGGCTAGGTTGTTGACCACATGCAGCATCGCAACGGTGACGATGAACGACAGGAAGAACCAGTTTGCCACGTAGATGTGCGGCTCTTTCCGCTTGACGATTGTACCTAGGAACACGGCCAGGTAAGCGACCCAAACGATGGTCAGCCACAGATCAACATGCCATTCCGGCTCAGCGTATTCCTTGGATTGGGTCGAACCCAGCAGATACCCGGTTGCCGCCAGCACGATGAACAGCTGATAGCCCCAGAATACGAACCACGCCAGGTTGCCGCCCCAAAGGCGCGCAGCGCAGGTTCGCTGTACCACATAGAACGATGTCGCGATCAATGCGTTACCGCCAAAGGCAAAAATCACTGCCGAGGTGTGCAGCGGGCGCAGGCGACCAAAGTTGGCATACCCGTGAGCCCATTCAAAGTTCAGCGACGGAAACGCCAGCTGAAAAGCGATGATCACACCAACAAGAAAGCCAACAACACCCCACATGGCCGTCGCAATCACGCCGTAGCGGATCACACCGTCCATATACTCACCCGAGTAATCAACGTAGGTTTCTGGCTCGTCCGTATGGCGCAGTGTCCAAAGAAATAGCCCACCGGTGACGATCAGAATGATGATCGCATGCACCATGTAAGCCGGATCGCGCGCGTAGTTGGCCGCCATCATGGCGAAGATGGCCACCACACCAAGCGCGATTAGCTTGATATAATTCGACATTTTGCGTCCCTTTGCCTTGTCCCACGCGATCTTTGCGTCACGCCAGACGAATTCAGACTAGGCGCTACATGAAGAACGGAGGTCCAACTTGCTTTGATCTGTATCAAGACACTAACGCGAAATCTGTGACAGGCATAACTCAATGAATACGAGAATGCGTGAAACCTTATGGTGCGCATTGTAGTCAAGAGGTTCAAATGGCTTACAAATCTCTACTAACCGTTTTGACGGATCCCGAATTGCCCAAAGCAGCCCTTGGTCAATTGGTCGCTTTGGCCGAGGTCCAGAACGCGCATGTCGAAGCCCTGTGTCTGGGTGTCGACCGTTCGCAAACCGGATATTACTATGCCGGGGCCAATGCGATGATCCTGCAGGAATCGCTCAAACGCGCCAACACCGACGCAGAAGAGATCAACGCGGCAGCCAAAGCCTATCTCGACGCAACAGGCGTTCGATGGTCTACCGAAGATGGCGTGGCGCAGATCGCCGACATCGGACGGCATGTGGCACATCGCGCCCGTTTTTCGGATCTGGTCGTGTTGCAGCGCCCCTATGGTGACAACAAGGGTGCCGAGGCCGAGCCGATTGTCGAGGCCGCGATGTTCGAAGGGCACGCGCCGGTTTTGATCGTGCCGGACAACGCGCAACCCGTGGCACAGCCCAAGACGGTACTGGTGGCCTGGAACGAAAGTGTTGAGGCAATGCGCGCCATCCGCCGTGCCCTGCCTTTCCTTGTTGCCGCCGAAACCGTGCGCATCGTTGTAATCGACCCGCCGCAACATGGTCCAGATCGCTCTGACCCGGGCGGATTGCTGTCCCAGATGCTGGCCCGCCACGGAGTACGCTGCGAGATCGACGTGCTCAGCAAGACCATGCCGCGCGTGTCCGACGTGCTGAATCGTCATGCCGCGGATACCCAGGCGGATATGATCGTGATGGGAGCTTACGGCCACTCGCGCTTTCGCGAAGCCATCCTTGGCGGCGCGACGCGCAACATGCTGGAAAACGGCACTGTGCCAGTCTTCCTGGCGCACTAGAGCCAAAGCAAAACAGGCACCGCATTCGGCGCCTGTTTTCATTCAAGCCTTTCGGATTAATCCAATCAAGAACAACAAAATGACCGCGCCGATGGTGGCGTGAAATACCGAAGCGATAAACCCGCCGCCAACGGAAAACCCCAATGCCGGGAATATGAACCCAGCGGCAAAAGCGCCAACTACGCCGACAATGATATTGCCAAGGATGCCGAATCCCCGGCCCTCCATCAGTTTGCCTGCCAACCATCCAGACAAAGCCCCGATGATGAGCATCGCAAAAACGCTGCTGAATTCCATTACCTCACCCTTTCACTATCCCGTCACAGCAAACCAAGCAGCCTTGATGCCATCAGGCAAGCCTGGACCTGAGCTTCAGTTAAGGAAACCGCCGTCACTGTCGTCGCCTGCTTCGTCCATCAGACGGCGCATGTCCGGGATGGTCACGTGGCGTTTGCCTTCAAGCTGGATCACCGAGTCCTTGCGCAAAGCCGATATCTGGCGGCTCACCGTTTCCAGTGTCAGGCCCAAATAATCTGCCATCGCCTCGCGGGTCAGCGGCAGATCAAAGGTCTTGGACCCCGTCGCTCCCTTTGCCGAAACAGAGGCATCGCGGCGGGCAATGATCGACAACAGGCTGGCAATCTTTTCTCTTGCTGTCTTGCGACCCAGAACCAGCATCCACTCGCGCGCAGCGTCCAGTTCGTCGAGTGTCATCTGCAACAGGCGGTGCGCGATATGCGGGGTGCGCATCATCAGTTCTTCGAACGGTTTCTTGCGAAAGCAGCACATGACCACATCGGTTGTTGCCACGACGTTATAGGCCGCTCCATCACGACCGGGTCGACCGACAAAATCTGACGGCAGCAACAGACCAACCATCTGGGTTCGGCCGTCTTCCATGGTCTGCGTCAGCGTCGCAATGCCGGACACAACGGATCCCACAAAGCTCATCATGTCACCGGACCAGATGATGGTTTGCCCGGCCTCGAAGGTGCGGTAGAATTTGATGCCTTCCAGCTCTAGCAGTTCGTCGTGGTCGCAATGCGAACACACAGCGCGATGCCGGATCGGACAATCTCCGCAAGCGGAGGGAACATTTTGTGCATGGGTATTCATGATCTGTCCCAATTGATCTGGGTCAAGGTTATTCGTCGAAGGCTCATATTACAGTATCGGAATGATAGCGAAATCCCAATTGGCTCAGCTCGGACTATTTGACGCGAAAGTCCCCCGCTACACGAGCTACCCGACCGCGCCCCACTTCAGCAATGATGTGGGGTCTGATCTTTTTGGGCAATGGATGTCCGAAATTGCGCCTGAAAGCGCGATTTCCCTATATATCCACGTGCCATTCTGCCGTCGCCTGTGTTGGTTCTGCGCCTGTCGCACCCAGGGAACGCAATCAGACGACCCGGTGAAAGCGTATCTGGAGACGCTGAAATCCGAGTTGCGTTTGATCGCCGACCGCCTACCCAAGGGAATCACCTTGTCGCGACTGCATTGGGGAGGCGGCACGCCGACCTTGCTGCAACCCGCGATGATGACGGATCTGGCGCAGGCGATTTTTGACGTGGCCCCACTGGGCGACAACGCCGAATTTTCGGTCGAGATCGACCCCAATGAGATCGACGCGGATCGCTTGGACGCACTGGCCAACGCAGGGATGAACCGCGCTTCGATCGGGGTACAGGATTTCGATCCACTCATCCAAAAAACCATCGGCCGTATTCAAGGGTACGACATCACCCGTGAGGCGGTTGAAATGATCCGCGACCGCGGAATCACCAGCCTGAATGCCGACATCCTTTTTGGCTTGCCGCACCAGACTAAGGCGCGGATGACCGAAAGCGTTCAAAAGCTGCTTTCGCTCAACCCAGATCGCGTGGCGCTTTACGGCTATGCCCATGTGCCGTGGATGGCCAAGCGGCAACAACTGATTCCGTCAGACAAATTGCCGACGCCCGAAGAACGGCTGGACCTATTCGAAACCGCGCGCCGCCTGTTCAAGTGGGACAACTACGCCGAGATTGGGATCGACCACTTCGCCACTCAAGATGATGGGCTGACCCAAGCGCTCAAGGCCGGGAGGCTCAAGCGGAATTTTCAAGGCTACACCGACGATCAGGCCAATGTCCTGATTGGGGTTGGTGCCTCCTCAATCTCGAAATTTCCACATGGATATGCACAGAACGCCCCGGCCACATCGGCCCATACGGCGGCCATTCGTGACGGGTGGTTTTCGACCTCGCGCGGACATCAGTTTAAAGGGCAGGACATTTTGCGCAGCCGTTTGATCGAAGGTTTGATGTGCGATTTTCGGATCGACCGAGCCGAAATCCTGCGCGATCACGAGATTTCCCCCAGCACTCTTGATGCCCTCTTTGAGCAGGTTAATCGTTCGTTTGACGGGGTCTTGCGGGTCTCGGACGAGGGGCTGTTCATCCCACCCGACGCGCGCCCACTGACGCGGATGATCGCGCGCGGATTTGATGAATACGACCTCAGCAAAGCCGGGCACAGCTCGGCCATCTGATCCGGAAGGGGAGAGCCGGATCAGAGCGGCGGGCGCCCTGAGGCCCGCCGCGCACCTCTAAAACACTTGACGGAACAGCCTTCGATTTCCGACACTCATAGAATATGACGCCGCCGCCCAAAGGGGTGCGCGTCCCGAGGCAGGTTGGTCACAAGACACCTCAAACGGACATTGCTCTGTTCGTCTGACCTATTCGCGCAGCTCAGAAACCCGTGCCGTGCACCAGTCAGAGGGACAATCAAATGCGCGTCTTTACCGTATTAGGCCCAACCCAATCAGGCAAATCCACGCTCGTCGAGGCGATCAGCCGCCTGGACGGGCGATCCACAAAATTCAACGTGTCCGAAGTGGTTCAACTGCACAGCTTTTCCTATCTTGATGAACCTTGGTGTGCCGTTGACGTCAATGGCGGAAGTGACGCCCTGGCCTATGTCGGGCCAGCGATGGCTATCAGCGACGCCGCCGTGATCGTCGTGCCGCCCGACCCGGACGCCGCCGTTCTGGCCGCGCCCTACCTGCGCTTGGCCGAAGAGGCAGGCATTCCGAGTTTTCTGTTCATCAACAAGATGGACAACCCCAACGGCCGCATCCGCGATATCGTTTCTGCGCTTCAAGGCTATTGTTCGCATCACATCACACTGCGCCAAATTCCGATTCGCGAAGACGAGCAGATCGTCGGCGCAGTCGACCTGATTTCCGAGCGCGCGTGGAAATATCAAGAGGGGCAACCCTCTGCCTTGATCGAGCTTCCGACATCCGCTGAGGATCGCGAACAAGAGGCCCGCACCGAATTGTTAGAAACCCTATCGGATTTCGACGACAATCTGCTTGAGCAACTGATCGAGGACAAACAGCCCCCCAGCGAAGAGATTTTTGATCTGGCGGCCAAGGTGCTCCAGAATCATCAGTTGATCCCCGCCTACCTTGGCGCTGCTAGTCACGCCAATGGGCTGACCCGCATGATGAAAGCACTGCGCCACGAGGCCCCCGAGTTTAACATCGCGCGGGACCGGGACGAGGCCGGAGAAAAGGCCCGTGCCATCGCAGGCTTTGCCGACGTCAAGAAGCACATCGGCAAGATCACTGTCTTGCGCGGCTTGGGCGACGGGGTCATTGCGCATCAAAACCTGGGCGGTGAAACCATTGGCTCCTTGGTGGCATTGGACACCAAAACCCAGATTGAACGGATCAACGCGGGCGAGATCGGATTGGCAGTTAAGTCCGATCATTTGAGTCCCGGTTTCGTCCTTGACAGCAGCGGGTCCTCGCCCTTGCCCGAATGGGCGACGAGCCATGCACCCAGCCACCGGCAAAAGGTCACTCCAACCCATGAACGCGATGACGTGCGCCTGTCGAATGCGCTCTCGCGCTTGAACGAGATCGACCCCGGCTTGCACCAGAGCCAAGACGAACTAGGCGGTCATGCGGTCCTGGGCACGCAAGGGCCACAGCATCTGCGGCGTTTGTCGGAGAAACTGGCAGAGGATTTCGGTATCGAAGTAACGACCGAGCCTGTAGAGACCGTGCATCGTGAGACGATTTCGAGGTCTGTGGATCATCGGCACCGACACCGCAAGCAATCCGGCGGGGCCGGGCAATTTGCAGATGTTGTACTGACGGTCGCCCCGGTGCCGCGCGGATCAGGGTTTCAATTCGACGACACCGTCAAAGGAGGTGCAGTTCCCAAGAATTACATACCGTCAGTCGAGGCAGGCGCTCTGGAGGCTTTGGCCGAAGGACCAGAAGGGTACCCGGTGATTGACGTCAAGGTCACCCTGACCGATGGCAAACACCACAACGTCGACAGCTCGGATTATGCGTTCAAGATGGCCGGTAGGGTAGCCGTACGCGAGGCCATTGGCATGGCAAAACCCGTGGTCCTGCAACCGGTCCTGCACGCCGAAATCCACCTGCCGACGTCTTTCGTGGGGGACATGGTCCCGACGATCAGTAGCCTCCAAGGGCAAGTTCTTGGCTTTGAAGCCAACCCCAACGCCGCCGGATGGGAGATTTTCAACGCGCTTTTGCCCGCAGTCGCCGAGGATGAACTGCACCGAACGATCGCCAGTTCGACACGCGGCACAGGTTGGGTGAACTTGAGCTTTGATCACTATGAGGAAATGCGGAGCCAAGGCACCAAAGCCAAAATGGCTCCGGCCAAATAACGCTCGAATCGCTCCCACCCGTCGTCAATTTTTCTGGCGAAAAACTTCCTCCCGTTGGGCCGCGCTGCGCGCGGCGCGTCACCGCAGAACGTCAGCGATCGGGATGTTTCGAAAGGGTGGCTTCGCCCTACCCCGCCGCCGCGATCAACTCGCGCGTGTAATCTGTTTGCGGAGACTCGAACAGTGCCTCGGACGGGCCCATTTCAATCACATCACCCTGTTTCATCACCATCACCTGATGCGACATGGCCCGGACCACTTTTAGGTCGTGTGAGATGAACAGATATGCCAGCCCGTATTTCTGTTGGAGGTTTCGCAGCAGCTCGACAATTTGCACCTGAACAGTCATGTCCAGAGCACTTGTCGGCTCGTCCAGCACCAACAACTTGGGTCGTAACACCATAGCCCTGGCAATCGCAATCCGCTGGCGTTGCCCACCAGAGAACTCATGCGGGTAACGGTCCATTGCTGCGGGATCTAGTCCAGTTTCTTGCATCACTTCGGCCACCAGATCACGCGGCGCGCGGTGTGGATCGACGTTATGAACCGCCAGCCCTTCAGCAATGATCTGTGCGCAGGTCATGCGCGGGCTGAGCGATCCGAACGGATCCTGGAACACAATCTGCATATCCTTGCGCAGACGCCGCAGTTCGCGCGTGGACCACTTTCGCACGTCCTGATCGCGATAGGTGATGCCACCGTCAGAGGAGATAAGACGCATCAAGGCCAACGCAAGAGTCGTTTTACCTGAGCCGGATTCCCCAACGATACCAAGCGTCTCGCCAGCGCGAACGCTGATCGAGGCATCATTGACCGCCTTCACATGACCAACCGTCCGTTTCATGAACCCACGCTGGATCGGGAACCAAACGCGCAGACCATTGGTATGTGCAATCACCTCTGCGTCACCGGCGATCGGTTCGGGAATACCCGACGGCTCTGCCGCCAACAGTTTCTGGGTGTAAGGATGTTGCGGGTTGTCGAAAATTTCGGATGTCGATCCGGCTTCGACAATCTCGCCGTCTTTCATGACGCATACCCGGTCCGCGATCCGCCGCACGATTCCCAAATCATGGGTGATAAAGAGCAATCCCATGTTTTCGGCCTTCTGCAAATCAGCCAACAGCTCTAAGATTTGCGCCTGAATTGTCACATCCAGTGCCGTTGTCGGCTCGTCTGCAATCAAGACATCGGGCTTGTTGGCCAATGCCATGGCGATCATCACCCGCTGACGCTGCCCACCCGAAAGCTGATGAGGATAGCTGTCTAGGCGGTCCTGTGGGTCGCGAATGCCGACTTTGTTCAACAGCTCGATAATGCGGGTCCGCGCCTCCGCTCCCGCCACGCCCTGATGCAAGGCCAGCGATTCCGCCATCTGCTTTTCGATCGTGTGCAGAGGGTTGAGCGAGGTCATCGGCTCTTGAAAGATAAAGCTGATGTCGTTGCCGCGCACCTGCTGCAGGCGCTGTTCATCGGCTCCGATCATCTCTTGCCCGTCATAAGTCACGGACCCTTCAACCTCGGCACTGCTACCCAGAAGCGAGACGGTCGACAACGCAGTCACCGACTTGCCCGACCCGGATTCGCCGACCAACGCCACAGTCTCACCCCGATCCACGGAAAAGGACACGCCCTTGACCGCCGGCGTAAGTTGACCATCCTGACGGAATGACACCCGCAGCCCGTTAACTTCCAGCAAGGCGCTCATGAGAAAGTCTTTCTTGGATCAAACGCATCGCGCACGCCCTCAAAAATGAAGACCAGAAGCGAGAGCATGATGGCAAAGGTGAAGAACGCGGTGAAAGCGAGCCAGGGCGCATTCAGGTTGTTTTTGGCTTGCAAGGTCAACTCGCCAAGCGAGGGGGCCGACGATGGCAGGCCAAAGCCCAGAAAGTCGAGCGAGGCCAGGCCACCGATGGTACCTGTAACAATGAACGGCATGAAGGTCAGCGTCGCGACCATGGCATTGGGCAGCATGTGGCGGCGCATGATGGTGATGTTGCCCACCCCAAGCGCTTTGGCAGCTCGCACGTATTCCAGGTTCCGCGCGCGCAGGAATTCTGCGCGGACCACGCCCACAAGACCGGTCCAACCAAACAGGATCATCAAGGCGACCAGCAACCAGAAACTGCGCCCCAGAATGGCGAACATAATGATGATGACATAGAGCGACGGGGTCGCAGACCAGATCTCGATCACACGCTGGAAGATCAGGTCTGTCCAACCACCGAAATAGCCTTGCACCGCACCTGCCACCACGCCCAGGATGCTGGCTACGCCAGTCACCAAAAGCGTGAACAAGATCGACAGGCGGAAGCCGTAAATCACCCGCGCCAGCACGTCGCGCTTGGCGCTGTCTGTACCCAGCAGGTTCTGGCCGTTGGGCGGCAGGGGGGCAGCGCCGGGACGGTCCACGGTGGTGTTGAACGAATAGGGAATCGGTGGCCAGATGGCCCAGCCTTTTTTGAACCCGTCGGCTTGGAACGTGCCTGCACTGATTTGTTCCAGCATTTCCTCGGGTTCGTCAAAGCAATCCTGCAGACCACCGCTGACGATCAAGCATTGCACCTCAGGGTCGCTATAGATCGCTTCGGTCTGGAAATCGCCGCCAAAAGCGGTCTCGGGATAGAAATTGAAGACCGGCGTGAAATACTCACCCCGGTAATTCACCAGGATCGGTTTGTCGTTAGCAATGAATTCGGCGAACAGCGACAGCGTGAAAATCACTGAAAAGAGGATCAGCGACCAATAGGCCCTGCCGTTCTTGCGAAAATTGCGCCAACGGCGTTGGTTTAGAGGGGAAAGTGCCATGAATTACCCCTCGCGGCTTTCAAAGTCGATGCGCGGATCGACCAGAACATACATCAGATCCGACAGGATGCCGACCACCAGGCTCATCAGGCCAAAGATGAAAAGTGTTCCAAAAATCACCGGATAGTCGCGCGCCACTGCCGCCTCGAAACCAAGCCGTCCAAGACCATCGAGCGAGAAGATCGTTTCGATGATGATCGAGCCGGAAAAGAAAACGCCAATGAACACTGCAGGGAAACCCGCAATCACGATCAGCATGGCGTTGCGGAAGACGTGGCCATAAAGGACGCGGCTTTCGCTCAGCCCTTTGGCGCGGGCGGTCATGACATAGTGTTTCTTGATCTCATCCAGGAACGAGTTCTTGGTAAGCAAGGTCAGTGTCGCAAAAGCCGCGATGGTCGAGGCGAGCACCGGCAGCGCGATGTGCCAAAAGTAGTCGCCAATCTTGCCCAGCAGACTCAGGTCGTCAAAGTTGTCGCTGGTCAGTCCCCGCAGCGGAAAGATCTGCCAGTAAGAGCCACCGGCAAACAGCACCAGCAGCAGGATGGCAAACAGGAAGCCGGGTATCGCATAAGCCACGATGATCGCGCCGCTGGTCCAGGTGTCGAAAGAAGATCCATCATGCACGGCCTTGCGAATGCCAAGCGGGATCGACACCAAATAGGCAATCAAGGTGGACCACAGACCAAGCGAGATCGAAACGGGCATCTTTTCCAACACCAGGTCGATGACGCTGATCGAGCGGAAGTAGCTCTCGCCAAAGTCCAGCGTCATGTAGTTGCCCAGCATGGTCAGAAAGCGTTCAAGCGGCGGCTTGTCAAAACCGAATTCTTTCTCCAGCTCGGCAATAAATTCGGGCGGCAGGCCACGAGCGCCGACGTATTCCTCGTTGGGCGCACCTGATTGTGTTTGCACGTCGTCGCCACCGCCAGCGAAGCCTTCGAACACATCACCACCGCCTTGCAGTTCAGCGATGATCTGTTCAACCGGGCCACCGGGGACGAATTGCACCAGCGTGAAGTTGACGATCATGATGCCCAGAAGGGTCGGGATCACCAGCAACAGGCGTCTTAGAATATAGGCTCCCATGGGTCTGGCTTACCTCAACGCGCGGTCGGATTTCAGTTTGGCGGCCTTTTCGGCGTCATACCACCAGAAGTCCAGCACACCTACGGCATATTCCGGCAGGTTTTCGGGGTGATCGTATTGATCCCAATAGGCGACCCAGCTTTGGTCGTTGTACCATACTGGTACCATGATCCGCTCGTACCGTAGCGCACGGTCTAGCGCCTGCAGGGCTGCGGCCTCTTCCTCTTTGCTGGTCGTTACAAGCGAGTGCTCGATGATCGCATCCACGAGCGGGCTGGCCAGACCTGCAGGATTGAACAAACTAAACTCGGCCTCCCCGGATCCATACATCTGCATCAGACCGGTACCTGCAGACAGGAAAGCGCGGTAGTTGTCGAACACTATGTCATAATCGCGTTCACGATTGCGCAATGTGTATTGCGCCGAGTCAACCTTATCAGGGCGGGCGTCCACTCCCATCGCCACCAAATTCTTGGCAAAGCCATCAATCACTGCGGTCAACGTTGGGGACGACGACGAAGGGTACGGGATTTCAATCACCAGCTTTTCGCCTTGGGCGTTCCGCCGCATGCCGTCATCACCAACAGCCCAACCGGCCTCATCCAGCAGATTCATCGCCGTGCGCAGGTTGCGACGGTCATTCAGGCGCTTGGCGCGCGACTCGTGGGCACGCACGGACGGTTCGGTCAGCATGTCAGCGGGTACCAGATCACCCAGAGACTTGAGCAGATCAAGTTCGGCGCCTTGGGGTACGTCTTGGGCCATATGCGGGGCATTTTCCACGAATGAATGACGCTGCTTGAACAGACCGTACTGAAGCGATTCATTAGTCCATTCGAAATTGAACGCCAGCGACAAAGCTTCGCGCACACGTTTGTCCTGCAGCGCTGGGCGGCCTAGGTTAAACACGAACCCCGTGGGCGTTGGCGGCGTCAGATCCGGGAGTTCCTCTCGCTTGACCCACCCTTTGGTTACAGCTGGAAAATCATACTCGGTCGCCCAGCGCTTGGAATTGCCCTCGGCACGGAAGGTGTATTCGCCCGCCTTGAATGCTTCGAACCCTGCAGTATCGTCGGCAAAATACTCGACCCGGATGGTGTCAAAGTTGTAACGACCCTTGTTGATCGGCAGATCCTTGCCCCAGTAGTCAGGGTTGCGCTTGTAAACGATACGGCGGTTCACATTGTAGCTGTCGAGCTGATAGGGGCCTGACCCCGGTGCCGCATCAAGGCGCGGTTCATCCAGCCGAGCACCGGTTTCTTCGTACCAAGCTTTGGGAAACACGGGAACACCCCCAGCCTGATCAATCAAGGAACGGCGTGAAATGCCGGTGGCAAAAGTGAATTTCACCGTGTGATCATCCAGTGCCTCAGCCGACAGGATACGTTTCTTGACCGCCTGCGCATATGACGGCAGCCCCTGTTCCAGGAACAGGTTGTGGCTGAACACAACGTCATGCGCGGTCACTGGGGACCCATCGGCAAACCGCGCTTCGGGGCGCATGTAGAATATGACCCAGGTTTTGCCCTCGTCATACTCCAACCTTTCGGCCAGCAGCCCATAACTTTCCCCGATCACATCTGCAGGCAAACCGCCCGCGGTGGCGGGCATCTCACCCAGCAGGCTCTCATAAACCATCCAGGAGTAGCGACCCGCCCGGCCCTTGCGGCTGTAGGGGTTCATCGAATCAAACGTACCCGGAGCAGACACCGCGATTTCGCCCCCCTTGGGTGCGTCGGGATTCACATAGTCGAAGTGTTCGAAATCCGGCGGGTAGGTCAAATCGCCAAAGAACGAATAACCATGGCTTTCGATGATTTTATCATCCTCGGCATGCGCCAGACCTGTGGCGGCAAGCAGTAGGCCAATCGACAATCCGATCGCTCCCAACACCTTTGGTCGAATGTCCATTTGGCGAATTCGGGTCGCGACGCGGGGCGGTGTCATCAGGCTCTACCTCCGTATGGGTCTGATTGTCTCGGGTGAAACATAGACCAATTTTTGTTGTTGCCAGCTAAAGGTCCAGCGGGGCGAGATTCAAGTTTAGAATGCGTGAACGCATTGTGAAGACACGTTCATGTGGCAGGAACTTGCGAATTTTGCACCGCTAAAACAAAAAAACCGCCACCCAAGTGGGCAGCGGCTTTCAAATTCTCAAGAAGAGCGGAGCTTAATTGTCTAGGCTATCCAGATAAGCGATCAGGTTGACCCGATCTTTTTGCTTTTTCAGGCCCGAGAAGCTCATCGAGGTGCCGGAAACATCGGCGCTTGGCTTGATCAGGAAGGCATCCAGGGCCTCGGGGGTCCAATCGCCCCCTTTTGCCTGCATCGGGCCCGAGTAGCCAAAACCTGCAGACGACGCGACTGGACGGCCCACAACGCCATACAGGCTTGGGCCAGTGCTGTTCACTCCGTCTTCCAACTTGTGGCAGGCCGAGCATTTCTTGAACACTTTGGCGCCCTTGCCCACATCGGCGGCCATCATCAACTCATCAAAGCTGACTTCTTCGCCCGTGGTGATTTCTTCGGCAGGCTGCTCGGTCTCGATCACGTACGAAGCTTCACCATGCCCCCCTACGTTATAGATCATCATAGCGGCCCATTTGCCAAGAAGAAGCACCAGGAAGGCGCCAAGCAGGCCGGCTGCGGCCTTGGTAACTGTCATCGTGTCGAACATTGATCGCGAGTCCATTTCAGCTGTCTGGGCGGGTGTCTAAGGCTTCCCCTTGCAAGAGGCAAGGTATAGACACCGCGACTAAACGCCCAATTCAACAACTTGTTGCACGGAAACCGACAAATGACCAATCGCATTGCCTTTCAGGGAGAGCCCGGCGCCTACAGCCACGAGGCCTGCCGCGACGCACGCCCCGACATGGAGGCACTGCCGTGTCGCACGTTCGAAGACGTGATCGAGGCCGTGCGCACCGGCGAAGCAAAGCTGGCGATGCTCCCGGTTGAGAACACCACCTATGGTCGCGTGGCCGACATTCACCGCCTACTGCCACACAGCGGGTTGCACATCATTGATGAAGCATTCGTGCGCGTGCACATTAATCTGCTGGCTGTTCCCGGCGCAAAGCTGACGGACGTGACCGAGGCGCATTCGCATCTGGTGCTACTGCCGCAATGCGAAAAATTCCTGCGGGAAAACAACATCCGTGGCCGTGTCAGCCCCGACAATGCCCGCGCCGCGCGTGAGGTTGCCGAGGCAGGTGACATGCAATCCGCCGCTTTGGCCAGCGAACTTGCAGCAGAGATTTACGGGTTGGACGTACTGGCCCGCCATGTCGAAGATCAAGGCGACAACACAACCCGCTTTCTTGTGATGTCGCCTGAAGCAGACGAATCACGTCGCGGCGATCAGGGCATGATCACCAGCTTTGTCTTTCAGGTCCGCAACATTCCGGCGGCGCTGTATAAGGCGATGGGTGGATTTGCCACCAACGGTGTCAACATGATCAAGCTGGAAAGCTATATGGTTGGTGGCCGTTTTACGGCAACGCAGTTTTATGCGGATATCGAAGGGCACCCGGATGATGCCAACGTCCGCCTTGCGATGGATGAACTCGGGTACTTCACCACAAACGTCGAAATTTTGGGCGTCTACCCAGCCGCGCGTGAACGCCACTAACGTCTGAGCAAACGCCGGAGCGCGACACGCGCAACACTTTGCGAAACTATGTCAGGTCAAGCGCGATTGCCGACGCTCGATCTCTTTTGCCATATCCGCCAGCCGCATTTTGAATCGCTTGTTCAGGTTACCGCGGGCCAACTTCAGAGATTGCAGGAACAAGCGCGCCGCCAAAGTGTTTGCCGACAGCTTGATGTCGACGCTCAACCGAGTTCGGCGTGGCGACAGCGCCAGCAGTTCGACTACGCAATC
The DNA here is from genome assembly GCF_900537075.1 of Tropicibacter sp. Alg240-R139. Classification (GTDB taxonomy): domain Bacteria; phylum Pseudomonadota; class Alphaproteobacteria; order Rhodobacterales; family Rhodobacteraceae; genus Falsiruegeria. The sequence continues at coordinate 43,106 of NZ_UNRA01000003.1, forward strand.
ACCGTTGACCCCCTTGCTACGCGAATCGAACCGCATCAGCGATGGCTCTGTGAACTCCACCAGCGCTACCAGCATGTCGCGCGGCTTTCCACGCAGATTGAAGGACGTGTTCCACGCCAGACCTGCATCAACCGGCAGTGAGGAATCCACGCGCTGAACCTCGATTCCGCGGCGAATTGCTGAACGTTCAAAGCTCTCAAATTCCGAAACTGCAGCAAAGACATTCTCGATCGATGCCTCGATATCTTCTTTACCCGAAAACTGCATGTCGCCCCATTGTACTTGTTTGCCAAATTGTCGTCTTAATCCAGCGTATCCGCAAGCCAGTTTTCCAAAAGGAAGTGCGCAATCGCTCCTTTGCGGGCTGGCAGAATCTTAGGGTGTTCCCCTGCAAAGGCCAGCATCATGTCCTGACGTGTGACCCAAATCGCGTCTTCAATCTCGACCGGATCAATGTTGATCTCTTGTGACAAAGCCTCACCCGCGCATCCAAACATCAGCGACGCCGGGAACGGCCAAGGCTGGCTGGAAAGATAGTCGACCTGACCAACCTTCACGCCCGCCTCTTCCATGACTTCGCGGCGCACGGCGGCCTCTAGCGTTTCACCAGGTTCTACAAAACCGGCCAACAACGAGTACATTCCCTCGGGCCATCCCGGCGAGCGGCCCATCAACACCGAATCCCCGTAAGTGATCAACATGATCACGACCGGGTCCGTGCGCGGGAAATGCTGCGCCCCGCAGGCGTCACAGGATCGCTGCCACCCAGCCTGCACAATTTCACTTGGCGCGCCGCAGCGGGCGCAGAACTGATGCGTTTCATGCCAACCGATCACGGCCTTGGCTGATGCTGCCAATTCCGCGTCACGCGGCGACAATCGTGTCATGATCCGACGAAGTTCAGCAAAGACGTGCCCCGGCGGGCAATCCGGATGGTGCTGCTCGGTCCGATCCACAAAACCACCAACGGTGCTGATGTCCTGACCTACAGGCTCCCAGCCCGAGATATCGAGCGCGAAACATGGGGCGCCGTCGTCCTCGAAGCCCAGAAAGATTATTTCTTCGGCGGCAGTTTGATACCCAGCTTTCAAAATCGGATGGGCCATCGTAACCCACGAGAGCCGATCCAGCCGCTCGCCGTGAACCATCACCTTGCCGCGCCACAACAGGATGCATGCGGCGTCGCTGTGTTGGCTGACTTCCGTCAAGGCGACTGCATCATTTCGGATGTGAGCGGCCCGGTTCAACCCCGAACCCCCAAACGTAACTTGCTCTGCCCGCTTCATTTTTGCGCCCCCCATTTCCTCAATCAGAACTTCATATACCGTTGAGCGTTCATCACAACCCGCTTGACTGAATATGGTCCACGGGATGAACGTTGACGCAAATTGGGATCACATCTGACACAAATTGAAGACACTTAAGTTCTTGTGATTGATTTAGATTTCTGTGCTCTGCTACTCGCAACAACTTTAACGCGAAAATATTCGGCGCCGAACTGAATGACTCCAAACCAGACTTCACAACCGACACAAAGCGATACTTGTCCTGCGGGTCAGTCGGCGCAGGTGCGCATTCTGGCAACCAGCGATCTGCATATGAACCTGGGCAGCTTCGACTACTATGCAGACCGGCCAGATCCGTCTGTCGGACTAACGCGCATCGCAACGCTGATCCGAAACGCTCGACGCGAAGCTGAAAGAGCACTGGTGCTGCTCTTTGACAACGGTGACAGCATGCAGGGTACCCCGTTCGGTGATCTTGCCGTGCGGGACACTTCACGGCGCCATCCCCTGATGGCCGCATTCCAAGTGTTGAACTACGACGCCATCGGCCTGGGGAATCATGATTTCAATTTTGGCCTCAAAGCGCTCAACCGCGTGTTATCCAGCGCACCGTGTCGGGTGGTCTGTTCGAATGTGCACGCCACCACGGACACAAATCTTGGCTGGCAGTCGAGCGTGATCCTTGAGCGGTCTGTGACCATCGAAAACAAGGTCTACCCTATCCGAATCGGAGTTTTGTCTGTTTTGCCGCCACAGACACTGGATTGGGATACACACCACCTTAGCGATCGGGTGTACATTTCGGATATTGTCGACACTGCGTCGGACACTGCACGCAATTTGAGACAGGCGGGGTGCGACCTGGTAATTGCATTGGCCCACACCGGCCTGAGCGCAGGCCCCGATGACAAAATGGCGGAAAACGCAGCCATCCCATTGGGTCAAATGGCGGACGTGGACGCCGTGATCGCGGGGCACACGCATTTGCATCTACCCGGCACGGCACACCAGGGGTTGGTCGGGGTCGAAGCAGACACCGGACGCATCCACGGCAAACCCGCAGTGATGCCAGGTTCGGCCGGTTCCCACTTGGGGCAGATCGATCTATGTGTGACCTCCGATGGACAGGGCGGTTGGGCCATCAATTCGGCGCAAAGCACCCTGAGGCCGATTTCCCGACCAGCGAACACGGGGCAAGTCATCTCGCTCGCAAACGAAGACCCTGAGCTGGTGCAACTGTTCCATCCACCTCACATTCAAACCCGCGACGCAATGCAAGAACCGGTTGGCCGAGTTGACCGCGCCCTGCACAGCTATTTCACGTTCTTTGCGCCAGATCACGGGCTGGCATTGGTGGCAGCTGCGCAGGCTGCGGCCTTGCGCGCCAATCTAACATCCCAGGAAATCAGAGGCCTGCCGCTGCTCTCGGCTGCCGCGCCGTCCAAATTCGGAGGCCGGTCCGGCCCCCGCCGGTACACTGACGTACCGGCCGGTACTATTTCGATGCGCAACGTCGCAGATCTGCACGTCTTTCCCAACGAACTCAGCGCAGTGATTGCAACGGGCCGCCAGATTCGCGATTGGCTGGAAATGTCAGCCAGCGTGTTCAATCAAGTCACCCCAGGCACCTCGGGCATGTTATTGCGAAACCGAGAGCACCCCGGACATAACTTCGATGTCATACACGGATTGACCTACGAGATCGACATTACCGCCCCTGCCCGGTTTGACCTTACCGGAGATGTAGTGAACCCCGCCCACGTTCGGATTTGTAACCTGTGCCACGCCGGCACCTTGGTGGAAGACGATCAAAGGTTTGCAGTCGCCTTGCCGAACTACCGCGCCAATGGTGGCGGCAACTTCACAGCTTTGAAAGACGCCGAACCAATTCCGGTGCTCGCACATCGTATTCAACAACTGGTCCGCGACTATGTGTCGGGCACCATGTCACCAGAACCCCAAATCGCGGAACCTTGCTGGCAGCTTTCCACCGCCCCGGACACGCAAGTTCTGGAAGTTACCGGCCCCGCCGCGCGAGCCCACCTGACCGAATTACCCCCAGGCCGCGTCACAGATCTGGGATTGAACGAAGACGGCTTTTTGCAGCTGTCCATCAACTTGTGACGGATGGCTTGTCATTTCCCGCGCCAGATCCTATATCGGCGGTGAGAGGTTGGCGCGGGCGAGCGCCTCGCCAACCTGGTCAGGTCCGGAAGGAAGCAGCCACAACGAGCCCCGCTTGGGTCGATGTCCAGCCTCTCACTTGATCCAGTGATGGATCGTTAGTTTGACCGCTTAGCCCTAGGAGGGACTTTATGATTGTAGTTGCATCCCCTCGGGCAGAGAACGTCTGAACTAAGGCTTTCCGTTTTTGCCTGACCCACTGACGCAGTCGCGCGCTTGGCCGCCACTGTGGTATGTTTGCATTCTGCAACAGGTAGACCAATGTCTTACAGCTATTCGGACCTGGGATGGTCCAACCACTTTGCGGCACAAGTAGCCGCACCTGAATCTGATCACATGTTTCGCATCACCGCTGTTCATCGCGACCGGCTGATGGGCCTATCGCCCGTTGGCGAACGCATTCTGCTCCCTCGCTCGGGTCAACCGACCGGGAGTTTTGCGGTCGGAGATTGGGTCGGCGCGAACCCAGATGGTTTGATCGACCAGACTTTGGATCGCAAAAGCCTGCTTTCGCGCCGCGCAGCAGGCAGCGGTGCGCAATCGCAGCTGATCGCGGCCAATGTTGACGTGCTGCTCATCACCAGCTCTTGCAACGCGGATTTCAGCGTCGCGCGGCTGGAACGCTATCTGGCCCTTGCCCATCAGGCCGGGTGTTATCCGGTTATTGTCTTGACCAAAGCGGACGCCTGTGATGATCCGCAGGATTATGTGCGGCAGGCAGAGGCGATGGAACCGTTTCTGACGGTTTTGGCGGTGAATGCCCATAACGCGGATGATCTGCGGCACGTTCTGACTTGGTGCCCACGCGGTCAAACGGCGGCACTGGTGGGATCGTCTGGTGTGGGCAAAACCACCCTCACCAACGGACTGACGCAAACAACCGACATTACGGCAGGCATTCGAGAGGATGATGCAAAAGGGCGGCACACCACAACCGCCCGCGCCCTGCGCTGCATGACAAACGGCGGCTGGCTGATCGACACGCCAGGCATGCGGGCCTTGCGCATGCTCGACAACACGGATGGCATTGACGAGGTCTTCTCGGATCTCGTTGCGCTGGCCCAAGACTGTCGCTTTTCGGATTGCGCGCATGGGTCTGAACCCGGCTGCGCCATTCAAGCGGCAATCGAGGCCGATGAACTGAATCCCGACCGTCTGCAGCGGTGGCAAAAGCTGCTGCGCGAAGACCGGATGAATTCGGAAACCGTGGCCCAAGCCCGAGCGCGCGACAAGGCCTTTGGCAAAATGGTCCGGTCGGTCATGAAGGACACGAAGGGGCGCAAGGGCCGCTGACTGTTACGAGCGCGTCCCGCACCGGATGCGCCCGAATTACACCGCCGGAACCAAATCTGGCCACATTGCACTGCTGCGGCGAGCAAACGCCCCCAAGTGGCCGACCTCTTTCAACCCGTAATCCGAAGGTGACAGCGTTCTTGTCTCAACCCCTTCACCGTAGAGTTCAGACAATTTCCACACACATTTGGGTGGAATGGTATCGTCATCGCTTAGCGCAATCATCGTCACCGGTGCGCCGCTGCGGCCCCAATCAGGCGTCGGAATGGTCAAGCCAGCTTCTGGCAAGTAGCTGCGTGGCGACGTGCACCATTTGCGCCACTGCCAATAAACCTGCGGTGGCAGGTCGGCACCGAAGCCCGTGATCTTACCCGGCAAATACCCGAGCGCCTTCACCAGCAATGGGACATGGCCAAACCAGAACAACCGCGCCAGCCCCTGATAGGGCCAATCGTGATCCGTGTGATGCACAAGGCCTGAACAGACGCCGATCATCCGATCCACTTCCTCGATCCCGTCTTGGGATGGCATCAACATGCCACCCACGGAATGACCGATGACCCACAAGGGGACATCCGGAAAACGGTGCTTCATCTCGGCCCGCGCCGCGGGCATGTCGATCAGAGCCCAATCCGACATGGTGACTGACGAGTCCTGCAACCACCCTTTCAGCGAGGTGCCAAAATCGCGGTAGTCATACGTCAGGCAGGCCATGCCGCGTTCTTCGACCAACCACCGCGCGAAATGACGATAGTAGTCGCGCGGCACGCCCGTCGCTCCGTTCAAAACAACGGCGGCCAACGGTTTGCCAGCTGGTCGGTACAGGACCGCCGATAGCTCGGCTGGACCTGCAGGAAAGTGAAACTCTTCGACTTCGACAACAGCTTGGCTGTCCAACATAATGCATCCTCCGACACGACTCCGGCATCTGGACCGATCAGTCTAGTCACGTCACTGGACCATTTGGTCTAGAGATGTCAATATCTCCCTCACATGACCGAACGTCCGCTTCCAACCAAAGATCGCCTGATCCGGGCTGCTGCCGATCTGTTTCGGCGCAGCGGCTATCATGGAGTTGGCCTATCGGAACTGCTGAGCGCAGCAGATGCCCCCAAGGGATCGCTTTACCATCATTTTCCGAACGGAAAGTCCGACCTGGCAGTGGCAGCGGCGACCTGGGCTTCGGACGAAATGCTGCGGATGATCGCAGCCTCGTTCGAACCGGCCAAGGACTTCGAGGCTGGCACCCGGACCTTGTGCCACAAGGCTGCCAAAATGTTCGACAAATCCGGCCAATGGGACGGGTGCCCGATCTCGGCGACGCTGTTTGAAGGCCCCGGCAACACGGATTTTCGCCAGCATGCCCACCACCTGTACGAAGGCTGGATCACCGAGGTCACACATCATGCAGCCCAGTTGGGGGAACCCGATCCGCGCGAGACAGCTGACACGCTGTTCATCCTGCTGCAGGGCGGCTGGCAATTGGCTCGAGCCCGCCAAAGCTCAGACGAGCTACGCAAGTTACCTGATCGGTTGTTTGCGACCAAAACCAATTGACGCGTACCCTGCCAAACCGTTAGCCATTTCGTGATGGTTCCCGAGTCGCGCATGCGCGATCGGGATGAAAAGGGAATACGGTGCGGCCCAATCCGGGGCCAAGTCCGTGACTGCCCCCGCAACTGTGAGCGGAGAGCGAAGCCGAAACACCACTGACCGCAAGGTTGGGAAGGTCGGCCAAGCGATGACCCGCAAGTCAGGAGACCTGCCATCGGAACTGAAACTCGAACTCGGACGGGGTGTCCGGGCCGAATCGATGGCGTTCTGCCACCTTTTCCGGTCACATGCCCTGTTCCGCGCGGAGGGCGCAACATGATCTGGAAGACCAACACTCACCTGTTCACGGCAACAGTGTGCCAGCACACAGGCAAAACCTGCCCGGCAGTTCAACGCATGGCCGAAAAACTGTCGCAAGCCATGGAGGCGTCAAAACCCGTGACCTCGGATGATTTTGAGATCGCAGGCAACAGCGTGCTCAATCATTGTCCGATGGAGTGCCCGGCCAAGTTCGAAGCCAGCCACGACCGAATCCGCATTTTCTGTGGTGTGACACCCGAGGCCGAGACAGAAGACTTGAATCGCTTTGCGGATGCCTTGTTTGATCCGCACCCGCATCCCCTGACCTCGACGAGGTTCGAACGCCCATGCGCGATTGTCGAAGCTGAACCTGTGACAGTGCATCAACCGTTAGAGCAATACGCAACCTTCTGATAAAAAACTCCGATCCCGGAAGAGCTCCCGCCCGTCGTCGATGTTTCTGACGAAACATCTCCTCCCGTTGGGCCCAGCCTCGCTGCGCTCGGCGGTTGGCGATTGTGGCAAACCAAATGCCCCAAGCGGAACCGCGCCGAGCCGAAGGCAAGGCGCCCGGCCCAAAGCCGTTAGCGAGGCTGACGCAGTCAGGATCGCTCGGGTGCGGGAGCGCTACGAGTTTGGCGTGAGGCTCGACCCCTTCTGGGCCAAGAACTGCGGAAGATACCGTCGACAGGGCGCTCTACTCCAGCACACGCACCATGCGGCCGGTTGATGCCCATTGCAGCTGCTCGTCCGTTTCAACCGCGCAGGGCCGCACCGAACGAAGGCGCGCCAGGGCGTCGCGCGGCTTCTCTCCACATTCAATCATCAGACGCAGCGCAATCATGCCTGACCGCCCGCAGCCTCCTTTGCAGTGAACCAGAACGCGCCCACCACCGGACAGCGCTTGCCGCGCTGATGCGCTTGCATCAGGCCATTGCTCCAGAACATCCTGTCCAGGCACTCCAAAATCATCAATCGGCAGGTGCACCCAACGGCAGGCCCGCCCCTGAATATCCGCGCCGAAGTTACGGGCGCCGTGCTGCAACATCTCGACCTCTGTCGTCATCGACAGCACAATTCCTGGCGCCCAGGAAGCGATCAGATCCAGATCCGTCCCATAGTCGCCATACCGGCCCGGCAGTGGGGAAATCGCCAAGGTGCCGCCGCCGACCTGCAACGCGTAGATCACCATTTCCGACATGACTTCCCCCAAGGAATTCAACAGGCTCAAACGTACAGCCAACAGATGCAATTCCAAAACTTGTACAGCCAGCCCGACCAATTCCAAACGAAATTCGCGCACGGTGGCTGTGGACGCCGATGGCTGCGGCAACTACGCTACGGCTTCATGACGAATCCGGCAGAGCAGATATGACCGACACAGCCCCCACCCCTTATCAGGTTCTGGCCCGTAAATACCGCCCTGAAACCTTTGCCGACCTCGTCGGACAGGACGCAATGGTGCGGACGCTGAAGAACGCGTTTGAAGCGGACCGGATCGCCCAGGCCTTTGTCATGACTGGCATTCGCGGCACGGGTAAGACCACGACCGCGCGAATCATCGCCAAGGGCATGAACTGCATCGGGCCGGATGGTCAGGGGCAGCCGACAACCGAACCTTGCGGCCAGTGCGAGCATTGCGTGGCCATCATGGAAGGTCGCCATGTCGACGTCATGGAAATGGACGCCGCCAGCCGCACTGGTGTCGGCGACATCCGTGAAATCATTGACTCGGTACGCTATCGAGCTGCTTCGGCCCGCTACAAGATCTACATCATCGACGAAGTGCACATGCTGTCGACCAGCGCCTTCAATGCGTTACTGAAAACGCTTGAAGAGCCGCCCGCGCATGTGAAATTCATCTTCGCGACCACTGAAATCCGCAAGGTTCCGGTGACGGTTCTGTCACGTTGCCAGAGATTTGATTTACGCCGGATCGAGCCCGAAGACATGATCGCGCTGATGCGCAAGATTGCCGGGGCAGAAAACGCCGAGATCACGGACGATGCATTGGCCTTGATCACCCGAGCCGCCGAAGGGTCGGCGCGCGACGCCACATCATTGCTGGATCAGGCGATCAGCCACGGCGCGGGCGAGACCACCGCTGATCAGGTCCGCGCCATGCTGGGTCTGGCGGACCGGGGCCGCGTATTGGACCTGATGGATATGATCTTGCGTGGCGATGCTGCAGGCGCGTTGACGGAACTCAGTGCGCAGTACGCCGAAGGTGCTGATCCTCTGGCCGTGCTACGCGATCTGGCGGAAATCACGCATTGGGTTTCTGTGGTCAAGATTACTCCAGATGCAGCCGAAGACCCCACGATCTCACCCGATGAGCGCACCCGTGGCGCACAGATGGCCGAAGCCTTGCCAATGCGCGTGCTGACGCGGATATGGCAGATGTTACTGAAAGCTCTGGAAGAGGTAGCAGCCGCCCCCAACGCCATGATGGCCGCCGAGATGGCGGTGATCCGTCTGACCCATGTGGCTGATCTGCCCAGCCCGGAAGAATTGATCCGCAGGTTGCAGGACACACCACCTCCGCCGTCGCCGAACCCAGGCGGCGGAATGCCTGCACCAGGGAACGGTGCACCTGTGGCAAGCCAGAGCGCAACGTCGGCCTACACCTCGGCCCCAATCGGCACAGGTGGCGGCGGAACGGCGACGGCGCTTGCGCAGGACACGGCGACGGCATTGGCGCGGTATCCGACATTTGAACACGTGGTGGAGTTGATCCGCACGCGGCGCGATGTAAAGCTGCTGGTGGACGTCGAAACTGGCGTGCGGCTGGTGGCCTATCAACCCGGACGGATCGAGCTCACCCCTTCCGAGGATGCACCCCGTGATCTGGCCGCCCGACTGGGCAGCAGACTGCAATCCTGGACCGGCAACCGTTGGGCCGTGTCGGTTGTTTCAGACGGTGATGCACCCACGATCGCCGAATTGCGAGATGCGGCCGAGAATGCCTTGCGCAACGAAGCAGAGGCGCACCCATTGGTTCAGGCCATTTTTGCCGAATTCCCCAAAGCCAAGATCACCAACATCCAAACACCCGAAGACTTGGCCGCCAAGGTTGAAACCGAAGCCCTGCCTGAGGTCGAAGATGAATGGGATCCGTTCGACGACGAATGACCATCAGGGTTTCCACTAGTCATCTCAATCTGAACAACCAGAGTTCTCGAGCCCGCAACCCTTGCACACAAAGGGGACGGCCCGTATCTACGCCTCAACGCATTTGCTAGGAGACACGACATGCTCAAAGGACTTGGTGGCCTGGGCGACATGGCCAAGATGATGAAATCGGCGCAGGAACTACAGACCAAGATGACAGACATGCAGGACGAACTGCACAACGTCATGGTCGTCGGCGAATCCGGCGCGGGTCTGGTCAAGGCAACCGCTTCGGCCAAAGGCGAGCTCAAAGGCTTGGACATCGATCCGTCGATCTTTAACGGCGACGACAAAGAAGTGGTCGAAGACCTAATCCTGGCCGCCATCAAGGACGCGCAGACCAAAGCCGCCGACAAAGCGCAGGAAGAGATGACCAAGCTGACCGAAAGCATGGGCCTGCCCAAGGACGTCAAACTGCCGTTTTAAGTCGACCTGTGAATGAGGTACGAGGGCGCCCGCGCCCTCGACCTGATGCGCCTGACGCCCTAGACTGACACAAAACAACGGGCACGGGCACATGAGCAATTCAGACATCGACAACCTGATCGAATTGATGGCCAAGCTTCCCGGGCTTGGCCCACGCTCGGCCCGTCGCGCAGTGCTGCACTTGATCCGCAAACGCGCTCTGTTGCTGACCCCGCTGGCCGACACGATCCAAACAGTCGCCGCCACCGCGCGCGAATGCCTGAACTGCGGCAATGTTGGCACAACCGACATCTGCGAAATCTGCGTCTCGGAAAAACGCGCTACGGGCGAGTTATGTGTCGTCGAAGATGTGGCCGACCTTTGGGCGATGGAACGCTCGGGCGTGTTTCGCGGTCGCTATCATGTTCTGGGTGGTACGCTGTCGGCGCTCGACGCCATCGGACCTGAAGAACTACGCATCCCCCGTCTGATCGACCGAGTCACCGGCGAAAACATAACCGAGGTGATCCTGGCGCTGAACGCCACGATCGACGGCCAGACCACCGCCCATTACATCGCCGACCTGCTTTATGGCCGTGTACGCCTGACATCTTTGGCCCAAGGCGTACCCATCGGTGGCGAGCTGGATTACCTGGACGACGGAACAATCACCGCCGCCATGCAAGCTCGCAAGGAGCTTTAGGCCGCTTCTCGCTGTGACCACAGGACAGCCACGCAGACTACGACCCCGCCAATCGCTGTCTGCACCGCCGGAACTTCGGCCAGAAAAACCCAGGCCAGCAGTGGCGCCAGTGGCATCTCGAGAGTGGAAATCAGCGCAGTTTGCGCAGGCGGCAGGCGCCGCGCGCCTTCGGCTAATGTGACCGACGCGACTGCAAAAAACAGACCAAAGACCAGGGCAATACCAATCTCTGACAGGGGAACGGATAATGGATCGCCAAAGTTCGCGCCAAGTGGGACAAGAAACAGCGACGACATTGCAGCCGGAAACCCTGCGGGCGTGTCCGGCCAAATCCGGTAGATCACCATTATACCAGCCATCATCAGAGTCATCCAAAGGGCCAACAAATCGCCCGTCAGATGACCGCTGACGCCCGAGCCCCAGAAGATCACCGCCACACCGCCACAGGTCACTGCACTGGCGATCAGGGTTTTCAATCCGGGCCGTTCGCCGATGAAGATCCACGCCAGTGCTGCGGCCAGGAATGGCGACGCAGCATAGATCATCGACACATTAGCGACCGAGCTTAGCTTGAATGCTGGGATAAAGGCTGCCGTGCCTGCTGCCCCCAGGACGGCCACCGCCACAGATGGGCCACGAAAGACACGGACCTCTTCCCGCAATATCCCGCGCACGGCCAGATAGCACAGCGTAAATCCAGCAGCCGCAAGTCCTCGCCAAAACAAGATTTCCCATGCGCCCGCCGATACCCCCTTGGTGAAAATTCCCGCTGCACTGAATACGATGGCCGAGACCACCACCAATCCAACTCCGGTGCTGCGTTGAATAGAAATTTGCTGTGTCACACGCCCCTCCGACTTTTGTAGGCCGGAAATACGACACCGCTCCTGACAGCTGTCTGTCAGCACTCTTGTTCGGCAACTGGTTGGGGCTCTGCTTCAACAAGCATAGTGGCCCTTACAGTATGACAAGCAACTACTGAAACCGGGCGTGCAAGACATCAATGCGCCTAAAGGCCTAGGGTTTGACTCCAATCTCAATCAGGTTGCCGTCGGGATCGCGAATGTAGACAGACATAATCGGGCTACTTGCTCCGGTGCGATCGACGGGACCATCTTCGATTGGAACCTCTAGCTGGAACAAGTGTTGGGTCCATTCATTGATCGTATGGTCCGTCAGAAAGCAAAGATCGGCTGACCCTGGTAAAGGATGCCGCGCCTTTGGATCAAAAGGGCGTTTAGCGGAGTGGAGATTAATCTTCTGCCGCCCAAACTTGAGCGCCGTTCGAGTAGAGCCATCAGCTGGATGAAACTCTTCGACCAAAAGTCCCAACACATCGGTATAAAACGCAACTGTTGCGGGGATGTCGGCAACGGTCAGAACCAGATGATCGAGCGAGGTGACAGAGGGCATGCATTGTCCTTTGTGGTGATCCGCGTAAGGTGCCCGCTATGACACTAGCTGACCAGCCCGAAATCCAAAACGACAGAATGGACCCTGCCCGCGCGCTGGCGTTCCAGATCGCTTTGGGGCAAGACCCTTCGATCGAGGCTGAAACACCCTTGCCTCCGTTTTTTCATCAGCTCTATTTCTGGACCCCGCGCCCGCCCAACGAACTTGGGCGTGATGGCCATCCGCAGGTTGGCGGTGGGCTGATCCCCGACATGGGATTGCCGCGCCGGATGTGGGCCGGAGGTCGTTTGACATTTTCGGCTCCTTTGCGGGCCGGGGTGGCGGCCGAGCGCCGTTCGACTCTGGAAAGCAAGACATCGAAGAAGGGGCGTACAGGACCGTTGGCATTTGTCACTCTGCGCCATGACATCTGGCAAAACGGAGCTCTGTGTCTGAGCGAGTGGCAGGATCTGGTCTATCGCGAAGACCCCAGCAATGATGCGCCCAAGTCGACCGCGCCCCAAGCGCGCACGGACGAGACCGACATGCAAAAGGCCAGCTTCGATTCAACGTTCCTGTTTCGTTACTCAGCGTTAACTTTCAATGGGCACCGGATCCACTATGATCTGGACTATGCCCGTGAAGTTGAAGGATATTCGGGTCTCGTGGTGCATGGGCCGCTGCTGGCACAGAAACTGATGTTGCTCGCAACCGAAGTGATCGGACCATTGGCAGAATTTTCGTTCCGTGCGTCATCCCCATTGATGCATTTCGAGCAGGCAGAGTTTTGTCGAAACGGCAATGATCTTTGGGCGCGTGGCTCGGACGGGCGACTTTGCATGCAGGCGGTGGCGGTGGCTGAATGAAACCTAAATCGCGAAAGCGCGGCTAAGGTCTTTTCATGCGCCAACCGCCGCGCGAAGCGCGGCCAGGCCCAACCGGAGGCGGCGGTCCGCATGGACCGTCAACGACGGGCGGGAGCACCTCTGAATCTGGTGCTGCCATCTCGAAACACTAAGGTCTTCACAAGCTTTTCTCTGAGCGGAATTCATCAGGGATTTCATCGCGCCCTTCCAGCATCAGATCCGCCATCACCTCTGCGATTTTTGGGGCCATGCCAAACCCAATTTTAAAACCACCGTTGGCGATGAACTGTCTCGGATAGAGCGGATGTTCGCCCAGCATCGGTGCACGGCTTTTGGTTCGGGGTCGAACCCCGGCCCAACGTTCAATGACCTCTGCCCCATGCAACAAAGGCAGAGCGCGAATGGCGCGGTCCAGTACATCATCCAGCTGTTTGTCCGTGGTATCCGGGGCGTCATACTCTCTCTCTGACGTCGACCCGATCGCCAGTGTTCCGTTCGCATGTGGAATGAAATGCAGCGAATCTGCATAGAGTTGCGGGACTTCTCCGGCGTCAAACCGCAGCAATGCGGCTTGCCCCTTTACGCCGTTGCCAACTGTTTTTCCCATTGCCTCGGACAGTTCCAACAATCCAGCCACTCCGGTGGCATGCACCACCTGGCCGCGATCCTCGCCGCTTGCCACAACCTGAACACCCATTGTTTGCAACGCCGCGACCAAAGCCGCACAAGCCAGGCGTGGGTGCATTCGGGCGCTTAGTGTGTCGTGGATGACAAATCCTGTCAGACTGGGGGGGCACCATCCCCCCATCTCTGACACCGGTTTCACACTCCAATCGGCCTTGCCTTGCCACAAATCCTTGGCAGTTTCAGCGCGCTTGTGCGCCAATTCCAATGTGCGCGTGTCGGCAATTGGCTGCAGTCGCCCCAATCGCCCATACCCTGAAGAAACGCCTCCCACCTGCTCAACCCGAAACCAGAACGCCTCAGCCATGATCAGACTGTCGAATTGAAACGCCTTCTTGGCGTTCCAGTTCTCGGGCACGTGCGGAGCCAAAGCCCCAACCAATCCACCGCTGGACCCGGCACCTGCGCCATAAGGATCAATTACTTGCACTTTTGCGCCGCGCTGTGCGCAGGTCCACGCAATAGACAGGCCAAAGATACCGGCCCCGCGTATCGTCACATCTGCCATTGCCAATCTGTGCCGCCTTCGTCAGTGTCGCGCTGTTTCACCAGCCTTTAGGGGATAATGCCATGACTGACCAGCGCGCGGAACTGAGTTGGGCAGACGACACCATTCCCGTCTCAGACCGGTTCGATGACCCCTATTTTTCGCTCCAGAACGGGTTGGAGGAGACGCGTCATGTCTTTCTGGCGGGTAACGATCTGCCCACACGATTTGCCCCCGGATTTCGCATTGCCGAGCTGGGATTTGGCACCGGTCTGAACATGCTGACTGTTTGGGCGGAATGGGAACGGTCAGGGCAGACGACCCCCCTGCACTTCACCAGTTTTGAAGCCTATCCGATGGACCCGGCCGACATGTCCCGCGCGCTGCAGGCCTTTCCCGAACTGTCGGATTGGTCGGCACGGTTTCTGGCGCACTGGAACGGCAAGACCTGCGATTTGGGTACGTTGCAAGTGCACGTCATTCAAGGGGATGCACGCCAGACGCTCGCAAATTGGAAGGGCGCGGCAGATGCCTGGTTCCTGGACGGGTTTTCGCCCGCCAAAAATCCCGAACTGTGGGAGTCGGATTTGATGGCTCATGTCGCAAACCACACAGCACCGGGCGGTACGGCTGCCACATATACCGCAGCAGGTTTCGTGCGCCGTGGGCTTGACGCAGCGGGCTTCACCGTCACGCGCACCCCCGGATACGGACGCAAACGGCATATGACACGGGCGGTTTTGGATTGACGCAAAAGAACAACATTCCTGCGGGCATTGCCCTGATGGTGGGCGCGACCGTGGTCTTTGCCTTGCAGGATGGCATGTCGCGGCATCTGGCGGGCACCTACAACACCTACATGGTCGTTATGATCCGCTATTGGTTTTTTGCGGCCTTTGTTATTGCTCTGGCCGCGCGCGCGCCTGGGGGACTGCGCGAGGCCGCGCATACCGAACAGCCTGTGCTGCAAATTTTTCGTGGAATGCTGCTAGCCGGTGAGATCTGTGTCGCGGTCTATGCCTTCACTATCCTTGGATTGATCGAAAGCCAGGCGGTGTTTATCAGCTATCCGCTCTTGGTTGCCGCACTCAGCGGGCCAGTGCTGGGTGAAAAGGTCGGCTGGCGTCGGTGGGCCGCGATCGGAGTGGGGTGCATCGGGGTTCTGATCATCTTGCAACCGGGCGTGGGCGTGTTCAACCCGGCAGCGATCATCCCGTTGATCTCGGCCCTGATGTTTGCGCTTTATGGTTTGCTAACCCGCTACGCGGCGCGCAAAGACAACACTGCAACGTCGTTCTTCTGGACTGGTATCTCTGGCGCCGTGATGATGACCGCGATTGGTTTGTGGTTTTGGGAACCGATGGCACCTGCCGATTGGGGCTGGATGGCGATGCTGTGCGTGTCAGGGGTTACTGGCCACTGGTTGTTGATCAAATGCTACGAGATGGCCGAGGCCAGCGCGGTACAGCCTTTCGCCTATTTTCACCTGATGTGGACTGCGATCGTGGGCATTACAATCTTTGGCGAGACCCTGCGCGATGCCGTGGTCATTGGCACGGCGCTGATTATCTCGGCAGGTCTATTCACTCTGTGGCGCGAACGCGCGCAAAGTCGAGCCTGACAGCTCTTTTGAGAAGGGGATCGGTAGAGCCTCTTTCCCCAGTCGGGCGCGGTAAACCGGCAGGCTTTCAGTCACGCGCATGACGTAATTCCGAGTTTCGTTGAAGGGGATGTGTTCGATCCAGTCGACCATGTCCGGCGTGCCCGTGCGAGGATCACCAAAACGCTCCATCCACGAAATAGGTCGGCGGGGACCTGCGTTGTAGCCGGCAGACATCATCACAACGTTACCGACAAAATCACCTGCCAGACCCGCCAGATAGTTGGCGCCGAGCTTGGCATTGTATTCCCAATCCCGTGTTAGTCGATCGGTTTTGTGACCACCAAGCAAGCCAAGATCCGTCGCCACCAGCTTGGCCGTTGCAGGCATAACCTGCATCAATCCGCGCGCCCCTGCACCGCTGATGACCACATGATCAAATTCACTCTCGCGACGCGCGATGGCGAGCGTCATTTCCTTGGCCATGGGCAGTTCTTTGCTCGCAACCGGGTGCAATGGGTAATAAGCAGATGGGATTACAACGCCTTGGCGCGCGGCGCGTTTTGCAACCATCACTGCAAGGTGGGGTTGGCCCATGTCGATCACCATATCCCCCAGTTGCGCGGCTTGCTCGGCTGGCAGGTCCTCGACCAGATGAGTCAAGAAACGCTCTGCCAGATTGGTTTCACCTGCGCTCAGGAAGAGAAGCGACGCCTCAAGAACGCTCGACTTCATGAATGTAGCCTCTCGCCACGGCGGGTTCTCTGGCGGATTTGCCAGATCGGGATCGAACCCACGACCGATTTGCTCGGCAGCCAGCAGCCCATAAAACGACGTCTGATAGTTCGCGCCCGAGGCATAAGCCTCTTGCGCTTTGTCCACATCCCCCAGTTCAGCATAAGCGCGGCCGCGCCAGTATCCACCGCGACCTTTGGAAATCGGTGACGCAATCGCTGCCTCGAACCGCTCGAAATGGCGCACGGCAGTGGCTGGATCGCCCAATTTGCGTAGGGCAATAAAGCCTGCCAACCATTCCAGATCGGCATAGGCGTAGCCCATTTCGGGTGTCATGTGATGGCGTGCGGCAACGCGGTAAGCCCGTTGATTGTTGCCTTGTCGCATTTCCAGCCTTGCCAACCTGCGCCGTCGTGGACCCCATTTGTCTGGCTCACCCAAAGCCTCAGGGCTGGTGGAACGTTCCAGCATCAGGTCTACGGCACTGTCGTCCAGCTCTTTACGGTCGCGCCAGACAAATCGTTGATAGGCCAGACCTGGAGAGTCCGACAGGGACTTGGGGATCGCGGTGATCTTGGTGTCCACTCCCGGCTCCATCTCGAACAATGCGATCCGCGCCTCGGCCAGCTTGCGCTGTCCTTCGCTGACCAGAGACAACATACGTTTCGAGCTGATCATGTGCTCGTCCCAGATCAGCCGATCCAGACGCGCAGCATGATGTGGTTTCAGCAACTTGCCAAAGTTTTCCAGGTAGTCCTTTTGTAACCCGCTGCCCATCGGCATCGTGCGCCAGGCCTTGACCAGTTCCGCCTCGGCATCACCCCGCTGGCCCGTGGCCATCAAGGCCGCGGCGTAGTTTAGGGCGCCCTCGGCGGTTTGTGGGGGCATCTGGGCATAGAATTTCAGCACCCGGTCCGGGTCGGCGTTGGTAAACGACGGCTCGCTCTTGCGGCGCAGAAAGTCCAACCCCGGCCAGTCAGGCCGCCGGGCCAGAAACACCAGCACATCGCCCGATGTGCCAAATCCCTTACGCAGCCAATGCCACACAATGATGTCGCGCGGCACCGACCCACGACCGCCCGAAACGCGCAGTGCGTCGTTCCAATTTCCGGCCCGCATTTCCTTGAGACCTAGTTTCAGATCATCTGCCGGTCCTGCACCTGCAGAGCCCCCTATCGCAGCGCCAAGCAAAATTAGGGCCACAACAGCGGCCAGAACGCGCGTCATCACTTGCATTTCCCAATCAACCAAGGCTAGAGCCTGTTACGTTAAGCCGTGTTCGGCCGGGATCAACACACAATCCCGAAAGAATGCAAGTTCGGCGGGTCACTGCCCGCATTGCCAACCAGGGAGCATCCCAATGTTCACAGGCTCTATGCCAGCCCTCGTCACCCCGTTCCTCAATGGTGAGTTGGACCTGGATAGGCTCAAACACCTGGTGGAATGGCATATCAGCGAAGGCTCGACTGGCCTTGTGCCCGTGGGCACCACGGGCGAAAGCCCGACCCTGAGCCATGACGAGCACGAAGCCGTTATCGCCGAGGTGGTCAAAGCTGCAGCCGGTCGCGTGCCGGTCATCGCCGGTGCTGGGTCGAACAACACGGTCGAGACGATTCGCTTTGTTGAATTTGCTGCCCGCGTCGGTGCGGACGCTGCATTGGTCGTGACGCCATATTACAATAAACCGACACAGCGTGGCATGGTCGCGCATTTCACGGTGGCACATGACTGCGCCGATATCCCGATCATCATCTACAATATCCCGGGCCGTTCGATGGTAGACATGACCCCGGACACCATGGGTGAGCTGGCCAAGCTACCGCGCATCATTGGCGTCAAGGATGCCACGGGCGACATCGCCCGAGTCAGCCAGCAGCGCGGCTCATGTGGTGCGGACTTCTGCCAGTTGTCGGGCGAAGACGCGACCGCGCTTGGGTTCAACGCACATGGTGGCGTGGGCTGCATCTCGGTCACTGCAAATGTGGCGCCTAAGCTGTGTGCTAAATTCCAGCAGGCGACGCTTGCGGGCGATTATGCCAAAGCGCTGGAGTATCAGGACAAGCTGATGCCGTTGCACGAAGCGATCTTTATCGAGCCGGGTCTTGTCGGTGCGAAATACGGCCTGTCGAAACTGGGCCTGTGCAGCGAAGAGGTCCGCTCGCCGCTGACTGGTCTGGAAGACAGCACCAAAGCCGCCATCGACGCGGCCATGGCGCACGCAGGATTGATCTAATTGGCTAAAGTCGGGCAGCCGTCGAAAAGGGCGGTGCCAAAGCGGGTAAGCCTCTGACCAAGAGGGTTGCTGATCATGCGCTTGCGGGTGCGCGATCAGCAACACCTCAATGACCGGTTTGAGCCCAAATCTGCCGGATGCCGCTGCTCTAAATCAATGCGTCAAACTACCGATTTCTGCTTGTGTATGAATGGTTTCCGCATACTCTGAGTGCTCTCTATCGTTTTCACTTCAATACGGGAGGTCCAACAATGTCGACGCACACTGGATATCTGCTGATCGCTGATATCACCGGCTACACTCAATTCCTGACCTCCTCAGAAATGGATCATGCCAATCCCATCTTGCAATCCTTGCTGAGTGTTTTGCTCGAGCAAATTGGTGACCCGCTGAACTTTTGGAAAACCGAGGGTGACGCTGTTTTGGCGTATTCGACGCGTCAGGACTTCCCGTCTGGTGAGACGTTTCTCACCATCTGCGAGACCATTTATAATGCGTTTACTCAGAGGCGGCAG
Source organism: Tropicibacter sp. Alg240-R139 (assembly GCF_900537075.1). GTDB lineage: Bacteria > Pseudomonadota > Alphaproteobacteria > Rhodobacterales > Rhodobacteraceae > Falsiruegeria. The sequence goes on from NZ_UNRA01000003.1 coordinate 62,514, forward strand.
GACATAATCGCCAATACGACATGCCCATGCCAAGCCTGCGCCAATGTCGGAAATCTGGACCTCAAGATCATCGCCCATCATGGCAAGTTCGATGAGATGCAACTTGGCCCCACCAAAGACATTTCCGGCCCCGATGTCATCTTGGTGCACAGAATGACGAAGACCGACGTCACTGAACGTACCGGTATTGGCAGCTATGCCCTGTTCAGTGAAGCAGCCGCACAAGCAATGAATATCAGTGACATAATGGAACCTTTTTCGCAGGACTTTGAGCACTTTGGCGAAGTCAAAATGAAGGTCTACGATTTGGCCAAATCATGGGAAAAGATGCGTGCCACCCGCGAACGCGATTTCCTTGAAGAAGATGACGGCATCTGGACAATACGATACCATTTCGACGCTCCAAAGGGAGTTGTTTGGGAAGCGATCGTCGCTCCCGAACACAAGGTGAAGTGGACAGCCGATGTCACTGATATCAGGATGGAAAACCCGCTTGGACGTCTTGGCCCAGGGTCCGGCTACCATTGCGCACACGCAATGTCCGATTTTTTCTTTCGGGTCACCTACTGGGAACCCTTTGAATATTTTTCGACGCAAATGCTCCACCCTGCGCGGCCAGAAATCAGCTTCCCAGACACGTACCATCTGATGGAGACCGATACCGGTACCGAAGTGCGCTATACCATTGGTATTGCTACTGACGCTGATGGAGTGCGATCGGAAGTTGCCGAACAAGAGCTATTGGCATTTGCTGCGGAATTCTGGGCGGCTTCATTTGCCGACTTGGATGCGCAACTCAGCGCTTCCAAATAGACCACCATTATCAGAGCGAATCGAAAGCTCTATCATTGGACAGAGCAACGGCGGCTTTGTCCGCACATTTGCCTTTTGAAATGGCAGCACCCTCGCAGAAATCTGCGAGGGTGCTTGTATCTTGGGGGCCGCTGCTTTCTTTGTGTGAAGCCGGGGGAACCTGCCCCAACCCCGCGCAGTTTATCGTTTGCCGTAGTAAAGGCCGACCACGTGTTCGGCCTGAGCAAAGAACAGCCAGCGTGATGTGGCGATACCTGCCAGGTGCGACAGCACCGCGATCAGCGCGCCAAAGTGGTGGGGCGAGAGCAGCAGGATCAGGATCGGGAGTACAAAGGCCAGAGTGAAGGAAATCACCCGCAGCTTGGCCGCGTGTTTGCGACCGACCACATGCACAAACTCGCGCAGCAGATAGTTGGTGCCGGTGTGGGGCGGTTCAAAGGCGCGGACCTTACCGCGCGAGCCCAGACCCGTTGCCGTGCCCATATCGGTGCCCGAGTTGGCAAACGCACTGTCGCCCTGTTTCCAATAGGCGAGTTGCACCAGCGCAGCGATGGCCAGCAGGATCATGGCTGCATCAACCTGGCCAGCCAGCAATGCGCCACCTGCGATTGAGAATGACAGGAACATCGCCGGAGTCAGCTTCATGTTCCAGCGCGGGATGGTCTTGAGCTGGGTATAAATCATCGAGGTGGTAAAGACTGTCAGCAGGCTGAACAGTGCTCCGATCAGACCCAAGGCAGTGTAGCTTGTGTCAAGGAACACCAGACCGGCCCCGTAAGGTGCCATGACCAGCAGCGCGATGACCGCGCACCATCCTTCACGGCTGAGCCAGCTTGAGCGCCACTGTGTGAATGCCTTCATTGCGCGCTCGGGGTGACCCAGGTGAAAGGTCGACGCCATCAGGCCACCAACCGCCAATGCATAGGCGATGGCAAAGAAGACAAACGCGACCCAACCTGTCACGTCAGGATATCCCAAGCCCAGGAACAGCAGCAGGCCAAAGCCCAGGCCCGACAGGGTGGTGAATACGATAACTGAAGGTGCGGGATGCATCAGGCGTTACCTCCGGGGAGTTTGTCGAGGGCTTTGTCCAGCCATCCCATGAAGCCCTGAGGCTCTTCGGCCACGGGGGCCAGCAGGGGGGCGAGAATGTCGATTTGTTCTTCAATCGTGTCCTTGGGGCGGGGCGGCAGGTATTTGTTGACGGGCTTGGTGCCCATTTCGGGCATCAGGTCCATGCCACCACGCTCATCGACTAGTTTCGAAACTTCGCTGTTAGGGTCACCCAGATCGCCAAAGTGACGAGCACCGGCGGGGCAGGTCCGTACACAAGACGGGACACGGTCAACCTCTTCGAGGTTCTCGTTGTAGATCCGGTCAACGCACAAGGTGCATTTCTTCATCACACCTTCGGTCACGTCCAACTCGCGCGCGCCATAGGGGCAGGACCACGCACACAGGCCACAGCCGATGCAGTCGCTTTCGTTGACCAGAACGATGCCGTCCTCGACTCGCTTGTAGCTGGCCCCAGTGGGGCAAACGGTGACGCAGGGCGCGTCCTCGCAGTGCAAGCAGGATTTCGGGAAGTGGACCAGCTGTGCGTGGCCCTGTTCGGGCTGCACCTCAAAGCTGTGGACACGGTTCAGGAATGTGCCCGACGGGTCCGAGCCGTAGGCATCTTGATCCGATAGCGGAGCACCGTAGTTTTCTGTGTTCCAGCCTTTGCACGAGATCACGCAGGCGTGGCAGCCGACACAGGTATCCAGGTCGATCACCAGACCCATCTTGCGGTCAGTGGATTGGGGGAGTTGGGTCATTATTTGCCTACCTTCCACGCCAGGTTCTTGGGACCGGTTCCCACCGGTGATTTGATCGGTTCAAAGACCGGCTGACTTTCAGCCAAATCTTCGGGCGCGCCTGCCTTTTCGATTTTGACCTTCAGGTCGAACCATGCGGCCTGACCGGTTACGGGGTCCGAGTTTGCCCACCGCATTCCGTCACCCTTGGCGGGCAACAGTTCGTGGATCAGGTGGTTGAGCAGGAAGCCTTTGGTCGCTTCGGGCGCGTCTTCTTCCAAGGCCCACGCGCCTTTACGTTTGCCGATGGCGTTCCAGGTCCAGACGGTGTTGTCGTTCAGCGCCGCCATCTCCATCACCGGGACGGTGATCTCGCCGTGGGGCGAAGTGACTTTGGCCCAATCGCCGTCCTGCAAGCCATGCTCGCGCATCAGCTTGGTCGGGACATACAGCGGGTTGCGGCCATGCAACTGACGCAGCCAGGCGTTCTGGGTGCCCCACGAGTGGTACATCGCCATGGGGCGCTGTGTCAGCGCGTTGACGGTGAAACCTTCGTTGCCCTGCTGATCGGTTTCGTACCAGATCGGCATCGGGTCCAGCTTTTCCTTGATCCGCTCGCGCAGATGTTCGGGCGGCTGGCGGTCGCCATGACCTTCGGCAGCCAGCTGGAATTTGCGCATTGGTTCCGAATACAGCTGGAACAGATAGGGCTGCGGGCTGTCATAGATACCCATGTCCACAGCCCAGTTCTGATAGGACGTGTTCCAGGGTTTATAGTAATCCGCACCATCCGGGATGTGGGCCACGTAAAAGCCGCCATTCTCGATGTAGCGATCCAGCTGCTCGGGGTTCACTTCGCCCCGGCCTTCTTTGTCGCCGTTTTCACCACGGAATCCTGCGAGCGGGCCAATGCCCGGTTTACGCTCGTGGTTGACGATGTAGTCGGCGTAATCCTGCCATTTGGCACTGCCGTCTTCGTGTGTAAAACCGGGCAGTTTCATCTTGTTGGCCAGCTGCACCAGAGCGGTCTGGAAGCCACGCACATCACGGTCAGGTTCGATCACCGGCCAGCGGATGGCGTCTGCTGCTGCATCGGCTTCACAGATCGGGCGATCCAGCAGCGAGATACAATCGTGACGCTCCAGATAGGTGGTGTCAGGCAGGATTAAGTCGGAATAAGCCACCATTTCCGAGCTGTAGGCGTCGGAATAGATGATGCGCGGGATGACGTATTCGCCGCTCTCATCCTTGTCGGTGAGCATCTCCATGACACCTTTGGTGTTCATGGACGAGTTCCACGACATGTTCGCCATATACATGAATAGCGTGTCGATCTTGTAGGGATCACCCGCATGTGCGTTCGAGATCACCATATGCATCAGCCCGTGGCTGGACATCGGGTTTTCCCAAGTAAACGCCTTGTCGATCCGCGCCGGGCTGCCGTCTTCTTTCAGCGCCAGGTTTTCCGGTCCACGCACAAAGCCCAAGTGCGGGCCGTCCAGCGGCGCGTCAGGGGTCACTTTGGAGTGCGGTGCAGGGTGCGCCTCTACCGGTTTGGGATATGGCGGCTTGAAACGGAAACCGCCGGGGACTTCGACGGTGCCCAGAATGATCTGCAGCACATGCAGCGCGCGGCAGGTCTGGAACCCGTTGGCGTGGGCAGACACACCGCGCATCGAGTGCATCGAGACCGGGCGGCCAATCATCTTGGTGTGCTTTTCGCCGCGGAAGTCGGTCCATTCCTTGTCGAGCTCGAACGCTTCGTCGAACGCAACGCGGGCCAGTTCACCGGCGATGGCACGGATGCGCTGAGCCGGGATGCCACACCGATCAGCCACGGCCTCGGGCGCATATTCGTCCGACATGTAACGTTCGACCATGTCGTGGAACACGGGGCGGTGGGTGACGCCGTCTGTTTCGTATGTCGCGGACAGGTCGGGCCGGACGCCTGGCTTGTCGAACGCGGTCAGTTCGCCTGTTACGCGGTCGATGACCAGCGGCTTGTCGTCTGCATCGCGCAGGAACAGACCTTTTTCGGGGCCTTCGCTTGCGTTGATCAGAACCGGCGCGTTTGTGTAGCGGCTAAGGTAATCAAGGTCGATTTTACCGGCCTTGAGCAGCACGTGGATCATCGACAGGATGAACAGACCATCGGTGCCGGGCGTGATGCCGACCCAGTCGTCGGCAATCGCGTTATAACCCGAGCGGATCGGGTTGACGCCTATCACCCGCGCGCCGCGCGCTTTGATCTTGCCCAGACCGATCTTGATAGGGTTGGAATCGTGATCTTCGGCGACGCCAAACAGCATGAACAGCTTGGTGTGGTCCCAGTCGGGTTGACCAAATTCCCAGAACGCACCACCCATGGTATAGATGCCGCCCGCCGCCATGTTGACCGAGCAAAAACCGCCGTGTGCCGCATAGTTGGGCGTGCCAAAGTTCTGCGCAAAGAAGCTGGTGAAAGATTGCGACTGATCACGCCCTGTAAAGAACGCCAGCTTTTCGGGGCTGTCCTTGCGGATCGGCTCCAGCCAACCTGCCGCGATTTCCAGCGCCTCGTCCCAGCTGATTTCTTCGAACTCACCCGAACCACGGGGGCCGACGCGTTTCATCGGCGCCTTCAGCCGCGATGGGGCGTTGACCTGCATGATCCCTGCCGAACCCTTGGCGCACAACACGCCTTTGTTCACCGGGTGGTTTCGGTTGCCCTCGATATAGGCGACCTTGCCGTCCTTCATGTGCACGTTGATGCCACATCGACAGGCGCACATGTAACAGGTGGTCTGCCGGATCTCGTCCGAGACCTTCGGAGACGTGTCGATCTTAGGTTGCTGGATTGTCATCTGGCGTCCTTCTGTTGGGCGGCGTCTCAGGTCAGGAAAGTCATTCCCCCGAGGATCACTCCGGCAATGAATAAGGTTTCAACGATGATCAGGGCGATGGCGGCGCCGCCGACCGAGAGTACTTGTTTGAGGTTGGTCTTCATGCCCACCGCTGCGATGGCGACGAGCAAGAGCCAGCGCGAGGCTTGGCTCAGGAAATCCGAGATCACGGGCGGGATCAAACCAAACGAGCTGGCAGCGGCCAGAACCAAGAATCCGATCACGAAACCGGGCAGGATTGGCGGCCGATCACCACCTTCGTCCATTTCGGTAAAGCGGCGAATGATCAGCGAAGCGACCAGAACGATGGGGGCTAGCATGGCAACGCGAAAGAGTTTGACGAGCGTTGCGGTGTCTCCGGTCTGTTCCGAGATCGAGAAACCCGCACCAACGACCTGCGCCACGTCGTGGATCGTGCCACCCAGGAATACACCGCCTGCGACGTCGTTCATGCCCAGCGTGCGCACCAGGATCGGATAGGCGATCATGGCGATGGTCGACAGGACGGTCACCCCGAGAACAGTAAAGATCAGGCGTTCCTCCGAGCGTTCATCCTTGGGCAGGATGGCACTGATCGCCATAGCGGCGGATGCCCCACAGATGGCAACCGACCCGGCAGTCAGAAAGGCAAAGCGCCATTTGTGGCCAAAGAACCGCGCAATCGCGAGACCGAATGCGATGGTGGCCAGAACGCCTCCCACTACCAGCGCGATCAGATCCCAGCCAAGGCCCATCATCAGCGTCATCGAAACACGAACACCCAGCAGGGCCACACCAAGGCGCAACAAAGTACGGGCAGAGAAGGCAACACCCTGAACAGCTTTGCCCTCTTCGCCCAGGAAACTGATGGCGATGCCCAGAAGCAGGGCAAGCAGCATGGCCGGGGTGGCGTAGTGTTCAGACAGAAATTTTGCGGCCACAGCCACCATAATGGCGACCATGATGCCGGGGAACAGCTCGCGCGTGCGCGCTGTGTACCGCTCAACAAACGACAGGGTTTCAGGATTTGCGGACGCCATATCTATTGTTCTTTCCTTTTTTCAATATGGGTCGCAAAGACCCCGGCTCGGGGTCGAGCTGCCTAGGTAAGTGTCAGTTGGACTGCGCCTGCAAGATGGTGACCGCGATGATCTGGGTCACGTCATCCGCGCTACAGCCGCGTGAAAGGTCGTTTGCAGGCTGTGCAAGGCCCTGCATCACCGGACCGATGGCCGAATAGCCGCCAATCCGCTGAGTGATCTTGTAGCTGATGTTCCCAGCGTCCAGGTTGGGGAAGATCATGACGTTGGCCTGACCGGCCACGGTTGATCCGGGCGATTTACGCTCGCCCACTGACGGAACAAATGCTGCGTCGAATTGCAATTCGCCATCTACGTCCAGCTCTGGCGCGTTGGCATGCAAGGTCTCAGTCGCCTCGATGACCTTGTTCACAACAGGATGCTTGGCGCTGCCTTTGGTGGAGAACGAGAGCATCGCGATCTTGGGCTCGGACCGCAGCAACGCTCGGGCCGAAGTGGCCGAGGCGGTTGCGATCTTGGCGAGTTCCGCCGCGCTTGGATCGATGACCAATCCGCAGTCGGAATAGAGCATGGCGCGCGCACCGGGTTGGGCGTTTTCGGGCGGGTACATCAGGAAGAAGGACGAAATCATTCCTGCGTTCGGCGCCATACCGATGATTTGAATGGCAGTGCGAACCACGTCACCGGTGGTGTGCACGGCGCCGCCGACTGTTCCCGTGGCACGGCTCGTTCGCACCAGCATCGCGGCATAGGCCAGCTGTGTTTCGGCGGTGGCGCGTGCCTTGGCGGGGTCCACACCTTTGTGCTTGCGCAGTTCGAAATAGAGATTTGCGAACTCTTCGGTCAATTCCGAGGTCGCCGGGTCGTGGATTGCAACGCCATCAGATGCAGAGGCCCCTTCGGCCTGCAACGCAGCTTCAACCTCGGCTTGCGGTCCAACAAGAATAACATCGGCCAGATCGGCCTTGTGGGCTGCCAGGGCCCCCGCAACGATGCGGGGATCTTGGCCTTCGCTTAGAGCAATAACAGGGCGGGTGGCCGGGGCGCTTTCACGCAACAACTCGATAGGTGTCTTGGTCATGCGTCCCGGCCCCTAGTCTTGAATTAAACTTGCTGCTGCTGCATGTCGTCAGCGCTGATGCCGGCAACTTCGACAGGCTTCTTCATCGCGTCACGACGGAAGGGGTCACCCAGTTCCTGGTTGATCATCGCTTCGATCAGGGTGGTGATGCCGTTCTTCTGATCTTCGATGGCCTGTGCCAGTGCTGCTGTCAGTTCGTCCTGAGTGCGCGCGATAACACCTTTGAGGCCACATGCGTTGGCGATGCCTGCATACGAAACGCCTTCATCCAGCTCGGTTCCGACAAAGTTGTCGTCGAACCACAGTGTCGAGTTACGCTTTTCAGCACCCCACTGGTAGTTGCGGAAGACGATCTGGGTGATCGCAGGCCAGTCGCCGCGGCCGATCGCTGTCAGTTCGTTGACAGAGATGCCGAACGCGCCGTCACCAGCGAAACCAACAACCGGTACGTTTGGCTGACCGATTTTCGCACCAACAATCGACGGCAGACCGTAACCACAGGGACCGAACAGGCCAGGTGCCAGATACTTGCGGCTGTCGTTAAACGAAGGATAGGCGTTGCCGATGGCGCAGTTGTTGCCGATGTCGGACGAGATGATCGCTTCGACAGGCAAGGATGCCTGAATCGCGCGCCATGCCATACGAGGGGACATCCAATCAGGCTTGGCTGCACGTGCACGCACGTTCCAGTCGGTGCCGGGATCGTCCTGCTCTTCGGTCATCGAAGTCAGTTCCTGCGCCCATGCCGACTTGGTGGTCGAGATCAGGTTCTTACGCTCGGCGCGGCCTGCGTCGCCCGCATCGTCAGCCAGTTTGGCCGAGATCGAGGATGCAACTTTGGCTGCGTCACCAACGATACCAACGGTAACTTTCTTGGTCAGGCCAATACGGTCAGGGTTGATGTCGACCTGGATGATCTTGGCGTCTGTGGGCCAATAGTCGATGCCGTAGCCGGGTAGGGTCGAGAACGGGTTCAGTCGGGTGCCCAAGCACAGAACAACATCTGCTTTGGCGATCAGTTCCATACCGGCTTTGGAGCCGTTGTAACCCAGAGGACCTGCGTACAGCGGGTGGTTGCCCGGGAACGCGTCGTTGTGCTGGTAGCCAACGCAAACAGGTGCGTCCAGAGCTTCGGCCAGAATGCGCGAGGCTTCGATGCCGCCTTTGGACAGGATCGCGCCAGCGCCGTTCAGGATGACCGGGAATTTGGCCGACGACAGCAGGTCAGCTGCGTTCTGTACGGCAACGTCACCACCCTGGGGCAGTTCGAAATCAACGATGACCGGCAGGTCGATGTCGATCACCTGGGTCCAGAAGTCGCGTGGGATATTGATCTGAGCCGGAGCGGATGCGCGCTTGGCTTGCATGATCACGCGGTTCAGGGTTTCGGCGATGCGCGACGGGTCGCGGACTTCTTCCTGGTAAGCAACACAGTCAGCGAACAGGTTCATCTGTTCCATTTCCTGGAAGCCACCCTGGCCGATTGTTTTGTTCGCAGCCTGGGGTGTAACCAGCAGAACCGGTGTGTGGTTCCAGTAAGCGGTTTTCACGGCGGTCACAAAGTTGGTGATGCCGGGGCCGTTCTGCGCGATCATCATCGACATCTTGCCGGTGGCGCGGGTGTAACCGTCGGCCATCATGCCGCCGGATGTTTCGTGGGCGCAGTCCCAGAATTTGATACCTGCGTCGGGGAAGATGTCCGAGATCGGCATCATGGCGGAACCGATAATACCAAACGCGTTGTCGATGCCGTGCATCTGCAGCGTTTTGACGAAGGCTTCTTCAGTGGTCATTTTCATGAGGGCGCACTCCAAAAATAGATTATGGTTGACCGGCACGAGTGTACCGGCGGTTTGGAACTGGTTTAGGCGTAAGCAGACGCCACGGGTTAGGGCCAAAAAGTTGAACCGCTTAGGTCCAGATGCCCCATCAAAAGCGGTTGATGGACTGGGCCAGGATTTCGATACCCGGTTCGATCCGATTGACGGGAATAGAGGAATAGCCAAGCCGGAAATAGTTTTTCGGCTTTTCGGGGCCGGAAAAGAACGGTTCACCCGGTTCGATATGAACACTCTGCGCACGCAATTTTTCTGCCAGAACAGTTGTATCCACGGTTTTTGGGGCCTGCATCCACAAGGACGAGCCGCCATAGGCCCCACGCCCTGCAATCGTCAGCCCATGATTGGCAATGGCCGATTCCATGACTTTTCTGCGTTCGAGAAGGGCGGCGGAAACACGGCGAATTTGGGCGTCATAATGGCCCAGTGACAGGAAATAGGCGGCCGTGCGCTGGATATGTCCAGGCGGGTGCCGTAGGACCAGCGACCGCAAGGCGCGGGCCTCGCGAATGAATGCTTCGGACCCGACCATGTATCCCAACCTCAACCCTGGAAACAGCGATTTGGAAAAACTGCCGACGTAGATGACCCTCCCGTCACGATCCAACGACTTCAACGCTGGTGAGGGCGCGGCCAGAAAGGCCATTTCGAACTCATAGTCGTCCTCTACGATCATCGCATCGATCTCACGTGCGCGTTGCAACAGATCATGCCGTCGGTTCAGCGGCATGGTCGCCGTTGTCGGGCTCTGATGGCTGGGCGTCGTGAAAATCACATCCGTATCGTGAGGGATTACGTCAGGCGGCAGCCCGTCCATGTCCACCCGCAAAGGAGCAACCTGGCAGCGGGCCTGAATTAGCAGTTCGCGCAGCGCGTAGTAACAAGGGTCTTCAATAGCGGCTTTACGGCGACGATTAAGCAAAACCCTTGCCGCCAGCCAAAGTGCGTTCTGCGCGCCGAGCGTGATCAGGATTTCTTCGGGTTTGGCGGTTATCCCGCGCCGTGGCAGGGTGTGTCGCGCGATGAACTCGATCAGCAGCGGATCGTCCTGGTCGACGTAATCGGCCGTGAGCGAGGCAAAATCCTTTTGCCCCAAAGCCCTGACTGCACACAAACGCCAATTCGCGTGGTCAAACAGCGTCGGGTCGGCCTGCCCGTAGATGAATGGATAGCGATAGTCGCGCCAATTGCTTGGCTTGTGCAACGTGTCCCCTCCGGTAAACCGGCGGGCGATGGCGCGATTCCAGTCTACTGTCTCTTCCGCACGCTGCAGTGGGGTATAGCTGGGGGGAACAGGCGCATTATCCGACACGAAGTATCCAGACCGACCCCGAGACGTCAGGTAGTCGTTCGCCAAAAGTTCGGTGTACGCCAGGGTCACCGTAATCCTGCTGATCCCCAGATGGGCGGCCAATTTGCGCGATGAGGGCAGTTTTTCGCCCACGTGAAAGCGCCCCGACAGGATGCCTTCAGCAATCATTTGCTGGATTTGCGCCTGCAGGGTGCCCTGCGCGTCAGATTTCAGAAAGAAGGTGTCGACTGAGATGCCCATTGCGGCACCATAGTGTGGCCTTAAGTGGCGTGCAATCTGGACTTACAGTTAGGGTCGAAATTTTGTCGTTTCATTCGTGCAAGTGCAATTCGTGTCATGTGCGGAGGTTTAGAAAATCGATACGTTCGGGCTCAATTTTTGGATAATTAGGCGCAAACACCAAGTATAACAGGGGCTTGATATAGGTCGAACCATGTCAGGTTCGATCAAAAATCCTATTGCGGCTCTCAAATAAACCATATAACTAGAAATCTAGTTTAATAGAAGGGTTCGAAAAATGTGGGAATTAGTAGCCGCAGGTTTTTCGGCGATGGGGTCTGAATCTCGATTGAAGGTTCTCAAGGTTCTGGTGCGTGCAGGCGAATCAGGGCTGACCGTCGGCGAGATTCAGGAGCGGACGGGAATCGCGCCGTCGACCCTGGCGCATCATCTCAAGTTTCTCGCCGGTGGTGGCGTGGTGGTCCAGGAAAAGGCGGGCCGCAGCACCATCAATCGGGCGAATTTCAATCAACTGCGCGTTTTGGCAGACTTCATCCTTGGTGAATGCTGTGCCGACGCGCCCCAAAAGGCAGCGAACGATGGCTGATCTTACACAAAACCCAAGGCGCAGCGCGTCCCTCCTCAAATTCCTGAAAACACCCTGGGCGGTAATCGTCTTTGCATTGATCGGCGTGGCGGCGCTGGATCCGGACAACCTGCGTGGCGTGATCGAGTTTGCGATCAAGGCGCTGGCCCACACCGGCCAATACATCCTGTTTGCCGTTCTGCTGCTCGCGTACCTCAAGGCCACCGGGGCCGAGGTCATGGTGGCGCGCGCCTTTGTTGGTCGCGAGACGCGGATGATCTTTCTGGCCGCATTGTTTGGTGGCTTGGCGCCGTTCTGCTCTTGCGAGGTGATCCCCTTTATCGCTGGCCTTCTGGCTTTGGGCGCGCCGTTGTCGGCAGTCATGGCGTTCTGGCTCAGCTCGCCGCTGATCGACCCGCCGACCTTGTTGATCACTGCAGGCGCGCTTGGCTGGCCCTTTGCCATCGGCAAGGCAGTGACGGCGGTTGCTTTGGGTCTGTTTGGTGGCTTTGTTATCAAGGGTCTCATGTCGCGCGGTGCCTTTGCTCAACCTTTGCGCCAGTACAAGCCATCGGGGTGCTGTGGCAGCGGATCGAAAGAACAGGAAAAACCTGTCTGGAAATTCTGGACCGAGCCTGCCCGCCGTTCCGTGTTCAAGTCCGAATTCGCCTCAAACGCGGTCTTCCTCTTCAAGTGGCTGGCGATGGCCTATGTGCTCGAGGCCCTGTTGGTCTTCTACGTCCCTGCCGATTTGATCGCGCAACTTGTGGGCGGCGAGGGTGTCGTGCCAATTGCAACGGCTGCTTTGGTGGGCATGCCTGCCTACCTGAACTCTTACGTCGCGCCGCCGCTGTTGGCAGGATTGATGGAACAGGGGATGAGCGCGGGCGCTGCGATGGCCTTTATGGTGGCGGGTGCCGTCAGCTCGATCCCTGCGATGGCAGCGGTCTGGTCGCTGGTGAAACCGAGGGTATTTGCAATGTATCTAGGTCTGGGCATCAGCGGCGCGATCATCGCCGGGATTCTGTTTCAGATGATCTGAACAAGCCGAATTACCAGAACCATGGCCGGGCATAGCGCCCGGCCTTTTTCAATTGCAATGGCGCGGAAGCTTGATCCGATATCGGGCTTCGCCACTTTGGACATAAACCCGTTTTTCGATGCAGGCAGTTTCGCCAACAGTGCTGGCAACTGGCCCTTCGGTCGAGGTGATCGAGGTCGCTGATCCGTCAGGCAAGCGCACCGAGGCTATCACACCGCTGCGCAGATCCCCGTTGATCGCGGTTGCTGACAGAACCGGCACGGTCATGAATGCCTCATGCTCGTGGGTCTCGTCACCCGACATCAGCAACAGACCGATCAGAATGCCAGCCAAGGCAAGCACACCCAAAAAGGCGATCCCCTTGGTCTGAAGGAAAGCGTAAACCGTTACGGCCCGATGCGGGCCTAGAATCTTGGACAGGATATTCAACATGCCGCTTGGTACGCAGACGCGTGCCTCTCTTCAAGGGGGATAGGGATAAGGCTTGGTTCCTGGGGTGATTTCTGTACACATTGGGGCAGACCAACATATTGGCCCAACAGGATTTTGGAGAGAGATCATGAAAACATTGACCGCGCTTGGCCTTGCGGCCGCATTGACCTTTGGCGGCGGATTTGCGTCCGCGCAAGAGCTGATCGACAAGGGAATGGTTCATGGTTGGAACCTGATGGTCGATCCGCAGTTCGGTGATGGCTGCCTGATCCAGACTGTATATCAAGATCTGTCTGTCGTCCGCCTAGGCTATGACATGGTTGGGGGTCGCGGCTATCTGACCATCTTCAATCAGGCCTGGGGCGACATCGAGAACGGCAAGGAGTACCCGGTGACCTTTGATCTGGACGGCGAAAAGTTCGATGCCCTCGCTACGGGTATTAAAGACGGCAAGATCTCGGCCGCGATCTTGTTCTTCAACGACCGCAATTTTGTGAATGCTATCGCAAAGCGCAAAATCATGACCGTCTATGGGCAAAGCGGGCAAGAGGTTATGGCCATAGACCTCAAAGGCACATCAAAAGCGCTGGAATATGCGCGACAGTGCCAGAACGAAATGACCGGCGGCGGCTGATGATGCTTTCGGGCGTTCATTTCAGAAAATCACATGGGCTTGAGGGTGCTGACATGTCGTTGTTCTGATGGCTGCGCTATGGTCAGCCAAAAGCAACATTGGTTGCACCATCAAGGACAAATGAAAATGCACAACCACACTTCGCCCCGCCTCGTGGGTTCCATGCCCGGGCTGAGCGTTCAGACCTTGGGCTTAATGTTCATCTCGGGTTTTTTCGCGTCGAACGCCTTTGACCTGTGGGGGCAGTTGATCAGCCCGACATTGGGCTTTGCCAACCTTTCCCCCCACGGCCTGGCCCGTAGCCTGTTGCAGACACTGGGCCTGCCGAGCGGAGAGTTCGCAGGCTATTTTGTGCACTTCTATCTGGTTGGTTTGGTGGGTTATCCGATTGGCTGGATGTTCATCTTTGCGCCGATCTGGCAACGAGTGATGGGCGCCACGCATTGGTTCCTGCCGTCGGCCATCTATGGCTTTGGCCTGTGGGTTTTCGCCATCGGTGGAATCACCGTGATTGCGGGCCTGCCGTTCTTTCTGAACTTCACCGGCATCACCTGGGTCGCGCTTGTCGGGCATGTGCTTTACGGCATCGTGATGGTTGCCGTGCTCAGAATGATCGAAAAGAAGTGAATCGCTGATCAGCCGCGCCAGTGTGCGGCTGATCCCTCAGCGGACGGGGTCGAAAACAGCCCCTTCCAGCGAGCAGTCGCGGATCACGTCCCGACCGCATGGAACAGGCTTTAGCTCTCGGGACAGACAAACCCGCGCCTCTTCGATATAGCCATCCCGACAAGTAATCGTCACCATATCCGCCTCCAGCTCGGGGTTGGCCTTCAGAAATGCTTCCTCGACCACGGAAGCAGGCAGTTTCACGCTGCGGTCTAGTTTGCGGAACACCTCCGGGCGGTTGATCTGGCCGTAAGCCTCTCGAGACAAGGCAAAATATTCGGTGGCATTCAGGCCCGAACAGGTGCCGTGTTTCTTCCACTGGTGCCAGGCCAAGCCGGGGCTGCCCTGAATATCCTGCATCTCACGGGTCATGCGACGCGAGGGGGCAGAGTGAGGCGTGCGGCAATATGCAGGCCAGCCCTGGTGATACTGCGGCCATAGCCCGTGCAATATCCAACCATAATTGTGGCGGGTGTCACATTGCTCGGACTCGCGCGCATCGCCCGTGGTGGCACACCAATTGGGTGACCAGCTAAGCGACAGGACGTAGTAGTCGAACTCTCCGGCTTTTTCCCCATCTGCCAGAACCGGCAGAGCCGATAACACCCAAAAAACCAACCAACGCATTCGCTCTTTCCTTATTGCCTTTGCGCGACTATATACGGGCGAAGTTCCCCGACAACGGTAACCTGCCTTGGATCGCCAAGGCGCCTGTTTCAGGCGGCGGGGAAGATGTGTTTTAAGGAGACGTTCACATGGCAAAGCCGTTGATGACCAAAGCGACCGCCGTGTGGCTGGTCGACAATACCACGATCAGCTTCAAGCAGATTGCGGACTTCGTTGGCATGCACGAACTCGAAGTTCAGGGCATCGCAGACGGCGATGTGGCCGCCGGCGTGAAAGGGTTCGACCCCATCGCCAACAACCAGCTGACCCAGGAAGAGATCGACGCCGCGCAAGACAGCCCAATGCACAAGCTGCGGCTCAAGTTCAACCCGGCCGCGTCGGGCGAGGAAAAGCGCCGTGGCCCGCGCTATACGCCGCTGTCCAAACGTCAGGACCGCCCGGCTTCGATCCTGTGGCTGGTCAAGTTCCACCCGGAACTCAGCGATGGTCAGATCTCGAAACTGGTGGGCACCACCAAGCCGACGATCCAGGCGATCCGCGAGCGCACGCATTGGAACATCTCGAACATCCAGCCTATCGACCCGGTCGCCCTGGGCCTGTGTAAACAGTCCGAACTGGACCAAGTTGTACAAAAAGCTGCCGCCAAAAAAGCCGCCGAAGGTGGCGTGATGAGCGACGACGAACGCCGCAAGCTGGTGTCGACCGAGCAGTCGCTGGAAATGGACGCCGAGCCCAAGATCCCGACTGCGATCGAAGGTCTGGAAACCTTCACGCTCAGCGGCAGCGATGACGAGAAGGAAAAGCCAAGTGAAAACGTGGCCGATCCCGACAGCTTCTTCAGTCTCCCGGCTGGTGACGACGACGAGGACGAGGATACCTCGCACGACCCGCGCTACTGATCCCGGTTCACCTGCAGATCAATGAAACCCCGGCCGTTATGCCGGGGTTTTTTATCGGTTGTTGCCTGAGCCTAGCGGTCGACCTCGGTGCGCAGTTTGGCCATCAACGCCTGCAGCGTCTTGGTGTAGTGTTCGCTTGTCAGCTTACCGTTCTCATCGAATTCGTTTGAGCTGCCGGCCAAATGAACCTCAGGCCCCTGCAAGATACGGGGCTGGAACGGCACCATGAACCCGCGCAGAACCATCTGCGCGCGCTCACCACCTGCCCGACCAGCCGCTGCCGACATGACAGCAACAGGTTTGTCCACCCAGGGATTTGAGCCCGTTCGACTGACCCAATCCAGCGCGTTCTTGAGCACGCCCGACGGGCCTTTGTTGTATTCCGGGGTCGAGATCACGATCGCATCGGCAGCTGCAATCTGATCGGCCAGAGTTTGGACGACGGCCGGGATACCCTCGGCGTTCTCCACGTCACCATCATAAAGCGGCAGGTGCAGGTCCGCCTCGACATAGGTGCCGGCGTCGAACAGGCGCGCGGCCTCTCGCAGCAGCTTACGGTTGGTGGCATCTTTGCGCAGCGAGCCAGACAGGCCCAAAAGAACGGGTGCGGACATCTTGAATAACTCCGTATTTGTAGCTGTTCCCTATGTAACGATATGCGACCAAGGACCAACCCCAACCCGCGCGCAGGAGATGTTCAAAAATCTGCAGGCAGAAAGGAAAATCCGCCCTGTCGGCTTTATTAAGAGGCTGGTCACCAGACAATTTGCGGACCAAAGCGATCCAAGCACTGATCCCCCAAATCTCAAACAACCTTGCCTCAGTTGATGCATATCTCAATGACCCTGCTGCCAAAACCGGACCGGAAATACAGCCGGTCGGCTCAACAGTGCCGCGTTTGCCAGACATCCATCGTTGGATATAGGACACATAAGTGCGCTATGAAAACTGGTGGCCTGGGAATTGCCGTCGACTTGGTCCGGCCACTTTCGGTACGCTGTGGTGCCATGGCGACACAGAGATGGGTCGGCGTCTGCCGCGCTTGTCGTAATACTTCGAGAGGCAAATGCGGTTGGCTTATATTATGTGGTGATAACCACCAGCCCCAACGATGCCGCATCCGTTCGAATTATCGAAAAAGTGAGCGGCACTTGGTGAAACCCTATACCGCCGACATACCTTTTGGTGGGTAGGGATTTTGGAAGTCAAAACTTCGCTGACATAGCTTGCAACGATCAGAAAGCAGGCATACGCCACCGACGAACCCAAAAACCAAACCATGATCTGGCTAATTCAGAAACCTTCCTGAAAAACGAGTTGTAACATTCTCGAAGAAATATTCGAGTGAAGGTTGTTTGGAGAGATCGTTCGGTGCTTTCGAACGCACAGAAGCCTGAAATTCCATCCCGCCATCAGCGGCGGGACAGAGACGTTTTATCACTATTAACAAGCGCTAAACACGATCAAGCGTTGGTGGGGATAACCACAATCTCGACCCGGCGGTTCTGGGCTTTGCCTGTGTCGTTCAGGTTCGATGCAATGGGGTCATCTTCGCCCCGGCCAATGGTCGAGATACGGTTGTAGGGCACGCCACCGGCCTGGACAACATCGGCCACCGCGTTGGCGCGGCGTACGGACAGACCTTGGTTGTATTCTGCTTCGCCATCGCTGTCAGTGTGACCGATGATCTGGACGCTGCTTTCAGGGTACTTCAGCAGGTTCTGCGCGACCTTGTCCAAGTCGGATTGCAGGGCGGGTCGCACCGACGAGCTGTCGGTGTCAAAGGTGATGTCGTTGGGCACCGACACGATCAGACGGTCGCCGGTGTTGGTGATGGTGATGCCGTCATTGGCAAGCTCTTGGCGCAGGTCAGCGGCCTGCTTGTCCAGATAGGACCCAACCGCGCCGCCCGCCAAGGCCCCGGCGGCAGCACCAACAATCGCCGATTTGGCGGATGATCCAGTAATGGCACCAATACCTGCGCCCAGAATACCACCGGCAATCGCGCCGGTTTTGGTGTTCTGCTTGGGATCGGTTTGCGAACCCAACTGGGCCGGATCAGTACAAGCGCTCAAGGTAAGAGCCGTGCCCACCAGCACGGCCAACGAGGTTTTCGAGATCGACATAAGGTCACCTTCTGCTCAACGGCCCTTGTTCGCAGGGCTTTTCATTACCACCACTATATCATGCTTTGGTCGCGTCCGCTCAACCGACAATCAGGTGAATTCGGCGGTTCCTTGCGCATCCGAGCCCGAATTGAAGGTTCTGTCCCGGTCTTCCCATCGGTTTTGCTGGTGCCAGACCTCGCGCAAAGCTGCACCTTGCCCCGCAAACCGCTGCTCGAGCCAGTCACAATCCCAGATGCGATCGGTGCGGAAGTGTCGAAACCCGCCACGCATTTCGCACCAGGCAGCCAGCATCGTGCACTCGAGGTGATAGATCAAAGCCACCGGGCGCACGACGCGCTGTGTTTCCCGGCCAGTCTCGTCCCGATAAGTCAGTCGCAGCTTTTGCTCCTGCCGGATGGCCGAGCGCAGGCTCGACTTGGACACACAGCCCCGCTCGACATCATCCAGCGGGGCCCCCCATGGGGCCACCTGCAACCATTCTGCCGGATCGTGCAAATCCTCGATCTTCTGACAGATCCTCTTGGCTGCCTGCTGCAAGGCACTGTCGCCAGTGCGCTCCAGCATCGACAAGCCGACGCGCAGAGCCTCAAGTTCTTCTAGGTCGAAATTCAGCGGCGGCAGATCGTAGCCGCGCCGCATCAGATAGCCTAGCCCCGCCTCGCCCTCGATCGGGGTTCGCATCGCCTGCAATGCAGCGATGTCGCGATAGATGGTGCGGGCCGAAACCTCGAGTTGTTCGGCCAGCGCATCAGCCGTCACTGGTCCGGGAGCAGCGCGCAGAATCTGGATGATTTCGAACAGGCGGTTGGATCGGTGCATGTGAGTCTCCGGACTAGTCCTGACACCTTAGCACAGCCCCCTGACAACAGAGTGTCAGGAGGGTTCTGATTTGGTCAGATGCACAAGTTGAATTGGAGAGTGCAGATGTATTCCTACGACCATACGACACTGATGGAGCTGGGGCTGGGCCGTTGGCACAGACGCCGCGCGCCGAAATCCTGGGAAATCGAACGCGCCGCTGTCGCCGAGCGTGAAGTGACCAATCCGGTCCAGACCTGTGAGCCCAAATCCCGGATCAGGCTTCGGCTCTGGCGGCCTCATAGGCCAGCATCGCGCGTTTGACAGGCAAGCCCCAGTGATACCCACCCAAGCCCCCAGATTTGCGCAAAGCACGGTGGCAGGGGATGATCCAACTGATCGGATTGCGGCCCACAGCGGTGCCCACAGCGCGCACTGCGCGCGGGTTGCCGATGGCTTCGGCGATTTCGGAATAGGTGGTGACCTGACCGGATGGGATGCGCAGCAGCGCCTCCCATACCTTGATCTGTAAGGGCGCGCCGATCAGGTAAAGCGGCGTTGGCTCCAGGCGGTCGCTGGCGGCGTTGAACATGTTCAGAACCCAAGGACGCAGGCGCATCGGGTCCTCGATAAACTCGGCCTTGGGCCACCGTGACAGCAGATCCTCCATTGCCGCCTCGGCTGTGGTTTCAGCGGCAAAGCCAAGCCCGCAAATCCCCTTGTCCGTGCCCATGACCAGAGCTGGACCAAAGGGGCTTTCGAACCAACCCCAATAGATCGTCAGACCCTGCCCGTGACGGGCATATTCGCCTGGGCTCATCGCTTCCCATCGAACAAACAGATCGTGCAGGCGACCAGTGCCGGACAGACCGACGCTGTGCGCGGCCTCGAGCGTTGTGAAATGCTCTTGCAACAGCGCCTTGGCGTGGCCCAGTGTCAGGTATTGTTGGTATTTCTTGGGCGACACACCGACCCATCGAGAAAACAGCCGCTGAAAATGTGCTGGGCTCATGTTCATCTGGCGCGCCAAATCTTCGAGCGACAGGTTCCCTTCGCCCTGGTCGATCAGTTCGATGGCTCGACGCATGACGCCGTAGTGATAACCCTCTTCCCCGGTGCGCATGTTCATCACGATACCCTTTCTTCCACTGACCTCACATTAGCGAATTACCTCGCAAAGACGCGACCCGGAACTTGCGCAACCATCTGAATTTGGGCCTCGTAGCGGGATATGCTAGAGTTTTCCTTTTGTGGATTATTCGCTATGCCCGATTCATTTCGCCTGACTGAGGCAGCCGCCCGCAAGTACCAAGCGCATTCCGTTCCAGCGATGTTCGGACCTTTGGCAGAGAGAACGGTGGAGCTGCTTCGTTTGCAATCAGATGCTCACGTTCTTGACGTGGCCTGTGGTACAGGTGCCTTGACCCGGGCCATCGCCAAGAGCCTTCCCGGTCGGGGGCGAATATTGGGAACGGATCTTAATCAGACCATGATTGATGTGGCCCGTGAATTGACACCAGACACAACCCACACGCTGGAGTGGCTGGCGGCAGACGTAACTGAACTACCACTTAAAGACGGTACTTTCGATCTGGCTTGTATCCAGCAAGGGCTGCAGTTCTTTCCTGACAAACCCGCTGCATTGCGGGAGATCCAGCGGGTTCTGAAATCAGACGGCCGCCTGTGTCTGACGTGCTGGAAAGAGATCTCACCATTCAACGATTCCCTGGCCACGGCCCTGGAACACCACATCAGCACGCAAGCCGCTAAAAAGGCGCGCGCACCCTTTTCCTATCGAGACGGCGAGGCAATCCGCTTACTGCTTGAGGAAACCGGATTTACTGTCAAGCGGCACGAAACGATTGACCTTCAACGCGAGTTCGATGAACTCGGTGAACAGATTCTAGCCCTCCCCATAGAAAAAGATCTTCGTGAAGCTGGAGCAGAGAAAACCCAACTTGTGATCGACACAACCGCCAAGCTTTTAGCGCCTTATGAAAGGGATGGCGTGTTCATTGTGCCGCAGAAAGCACACTTCTTTGATGCCCATTGTGGTTGAGTGACTTTACCCAAGCCCTTCCCCACGGCATTAAGACCACCATGGCAAAGCAACTTGATTATCATACGATCCGGGAGATCTTCTCTCGGTTCCAGGCAGCAGAGCCAGTGCCCAAAGGGGAACTGGAACATGTGAACGTCTACACCCTTGTGGTCGCGGTAGCGCTTTCGGCGCAAGCAACCGACGCTGGAGTGAACAAGGCAACGCGGGAGCTGTTCAAAATCGCGGACACGCCGCAGAAGATGCTTGATCTGGGTGAAGAGGGGCTGACCGACCACATCAAGACCATTGGCCTGTTCCGCCAGAAGGCCAAGAACGTCATCAAGCTGAGCCGCATTCTGGTCGAGGACTATGGCGGTGAAGTTCCTAATTCCCGCGCCGCCCTGCAATCATTACCAGGTGTGGGTCGCAAGACGGCCAATGTGGTTCTGAACATGTGGTGGCACCAGCCTGCGCAGGCGGTGGACACTCATATCTTTCGCGTCGGCAACCGATCTGGTATCGCGCCCGGCAAAGACGTCGACGCCGTGGAACGCGCCGTCGAAGATAACATTCCTGCCGACTTTCAGCTTCATGCCCATCACTGGCTGATCCTGCATGGCCGGTATCATTGCAAAGCGCGCAAGCCGATGTGTGGCACCTGCCTGATCCGTGACTTGTGCATGTTCGAGGACAAGAACCTATGAAGACCTACCAACTCGTCGGGATCGGCAATGCCGTCGTGGACGTGATCAGCCAATCCGATGACAGCTTTCTCGAGCTTATGGGGATCGAAAAGGGCATCATGCAGCTGATCGAACGCGAGCGGGGCGAGGTGCTCTATGCGGCGATGGAAAGCCGGGTGCAGACGCCGGGTGGTTCGGTCGCCAACACTATCGCGGGTGCCGGTGCGCTTGGGCTGGACGCCGCGTTCATTGGCCGGGTGCACGACGACGCTTTGGGTCGGTTTTACGCGAATGCGATGAACGAGGATGGCGTGGATTTCGTCAACCCGCCGATCGCCGGGGGTGAACTGCCGACGTCTCGTTCGATGATCTTTGTGTCACCCGATGGCGAGCGGTCAATGAACACCTATCTAGGCATCTCGTCCGAGCTGAGCTCGGATGAC
Source organism: Tropicibacter sp. Alg240-R139 (assembly GCF_900537075.1). GTDB lineage: Bacteria > Pseudomonadota > Alphaproteobacteria > Rhodobacterales > Rhodobacteraceae > Falsiruegeria. The sequence continues at coordinate 84,454 of NZ_UNRA01000003.1, forward strand.
GTGTCCAAAGACGTAGCTGGCAAATCGCAGATCATGTTCCTGGAGGGGTATCTGTTCGACAAAGACAAAGGTAAAACCGCATTTCTGGAAGCCGCGCGGGATTGCCACGAGGGCGGCGGCAAGACCGGCATCGCCATTTCCGACCCATTCTGCGTCGAACGGCACCGCGCCGATTTCCTTTCACTGATCGAAAACGAGCTGGATTTCGTGATCGGCAACGAGGACGAGATCAAGTCGCTGTTCGAAACCGACGATCTGGAGGCTGCGCTGGCCAAGACCGCCGAAATCTGTCCCCTGGTGGTCTGCACCCGCTCGGGTGATGGCGTATCGGTGCTGAGCGAGGGTCAGCGGATCGACGTACCGGTCGAAAAGATCGTACCGGTTGACGCCACGGGCGCGGGCGATCAGTTCGCCGCCGGTTTCCTGTATGGCATGGCCACGGGCCGCGATCTGGAAACCTGCGCCAAGATCGGCTGCGTCTGCGCGCGTGAAGTGATCAGCCACATCGGCCCCCGCCCCGAAGCCAACATGCTCGACCTGCTGCGCGAAGCAGGTCTGCTGTAAACTCGGGGATGCTCCCGCCCATCGTCGATGCCCCTAACGGGGCATCTTCTCTGGTTGGGCCGGGCGCTGCGCGGGGCTGACGCCCCCCGCAGCGCGGTTGCGTTCTATTTCTGACGTAGTGATCGATCGTTGAGGGCCCAATCGTAGTCATATCGCGAAATGCGGCTGACTGCGTCCAAGCGCGCCTTGAGTTCAGGGTCGGCAACAGAGCGCAGATAATCCAAGACTCCGGCTGGAGTATCTGCAAAATCCTCGCGGAACCAAGCATATGTCTTTGACACTATCAGTCGGCCCTGCCCGTCGAAGCGCACACCCCGCCGGTCGTGGACATAGGCGTGTTCGGCCTCTGCCAAGTCAACATCTAGGGTTGCCGCCTGCCAAGCGCGAGGCATCAAATTCGGGCACCCCACCGCAGCGCAATTCAGCGCATAATGAATACGAGGCTCAGCATAGTCTGGCCGGATGATCCTGTGTTCGATGTCGTTGAGGGACAGGCTTTGTCCAGCCACCTGGGCAACCGGGCGATCCCAAGGGCCGATCGACAACAGCCCGTCGTTTATGTCCCGGATCGACGCCACTGGATAGGCATCCAGCACCTGATCTACAGTCAATGCATTGTAGAGATTGATCCAAAAAGCCAGCTGTTGCTCTCGGGTTAAGCGGTGCGGTCGGACCTGCTGCAACGTAGCCAGATAGCGATCAAGCGTTTCTCGATCTGATTTGCTTACAGTCGCATAATCCACCCTGTTCACATCGTCTGCATCCCTACGCACAAAGCGGGATAGGAAAGTTGACCAGGGTCGATGATCCACTGCCTGTCCGGGAGGTTGTGCGAATTGAGTCGGGAATACGTCGGCCCGCGGATCCGCCTTTGGCACTGCGGCTCTTTCGATGGCTGTACAGGCCGAAAGGAGCGCGACCACCGTTAGCACAGCCAGGGTTCGCAACCTCATAAATCCTCCTTTGATTGGCCGGCCACGCGGGCCTGTTCCCGCAACCGACCCTTGAGGCGCTTAAACGCCAATGCACTGGGATGGGCCACAACGTTGGGCAGATCATCGGTGTCGGACAGGCCCGACACGGCGCCATTCCACCAGCGCGGGCCCTGGGTCGTTTCAATCTGGTCCACAGCTGCCAAATGCGCATCCCTGTGCGCATTGTGAACACACATTGACAGCGGACCATTGGGCGTTGCGACCATGAAAACACAAGATGCACAGCGGCCCGCATCCAGATCATCAGACGCCATGAAGTTGTGCAAAAATACGGTTTGTCGGGTTGGTCTCGCCCATCTGTCAAAGAAAGCGACGCGCAGATAAACATGCAAAAACCCAAGCGCCGCGCGAGTTGCCAAGATTGGATGCCTAATAGTCAATCGCCGCAAGCTGTCTTGGATATCCAAATGCCCGTCGGACGACCGATCCACGCCCGCCAACGCCGCAATCATAATACGAACCAGCTTCCGCTTCGCCAACAAGGACATCGCGTATCCCGGCCTCCGCAGTACGCTGGCATACCTGTTGCACTGAGAATGCCCCACCTGAACAACATCAAAATCAAGCGTGCTACCATACCCCACCTCAATTGCACGCATCACGCTGTCCTGTGTGATCACATCAGGACGCGCCCGCAAGACACCCCGCCCAGTGTCAGCCTGCATCTGAAACGAGACGAAGGCGACCTGATCCTGATCGCGAAAGAACCGCGCCAAGTCAGAAAGTTCGGCGAAATTCCCGCCAAAAACGGTGGTGTTGAATAGGATACGCACCCCCAGACCCTGGGCGCGAGCAATATAATTCAACCGGACCGCGTTCAATCCGGCCTCATCCGAAAACCCCTTTCGTTCTTGGGTCATGTCTACGTGAAAGGCAACGTCGTTTAATCCGGCCTGCGCCAACCGTCGCAGTATATCGCGCGTCGCACGGATGCCGTTGGTCATGAGGCAGGAGCGCAGACCCAGGCGGCGGATTTCACGACACAGCGCCTCTAAATCATCGGTGCTGCGCAAGGTCGGGTCTCCACCGGTCAATTGAACCGAAGTACCAGGTCCATAGTGACTGTGGATCATGGCAAGCCGCGCAAAAAGAACTGGCAAAGGCGGATCATTAGTCGCTTCAGCCTGATCCGAGAGATAACACAAGGTGCAATCCAGATTGCACCTTTGAGTCACTTCCAGTGCGACGCATGCCACGGGGTAAAATTGCCCTGCCGTCTGGGTTGGACCAAACTCGCCACAAGCGCGCAGGCCGCTCTGCAAGGGTGCTCGCTGATCGGTTCCCGAAAACTTTCGTCCAGCCGGAGTAGGCAGCGGTAGGGGGTGAGTGGTTTCTTTCATGGCGACAAACCTAGGTATGAAATCGACCTACGCCCACGCCCCTTCACGTCAAGTTGTCGCCGGGTGAACGGCCACCACACCCAGATGGCTCTAAGACATCACAACTGGACCGTGCCCTCTGCAGAGAACGAGAGATCAACAGCGCGGACTGCAGACTTCAGGCAACTATCAAGCGCACACACTGGCGATTGTGCTGGATCCACCAAGCTTATTTTGTTCAAAAAGCGGGGTCGTGTTCTTTGTCAGCAAACTGACACCCATGTTTGAATGGGCGAACCCAAGCAACGACGTTTCGTTCAGAGCAAACACACTATCGCAGTAAATGGCAGGCCCGGCCCCTGGCGGAGCCGAAGCCTGCGTCATGGATAACGCCACCCGAGGACGAAATAGGAGTACTTGAAATCGCCTGTGTTGTTGACGCCGGTTTTCAGGCGGCCAACCAGTTGAAAATTGACCGAACGGGCGAGGGACCGACTATCCGGTCATCGCCAATCAACTCAGGTGTGCGGCAAAAGCGTCGATTACACGGGCATAGACTTCGCGTTTGAACGGCACAATCTCAGCGATCAACTGTTCCGGCGCCTGCCATTTCCAATCTGTGAATTCCGGATGCTCAGTCTGAATGTCGACTTGATCGTCGGTGCCCGTAAAGCGCAGCAGGAACCATTTCTGCTCTTGCCCGCGATACTTACCTTTCCAGATCTTGGGCACGATGTCATGGGGCAAGTCGTAAGGCAGCCAACCCTCGGTCTCGGCAACGACCTCAACCAGATTTGCGGTCACGCCCGTTTCTTCCCATAGCTCGCGCAGGGCGGCGTCGCGGGGGTCTTCACCTTTGTCCACACCCCCCTGGGGCATCTGCCAGGCATCCTTGTACCGGTCGCTACGCTGGCCCACAAAGATCTTGCCATCCGCGTTCATCAACATCAGCCCAACACAGGGACGATAGGGAAGTTTGACGATCTCATCGGGTGTCATGGCAGCCTCATCTTTGCACAAGCACTCCCTAGCAAATGGGCAAGGCCGAGCCTAGAGGCAATGCCTTCTCGTTCTGCGATGGCGCGCTGAGCCGAAGGCGATGCGCCCGGCCCAACGCCGCAAAGGCCCGGCAGGGCATGCAGCGGGGGCGGGAGCGCCCCTGGGTTAACGTGGATGCCGGTGACGTCGGGTTTCGCGTGACTCCTTACGGCGGTGCGGCAATTCTGCGCGTCAACAAAGGGAGAGTTTGCCAATGACTGCGTACCCAAACATGCTGGCGCCGTTGGACCTGGGGTTCACCACGTTAAAAAACCGGGTGCTTATGGGCTCGATGCACACCGGATTGGAAGAAACCCGCGACTGGAACCGGGTGGCCGAATTCTACGCCGACCGCGCGCGCGGTGGCGTTGCTTTGATGGTGACCGGCGGAATTGGCCCGAACCTAGAGGGTTCCGTATTGCCCGGTGCTGCAATGATGACCACCGAAGAGGACGTCGCCAACCATTCGATCATCACGGATCGTGTGCACGAGGCGGGTGGCAAGATCGCGATGCAGATACTGCATGCGGGTCGCTATTCTTATGGTCCCAAATGTGTTTCCCCCAGCCCGGTCAAATCCCCGATCTCTCCCTTTCCGCCCAATCCGCTGGACGAAGACGGGATCGAAAAACAGATCGCCGACATCGTGAACGCTTCCGTTTTGGCCCAGAAAGCAGGTTATGACGGGGTCGAGATCATGGGGTCCGAGGGTTATTTCATCAACCAGTTCCTAGTCACCCACACCAACAAGCGCGACGACCGCTGGGGCGGGTCTTATGAAAACCGCATGCGTCTGGCCATCGAGGTGGTGCGCCGCACGCGCGAGGCGGTCGGTACGGATTTCATCATTATCTACCGCCTGTCGATGATCGACCTCATCCCCAATGGCTCGACCCATGACGAGGTCGTCCAACTGGCGCAGGAAATCGAAAAAGCGGGCGCCACGATCCTGAACACCGGCATCGGCTGGCACGAGGCGCGCATTCCCACCATTGCGACAAGCGTACCGCGCGCGGCCTTTGCCTGGGTCACCAAAAAGCTGATGGGCAAGGTCTCAATCCCTGTCATCACCTCGAATCGCATCAACACGCCCGAAGTCGCCGAAGAGGTCCTGTCGACGGGATGTGCCGACATGGTGTCGCTAGCGCGCCCAATGCTGGCGGATGCGGATTTCGTCAACAAGGCCATCGCCGGAGATGGGGCAAAAATCGCACCCTGTATCGCCTGCAACCAAGCCTGCCTGGACCACACCTTTGGCGGCAAGCTGACATCCTGCCTGGTGAACCCACGCGCTTGTCACGAAACCGAACTGGTGATCGACAAGGCCGAAGTCACTAAATCCGTCGCCATCGTGGGCGCTGGTCCGGCAGGTCTGTCGACAGCAATGGCCGCCGCTGAACGCGGCCACACCGTGACCTTGTTTGATCGCGCGGATGAGATCGGCGGTCAGCTCAACATGGCCAAGCAGGTGCCCGGCAAGGAAGAGTTCTGGGGCCTCGTCGATTGGTATCGCACCATGGTTGCCGATCTGGGCATCACCGTCCAGTTGGGGCGCGAGGTCGGCCCGGATGATCTGACCGGCTTTGATGAGGTGATCATCGCAACCGGCGTCATCCCACGCGATCCCAGTATCCCCGGTCAGGACCGGGACAACGTTCTCAGCTACATCGACGTACTGCGCCACAAGGCCCCCGTAGGCGACCGTGTGGCTGTGATCGGCGCGGGTGGTATCGGCTTCGACGTGTCCGAATACCTGCTGCACGAGGGCGACAGCCCGACCGAAAACCTGCCGCTGTGGATGAAGGAATGGGGTGTGACTGACCCGGCCGAGCACCGCTCTGGCCTAGCACCCGAAGGTCCGCAACCGCACGCACCTGCCCGTCAGGTGACCTTGCTGCAGCGCAAGAAACAGGCGCATGGCAAGGGTCTGGGCAAGACAACCGGCTGGATTCACCGCGCCACGCTCAAGATGAAGGATGTGAGCTTTGTCGGCGGCGTGAATTACGAGCGGATCGACGATCAGGGCCTGCATGTCAGTTTTGGCGAAGAACGCGCAGACCCGACCGTCATCGAATGCGACACAGTTGTTTTGTGTTCCGGGCAGATTTCCGAGCGGAGCCTCGCGGACGCGCTGGAAGTCAAGGGCGTGAACTGCCATGTGATCGGCGGTGCTGATGTGGCCGCCGAACTCGACGCCAAACGTGCGATCAATCAGGGCACACGACTGGCCGCGTCTCTCTAACGCGCCAACACATCCCTGTGACACCTGCCCCGGGACCGACGCTTTGTCGTTTCCGGGACAGAAACGGCCCCTCTGTCCCTCTCACGGTTTCCAAATCAACCGCCGAGAGAGGGACCATGACACGCCCAGTCCGACGCCGCCGCGCCCACAGATCCGCAGGCGCAACCGCACCGCAGATCATCACCGGCGCGCGCCGTGAAATCCCCACCTATGACCTGATCAGCACCGAAGGTCTGGAACAGATCGAGGCCCGGTCAGCGCAGTTGCTGCAAGAGATCGGTGTCCGGTTTGTCGAAGACCCCGAGTCCTTGCGCCTGTTTCACGAGGCAGGCGCCGAGGTCCAAGGCGACCGGGTCCGGTTCCCGCCGGGACTGCTGCAAAAGGCGCTTGAAACCGCGCCAAAGACCTTTCGCCAACACGCGCGCAACCCCGAGCGCACGATTGATTTGGGTGGCAAGAACGTGGTCTTTGGCCCGGGCTATGGCATGCCCTTTGTCAGCGATCTGGATGGCGGTCGGCGCTACGGCACGATCCGGGATTTCGAAAACCTGACCAAGCTCGTGTACATTTCACCCTGGCTGCATCATTCGGGCGGCACCACCTGCGAACCCACCGACCTGCCGGTGAACAAGCGCCATCTGGATATGGTCTATGCCCATCTGAAATGGAGCGACAAGCCGTTCATGGGATCGGTCACAGCCCCGGAACGCGCCGCAGACAGTATCGAGATGACCCGCCTTGCATTTGGGGCCGATTTCGTCGACCAAAATTGCGTGATCATGGCCAACATCAACATGAACTCGCCACTGGTCTTTGACTATGCCATGTCGGGCGCCATCCGCACCTATGCTGCCGCCAACCAATGCCCTGTCATTGTCCCCTTTGTCTTGGGCGGCGCGACCGCGCCTGTGTCGATGATCGCCGCCGTGACGCAGGCCTATTCCGAGGTGCTGGTGGGCTGCGCGCTTGCTCAATTGGTGAGACCCGGCGCGCCCGTGGTCTTTGGCAACTTCGTGACCACTGTGGATCTGAAGTCCGGCTCGCCGTCATTTGGCACGCCGGAATCCGCCCTGGCGTCCTATGTCGCCGGTCAACTCGCGCGCAGGGTTGGATTGCCTATCCGATGCTCGGGGGCTTTCACCAGTTCCAAGATGCCAGACGGACAGGCCATGATGGAAAGCGTCACCGCCCTGCACGCCGCGGTTCTAAGTGGAGCCAACTTTGTGCTGCAATCGGCGGGTTGGTTGGAAGGCGCGCTGACCATGTCCTATGAAAAGCTGGTCATGGATGCTGATTACTTGGGTGCGATGCATCGGCTCCTGAAAGGCCTGTCCCTAGATGACGAGGCCTTTGCCATGGACGCCTTTGCCGAAGTTGGCCCAGGCGGCCACTTCTTTGGCTGCGGCCACACTATGCGCAACTATGAGACCGCATTCTATGACGCGCAACTGTCTGACACACAGCCGTTCGAAACCTGGTTCGAAAAAGGCGGCACGGATGCAGCACGCCGCGCTAACAGAAAGTGGAATGAGGACTTGATGCGATACGAGGCACCGCCGCTGGATGAGGCGACGGACGAAAGCCTGAGGGATTTCATGGAACGCAAGAAAGCCACCCTGCCCGACCTTTGGCACTAAGCCGCGTCGGGTCAGGGCAACTTGTTTATCGCGCCTTACTCCACGGTGATGGTGATCACATCAGAAACAACCGGTGTGGAATGGGGCACATGACCATAGTCACCCAACACCAATTGCAGCGTGTGTTGTCCGGGCGCCAGATCAAGGGTCACCTCGGTCTGCCCCCCACCGAAATGCATGTGGTTTTCATCCGAAGCGATTCCATTGGACAGTTCATCGGTTCCATCCTCGCCCTGCCCCAGCGGTGGACGATCAATAAGCAAATGGTGATGCCCGGTGTTCTCCTTTTCCGTGCCCGAGGGCGCGACGCCCATTCCGCTCAGGCCAAAGACAACTGTAACCGGCGAGGAAACGGTATCCCCATCAGACAGGCTGGCAAAATAGACACGGGCGTCAGGGTTGGATGGCGTTTCACCTCCGGCCCAGACAGGGGCAGCGAACAGCGTCAGCGCAAGAATGGCAGCAAGGTGTTTCATCTATCTCTCCTCAAATAGGTCGTGCAACCTGAGGCAATAGATAGCACAGAGCACCGGATTTTCGAATTGGGACGCCCAAAATCCCACAGTACAAGTTCATCCAACACTGCGTTTTGCGCTATGCGGAGCCGAGACGCATTTCAGCCAGGTGCGATCCTCGCGCAGCAAGAACTTTTCCCGTTGCGCAAAGTCATAGTTTTTCCGCCCTAACGGGTCCTCCGTCAAACGCGCTCGATAGGCTTCATATTCAGTCAGGTTGGGAATGTTATAGACCCCGTACGCCAACGTGGATGACCCTTCGTGCGGGGCGAAATACCCAATCAGGTCGGCGCCACATCGTGGGATCGCTTGCCCCCAGTTTCGGGCATATTCGGCGAACTGTTCTTTCTTGGTCGGGTCGATGTGGTAGCGAATGAAACATGTCAGCATGTGGATCTCCTGTGTCAGTAGCGGTGGTCTAAACACTTTCGCTACATCAATGCTTCGACTAAGATCGAAGTATGAAAAACGGACCTGACATTGCTCGCGTGGCCGCATTGATCGGCGATCCGGCGCGCGCCAACATTCTGACGGCCCTGATGGCGGGCAAAGCGCTCACCGCGACCGAACTTGCGTCCGAAGCCGGTGTGACAGCTCAAACCGCCAGCACGCATCTCAAACGACTTTTGGATGGCGGACTGCTGCGCCTGCGCGGTCAGGGACGGCACCGATACTATTCTTTATCAGGGCCAGACGTCGCCGCGACTTTGGAAAGCTTGTTGGGGCTGGCAGCAGGTCACGGACATCTGCGAACACGAACCGGTCCCAAAGACGCGAACTTGCGAGAGGCGCGGGTATGCTACAACCATCTGGCCGGAACACGGGGCGTTCAAATGTATCGCTCGATGATCCACCGTGGATTTCTGACCGAAATTGACGAGCAGGTGAAACTGACCGACCGCGGCCGCGCCTTCATCACAGACTTCGGCATAGACTTGTCGACGCCTTCCCGCAGCAAGGCCCCCTTGTGTCTGGGCTGTTTGGATTGGAGCGCTCGGGAAACCCACCTTGCCGGCCGACTGGGTCGCGCGATGTTTGCGCATATGGAGAATCGGGATTGGATCAAACGCGTGTCTGGCTCACGGCATGTTCAGTTTTCTGTGTCAGGACGCGAGATGTTTGAACAGCAGTTTCCGGTCTGAAATTCGCTCATAAGGAAGGCACCGCCCACTCCGGAAACGATTGTTTCGTCGTTTCCATGACGCAAACGATCCGTGACAAAACCCTGATATTATCTCACCTCCGCCCCGTTCTCGCCCAGATTGACCAGCATAACCGATCCTCGAAACGCTGAATAAGCCGAGGAACCGAGCATGGATCGACTGACCGAAATGGAAGCCTTTGCCAATGTGGTGGACCAAGGTGGCTTCACCGACGCCGCCAAGAAAATGGGCATCTCAAAGTCGGCTGTCTCCAAGCACGTCTCTAGCCTAGAGGCCCGCCTTGGTGCACGCCTCTTGAACCGCACCACACGCCGTGTCAGCCCGACCGAAATCGGTCTGGCCTACTACGACCGAGCCCGCCGGGTTCTGAATGATGCGGGCGAGGCTGATGCACTGGTCACGTCCATGCAATCTGCACCTTCGGGCCTGCTGCGGATCAGCGTAGCCACCGATTTCGGGGTCAACCACCTGTCGCCTGTCCTGTCGGATTTCCTGTCGGATTTCCCGGACATCACTGTGAACATGGTTCTCAACAACCGCTACGTCGAGCTGATTTCAGAAGGGTTCGACATGGCCGTTCGCATCGGTGAGCTGGAAGACAGCACCCTGCGTGCCCGCAAGCTAACCGAAACCACCAAACGCATGATCGCGAGCCCCGAGTATTTCGAAAAATATGGCCGCCCGCAAAAGATCGACGATCTGAACGAACACAAGCTGCTGCATTATTCCAACCAATCCAGCGGCAACGTCTGGAGGCTGACAGCCCCGTCAGGTGAGAAACGTCAAGTACGCACTGCCGGTTGGCTAAGCGTCAATGACGGGCAATCGCTGCTCAATGCAGCAATCTCGGGTCTGGGGATCGCCTATCTGCCCAGTTATCTCTACGCCGACGCGATGGAGCAGGGCCTGATCGAAGACGCCATGCCAACCCTACCGGACGAAACCCAAGGCATCTATGCCGTCTATCCGCCGGGACGCTTCACGCAACCCAAAGTGCGCGCATTCATCGACTTCCTGGTCCACGCCTTTTCAGAAAAAGGCCCGCTGGACTGGTAACCAATTTCTTGCTTCCCTTGGCAAACCAACTAATCCCCGTGCACCTCTGGCGTACGGGGCCTTTTTTGTTTGGTCGTTACTGTATCGGCAGCAGCACTGCCTCGACCCGCCGGTTTATTTCGCGCCCGTCAGATGTCGCATTCGAGGCGATTGGCGCAAGATATCCTGCGCCTGCGGTTTCCAACTGATCCAAGGCGACCCCGAACTCTTTGTTCAAACGTACCTTGACCGCCTCGGCGCGGCGTTGACCTAAAGAAATATTCCGCTCAAGCAGCCCAATGTTGTCCGTGTGCCCGACCAAGGCCACACGACGTCCGCCATCCTGTTTCAACCAGTTCGCCAAGTCCGCCAAAGTTAAAAACGGCCCGGTCCCCAGGGCATCTTCACCGGTTTCAAACTCAAGATCGCCTAGAACCACATGTCCGGCTGTCTCAAGACTGGCTGCAAAGTTAGGTTTTGACGCCTCCACAGTTTCAGTCCCTTGCACAACATCCAAAGGTGAAACAGTTGTTGGTGTCACCGAGATGATCTGCACATAGGCATCTGGCGGATTGCGGCTGACCAGCAGGCTGAGCACTTCGTCATCGCGGATCGCGGACAAGAACCGGTAATCACGGATCGCTACATACATGTCCGGTGACGGCACCACCTCGGTCGCAAACCGAAAATCAAACCCACCGCAAGCTTCGGCCGAACAGTCCAACAGAACGTCATAGCCTTGCGATTCAATCTGGTCACGCAAAGACGCAAAGACTTGCAAGGTCGTTTTTGACCCCACCGACATGCGCCAAGTCCGCTTGGCGACCCGACCCTGAACCTCACGAGACGGTACGCTAGATCCATCCCAAACGGCTATCGGCAGATCATAGCTGTCGAGCGGATTGACCCTGTTGGTCAGCTGCCGCGCCTCAGACGGCAAAGCCAACTCCTGCGCCGTGGCAGGCACTGCCGCACATGCGGCGCAGAAGGCAAGCATTCTGATCATCTGAACTGACTGTGGTACTCGTCGTTGGGCACCATGGCGGTGGCGCTGGCCACGCGGTTGGACATGTTGAAGAATCCGATCACATTGGCCAGATCCCAGATGTCCCGATCACTGAGACCAACATCGCGCAGCGCTTGGCGGTCGACCTCTTCGATGGTAGCGCTTGCCGTCGTTACCTTGACGGCAAAGTCCAACATCGCACGCTGGCGCGCATCCAGCGGGGCAACGCGGTAGTTCATCACCAGCATCTCGCCCAGTTTGGGGTCGCCCGACAACTGCCGGACCGCGGCGCCATGTGCCACAAGACAGTAGAAACACTTGTTGATCGAAGAGACGACAACGGCGACCATCTCTCGTTCCAACTTGCTCAACCCACTAGGGGCAAGCATCAGGTCGTTGTACATCGTGGTAAAGGCAGTCAGCTTGTCGATGTCAAAAGCGTTGGCCTTGAGCACATTAGGTATCATGCCCAGCTTTTCGACGCAGATGTCAAAGTAGCGCTGCGTCTCTTCTGGCAGCGGATCGACCATGGGCAAGTCCAAGGCGGTGGGTTGGGTGTCTTTGGTCACGTTTGTCTCTCTCCCCTAGACAAGATGGCGATAATGGTACTTGCTGACCGGCTGCATTCCCAGCGAGCGATAAAGCGCATTGGCGCCCTCGTTCTCGACGGTACACATCACGCTCAAGGTCTCTGCGCCGTTATCCAGCGCCCAGAAGGCGACGCCGCGCATGGTCCACTTGCCAAGCCCTTGCTTACGCTGGAACGGTACGATTTCGACGGCATGAACCATGGCAATCCCGTCGTGAATTGCGGCATAGGCGGCCCCGCCGGGTTTTTCATTGTGGCGCAACAGAATGCCGGTTTTGGGACCTGTGGCCCGCTCCATCACGGCAAGACGTGCAGGGCCAATGTCACCTGCCGCCCAAATCTCGCGCATGATGGCCAGTGGCTCCCAGATAGTGAAGACAGTCACGCGGGGGATCGCAATATCCGTCAGTTGTTTGGCCGGACAGGAATAGATCGTGACAGCATCCACAACCCGATAACCGCGTGCATCCAATTGCGCGTCCAGCGCTTCATCTCCTGGGCGGATCATGAAAATCTGTTTCTGCCCCAGGTCACGCATCGCTGCTTCAACCGTTTCAATCTCGATCTCGGTCACAGGACAATCTGCAGTCGCCGCCGACACCCGGCTGCCCCCACCTTGCCCCTCTCGCAGGGTGAACGGACCGACGCTGTGACGCGCCGCAGCGGGCCATGTTCCGTCGATGACGTCAAACCAGGAAACACTCACAATTCTAACTCCCGCGCCACACGGGTGACAGCGGCATCAATACGCGCGCCGTCTGTGCCACGCACCACCACATTGGCGCCGAACACGCCATCCTTCTGGAACGGGTAACATCCAATCGACAGATCGTTGAAATCCTCGGCCAACGTCGAAAGAGTCGAAGCAATGTCACCCTCCCCCCGATTGACCCGCAGGGTTTGCGACAAAAGCGGCGCACCACCGGTCAGGGTCGGCAGTACGCTGGCGACCATGGCACGGAACACGCTGGGGACACCGGCCATCACATGGACATTCTCCAGCGTGAAACCAGGGGCGGTCGAGACCGGATTTTCGATCAGGATGGCATCGTCAGGAATGCGAGCCATGCGCAAGCGCGCCTCATTCAATTCCACTCCGGTCGCTTTGTAACGCGCCTCGAGCAGCGCGCGAGCGTCCGCGCGCACGTCAATGTGCTTACCAAAGGCCCGGGCGATGCAATCGGCGGTGATGTCGTCATGCGTGGGGCCAATGCCGCCGCTGGTGAACACCTGATCATTGGCCGCCGACAGTGCTCTGACCGCCCCTTCGATGGCGGTTGCATCGTCGCTGACAATCCGCACCTCACACAAGTCGATGCCGTGTTTTGTCAACTCTTGTGCCAGGTGAAACATGTTGGCATCGCGTGTCCGCCCCGAAAGGATCTCATCCCCGATGACAAGCATGGCAGCCTTTGGGTTCGACATGGTCGGCCTCCTGTGAAACGCGTGTGCAAGATATCTGTCCTGCCCTGCCCCGCAAGGGCAGAAAGCATTTAAGGCGCAGGTGTCGCAGAGATTCGGTCAAAAGTACCACGTCGCCCGGCAGAGCACTGCGACAGGCCGCGGTGTAGCGCAGAACCAGATCTGTCCGGGACCGCAGCCCCTGACGCAACACCTGGTAAAGGAACAGACCCCTGTGGGCTCACCCGCCGTTGTCGTCACACCGATCCAAGGTGCTTTCAATCAACCCTGATGAGATCGAGATGACCCTGACGGTTGGATTCTACGCCTTTCACCCCGCTGACCAGGTCGGTCAGCCGCAAGATTTGGGCGTGATGGCTAGCGTCGCTTGATCCCTCTTTTCCCGTAAGCGGGGCTGCGTTAGGCAAGGGCATGAACTTTCCCACACCCCTGATCCCCGCCCGTTTGATCCGTCGCTACAAACGCTTTCTGGCCGATTGCACACTAGACGATGGGCGCGAGGTCACGGCTCATTGCGCTAACCCCGGCTCGATGATGGGGTTGGCCGAGCCAGGATCGAAGATCTGGCTGGAGCCCAATGACGACCCTAAGAAGAAACTGAAATTCGGCTGGCGATTGGTCGATCACGAGAACGGGCATTTTACCGGCGTCGATACTTCGGTTCCCAACCGGGCCTTACGGGCAACGCTTGAAACGCGGGAAATTCCCGAACTCGCAGCCTATGAAACCGTCCGGGCCGAGGTAAAGTATGGTGAGAAAAGCCGCATCGATTTTCTGCTCACCCAGCCCGGTCTGCCGGATGCCTATGTCGAGGTCAAAAGCGTCACTCTGTCCCGTCAACCAGGCCTGGCCGAGTTCCCCGACAGCGTCACCGCGCGCGGCACCAAACACCTGAACGAGCTGGCGTCGATGGTAAAACAGGGCCACCGCGCTATCATGCTCTATCTTGTGCAACGCACCGATTGCGACCGCTTTGCGTTGGCTGCGGACATCGACCCGGCCTATGCGGCGGCCTTTGATGCTGCACACAAAAACGGCGTCGAGCGGTTGATTTATGCGACGCAGATCTCACCGAACGGGATCACTGTCGACACCTCTCGCACTTTGCAGCCCGAGTGACGATCATGACCATTGAGATCACCGAACTTAGTACTGACCTGATCCCGCAAGCAGCCAAGTTATGGCACGCAAGTTGGCACACGACCGCATGGTTGGCTTGCACTGTCGGCAATGTTCGCGCCGCCAGATTCTATGGAAAGAACGGTTGGGTGAACGCGAGAACGGAAACCCTGCGTTTTGAAACGCATGTCGGGAGCTACCCGGTGAAAATCTGGCGATTCGAAAAGCCCATGGCTTGAACCGCCAGAGGCCTTAGCCGAAGACGTAGAAGCACAGCTTGTTGCCGTCGGGGTCGCGCACGTATGCGCCATAGAACCGATCCGGCACGCGCTGGCCCGGCTCACCCTCATCCGTTGCGCCTAGGCTAATGGCGCGATCATACAGCGCCTTGGCCGCATCCTTGTCATCGGCCGGAAAGGAGATCATGACGCCATTACCGCTGCTGCAGGCTTCGCCATCATACGGCGTGCAAACCGCAAGCATCGGTTGGCTCGGGTCCGCGCCGATAAAGGCGATGCGGCCTGCGTCGATTACGACCTTGGCGCCCTTGTCAGCAAATAGCCCTGTGTAAAAGCTCTTGGCGCGGTCCATGTCCGAGACGCCGACGGTGACATAACCGATCATCTGATTGTCCTGTTCTGTTTCAACTCACAACTGCGCCGAACGCTCGGGCAAGCTTTAAGGATTATCAAATCACGAAAACGGCATCGGTATGCCGCCTAAATCAATGACCATGCGTCGTGAAGCGGTATGCTTTCTCTCGAAAACCAAAGACTGCGCACCCTCTGGCCCTTTGTGCCCAAGCAGACTAAATAGAGGTCAAGCGCGCAACGAATGGAGCCCCGCGTTGATGAAAGAACATCGTGGCCGACTGACCAAGGACGGCATTCGCATTTATGAACAAGATGACTTTGCCGGCATGCACGCAGCAGGGGCGCTTGCGGCGCAGATTCTGGATGACATCGCACAGCATGTTTTCCCAGGCCAATCTACAGGCGTGCTCGACGGCTTGATCACGCAGATGGTCGAAGACGCAGGCGCGACCTCGGCCACCATCGGCTACAAGGGCTATCAGCACGCCAGCTGTATCAGCGTGAACCACGTTGTGTGTCATGGTATTCCGGGCGAAAAGAAGCTCAAGGATGGCGACATCCTGAACGTCGACGTGACCGTCATTGTCGACGGTTGGTTCGGTGACACCTCGCGCATGTATGTTGCAGGCAAGCTACCCCGCAAAGCCGAGCGTCTAATCCAGGTGACCTATGATGCGCTGTTCAAGGGCATCGAGATGGTCAAACCGGGCAACATGTTTGGTGACATCGGCCACGCCATTCAGGCCTATGTCGAAGCACACCGCATGAGCGTTGTCCGCGATTTTTGTGGCCATGGCCTGGGTCAGGTGTTCCATGCACCACCAAACGTCCTGCACTATGGCCGCCCCGGAACCGGCGCGGTTCTGGAAGAGGGCATGTTCTTCACCATCGAGCCGATGGTGAACCTAGGCCGCCCCGAGACCAAGACATTGGCCGACGACTGGACCGCCGTGACCCGCGACAAATCGCTGTCGGCGCAATTCGAACATTCCGTGGGTGTAACGGCGGACGGGTTTGACATCTTCACCCTGTCTCCGGGCGGAAAATTCCACCCGACCTACTGATCGTCTTCCTTGGCCTGCTGGTGCCGCCAAAGCGCCAGCAGCATGGTCGTATCGCCCACAGGCGTCACCGCATCATGGATTAACACGGACGACCGGCGCGGCTTGCGCTCTGGTCCCGTCGCCTCTTTCGCGTGCTCAAACGGCCCCCAAAGGCCCGATGTCATCGTGCTGTCCATGTGGAACACGGTAACACGATTGCATCACAGCTCCAAAAGCGAAGGTAATTCGGCCATATCGTGGAACACATGCGCGCCATTGGCGGCCAATAAGGCGTCGTCGTCATGCTCGGCGTAGCCAAAGCAGCGCATGCCCGCCCGCTGGGCCGCCAACGTACCGCTCGCGCTGTCTTCGATCACGGCGGGTGACATCGCCCCAAAATGCTCTACCGCCGCCAAGAACAGATCCGGTTCCGGCTTGCCGACACCCAACTCATGAGCCGAGAACATTGCCGGTTCGAACCGATCCCACAGTCCATTCTGGCCAAGCGTGATCTTCATCTTTTCTCGGCTGCCGTTTGAGGCGACGCAGTACGGTATGTCGCGCGCATCCAGACAGGCGAGCACCTCGGGGATGCCACGAACAAGCGGAACACCCGCTTTCAACCCGGCATAGGTCTCGGCATAAATCTCGTCAATCCAGCCTTCGGGCAGGTCCGCTCCCATTTCGCGCGCCTTGACCATGACCCCTGTCATAGTCCCGCCGACGAAGTGCCCCATGCACTCTTTCAGGGTGAGTGTCAGGCCG
Organism: Tropicibacter sp. Alg240-R139; assembly: GCF_900537075.1. Lineage (GTDB taxonomy): Bacteria > Pseudomonadota > Alphaproteobacteria > Rhodobacterales > Rhodobacteraceae > Falsiruegeria. The sequence continues at coordinate 101,499 of NZ_UNRA01000003.1, forward strand.
TAGCGTGCCAAATTGTCGACAAGCACCTGGTTCGAGACAACCTCACTGTCGACCAGCACCCCGTCGCAATCGAAAATCACCAAATCAAACACGTCGCTGCTCCAAGTTGCTTTTACGGACAGGATTATCGTTCAAGGTCAAGGGGATCAAATGCAGGCTCGGCGATGCCCCGCCCGCTTCGTTTCAGTCTGAAACAGAGCGCCACAGCAACGTCACATGCGTGTCGCCGTATTTACGCCGGTCGTGCAGTTCAAACCCGCCGGGGGCGTCCATAGGACGGCTTTCTTCCCAAACAATCATCGCGTCATCCGCGACCCATCCACCGGCCACGGCCAGGTCCAGCGCCTTTTGCCCCAGATCTTTGCCATAGGGCGGATCAAGGAACACCAGATCATAGGGCGCGTCAGGGTTCGGTCCCAACCGGATCGCATCCCGCCGGATCAGCGCCGTGCTGTCCTGGCTGCGGGTCAGGTCGATGTTCTTGCGGATCAGCCCCTGCGCCACGCGCCCGTCATCGACAAAGCTGACGTGGGCAGCCCCGCGCGACAGCGCCTCGAGCCCAAGCGCGCCGGTGCCCGCAAACATATCTAGCACGCGGGCGTCAGGAATGGCGCCGGTGTGCATCAGGACGTTGAACAGGCTTTCGCGGACCCGGTCGGTGGTGGGGCGCAGATGTGCACCCGCATCCCCCTTGCCGACCGAGGCCAAGGCGCGGCCCCGGAACTCTCCGGCGATGATCCTCACGCTTTGAGGAGCGGTTTCAAGTCCGCATCAGGATCAGCCACAACCGCCGGATCGGCGGTCTTGCCGCCATCAATCAAACGCTTGCCGACCATATAGGCGCGCGGATCGTTCATCGCGTCTACGGCCAGCAACTGATCGCCTTTGTAGTACCAGAACGAGGTGGTCAGCCCCTCGCCCTTGCGAGTCACGACACGATCATAGCCAGTGTTCAGACCCGCGATCTGCAGCTTGACGTCGTACTGATCCGACCAGAACCAGGGCGTCGCGACATAATCCTTGTCGCCGCCCATCATGTTCTGCGCGACGATTTCTGCCTGATCGATCGCGTTGGGGACGCTTTCCAGACGGATACGCTCGCCCTTGTAGGGGAACGAAGCGCAGTCACCGGCCGCCCAGATTGCAGGATCTGACGTACGGCCGTGTGCGTCCGTCTTGATGCCATTGTCCAGCTCGACCCCGGCCATTTCGGCCAGTTGCGTTGCAGGTGAAATACCCACGCCAACCACAGCAAAGTCGATCTCAAGCTTAGAGCCGTCCGTCAGAACAGCGCCCGTCACCTTGCCGTCAGTACCGACCAGACGATCAAGGCCCACGCCCTCGCGGATGTCCGCGCCATGGCTGCCATGCAGGTTGCGAAAATAGTCGCTGGTTTGGGGCGCTGCGACGCGTTGCAAAATGCGGACGGCCATTTCGACCAGAGTAACCTGAACACCGCGCTTGGCGCAGACCGCGGCCGCCTCGAGCCCGATGTAACCACCACCAATGATCAAGGCGCGGGCGCCATCCTTGAACTCGGGTGCCATGGCATCGGCGTCGGCCAGATCGCGTACCAGGAATACATTATCCAGATCGCCGCCGATCTTGGCAGGCAGGCGGCGCGGGTCGGATCCGGTGGTCAGCGCCAGTTGATCATAGGCAATCACTTCATCCCCAACCGTCACGGTCTTGGCCGGGGCATCAATCGCGGTCACTCGGCTCCCCAGCTTCACGGTGATGTTCTGCTCTTCGTAAAAGGACGCAGGCCGCAGGAACAAACGCTCCAGTTCCATGTCACCCAATAGATAAGCCTTGGACAGCGGCGGTCGCTGATACGGCAGGACCGTCTCGGCCCCGATCAGAGTTATCTCGCCTTCGAACCCATCTTTGCGCAGCTTCGCTACTAAAGACGATCCCGCCTGTCCGGCCCCGATCACGACGATATGGCTCATTTTCTTCCTGCCTCACTAAAAAATGATGGTCATCTTTCGATCGACAGCTATATGCCCAAGGGCACAAAACCGCAAATCCAACAACGAGGTATCAAAGTATGATTGCAGTTGGCGAACAAATTCCCGACGCCACAGTGACGTTTATGGGCTCTGAAGGGCCGCAGCAGGTCAACATCGCGGACAAGGCCAAAGGGCGCAAGGTTGTGATTTTCGCGGTACCTGGAGCCTACACTCCGACTTGCCATTCTGCCCACGTTCCCAGCTTTATCCGCACCAAGGATCAGTTCGCCGCCAAGGGCGTGGACGAGATCATTTGCGTATCCGTCAACGACCCGTTTGTCATGTCGAGCTGGGGTGAGGCAACTGGCGCATCCGCGGCCGGATTGACCATGCTCGCCGATGCAGAATGCACGTTCACAGACGCCATCGGCGCGCGCTTTGACGCCCCGCCTGCGGGCTTGATTGCACGTTCAATTCGCTACGCAATGCTGGTCGAAGACGGCAAGGTTACGGCCGTGAATGTCGAAGCAAACCCCGGCATGTGCGAGCTGTCAGCGGGCGAAGGTTTGCTTGAAGCCATCTAAGGATCGACCCCCGAAGCCGCTGGTTTCGGGGCGTTTTCCAATCCAGATCACTATTATTACTAATGACGTGCAATAATCCGCCTATGCGCCTGAATTTTGCCAGAACGCGGCCACACGCCCCAAATTCACGAGACTTTGATTCGCCTCACGTCAGCGAATCCATCTTGCGCGCCAGCTTGGCATCCAGCGCCGACAACCCGTCTACATCATGCGTGCTCAGCACAACCTCGACAGTGCGATAGACGTTGCTCCACTCTGGGTGGTGGTTCCATTTCTCGGCCCAAATCGCGACACGGGTCATCCAACCAAAGGCTTCGACGAAATTATCGAAGATGAACGTCTTGGTGATTGCGTCGCGCCCATCAACCATGGTCCAGCCGTTGTCGAACAGCGGGCTTAGCAGCGGGCCGCGTGTGGCGTCTGACAGTTTCTCGGTCATTGCTGTTCCTCCACATCCACCTTCCTGAAGGGGCCGTAATCCGTCAACAGCTCAATCTCTTGATCAATTGCCTCGCGTTCGGCCTCTAGATACCGGGCAATCGCATCGGCAAAACCAGAGTCCCCAACCCAATGCAGGCTGTGGGTCTGCGTCGGCATGTACCCTCGCGCCAACTTGTGCTCGCCTTGCGCACCTGCTTCGACCCGTTGCAGCCCTTCGGCGATGGCGATATCGATGGCGCGATAATAGCACAGTTCGAAATGCAGACAGGGGTGATTTTCGATACACCCCCAATAGCGGCCAAAAAGCGTCTCGCGCCCAATGAAGTTCAGCGCGCCAGCCACATAGGCCCCGTCCCGTTCCGCCAGCACCAATGCCATGTCATCGGCCATTGTCGCATGCGCGATCTCAAAGAACTGCCGCGACAGATAAGGCGATCCCCATTTGCGCGCGCCAGTGTCCTGATAAAACAACCAGAACGCGTCCCAATGTTCTGGGCGCAACTGATCGCCCGTAAACGTATGAATCTGACCGCCAAAGTCATTGGCCTGCCGTCGTTCTTTGCGCAGCGTCTTGCGTTTTCGCGAGGATAATGCTGCCAGAAACCCGTCGAAATCCGCATATCCATCGTTCAACCAATGAAACTGCTGCGTGGTGCGGTGCATCAGCCCAATTTCGCGGCCAATCTCCGCCTCGGCCTCGGTGCAAAAAGTGACATGCACGGTCGAGACATTGTTGTCGGCGGCCAGCTGCACCATCCCCTGCACCAGCGCTGATTGCCCGATTCCCTCGTATCCCGAGCGCACCAGGAATCGCCGACCCGTGGCCGGGGTAAAGGGCACCGCGACCTGCAGCTTAGGGTAATACCGCCCCCCTGCATTCTCGTACGCATGGGCCCAGTTGTGATCGAAGATATATTCGCCCTGACTGTGCGACTTGGCATATAACGGCGCAGCAGCAATCATCATGCCATCAAGGTACGCCGTCAGATATTGCGGCTGCCATCCGGTTCCAGGTCCAACCGAGTCGCTCTCTTCCAGCGCGCTCAGGAACCGATGCGTTGTGAACGGATCAAGCGGGCGACCACCATCTGCGGCCTCGGGACAGGCGCAGGCATCCCAGTCTTGCGCCGACACCTGCGACAGCGATCCCAGAACCTGAATTTCGATCTGCGCCTGATCCATCATCCCTCCGGCTTTTCACCACTATCTGTGGCCTGCACCGCTGGGATCAACCCGGCGCTTGGGCAAGATACCCCTCAAACGTCACGTTCTGGGCAACACGCCGCGCAACGTGGTCCTGATCGGCAGATTTCGAGGTCCAGCATAAAATATCCGCGCCAGCCGCCCTAAGTTCGGCGACGCGCGGACGCATCAGGTCCTCAACCTCGTGACTAATAAAGCTCGACCTAGTTCTGTCATAGTCGGGAATATCGCGCAGATGGTCACAGATCTTTCGCGGCAACGGCCACTCAGTTGGATCATAGGCGCTGGTCACGATACCGCGTGGCACGTCAGGCAACAGATCAGCCAGCAGGGCCACGCTGTTGGGATTGAACGACATGAGCGCAACCGGCCCCTGATACCCGGCAAGCGCCGTTGCCGTGGCCTGTTCCAGCAGACCAATGTTGGTGCCCATAGCACCGTCCTGATCCTTGAGTTCGATCAGCAGCGGAGCACGCCCGCCGACCTGTCCCAGCACTTCTGACAAAGACGGAATACGCTCATCTTCGCCCCCTAACAGGGACAAAGCCTGCGCTTGCTCGGACGAGACAAGGCGTATGGCGCCCGGCGTGCCGGTCAAACGTCCCATGTCATAATCATGAAACACTATCGCCTGAGCGTCTGACGTCATTTGCAGATCAATCTCGATGCCATAGCCCGCATCCATCGCCGCGCGGATGGCCGCGCGGCTGTTTTCGGGTCGACCGTCTGTCGCATCATGCAGACCACGGTGCGCGATCGGCGCGTCCAGAAAGGCCTTAGGTAGTCGCGGGATCATTTGATCTGAAAGAACCCTTCGATCTCAACCGCGACACCTAAAGGTAGTGCCGCAGCACTTACAGCAGAACGCGAATGACGGCCGGCATCTCCAAGAGCTTCGACCATAAAATCGGACGCGCCGTTGATAACCTGCGGCTGAGCGGTGAAGTCAGAAGTCGAATTCACAAAACCGGTCAACTTTACGACACGCACCAAGCGGTCCAGATCGCCACCACAGGCAGCTTTTACCTGAGCCAGCAAATTGATGGCACAGCGACGTGCTGCTGCAGCGCCGACCTCAACATCCATGTTGTCGCCCAGCTTGCCCAGAATCAGGCCGTTTTCATCGTTCGAGATTTGACCCGAAACGTAAACCATGTCGCCCACCTGAACGAAGGGCACATAGTTGGCTGCCGGAGCCGGAGCATCCGGCAAGGTAACACCCAGGCTTTCAAGTTTTGCTTCGATGCTCATGGCGCGTGTCCTTTCGAATTTCACAATCGAAGGGACGCTAGCCGGGATCACGGACCACGAAAAGCCCGAAACGCAGCACATATTTGTCACTTCGTCGAAAATTGTGATCGCACTCACCCCAATCACAAATGCCCATGTTCCGCCAAAAACACACCAGACCGCTTTACGCGGTTCACTTTGCAAGCTAAACGCGGGTTTGTTCCAATTGCGTCACACATCGACCCCGATAGTGCGATGCTGCTGTCAGGGACATTGGTTGCGATTATATCCAAGGCTTGGCAATCTAGCCGGAACTTGTTGAACGGATTACGAACAGAATGACCAATTTCGCCGGAACCGCTCTGCGCTTGTGCATCATGGCTCTGGCCCTGTTCGTTGCAGCCTGCGCTCAGACGACAACCGTCGAGCAAGCCAATGGCGCGTTCCACGATCCATACGAGAACAACAACCGCTCTGTCCATTCGTTCAACCGTGGGGTCGATAGATATCTGTTCCGTCCGGCATCCAAGGGTTACGTCAAGATCATTCCCGATCCGATGGTGACCAGTTTCAATTCTTTTGCCGAGAATATTTCTTTGCCGGGCCAAGCCGTCGACTACTTGTTGCAGGGCAAGCCCAAGGAAAGCGGCATTGCGCTCTATCGATTCCTGATCAATTCCACTGTGGGCTTTGCCGGGCTTGCCGATCCTGCGACTGATTTCAAGGTTCCGCAGGTCGACACCGACTTTGGTGAAACGTTGCATGTCTGGGGCGTAGGCGAAGGGCCCTACCTGGAACTGCCGCTGTACGGTCCATCAACCACGCGAGACGCTGTTGGGGTCGTGGTCAACCTGTTCACCAATCCGCTAGACTTTGCCCCCACCCGCCCAATCGACAACCTAGGGCTTTATACGGAACTCGTGCGTCGCATGGGCGACCGGGGCCGGTTCTCGGACACGGTCGATTCGATTTTGTATGAAAGTGCAGACAGTTACGCCCAGGCGCGCCTGATTTACCTGCAAAATCGTCGCTTCGAACTGGCAGGCGATGATGAGGACGCCTATCTTGGTCTATACGCCGATCCGTATTCAGATGCGTCAGACCCCTACGAGGATCCCTATGCCGAGTGATATTTTGAACCGCCGCACATTTGTTGCTTCTGCCGTAGCTGGTGTTGCAGCGACCGCCCTGCCGCTGCCCGCGATGGCCCTGACCGAAGCTGGCGCGCGTAATCTGGTGAACAATGTTGTGTCCGAAATCAACCGGGTCATTGCTTCGGGCAAGTCCGAAGCAGCAATGTTGCGCGATTTTGAAAAACTGTTCGTGCGCTATGCCGACGTATCAATCATGGCGCGCTATGCCTTGGGCGCAGATGCGCGGTCGGCGTCAAAAGCGCAAATGCGGTCCTTTACCAAAGCGTTTCAGAGTTACATCTCGCGCAAATACGGTCGTAGGTTCCGCGAGTTCATCGGCGGTCAGGTGACCGTGAAGTCCGCGCGCAAGATCAAAGCCGGGTACGAGATCAAGAGCCTTGTCAAATTGCAGGGCTCGGCCCCGTTCGACGTGACATTCTTGGTGTCGGACAAATCTGGCAAGGACAAGTTCTACAACATGTTCATCGAAGGCGTGAACCTGCTGCTGACCGAACGTACCGAGATAGGTGCCATGCTGGATCGGCGTAAGGGCGACCTGAACAAGCTGATCGCAGATTTATCCAAGGCAGGCTGAACTGCTCAGAATATAAGATTGCAATAAGCCGCCCTATTCGGGTGGCTTGGTTGTTATGATTGGTTTGACCCAGAGTACAACCCAAACCGGGACCATCAACTAAAGTAACGTTGTCTTTTGCAAGAGACCGGAGCACTCCCGCCCGTCGTCGATGTTTCTGACGAAACACCTCTTCCCGTTGGGCCGGGCACTGCGCTTTGCGCAGTGCCCGGCCCAAAGCCGCTAGCGGGATCGACGAAGTCGGGGGCGCTCTGGTGCGGGAGTTCCCCCGAGTCCGGGTTCAACGAACTTAGATCAGTTCCGGCCGCCAAAGATGTCCTTGAGCAGCTGATCCACCGCGCCTCCCAATCCACCTTTGCCACCCTGGTTTCGTTTGGGTTCCGGGATACGCGTTGGTCGGGTCGGTGCGCGCATTGGCAAAGGTTTCGCCGTTAACCCGTCCTGCACCCGCACCATGGTTTCATGCCAGATCTCGGCCGGCAAGCCGCCACCGGTGACACCTGAAAGCGGCGTATTGTCGTCATAGCCCATCCAGACACCCGTGACGTAATCCGCCGTAAAGCCGATGAACCATGCATCGCGCGCAGCCTGCGTCGTGCCGGTTTTGCCCGCCGCCTGCCAGCCCGGCAATGCCGCGCGGCGGCCTGACCCCTCGGACACGACCTTTTCCATCATCCAAATCAACTGTTCCGCCGCTGCCGTTTGAACGACCCGCTCTCCAATACCGCCTCCGGTGCCCATCAGCGGAGTATCATCACCCAGCAACTGCAACTCGACCAAACCATAAGGTGTCACGGACGAGCCGCCGTTCAGGATGCCGGCATAAGCGCCTGTCATCTCAAGCAGCGTGCTTTCAGACGCCCCCAAAGCCAACGCAGGACCTGCCGCCAGATCGCTATCGATGCCAAAGTCGGCGGCCACCTTGCGCACCAGATCGCGACCTACGGCCTCGGACACTTTGACTGCGGGTACGTTCAGCGAGTCCTTCAACGCCTGGGTCAAACTCACCTGACCGTAATGCTTGTTGGTGTAATTCTTGGGGCACCACTCGCCCGAACCTGGAATATTCAAACAATACGGTGCGTCCACCACAGTATCGAGCGGTGAATGCCCCAGTTCCAAGGCTGTGGCGTAGACAAAGGGTTTAAAGGCCGAGCCGGTTTGCCGCATCGCCTGCGTCGCCCGGTTGAATGCGCCCGTCACGCGCGTCTTGCGTCCGCCCACCATGCCGCGCACCGCTCCGTCCGCCGACATCACGACAATCGCGGCCTGCGCTTTGGACCCTTTGCGCACCTTTTCCTGGAACACGAAATTCATCGCCTCTTCGACAGAGGTCTGAATGCGTTGGTCCAGAGTGGTGCGAATGATGACATCCTCGGTTGTGTTGCGGGTGAAATACTCGGGCCCGCTCGACATCACCCAATCGGCAAAGTAGCCGCCGGCACGCGCAGCTGCTGCCGCCGACAACTCGGCTGGGTTCGCCCGCGCGCCATCAGCCTGCGCCGTCGTCAGATAGCCCTGATCCTCCATCAGGCCCACAATGACACGCCCGCGATCCTGTGAACGTTTGAGGTTGTTCGTCGGCGCATAGCGTGTGGGTGCCACCAGAAGCCCTGCCAGCATTGCTGCTTCAGCGGGATCAACTTCAGCGGCTGATTTACCAAAATATCGTTGGCTGGCGGCCTCGAACCCACGGGCGCCTGCGCCCAGGAAAGCACGATTCAGGTAGATGGTCAGGATCTCGTCCTTGGTATATTTCACCTCCATCGCCATCGAATAGACCGCTTCCTTGATCTTGCGCCACAGCGAGCCCTGGCGGCAATCGTCTTCGTAAGCCTTCTCCGACTTCCATTGGGACTCGTCGTAAGGCACGCCCAGACACAAAAGCTTGGCAGTCTGCTGTGTGATCGTCGAGCCACCGTGACCCGACAAAGGCCCGCGCCCTTCGCTCAGGTTGATGCGCACCGCACTGGCCACGCCGCGGGGGCTGATCCCGAAATGGCGATAAAACCGCTTGTCCTCGGTTGCGATGACTGCATTCTTCAGATGCGGTGACACGGTTTCAGCCGTTACCACGCCGCCGAACTGATCCCCCCGCCAGGCAAACACATTGCCATCCTTATCCAGCATGGTCACGGACCCGCGCGCCCGGCCATCGAGTAGCGCGGTCACATCTGGCAGCGTCGTGTAAACCAGACCAACAGCCAGAGCGATCAACAACGCCACGATCACGCCAATACGCCAGATAAAGCCCCAGATCAGACCGAACACCCAAGCAATGAAACGTCGCAGCGCGCCGATGATCCCACCACCGCCGCCGCCCTTTTTACGACCAGGCTTGCGCGTTTTGCGGTTGGCCGTTCTCCTGGTCGCCGCTTTCTTTTTAGGTGCAGCTTTTGATTTGCTTTTGGTCGCCTTGGTTCGCGTCCCAGACGCGTACCGTTTGTCTGCAACCAATGGCGGTTTACGCCGCTTTGAATCACTCATGCTCTACCCTGCCCGGCTCTGGCTTTTGGGGCACAATAGCCCGCGACGCCTCAGGTGTTGAGGTGTTATTCACATTCAATTCCCCTTTAGCATTCGCCTATTTTTTAATCCAACGGGGATAATTGTGCAAAAAATGTGCAACTCTTTCAGATTTTCACACCAATTCCTCAGCGCAACGGTTTCTCTGCAGCGCAGCAACAGTCTTGATTTCCCCATCAAGACACGCGGGCCGTCGCCTGCCAATCGAGGGAAACAAAGTGAAACTCATCATCGCAACGATTAAGCCGTTCAAACTGGAAGAGGTCCGCGAAGCGCTGACCGAGGCCGGAATTCGCGGCATGATGGTCACCGAGATCAAGGGCTTTGGCTCGCAATCAGGCCACACCGAAATCTACCGCGGCGCGGAATATGCCGTGAACTTTGTCCCCAAGATCAAACTGGAAATCGTGGTTGCCGCCTCGATGGTCGACCAGATCGTCGAAACCATCTCGAGCACAGCTCGCACCGGCAAGATCGGCGACGGGAAAATCTTTGTTCTGGACGTCGAACAGGCCGTGCGCGTGCGCACCGGGGAAACCAACGACGACGCGCTCTAAGCGCCCGCACACTCTCACCCAAGGGAAAATCGAAATGAAACTTCTCAAGACACTACCTGTTGCGGCCGCGCTGATTGCCCTGCCGACGCTGGCCCTGGCGCAGGATGCCACGCCCAGCTTTGACGAAATCGGGCCTTATATCATGACCACCCTGCTGTTTTGCATGGCGGGCTTTCTGGTCTTCTTCATGGCTGCTGGCTTTGCTATGCTCGAGGGCGGTCTGGTCCGTTCCAAAAACGTGACTATGCAAATGACCAAGAACATCGCGCTCTATTCGATTGCGGCGATCATGTATTGGGTCATCGGTTTCAACACAATGTATCCCGGCGACTTCAACGGCTTCTTTGCCATCGGCGGCCCAACAGTGTTGGACGCAGTCGGAGTTTCGGCGGCAGATGCGGCGCTCGATTATGCTTCGGTAGGGTCGGACTTTTTCTTCCAGCTGGTGTTTGTGGCCGCGACCGCCTCGATCGTGTCGGGGGCATTGGCTGAACGGATCAAGCTGTGGCCATTCCTGATCTTTGTCGTGATCTTGACGGGCCTGATGTACCCGATCTCCGGGTCATGGAAATGGGGCGGCGGCTGGTTGGATGCCATGGGCTTCCAGGACTTCGCAGGTTCGACCGTTGTTCACTCGGTAGGTGGCTGGGCTGCTCTGGCGGGCGCCATCGTGCTGGGTCCGCGCATTGGCAAGTATGGCAAAGACGGCAAAGTCATCCCGATCCCGGGTTCGAATCTCGCATTGGCCACTTTGGGTACGTTCATCCTGTGGATGGGTTGGTTTGGCTTCAACGGCGGCTCACAGCTGGCCATGGGCACAGTTGGTGACGTATCTGACGTGTCGCGCATTTTTGCCAACACCAACATGGCCGCGGCTGCCGGTGCTATTACCGCTCTGATCCTGACGCAGGTGATGTTCAAAAAGCCGGACCTGACCATGGTTCTGAACGGCGCGCTGGCTGGTCTGGTGTCGATCACAGCTGAACCGCTGGCACCCACGCTGTTCGGCGCTTTGTGGATCGGTGCCGTAGGTGGCGCGATCGTGGTCCTTGCCGTGCCGATGCTGGACCGCCTGAAGATCGACGATGTTGTTGGTGCGATCCCGGTACACCTGTGTGCCGGTATCTGGGGCACGATCGCTGTGATCTTCTACAACTCCGACGCCACGCTGATGACGCAGCTGACTGGTATCGTGGCCTACGGCGCCTTCACCTTTGTTGTCAGCCTTGTCTTGTGGGTCATCCTGAAAGCGACGCTGGGCATCCGTGTCAGCGAAGAGGATGAGGTCAACGGTTTGGACATGGCCGAACTGGGGATGGAAGCCTACCCCGAATTCTCGCGCGGTTGATCCGGCGAGACAGAGAAAGGCCTGGGCCATTCGGTCCAGGTTCCAACAAAAAAGGGCCGCCCATCCAGAGAGGGGCGGCCCTTTTCATCAATGATTAGGCCCGATCAAATACCAGCGTCGACAATCGCCTTGGCCAAGATCGGTACAGTCTGCGCATTCAAGCCTGCAATGTTCATGCGGCTGTCGCCAACCATATAAATAGCGTGCTCAGCGCGCAGCTTTTCCACCAGTTCGGGCGAGGTGCCCAGGCGCGAGAACATGCCGCGGTGCTGTGCAATAAAGCTGAAGCGGTCCGAGCCGGACAGGCGCTGCAACTCGTCTGCCAGATCCTGACGCAGACCCAGCATCGACACGCGCACATCTTCCAGCTCGGCCATCCAATCGGCCCGCAGGGCGTCGTCGTTAAGGATGGTGGTAACGATGCGGGCACCGTGATCAGGCGGGAACGAGTAGTTCTGGCGGTTCAAGAACGCCAGCGTCGCCTGATTGAGCGCCGTCTGAGTGCTGTCCTGCGATACCGCCATCAAAAGGCCTGTGCGCTCGCGGTAAACACCGAAGTTCTTGGAGCACGACGCCGCGATCAGGCATTCTTTGACAGATGAGGCCACAAGGCGAACCGCCTGCGCGTCTTCTTCCAGACCGTCGCCAAAGCCCTGATAGGCGATGTCGATCATTGCAACCAGGTTTTGCGCGTTGATCAGGTCCACGACCTCTTGCCACTGCACCAGATTCAGGTTGGCGCCGGTGGGGTTGTGGCAGCAGCCATGCAGCAGCACCACGTCGCCCGCCTTGGCGGTTTTCAGATCTTCGATCATACCGTCGAAGTCGACACCACGGGTTTCGCCATCAAAGTAGCGATAGGGCACGGTTTCGACGCCCAGGTAGTTCAGGATCGAGATGTGGTTCGGCCAGGTCGGGTTCGACACAAACACACGTGCCTCGGGCGAGGCCATCTGGATCAGCTCAAACGCCTGACGACAGGCGCCGGTGCCACCAGGGGTCGCGGCGGCGCCCACGTTTTCGCGCGCAACGGAATCGCCCAGGATCAGTTTGATCATCGCGTCCGAATAGGCCGGATCACCGACCAGACCAACATAGGCCTTGGACTGTTGTTCTTCCCAGATCTTCTGCTCAGCCGCCTTGACCGCGCGCATCACCGGGGTGACGCCCTGGGCGTTCTTATAGACCCCGACACCCAGGTCGATCTTGGTGTCGCGCGGGTCTTCGCGATAGGCTTGCATCAGCGCCAGGATCTTGTCTGCTGGCTGCGCTTTGAGGTTTTCGAACATCAGTTCTCTCCGGTTGCGACGGGCAGGGTCGGGAAAGCACCCCATTCAGCCCAGGAGCCGTCATAAAGCGAGTAGTCGTGTTTCCCCATGCGGTGCAGGGCCAGTGCCAGAACGGCAGCTGTCACGCCCGAACCACAGGTGGTGATGGCGGGTTTCGACAGATCTACCCCGGCGGCCTCGAAAACTTCGCGGCACAGTTCAGGGGATTTCATCGTACCGTTCTTGTTCAACAGCGTGTTGAACGGCACATTTTTCGAGCCGGGGATATGGCCCGATCGTAACCCTTGACGCGGCTCGGCTGCCTCGCCCCGGAAACGAGCGGCTGCACGTGCGTCGATGATTTCATGGTCATCCAGCTTGGCGGCAGATGACACTTGGGTCACATCGCGAATCAGATGGTTCTGCACGCGAACGGTCATGTGGCGGTCGCGCACGACAGGCGGCAGATCTTCGATCTCGTGACCCTCGGCCTGCCATTTGGGCAAACCGCCATCGAGAACGGCAACATTGTCCTGCCCCATCAATTTGAACAGCCACCAGACGCGCGCCGCAGACATCAGACCGGCACCATCATAAACGACGACCTGATGTCCGTCGCCCACACCCATGGCCCGCATCCGCGACATGAACTTTTCCACCGGCGGCACCATGTGCGGCAGGTCCGAACGCCGGTCGGAGATGTCGTCGATGTCAAAGAACCGTGCACCGGGAATATGCGCCGTCTGATATTCGATCTCGGGGTCGCGGTTCTCGGTTGGCAAATACCAGGATGCGTCCAGCACACGTAGGTCCGGGTCCTTCAGGTGATCGGCCAGCCAGCTGGTGGATACAAGTGTTTTCGGATCGTCGGTCATCCATGCCTCCCCTATGCTCTAGTTTGTCCGTATACCTGCAGGAATTCTGGCGCAAGTCCAGCGCAAGCCGATGCGACCACAGAACCGCACTCGAGACCTCTAAATTGCACTCAATGGCTCACTTCATCGGCTTGACCGCATCCCCCCAGGGGGATAAGTCAGGAAAAACATTCGAGCACCCGGTCATGCGCAGCCCCCTCCCCATGTTGCAGATCCTTTTTGCGGCCGTCCTGACGGTGGCGATTCTGCTGCAAGGTCTGACCGGGATTGCAAAGCACTTGCCCCAGATCGAGCCTGAAATCGTGTTTCAAATCAAAGCCCACGGTCACAGCCATGATCCGGTGACGGATACAATATGGTCGGGGCACGGACACAGCCATGACGTCGCCGATCATGACCACAATCCGATGCTCGCACTGATTGGCGAAGATCCGCTTTCTTCATACCCACGCACCAAAGCGACCCGTGCGATCCTTTCCTTTGCAGCCTGGAACATGAACACAGGGCCAGAGCGACCTCCGAGAGCCTGACGTTTCCCCATCGAAACGAAACTCAACACATAATTCTCGGAGCATATCATGACTTCTGTTTCCCTTGGCGGGGTTGGATGGCGTTCGCGCGTCATCGCACCCCTGCTGGGCCTGCTTGCGCTGTGGTTCAGCGCCAGCGTGGCCACCGCACATAACGTGACCGCAGGCGATGCCGGTTACATCCAGGAAATCTGGGGCGTCAAACTGATCCCCTTCGCCTACCTGGGCGCTAAACACATGGTGACGGGATACGACCACATCCTGTTTCTGTTTGGTGTCGTCTTCTTCCTTTACCGGATGCAGCACGTCGCCACTTACGTCAGCCTGTTCGCCCTTGGCCATTCCACAACCATGCTATTGGGCGTCTGGTTCGGCTGGAACGTGAACGCCTATCTGATCGACGCCATCATCGGTCTGTCGGTTGTCTATAAGGCGCTGGACAATCTAGGCGCCTATCAACGCTGGTTCGGGTTTCAACCCAACACCAAGCTGGCCACGCTGATTTTCGGCTTCTTCCACGGGCTGGGACTGGCCACCAAAATCCTAGACTACGACATCGCACACGACGGGCTGCTGGCCAATCTGATCGCCTTCAATGTGGGCGTTGAAATCGGACAGGTTCTGGCCCTGTCGCTGATCCTGATCGTCATGGGCTACTGGCGCCGCAGCAACAGTTTTTGGTGCCATGCCTACACCGCCAACGTCGTGATGATGACCGCTGGTTTTGTCCTGATGGGCTACCAGCTCGCCGGTCTTGCCCTGTCCGCATAACCCATTTCGGAGATATCCAATGTACAACGCAGAAAAACCAAACCTCGCCGAGTTGCCAAGCAGTGCGCAGCTGGTGAAATCCACGATCATCGCGGCGGTGGCCGCGGCAGTCATCCTGATCACCATCGTGCTGCCCGCCGAATACGGCATCGACCCCACCCGCATCGGCCGCCTTCTGGGCCTGACCGAGATGGGAGAGATCAAATCGCAACTGACGGATGAGGCGGAACAAGACCGTCAAGCCGACGAACAGGAAAAATCGAGCCTTCTGGACTTGTTCATCCCAGCCGCCCACGCGCAAGAGGCCGAGGTGTGGCAAGATCAGGTAAGCTTCGAGCTGACCCCGGGCCAGGGTGCCGAATGGAAGTTGGTGATGGGAAAGGATGCACAGGCCGAGTTCCGGTGGTTCACCTCGGACGGGCGCGTGAACTATGACCTACATGGCGATGGCAGCGGTAAGTCGATCTCGTACAAGAAGGGCCGAGGTGTAGCGAGTGAAACGGGAACCATCAGCGCAGCCTTCACCGGCAATCACGGCTGGTTCTTTCGCAACCGGACCAGCACGCCGCTGACCGTGACCCTGCAACTGCGCGGGGCCTATACCGACATCAAACGCACATTTTGAAATCTGTTCGGGCCGACCCAAGCGTCGGCCCATCAAATCAACGGGCGTCTTTCAGCAAACGTTGCTTCTGCCGAGACCAATCGCGCTTGGCTTGGGTTTCGCGTTTGTCGTGGTTCTTCTTACCCTTGGCGATACCGATCTTGATCTTGGCCATTCCACGGTGATTGAAATACATAACCAGCGGCACCAGCGTCATGCCCTTGCGCTGTGTTGCGTTCCACAAGACCGACAGCTCTTTACGAGAGATCAGCAGCTTGCGACGCCGCCGCTCTTCGTGCTTGAACATCTTCGCCTGCACATACGGCGCGATGTAAGAGTTCACCAACCACAGCTCGCCGTTTTCCACGGCCGCATAGCTTTCGGCGATGTTCGTTCCACCGACGCGCAGCGATTTAACCTCGGACCCTTCGAGCATGATGCCGCATTCGAGATCGCTCTCGATGGCATAGTCGAAGCGCGCCCGCCGGTTCTCGGCAACCACCTTGTAATTCGGATCTGTCTTTTGCTTGGCCATGGGGGCCAGATTTAGGCGTGCACGCGTCCCGGCGCAAGCGGGACTTGCATCGAAAGTCAGCCAGAGCGACGCGTACGCAGGTTCTGAGCGATGCCCACGATGCTGATGACGATCCAAAACCCTTCCATCAACATTGAGGCAAGGTTAAAGTTATGACTGAGCGAATAGGTCAACAGCAGCGCGCCCAGCAGGTTCACCACCGGAAACATCAGATCGTTCGAGTTCAGATACCGCATCTGCGTCGCAAAATAGGCAAGTGCAATAATCAGCGTCCCGGTTATGCCGATGGCATCTGGCCAACTGAGACTGGAAAGAAATTCGGCCATGAACTGCGAACCTATCAAAATACGTTTGGCGCGCGCACTACCGGGCACCGGACCAACAGGCAAGGGATCGACGATTCACGCCGCGTCTTTGGACAGGAAGTCCGCCAGCAGGTCAAACACCAACCGTATGCGGCGCGAGGTGTGCAGTTCGCGGTGGGTTGTCAGCCAAATCGGAAAGCGCACCGGTTCCAATACGCTCACCACCCGTTCAACGCCGGGACAACGCCGCGCGACCTGATCCGCCATCAACGACAAGCCCAGCCCCTGTTCGACCATGGCCCAAGCCGCGCTGCCCGATGTCGATCCCATGCGAAAGTTCTCGGGCGACAGCTGCACACCCTGTTCGCCAAAAAACTCGATCATCCGCGAAATGTCACCGAATGAGATAAAGTCGTGACGCGCCAGGTCCGCGACCGAGCTTGGTCGCCCACGTTCGGCCAGATACCTGGGAGCGGCGTACAGATGCGCAGTGGTTTCCGTGACCAGACGCGCAAAAAGCTCGGGTTGTTCAGGACGCACATGGCGGATTGCGATATCTGCCTCGCGCATCTGCAAGTCGCGCAAGTCATCAGCCGAAACCAGATCTACTTCAAGCTTGGGTGCCACTTCGCGCAGACGCAGCAACGCCAATGGCATGATGTGGGTGCAAAAAACCTCGGACGCGGTGATCCGTATGGTGCCTTCGATGGACTGGGACTGACCGCTGGCCACCAGCGACAGGTGCATCGCCGCCTCGCGCATGGATTTGGCATGGGCCAGCATCTCACGCCCCGCTTCGGTCAGCGCAACCGATCGGCCTGACCGCTCAAAAAGAGTGACACCCAAAGATTGTTCCAGGGCCGCCACCTGACGCCCCAAAGTCGGCTGCGTTTGACGCAAGACCCGAGCCGCGGCGGAAAGAGACCCCTCTTCCGCTGTCGCCAAAAAGGCCCGCACATGGGACCAGTCAAAGGAGACACCCTGCCAATTCATGCGTTTGTGTATAGCAGGTGAACGGTTTTGGGCAATTCATCAATGGTTTCCGCATGAGTATTCATCACACAAAGGAGATCACATCATGGCCCAAGCAACTGCATTCTGGGACGGCATTGCCGAACGCTATGCCAAATCCCCCATCAAAGACGTCCAAGCCTATGAATACACGCTAGAGCGCACCCGGTCCTACCTGAGCGCGGATGACAGCGTTCTAGAACTGGGCGCGGGCACGGGCTCGACTGCGCTGCAATTGGCCCCCAGCGTGGCGCATTACGTGGCCAGTGACCTGTCCCCAAAGATGACCGAAATTGGCCGAGCCAAGGCCCGTGACCAAGGAGTGACAAATGTGGAGTTCATTGCAGCGGATGTATCTGATACGCAGTTGGCGAGCGCGCCTTATGACACAGTGCTGGCCCTGAACCTGCTTCATCTGCTACCCGATCTGAGCCAGGACTTGAAGCGCATCCATCAAATGATCAAACCGGGTGGGCTGTTCATCTCGAAATCCGTCTGCCTTAACGCCAAGGGCTTACCCCTGCGCCTGCGGATCATGAAACTGGCCATCCCGCTTATGCAGATGGTCGGCAAGGCACCCTATGTCCGCTCACTCACGACCGAAGACCTGGAACACGAGATTTCGGCAGCCGGGTTCGAGATCATCGAAACCGGCAATTACCCGGCTGTGCCCCCCAGCCGTTACTTGGTGGCACGGCGCGTCTGATCCCGGGGCCCGGTCTTACGACAGCTTGGCGTGCACCTCGTCTAAGTCGATCTGATCAATTGGCATCTTGTTGGCGGGATTTTCGAAATCGTATTTGAACAAATCGAAATCGCGCTTGTAAATCTCGTACACCAGATGCATCGACAGATCGTCGAAATAATCCTCGACCGGGTGGGCGCGCTTGGGTCCGTGACCTTCGGATTCGTTGAACCGCGGGATTTGGCCAAGGTCGACTTTTACAGGGGTTTCGATGTGGTTCATCACGTCCTGCATGCCGTCGTTGAACTGTTCCGTCCAAAAGATGTTGTCATACCGCCCGCCGTTCGAAATGAACGTCGATACATGACCGGACATCGCCGACCAGTGAATGTCCGGGTCCATCGGCCGCCGCCAGCGGATGGTGTCACGAGCAAACAGCAGGAACCGCCGGAAACTTTGGATTTGGTCGAACTCCTGCTTGCCGTCGTCGCCGCCAACTTCGATCCCGTATTTGTAGATCAATGTTGGCACCAGATTGCCACGATACCGCTTGCCGTTGCGCTGAATACCACAGATCTTGTCAAAGAACGATGACAGGATGCGCGTGTAGGGATTGCGTACGCAGGTGAACGCATACGATTTGTGCGCCTGCACATTGCGGGTGATGGGGCCCTGGCTGTTATCCAGAGCCCATTTGTGCAACCCACCTTTGGCGTCGTGAATGTCGCCATCAAAAAACTCGCCATGATCCGAGTAGTACATGATCTGACCAATGGTCGAGCAGGCGCATTTTGGCACCACTCGATACACAACACTTTCGCTTTCCGTCATCCAGGTGCCTGGAAAACCCATCTGCCTTGCCTCCGTACCCCGTTTCGCCCTAGCTTGTGCAACAGGCGTCTTTACCTCAAAAAACCAAATATACCCTGTTTATTCAATCACTCTTCACCTTTAACAGGGTAAACAAAGGGCAGAAACAAGGGCTCGTCGTTTCCAATATGGCAAAAATTGCCTACATCTTGCTGTGCCACAAGGATCCGGATGCCATTATCATGCAGGCCGAGCGGCTCACTGCGGCCGGTGACTACATGTCTATCCATTTTGACGCCAGCGCCAAGTCAGAGCATTTTCGCAAGATTAGAACCGCCCTTGCCGAGAATCCAAATGTCACCTTTGCCCGCAAGCGAATCAAATGCGGCTGGGGGGAATGGTCGCTGGTTCAGGCCACGCTTTTTGCGATCGAAGCTGCAGTGGATGAATTCCCTCGTGCCACGCATTTCTACATGCTGTCCGGTGACTGCATGGCGATCAAGACCGCCGAATACGCCCACCAGTTTCTGGACGACAATGACAGGGACTTTGTCGAAAGCTTTGACTACTTCGAAAGCGACTGGATCAAGACCGGCTGGAAAGAAGAGAGGCTGATCTACCGCCATTGGTTCAACGAACGGACACAAAAGAAACGCTTCTATGCGATGTTCAATCTGCAGCAACGGCTGGGATGGACGCGCGAAATTCCTCACGACATCCAGATCATGATCGGCAGCCAATGGTGGTGCCTACGACGCCGCACAGTCGAATGGATCCTGGATTTTACCAAAACGCGGCGCGACGTTATGCGGTTCTTTGCGACCACCTGGATTCCGGATGAAACGTTCTTTCAGACTCTGGTACGTCATCTGATTCCCGAGGATGAAATCGATTCCCGCACACTGACTTTCCTGATGTTTTCTGATTATGGAATGCCAGTCACTTTCTACAACGATCACTACGACCTGCTGCTCAGTCAGGATTTTCTGTTCGCGCGCAAGATCAGCCCCGAGGCCAAAGAGCTCAAATCCCGACTGGGACGACTTTATGCAGCCTATGACGTGCAATTTCAGATCTCGAACGAGGGGCGCAGTCTGTTCAAGTTCCTGACCGGCAGGGGCCGGATCGGCCGTCGGTTTGGCATGCGGTTCTGGGAAACCGAAAGTTCGTTGGGACGCGAACGCGAGTTGATGATCGTTGTGAGCAAGAAATGGCACGTCGCCAAACGCCTGCTGGAACAGATCAGGCAGGTCACGAATGTGCCCACCATCGAATACCTGTTTAACGAAGAAGGCGCTCCGCTGCCCGATCTGGGCGGCATTCAGGCAACGCTTGAAAAACGGACCCGTCACCGGCGCGCGCTGATGCGGATGCTGTTTGAATACTACGACACTGATCGGCTGGTCATCTGCATGGACCCCTCGAACCTGGACCTGATGCATGACTTCTTCTCGGATCGGTCTGTCACCCGAATGCTCGAAGTCGAATGCAAATTCACAGACGAGTACCTGATCGGACACGCTCACCGTGTGGGCCTTGCAGGAGAACGCACTCCAAAGGCAACGCTGGAACGTCTGTTGCCCACGATTCGCAACGATCTGGCCTATGAGGGTGACCGCATCCGGGATGCGGGCTTCGCGCGATATGTCCGAATACGCGAAGTAGCCCAACCCGAGGAAAACGCCGAAAAGCTGTCCGAGTTTCTGTCGATCTCCTGGGAACAGGGCCTGCGGTTGGCGCAGACCGAGCATTTGTTTGCAGACTAACCCAAGCGGTTATTTTAAAGTCAACACGCGTTTGTAATCCGAGATCAGCGGGGGTTTCGACGCTCTCAGCGAACTTGATTTTCAATCGCTTATCTTTCAGATCCTAAAAGAGCCGCGGTAAATCGCGGCTCTTTTAGATTAGTGTATCAGGATCTCCAACTGTCCAGCCATTTGCGGAACCGGCCCCGCTTTTCGTCGATGGCGTCGCCGGCGGCATACAGGCTGTCCTCGACGCTTTCGACCATGGGATCAATCCGCGCCTGCCGGAACCGGCGCCAGCGGACGTAAAGCGCCCAACCGATGGCGGCCAGCAGGATCAGGAAGATGATATTGAACCACGGAATGATCCGCACATCCGGCCCATCCACACGCCAGATTTTGACCGCGTTGGGAAAGATCGACATGAACTCGTTCCGCCAGCCATAGTGGCGCACCACGGCCCATTTCGGGTCTGCCTCGGATGATTTCAGATCCGCGGCCTCCGCCTGCAGGTTAGATGACGTCACCTTGAAGTAGGGCGGCCAACTCCACCCCGTATCCTCGTTGCGGTAAACCATCACCTTGCCATTGGCCTTGCGGGTCTGGATGAAGAACACATCACGGTTCGACGTGGTGGTATCGCTGCCCACATCCTGCGCCGCCCAGAACAGGCTGTTCTCGCCCGGATCGATCCGCTTTTCATAAGTGTCACTGACACGGACGATATCATGCTGCGGAAGGGTGTAGTGCAACACAGCCACCACTGTGCCCCAGAACAGGATGATGAACGCCCATTTGATGTAAGCCATGGATCAGGCCCTCACATAAAGTTCGAATAATAAACTAGGAACGCGATGATCCCCAGCGGGACAACATACACGCCCAGGATCAGCTTGCGCCGGAACGAGCCGTCGTATTTCTTCAGCCCACGCTGAATAAACGCCTCGCGATCACCAGTCATGCCTTTCTTGTCCCAATGCGCTTCCAGCTTACCGCGCCGCACGCGTCGGGAATAGATCGACACGATCACATAGATCACCGTCAGGACGATCAAAAGCGGGATCATCAACCGCAACATCACGATCATTTACGGCCTCCTTACTGCGCCCCAGGGTCCGACACGTTCGATCAGATCATCCACGCGCGTCTCGCCGTCCATATCCGGTTCGTGCCCAAACAGCGCCTCGCGCGCGCCTGCCTTGTCCACCTGATACTCCTGCGCAAGGAAATCAGCAACATAGGCCTTCTTTGCCTCGGGCCAGCCCGCATAGGTGCGATAGAACAGATCCTTGTGACAGATGAACAGCTGGCGCACGTCCAGCGGACACAGTTCCGCCAGCAGCATATTAACCAAATCGCGGTGCGGCGTGTCGGCCGCGCGCAGCGTGTAAAAATACGCCGGATGGTCCGAGCTGATGCGCGGCCACCTCCCGCCCGACTTGGCCCAAGACATCAACTGCGACAACGCGTGGTACACTTCGGGCAACTGATCCACATGCCGCCGCGCCAGCCGCCGCATGTCGCTGCGCCCCAGCTCACTCAGGTCAATGCCAGCGTTGGCCGCCGTGTCGATGGTGATGAAATCCATCTTCTGCTGCAGGATAGCGGCAGCATCCACGCCACGCGCTTTGACGATGGGTTCAGCCAGATCGTTGTAATCCAGAAACTTGGCGATCCGGTTCCGGTCGCTCAGGTTAAAGACGTATTTGATCGGCAGCTCTTCGTCGGGCTTTTCACCGCTCACAATCATCGCCGGATGGTCCAGATCGGTGAACAGATACATGCCGCCAAAATGCGCCGTCCAGAACGCGCCCTGTTCAAACGTCCCCTGGCTCAGATGCACCGGGTTGCGGGTTACATCGCCGGTTTGTTTTGCCGCCCCGATCATGTCGGCGATCAGCACATCATCGAACCAGGCGTCCTCTTCCGTCTTGAACCGCTCGACCATATTTGCCAACTGCGTCGCGGTTTTCAGCGTCCCGCCCACGGTGTCCGCCTCAACCTCGACGCTTTTCAGATCAAACAAATCGCGCGGCGAGCGGATCTTGAAGACCGAGTTCACCAGTTCCCCCGCAACCGCATCCGTGGCCGTCAGGGCAAACAACTGGCTTTCGTTATCCTCGATGAACTGACGCAGAATATCGCGCGAGGTCGAGAATTTCACATTCAGCAGCGGCGCCCGCTTCTGCTCGGTCGTGAGCAGAATGAACTGCCGATTGACCCCATTGGGGTTTAGGTAGAGCGGATCGCCCAGCTCCTCCCCCACCTCCGGCGAAAACCCCGAGATATCGACATGAAAGTCACTCAGCTGCGTGGCCTTGCCACTCAGATGCCCAAGCGCACGGTTATAGCGTTCGATCAGGGCAGGGCTGGAGATATGGACCAGATTGCCAAACATCAGACCTTTTTGGATGAGGCGCTTCATTTAACTGCCTCCTGACGTGGTTGAAGTTTGTGTTTTTGAGTGTTCAGTATTTTCTAAGGCGTCTCGCATACTTGCCCATTCAATCTCCAAGATTGATTGAGATGCAATGACAAGAAAGCCAGTCCCACCAGATCTGACAACATCGACGTTTCCAATTCCTTGGAGACATTTGGTCAACCTGCCTCGTTCCGCTGATGCGGGAAACGATCCTACCAAAACACCTAACCTGCTGTAGGCATCATTGAACTCGATTACTTGATCAGCATTTCTCTCACCAACAAGACTCAGCGCAGCCAATTTGCCTACATCTTGGCGAAAGGCTTCTAGTCGATTGTATCGAATATCTACGAGCTTCATTTCCCGCTGTAGACTTCGCTCGATAAGTTGCGCGGATGCTAGCCTATTTAAAGAAGCTTTCTCGAAGGATTTTGTTACAAACCAAGCCAAAAACGGTATTAAAACCACTGTAACAAGCTGTAAATGCGCATTTACCCAATCTTGGAAAATGCCTGCAAACTTGTTCATCCCGGCCAATAAATTCAATATGGTGTCCATTAGGAAATGTTCTCCAAAACTTGATCACATATTGCCCACTTCATCGCTTCAATCACTCCCCAAGCCCCCTCCCCATGGGGGGAGGGAGGGGGCTGCGCGGCAGAGCCGCGCTGGTCTGCGGACACATCTGTTGTGCGCTCACCCCTTCCCCTCCAAATACCGCTTCTTCGCCTCTTCCTGACGGCCAAAGTCGCGGACCATTGCTTCGATGGCGACCTCATCGCTCTTGTCGGCATAGCGGAATTCGCTGTCGGCGTAGCGGTTGATCTCTTGCAGGACCATGTCCACCGTGATCGGCACGCGCAGCTCGGAAATCATCGCCCTCTTGGTGTCGTAGTCCTTGAACAGGAACAGCTCAGGCGTCTCCATCCATTCATCGGGCAGCTCAAAATCCATCGCGCGGACCTTGACCGCATCGGTGATGTTCTTGATCGCGCGACCCGTGAACCGGTCATCCGCCTGCTGGATGCCCTTCAGGTACGTGCCCAGCTTGGCAATAGTGTCCAGCGGGCCGATCTGATCCGACACCCGGTCGAACACATCCAACAACCCCTGTTCATGGGGGCGGTTGTGCCCCTCAAAACTCGCCGCCACCGCGCGTTTGATTTCCTGCGCAGCCATCAGGTCGTGATCGCCCAGGGGGATGTCGTGGTTCTTGCCCATCAGCAGCGACAGGATGTCGATGTAATCTGCGCGGCTTTGCGGCCCATCCACCAGAAACCGCGCGCCTGCCCGCTGGCGCAGGGCGTCGTCGACATTCTCGGGGTAGTTCGAGAACATGCCGAATGTGCAGTTTCCCCGCACAACCGTATTGGCGCCAGCAAAGCTTTCCATCAGCACCGCCGTGATCTCCAACTGCCCGGCCGACGACTGCCGGTCGCCCCGCTTGCCCGCTAGCTGGTCGATGTCGTCGATGGTGCCAAAGCCGATCACGGACGGGTCCAGAATGGTGTTGATGAACGCCTTGGCGTTCTGGCCCGACTTGCCCTGATAGCTGTCGATGTTGTCAGTGCTCAGGTTCTGATAGCGGAAAGGATAGCCCGCGACCTGACAGTAATCGTTGAGCAACCCCGCCATCATCTGGATCAGCGTCGTCTTGCCCGTCCCCGGCTTGCCATCGCCCATGAAGGTAAAGATGAACCCGCCCAGATCGGCAAAGGGGTTCAGGCGGCGGTCGAAATCATAGGCCATCAGCATCTTGGCCAGCCGCAGCGCCTGATACTTGGCGATGTGGTTGCCCACCACTTCGGTCGGTTTCTTGAACGTCATCGTCAGCGTGGTGGATTTCGCCTTGGACGCCGGCTCAAACCCCCGCAGGGTCAGGTCATCCGCCTCTACATGCCACGCGCTGCCCGCGAACCCCGCCAGATGCTGCGCCGATTGCGCCCGCTGCGCGGCCTTCTCCATCAACGCTTCGGCATAGGCGCTGACAGCGGCCACCAGATGCGCGTCGTCGGGGGCCTTGGTGGCGAGAACCTGATCCAGTTCCCACAGCGCGCCATGCAGGGCAAGCTGGCCATTGTCAGTCAACAGCTCCTCAACCTCGCCCACATCCACCGTGATTTCGGTCAGGTGAGACGACATCAGATAAGCCAGCGCGTTGCCTAGAACATGGGCCGAGATCAGCGCTTCAGCCGTCAGCAACTCAGAGAACTCGGCCTTGCGCGCAGGTGGCAGATCGCCAGCCAGATTGGCCCGTTTCAGATCGCCCAGCGCGGTTTGATCCGAATAGACCTCGGCCATCGCCAACGCGATCGCCACCGCCCGCCGCAACCCATGTTGCACCGTCGCCTGCAACGGAGACGTCAGCGCATCGCCATCATCCGCCGCCTCGATCCGGTCAATCAGATGCACACCATCGGCGCGCACGGTCCGGCGTGTCACTAGTCCGGGCGTGGTCGAACGGAACCGACGTCGCGTGCCAACGCCAGGGCTGCGCTCAGGCGCAACACTCTCGGCAACCGGTTTGGCGACCCGGGGCGCGTGGTCGAACCCCTCAAGCAACGCGGTCGCTGAGGGGTAATGCTTGCGAATATCCTCTTCGCGCAATTCCATCTGGTCAGACGTCAAACTCATATCAATATCGCCCTTGTTTCACCCTTTTGAAAATACTCTCGTCCCGCTGCCCGACAGGACCCTGAAAAGGTCCGTAAGAGGAGGCAAAAAATCAGTACCGCAACACCTGCCCCGAGGTGCTGACGACAAACTTACGCACATCGCCAAATCCCGGCGGATCCTGTTCGGCCAGAACCTGAAACGGGCGTTGCGGCAGGATGATTGACCGTTGGGTGTGCGTCGCCCCGGTTTCCGCCCCGCGCCCCCCAAAGGGATCCAGCGCAAAGACCTCGCGCTCGACGGTCGAAAACCACCCCGCGCGTTCCTCGACCACATCCTCGCTCTCCAGCTCTTCGGTGGTCCAGGCCAGCGCCCAATCCTGCCCCTCGGACGCGCCCGCATCCTCCAGCACTTGGCGCAACGGTCCCGATTGTTCGGTATAGGCCGAGGAATACATCGGCCCCACGTGGAACCGTTTCAGCCGTTTGGGGTGCAGGTCATCGAAATCCTGATCGAACCCTTTGGCGATGGTCACCAGCTTCAGCCCACCCAACGCTTGCGCCATAAGATGCGCCTGCACCTCAGGCCAGCGGCGTTCGTCTTTGGGCAGAGCAATCTTGCCGCTGTCCTCGACTTCCATCAGGTAGATCACCGGCAGGTTGATCTGACTGTCATAGACCGCCCAATGCAGCATGAACCGACGCCGATCATCCGTATTCCCCATCCACAGGCTTTCGGGATCATTGCGAGCCCAGAACAGCTCACCCTTCATCAGCTCTTCGTAATAGAGCCGCTGGGACAGCGCGAATTGCAGCCGCGTGGGCACCTGCTGTTCGCCAATGATCTGGCGCACCATGTCGTGCTTCACCTGCGCCTCGGACGGCATGTTTTCCAAATGCCGCCGCGCCTGCTGTGCGTCGTTGGCCATGGTCATCAATTCAGCCGCCACCGGAAAGCCGCTGTCGCGCCGGTCCATGGCGAGGCTGCCAAAAAAACGTCCCGTATCGCGCCCGACCAGCAGGTATTTCATGCTCAGTGCGCGAAAGGTGTAGAGCAGCCCCGACAGATAGCGCGAGACGATCTTGACCTCTTCTTTCGAGATCGCCCCCTCGGCCTGCATATTCGCGGCCACGCGCAGCAAGTGAACGGTGATCACCTCGAACTTGCGGAAATACCGGCGCGAGGCAAAGGTGTCGGTCAGGCCGACGTGGTCACGGGCTGCGTCAGTCATGTTTCTCAAAACGCTGCTCAACGCGCCACTTTGCAAAGAAAAAACCAAATACCCCCAACACCAAAATAGCCGGGACCACAATTTCAATCATCTTGGGTCCGCCACGCGTGGTCAGGAACCAAACAGTGAAAATCATACCGGCAATTGGTGGTAGAACTTCCTTGAACCAGCATAACCAGACTTCACGGCGCTTCACCGCGTCCTTGAGGGTCATTTTACCCACCATACAAGTTCTTGTCGTGCTTCTCGACGATCGAGGCAAACCGGCGCGCGAACCGTTCATCGGCCTTTGCCTTCTTCTCCAACACATCGCGGGCAAAGACCATGTGGTCCTCATGCGCGTCCAGCATGTCGGCCATCTTCTGGTTGGTTGCGGTGCCGATGGCGGCCATGGCGGTCTGCGCTTCTTGGTCGGTCTGCACGCCGATCTCGTTGATCCGGTGCGCCACGTCCTGCTGCTGCGCCGTCTTCAACGATTTAGTCAGCGCATCATACAGCACCACACGCTGCTGCGTGTCAGTCTGCAGCTTGTTGATCAGCACCATCTGCGTCGCCGCCTGGTTCTGCAGTGAATCGACCCAGGATTTGCCCTTTTCGATGTAACGCTCCAACGTCTGACTTTTGGCAAGCTTCACCTGCTCGTCCTGCACCAGCGCGTTGTAAGTCTTGTTCAGATCGGCCAGCTCGGTTTCCAGCTTGGTCCGCGCGGCGGCGTCCTGTTCGACGCTGATCTTGTTTTCCAACGCGATGATCTTGGGGTCCATGCCCAAAATCTCGGCCCGCGCGCCTTCAAGCTCTTGTACCGTGAATTCGCGGTCATCCAGCGTCGAGGTCAGGTTGGTTTCCACCTTCTCCCGCTGTTCTTCCAACACGCCCAACTGCCCTTGCAGCAGCTGCACGATCACATCGGATTTTGCGATCAGGTCTTGCAGCTTGTCGTCAATATTGGCTGTGCGCATCCGCTCCTGCCGCATCGATTCCGATTTGGCGCTGGCAAAGATGCCGACAAAGCTCTCCCACCCAGTTTTCGACCTCATTTCGTCGAAATCCTTGGAAAAGGCCGATGTCACATCGTCCAGCCCCATGATCAATTCAGCGATGTTGGAATTCATCACCTCGGTGTGGGCATGTACGTCTTCCAACGTGGCATTTTCAATGTCGATGTCTGCCTCGGCTGTGCCGATCTTGTCGCGCGCGGATTCGATCCGGCTGGTCAACCCTTCGATCTGCGATTGGCTTTCATGCACGCGTCGCTGGGTTTCCTGGATCATCGTTTCAAATTCACTATTCGACATCCCGCTCTATCCCTTTTTGTTTGTATACCATTGTATATAGGGAATGTTACAATGATTTACATCCCCCGCGAGTCTAAGTTTGGGGAGAGTCTCGCAAAGCGGGATCGGAATTGAAAGGGGAATGGCGAGCTAAACCGTCTTCCCCGCGCCATTCACCAATGCTATATCGCGCTCAGGGCTCACAGGCGATGGCGTCGCCAGAGAGATTGGCTCTCGCCCCGCACCCACGCTCCTGCACGCCGGGACTTTCAATCGGGAGATTGAGGGCCCCGCCTGATGCCTCCCCCAAAGATGGAGGCACCGATGGCCTGGTCGCCTGAGAAAACTGAAGTCAAAAGCTGGAATGAATGGGACACCCTGCGCCATGTAATCGTGGGCCGTGCCGATGATTGCCACATCCCGCCCGAAGAGCCCGCGCTGGACGCCAAAGTGCCCGAAGACAGCGACATGCGCGGCCAATGGGGCCGTCGCCCGCAGGAAACCATTGATCGTGCCAACGAGCTGCTGGACACCTTCGCCAATCAGCTAAAGGGTCGCGGCATTCGCGTAGACCGTCCCGAGTCTATCGACCACTCGCTGCCCGTAACCACCCCCGATTTCCACACCGACAGCCAGTTCGGCTGCATGCCGCCGCGCGATGTGCTGTTGACCGTGGGGCACGAAATGCTGGAAGCGACGATGTCATATCGTTGCCGCTGGTTCGAATATCTGAACTACCGCCCACTGCTGAAACAGTATTGGGAAGAAGACCCCAACTTCCGCCACGAAGCCGCACCCAAACCGCGCCTGACAGATGCGGACTATCACCCCGACTATCTGAGCGAGAAAATCGGCGACGCCAAACGTCTGGAATGGGCGGCTGACAAGTTCTTTGTCACCACCGAAGAAGAGCCGTTGTTCGACGCCGCTGACGTGCTGCGGTTCGGAAAGGATCTGGTGGTCCAGCACGGGTTCACCACCAACCTCAAAGGCATCGAATGGCTGCGTCGTCACTTCCCCGACCACCGCGTACACACCGTGAACTTCCCCGGCGACCCTTACCCGATCCACATCGACGCGACATTCACGCCGCTGCGCCCGGGTCTGATCGTCAACAACCCACAACGTCGCCTGCCCGAAGATCAGCGCGAGATGTTCCGCAAGAACGGGTGGGAAATCGTGGACGCAGCGCAACCGGCCCACAACAGCCCACCGCCGCTGTGTTATTCCTCGACCTGGCTGTCGATGAACGTGCTGGTGCTAGACCCAAAAACCGTCTGCGTTGAAAAGTCCGAGGTTTATCAGGCCGAGCAGATGGACAAGCTGGGGATGGAAGTGGTCGAGGTCGAGCTGCGCGATGCGTATGCGTTCGGCGGCGGCCTGCACTGCTGCACGGCGGACGTCTATCGGGACGGCGAGTGCGAGGATTACTTCCCCAACCAATAAACAAATATCAAGAAAGCCGCACCCTTCGATGCGGCTTTCTCTTTCAAACCATCTGCAACAGGCGGAACCCAGAAAATTCAAATTTTCTGGGCGCAAAGTTTTTGAAAAACTTTGCGCCCAGAATCACCCGACGACGTTGAACTCGGGCCCATAGGGATAGCCGGTGATGTTGTCGTTGCCATCCTCGGTGATCACCAGAATGTCGTGCTCGCGGTAGCCACCCGCACCCGGTTCGCCATCCGCGATGGTCAACATCGGCTCCATCGAGATGACCATGCCCGGCTCCAGCACCGTGTCGATGTCCTCGCGCAGCTCCAGCCCCGCCTCGCGACCATAGAAATGCGACAGCACACCGAAGGAATGGCCATAGCCGAACGTGCGGTATTGCAGCAGGTCACGCTGTTGGAAGAACTCGTTGATCTTATGTGTGACGTCCGCACAGCTGACACCGGGTTTCAGCAGCGACATACCGTATTCATGGGCGGCCACGTTTGCTTCCCAGATCCTGAGCGAGGCCGGATCAACCTCTTGAACAAACATCGTGCGTTCCAGCGCGGTGTAATAGGCGCTGATCATTGGGAAGGTGTTCAGCGACAGAATATCACCCCGCTCCAGCACGCGGCCCGTCACCGGGTTATGCGCGCCATCGGTGTTGATCCCTGACTGAAACCAGACCCAGCTGTCGCGGTATTCCGCGCCCGGGAACCGCTTGGCGATCTCCAGCTCCATCGCGTCGCGGCCCGCCATGGCCACGTCGATCTCGCGCACGCCCACCTTGACTGCATCGCGGATCGCATAGCCGCCCACGTCGGCCACATTGGCCCCATGCCGGATTAGGGCAATCTCGGCCGGGGATTTGTGCATCCGCTGGCGCATGGTGGTCTCGAACAGATCAACCATGATGATGGGCTTCAGAAAGTCCTCCATCTTGTCACGTTGCATCAGCGTCAGGTGATCGCCCTCGTAGCCGATGACCTGGCTTTCCCCCGTCACCGACAGAATCGCCCGCCAATAATTGTCGCGCTGCCAGTCGGTATAGGTGATGTTGTCACCATAACTGCGGCGCCATGGCTGACCGGCGTCGATCCCCGCGCTGATGGTGACGCATTCGGTCTCGGTCACGACCAGGGCGTAAGGCCGCCCAAAGGCACAGTACAAAAACCCGGAATAATACGCGATATTGTGCATCGACGTGAACACTGCGGCAGAGGCGCCAGCGGCCTCCATCCGTTCACGAAGCTCGGTAATGCGGGCCTCGTATTCACTATCGGCAAACGGCAGCGTGGCCTTTACGCCGTTGTGATAACGGTAGAAATCAGGGCGCGGTGTAGTGATGGTCATGGGTTGACCCTCCTTTTCAGAAAGGTCCTGGCGTTCAGGACAGAACATGGGCGCATGCCATCAGCATGAGGCGACGCCATCGCCAGGGCCCGTGCGCACATTGACCTTATCCCCCCGTTCGTGCAACCCCTTTCGTGACACGATCTGACAAGGGCTTTAGTGACGTTCACTTTACTCTGGACTGCTCATCCTTTTTGGCTTGGCACTAGACAAACCCAACCGCAGATGCACTGTGTGTACGCAAATGACTTTTGAGCCGGAGACCAACCCATGCTGGACGCAACAACTGATCTGAAATCGCTACTCAAGGACCCTGAGCTGCTTGCAACCAAAGCCTATATCGGTGGTCAGTGGGTTGATGGTGACAACGGCACATTCCCCGTGACCAACCCCGCCCGTGGCGACGTTATTGCCGAGGTCGCGGACCTCAGCCGCGCCCAGGTGGCCGGTGCCATCGCCCAAGCCGAGACCGCCCAGAAAGAATGGGCTGCGATGACCGGCAAGGAACGCGCCGTGATCATGCGTCGCTGGTTCGACCTGATGGTGGCAAACGCACAGGATCTGGGCACCATCCTGACCGCTGAGCAGGGCAAACCTCTGGCCGAGGCCGTGGGCGAGATCGGCTATGGCGCGTCCTTCATCGAATTCTTCGGCGAAGAAGCCAAACGCATCTATGGTGAGACCATTCCAGGCCACCAACGTGACAAACGCATCACCGTTCTGAAACAACCCATCGGCGTTGCCGCTTCGATCACACCGTGGAACTTCCCCAACGCAATGATCACACGCAAGGCCGCGCCTGCACTGGCCGCTGGCTGTTCTTTCGTCGCGCGCCCCGCCAAAGAAACACCGCTGTCGGCCATTGTCATGGGCGTTCTGGCCGAACGTGCCGGCATCCCCGCAGGCGTATTCAACGTCGTGCCCTCGTCGTCGTCCTCGGAAATCGGCAAAGAGTTCTGCGAAAACCCCGGCATCCGCAAGCTGACCTTCACCGGCTCGACCGAAGTGGGCCGCATCCTGATGAAACAGGCCGCGGATCAAGTCATGAAATGCTCGATGGAACTGGGCGGCAACGCACCTTTCATTGTATTCGACGACGCCGATCTGGACGCCGCCGTCGAAGGCGCGATGATGTGCAAGTTCCGCAACAACGGCCAGACCTGCGTCTGCGCCAATCGCATCTATGTACAGGCCGGCGTTTACGACGAGTTCTCAGCCAAGCTGAAAGCAGCTGTCGAAGCTCTGCAGATCGGCGACGGTCTGACTGAGGGCACCACCACTGGCCCGCTGATCAACGCCGAGGCTATCGATAAGGTCCAGGAACACATCGAAGACGTTGTCTCCAACGGTGGCGCGGTCCTGACTGGTGGCGCAGCGCATGATCTGGGCGGCACCTTCTTCAAGCCGACCATCGTGACCGGCGTCACGCAGGACATGAAAGTCGCTCAGGAAGAGACATTCGGCCCCCTCGCCCCGCTCTTCAGGTTCGACAACGAAGATGACGTCATCGCCATGGCCAACGACACAATCTTTGGCCTGGCGTCCTACTTCTACGCCAAGGACCTCAGCCGCGTTTACAAGGTCGCCGAGGCGCTGGAATATGGCATCGTTGGCGTAAACACCGGCATAATCTCGACCGAGGTTGCGCCCTTTGGTGGCATCAAACAGTCCGGCCTCGGCCGCGAAGGCAGCCACCACGGCATCGAGGACTATCTGGAGATGAAATACATCTGCATGTCGGTCTAAACTGCATCTGCGGCCTTAACGCGTGACCATCGTTGATGTCAGTTTGACAATGGCGCGGGTCCAGGCTGATTCTTCTTCAGGGGTCAGTTTCCCCTCCATCACATCGTGCAACGCGGCCTCAAGAGAGTGGGCCGCGTTCGTCATTTGTACCTCGCTTAATGCGAACCGTGCATGGCTTTGCACCAACATCTGCGCCAACTGCGAAAACGACTCGTAGTTTGACAGGCTGCGCACGGTCGAGGCCAGCATGGTTGCAAACATTTCTTTCTGCTTCACGAAGTCGCCACGAAACAACGATTCAACCTCGGGCATTCGGGTAAACAGATGCGCATAAAATCTGTCCGCCAATTCTGCTTTTCGGGCAAAAACGCGGGCGAAACTGGATTGAACCAGAGCGATATCGGAGCTGTCCAATGAACTGGGCCTTCTACGGGGCAGGGCCGCAGTATCTTCGCAATCGATTAACGTTTGGTTTCCACCGGCCGGACTCATTCTTACAAAACTGAGTCAAAATTATCGCACTGCCGTCAACTTGCACAGCCGTCCCACATCCATCCGTTACATCAACAACGCAATTCTCCTACAATTGCGCGCCGGAGCAATGGCAATGGTCCCGCAGACAGACGGCGCGTTGAATTACGCAAACGTAAAGCTCTCTGACATCACCGCTGTAGGTGAAGCCGTGATAATTCTTCAGAAAAACAATCACGTCGTCGTGGTCGACAAGGACGGCGTCGACAATGCCTCGGGCAGAACGAGTTCATTTCCAACTGGACAGTCTCGACCGGCAGCTGATCTTACAGCACTGATAAAGGGCGTTGGGCGGTCTCCGCTTGACGCCCTTAGTGCCCCCCCCTAAACAGCCCGCTTTCCAGATTGACGGATAATGGGGTTCGGACATGGCGCAACATCGTCCCGTATTGGGTATCGATTTCGGAACCTCCAACTCGGCTGCAGGCATTCTGCTGGATGGCGAGCCGCATCTGATCGAGATTGAGCCGGGGCAGAAAACCCTGCCAACCACGTTCTTCTTCGACTTTGACACGAGGAAAACCCTGATCGGTTCCCCCGCTAACACCGCCCTGATCGACGGGCTTGATGGGCGGTTCATGCGTGCCCTCAAACGGGTGCTGGGCACCACCCTGATGCACGAGAAACGCCAGATCCTGAACGAACGCGTAACCTTTGTCGACATCATCGCCCGCTTCCTGTCCCGCATCAAAACACGGGCCGAGGCACAGACGGGTCTGACTTTCGACACCGCCCTCTCTGGCCGCCCCGTCAACTTTCATGGGCCAAATGACCCGCGCGAGGGACAGGCCGAGGATGATCTGCGGCAATGCTATCTGGCGGCCGGGTTCAAACACGTGAACTTCATGGCTGAGCCCGAAGCCGCCGCCATCGCCAGTGGTGCCACGGGCGGGCGCGGTCTGATTGTGGACATCGGCGGCGGTACATCGGACTTTTCACTGTTTGACACGGGCGCAGACGGGCAGGTGAACATCCTCGCCAACCACGGCATCCGCATCGGCGGGACAGATTTCGATCGCGCCATCAACGTCGATACGGTCATGCCGCTGCTGGGCAAGGGCACACAGCTGCGCAAAGATATCAGCGCGGGCCTGCTGACGGCCCCCAACGCCATCTTCAACGACCTGGCAACATGGGAAAAGATCCCGTTTCTCTACACCGCTCAAACCCGCCGCATGGCGTCTGACATGCTGACGCTCGCCGAAGAACCCGCTAAGCTGCAACGTCTTGTAACGGTGCTCGAAGACGAGCTGGGCCACGATCTGGCCTTTGCCGTGGAACGCGGCAAGATTGCCGCCAACGCCCCCGACACCGCACAGGCCCGGATCGTCCTCGACATGATCGACCGCGGCCTCGATGCCCCGCTGGATGCTCTCGACATCGCACGCAGCCTGTCCGAGTTTTCCACCGCCCTGTATCAAGGGGCCCAAGATACACTGCGCATGGCCAACTGCGCGCCCTACGACGTGCACAATGTGGTCTACGTCGGCGGCTCCAGCCTTATGTCGCTGGTGCCCCAGGCGATGCAAGCGCTATTCCCCGACGCCAAACACAGCTTTTCCGAAGTCTTCACCGCCGTCGCAGACGGCCTTGCCATCGCCGCCAACCGTCCCTGAGGATTTTTCAGACAACAGCGGCTGGACGCACCAGCGCCGAGCCGAAGGCGAGGCGCCCGGCCCAACCCTGACGGGTCTTTCGTCAGAAAGGCACCAAAGGGGCGGGAGCGCCCCCGAAATCAAAGGCCCAACACACCTAACCCCGCACCAGTCTGGCACGGGGTCGGCACGATAACCGAGGGAGGGAAAGATTATCGTCTTGGCCCCCTCGCGCCCGAATTCCGCAATGGACGCGAGAGGTGGGAGGTTTCGTCAGTTGACGGGTTTGGCGTCAACAAGGTCCTGTTCAACCGATACACCGGATGCAATCTCGATCCGGCGCGGCTTCAACGCTTCGGGCACTTCGCGCTGCAACTCGATGTGCAGCATCCCGTCTGTGTGGCTGGCCCCGGTCACGCGCACATGGTCTGCCAGGGTGAACCGGCGCTCAAACGCGCGGGTGGCAATGCCACGGTGCAGATAGGTGCGCTCGGTCTCGTTTGCGGCCTTCTTGGCCGACACAACCAGCGAATTCTCTTTCATCTCGACCGACAGGTCGGCGTCTGAAAACCCGGCGACGGCAATCGAAATACGATAGGCATCAACGGCGGTTTTCTCGATATTATAGGGCGGATAGCTGGGCTGAGCCAGGTCGTTGGTCAAAGTCCGGTCCATCAGGTCCGCGATCTGGTCAAAGCCGATGCTGGCACGGTGCAGCGGTGCAAAATCAAAACTACGCATAGGGTATCATCCTCATCTTTTGAGCGATTTACGTCTGTTGCCCTCCGTTCGGACGGGCGTTTTGTCTTGCCGAACCCCTGTATCAGGCGGCCCGGTAAGTTTGAGATGGGAGTGGTGATTTCGGGTTTCAAGCCCCCTTCGACCAACTTAAGGACGAACGAACTTGGCCCCTGTCGAATTGCGGCGCGTGCCAACCTGCAGCCGCCGCACCGTCGCCTTGGGGGCGCTTGCTTCAACCCGCAACCTCTGCTTCAAAAAAGAAACGATTTCAGGCAGCTCCATGCCCCACGCCACCTTGCGCCCCTCGGCCTGTGTCATCCCCGACACCACCGACAAAATCCGCCCCCGATTGCCGACTTGCGCAAACACCGCCGACCCGGACGAACCAAAAGTGACATTACAATCAAACGCCAGCAACCCCTCGGCGCGATGCAACACCTGACACGAACGCTGACGCGAAATCGCCTCGGCGCGCCCCCGACCATAGGACGAGACACTGACCTCGACCCCGGTCAAATCCCCAGAATGCAAGATGAACGGATCAGCCTGCGCAACCGTGATCGGCTCGGCCAGTCGCATCAACGCCACATCGACGCGCACCCGATCC
The DNA here is from genome assembly GCF_900537075.1 of Tropicibacter sp. Alg240-R139. Classification (GTDB taxonomy): domain Bacteria; phylum Pseudomonadota; class Alphaproteobacteria; order Rhodobacterales; family Rhodobacteraceae; genus Falsiruegeria. The sequence continues at coordinate 137,754 of NZ_UNRA01000003.1, forward strand.
GCCGAGGGCGGCTGGTTGGCCACAAAATCAGGATGGGTCGCGATCTGGCGGACCTGCCGCTCGGCTATGGACTGACCATCTCGAAACCCCGCACGAAAGACAATCTGATCCACCGGATAATGCGCCCCAGTCGATCGATCAAAGGCACAATGGGCCGCCGTCAACACAAGATCAGGCGCAATCAGGGTTCCAGTACAAAACCCCTTTCCCGCCAAATCCAGACGCCCCACGGCCTCCCAACCCAGAACATCTTCACGATCTGTAAGCCGCACCAAGCCCGAGCTCTGTGCCTGAGCCATTCCGCTCAGTGCCACCCCTAGGATCAGTGCGATCAAACCCCTCATGGTTTCACAAATTTCGCACCCATCTCGCGGCGCACTTGTCCGACTTGAATCCGGTTGGTCGACGGTGATGGAGATTGATCAAACCCCTGACCGGATGCCAGTTGCGCCCTCAGGAGCACCAACGATTCTTCCAAAGCGGTCCCAAGCGCCACGCGATCCCCTTGCACCTCGGCCTTGGCTGAAACAACCGACACGATACGGGGTTCAGAACCAGAGAACGAGAATATCGGCGCGCCCGACGATCCAAAATCCACATCACATGACATCACCAGAATGCCCTGCTGCTGCGCCATGACCGAGCAGACCTCTTGCAACGAGGGTGCCTCGGACCGGCTTTGCGCATAGGACACAACGCCAACATCTTCGCCCCGCGTCGGGCGCTTGCCGGTCTGAAACGGAACGACGGTGGTGTTGCGGATCGGGCGTTGCAGTTCAAGCAGGGCGACGTCATTTCGCACCCGCTCGGTCGATACCGCGCCGTCATAGACATAATCAGGATGCACCACGGCGCGACGGACAAACCGATAGGCCGACGCACGGCCATTGCGCCACCCTGCCAGAAACTCGATCTGTTCGGCGTCAATGCGCTCTTTGGTGGATTTGTTGAACAGGCAATGTGCCGCTGTCAGCACTAGATCCGGCGCAATCAATGCGCCCGTGCAGAACCCGGTGCCGTTGATGTCCAGACGGCCAACCGCTTCCCAATCTCGTCCCGAATGGGTGGTGTCCAACCGTTGCAGGTGCGCATCCTCGGCCGCTGCCGCAAAGGGCATCATCGCCAAAACTAGGGTTTTCAAAAGGGTGCGCATACGTGTCTCTGCATCATCTGAGTTGTCTCAAATTGGTAGGAGCGCGGTGGGGCGAAATTAGGGCGCGCGTGCGGCAACTTGGGATCGGTTTTGCGCGTTTATCTGGCCTGCCGGATCGCTTGTTCGACCAACGCACGGGCGGCGTCCAGATCAACGACCACGGGGTTGGTGCCCGCCGCACTGTCGTGCAACGATTTTTCGGCAACCCGTTCGACACAGTCCAAAGGCACACCAATGTCTGCCAAGGATTTTGGGATCGCCAGGTCATCCAGAACCGCTTTGACCGCAGAAATAAGCCCAGCAGGCGTTTGATCTGCGATCCTCATAGCCTCGGCCATCCGCCTTGACTTGACCTCCATGCCGGTCAGGTTGAATCGCATCACCACCGGCAGGACAATCGCATTGGTCAGACCATGCTGGGTGTCATATTCGGCCCCTACCATGTGCGAGATAGCATGCACCATGCCCAACCCTTTCATGAATGCGATCCCGGCAAGGCATGATCCAACCAGCATCCCGCCGCGCGCTGCCACGTTGCCAGGCTCGCGATACGCAACCGGCAACCACTGCGAAATCAACGCCAGCGCCTCAAGCGCCAGCCCATCGCACAGCGGATGAAACTCGGGCACGCAATAGGCTTCGATCGCGTGAGTCATTGCATCGACCCCGGTCCAGCCGGTCAGGTGAGGAGGCAGTCCAACCGTCAACGCCGGGTCCAGCAAGGCCAGAGAAGGCTTCAGATCGGGATGCCAGATACAAAACTTCATCCCCTTTTCGATGTGGGTGACCATCGCCGTGCTCTCGGTCTCGGCCCCGGTTCCTGCGGTCGTCGGAATGGTGATCAACGTGGGAAAGGGCTGATCGACAGGCACATCCGGCACAGGTTGTTCGAACTCGAACGCCCACAGGTCGATGGTGTTGTTGGCCGTCAGACAAATCGCCTTGCCTCCATCCATCGCGCTGCCGCCGCCAATGGCGATGATGGCATCGTGATCCCCTGCGCGAAACGCCGCACATCCAGCGCCAATCTCGTCATCGCGAGGGTTTGGCGACACATCGGAAAACACCTGCGATCTCAGGCCAGCGGTTATGAGGTGGTCGGTCAACTCGGCAATGAAAGGAAGACTACGACTGCCCCGATCTGTCACGATCAAAGGGTTGCGCACGCCCAGCGCGACGCATTTCGCCCCAATCTCAGCCAACCGCCCCGGACCATAGGCGATGGGAACCGGAAAGCTCCAATCATGCGCTTCCAGCAACCTGCTTTGATCAATTCCCGACGGGTTCCCCATCTGCGCCTCACTCAATTGCGTTTCATTGCCGGGCACCCTAGCAGCCCAGCCCTGCACAACAAGTCAACGCAGGATTGGCACTTCGGGCGCGCGTTTACCCTTGGCGGTCAAAGCGGGCGGTTGCGGTCCGCCCGTCGCCCAATCCAACAGCTCAACAGTGTGCACAATCGGCACCTCGGTCGCTGACCCGACCTGCATCATACAGCCGATGTTCCCTGCCGCGATAATATCCGGGTTCTTCGCTTCCAACGTCCGCACCTTGCGCGCCTTCAGCTGCCCTGAAATCTCGGGTTGCATCAGGTTGTAAGTGCCCGCACTACCGCAACACAAGTGCGAATCCGCAGGCTCCACCACTTTGAACCCGGCGCGTTTCAGCAAGGTTTTGGGGTGCGTCTTGATCTGCTGCCCGTGCTGTAAGGAGCAAGCCGCATGATAAGCCACCGTCAGCGCCTTGTCCGTGCACTCGGGCAAGTCGAGCTGCATCAACAGCTCGCTGACATCCATGGCAATCCCGGACACCCGCGCCGCATCAGTCGCTAACGGATCATTGCGGAACATGTGGCCATAGTCCTTGACCGTGGTGCCGCAGCCCGAGGTATTGATGACGATAGCATCCAGTCCCTGACCGTCCATCTCTTTCGTCCATGCATTGATGTTCCTGGCTGCTGTCTTGTGGCTCTCTGCCGTCTTGCCCATGTGATGGGTCAGCGCCCCGCAACAACCCGCACCTTCGGCCACCACAACCTCGCATCCCAATCGCGCCAGCAGCCGGATCGTGGCGTCGTTGATGTCAGTGTTCAGCGCCTTCTGTGCACAGCCCGTCATAAGCGCCACACGCTTCTTGGGTGGGGCTAACGGCGCAAAACTCTGCGGATCGTCGTTACGACTGACCGGCGGGATCATCTTGGGCGCCATGTCCAGCATCGCCCTGAGCCGCGCATCCGGCACCACCCCCCGAAACGGCCGCCCGATCTTGGCCCCCAGCAAGGCCAATCGAAACCGCATCGGGTACGGCAGGATCTGGGCCAGCACCCACCTGAGGGCCCGATCCGACAAAGGCCGCTTGTAGTTATCCTCGATATACTCGCGCGCATGATCCACCAGATGCATGTAGTGAACGCCCGAGGGACAGGTGCTCATGCAGGCCAGACAGGACAGGCAGCGGTCCACATGTTTGACCACCTTCTCATCCGGTGCGCGGTTGTTTTCCAGCATATCCTTGATCAGATAAATCCGCCCGCGCGGGCTATCCAATTCATCCCCCAACACCTGATAGGTCGGGCACGTCGCGGTACAAAACCCGCAATGGACACAAGACCGCAAAATCTCGTTCGAGCGTTGGATCGCAGGGTCCTGTAACTGTTCTGGCGTAAATGTCGTCTGCATGTCCTACCCCATCAGTCCCGGATTAAGGAACCCGCGCGGATCAAACCGCCGCCTCAACTGCTCAGTGATCACCGCAACCGGTGCAGGCTCGGGCTGAAGCTTCGCCTGCCCTTTGCCCCGCACAAGCGTCATATGACCAGCCACATCGCCCAGTTTTGCCCGCAGATCCGTCCCCTCGGATACCCGCGCCCAGATCAGCCCGCCACCCCAGTCAAACAGCAACCCATCTGCGGCCAAACGATCCGCCAAATCTGGTGCATCCGACGGCTTCACCGAAATCCGCCAGACATCGCCCGGTGCCCCTTGAAACGCCGCAACATCACGTACGTCACGCCACAACGTGGCACTGTCGCCAGCCATGGAGACATCACCAAACCCGCCGACAACACCCCGCAACTGTTCAACCCGATAGGCCACCGATCCGGCAAACCCTTCGACCCGCAACAGCATTTGTCCTGCTGCAGGATCAAACGCCGCCCCCGACACCTCGAACGGAGAGCCCAGCGCCGCCGACATCGCCGCGACTGCCTGCGCGACCCCGTCCACGGCGACACACAGCGTCTCCTCAGCCTCTGCCATTGGCAGCACCTTCAAAGACACTTCAGTCAAAACGCCCAACGTTCCCCATGACCCCGCCATTAACTTGACCAGATCATAGCCGGTGACATTCTTCATCACCCGGCCCCCGTTCTTGATCACCTGACCCAAACCGTCGACATAGCGAACGCCCAACAGGAAATCGCGACACGCCCCCGCGTGCACCCGACGTGGCCCCGAAACATTGGCCGCCACGACACCACCAATCGTCGGCGCACCGGACGTGCCCAAAAGCCCACGATGATCCATCGGCTCAAACGCCAACCGCTGACCCTCAGCCGCCAGCGCCGCCTCAACCTCTGCCACCGGTGTGCCCGCCTTGGTCACCAATGTCAGCGCGCCCGGCTCATACAGTTCAATGCCGTTCAGCCCCGTCACGCTCAACTCAGCCCCCGACGTGAAAACACCACGCGTCCCCCCGCCCAAAATCCGCACAGGTTCACTCAATCTGGCCACGATCTCGGCCAATTGGCCCTCGGTCTCTGGTCTCATTTCATCTTTTCCAAAATACTCTGGGGGTTTGGGGGCAACGCCCCCATCATTCCGCTGCAATCCGCGCGTCACGCCGCGCTTCGGTCACCGACAACGGAAACACCTTGGCCGGGTTCATCAGCCACGCGGGGTCAAACACATCCTTAACCGCCATCTGCGCTTCCAAATCCGCCGCCGTATACTGATGCAGCATCAGATCGCGCTTTTCGACGCCAACTCCATGCTCGCCGGTCAGACAGCCACCCGCATCGACGCAGAGTTTCAGAATCTCGGCCCCGAATTCTTCACACAGCTCCAGATCACCTGGCTTGTTGGCGTCAAACAGGATCAGCGGGTGCATGTTGCCATCGCCCGCGTGGAACACGTTGCCCACTGCCAGGCCGTACTGCGCGCTCAGCTCACCAATCCGGCGCAAGACCATTGGCAGCGACGACACCGGAATCGTGCCGTCCAGACACATGTAATCGTTCATCTGCCCCATGGCACCGAAGGCAGACTTGCGACCCAGCCAGATCTTGGCGCTTTCCTCTTCTGACTGACTCTCGCGCAGCTCCACCGGATTGTGGCGCTTGGCGATCTCGACGATCTTGGACAGCTGATAGTCGATCTCGGCCTCTGATCCCTCGACCTCGACAATCAACAGGGCGTTGCAATCGGGGTATCCCGCCTTGGCAAAGTTCTCACAGGCCTTGATGCACAGTGTGTCCATGAACTCGATCGCGACCGGCAGGATACCCGACTTGATGATGTCGCTGACGCATTGGCCCGCGACCTCGTTGTCATCAAAGGCGATCAGAACAGGGCGCGCGCCTTCGGGCTTGCGTAGGATGCGCAACGTCGCTTCGGTCACGACGCCCAACTGCCCCTCGGATCCGCAGATCACACCCAGCAGGTCCAACCCGCCCGCATCCAGATGCGCGCCGCCGATCTCGATCACGGTGCCGTCCATCATTACCATGGTCAAGCCCAGCAGGTTGTTGGTCGTCACGCCGTATTTCAGACAATGCGCCCCGCCCGAGTTCATCGCCACATTGCCGGCAATCGCACAGGCCAGTTGTGACGAGGGGTCTGGCGCGTAAAAGAAATCTTCTTCCTCAACTGCGCCGGTGACGCTCAGGTTGGTACGCCCCGACTGCACCCGGATGACGCGGTTGGCATAATCCGTCTCCAGCACATCATTCATCCGCGCCACACCTAGGATGACACAATCCGCAGTGGGCAGCGCCCCACCGGCAAGCGAAGTGCCCGACCCGCGCGGCACAACCGGCACGCCTTCTTCATGACAAATGCGCAGAACGTCCGACACTTCTTGCGTCGTGGTCGGCAGAACCGCCAGCATCGGAGGACATTTGTAGGCCGTCAACGCATCGCATTCATAGGCCAGCGTTTCGGCTTCGTCATGAATCACCGCATCCGTCGGCAACACGCGCTGCAACCGCTCAACCAGCTTTGCCTTGCGCGCCAGAACGGCCGCGTTGGGTGTGGGCATTTCCATGCAGATCCCTCCGTTTGGTAAATTAATATTACCAATTATGCGATCTGGCAAGTCCAACTGGTAAATCGTAGGGTCGGCATATGACGTGGATTGACCGCTCCTTGTTGTTTTCGCCGCTGGATTACGTGGCCGTGATTTGCCTGATAGCGGGGTGGCTCTGGATCGGGTGGCGGATTGAAAACCCCAACCCGAACAAGCCCTCGGTCTCGGCGCTGATGGATGCATTTCGGCGCGATTGGATGACCCAGATGATCACCCGCCAGCCCCGCGTGTTCGATGCCCAACTGGTTGGGAACATGCGTCAAAGCACAACGTTCTTCGCCTCCACTTCGATGATCGCAATCGGGGGTGGTTTGGCTTTGTTCGGCAACACCGAGCGGCTGGCAGGCGTTGCAAAGGACCTCGCCATCGGCAGTGCTCCGGCCATGGTGTGGGAGATCAAGATCCTGATCGCAATACTTCTTTTGTCAAATGCGTTTTTGAAATTCGTTTGGTCCCACCGTCTGTTTGGGTATTGTGCCGTTCTAATGGCCGCAGTGCCAAACGACCCCGAAGACCCGCATTGCGCGCCCCGCGCCTCGCAATCGGCAGAAATTTCGATCACCGCCGCGCGCAGCTTTAACAAGGCGCTCCGCACGATTTATTTCGCGCTTGCCTCCACTGCGTGGATGCTTGGCCCCATCCCCTTGCTGCTGGCCACCGCTGTCACGCTCGCAATCCTCTACCGGCGTGAGTTCGCGTCGCACTCGCGCAAGGTTTTGCTGGAACTGCCACCGAACACACAGTCGTGACCTGAACCCGCCGACCATCCACGTTAGGCTGACATGATGAAATACCTGATCCCCGCCCTGTTCCTGGCTGCGCCCGCCTTGGCCGACGCCCCGCAGATCGAAGACGCCGCCGCCCGCGCCAGTGGTGACACCTGGCGATTCGACGTCACCATCCGCCATCCCGACACGGGATGGGATCACTATGCCGATGGTTGGCAGGTGCTGGATATGGACGGCAATGAGCTGGGCATGCGTGTGCTGCATCACCCGCACGAGACCGAACAACCCTTCACCCGCTCATTGGGTGGCGTACAAATCCCGGCGGGCACCAAACAGGTCCAGATCCGCGCGCGCGATTCTGTCCACGGATGGAACCAAGACACCTACGTCATCGAATTAGAGTAAGTCACACCCGGTGATATGGCCCGCCCGCCAGAATGTTGGCAGCGCGATAAAGCTGCTCGGTCAGCATCACCCGCACCAACATGTGCGGCCAGACCATCTTGCCGAATGAAATCGAAAAATCCGCCTCGGCCCGCAAAGACGGATCAATCCCGTCCGCGCCACCGATTACAATCGCCAGATCCTGCCGCCCGGCATCGCGCCATTTGCCCAGCTGACCGGCAAAATCGGGCGACGACAACACCTTGCCGCGCTCGTCCAGGGTACAGATCACCGAGCCCTTGGGCAGAGCCTTGCGCAGCAACGCCGCCTCGGCGCCCATGCCGGCGTTTTTCTTATCCTCAACCTCAATTATCCGTGCAGGGCCAAGGCCCAAGGCCCGCCCTGTCCGGTCGAACCGGGTCAGATAATCGTCAATGAGGGTTTTCTCGGGTCCAGACCGCAAGCGGCCGACCACGCAAATGCTGATGCGCATAATGTGTAACGCACCCCCGAAACAACGGGGGCGAAACGCCTCAGTTGGCTGAGGCGCTGCTACCTTGGGGCAGCCACATTTTTTCCAGCTGATAGAACTCGCGCACCTCTGGCCGGAAGATGTGCACAACCACATCGCCCGTGTCGATCAGGACCCAATCGCCGGTATCCTTGCCTTCGACCTTCGAGGTAAACCCGAACTCCTGCTTGATGCGATCCGTCAACTTCTCGGCCATCGACGACACCTGACGCGTCGAGCGACCCGACGCGATGATCATGTAATCACCGATCTCGGTCTTGCCGCGCAGATCAATCTGCACAACATCTTCGGCCTTATCGTCGTTGAGAGAAGATAGAATACGCTCAAGCAGCTTTTCGCTGGTGAGTTGGGACCCGGCCATCATAGCGGCCCGTCCGTCGGTGGATTTAGCCACCTCTGCATGCGTTGACAGGACATTGTCCTCCTTTTAGCGCGTCGACAGCCCCCCGACGCTGGGGTGCCTTTAAGGTAACAACGCGCAGATGACAATTCAATGAATCGCCTAAGTGAGCTCACGCAGCTGTGCCATTGTGGCACTGATGTGCAATTGCAGACCTTGATAGACTCACTTTGCGCCTGTATCTGGGGGCCATGACACCCGTTTACGCCTCATGCATCTATCTGCAAGACCGTGCCCGCCTGCGCGAGCGGTTCTTTGGGGCTGCCCGCACGGTTCTGGCCCGCCTATAAGCGGCATCCAGCCACCCAACGCCAGCTATTTCCAAACCACGGGAGAGGACCACATGTCCCCCAAGACACTCTATGACAAAATCTGGGATGCGCATCTTGCGCATGAAGCCGAAGACGGCACCAGCCTGCTTTATATCGACCGCCACCTGGTTCACGAAGTGACTAGCCCACAAGCTTTTGAGGGCCTGCGCATGACTGGTCGCAAAGTGCGCGCACCGGAAAAGACCATCGCTGTGCCGGACCATAACGTGCCGACAACGCAGGGCCGCGAAGATCCCAACCAGATGACCGAAGAATCACGCATTCAGGTTCAAGCTCTGGACAAGAATGCCAAGGAATTCGGCGTTCATTATTATCCCGTGTCCGACATCCGTCAGGGTATCGTGCACATCGTTGGCCCCGAACAGGGCTGGACCCTGCCCGGCATGACAGTCGTTTGTGGTGACAGCCACACGGCGACTCACGGTGCGTTTGGCGCGCTGGCCCACGGCATCGGCACATCCGAGGTTGAACATGTTCTGGCGACGCAGACGCTGATCCAAAAGAAATCCAAGAACATGAAGGTGGAAATCACCGGCAAACTGATGCCGGGTGTGACTGCCAAGGACATCACGCTGGCCGTGATCGGTGAAACCGGCACCGGCGGCGGCACCGGCTATGTCATCGAATATTGCGGAGAAGCGATCCGCGATCTGTCGATGGAAGGGCGCATGACCGTCTGTAACATGGCCATCGAAGGCGGAGCACGCGCCGGCCTGATCGCACCCGACCAGACCACCTATGACTATGTCAACGGCCGCCCCCACGCCCCCAAAGGCGCACAGTGGGAAGCCGCGCTTGACTGGTGGAAAACGCTCTTCACCGACGAAGGCGCCCATTTCGACAAGGTCGTCACGCTTAAAGGCGAAGACATTCAGCCGGTCGTCACTTGGGGCACCTCGCCCGAGGATGTTCTGCCGATCACCGGTGTTGTTCCATCTCCGGAAGACTTTGAGGGCGGTAAAGTCGAAGCAGCCCGTCGCTCGCTTGACTACATGGGCCTGACACCGGGTCAGAAACTGACCGACATTGAAATCGACACCGTGTTCATCGGTTCGTGCACCAATGGCCGGATCGAAGATTTCCGCGCCGTGGCCGAAGTGGTCAAAGGCAAGAAGATCAAGGACGGCATGCGCGCCATGATCGTTCCGGGTTCGGGCCTTGTCCGCCTGCAAGCCGAAGAAGAAGGCCTGGCCGAAATCTTTAAAGAGGCCGGTTTCGAATGGCGTCTTGCGGGATGTTCCATGTGTTTGGCGATGAACCCCGATCAGCTGTCCGAAGGCGAGCGTTGCGCCGCCACCTCGAACCGCAATTTCGAGGGACGTCAGGGCTACAAGGGCCGCACCCATCTGGTGAGCCCGGCCATGGCTGCCGCAGCGGCACTTACAGGACGGCTGACAGACGTGCGTGAACTGGTGTAAGCTCCACTCAAATATGAATTTTTGAGAGGAATAGAGACATGAGTGATTGGCTGAAACTGCTCCTATTGGGGCTCCTATCCATCGTATTTGGCGTGTTCATCCTGGGCGCGCCGGTCGTGGCCTCGATCGCGGTAACCGCGATCACCGGCGTTCTGTTGCTGATAAGTGGCGGTTTGCAGTTGGTTGGCGGCTTTACGGTCGAAGGCATGGGAAACAAGATCCTGTCCATCCTGATGGGCGCGATCATGTTGTTCCTTGGCTGGTCATTCCTGGCTCATCCGCTGCAGGGCACCATCTCGTTGGCAATGCTGATTCTGATCCTGTTCATGGCTGGCGGTATTGCCCGGGTTATCCTGTCGTTCCAGATGCGCGGCACTGCGTATTTCTGGCCGACAATCATCTCGGGCGTTCTGTCCATCGTGCTGGCCGGTATCATCTGGACCAACGCGGCGGCAGAACCCGCATGGCTGCTGAACCTGGTTGGAATCCTCTTGGGCATCGAAATGTTGTTCAACGGTTTTGGCCTGCTCTTTGCCGCGCTGTTCATGCGTGGCGCCGAAAAGGACTCCGGATCGGCCTGATCTGACTCCGGTTCACCGGACAGACCCACAGGCCGACGTAAGCAAAAAGGTAGTGAATGTCATTCAGTACGTCCTTGCCGCCCGTCGCCAGCCTGTGGGTTGGAGGTGAGCTGAACTGGCTGCACAAATTGTGCCTGGCCAGCTATGCCCATCATGGGCATGAGGTCGTGCTGTTTTTTATGGCAGACACGGCCCCGACTGTTCCTCCGGGCGTTCGCACGGCACCGATCACCGACATCTGGGATCCGGCCCCGGCTGGGCATGCAGATGCACCTGCGTCGATGCTGTCGGATCTGTTCCGGCTTCATCTATTGAAGCAGACGGACATGGTGTGGATCGACACCGACATGCTGGCCGTCCAGCCGATGCAGGTCGCTGAATACCACGTCGGGTTCGAACCCTCAGGGTCGCTCAACGGTGCCGTTCTGCGTTTGCCCAAAACTTCGCAGACGTTGAACACGCTGCTGGACTGGTTCGCAGATCCGGAATGGATCACGCCCTGGCTGAGTGCAGAAGACCAAGCAGAAATCGCCAAAGCCCCTCCGGGCAAGCGGTTGCTGCGGGCCTTTGAACTCAGACGCCCTTCGGTCGGACCCCGTGCGCTGGCTTATACCATGCGCAAATTCGGCGAGCTCAAACACGCACAAAAACCCGAGGTCTTCTATCCCTTGCGCGGCGTCATGACCGACGTTCTGTTCAGCGGGCATTGTGTCGAAGACCATTGGAATACCAAAAACACGCTGGCGGTCCATCTCTATCACTCGATGGTCCGCTGGTATCACAAAACACACAGACCCCAAGAAAACAGCTTTATCGCCCGGGCGGTTCAGGACATCGGTTTTGACCTGACCGGGGTGAAGCAGCAGAAGCTAGGAAAACTCTGATGGAAAAGTTTGAAAAACTCCAAGGCATTGCCGCGCCAATGCCGCTCGTCAACATCGACACCGACATGATCATCCCCAAGGTGTTTCTGAAATCGATCCAACGCACCGGCTTTGGTGTAAACCTGTTCGACGAGATGCGTTATAACCGTGACGGCTCGGAGATCGACGATTTCGTGCTGAACAAGCCGCAGTACCGCGACGCCGAAATTTTGGTGGCAGGCGACAATTTTGGCTGCGGGTCGTCGCGCGAACACGCGCCTTGGGCGATTGCAGATTTCGGCATCAAGTGTGTAATCTCGACAAGCTTCGCCGACATCTTCTTCAACAACTGCTTCAAGAATGGCATCTTGCCCATTGTTCTGCCCCAAGAGCAGGTCGACGTGCTGATGGCCGACGCCGAAAAAGGCGCGAACGCGCGCATGACCATCGATCTGGAAGCACAGGAAATCACCACTTCGGACGGTCAGGTCATCACTTTTGACGTTGACGCATTCAAAAAGCACTGCCTGCTCGAAGGTCTCGATGACATCGGGCTGACCATGGAGAAAGTTGGTTCGATCGACACATTCGAAGAGCAAGCCGCTCAAGCGCGTCCTTGGGTCTGATTTAAGCTTCAGATCAAGATAAATGCTTCCAAGCACTTGGGCCGCATTTCGATGTGGCCTTTTTGCATTTTGCGGCCCTTGCCACAATATCCACAACATTTAGTGCCGAGGCGCAGGGATGCCCAATTTCTGCTCTGCCAATGATGCAAAGAGGCACCAGTCTTGCCATCTTTTCGCCTGAAATCAGGTATTTCGTGGGTCGGTGACTTGAGTGGGTGACCAAATGGCGGCACAAATGGGGCCAAAATGAGGCACGGACCCTTCGGGGTTTGATCAAGTTGGAACAAAGGCTCGGCAACGCATCGGCCTGTCCAGTTTGAAGGGATTCGGACAGTGATTGCACGCATCACGGGCGCGGCTTTGCGCGGGATACTGGTGGCCTTGATGGTGGTCACCCCTGCGCTATATTTGCCGGGCTACACAACAGACTCTCCCGAGATCGTGGTTCTGCTCGCGATCCTTGCATTTGTGCTGACTTTTGCCGAGTACAACTCGACCTTTCCAAGCTTCATCGAATTCCGCGATGCCCCACCGTTGAACCGCCTTCGGTTCATCGCGCTGATGTCGATGGTGGTTTTGCTTACGTTGATTTGCAAACACAAATACGCGCCCACCAATGTCACCACGCTCTTTGCAGGGATGGGCGTTTTGATCGCACATTTGGTCGACTTCCCGTTTTCTCCAGTGCGCTTGGTCGTGCTGATGCTGCCCGACCACGCAACATTGAGCACCGTGAACTCGGTCCGCATCGCGGCAGGCGTCTCGTATGTGGTGGCCCTGGCAACTGTTGCAGCCTTTTACATCGCTGTCCGCGTACGTGGCTGGCCAGTCGGCAACGGGGCGTTCAACGTCTGGATCAACCTGCCCCTGTTCGACCCTACCACAGGCGGCGACGTGGTCTCGCGCCTGCAACGGGACGGCCGGATTAACGTCGTCCTGGGCGTGTTGCTCCCGTTCTTTATCCCTGCAGTCGTCAAAGCAACTGCCGATCTGGTCAACCCCATCATGCTGGACAATCCGCAAACGCTGATATGGACCATGAGCGCCTGGGCCTTCCTGCCAGCGTCGATGATCATGCGTGGTATGGCAATGCTGCGTGTCTCGGACCTGATTGAAGAAAAGCGCAGACGCACCTACGCCAACGCCGAGGCCGTGCAAACCGCATGAAGTGGCTGCTGGTTGCGCTGACACTCTTGCCCGGCATGATCACAGCCGAGCCGCTGCGCATCGCAAGTTTCAACACCGAACTGTCCCGCGATGGCCCCGGCCAGCTGCTGCGCGATCTGCAAAAGGGTAAGGACAAGCAAATTGCTGATGTCTTGGCCGTCATCGCCCGGACCTCACCCGACATTCTGGCGATGCAGGGCGTGGATTGGGATCATGATGGGCTGACGCTGGATGCGCTGGCCAGGGCCTTGGCCGATGCAGGCACCCCCTACCCACACCGTCTGGCGCTGAAACCCAACAGCGGAATAATGACTGATCTGGACCTGGACGGCGATGGTCGTTTGGGCGGGCCGGGAGATGCACAGGGATACGGCAAGTTCACCGGTCAGAACGGCATGGTCATCCTGTCCCGCTATCCAATCGACCATGGCAGGGTGCAGGACTTTTCGGCCCTGCTGTGGAAAGACCTCCCCGGCGCGCGTCTACCTCAACGCGACGGCGCGCCCTTCCCGTCCCAAGCCGCGCAAGACATACAACGTCTGTCCTCTGCCGGGCATTGGGTCGTGTCGATCAAAACCCCCGTGGGCCGCATCCACCTGCTGACATCCCAAGCCGGGCCGCCCGTGTTTGACGGGCCCGAGGATCGCAACGGGCTGCGCAACCGGGATGAAAACCGCTTTTGGTCGCTGTTCCTGGACGGCACACTTGGCCCTGCCCCGCCACACGGCCTTGTCCTGTTAGGCGGCACCAACCTGGACCCATGGGACAGCGATGGCTATGGCGGGGTGGTTCAAGGCCTGCTAGACGACCCGCGCCTGCAAGACCCCGCCCCCACCAGCGACGGGGCCGCCACCGCACCCGATCAAGGGCACCGCAGCCCCAATGCAACCGACACCGTTGATTGGGACGGCGTCGGGCGTTTGCGGGTCGATTACGTCCTGCCGTCGCGCGATTGGACCGTTCAAGGTTCCGGCGTCTACTGGCCCGCCGAGGGCGAGGCAGGTAATGAGATTGCCCTAGGTGCCAGCCGCCACCGGTTGGTTTGGGTTGATCTGATCGCCAAAGAGTGAGGCCGGAATGGCCGAGGCTAAAGCCTGCTCAATCGGCGTTTCCTGAAAAGCGGGCAGCACCTCCTGAAACCGGACCCCATCCAGACTGTGAGCTGTGCGCCACAAATAGCTCATCTCGACCAGACACCTCGCCAGCGGCCAAACCGGCTGCATCAACTTGATCTGTAGCCAGTTCATCCGTTTGACCACCACCTTGCGTCCCAGGATCGCCCCCAGATGCCCTGCCATATCTGCACCGCTGGCGGTGTAGCCCGGAAACGGAACATCACAGAATTGCGGTAGATCATGCCGCATCTCGGCCAATTGCACCGCAGCCCGACATAGATCCGGCAGATAGGCCCAACTGTGGTCGATATCCGGGTCGCCGGGATAGACAAACCGACCCATGGACAGCTTCTTGGCCATAATCATGTCGAACCAATTGCCCGAAGCCTGGGAGTCAATGAAATCCCCAGCCCGCAGGATTATCGTGCGCACACCGGATTTGGCATAGGCGCGCTCCATCTTAACCCGAACGCGCCCAAGCGAGTTTTGGGCCTGATGCGGCGTGGCCTCAGACCAGGGCGCAGGCGTGTCAGCGCCGTAGACATAGACGTTGCCCGGAACGATCACCGTGGCCTTGCTCAGCCGCGCCGCCTCGATCACTTGGGCATGCAATCGGGGCACGGTTTTGGCCCATTCAGGATAGGCTGGATTCCAACCATTCACGATCACATCGGCCCCTTGCGCGGCCAGGTTCAGACTGTCGCGACTGCGATCAAAGGTTTTGACGGTCCACCCGGCAGTCCAAAATTGTTCAGCTGCATTGCGGCCAAATCGGCCTGTTGCACCAAGAATAAGTACGGTTCTGGTCATGGAAGTCCTCCTTTGCATGGCCCAAAGGTACCCATTCACATCAACACTATGAATTGCCCCCAAATGCAGATCATGTATTCATTGGTGAATGGACAACACACTCACCTCAACCGACTGGACCCTGATCCAAAGCTTTGTTGCTGTCGCTGAACATGGCTCTCTCTCGGGCGCGGCTCGTGCCCTGGGACGCAGCCAGCCCACCTTGGGACGGCAAATTCAGGCGCTTGAAACGTCCCTTGGGGTGTCCCTTTTCGACCGACATGCCCGTGGCTTGAGCCTGAGCGATACCGGAGGCCGCCTGCTCCCGCTGGCGCAACAAATGCACGACGCGATGCAGGCCCTGACGTTGACGGCAGCGGGGCAATCCAAGGACCTAAGCGGCACAGTACGCCTGACCGCATCCGTCTTCATGTCTCACCACGTCTTGCCCGAAATCCTGGCCCGGATCAGAACTGCCGAACCGCGCATCCAACTGGAACTGGTCCCCACCGATGCGACCGAAAACCTGCTCTACCGCGAGGCCGACATCGCCATCCGCATGTATCGCCCCAAACAGCTCGACATCGTGGCGCAACGCGTGGGCAGCATCCAACTGGGAGCCTATGCCGCGCACAGCTATCTGGCCCGCAAGGGGCATCCCGTGAAACCCGATGATCTGTTTGATCATGACATCGTCGGCTATGACAGTAACGACCTGATCATCCAGACTATGCAGCAGATGGGTTACTCTGTGACCCGCTCACAATTCCCGGTGCGCTGCGACAACCAAAGCGCCTATTGGCAACTGGTGCGTGCAGGCTGTGGCATCGGGTTTTGCCAGACATCCGTGGCCGAGGCCGACCCGACGGTCGCAAAGCTGGACCTCAACCTAGACATTCCACCGCTCGAGGTTTGGCTGGCAGCCCCCCAAGCGATGCACCAGACCCCACGTATTCGCAGGGTCTGGGATTTACTGGTGACAGAACATCTGGCCGTTCAGGACGGCAAGTCGCCGGTATAAGCACCGCGTGGCGGATATTTGTTTTCCAACGCCCATTTGATGCCGCCAAGCATGTCCGCTGTCGATGGCCGCGCAAATGGCGTCGATTGCTGCCACCCAAAATACAGCGTCCGATCCGGCGCGATGTAGAAATGCCCAGGCTCGGCAAACAGATCCGCCTCGGCCGACCCTTCGCGCTTGGATGAAATCCACAGCCCCCAATCCTCGTGCGCCGCCCTAAGCGACAACTCGTACCCGACCCGCAACTTCGACGTGCCCGCCTTTTCAACCGTCTGCTCGGCGCGATCCTTGGTATCGGTGCTGATCATGACCACCTCGATCCCTTGCACCGCAAAGTCATCCAGCGCTGCCTCGACCTCGGCCATCTGGCGGATACAGATCGGGCAATGCAGACCGCGATAGACGATCACGACAGTGCCATTCTCCCCATGATTCTTGTCCAGATCAAAGGTCCCCTGACCCAAAGTCTCGATTGTTAGCGCAGGAACCTGTTTTCCTGGTGTCAGCATCGTCATTTTCCCTTGTTTTTGCCGGGATCGTCACATTGACCCCTCTGGCTGCACACGCTAGGCCCATTGCGACAGAACGCAAGGAGAGCCCCGATGTCCAACCCCTCGCTCCTCATCCTTCCCGGTGATGGAATTGGCCCCGAAGTCATGGCAGAAGTGCGCAAAATCATCACTTGGTTTGGCGATAACCGTGGTCTTCAATTTGACGTGAGCGAGGATCTGGTCGGCGGTGCGGCCTATGACGCGCACGGCGCGCCCCTGTCGGACGAGACAATGGCCAAAGCGCAAGAGGCCGACGCGGTTCTGCTGGGCGCCGTGGGTGGCCCCAAGTATGACGACCTGGATTTCTCGCTGAAACCCGAACGCGGCCTGCTGCGCCTGCGCAAGGAAATGGATCTATTTTCCAACCTGCGCCCGGCCCAGTGTTTTGACGCGCTGGCCGATTTCTCGTCGCTGAAGAAAGACATCGTTGCCGGTCTGGACATCATGATCGTGCGCGAGCTGACCTCTGGCGTCTATTTCGGCGAGCCGCGCGGTATCTTTGAAGAAGGCAATGAACGCGTGGGCATCAACACCCAGCGTTACACCGAATCTGAAATCGAACGCGCCGCACGCTCGGCGTTTGAACTGGCAATGCGCCGCGGCAAAAAGGTCTGCTCGATGGAGAAGGCCAACGTGATGGAATCCGGTATCCTATGGCGCGAAGTGGCCACGCGTGTCGGCAAAGAATACCCCGAGGTAGAACTGAGCCACATGTACGCCGACAACGGCGCGATGCAGCTGGTGCGTGCACCCAAACAGTTCGACGTAATCCTGACCGACAACCTGTTCGGCGACATCCTGTCCGACTGCGCCGCCATGCTCACCGGTTCGCTTGGCATGTTGCCGTCGGCCTCGCTGGGAGCCCCGATGGCCAATGGCCGTCCCAAAGCGCTGTACGAACCAGTCCACGGTTCGGCCCCGGACATCACCGGTCAGGGCAAAGCCAACCCCATCGCCTGCATCCTGAGCTTTGCGATGGCTCTGCGTTATTCGTTTGATCAGGGCGAAGAAGCTGCCCGCCTTGAGGCTGCCATCGAGAAAGTTTTGGCAGATGGCGCCCGCACCAGCGACTTGCTGGGCGAAGAGGGTGTATCGCCACTGTCGACCTCGGAAATGGGCGACACGATTGTGTCCGCTCTGAACGACAGCCTCTGATACGGCATCAGCCCGCGCTGGATTTCTCTGGCGCGGGCAACTTCTTAATCGCGACGATGTCCATGTAGTGATGCGAGGCACGCTCGACGTAGTGGAGCTACTCGCTGCAACCGTCGCAACGCGTCGGTATGCACACACATTGTCCGGTGAATAGGTCCCCGCTGCTCACCCGGCATCAGCCCTCAATGATGGCAGGTCCGGCGCCGCTCGACCAGATGACCTAGTCGCTCACCCCACAGCACATTGCACAGATAAACCCACGATCATAACCGTCGTCGCGCTCAAAGATTGCACACGCTTTGTCCCAAGCATACCGCTGCAAACGCCCTTTAACAGTGTCGCGATGAATCGCGTCAAAATCTCACGCAGTTTACCCCTGGCGGCGAATTTCAACACGGCAGACATGATATCTAAACCAACCGGAATCATGCAGATGCGGTCGACGAGAGCGCAGAGGTTGACGCTCATGTACGCTCCACATTTGCGATCAGAATGCCCAAAAGCAAGAGCTCCGAATTTCGCTATCGCCCTGACGTTTCCCCTTGCGAATGCCGAATCCGGGGTATAAATCACGCGCCACGGTCGGAGTGTAGCTCAGCCTGGTAGAGCACTGTCTTCGGGAGGCAGGGGTCGGAGGTTCGAATCCTCTCACTCCGACCAACAAAACAAGGCGCCCAGCAGCACCTTTGTTGTTGTGAGACAGTGATCCGAGGTTCGCTGAACCTGAGCCTAATCGAACTCCAACGCGCTGGCGGCTTTGCGTAGGTGTTCCGGGCTGTAGCGCGCATAGACAGACGCGGTGTTCCGCGAGGCCGAATGGCCGAGAAACTGCGCAATCTCCTCCATTGAGCAGCCTCATCTGACTGGTCCAAGTTGATTGTTAGTGCATCATCGGCCTCTGATCCACCGGGATGATGGTTTCAGGCGCTGGCGGGCGATAGCCCAGTGCACTGTGGGGGCGTTTTGTGTTGTAGTGTCTCCTCCATTGTTCGATCAGGATTTGTGCTTCGCGCAAGCTGTAGAAGATTTCACCGTTGAGCAGCTCATCCCTGAACCGGCCATTGAAGCTTTCACAGTATCCGTTCTCCCACGGGCTCCCAGGTTCGATGTAAGCTGTCTTGGCGCCAACGGCGGCGATCCAGTCTCGGACAGCCTGGGCGACAAATTCCGGCCCATTGTCGGAACGTATGAAACTCGGCGCGCCGCGAAGTATGAACAGGTCTGTCAGGACATCGATTACATCGGTCGAGTTCAGCTTCCGCTCGACCCTGATAGCCAAACATTCCCGACTGAACTCATCAAGGATGTTCAGCGTCCGGAAGGCTTTGCCATCATCGGTTAAGCAATGGACGAAGTTATGTGACCAAACATGGTTGCGATACTCCGGCCTCAGGCGAACACACGATCCGTCCACTGCCCGGCAGGGCATTGCGCAGCAATGTCCCGAGAGGGTTCAGCCAGAGCCGTCCTTTCTTCGGTTGCTTTATTGGCACTTTTCAGCCCCTCTCGCCGCCAAAGCCGTGCAACCCGCCCGTCGCTGGCAGACCATCCGGCCTCTCTCAGCAGTGCAGCGATCCTGCGATAGCCATATCGGCCGTATTGACGGGTCAGCTCGATCATGTCGGCGACCAGTCGGTCTTCGTCTGCGCGACCCTGTGGGACGCGCCGTTGCGTGGACCGGTGTTGTCCAAGCACGCGGCAGGCGCGTCGCTCAGATACTTTGAGCTGGCTGCGGACATGATCGATGCAGGCACGACGACGAGCGGGGCTCAGTAGTTTCCCTTTGTGGCTTCCGTCAGGATCAGTTTGTCCAGCGTCAGATCTGAAACTGCGCGTCTCAGCCGCTCGTTCTCTTTCTGAAGCCGTTTCAGTTCTTTCAATTGATCAACACCCATTCCACCATACTTCTTCCGCCAGCGGTAATAAGTTTGCTCAACAACGCCGATCTGTCTGATCGCATCAAGACGGGACATCCCTTGCCCCATCAGAACTTCAACCTGCCGTAACTTCGAGACATTCTCTTCAGGCTTCGGTCTCTTGTTTGCCATTCGTGGTCCTCCATTTCCTAAACATAACGGTGGACCAGTTCAGTTGGGGAGGCTCAGCCGGAGCGAAATCTGCATTGCTTTGGAGCTTGCATGTCTCCGCAGAGCACTCATCAGGATGCTCTCAACGGCAGAAGAAATCATCGGAACAGAACATGAAGGAGATTTAACAATGCGTTGATAGTTTTTGATTTTTCGCCTGATTGCTGCCCAAAGTTCCTTACTCTCGTGTTACGCCCAGCTCTCAGCATAGAGCTGTTCGATCTGCACAACCTCATCATCGCTCAGGGCCTCGAATTCGCCACTGCGTGCTCTTCTGGAGAGTTTGCCGTTATTCTGTGCCAGGAACTTTCTGAGCAATTCAGTTTCCTTATTGGGCATGTCGACAATGCGAGCAAGCCCCGTGGCGAAACGGTCATATCCTTCAAGGAAACCGACTTCCCGTGGCAGGTCTTCATCAATCGTGGTTTGAACACAACGCGCCAGGAAGGTGGCCTGTTCCGTTGCATCGAAATACCGGTAGTAATGCGCCGTCTCTCCGGCGATTTTTACATTTCCTTTTGGATCAGCACCCCAATCAATGAATGGCAGAAGCGGGCCGGAATAGGCTCTCAGAACCCGGTTGTACGCGTCTATATTTCTCAGAATCACCGCGCTGATAGGGAATACGACCCCGGGAGGATTGAAACCGGCGCGGGCCAGCACGTGATGGAACAGGTACCTGTGCAGTCTGCCATTGCCATCGACATAGGGGTGAATGAAGACGAAACCAAAAGCCAGCACCGCCGCCGTCAGGATCGGATGCTGATGCCGCGCCAAAGAGATCTCATCATAATCGATCAGGCCTTTCATCAGGCTATCAAGGTCTTCCCACCGCGCGCTGATATGAGATGGAATTGGCTCCATGGTTGTTCTATCATGGGAACCGATGAACCCTTCTTCCTTCCGGACGCCAAGCCTCACAAACCTGGCATCTCCGATCACGATTTGCTGAAGGCGGTTAAGTTCGTCGACAGAAAGCTCATGCTGCCCAGCTTCTCCGATGGCCTGTCCCCAACGGGCACCCTGGGCGGGGGTTGGTTTTTCGTTCTCAATGGCAAATGATGCCTTGCTGTCATCAAGGAGCATGAATGCCGCGGCCCGGCGCATCAGGTCTTCAGGAACCCTGCCAGCGGCTGCACTGGCTTCATCCGTCAGGTTTCTGACTTCAAGCAGATGAACCAGTTCCGGTGTCCGCCGGACAATTGGACAGAATGCGGGCGTGCCGGGCAGGTTGTCATGGATTTTGTGGCGCGAAGAATTCTCAACAATGATACCGGTGTAATGCAGTTCCTCATCGAGGAAACTGACATATTTGACCTTGCCAAGATCAGGCAAATCCAGCCGTGAGCCAGTCATCCATTCATAGATGAACCACAGACGCCGGGAAAACGTGCTGGTGATATGGTGCAGTACCATCTCGGTGATCTCTTCTGCGGGGACGACCTGAAAAAGGCGATCCAGTACACTGAGATTGATGCCTTCATACCGGAACGCGAGTTGAAGATGATTGGCCAAGTTGTCATCGGGCTGTTGACGTGATCGCAACATGATCCAGTCATCGGTGGATACTGGGCTATGCCGGTCTGCAACGGCCATCAGACGCGGAGGCATAGGGATATGAAGTTTGTGGGTATCGACAACCCAAGCATAACCGGCCGGGTTACCTGCTTCTGGCAGTCTTCGACCATGAAAGTGGGATATCACCGTACAGTTCCCTCACAGAATTTAACATCACGTACAATATCATCACCCCCGCCGCACAAAACAATCACTCTTCGTACCTTTTATTCACTGTGAGTCATTTTTGTACATTTTAGTCACCACCATGTCCAGACCATGGATCAGTACATTTCTTTCACCAAGCACACAATCTCATAACCTCCGTGGCTGCTTCATACATACCACTCACCCTTAACATCGACCGACGCATGTCGCGGCGCCCCACAACCGCTTTGCAGTTGGATCTGGCCCGCACCGCCAGATCAGATGATCATCAAGTAATGGCGCGCATTGCGGCTCCGAAATCACCACTTTCGTTTATCATATCGACTTCGGATAACATCGACACAGGGACCGGGATTTCCGCAGCCGACGTTGCTGCCGGGACCGGAAAATTACGTCTTCACTTCTGACTTCTGGAATCTTCCCAGACTTGCGCCTTTGCACAATCGATGGCACAAAGTTTTGCACAAACTGGTGTCTGGCAGTTTCGGTGCTGGATTTTATCGTTTGAAATCAACGCTGTGCAAAATGGCTCCGGGCCCTACCGCCGGAGCCAAAATCTCTCTTAGATAACAAGAGAGTAACAAGCCGCCCCTAGGGGCGGTTTTTTGTTTTCTGCAACACCTCTGCAACATGGCGATTTGTACTGATTTAATACGGGATATCGTCGTCAGAAGTTTCGAGGCTACACTCGAAGTCGCCATTACCATCCAAAGTTTCACGCTCTGCACCGCGAATGAACCACCATGCACCGCGCCTTTGGTTCAGCGACCTAGGTATAGCACACAATTTCCAAAGAACATGTAGACCTCGAATGATTACATCCCCGGCTTTGTTCTGTCAGTATATGGGCGTCAATTCAACTTCCACGAAAAAGAATGTTTCGAAGGATTTTGATGTCGAATAGTTGATGAATAGCTACCTGAAAACGACAAAGATCACCCTGAAGAGCGACCTTTATGTCATTGATCTCATTTAGAGATTTTGGCTCCGGCGGTAGGGATCGAACCTACGACCAATTGATTAACAGTCAACTGCTCTACCGCTGAGCTACGCCGGAACGGTGCACGCCGTATAGCAACCGCATTTGGAGACGTCCAGAGCCGATTTTGAGAATTTTCACAGGACGGAAGTGCAACAGGGTAGGCAACACACTGTCACTTCAGACCCGCTTCTCCTGACCTGCTCATATTCGTTTGTGAAACGACATCCTCGCGGACACAAGATGTACAAAACCAATCGGGAAAGATCACCCTCAGATCTTTCAACCAAAAAGACACAGCTCGCGTCTTCACATCTCTTAACTCACTAGATTGCTACTGGATTTTCAATTGATGCCTGAAATTTGACTGTCGCACTGATGTCGTCTCTGGCACCACAAATTTAGGCGACCCACCAGGCGGTGAACACATACCGGGTCGCGGTTTGATCTAAGTGCGCGACCGATCCCGGACCATACCGCCCGCGGTGCCGGTTAAGTCCCTGTTGACGCAAGTCGACCGGGGTCTTGGTCAGAGAACAAACAAAAAGGCACGCGGTGGCTTAGGTTTGGCTGTTGGACGTAACCTCGGCCCAACTTTAAACTCCAGTCGCACGACAATCAGTGTAGTGAGACACTTATTATTGCAGTAACTGGAAGAGCCCCGAAGAAGGCGGAAGAATACGGAAAGAACCCACGAAATAGGGGGGGGTTCAGGGCCGATTGATCCCAAATTGGACGATTGTTCGAATGTCTTTCAAAGAGGCTTAGAATGGGCGTTTTAGGCGTACCAGGCGAATTTGGAACACACATATCTGCAAACTACGTCAGCGCTTCTGAGGGCCAATGGAATAAGGCGGATGGTCGTCGGCGTGGCGGCCGCCGCTGGGAAGGCGGCGAGAACAAGATCTCAGCCGAGGATCTCAAAGAGCTTGGCGAGAAGAATGTTCAGGCCATCGACGATGATAAGATGTTCACCATCGTGCCCCCCCGTTCGGGCCTCTGAATTCCAAGCGAAAGCCCTGGGCTGATCCGGCAAAGGTGACAGAACCCTGACCGGGGACCTAAGCGAGTAGATCAGAGCGACGGAGCTGATGACAGGCCGTGACAGCCGGGAGAGACCGGCACCCCACCAAACCGGAGCAAGATTATGACCTATGCCACCGTCGATGATCTGAAGAACGTCATCCCGGCGCGCGACCTCGCGGTCCTGACCGATCGGGACGGCCCCGCCGATACCATCAACGACGCAGCCCTGACAGAAGCGCTTGATGATGACGCCGCAACGATCGACAGTTACATCTCAAAGCAGCTCAGCTCTGAAGACCTGCCCCTGAGCGATGCAAGCCGCAGGGTGTTCGATGCGTGGCATCAGTGTGTGGGACAAGACGGAAGGAGTTCGGCCAATTCGCGGCGCATTCCGTAACCAGGCCGAGTTTATCGTCTGGGGGGCTTTGTTGCACAAATGTGCTGAAGGGATTCATTGTATGAATCCAGCGTGATAGCCGAGGGGGATGAGCAATTGGGCCCCTACAAAGTATAAGACCAAGAATTGGTCATCTTACAATGGCAGCTTGAAGCGGCGCGGATCGCTGTCGATCTGGTTTGATCCGGAGATGGTTTGGACACCGTCGCCAAGCGGCAAACGAGGTCGGCAACAGCAATTCAGCGACGCCGCCATTCAGACTTGTCTGACGTTGAAGGTCCTGTTTGGCATGCCGCTTCGGCAGACAACTGGGTTCGTCCAGAGCTTGCTGCTGTTGGTCGGTCTGGACTGGACCGTGCCGGACCTCAGCACCCTATGTTGCCGCCAGAGAACACTGAATGTGGACCTGTCATATCGAGGTTCCAAGGGTCCATTGGACCTCCTTATCGACAGCACAGGCATCAAAGCCGAAGGTGAAGGTGAGTGGAATGCCCGCAAGCACGGTGGCTCCAAACGCCGCATCTGGCGCAAGATACATATAGGAGTTGATGAAGAAACGCTGGAGGTTCGGGCAGTCGAAGTCACCGGCAGTAACATCGGGGATGCGCCCATGCTGCCAGAACTTCTGAACCAAATCCCGCCCGATCAGGACATCGGAAGCGTCAAAGCCGATGGGGCATATGACACGCGTAAATGCCACGAGGCGATTGCCGCCAGAGGTGCCCATGCGCTCGCCATTGTGCTCGAACCAATGGCGCACAAGGCTCGCTCCCGCCACGCAAGAATGCCAAGCCCTGGAAACCGACGAGTGACGGAGCGATTGCCCGTAACCATGCGGTCAATGCGCAACGATATCTGGGCCGCACCGTGTGGCGACGTTGGAGCGGATACCACCGCCGAAGTCGTGTCGAAACGAAACCTCTCGGGATCATGCCGCGCATAACCCTGCCGGTCAGCGGATGCATTGTATGAAACTGCTCGGCCAATCTGTGATSGCAAGGGACTTCGAAAGGCAGGTCGCGGAAATCCAAATCCGCATCGCCGTGCTGAACCGTTACACTGCTCTTGGCATACCTATCACTGAGCCCGTAGGCAAAATCCGTCTGGGGTGAGGGGAAGCACGACCATTAGACGGTTTGTGCAACAAAGCTAGTCCTGAGCCTAAATCACCAAGTCGGCTCGTGAGGCAGACCACTAAAGTCACTAAGCCGAGCTGGCGGTACCAGGGGAACGCAAGAGGCAGGTACGACATTACAACGAGAAGGGTGGAATCCGTACCTTCGCTGCAAATAAGAACTTCGGTCGCGTTTCATCAAAGCGGACATTCCAATCATGCCAACTAGCTTCTGTATCCCAACCAACCCAAAAGTTTGGTCATAGGGCCTTTCTTGAAGCCAGAGGCCTGACCTGATTGTGACTCATTCTGCACGCTTGCAAGGTTGGATTGCTGATTTTCAGCATAGAACCATTGCTTTGATGACTGATCTCTTTGCTTGTGATGCAAGCGACGTGCCTCGGGTGTTTTTCGTTTGGCCGTCTAAGATCGTGCTGAGGTAGAACCAGCCCCAGCCAAGCACTTTGAAATAGGTGAAGTCTGTCTGCCACAGCTGGTTGATGGCCGTGGTTTTGTCTCTGAACTCGCTGGCGGCCTCGATGACAATGAACGCGGGGCTGGTGATCAGGTCGTGCGCCTTCAGCACGCGGTAGACTGAAGCCTCTGATACAAAGTAACTTTCCTTGTCAGTGAACGTCACTGCCAATTCCCGTGGCGACAGTTCCGTCTCCTTTAGCGCCAGATTGACTACCTTGCGCCGCACCTCATTAGGAATGCGGTTCCAGACGTGCCTGGGTTTGGGTGATTGGTCCTGCAGGCCTGCCTCGCCACGCTGCAGATACCTATCATACCAACGGTAGAATGTCGTGCGCGGGATGCCCAGCTTGGCCAGCGTCTGACGCGCTGACAGATGACTTCCCTCGACCAACCTGATGATCTCCAACTTCTCAGATGCAGGATACCTCATTCTTGGTCGCCCCCATCGCCTGTCATGCTTTTTTTGAGCAGGCGGAGCTCGAGTGTTTGTTCCGCCACCACTTCTTTCAGATCACGGGCCTCGCGTCGTAGGTCCTTCACCTCAAGGGAGTCCACATCTTCGATTTGACAGCCCGTAACAGACTGATAAATAATGTTTAATATCAAAAATGTCGCACCTCTTCTGGGTACCATTTCACATTTTGATGTGATTTTCTCAGAAACCTCCAAAGTTGCAGATGCTTGCCGAGTACGATAACCGTTTGGACCGCTGTCTGTCAGCGAATGCCAATTTTAAGATGGTACTACGCACTTTGAGTACTTCATTTTTGCAGGTATCCCAATGATTTGCTAGATATGCTCGGCTTTGTTGCCCAAACCTGATGACAGGCAGGTTCCCGTTACCTTGGGCGGATTTATTCCACAGACCCGGTGACGGGTGTGCCAAGTGCAGCGCGGCGATTGGGAAAGGCTATACGAACCTGAAGCGCGCCAAACTTGTGCATAAGCTCAACGGGGGTAACCAGACGCAAATGGTTCCGATCGCAACAGATACTGAGTTTGCGGCCGAATGACCGACGTGGCCAAATCTAGGCTTTCTATCAATTGCGAAATCCGAAAGAATTGCCGGGCGAGACGATCGCCGATGAACATCTATGCAATTGATGGACCCAGATGACTGACACTCACACCACGCATGACGCGTTGGAAGATCCGCGCAATGCGGACATAAAAATCTATGTGAACGGGGATCTGCTTCACCGCGATGACGCCAAGGTATCCGTTTATGACTCTGGCTTTATGCTGGGTGACGGCATGTGGGAAGGGCTGCGGCTCTATAGTGGTCAGTGGGCTTTTTTCGAAGAGCACATGGATCGCTTCTTTAATTCTTGCAAATCAGTCAGTCTGGATGTTGGCATGGATGAGGCAGGTATCTTAGACGCCCTGAACTCAACGGCCCAAGCCAACGGGATGACCTCGGACGTGCATTGTCGGATGATGCTGACCCGTGGCGTCAAGGTGAAGCCGTTTCAACATCCGTCGCTGTCCCAATCGGGCCCGACACTGGTCATCATCCTGGAACATTCCAAGCCGGTGAACAGCCTGCAAAGCGCAGGCATTCGCCTGGCCACAGTGCCGCAAGTGCGCGGCCTGCCGATGAGTCAGGATGCCAAATACAACAGCCATTCCAAACTGAACTGTGTCATTGCCTGCCTTCAGGCCGAGCAGGCCGGTGCCGACGAGGGGTTGATGCTGGATCCGCATGGATTTGTGAACACCACCAACGCCTGCAATTTTTTCATTGTGCGTCGCGGTGAGGTTTGGACCTCGACCGGGGATTATTGCATGAACGGGGTAACCCGGCAAAAGGTCATCGACCTGTGTCGGGCCGATGGCATCCCGGTCTTTGAAAAGAACTACTCGCTATACGAGGCCTACGGCGCAGACGAGGCATTCTTGACCGGTACGTTTGGCGCGCAGACGCCGGTCGCTTCAATTGATGGAAAACCTATCGGAACCATGGAGCGCCCGATCATGACGCGTATTCAGGCTCTCTACAAACAGGCAATTGCGGAATATGTCGCGTCAAAGTCAGCGTAGTCGTCTAATTTTGCGCATGCCGGGTGCTTAGCATTTCCAGCAACCTTAAGCTGGCCTTCAATTGATCCAACGAGACAAACTCGTCCGCTTTGTGTGCCTGCTCGATAGAGCCGGGGCCACACACCACCACATCCATACCCATGGATTGAAACAATCCAGCCTCGGTGCCAAAAGGCACAAGGTCAGCGCCGTTCGCTCCGCTCAGTTCTATCAGCAAATCGCGTGCTGCGTTGGTATCCTCTGGGATCAGGCCTGCGACCTCGCCCACTACTTCGGTTTCGATGCTCGCCTCGGGACAAACCTTACGCATGGCGGGCAACAGTTCGTCTTCACAAAAGACCCGAAGGGCGTCTTTTACAAATCTGACGTCGCTGTCTTGTACCGGGCGCATTTCCCAATCGACCTGCGCCTTAGGTGCGATAACGTTGTGTACGCTTCCACCGTTGATGGCACCGACGTTTACCGTGGTCCACTGCGGATCAAAGCGGCTTGATGCAGGCGCCATAGTTGTCAACTTAGCCTTCAATTCCAAAAGGCGGGACACGTAGCGGGCAGCGTATTCTACGGCATTTACCCCCAGATCCGGCGCGGACCCGTGCCCCTCAAGCCCTTGAAAGCGTGTGCTGTATTCATGGCATCCTTTGTGACCTTCGATGATGCGCATCGACGTTGGCTCGCCAATGATTGCAAGTTTCGGGTTAAGATTGCGCTGTTTTAATACCTCGACCAGATGGCGCGCACCAATGCAGCCGGCTTCCTCGTCATAGGTAAAGGCAAAGTGCACCGGCGTATCGTTGATCCGCTCGGCAAAGGTGGGGGCCATCGCTATGGTGGCGGCGATAAAGCCCTTCATATCGCACGTGCCCCGACCGTAAAGCCGTCCGTCGCGTTCGTCCATAACGAAGGGATCAGTGGCCCAATTCTGATCAGTGACCGGTACCACATCGCTGTGGCCGGACAGGACAATGCCACCGTCGACCTCTGGTCCCAAAGTGGCAAAGAGGTTGGCCTTTTTGCCACTGTCATCAACCATGATCTCGACCGTTGCACCGCAGTCTTCAAGACGTGAGGCCAGGTAAGCGATCATGTCCAGGTTGCTGTCAGCAGAGATGGTGGGGAACCCAATCAGGTCAGACAGGATGTGTTTTGTGTCTTCAAGCATGCATCACCCTTTGACGATGAGCTTGCGCTCAATGTTGCAGAGTGGTTCAGCCGCGCCAGTTTCGCGTATCAGAATGGTTTCCGTGGTTTCCAGTCCCCAACTGTCCATCCACAGGGCGGGCATGAAGTGGAAAACCATGCCAGGCTGCAGCACGGTCTGATCCTCTGTTCGGATCGAGGCGGTGCGTTCGCCCCAATCGGGCGGATAACTTAGGCCGATAGGATAACCCATGCGGCCTGATCGCTCGATGCCGTGTTTGGCCAGAACGGTCATAAATGCGTCGGCAATGTCACAAGTGCGGTTGCCCGCACGTGCGGCCTCAAGACCCGCTGCGATTCCTTCCAACTGCGCTTCTTCTGCTCGCAGCACGTCACCTGACGGCGTTCCAAGGAAAACGGTTCGGCACAGCGGCGCGTGGTATCGACGATAGCAGCCGGACAGCTCAAAGAAGGTCGCTTCGCCCTTGCGCATTTGGGAACCATCCCACGTGAGGTGCGCGGCAGTGGCATCCAAACCCGAAGGTGTCAGGGGTACAATGGCAGGATAATCTCCCCAGTCATCATCGACACCTTCAATGCCTGCTTTCATGATATCGGCCACCACATCGTTTTTACGCACGCCGGGCGCGGCGCGGTCGATGGCGGTATTCATGACTTTTTCTGAAATGCGCGCAGCTTTGCGAATAAACACCAATTCGTCGCCGGATTTGATCAGGCGTTGCCAGTTCACCAGCGCGGTCGCGTCGATCATTTCTGCGTCTGGCAATTCCTCGGAAAGTACGGCATGGGCTTTGGCCGAGTAATAGTAGTTCTCCATCTCCACCCCGATGCGCGCGGCCGTAAAGCCGCGCGCTTTGAGGTGTTTTGCCAAGTCCTGCATCGGGTGCACGACGGTGGATTGCACAAAATGATCGCCGTAGCCGAGGATACTTGCGTGATCCATCCAGCAGGTGCGACGACCCCCCATCATGTCCATGTTGCGACCCCACCAGATGGGCTCACCTTCCATGGTCACAATCACACCTTGGTGGACGTAAAACGACCAACCATCATACCCGGTCAACCAGGCTTGGTTGGACGGGTCTGTCACAAACAGTACATCCAGACCTGCCTGTGCCATGGCGGTTCGGGTTTTGGTCAGGCGACGTTCATATTCAGCACGGCTGAAAGGGGCTTTGGACTTGGTCATCTCGTGCTCCTTTGGGTTACGGCAAAACGGTTGCGACAGCCCTTACTGTAGCAGCCACCACATGATCGACTTCATCGCGGGTCATGCAGAACGGCGGGGCAAAGCCCAGAATGTCACCTTGCGGCATAGCGCGAGCGATCACATTATCCTGCTCCAGCAGCTTGGCTGCGATTTGCGGACCAATTTTGTCGCTGGCCTCAAAGAAGGTTCGGCTGTCTTTGTCTGCCACAAACTCAACAGCGCACAACATGCCTTCGCCACGGATGTCACCTACATTGGGGTGTGCGACGAGCGCTTCTGTCATGGTTTTGTTGAAGTATGCGCCAACGGAGCCTGCGTTTTCCACCAGTTTCAGGTCGTCAATCAGTTTGAGGTTGGCGACACCGGCGGCGGCACCGATCGGGTGTGCAGAGTAGGTCCAGCCGTGGCCGATAGGACCGTTTTCATCTGTACCGCGTTCCAGAACAGACCACATTTTGTCAGACACAATGGAACCTGACAGCGGCGCGTAGGCCGAGGTCAGACCTTTGGCGATGGTGATCAGATCCGGTTTCAACTCGTAGTGATCCGAACCGAACATAGAACCCAACCGGCCAAACCCAGTGACCACTTCGTCGGCCACCAACAGAATGTCATGCTTGTCCAAAACCGCCTGAATGGCAGGCCAATAGTCTGTAGGAGGAGGCACGATGCCCCCAGTGCCAAGAACCGGTTCACCAATAAAGGCGGCGATGCTATCCGCACCCTCGCGTTCGATGGTCTCTTCTAACGCGGCCACACAATGAGCGACAAACTGTTCTTCGCTCTGGCTCTGGTCTTTGCGACGGAAGAAATATGGCGCTTCTGTGTGCACCACTTGCGTTAGTGGCAGATCAAATTTCTTGTGAAAGAGCTCCAGACCTGTAAGAGAGCCCGTCATCAGACCGGACCCGTGGTAGCCACGCCAGCGGGAAATGATCTTCTTTTTCTCTGGGCGACCGAGGATGTTGTTGTAGTACCAGATCAGCTTGATGTTGGTTTCATTGGCGTCAGACCCCGACAAACCAAAGTAGACTTTGGACATATTGTCAGGTGCACGGTCCAGAACCATTTTGGCCAACGTGATTGATGCTTCTGTGCCGTGACCCACATAGGAATGGTAATAAGCCAACTCTTTGGCTTGATCGGCAATGGCTTCAGCGATGTCGGACCGGCCATAGCCGACATTCACACAGTAGAGGCCGGCAAAAGCATCCAGCAAACGGTTGCCGTCACGATCTTCAATGTGGCAGCCCGTGCCGCCAGTCACCACGCGATGCGGCAGGTTGCCCCGTGTAAATTCAGCAAGATGTGTGGAGGGATGAAAGAAGTTATCCCGATCCCATTGTTCAAGTTGGTCGTTGTGCAGCATGGTAAAACCCTCGTGCTTGTGGCGGCGCGCCGCCTAATATTCACATGAATGGAGCCGTGCGCACGCGTGAGACCGAAAAGATCTCTGATGAGCAGAGTGGCTCCGCTCACCCAGGCAGCAGCGCGCAATGCCTTTATTGCCGGGGTTCGTATTACATTTTTGAGCATTTCAGCCCGCAACAATCAATGAAAAAGAGGATCAAGGTTTGCGTTTAGATTCAGGACGCATCGCCTCACCAAAACCTGTCGCCATAGGGATCATCTGCGTGTGCCAACGCGAGTAACTGGAACGATCTTGTTGAATTACGTTCGAACACGAGTACCTGATTTTGCCCAAACTAACCCGCTTTTCAGTATCCGTGTGCGGTAATGTACTTTAGGTGTTCAGTCCCGGCATCTGCTGGGAATATGCTCTGTTTCGGTTTCAGGGCTGTTCAGCGAACTGGATGTCGTTATCCACTGCCCGGCAGGGCCTTGCGCAGCAATGTCCCGACAGGGCGCAGGATCGTATGGATGCGATAAGGGACCGCTGGGCTCTCCTATGAAAGTGCTACTTCTTACTGGAGGGATGGCCTTAATCGCAGTCGCGTATTGGAAGCGACCTGAAATCGCGATCACAATAAACTACGGTCAAAAAGCAGCAGAAGCAGAATCCACTGACGCCGCGCAAGTTGTGAAAGAGCTGAGCCTCAAGCACGAGATTCTAAAGATCGATTGTACCAACATTGGTTCCGGCGATATGGCAGGCAATGACCCATTGGAAAGCGCACCTGTCCGAGAATGGTGGCCTTTTCGGAACCAACTACTCGTCACATTTGCAGCCGCACGGGGTATGTCCTTCGGCGCGACGGAAGTCATGACCGACTCTGTTCCATTAGATAAAAGTCATGCTGATGGTCGTCCCGAATTCTATCGTGCATTGGACCTGCTTGTCGCTTTACAAGAGGGTGGAATCAAAGTTTCGGCACCTGCCCTAGGCTCAGGACCCATTGATTTCCATCTGTTGGCGTGATTCACGGTTTGGAAAACGAGCGGTGAACATGCCTGATCTAATTTGGTTATCCGATGCGCAGATGGAGCGTCTTGAGCCCTACTTTCCCAAATCCCATGGCAAGCTTCGCGTTCACTGCCCGGCAGGGCATCACGCAGTGATGTCCCGAGAGGGATTACAGACGTGTTCTAAGCGGGATTATCTATTTTAATCGCAACGGTTTACGGTAGCGTGATGCGCCCAAGGAATATGCTCCGCACAAGACGCTATATAACCGTTGGAAGCGTTGGAGCGAAAAAGGCACCTTCGCACAGATGATGATTGGTTTGGCCGCTGAGCATTGCGAACAGACGACGGTCATGATCGACGCCACCTACCTCAAAGCCCATCGAACGGCGTCCAGTCTGGGCGTCAAAAAGGGGGGGCGTGGTCGCCTGAGTGGCCGCACCAAGGGCGGGATGAACACGAAATTGCACGCGATCTGCGACAGTTACGGCCGTCCGCTAAATCTGTTCGTGACCGCCGGTCAGGTCAGCGACTACATCGGCGCAAGGGCGCTGCTGAGCGGTTTGTCAGATGTCGAATGGTTGCTCGGTGATCGAGGTTATGATGCTGATTGGTTCAGAGAAGCGTTGAACGACAAAGGGATAACGGATTTGATGGAAAGGTCTGTCTACACCGGGCACGTGGAATTTGCAGACTGGGGCATTCCGCTACGCAAGGGCTATAACGAGCCGATAATCAGCCTTGAGACCTTTCAGAGGGTGCAGGAACGGCGAAGCTGCCTAAACGCTCAGACATCAACAAGGACTTTGTCTTGCGAGGTGCCGTGTGTTGTGCGGATTGCTCCGCGCCGTATCGTTCTGCATGGTCACAAGGAAAGCGGAAGAAATACGCTTACTATGTGTGCCAGACCAAATCTTGTGAAAGCTATGGCAAGTCCATTCCTCGCGATAAGCTGGAGGGTGTGTTTGAGGCTTTCCTACGTCGCCTGAGCCCCACTGAAAGCCAGTTCAAGGTGGTGCGCGCCATGTTCAAGGATGCTTGGGACCAACGCGCGACACAGGGCGCACACGTGCGAAGTGACCTACAAAAGCAACTAAGAGATTCGGAGAAGCAATCGGATATTCGTTAAGCCAAAGGGTAGTGTTGGCTGTAGAACGATTTTTGATCCTGGTCTGGAACAACGCGCCCGCCAGATAATCATTCGTAATTTGATATCGGCCCAAATCGATGAACGGCCATGGGATCAGAAACTTTTCAATGGCGGCACAAGGGCCGCGATAGAGCAAATCAAAGCAAACCATGAGGAGGGCTACAAATATACTTGTCAGCTTGACGTCGTAGAATGCTATTCGAGCTTCAATGTGGAGAAAGTAGCAGCTCTGCTTTTTCTGCCTGAAGAGGTGGCAGACAACGTCCTCTCAGGGCGAAACTATGCCATCGAACTGTCCCCTACTATTCTAGGGGAAGATGCTTCCGTTCAACCCACGGGCATTCGAAATATCGAGGATGCCAAGGAGAAGGCCCGGCGCGGCCTGAGCACAGGGAGCAAGGTTTCACCCTTGGTTGCCGATGTTATGCTTACGCAAGTTCACATCGCCTTGATGGACTGTGGAGACATCAAGGTAGCGAGCTTCGCCGATAACTTCATTGTGCAGGCAGCGGAGAGAGCAATGCTCCGAAATCTTGTTCGTAGCCTATGCGACGCACTTCACACGCACCCCGCCGGGCCGCTACGGACGCACAAGGTCGAAAAAATGCAGATGCCATTCGATTCATTTGAAGTTCTGGGTTATCGTCTTGAGCCCGACGGAATTCGACTCTCAGTATCATTGTTGGATCAGAATGCAGAAGCGGCTCGTGTTTTGCGAGCGCTAAGCTATCGAGCGCTTCGCTAAGCAGACACTGAAGACGAAATAGTCGCAATAGTAATCGAGACAAACAGAAAACACCGTGCACTGATGAACGCATTTTCAGCCTGACCAGGTCGAAATCGCTTCCATGTTCGCAAGATGACGAAGATCAGGAATTTCGCAAAGAAACTCCTGGAGAAGCTGTAGAACTAAAGCCTACGATGTGCGCACGGCGGGATAGGTGTCCTTCAAACCTGCGCGTTTGGCGAATGGAACGGCATTGTATCAATAAGAGATTGAACCGTTGAGTGCTCGCGGACATGGAATTCGCTCCTTAAACAATAATTTCGGGCTGCTGAAACTGTAAACGAACTGGTTGATTGATTACCCTTTCGATATGGGACATCAGCGCCGAAACCGATTTAATGACAAGAAGAAATCGACACCTCAACGAGCTCGACGCTTTGAAGAGGTTTGACGGTATTTCCTCAGTTCACGTGGCAAAAACAGGCCCTGGAAAAACAGAAATGAGAGGAGAAGTTTAGGGACCCTAACGGAAGCGAGCGCGTGAATGAGATTGTTTTATTACACTGGGCCAGAATTTATTGAAGAGAATCTACAGAATAAGCGAGTGAATCTTTCAAGATTCGGCGTCGGAGGGAAGCTGAATGATCCCTTTGAGCTTTCGTCGTACAATTTACAGGACAAGGCATTCAGAGCAGCACATAAGGCTGTAACCAACAAATTCGCTGATAAACGTGCATTCCTATGTCTCAGTGAAACTGGGCATTCTCCATTGATGTGGGCGCACTACGCTAAAAGCCATCAAGGTGCCTGCCTTGAGTTAGAAACCCAGTATGAACCGCTCTTCAAAACCGAGTATGAGGAGGAGCGCCTGTTCCCAGGCATAACGCTAGATAACCACAAGCAGTACTTAAACAGCGACAACATAAAAATGATCATGGGGACAAAGGCAAAGGGTTGGTCCTACGAAAAGAGTGGCGAATGCAGATACCGCTCAACAGCGATGCGATTTCTAAGGATTCTTCTGGACGCTACTTTTTGCCATTTCAAAATATTGAGGGCCTAAAGTTCAACCTTAAGAAAGTTCATGTCGGATATCGCTGCAGGATCGGGATCAATATCTTGCAATCAATATTAAAAGGATACGGCCACAAGGTAGAAGTCATTCAAACAAGACCGGCATTTGGAGAATTCAGTGTTGTAGAGCAGAAAGCGAGAAAATTTTGGAACTGGGAGGCAACCCCAGAAGATCAGACCTGTCCAGCGGAGCAAGCGCTATATGGCGGAGATGAGTGAGTTTGGAAACCAAGAAGCCACTTCGCAATGCGGTTCAGTCCACAGGACGTTTTTACGCTGTGTCGGCATGGTCCGGCCAGAGACCCCTGATCACATGCGGACAGAATGCAATCCACAGTATGTGCAGGACTGGTGGCGTGGCTGACGCTTATTGAAGAAACGGAAAGGCCTGCTTGCAGCCCAAAGCGGTCCTTGTCTGCTGACACCTCGGGCGCAAAACCGGACCTCCGCTACTGGCGCTGGGTGAGATTGCTTCAACGGAGAGAGCCGACTTTCAAATGGCGGCAGATCGGGTGTTCGTTCTGCGCCGCAGAAGGCAGTCGCGAACCCGAAGGAGGCATGGCAAAATTCAGATTTGGCAACTCCTTCATGTTGCCCCCAACATATCCAAAACGGAACTCTGCGCAGGTGACAGCAATGCCGAGGCGTTTATTCGATACACCTTTTCCAGTGAGTTTGTCATAATACACCTCGTCCTATGACAGGTTTAGTCGAGGGTATTGTCCAGAAATGCCTTAAGCCCTTCGCAATCTTTCACAAAGAACTTTCCGTATTCTGTCGTCACAATGTCTTCGGATTTTAGTTGTCGAAAGGCACGCTGGACCGTTGGAACAGATACGCCCATAGACGAGGCCAAATCATGCTGTGACAAGATAAATGGGTAGCGCGGATCAATACGACCGGAATTCAGCATCCACAACAAACGCCGCGCAACCAATTCGACACCGTCGAATGTAACCAGATCTGTCACAACTTCCTGAAGGTGTCTACGCAAGGCGTTATCATGAGAGATGATCCGGTGATACCTGTCCGGCTCTGCATCAAGAAATGCCATGAACTCTGAACCAGGAATGCTCAGCATCAGTGTCGGTCTATGCGCAACTGCCTCACCCACGGCCTTTTCCTGGGCTATCACGTCCGCGAAACTGTACCATTTGTCAGAACCGGTAGCGGGATACACCAGCTCTTCATTGTGTTGTGACAACAGACACATGTCTATCTGCCCGCCGATCAATCCGTGCACATGTGTTGGAACCTTGCCGCGGTAGTACAGTACGTCCCCGGGTTGCAGAAGGTTTACCGCGCCTAAGTTCAAAAGTGCGTCTTGAAATGTCTTAGGGCACGACGACAACCAGCCGGAACGACACATCATTTTCTTTTGTTTTGGTGTCAGCTTTCGCACGCAGGCCGAGGTAGCATCAGTTCCTTGAGTTTCATTCATATCTTAAAATAGCAGAATTATTTGATAAATGCATGAGATATGATCTGAGGATCATTTCTTTCAGATGGGATTGTGCCAAGCTTTGCGCTGGATCAACAGGTCTACAACTTGGAGGTTATGGGATGAAATACACGAAGTTTCTGGACCGGACATCGCTCGTTACGTTTTGTCTGAGCACTGCGTTGATGTCGTCTTTGGCGTTAGATGCTACGGCTTTCGAAGGCGTAGTTTCAACCGAGACTGTCGAAACTGAACCAAATTACTCTCCATTTGTCGGCCGATCTTATCCAGATCAGGTGCTGTTCGGCGACCTGCATTTTCACACTGAAATCTCTTTTGACGCGGGTCTGATTGGCACGTCGCTCAATATTCATGACGCATTTCGCGTCGCCCGTGGCGAAAGAATAACCTCGAACACGGGGCAGCCGGTACAGCTCATTCGTCCGCTGGACTTCCTTGCCATAACGGAACATGCAGAGATGCTCGGGCTGGCAACCGCAATTCGCACGTCGCATCCAAACCTGTTAGCAGATGATTGGGGTCGCCGCATCCACGACGGATTTACCGAAGGGCAGGAATCCAGGATGGCCGCCTTTGCAGAAATCATTGAAATGGCGACGGTACAGGGCATCGATCCGACCGGAGGGTTGGGTCTCGACGGGGACATCTGGCTCGATATTGTGGAAACTGTGGATCTGTACAACGATCCCGGCGCTTTTACCGCGTTGAGCGGGTTTGAATGGACCTTTACCCCCAAAGGCGACAACCTGCACCGGGTTATCATCTTCGGGGATGGCGCGGACAAAACCAGTCAGACCAGACCTTTATCCTTCTTCGAAGCCCCGGACCCCGAAATGCTGTGGGATTATCTTGCAGACTATGAAGCGACTATCGGCGGAAATGCCATTGCTGTTCCTCACAACGGGAATATGTCGAACGGCTTGATGTTCAACAAGAACAAGTTCGATGGGTCGCCAATGGATGCCGAATATGCAGCCAAGCGCATTCGTTGGGAGCCAATGCATGAAGTAACCCAGATCAAAGGGGACGAGGAAACCCATCCGATGTTGTCGCCGGATGACGAGTTTGCTGGCTTTGAGCGCTGGGATGTGTCCAACCTTGGGGGGACATCCGCAAAGACACCCGAGATGTTGAAATACGAATACACGCGTTCCGCGATGAAGGTCGGGCTGGAGATTGAGCGCGATATCGGCGTAAACCCCTACAAGTTTGGACTTTATGGCACGACGGACGCGCATACGGCGCTTCCGACAACGCGTGAGGATAACTATTTTGGGAAGTATCAGCACACGGAACCATCCGCGAACCGGCACAACAGGGATGTGATCCCAGCAGAAAATCCCGCGCTTCGCATTTTGACTGCACAGGAATCCGCGTCAGGTCTGACAGCCGTCTGGGCACGGGAAAACACGCGCAAGGAAGTGTACGGCGCAATTACACGCAAAGAAGCTTATGCAACAACCGGTAGCCGGATAAGGGTTCGCGTTTTCGGCGGTTGGGAGTTCGAAGAGGCTGATTTGCGCGCACCTGACTTTGTTTCCAACGGATACCAAAACGGTGTACCGATGGGCAGCGATCTGATTGATGCGCCCGAAGGAACCACGCCCCGTTTCCTGATCCATGCTCTGCGCGATCCGGATGGAGCCAACCTGGACCGCGTTCAGATCATCAAAGGATGGATCGACGACACCGGTGAAACCTTTGAGCGTATCTATGATGTGGCTATTTCCGACGGACGCGAGATTGGCGAAGATGGCCGTGCGCGACAGATCGTCGGATCGACTGTCGATATCGAAAACGCGACTTTTACCAATTCGATTGGCGCAGCCGGGCTGGAAGCCTATTGGCAGGATCCAGAGTTTGATCCGACCCAAAATGCATTCTATTATGTGCGTGTCATAGAAATTCCTAAACCACGTTGGACGACATACGATGCAGCTTTCTATGACATCGCGTTGCCAGACAGCGTGCCACCGCAAATACAGGATCGGGCATATACTTCGCCAATATGGTACACTCCGGGGTGAGTGGGTTTCATTGTGTGACTGTTCAGTTTCTTCCTGTTGTTGTTGCCGCCGGGCTTGTCCTGATCGCACGGTCATACGGCAATTCGTAGGTTGATCCCCAAGGCCATCTGCTTGGGCCTCCAATTGAAGGCATGAACTCTTCTTTCAGGTTTGATGTATTGAAGTGAAATCTGCTGCACCCGCATCAGGCAGATTTATCCGCAGACCGTCGTTCTACCGGGCAAAATGCTGCACTCAGCACGAATGGCCGCAATGACGCCCGGCATCGTAGTATTGGATGCTGTGCTCAATGGCCGGTCACGGTCGGGCGCAATACTTTGCAAAGTGCGCTATCTGCGCATAGCCGCCGCCCCTGCGGATGGCTGCCCCCAGCCCATAGCAGGCGTAATGGTTCGAAGGCTGGATCGGGATAGCTGACTTTCATTGCAGCGCTGTCCACGAACAAGGAGGCCACTGAGCTGCCGTTCGCTGCGTTTGCGACACTGGCGTCCACAGACGGCCGTTTTGCGCAGATAAGGTACGTTGCAAAGTTACACGAACCGCCCAAAGCGGACCTCGTTGAAACACGCATCAAACGGCGGCTGAGAGCCCAATCAAATGATACTGCACATGCTCAACGCGGCCAACATGGTGTTCAGGCAGGGCGGTACGGCGTCAGGCGTAGCACTCCGTTCGCTGCACATCCGTCATAACTACGTTTGCCGCCGGGTTGACAGCGAACGGCTTGAATCAAGGTCGTTTAATCCACCTTTCTTCGGTTCAAGAGGTTGCAACCGATTCCATAACCTCATCCGCGATGGTTGATATCTTTTCGCGCAACCAGGCGTGTGCCGGATCGTTGGTGCTGCGTTGATGCCAAGTCATGTAAATCGTCATAGTGTCCGATGGCCTTGGCAAAGGGGCCATTTCAAGCTCGCTCAGGGCATTTAGCTTCATTAGGTTCATTTCTGTTGCGAGATTATCTGAGCCTTTGATGAACGCAGGGATGGAGTTGAAGTTGGGCACTGATATGCGGGCCTCGCGGATTTCTGATTTGTCCACTCCCGTCAGTGCCCTTAAGGATGTTCCTCCATCTGGAAACCGCACTGTAACGTGATCTGCTTGACAGTAGTCTTCCCACGTCACAGGGGCTTTTCGTACTGATCCGTCAAAAAAGCACATCATCTGACCGTTCAAGATCGGTTTTAGAACAATGTCCGTGGCATCGGGCGGGAACGGTGTCAGCGCAAGATGACAGCGGGATTCGCGCATCATGCCCGAAGTGGGATGCCCGGAGGGAATGAACTCGAATGCGGCGGATACACCGTCTCTGCGCAGGTCACGCAGCAATTTTGGAAAGATCAAATCGCGCTGCATGTCATTCGCCGCAACGATAAAGAAGAGGTCTTCGTTCTCGGGCTCAAAGCTGCGTTCGAAAGTGAGCCTTTGAAGGGCGTCCAGCGCATTTTGAACCGGAATCCTTAAAGAGTTCGCACGTTCTGTCGGCAGCATTGCCTGACCCGAACGTACAAAAAGAGGATCGTCGAAAAAGTTCCTGAGGCGAGCAAGCGCATGACTGACCGTTGATTGCGCAACCCCAAGGCGCATGCTTGCTTTTGAGACTGAAGATTCTTCGAGCACCGTCAAGAAGGTCACCAAAAGCTGTCCATCAAGAGAGGCAATATCAAATTTCTTCATAACCATTATCGATAACCTTCCCTTGAGCCGATTGCCACTGCTTCGTAGGGTTTGGACACATATTCAAATCGCTTTACTTGCAGAAAAGTTCGAAACCCAAATTGGCTCGTAAGTCCCCGCGCTTAAGCTTTCATCCTTAACAAGGAGCATGGCCTTAACAGCAAAAGCGGCAAAGCGCGGTTCGTGGCCGCCTCGAACAAAGCGCTGCCACCTCATAAGCCGAAAACTAAAACATGATCTTCAGGGAGGAAGACCGATGGGAAGTTTCAACTCATTGAGTATTGTCGCTGGTGCGGCCGCAATTGTCGGAAGCCTATTTGCTGGCGCCTTGCATGCCGATGACCCAACACCGGGTTACAATACCAAAATCCCCAAGGGATTGCTTACACCAGATAAGTACCCCACACGTGTCGGCGATATCGAGTTTTTCGATGGTATCCCAACAGCTGCTACTGCGGAAGCTCTGTACAATCACCTTGATTACATCCGAGGTGTGCAGACGTTCCTAAATGGCATGCCCGCTGCATCGCTGGAAGCGATTCGACGCAGTGAGATGGCCGACGGGAAAACCAGTTCTAACAGGGTGTCGATTTTCGATACGCTCATGGACAGCAATTCGCTGTTCCTGACCGGCAATACCGACACCGTTTACGTCAGTGCTATCCTGAACCTGAAAGAAGACGGGCCGACGGTCATCGAACTTCCAGCGGGTACTGGCCCTGGCACCGTGAATGACGCATTCTTCCGGTTTGTGGTTGATACAGGTGCGCCGGGTCCGGACGCGGGAGAGGGCGGAAAATACCTGATTCTGCCACCTGACTACGAAGGCGAATTGCAAGGTCCGGTTGGTGGTCAGGAGACCGAGATCGACGGTGAAAACTACTACGTGGCTCAGTCGACCAGTTGGATCAACTGGTTCATCGCCCGAGGGTTTCTCAAAGATGGCAAGCCGGACTTTTCAAGCCAGCTTTTTCGTGAGGGGCTGAAAATCTACCCATTGGCGGAAAAGGACAATCCACCTGAGATGGTGTTTGTCGACAAATCCGGCGTCGCCTACAACACCATTCACTCCACCGATTTTGACTTCTTCAAAGAGTTGTACACCGTTATCGACCGTGAGCCTGTGGCTTTCCTTGACCCGGAACTGCGTGGCCTGTTTGCATCTGTCGGGGTTCAGAAAGGCAAGCCGTTTGCCCCCGACTTGCGCATGAAAAACATCCTGATCAAAGCTGCCGAGGTCGCCAACGCGACCGCCCGCACGCTGCTTTGGTACGAGCGCAATCCAGCTGATTTCATCTATGAAGGCAGCTACTGGAAGATCGGGTTCCCAGGTGGAAATTATGAATTCCTACGTGACGAAGGAGCAGGTGGCCGCGATCTCGACGGGCGCACCGAGTTTTTCTATTTCGCAACTGTGAACACGCCCGCCATGACACTGAAGCTCGTCGGGAAAGGGTCGCAATATGCGTGGGGCGCGTTGGACGAAAACGGGGACTACCTTGATGGAAGCAAGACCTATCGTCTGAACATTCCGGCGGACCCGCCGGCGGAGAACTTCCTGTCAATTGTGCTGTATGATCCGCAAACACGGTCCCAACTTCAGACAGGTCAGCCATTCCCAAGCTACAACAGCGAAAAGCACAAGGAAAAGGTGACGTATAACGAAGACGGCTCCGTTGATCTGTACTTTGGCCCGGAAGCTCCGGAAGGCTGGGAAGACAATTGGATTGAAACGGTTCCCGGAAAGGGCTTCTTTGCCATCCTGCGGCTCTACAGCCCGACGGAACCCTGGTTTGAAAAAACCTGGCGTCCGGGTGACATTGAACTGCTGGACTGAACGCAGGTGCCGGGGCTGCTGTCGCAGCGCCCGGCACGTGATCAAACACCAAGTTTTCCGAGAGAACCGAAACAGGAAACAGAATGAGAATTGTCTACTACCTTACATGGCTGATGGTCGCTGTTTTTCTAGTTGGCGAAACAGCACGTAGAGGCGTTGGATATTTTTCCATCAACGCCACAACAATGATCGAAGACTACTTGTGTGGCTTGTTGCTTTTGACAGCTGCTCTGGTCTGGCGCAGCGGTGCCATTTGGGGGCCGACGCTTATGGCTTCGGCTTGGGCTTACGCGACAGGGGGAATGTTTGTTCCCTTTGCAGCGCATCTGGAGGCTTGGCTCAGACAAGAGACCTTCCGGGCGGACCACCCGCACGATGACGTGAATTCAGTCATATTGAAGGGGGTGATCTGGGCGATCTGCTTGGTTTGTTTCCTCGTTTCAATGAGGAATGTGGTCAGCAAGACCCAAGAGACAAACCTATAAGGAACCAACCCTGGAACAGTGATAAATGCTGAAAATAAGTCAAAGGATCATGGAATGAAAAGAACCATTTTGCTCGCCGCGGCTGCCGCGGTAACGGCGACCGTCGCCCATGCAGAATCGATCACAGTAACCGAAGAAAATTTTCCGCAGGCCTACACCAACCTGCGCTTTGCAAAAATCATCGAAAAAGCCGGTGGCATCAATACCTTCCTGAAGATGCCGGTGCCAAGTAGCGATCCAGCAGAACAATTTGTCGTACGCATGAACCGCGACACTGACTATTCGACCTCGGTGTTCGATGTGTCTAGTCGAGAAGTGTACATCACCATCCCTGAGACAGACAAATACGTGACGACCCAGATCATCGATGAAAACCATGAAACGCAACGCATGATCTATGGGCCGGGTCGCTACAACATTACTGCAAAAACGGATTTCGCATTTGTGATCGTGCGAACCCTTGATCCGGATCTGCGCGACAACCTCGTTGTCGAAGCGCCTGAGCCACAACAATTCATCATACAAGACTGGGAAGAAGTGTCGTTTGAGGAAATCGAGGTTAAAGGGAATGCCGATTTTAGCGACGGCTATCATCAGGCGACAGCCTACAGCAACGTCGAGAGTGGCCAGACATCCTATATGAATTATGTTGGTGCGGCCGGTGGTTGGGGCGGCGCGATGGTGCTGGACAATATCTACCAGACAAGTCCCTACTTTGATGCAGACGCCTGCTATGAGACCACTTTCGTTGACCCGGAAGCGGAATATTTCTGGTCGGCAACGGTGTACAATGCCGATGGCTACATGTTCAACGACGTCGCAAACGTCTCTAGTGAAATGGACCCGGAGCAAAACGCAGATGGCACGTTTACGCTGCGCTTTGGGTGTGCCGGCATGCCGAACAACATCCCGACCGTGGAAGGCAACACCACAGGAAAATTCAACGTCCTCATGCGCCATTACGGGCCCAGTCAAATGGTCAGTGACGGTGAATACGGCTACAATATGACTCAGTTTATCCGAAAAGTAGAATAGGTGCCTTTCACCCAAGTTCTGCCAAACAGATGGTCCAACAATCTCAACTCGGGAGCCTGAGTCTTTTCAGGCTCCCTGCGCGCATTTCACCAACTGGCATAGAGCAGCTTGAGGATGCATAGGAGACCTTGGTGCAAAACGCAGCGAACGGCGGCTCCCCGCCCGTGGTGTAGAAGGGCCATGTCTGCTTTGGGCTGCAAGCCGACGTCCGAACGGGATGGTAACTCAGCGTTGTTTGCAAAACACTCGTTTGGT
This sequence comes from Tropicibacter sp. Alg240-R139, assembly GCF_900537075.1. Lineage (GTDB taxonomy): Bacteria > Pseudomonadota > Alphaproteobacteria > Rhodobacterales > Rhodobacteraceae > Falsiruegeria. The sequence continues at coordinate 182,183 of NZ_UNRA01000003.1, forward strand.
CCGAACTAGGCAGTGCACCTATTAACTAATTTGGTTGCGGCGGGCGTATCAGACCAGTCAGAGGCATTGCCAACACACCACCTCCATCACTTGTTGCGCCTTCACGCGTGATAAAATGCTGGACCTCTTCGTCTGATGTTTCCCCCACAGTGACCATCTTTCCTCCTGCCACCTGCCAAGATGTTGCTGGACGATAAAGGAGATGACTCCGACTGATTTCGGAAGACACTAGCTAAACGCGGCATCAAAGCGTGCATTCCAGCACGTCGAAGAAGGCGAAACTCTGCTGCTTGCGACGTCACGCTTTACTGAGCGCGAAATCGGGTCGAGACCTTGTTTGCCAAGCTGAAGGATTGGCGTCGTATCGCGACCGGCTGTGACCAATGTGGTGAACTGTTCCAGTCAGTAATCTGTATCGCCGCGACTGTCACCTTCTGGTCATGAATCCTAAACCTAGAAGCCCCCGCCGGTCGACACTAACATCCCTCACCAACGCTGGAGATGTGGCAAATGCAATCGAGATCGCCAGGTATTTCGGGCAGCGCTAGTCAGAATAGACATCCATTTAACGCACTTCATTTCAGCGTTACCATCCAACGACCACCCTTATCTTCGAGTTCATACTTGTATCGAAAACCGTTGCAGACGACATCGAAGCCAACGCTGAACACCCAACGTTGAAGACTCGAAATACTATCGCACTTATAGCCATTCTTTCGAACAAGCGCGCTTGCCTCGTTTGCTAGTTTCTGCGCATGGACTCTGAGTCCAACCGGTAGTCAAGATGGCATCTTTCTCCAGCGGCGCTGCTTGTACAGTGGAAACTGTCAAAAGGGCAGCAAGTGTCAGGGGGTAATGAGTTTCATAGTGAACCTGTCATAAACGTTTTCATCTCTTCGATGATATCGAATGTATCTTAAAACAGGTATAGCTAAAAGCGGTGAGTGCGCCAGAACTCCGGTGTGAGACGAACCGAAAAAAGTCCCCTCCGCGATGTCCTCGCCCGCAATATGCGGCTCCTGCGTGCCGATAGAGGTTGGTCGCAGGAGTTTTTGGCGGCTGAAGCGGGGGAAACCGAACTTACTTGAGCGCGGTTGAAAGATCTGAGCAGAACATATCTGTCAACAACCTCTACAAGATTGCAAAGGCGCTGAACGTAACTGCAAGCGACTTATTGGATGAGAACTTACCGATCAGGTTGGTAGAGGCAAAACAGAAATGAGCCGTAGCGTTTGCGCACGGGGTGCGCCACGTTGCCTCGACGAAGCGCTGCCAAATTAACAGGCGCGCTTTTGAGTGGGTTTCTTGTTCTCGGAACGCCAAGTCGCAGAGATATTGTTTCCCCATTACGGCCGACAGGTGGACAGAGGGGTGGATAGGCATTCTTGATCTTCACTTAAGCCATGGAAAATACATGTAAATGTCAAGATTTTTGGTGCCCAGGAGAGGACTCGAACCTCCACGTCCATACGGACACTAGCACCTGAAGCTAGCGCGTCTACCAATTCCGCCACCTGGGCAGGTGTCGTGGGGCGGGACTTACGCTTAGCGGCGGGGAGCGTCAACTGGATTTTTTGAACTTTGTGAAACTTTTTTGATGGCGCTGACCATGACCGTCCGTACACCGCTAATAATGTTGGTGGAATTGTACCTTAGTCGATCCTTTGCGGCATATTAGAACCTTGTTTGCGGGGGCTTGGAGCGGTACATCGAACTGTGTCTTAGTGAACAGGAGCCCCTCATGTCGAAAATGGTCACGATCTATGGTGGATCTGGATTCGTCGGTCGCTATATCGCGCGGCGTATGGCCAGTGAGGGGTGGCGTGTTCGTGTCGCGGTTCGGCGACCGAATGAAGCAATGTATGTCAAAACCTACGGTGTCGTGGGGCAGGTCGAACCGATCCTGTGCAACATCCGTGATGATGCCTCGGTCGCAATGGCGATGAAGGGGGCCGATGTTGTTGTCAATTGCGTCGGAGTTCTGAATGAGCTGAGCAAAAACACATTCGACGCGGTTCAGGTCGACGGAGCAGAGCGCGTGGCACGTTTGGCTGCGGCCGAGGGGATCGAGCGCCTTGTCCATGTCTCGGCCATCGGGGCTGATGCGGAATCGGACAGTGAATATGCGCGCACCAAGGCCCAAGGTGAGGCTGCGGTGCTCGGGCATATGCCAAATGCCATGATCCTGCGGCCTTCGGTGATTTTTGGGACCGAGGATCAGTTTTTCAATCGCTTTGCTGGTATGACCCGCTTTGGTCCGTTCCTGCCTCTTGTCGGAGCAGAGACCAAGTTTCAGCCGGTGTTTGTGGATGACGTGGCAAAGGCGGCAGTCACTGGCGCCTTGGGCGGGGCCAATGGTGGTGTCTATGAATTGGGCGGTCCAGAAGTCGCGAGTTTCCGCGAATTGATGCAGGTGATGTTGGGCGTGATCCACCGTCGCCGTGCGATTCTGGGTGTTCCGATGTTTGTGGCCCGGATCATGGCGGGTGTGCTGGACATTGCAAAGTTCGCGTCGTTCCAGTTGTTCCCCAATAATATTCTGACCCGTGATCAGGTGCGCAACCTGGGGCGTGACAATGTGGTGGCCGAGGGCGCCAAGGGTTTTGGCGATCTGGGGATTGAACCTGCAACGATGGAATCGGTGCTGCCGGACTATCTGTGGAAATTCCGCCCGTCAGGTCAGTACGACGCGATCAAGGATTCGGCCAAGAACCTACGGACCTGATCAGGCGTAGGCGTATACCAGCAGGACAATACCCAGGATCACCCTGTAGATGACATAGGGGGTGAAGCTGACGCTGCGCAACAGACGCATCATCAGGCTGAGTGCAAGCAGGGCCGAGGCAAAGGCCATGACGGCAGCAATTGCGCCGTCACGGGCAACAGCGGCATCAGCTTGTACAGCGACCTCTGCACCTAACAATGTACCGGATGCGATGATCGTGGGGATCGACATCAGCATGGCGATCCGGGCACCATCTTCGCGGCTGTAACCCAGGCGCCGCGCGCCGGTGATGGTGATGCCCGAGCGCGAAGTGCCGGGGATCAGGGCGATGGCCTGCCAGAGACCCATTAGGACCGCGTCTTTAAGGGTCCAATCCTGTGCGGTTTTGGTCTCTTTCCCTGTTTGGTCGGCCCAGTAAAGGACGAGGCCAAAGATCAACATGGTCCAGCCGATTACAGCGACGGAACGAAGCGAGGCGCTGAGGCCGGTGACATGCAGGGCTAGGCCAAGCAGGACTGTGGGAATGGTGGCGACGATAAGGCCGGCGGCAAGGCGTGATCCTTCGGTGTCGATCTTGCCGGTTAGCGCGCGGGGGAGGCCTTGGAGCCCCAATTTGACGTCGGACCAGAAGTAGAGCACCACGGCGCCCAAAGTGCCGATGTGCACGGCCACGTCGATCACCTGGCCTTGATCATCCAGACCTGTCAGGCTTGGCAAAAGAATCAAGTGGCCGGAAGAGGATACGGGTAGGAATTCCGTGATTCCTTGAATCAGTGCGACAAGAAGTAATTGAAACAGAGGCATTTTTTATGAACTCAGGTCAGGCGATTTTAGCTTGAAGGTCGGTATAAGTGCTTTGGTTCAAAAAGAAAGTCGATAATAAGAGCCGAATCGGACCTAACTTATTGCCTTTTTTGTCCTGAAATTCTAAACCACCTTCAGAAAACCCAAAATAAGGTCAGTATGGCTGACTTTTAATACCGCGCAGCGTCTTGTAGAGAGGCGCGACGTAGCCAATTCATGGAGTTTGACCCGTGGCCAAGCAACCGATGCTAAAATTCGTGCAAATCGATCGCGACATGCCCGCAAAGCGTGACGCCACTGTACGCAGGGAAGATTTCGACGAAATTTACGCCGAGTACGCCGCGGCCAAAGCTGAAGAACAAGCGAGCCGGTGCAGCCAATGTGGTGTACCTTATTGTCAGTCGCACTGCCCGCTGCACAACAACATTCCCGACTGGCTGCATCTGACCGCGACGGGCCGTCTGGAAGAGGCATATGCCACTAGCCAGGCCACCAACACTTTCCCGGAAATCTGTGGTCGCATCTGCCCGCAGGACCGTCTGTGCGAAGGTAACTGTGTCATCGAACAGTCGGGCCACGGCACCGTCACTATTGGTTCGGTTGAGAAATACATCACCGACACGGCGTGGGACAAAGGCTGGGTTCTGCCGAACGCACCCACACAAGAGCGCCTCGAAAGCGTTGGCATCATCGGCGGTGGCCCCGGCGGTTTGGCGGCGGCAGACATGCTGCGCAAGGCCGGTGTGCAGGTCACGGTTTATGACCGCTATGACCGCGCGGGCGGGTTGCTGATGTATGGCATTCCGGGCTTCAAGCTGGAAAAAGACATCGTTCAGCGCCGCAATGATCTGCTGGCCGATGGCGGCGTGAAGTTTGAGCTGAACTGCGATGTGGACGCGGCCAAATTTGCCGAGATCCGTGAACAGCATGACGCCGTAATTATCGCCACAGGCGTCTATAAATCACGCGATCTGGCCATGCCGGGCAGCGGTTTGGGCGGTATCGAGAAGGCGATCGATTTCTTGACTGCGTCGAACCGCAAAAGCTTTGGTGATGCGGTTGAAGAGTTTGACAATGGCCGCATGAATGCCGACGGCAAGAAGGTTGTTGTGATCGGTGGCGGTGACACCGCGATGGACTGTGTGCGCACCTCGATCCGACAGGGCGCGACGTCTGTGAAGTGTCTGTATCGTCGCGACCGGGCCAACATGCCGGGTTCGCTGCGCGAGACGCAGAACGCCGAAGAAGAAGGCGTGGTATTTGAGTGGCTGAGTGCGCCCAAAGGGTTCACTGGCGATGACAGTGTCAATGGTGTGATGGTGCAGAAAATGCGCCTGGGTCAGCCCGATGCATCTGGTCGACAGGCGCCCGAAGTGATCGAAGGCGCGGATTACGTTGAAGAGGCCGATCTGGTCATCAAGGCGCTGGGGTTCGAGCCCGAGGATCTGCCGACACTGTTTGGTCAGACCGACCTGCCCGTGACCCGTTGGGGCACCGTCAAGGCGGCGTTCCAGAGCGGTGAGACCGAGATGGACGGTGTCTATGCCGTGGGTGACATTGTCCGGGGTGCAAGCCTGGTGGTTTGGGCCATCAAGGACGGGCGCGATTGTGCAGATGCGATCCTGAAGAAGCTGGATGCTGCATCTGCGATCGCCGCTGAATGAGGGCGCAAATTCGCCTGTGACATGCGTGCACCAAGCGTGCACCACCCGTACACCGACGCCGCATACATTTGATGCGGCACTGCAGCCAAAGGGTCATAATCAATGACCCACAAGCCGAAGGACAGGAAAATGATCGCACGAATGACAGCTGCTCTGATCCTGAGCGTGTTTGGAGGAATGGCGTTCGCGCAGGAGGTGGCTGAGGTGCCAGAGGGCTGCACGCCGCTGGCAACTGTGCACAAGAACGAGTGCCGCACCTCGACCCTGTTGATGTGCGGACAGGACCGCCAAGTGCTGACCTTTGCCAATGGTCGTCCCGACATCGTGCATTTCTATGACGGTGATTGGGGGCTGGATGGGTTCCTGTATCAGGCCAACGCGCAAACCCGGTTTGAACGTAATCCGGGCGTGGGCGAGTGGCTGAATCTTGGCGATCTGATTGCCGACGGTCAGGACATCGAAGATGGCGTTCTGCTGTTTTCGACCCGCGTGGTGAAAAATCGCGAGTTCGTGGTTCAAGGCGCTTATTCATTGAGCGATGAGGTGGTCGATCTGAGCGGGCATGCGTTCCGCAAAGGCACGCTGCACCGCGAGTTGCAGCGCGAAGGGATCGACAGCAGCTGGTTGGGGTTCGATTTGGACATCTACGTGTCCGAGGCGCTGGGCCTGTTTGTCGAGGGTGACCTGACAAGCCACGCGCGGGATCGAGACTCGTTCACCGCCGATCACACGCCACGTGCGATCCGTTTCGAAGGTGAACCCGGATTTCTGGCAACGCGGTCTGACTTTGGCTGCGACGGATAAGAGGACAACGTGATGACTGAACTGAATGGCCAATGCATGTGCGGCGCCGTGAGCGTCACGGCGACCCCCACAAGGAACGCGATTGGCGCTTGCCATTGTGATATGTGCCGCCGCTGGACCAGCTCGGCCTTGATGACCTTTCAGGCCGAGCCGGGCTATGCCGCGCTGGGCCCGGTCAAGACCTATGTATCGTCCGACTGGGCCGAACGCGCGTTCTGCGAGGAATGCGGATCGGCGTTATGGTACCGGATGACCGCGCCGGGGCCGATGCACGGCCAGACGCAGATGGCGGCCGGACTATTTGAAAATGCAGGCGGCAACACGCTGAGCCTGGAACTGTTTATCGACAAGAAACCCGAGGGTTACGCATTTGCAGGGGATCGCAAGCAGATCACCGAGGCCGCGATGTTGGCCATGTATGCCCAGTCGGAAGAAGGAGACAACCAATGACCAAATATGATGCCGATTGGGTGCGCGCCGAAGAGGCCAAGCGTCAGTGGATGGCCGAGAACGGCCTGTATTCCGAGGAAGAAGAGCATTCGTCCTGCGGTGTCGGCCTTGTGGTGTCCGTCGATGGCAAGAAAAGCCGTAAGGTGGTCGAGGCCGGTATCGATGCGCTGAAAGCGATCTGGCACCGCGGTGCTGTGGATGCAGACGGCAAGACCGGTGACGGTGCGGGCATCCATGTGCAGATCCCGGTGATGTTCTTTTATGACCAGATCCGCCGCACCGGCCACGAACCCCGCATGGACGAGCTGATGGCCGTGGGTCAGGTGTTCCTGCCGCGTACCGATTTTGGCGCGCAGGAAACCTGCCGGACCATTGTCGAGACCGAAGTGTTGAAGATGGGGTATTACATCTATGGCTGGCGTCATGTGCCGGTGGATGTGACCTGCCTCGGTGAAAAGGCCAACGCGACCCGCCCCGAGATCGAGCAGATCCTGATCTCGAATTCCAAGGGTGTCGACGAAGAGACCTTTGAACGTGAATTGTATGTGATCCGTCGCCGGATCGAAAAGGCGGCCTCGGCTGCAGGCGTTTCCGGCCTGTACATCGCGTCGCTGTCGTGCCGGTCGATCATCTACAAGGGCATGATGCTGGCTGAGCAGGTTGCCGTGTTCTACCCCGATCTGATGGACGAGCGGTTTGAATCTGCGTTTGCTCTGTATCACCAGCGGTATTCGACCAATACCTTCCCGCAGTGGTGGTTGGCGCAGCCGTTCCGCATGTTGGCCCACAACGGCGAGATCAACACGCTTAAGGGCAACGTGAACTGGATGAAAAGCCACGAAATCCGCATGGCGTCGTCCTTCTTTGGCGAAATGGCCGAGGACATCAAGCCGATCGTACAGGGGGGATCGTCGGATTCCGCCGCGCTGGATTCCGTGTTCGAGGTTCTGGTGCGTGCGGGCCGGTCGGCCCCGATGGCCAAGACCATGCTGGTGCCTGAGTCGTGGTCCAAGCAGGCGGTGGACCTGCCGCAGCCGTGGATCGACATGTATTCCTATTGCAACTCGGTGATGGAGCCTTGGGATGGTCCGGCTGCGCTGGCGATGACCGATGGTCGCTGGGTCTGCGCGGGTCTGGACCGCAATGGTCTGCGCCCGATGCGGTACGTTGTGACCGGTGACGGGCTGCTGATCGCAGGGTCCGAGGCGGGCATGGTGCCGATCAACGAGGCAAACGTTGTGGAAAAAGGCGCGCTGGGTCCGGGGCAGATGATTGCCGTGGATATGGCCGAGGGCAAACTGTTTCACGATACCGAGATCAAAGATACGTTGGCGGGCAGCCGTCCTTTTGGCGACTGGGTCGGCAAGATTGTCAATCTTGAGGAGAAGCTGAAGGGCGTAAGCGAGGCGGCGCTGTTCAGCGGCGAAGAGCTGCGCAAGCGCCAGATCGCGGCGGGTTACAGCATCGAAGAGCTGGAACAGATTCTGGCGCCGATGGCCGAAGATGGAAAGGAAACGCTGGCCTCGATGGGCGATGACACCCCATCGGCGGTTTTGTCGAAGATGTACCGCCCGCTAAGCCATTTCTTCCGCCAGAACTTTAGCCAGGTGACGAACCCGCCGATCGACAGCTTGCGCGAATACCGCGTCATGTCGCTGAAAACGCGGTTCGGGAACCTGAAGAACGTGTTGGACGAGGACAGCAGCCAAACCGAGATTGTGGTGCTGGAAAGCCCGTTCATCGGCAATGCCCAGTGGGAGAATCTGGTCCAGGGGTTTGACGCTGCATTGGTCGAGATCGACTGTACCTTTGAGTTCGGTCAAGGCGCGCTGAACGCGGCACTGGCCCGTATCCGGGCCGAGGCCGAAGAGGCCGTACGTTCGGGCGCGGGGCACATCGTTCTGACGGATCAGCATTCGAACGCCGACAAGGTTGCGATGCCGATGATCCTGGCGACATCGGCGGTGCACAGCCACCTGACGCGCAAGGGATTGCGGACGTTCTGTTCGCTTAACGTGCGCGCGGCGGAATGCATCGACCCGCATTACTTTGCGGTTCTGATCGGCTGTGGTGCGACTGTTGTGAACGCCTATCTGGCCGAAGATTCCATTGCTGACCGCATCGAGCGTGGTCTGCTGGACGGGTCGTTGACCGAGAACATTGCGCGCTATCGCGAGGCCATTGATCAGGGCCTGCTCAAGATTATGGCGAAGATGGGGATTTCTGTGATCTCATCCTATCGCGGTGGTCTGAACTTTGAGGCCGTGGGCCTGAGCCGCGCCATGTGCGCCGAGTTCTTCCCTGGTATGACCAGCCGGATTTCGGGTATCGGTGTGACTGGCATCCAGACCAAAGCCGAAGAGGTTCACGCCAAGGGTTGGATTAGCGGTTTGGATGTGCTGCCGATCGGTGGTTTCTACAAAGCGCGCAAATCGGGTGAGACCCACGCGTGGGAAGCGACCAGCATGCACATGATGCAGATGGCGTGTAACAAAGCGTCATTTGAGCTGTGGAAGCAGTATTCGGCCAAGATGCAGAGCAACCCGCCGATTCACCTGCGCGATCTGATGGACTTCAAACCGCTGGGTCAGGCGATCCCGTTGGAAGAGGTCGAGTCGATCACTTCGATCCGTAAACGCTTCGTGACGCCGGGCATGTCGCTAGGGGCGTTGAGCCCTGAGGCGCATAAGACGTTGAACGTGGCGATGAACCGGATTGGCGCCAAATCGGATTCGGGTGAGGGCGGCGAAGATCCCGCACACTTTGTGCCCGAACCCAATGGCGACAACCCGTCGGCCAAGATCAAACAGGTGGCGTCGGGTCGTTTTGGTGTAACCGCCGAATACCTGAACCAGTGTGAAGAGCTGGAGATCAAGGTGGCCCAGGGTGCGAAACCCGGAGAGGGCGGTCAGTTGCCGGGTATGAAGGTCACCGACCTGATTGCGCGTCTGCGCCATTCGACCAAGGGTGTGACCCTGATCTCGCCCCCGCCGCACCACGATATTTACTCGATCGAGGATCTGGCGCAGCTGATCTATGACCTGAAGCAGATCAACCCGCGCTGCAAAGTGACGGTGAAGCTGGTGGCGTCTTCGGGCGTTGGCACAATTGCTGCCGGTGTGGCCAAGGCCAAAGCCGATGTGATCCTGATTTCGGGGCATAATGGTGGTACAGGGGCCTCGCCTGCGACATCGATCAAATACGCGGGTCTGCCGTGGGAGATGGGCCTGACCGAGGCGCATCAGGTTCTGGCGATGAACAACCTGCGCGAGCGGGTCACGCTGCGCACCGATGGTGGTTTGCGCACCGGTCGGGACATCGTGATTGCCGCGATGCTGGGGGCCGAGGAATACGGCATCGGCACTGCGGCGTTGATCGCGATGGGTTGTATCATGGTGCGTCAGTGCCAGAGCAACACCTGCCCGGTTGGTGTCTGTACGCAGGACGAAGCCCTGCGTGGCAAGTTCACTGGTAACGCCGACAAGGTTGTGAACCTGATCACCTTCTACGCGCAAGAAGTGCGTGAGGTTCTGGCCTCTCTGGGTGCGCGGTCCATCGAAGAAGTTATCGGCCGTGCGGATCTGCTGGCGCAGGTCAGCCGCGGTTCGGCGCATCTGGATGATCTGGATTTGAACCCGCTGCTGATCACGGTCGATGGCTCGGCCAACATCGTTTACAACCGCGATAAGGACCGCAATGTGGTACCTGATACGTTGGACGCAGAAATTGTGCGCGACGCGGCGCGGTTCTTGCAGGACGGTGAAAAAATGCAGCTGTCTTATGCGATCCAGAACACGGATCGGACTGTGGGTACGCGTACGTCCAGCCACATTGTTCGCAACTTTGGCATGCGCAACACGCTGCAAGAGGATCACCTGACGGTGAAGCTGCAAGGCTCTGCCGGGCAGTCGTTGGGGGCCTTTGCGGCGCCGGGGCTAAAGCTGGAAGTGTCGGGTGATGCTAACGATTATGTGGCCAAGGGCCTGTCGGGGGGCACCGTTGTGGTGCGTCCGCCGCAGGTGAGCCCGCTGAAGGCGTCGGAAAACACCATCATCGGTAACACTGTTCTGTATGGTGCGACCGACGGTTATCTGTTTGCGGCGGGCCGCGCGGGTGAGCGGTTTGGGGTTCGCAACTCGGGCGCCAAGGTGGTGATCGAGGGATGTGGTGCCTGTGGGTGTGAATACATGACCGGCGGCATTGCGGTGATCCTGGGTGATATCGGCGCGAACTTTGGCGCGGGCATGACCGGCGGCATGGCGTATCTGTATGACCCCGAAGGTAAGGCTGAGACGGTGATGAACATGGAAACGCTGGTAACCTGTCCGGTGACAGTGGACCATTGGGAGGCCCAGCTGAAAGGTCTGGTTGAACGCCATCTGGCCGAGACCGGCAGCCGCAAGGCCGCGGATATCCTGCAGCATTGGGATGTGGAAAAGGCGAACTTCCTTCAGGTCTGCCCAAAGGAAATGCTGGCGCATCTGCCGGCGCCCCTGAGCACTGAAGAGCAAGCGGTTCCAGCAGAGTAATCCTGTCGAAACAAGACCGACGTTTTGCGTGGATCGTTTCCCGTGGCCAGACACATGGCCGCGGGATTTTCTTTTGGGGAACCGTTTGGCGGAAATCCCCTATGTTTGAAAATTTTTAGAATTTAGATTTGGATTGTCTGCCGAGGTTTGGCTGCTGCCAGGTGCCAAATCTCTTGTACCAGTGAAGTTGGGGGGGATTTATGCCCACGAATTACCTTGATCAGTTCTTTTTTATCGACCCTGCGAATCCGCCTTCTGTAGGATCGGCCTTGGTGTTTCAGCAACTGACACTGACCGATCAGAATGACGATGACGATCTGGACCGGTTCAACGGTGATGCCATCAACGGGGTGGATATCACGCGGTCTTGGCCGGGGGATACGGTTACGGTGAATGTTCAGGGACAGGGCGACATCACTTATACTGGTATTACATTCTACTTGGCCGATGGCAGTCGAGTGTTTACGCCCACGGATGGGCAGGTTCTGCAAAATGGGACGTTTCAGGGATCGACCTTCGTCAACTCGCAAGGGGCGTTGGATGTGGACGATCTGGGGCCGATCTGTTTCACGCCAGGCACCAAGATCCTGACGCCCCAGGGAGAGCGCAAGATTGACGCGTTGCAGGTGGGCGATCTGGTCACAACGCGCGACAATGGTGATCAGCCGATCCTGTGGATCGGGCGTACAACCGTCGAGGGGCACGGGGATCTCGCGCCCATCAGGTTCAAGGCCGGCGTTTTGGGGGCCAAGCGGCCGCTGATCGTGTCGCCGCAGCATCGGATGGTGGTGGATGATTGGCGCGCGGCCTATCTCTTTGGCCACAAAGAAGTGCTGATTGCGGCGCGGTCGTTGGTGAATGGTGATACGGTCAAGCAGGTGAAGCGAGACCAGATAGATTACATCCACCTGCTACTGGCCGAGCATGAGGTGCTGTTTGCCAATGGTGTGGCATCGGAAAGCTATTTCCCCGGTCATGCCCTGACCCGATCAGACCGTGCGGCGCAGGCAGAGATTCTGACGCTGTTTCCCGAGCTGGACCGTGTGGCGGTGCTGCAGAAAAAAACCGTTCTACCCGTGGTGCGCGCCCGCGATGCGCGGATGCTGGCGATCTAACTTGTTAGCGCATCGGTGGCGGCGTGTTTGCCCGCCGCAGGATCAGGTTCAGCCGGTCAAAGCTGGCTTGCACCGAATCTGGTTCAGGACGGGCAAAGAAGCCGTCGAGTTCATCAAACACCCGCACGGCCTGATCCAAGACAGGATCGGCCCCTTCGGCATAAAGACCGGCTTTGATCATCACTTCGGACTGCTCATACGCGCCGACCAGTCGGCGGACGCCGTGGATGGCATCGTTTTCTTCCGCTGTGGCGGCGTCGGGCAAACTGCGCGAAACCGAGCGGCTGACGTCGATGGCGGGATAGCGTCCGCGCTCGGCAATCTCGCGGTTCAGAACGATGTGACCATCCAGCACCCCGCGCAGAATGTCGGCGACCGGTTCGTCCATGTCGGACCCGGCCACCAGAACGCTGAACACTGCGGTGATGTCGCCTTGCGTGTGCGTGCCAGGACCAGCGCGTTCGCACAGGCCGGTGATCAGTGGTGTCACGGACGGGGGATAGCCGCGCAGGGCCGGTGCCTCGCCTTGAGAGACTGAGATCTCGCGGTGAGCTTCGGCGAAGCGGGTGACCGAATCAGCCAGAAACAGTACATTCATCCCCTCGTCGCGCAGGGATTCGGCAACGCTCATCGCGGCCCAGGCACAACGGCGTCGCACCAGCGCAGACTGGTCGGATGTAGCGGCGACAACAATGGCGCGCTCCATCCCCTGAGGTCCCAGCGTTTTTTCAACAAATTCATTCACTTCACGCCCTCGTTCACCGATCAGGGCGACCACGACCGCATCGGCTTGCATCGACTTGGCAAGCTGCGCCAGCAGGCTGGATTTGCCCACACCAGAGCCTGCAAACAGGCCGATCCGCTGCCCCTGTACGATCGGTAAAATCGTGTTGAGCACAGATATCCCCGTCGACATGCGCGCGCCCAGGGGTTTGCGTTCAACGGCGGGGGGCGGAGAGGCCATCAGGTCGCGCGACCCCTCTCCCCTGAGCAGGGGACGACCATCCAGCGGGCGACCAAAGGGATCGACGACGCGCCCGATCCACGCTGGGCTGGGTGCGAATTCGGGCATCTTTTGCAGAATCACCCGGTTGCCCAAGGCAACCCCGTCGGGTGCCGCGTCGGGCAACATGTTGATGGCGTCGGCGTCGACCTGCAGAACCTCGCCATGCAGGGCAGAGCCGGTGTTGCGTTTCAGTTCCAAGCGATCGCCGATGCGGGCCGCGTTGGCCAGCCCCTGAATTCGGATCACACCGCCCTGCACCCCCATCACGCGCCCGACGTGTCGCGACAGGCTGAGAGCTTGGAATTGTGCTTGTAGGTGGGCCGGGTTTGGGGCGGACATAAGGATTCTCCGTTTTGTTCCTGAAAACGGTTTCTAAAGGAATCGGGGTTAAGCCTTGATTGAAATTGATCGAGGGAGAAGCCCCGATGTTCTCTGACTTGAACGTCTTTAAGATGGCGTACGCCATGGCAACACATGCCGGTAAACGACAGGCCATCGTGTCGCAAAACATGGCCAATGCCGATACGCCCGGATACCAGGCCCGCGACATTGAATCCTTTTCCAATGCTTATGTGAAGAATGGTGCGCGTGTTGAAATGCAGGCCAGCCGGGCAGGGCATCTGAACGGGGTGGAACGTGGCGCGCCCGATTGGGCCGTGTTCCACCCGGACCTGCCCAATGATCCCAACCAGAACAATGTCGCCATCGAAGAAGAGATGCTGAAGGCCGTCGAGGTCAAGCGTCAGCATGACCGGGCCATCGCCATCTACAAGTCGTCGATGGCGGTGCTGCGTGTCGGTCTTGGCCGAGCGTAAGGAGTGTTTTCATGAGTGAGTTTTCCAAATCCCTTTCGGTCACCGCCAGCGCCTTGCGCGCGCAGGCAACCCGCCTGCGCCACGTGTCCGAGAATATTTCCAACGCCGATACGCCGGGCTATCGCCGCAAATTGGTCCCGTTCGAGGTCAATCGTGCCGAAAACGCGGGTGTGGATATGGTCAAGGTCGGGCGCGTCAATCTGGACCGGTCTGATCTGAACGAGATCTATGACCCGGCGCATCCACTGGCCAATGAGGTCGGCAATTTCAAGGGCTCGAACGTTGATCTGATGATCGAGATCGCTGACGCGCGCGAAGCGCAGCGCAGCTACGAGGCCAACCTCAAGATGTTTGAACAGGTGCGGCAGATGTCGTCGTCGCTGATGGATCTTCTCCGCAAGTAACTCTTCCCCAAATAGTAAGGACAGCCAGAATGGATATCCGCTCACTTTCCGCCGTCAACAGTTATGCTTCGGCGCGGCCTGCGACGCAGGTAGACCCCAGCCACCAAGGCGCCGCACAGGGCGTGCGCCAGACCTTTACCGATTTCGCAGCGACCCTGCAGCACAGCGAACAGACCGCCCAGGCGGCGATGGTTGGCCAGGCCGATCCGCACGCGTTGGTGCAGGCGTTGGCACAGTCCGAACTGGCGGTCGAGACGGCCGTGACCGTGCGCAACAAGGTGGTCGAGGCCTATCAGGAAATCCTGAGGATGCCGGTTTGACATGCTGAGCGAGGGTCTTTTCTTTGACACAGTGCGCCAGGCGCTGTGGATTTCGGTCATTGTTTCGGTGCCGATCCTGACTGTGGCGCTGGTCACGGGTCTGGCGGTGGGCCTGTTTCAGGCGCTGACGTCGATCCAGGAAATGACCCTGACATTTGTCCCCAAGCTGGCCGCCATCGTTGTCGTGTTCTGGATCTCTATGGGGTTCATGACCAAGACGCTGGTGTCCTTCTTCACCGCAACGATCATTCCCCTGATTGCCGGAGGTTTATAATGGAAACAGCAGGTTACGCCACGCTATCGCGTCAAACCGGCCTGATGAACGAAATTCGGGTTATCGCCAATAACATCGCCAATTCGGCCACCACCGGATACCGACAAGAGGGGCTGGTGTTTTCCGAGTTCATCAAAGACGGCCCCAATCAGGCGTCGCTGTCGATGGCGCGGGCGCAGGTGCGCAACACGTCTTTTGCGCAAGGTTCCCTGACCCAAACCAACGGCAAGTTTGACGTGGCCATCGAAGGCGACGGGTTCTTCAAGGTCGAGACCGGGCGCGGTGAACGTCTGACCCGTGCGGGCAGTTTCACCCCCAACGCCGAGGGTGATCTGGTCAATATGGACGGTCACCTGGTGATGGATGTCAGTGGCACCCCGATCTTTATTCCGCCAGACGCGCAGACCATCAAGATCGCTGCTGATGGCACGATCAGCGGCGATGGCCGCCTGCTGGGGCAAGTGGGGGTGTTCACCCCGGTGAACCCCTCGGGTCTGACCCGCGAGGGCGGTGTGGTGTTCCGCGCCGACGAGGGATCAGAGCCCACCGAAGAAGCCAAAGTGATGCAAGGGTTCCTAGAAGGATCAAACGTCAATGCCATTGGCCAGGTTGCGCGACTGGTGGAAATCCAGCGGGGCTATGAGCTGGGCCAGAGCTTTTTGGAAACCGAAGATCAACGCATTCGCGCCGCCGTCAAAGCGTTGCTGCGATAACTTTTCAGATAGGAGAATTTCATGCGTGCCTTGAAAATTGCAGCGACGGGAATGACGGCTCAGCAGCTGCGGGTCGAGACGATTTCCAACAACCTCGCGAATATGAACACCACCGGCTACAACGCCCGCCGGGCCGAGTTCGCGGATCTGCACTATCAGCAGGTCTCGCGTGCGGGGACGGTCAATGCGTCTGATGGCACGGTGCTGCCGACCGGCGTTCAGTTGGGTCTGGGCGTACGGCCTTCTGCGGTGTCGATCCATCTGGCCCAGGGGACGCTTTCGGAGACCGGCAATGATCTGGATGTGGCGATCGAAGGGCGCGGTTATTTGGAGATCACGCTGCCGTCAGGGCAGTCCGCCTATACTCGGGACGGCAGCCTGAAACGCTCGGCCGAGGGGCTGATCGTCACCTCGGACGGCTATTCCGTGACGCCCGAAATCACTATTCCCACGGATGCGCGCAGCATTTCGATCAATGGATCGGGTGAGGTGTTTGCCTATTTCGACAACGCTGCCGAGGGGCAGCTGTTGGGTCAGTTCACATTGGCGAGCTTTGCCAACGCCAAGGGGCTTGAGGCGATTGGCAGCAATATGTTCAAGGAAACCGAAGCTTCGGGAGCGCCAGTGGTTGCGGAACCCGGCGTCGACGGGTTGGGCACGATGCGGCAGGGGTATCTTGAAGACAGCTCGGTCGACGCGGTGCGCGAAGTGACAGAGCTGATCGAGGCGCAGCGCGGTTATGAAATGAATGCCAAGGTCATCTCGGCGGTCGACCAGATGATGAGCGCGACCACGCAGGTGCGCTGATGCGGTTATTCGCAGTCGCCCTGATTTTGGCATTTGGGACGCCCTCTTTGGCCGAAATCCTGGTGCCCGCGCGCGCAATCCGCGCCAAAGAGATCATCGGCGCGCAGGATCTGGTGCCCAAATCGGCCGATGTGCCGGGTGCTGTGTCCCACGCCGACGAGGTCATCGGAAAAGAGGCGCGCGTGGCGCTGTATCCCGGCAGGCCCATCCGGTTTTCTGACATCGGCCCGCCCGCAGTCGTTGATCGCAATGATGTGGTGTCGCTGATTTTCAATCGCGGTGGTTTGACGATCATTGCCGAGGGGCGCGCGATGGGGCGTGGCGCGACCGGCGAAATCATTCGCGTGATGAACTTGACATCGCGCTCTACAGTCACCGGCCGCATTCGGTCTGACGGTTCAATCGAGGTTCACTGATGTATTCAATCACGAAGAAGTCCCTGCTAGTTGGTCTGCTTGCGCTGGGCGCTTGTGGCCGAATGGATCACCTGGGCAAGCCGCCCAGCTTTTCGGAAAGCTCGCAGACCCCGGAACATGTGGCCATGTTGTGGCCCGGCCTGCCGCTTAACACCGTCCCGCAGCGCAGCGTCGATCAATCCTCGCTTTGGAGCGGCGGGCGCGCATCCTTGCTGGGCGATCGGCGGGCGGTGCAAAAGGGTGACATCATGACTGTGGTCATCGAGATCGACGAAAAGGCCGAGATTTCCAATGACACGAAACGTTCGCGCACCGGGTCCGAGGATCTGGGGGTTCCCAACCTGTTCGGCCTGCCGCAGCGGCTTGATGAAAAATTGCCCGCCGGTGCGAGTATGGCTGATGCGGTCGGCGTCACATCATCCAGCAAGACCGACGGCAAAGGCTCGGTCAAGCGCAAGGAAAAGCTGACCTTGCGAGTGGCGGCGACGGTGGTCGATGTTCTGCCCAACGGGGTGCTGGCGATTTCAGGCACGCAAGAGTTGCGCGTGAACTTTGAACTGCGTGAATTGCTGGTTACCGGGTATGTCCGGCCCGAGGATATTTCGCGCCAGAACGAGATCACCTATGACAAGATCGCCTCGGCCCGGGTGAGCTATGGGGGTCGCGGTCAGATTACGGATGTGCAGCAGCCACGTTACGGCCAGCAAATCCTTGATACCGTTCTGCCGTTCTAAGGAGCCCGCGACGTGAAGAAATTGTTACCCATTCTGTTCCTGATTGTTGGTCTTGGAGCTGGCGTCGGCGCCGGGGTGTTCCTGGGGCCGGGTGAGAAAAAGCACGATATGGCCGAGGATGCAGAGCCCGAACATCACAAAGAGGATGAGAACAAGAAAGAGGCCAAGGCCAAGCCGGAAAAGGACGAAAAATCAAGTGGCAGTGAATATGTCAAACTGCCCAAGCAGTTTGTCATCCCCATCGTGACCAAGGATCACATCTCGGCCTTGGCCACCGTGTCGCTGAGCCTGGAAACCGTCGAGGGCAGCACCGAAGCGGTGTATTCGAAAGAGCCAAAGCTGCGTGATATGTTCCTGCAGGTGTTGTTTGATCACGCCAACATGGGCGGTTTTGACGGGGCATTCACGCGGCCTGACAATCTGGCGCCGCTGCGCAAGGCACTAAATGAAGTGGCTCGGAAAGAGCTGGGCGATATCGTCAAGGATGTGTTGATCGTGGATATTGCCCGCCAGGACACCTGATCAGGGTCTGCCATAGATGAAAACGCCGTGCGGTTGCGCGGCGTTTTTTTGCTCACCGCCTGGTTAAGATGCCGTCGAGCAGGCTGTCCTGGCGTTGGGTCTGTCGGTGGTGCAGCCGCTTGGCGTGATCAAGCTTTTGCAGCTTTGCCATCGCGTCCTTTTGGCCGAACGCTTTGCGCAGCTGCGCCATCGCGCCCAGCTTGCGGGTCTGAACCTGTGCCAGATGCGTGTGCAGCTGGCGGCGCGTCTTGGATTCCCAGCCGCGCCACAGGATATCGGCACCCACCATTCGAACTGAATGCGTTTGCTGTTGTTTGGTGGCCGCCTGCGCGACCAGCGCGTCCAGGCGCGCCAGTTGGGCGCGGATCTCGGCCTCTTCTGCTAGGGTTTCTTTGATCGCCTCGTGTTCGCGCAGGTAAAGTGCTTCGGTCACGTGCACGGTTTGTTGGAGCGTTTTTTGTTTCATTAGACACCTGCCCGAGCTTTCTTGCGCATGGTTTCGGCAAATCGGATAGCGGCAGCCACGGGTTTATAATGATCTTCCAGAATCTCGTCGCCAATCTCGACCGTGGCATGGATGGCCCGTGCCGTGGGCGGGTCCGATTGGATCGGCACACCGGATTCATTGGCGATCTGGCGGATTGTGGCGGCGACTTCGTCAACGCCCTTGGCGACACAGGTTGGCGCAGCGCCTGGCAGGCGTGACCATTTCAGAACAACCGCGTAATGCGTCGGGTTCACGATCACCACGTCAGCGGCTGGCACATCGGCCATCATCTGGTTCATCGCGATCTGCTGGCCCTTTTGGCGACGCTGCTGTTTCATGTGCGGATCGCCTTCGGAATCCTTGGTCTCGTCCATGATTTCCTTGCGGCTCATACGGTTTTTGCGGATGTGTTCGAAATATTGCCAGATGTAGTCGATCGAGCCGATCATCAGCGCCACGGCGAGCACGATGAACAGGAATTGAAACACCAGATCCATCATCATCGGCACGACAATGCGCGGCGCGACGCCAGTGCTTGAGATGATGTCGCTCAAGTTGGCATGCAGGAACACGCCCAGGCAGATCGAATAGAGGATGAGCTTGGTAAAGCTTTTGGCAAATTCAAACAGGCCCCCGCGGCCGAATTTGTTCTTGGCGTTCGATATCAGGGAAATCCGCGACAGCTTGGGTTGGAGCTTGCTGGGTGTCACCAGAAAGGCGCGTTGGGCGATCACCGACAGGATAATTGCCGCCATGGGAACCAGAAGCCAGGGTCCGATGGCCAGCGCGACCGACCCGATCATACCCCCGACCGGACCGGCGGAGGGACCGTTCACAAGCAGGGTCGACAGCCCTTCGGGTTGATCGAGAAAGACCATGAGCGTGGTGCCAAGGGAGGTGATCGAGGCATGGCCAATGGCCAAAAACACAAGCACCAGACCGGCATAGGCGGCCACGACCGACAGGTCCGCGGATTTTGCGACCTCACCCTTTTCCCGCGCCTTCTGGAGTTTTTGCGGCGTCGGATCAAAGGACTTTTCACTGTCGTCGTCGGAAGCGCTCATCTGGTGCCGCCAAGGGGGTTCGTCAAGAAGTCGTTCACCGCGTCGACCCAGATGGTCAGCAAAAGTGGGGTTGCGGCAAAGAGGATAAAGAGCCCGCCAAAGGTGATCACCGGGGCACCGACAAAGGCCACCATCAGCTGTGGCATCGCGCGATTGATCGCCCCCATCGCCAAGTTATAGATCAGCGAGGCGATGACAAAAGGCGCAGCGAGCGAAAACGCCAGAGCAAAGACGGTGGCGACTTGTCCGACGCCCCAGCGAGTCAGATCGCTGGCGTCTGGCAACGTGCCGACGGGAAAGAGCTGATAGCTGAGTATCGCGTATTCCGCGGCACGCACATGCAGCCCGGTCATCACTGCCAACGTCAGCCCGGCCATGACCAGCAGGAACCCCATTGCTGGAACCGGTTCAACTGCAGCGCCACCCAGGATTTGCGACAGCGACGTGGCCTGCGCTGCGATCGAGCCTGCGGTTTGAAGTCCCAAAACAAACAGGCGCACCATCAGGCCCAGGATCAACCCGATCACGATTTCTGTCATCGCCAGCTGCGCAAAGGCGGCGAAATCCGCCGGCTCGAACCGCTCACCAAGCGCGGGCGCGACGATGGCGGTAAAGGCGATGGCGATCCCCATTTTGACCCGCGTGGGCACCGTTCGTTCGCCAAAGGCGGGTATGACCGAGACGAAGGCTGAAACGCGCAGGAGCACGGTGAAGGCGTGCCAGAATTCGGACGTCAGATATTGGGCCAGGGGCTCGCTCATGGGTTATGCGGCCACCAGCCCGACCAGCGACGGGCGCGCCTCGAGCCCGATTTCCTCGAACGACAGGACGGGGTTGGAGATGCCGCGGGCGCGCATCACCGTTCGTAAGAAACGCCTGCGCCGAGTCGACGTCACGACAGCGGGATAGATGCCGTTTTCGGCCGTTTGCCCGACCTGCTCTGACACACCATCGGCCAGACGGTTGAACAAATCGGGCGGCAACACGATGTCCAGACCGCTGGCACCGCCATCGACTTGATAGGTCACAAAGGCGTCTTCCCATTCGGGTGCCAACTGCACCAGCGGGATCGAACCATCGGCGCGTTTCATTTCGGCCACCAGCTGAAAGCCCAGGCGGTGGCGCACATGTTCGCAGATCGCCTCGGGCTGGGTGGTGATCAGCCGGGCTTCGGCAATGGTTTCCAGGATCAGCGGCATGTTGCGGATCGACACGCGTTCCTCCAGCAGCAGGCGTAGAACACTGTGGAGCGTGTCCATCGGCACCTTGTCAGGGATCAGTTCGTCCAGGAGCTTGCGGTTGGCGTCAGCCCGGACGGGATCGCTGAGGCGTTTCATTTCGTCCAGCAGGCGGCGCAGGGATTTCAGCGACAGCAGGCGCGCAAAGTTCTGTTTGATCACTTCAAGCAGATGGGTCGCCAGAATTTCAGGCGGGGAGACGATGGTGGCCCCGGAAATGGCTGCGCCATCCTGATCTTTGGACGAAATCCAACGCGCGGGCGCGCCATAGACGGGTTCAGTCACGTCCTGGCCGTCGGGCAGGGCGGTAAAACTGTCAGGCACCAGCGCCAGCACCAGATCGGGGTGCAGTACACCGCGCACCTGTTCGACACCTTGGACGCGGATGATGTAGGTGCCCGGGGTCAACTCGGCCTGATCGGTCAGGCGAATATCGGGCAGGATCAGGCCAAACTCTGATGCCACATGGGTGCGCATGTTGGCGATACGTGCGTCCAGGCCCGTTCCCGGATCCAGCACCATACCAACCAGGTCGGGGGCGAATTCCAGATGCACGTCGTCCAGATCGAGGATGTCGCCCAGACCCCGATTTTGGGTGGGCTCTTCGGGCATGGCCGTGCCGGTGGCCTCCTCCTCGGCCTTTTTGTGCTGTTGCAAGATCATCCAATAAGACGCCGCCCCAAGCGCGCCACTGCCCAAGATGAACGGCAGAAACGGCAGACCTGGCACCAGGGCAAACACGCCCATCAAAACCGCCACGGTGGCGAGGGCTGCGGGGTGCTTGCCCAACTGATCGAGCAGCGCCAGATCAGTGGCGCCTTGCATGCCGCCGCGTGCCAGCAACAGGGCCGAGGCG
Organism: Tropicibacter sp. Alg240-R139; assembly: GCF_900537075.1. Classification (GTDB taxonomy): domain Bacteria; phylum Pseudomonadota; class Alphaproteobacteria; order Rhodobacterales; family Rhodobacteraceae; genus Falsiruegeria. The sequence goes on from NZ_UNRA01000003.1 coordinate 203,930, forward strand.
ATCGAGATGATGACGGCGGGGATCTGCGAGACAAGGCCATCCCCGACGGTCAGGATTGCATAAGTTTCAAACGCTGCAGATATGGGCATCTGGTGGACGACCACGCCCATAACCAGTCCCATGACCAAGTTTAACAGCGTGATCAGCAGACCTGCAATGGCGTCGCCTTTGACGAACTTCGATGCGCCATCGAGCGAGCCGAAAAATGTTGTTTCTTGCTGCTCGCGCTCGCGCCGTTCCTTGGCTTGCGCGTGGTCGATGGCGCCTGCGGACATGTCGCTGTCGATGGCGAGCTGTTTACCGGGCATGCCGTCCAGGGCAAAACGCGCGCCGACCTCGGCCATGCGGGCGGCGCCTTTGGTGATCACCATGAAGTTGACGATTAGCAGAACGCCGAACACGACAAGGCCCAGGAACACGCTGCCACCCATGATGAATTGGGCAAACCCTTCAATCACGTCCCCGGCGGCGTTTGGGCCGGTGTGGCCCTGTCCGATGATGAGCTTCGTGGACGAAATGTTGAGCGACAATCGCAACATCAAAGAGGCCAGCAGGATGGTTGGGAAAGCCGAGAAATCCAGCGGGCGTTCGATGAACAGCGTGATGGTGAAAATCAGGATTGCCAACCCGAAAGAGGCTGCGAGACCAACGTCGAGCGCCCAGGCTGGCACCGGCAGGATCATCATGATGATGATCGTCATCAAGGCAACGGCCAAAAGAACTGTCGGGCTGAAGAAAGAGTTTAGCTGAACTTTTGGCATGTCAGTTGAAAACAATCAGAGAGAGGGAATTTGATTTTGCACCGGTGGGCACCAGAGAGCCCATGCCGACGTCTCCGGACCCGATCAAAGGTTGGCGCGAGGCGTGTCCCAGAATCGGCATAGGGCCGATGTCGATCGATGGGGCATCGCCATTCAGATCCGCCCGTGCGGCGTCGAATCGGGCTATGTAGATGTCGGCGTATTGGCGGGTTCTGGAGTGATAAGCCCCTGCTGCTTTGGACCAGTCGCCGAATTCGTCGTGCAGTGTTTCGAGGAACCGGGCGGCATAAGTGGCGTTCAGGTCCGGGTCAAACATCTCGTCAATCGATTTGAACCCGCTGCTGTGCCATTTGTAATTGATCTGGAAGCACCCGACATCAAAGCTGCGCGCGCCATCCTTGAACCGTGAGAAGACGTATGATCGGGCCTCATCTTCAGTCGTAAACCAATGGCCTGCCCCCTCCATGTTGACCGTCCAGGGCCAAGAAGATGTGCGTCCTTGCGCGGTGCGCCCGGTTTCGACGCGGGTGATGGCAAGCATTACGTCTTCGGGAATGCCATGGGTGCGCGCGGCCCTGAGGGCAGCCCGGTCGCACAGGTTTCCGGTGGTACGGGTTTGGGGCAGTGCATTGGCCAGGGCCGGGGCCGGGCTGACCATGATGAGTGCCAGGAAAAGTGCCGTTTGCCCTTGGTTGCGTCCGGCAAATCGTAGCCAGTTCCAAGGTCTGGAATGAAGGGGTTGGGGCATTCTGCCTATCCACATTATGCGTCGAACAGAGGCTATGAGCCGAGTGTTTAGAAATGGTTAGCTGAACCCAAATCCTTGGGTTCAGTTGATGGCTTCCAACAGCTCGCTGATCGCGGCCCTTGCGCTTTCGCTTTCCGAGATCAGGTTTCGCGCTTCGGACAAGCGATTAGGGATTTCAGTGGTTTCAGGTGGCCTGAGGTCGATCGACAGCTCGGCCGCGCGAGTGTATTCGCTTTCGACGTTGGGCATCTGCTCCCAATCTTCGGTCAGCCACAAGGCGCGTGCAGCTTCATCCAGTTGACCCGATTGGACCAGTTGTTCTGCGGCCGCAGTCAGCTCGCCCTTCTGTTCGAGTGCTTTGGCCCGTAGCCTTGCGCCCTCGGGGCCCTTTGTTCCTAACAGCTCTAACTGCGCTCGGTGCGGCAAGTTCAAACCCAACGCAGCCCGCGCCAGAAGGAACTTGCGATTCTGGGCCACACGACCCTTGAGCGGATCATCCAGGAGGTCCATCGCTTGCTTGTAAAATCCCAAGTCGATCAGGCGTTCGGCGATCAGATCGACCGTTTCACGAGCAAGAGTTCCGGGGCGCTGATTGCCGTGCTCTAGTGCAAGTTTCAGGAATGACACGTCGTCCGCGCGTTCTACCAAAAGCGTTAGAATTCGATTGAGCGATGCGGGGCGCTGGCTTGCGGCCAGTTCACCCAGTTCAGAGAACCCGTCGTCAAATTGCCCATTCAACGCCAGCGCCAGAATATAGGCGCGTTGTAGGTCGGCTCCGAGTTCTGATTTTCGAAACTCATGCACGTGCGCGGACAGCAATTCGGTGTCCGCTTCGGAAAACCCCTGGCGCAAATGCCAGCGATCTTCGAGCAGTGCGATCAGGGCTCGCGGGGCCTGCTCGGAATCGCTGGTGTCTTCGACCACGGCTTCAAGCTTTTCCTGATATTCCTCATGATCCCCTTCGAGGCGGGCAACCTCTGCCTCGATCAGGGACACCTCGGGTTTGGGACTTGGCAGGCTGCGGTTCAGGATGCGTAAGACGGCGCGGGTCGAAACTTTGTCTCCGGCGCGGGTCAGAATCATGCCCAGTCTCGGGCCCAATTGAAATTGCAGATGCTCAGGCAGCTTGGAGAAGGCGTTGGTTATGGCCTGCGTGTTTGCGTCCTGGGCCAGGTCTTCTTGCGTCAAAACGGACCACAAAGAGATCGGGCCGTCACAATGTTGAAACCCGGACAGCTCTTCAGAACTGGCTGCCGCGCCTGAGTCCAGAAGCCCTGCAAGAATGGGAAGCTCCCACGAGATCTGGGACGGGTCGGGGTGCAAGGACAACGTGCTCAGCGCCTCGGTTCCGAAGCCGAAATAGATATATTGTTGGGCCAGTTCCAAAACCACCTCGGGATCGACGTCACCGGCTTCTGTCACCACTCGGTTTCGCAGATCACCGATGTGGTCGGCAAAGCCACCGGGCTCGCCCCATTGCGCCAGTTTCAGGTCGTCGATCGCGGAACAGGTTCGTTTGGGCGACCCGGTGGACATGTGGTTGGACAATCCATAGAGATCCCGGTCGATCACCGTCGCGATGCGAATGTTCTCATTGATCCCAAGGGTGTCCGAGAGTATCGGGTTTTCTGCGGTCTTTGGGCTGTCAGTTTCAATGGCAACCACATCCGGTGCAATATCCAGGATATCCTGGTCGACTGCTCTAGTGAGCTGTGTGAGCAGGCGAAATTCCATCTGCCGTTGATCTGGAAGGATCTGAGCCAAGTCGTTCTGCGTTCCGCGCCGCGGCAGATCGAGGGGCAAAGAAATGGGCGGAGCGGTCTCAATCTTGATCTTGGGAGAAGCATCAGCACCCAATACTCCCGAGAGGTTTGGCAGTACCGGGCGTTTTAGGGCAATTGGCCCCGACGCGGTAGATTTTCTGATGTCTACGACCAAGTAGTTTCCGGCCTCGACAAATGCTTTTGCTTCGCAAAAACATCCAAAAGACAGCCGTAAGGGATCGCCGGGAGTGTCCTGTTTGAGGTCTGCCAGCCGGTCGCGTGGGATTCGGGTGAATACGCCCGTGATGTCAAACTCTAGGTCCGGCAAGGCGAATTGTAACTCTGCCTCGCTGGTGCCCGTTCTAAATGACCATTCTACGCCGGTTGGCAGCTTCATGACCAGACGGGTGAAGTTCGGATGCTCACCCGAACGCACAGCCAGACGCTCGGCTAGTGCTGAAGTCGTGCCGAAGATCGCGAAGACGAGCAGCAGAAAAAACCGGGTCATGCGGCGTCCTGTTTGATCGCTTTGAGCGCTTCTTCCAAGTCTGCAAACTTGGGACGGATGTGTGACGGGGTGTTCTGGCGCCCGACCTCGATACAGATGGCGGCCGCGTGATTGTGCAGGTTGGCGACCAGAACCTCGCGGATCAGCTGATAGAAATGTGCGTCCTCTTCGACCACGGCTTTGACTTTGGATGCAAAGGGGCCAACCAGGCCGTAGGCGAGGAACACGCCCAGAAATGTTCCGACCAGAGCGCCGCCAATCAGCTTGCCCAGAACCTCGGGCGGCTGATCGATCGAGCCCATCGTCTTGATCACGCCCAGAACTGCCGCGACGATCCCTAGAGCGGGCAGGCCGTCGGCAACGGTTTGCAAGGCGTGGCTGGAATGCAACGCGTGATGCAAGTTTGCATCCATCCGCTTTTCCAGAACTTCTTCGACCTGATGGGGATCGTCATAGTTCATCGAGGCCGAGCGCATGGTGTCGCAAATCAAGTCAACCGCCTCTTTGTCTGACTTAATTTTGGGGTATTTGGAAAACAGGCTCGAGTTGTCCGGGTCTTCGATATGTTGTTCAACTTCGACCGGGTTCTGGCGCGCGACGCGGATCAGAGCAAACAGCAAACACAGCAGATCGCGGTAGTCGTCGGGCTTCCATTTGGCGCCTTTGAAGACCTTGGCCATATCTTTGGCCGTATGTTTGACGCCACCCATGTCGTTGCTGATCAGAAACGCGCCGACGGCCGCGCCGCCAATCATCATCATTTCAAACGGCAGCGATTTCAGAATGATGCCCATTTTGCCGCCGGCGGCCAGATAGCCGCCGAAAACCATCGCGAAAATGCACACAATCCCGATGATTCCGATCATGTCAGTACTCCGAGTTCAGATGTTGGGTGGAAAGGGTCACACAAAGTGTCATTGCGGTCAGTCCCCTGGGACATTGGCGTTGCGACCGGCCAGAACCACGCTGATGGTATAGGCTGCCGTTGGACTAAGCCCGGCCATGATCCCGGCGGCGGCTTCGGGCGGCATGCGGGCCAGAAAACCGGCGGCGAAATCGGGGTCCATCTCTTCGAACAGGGCGGCCGATTCCTTTGGCTTCATCTGTTCGTAGACATCGGTCAGTCGTGTCAGGTCATTTTCGGCGGCGACATCGGCCAAGGCGATGGTCTCGCGCAGTGCCTCTTCGGCTTCGGTCAGGGCAGTGAGTTTTTGCTCGATGGCCTGATTCGCTACGGCGAGCGCTTTGTTGCGTTCTTCGATCTGCGATTCGCGGCGGGCGAGGTCTTGTTCGCGCTCTTGCAAGGCGGCCAGCAACTTTTGATATTCGACGGCTGTCTCACTGACCTTGGGTGCCATGCTGTCTTGGGGCGCTTCGGGTTTTTCCGTGTTGATTTCGCGGGCGATGGCGGGCCCGGCCTCGAACCCCACGCGCAGCACAGCCGAGCCAAGCATGAGGACCGCGATCACGGTCAGGGCACCGTTGCGTGCTGTCACAGGCTTGCTCATGTTTCAGCCCTCGCCGGGCCGCGATCACGGCGCATGAACATCAGCCCTGGGGCAGGTGCCTCGGTTTTGCACTCTATTTCTGCGACATCGGGTCGCGAGATTTCGTCGGGTTTTTCCGGAGATTTTGCCTCGGGCGCTTTCGGTTCGGGCGTGTCGTTGATCGGCACATCATGCATCGAGGCCATCAACAGCTCGAGCCGTTGAGCGGCGGCCTCGGCCTTGATCGTCAGATCGCCCAATGCTTCGTTTGAGCTGTCCGAAGCCGCTCGGGCCGATTGCAGGGTCTTGTTCAGATCATCCACCTGCGCGGACAGAACGGCGACGGCACCGCCGACCCCCTTTTCCAGGTCGTTGAACCGGTTCAGGCGGCGAGCCAGAACAAAACAGTAAAGGCCCGCACCCAATGCGCCAGCTACAAGAAGAATATCTGCCACGAGTTCCAATTTATTCTCCTAGTTCAGTACAAATTCGATCACCAGCAAGTCACGCACGCGCCCTTTGCCAGCTACAATGCCAATACGGCGCAACATCTGGCCGCGCAGGCGGGTGAGAGCCAAGGGATCGCGCAGATCCGATAACTCCAGCGCCCTGAGATAGCCGTTGAGAACGTCGAGAATCCGCGGACGGATTTTTTCGACGTCAGAGTGGTATTTCGATTCCACCTCGAGCTGGGCATGGAACCGCAGTTGGTGAATGGTTGCGCCACCGCTCAGCGTGATCATGATTGGGGTCAGATCCACATATTCGATATCGGGAAGTGCTGCCGGGTGTTCACCAGTGTCCTCGGCAGGCGCCTTGTCATCTTGCGTGTCAGCGGAATTGACAATGGGAATCAGCCCCGAAGTGGTCGCATAGAACCCCATACCTGCACCAACCAGACCCAGAACAAGCCCAATAACCAGCGGAAGTTTCGCGCCTTTTTTCTCTGGTTCCAGTTCATCTGCCGTCACATCGGCCATGGCTTACCCTCTTCAAGTTCGAGAACATTCATAGCCGGTCAGGAACTAACCGATTGTTAAGGCCAATCGACCAAAACAGGGGATGTGCCGAACAGAATGTCGGTGAGACGGAGGTTAGCGTGCAGCAGATTAGAACTGTCTGGGCAAGTTTAGACAAAAGAAAGCAAGTGATCGTCATCGGCGCAGCCGTTGCGGTGTTCCTTGCAGTCCTGGCGATGTCGCGAATCGCGGCGAACCCGAGCATGCAATTGCTCTATGCGGGGCTCGAAAGTGGATCGGCCGGTGATGTGGTCCGCTCGCTGGAACAGCGTGGCATTCCGTATGATGTGCGGGGTGGGTCGATTTATGTCCCGGTGGCCCAGCGGGACGAGTTGCGCCTGACATTGGCAAGTGAAGGGCTGCCAGCGAATGGGGGAAAAGGGTACGAACTGCTTGATTCGCTAAGCGGATTTGGGACGACATCGCAAATGTTCGATGCCGCCTATTGGCGCGCAAAAGAAGGGGAACTGGCGCGCACCATCGTGGCATCGCCGTTCATCAGCCAAGCGCGCGTTCATATCGCCAACAGCGCTTCCTCGCCGTTTCAGCGAAGCGCGGAACCCACGGCGTCGATCTCTGTCATTCCGACGGGCAGCCCGGTCACGCCAACGCAAGCCAATGCGATCCGTTTTCTGGTCTCTAGCGCGATCAGCGGGTTGTCGGTGGACAACGTGGCGATCATCGATGCAAACGGCACGCTGATCGGATCGCCCGAGGCCACGGCGGCGGCAAGCACAGCCGATGACCGCGCACAACAGATGCGGGACCGCGTTCTGCGCCTGGTTGAGGCGCGCGTCGGTAAGGGCAACGCTGTGGTCGAGATCAGCGTTGATACGGTGACAGAAACCGAATCTATCCGCGAACGCCGATTTGATCCCAGCGGGCGCGTGGCGATCAGCACGGATGTCGAAGAACGCTCTGACAACTCCAAGAATCAATCCGGCGACGTGACTGTGGCGTCGAACTTGCCGGACGGCGATGGCGCGACAGGGGATGAATCGAACTCGTCCACCAGCGCGACCCGCGAGCGCGTGAACTATGAGGTGTCTGAAACCGAACTGGAAATTCTGCGTGTGCCCGGCGCCGTCAAACGCCTGAGCGTCGCGGTTCTGGTGAATGGTACACCGGCCGAAGCTGCTGGTGGGACCTTTGCACCACGCCCCGACGAAGAGCTGGACACACTGCGCGAGCTGGTTTCTTCAGCGGTTGGTTTCGATGCTGATCGTGGTGACGTCATCACAATCAAGTCAATGGAATTGCCCACGATCGAACCCTTGGGAACGGCAGTTGGTCCGTCGTTGTTTCAGGGCATGCATCTGGACGCGATGTCGCTGATCCAGATGGCAACGTTGGCTCTTGTGGCGCTTGGGCTCGGGCTTTTTGTGGTCCGTCCGATCCTGAGCAACAACGCCCAGATTGGTGCCCCGTCCATTGCTCTGCCGCCTTCGGCTCCTACCAGTGCAAGTTCAACCACGACCGGGCAACCGGCTCTGACCGGCGAGATTGCTACAGGGGAGGGCGGTGGGTTCGAAGCGCTTCAAGCTCCGAATGCGGGGGTTCGACAGATTGCGGGTGGAACCGAGGACCCGGTGGACCGTTTGCGCTCGATGATCGGTGACAAACAGGAAGAGACAGTAGAAATCCTGCGCAGTTGGCTGCAGGAAAGTGAGGAGAAGGTCTGATGTCAATCGCACATTTGCTGGAAGACTTTGAAAAGAACATCTTTCAAGTCGGTCGTGTTCAGATGATGGACGAGGACTCGTTGGAAGAGTATCGGCTGACCGCCTTTGAACAAGGGTATGCCGCGGGTTGGGACGACGCCGTGTCGGCCCGTACCGAAGACCACGCACACGTATCCGAAGCTCTGGGTAAGTCCCTTGAGGATCTGTCGTTCACCTACCATGAGGCGTTGTCGCAGATGACTTTGTCGCTGGAGCCGATGTTCAGCAGTCTGATGGATACGGTTTTGCCGGACACCATCGAAAGGACGTACAGCCAGCACATCGTGGATGAGCTGAAGGAGATGGCGCGGGATCAGGCGGCGCAACCGGTTCTGCTGATTGTTCCATCTGGGGTGAGTGCGGCACTCAAACCAGCCATGGATCGCGAGTTTTCCGTCCCTGTTCAGATGGTTGAAGAATCCAGCCTGCCTCCGGGTCAGGCCTATCTGAGGGTCGGCACAGCCGAACGAGAAGTAGATTGTACAGCTTTGATGGCGTCAATTTCTGAGGCTGTCGACGCATTCCTGTATCAGGCAAAAGAGGACGTCCAACATGGATAACGAGGAACCTACCACTCCCGAGCAGGGCAATCCGTTCACCTCGGTTCCGATCGAAATCATGGTTTCGGTCGGTCACGCAAGACCACTGATCAAAGATCTAGTTGGGTTAGGTGAAAACGCCGTTCTAACTCTCGACAAACGGGTCGAGGATCCAGTTGAACTCTATGTTGGGGGTACGCTTGTTGCACGGGGGCAGCTCGAAGAAATGAACGGCGATCAGGCCGGGCAGTTGGCCGTTCGATTGACAGAGATCACCGATCTACAGAGCGGGTTGGGATGACGCGTCGGTTTCGTTTGCCTATCGTCGCACTGCTCGCATGTTTGATTGTTACCTTGGCTGGGCCCGCCGACGCGCAGGAGTTGTCCTTGTCGTTGGGCGAAGGTGGGTCCTTGTCCGGCCGAACGATCCAGTTGATCTTGCTGATCACAGTTCTGAGTCTGGCGCCTGGTCTGGCCATAATGATCACCTGCTTTCCGTTCCTGGTGACGGTCTTGTCGATCCTGCGCCAGGGGATCGGGCTGCAGCAATCGCCTCCTAACATGTTGATCGTAAGTCTGGCGCTGTTTTTGACCTACTTCATCATGGAACCGGTGTTCACCGAGGCCTGGGAAACCGGGATTCAGCCACTTGTCGAGGAAACGATGGAGGTTGAGCCCGCGCTGCAGCAGGCGATCGTACCGTTCAAAGGATTCATGGCCGCGCGTGTTGATCCAGATACTTTTGAGGCCATGGCATCCCTGCGCCCGCCCACCCAAGAAGTCGATTTGTCACCTGAAGCGCCGATTTCCGTTTTGGTCCCGTCTTTTCTGCTCTCTGAGATTTCGCGCGCGTTTCAGATTGGATTTCTGGTGTTCTTGCCGTTTCTGGTGATCGATTTGGTTGTTGCAGCGGTTCTGATGTCGATGGGCATGATGATGGTGCCGCCCGCAACGGTTTCATTGCCATTCAAATTGGCGTTTTTCGTGATTGCCGACGGTTGGTCCCTTGTCGCCGGAGCTTTGGTCCGCAGTTACAGCCCTTGAAGTAACTGCACGCCAAGCCGCACACCCGGCTAAGTAAATACCCGGCCTTCGAAAGAAGAGTCGGATGTTTCCAAAGTGAAATTCCTGATTGTTGACTCGTGTCCATTGAGGGGAGCGCGCGGCACGCTGGTATCGACCAGGTAATGCCGCCGCATTGCCTGTATTAACCAAGGGAACCTATGCTTAGACCAGATCCAAACCTTGCAGCGTTGCGGTTTCGGGCTCGAGACACGACTATCAACTGGATGCTGCCGCAGTGTGCCTGAGATTTGTGTCAGACCCTCGGCAACATGTCGACGCGCTTCCCGACAAAAGTGATCCCGTCCGGATCTTGTCCGGGCGGTTCTGTTTTTGCGGTACGGGGTTTCCACGCAACTACCTGACAATGAACTCGGCGTGCAATGCGCCGGCGGCCTTGATCGTCTTCAGGATGTCGATCATGTCGCGTGGCGAGACGCCCAAAGCGTTGAGGCCAGCAACAACCTGAGACAACGACGTTCCTTCGGGCACTTCGGCCAGAGCAATTCCCTCATCTTCTTCGATTGCGGCATTTGTTCTGGGAACAACAACGGTTCGACCGTCGGCGAATGGGTTGGGCTGTACAGCCAGAGGTGTTTCTTCGACGCGCAGGGTCAGGTTGCCTTGGGACACTGCCACGCGCGAGATGCGAACGTCATCGCCCATAACGATTGTGCCCGAGCGTTGGTCCACCACCACACGCGCCTTGCGTTCGGGCTCGATCAGAATGTTTTCCATCCGACCGATTGCGTGCGCGGTTGAGGCAGCACGCGTGGCGGGAATATCGACCTCGACCGTGCCGGAATCGCGCATGATGGCCACGCGCGTGTTGAAGGTGCGGTTGATCGCCGTTTCGATCCGGCCAGCGGTTGTGAAGTCTGGCTCACGAAGGGCCAGCCGGATCTGGGTCAGGTCGCTCAAGGTGAAGTCGATTTCGCGCTCGACCCGAGCACCGGATGGGATCACGCCGGATGTCGGGACACCCCGCACAACCGAAGCTGCCTCGCCTTCGGCAACGGCGCCCCCGGCCAGAACCGTACCTTGGGATACGGCATAAATCTGTCCGTCAGCGGCGTTGAGAGGGGTCATCACCAGGGTGCCGCCCAGCAGGCTTTTGGAATCCCCGATGGCGGACACCGTCACATCGATCTGGCTGCCGACCCGCGAAAAAGGGGGCAGACTGGCGGTGACAAAGACCGCAGCCACGTTTTTCGGGCGGAACTGTTCGCCGGTCACATTCACCCCGAGGCGTTCCAGGATGTTGGACATGATCTCTTCGGTGAAAGGGGCGTTTCGCAGGCCGTCGCCGGTGCCATTCAGACCAACGACGAGGCCATAGCCCACCAGATCATTGCCACGTACCCCGTCGAAATCGACCAGATCCTTGAGGCGCACGGTACCGGCTGTGAGCATCGAAGGAAGAAGTAGGCAGAAAATTAGACAGATCAGTTTTTTCATCTCAGGAAATTCACCAAGTTCAGGGAGGAGGTTCGCGCTGTGACCGTGTAAAGGCTTTGCAGTTGCACCTGGACGCTTTGCAGGCGTGTTGTGACCTCAAACGGATCGGCGCCGATCAATTTATTGCGTGCAAATTCCAAACTGGCCTTGGTCGCTGAATTGCGTGCCTCGGCCTGATCAATTCGGGCCTCGGCGTGGCCGACATCTGCACGCAGACCAACGATATCGTCTTTGGTGTTGGTCAGGCCGACCCCGGTTTTCTTGAGCAGATCGGTTTGTTCGGTATCGCTAAGACCAACGGTGCCATCTGTGGCCAGCGCGGCCAGGGTTGTGTTGAGCAGAACCTCGCGGAACGTGCTGTTGTCGGCCCTGAGAGTCAGCGAGACCTCGTCGTTCTTTCCGACCGAAAGCGGCGCTAGCGATTGGGCCGAGCCCCGATAAATTACGGCCTCGAACCCGGCGGGGTCGTTGAACCAGGCGCGCGCGGCAGTGATGGCGTCGTCGGCGGTTGCGCTGCCTGTGATGACGGTCCGGATCTCTTGCAGCAGCGCGTCGGCGGATTCCAGCGGCACATGGTCGGTTGCGATCCCGGCAAACAGACTGCGGCCCGCCACAGCCTGATTCAGAGACCCGATCATCGCGCCGAGCTCGGATTTGGCCTGCGAACTGACCTGGGCCCGGTTGATGTCCTGCCCAAAGTTCCCGATCGCTGTCAGGCTGTTGGCCAGATCGCCGGTTCGTTGATCCAGGTTTTCCAGGCTGAGTTGCATGGTGGTCGCGAACAACCCGGCTTCCGCAGTCGCTGTCGAGAAACTGCTCAATCGTTCGAGCGAATGCTCGATGTCGGCCAGGTGCGAGAACTCTCCGTTTAGGTGGGCAGACACATCTGAAACGCGCCCGCTCGCAAGCTCTTGTGTGAGCTGTGAAATTTCGGTTCTGATTTCTGTGCTTCTGTTTTGAAACATCAGGGTTCGGGCGAGATCGCCAATTGAAGACATGCTCATAACTTACAACCTCAACAAAGTGTCCATCAGCTCGTCTACCACTTGGATGACACGGGCGTTGGCGGCATAGGCCTGTTCGACCAGGATCAGGTTCTGAACTTCGGCGTCGGTATCCACGCCGTTTTCCTGCTCGACGCGCATCATCTCGGCCTTGTTGGCAGAGGCAAAGCTGAGCGCCCTGGTCGATGTGCTGTTGTCTGACGCGACCTTTGACAACAACGCGGCGCTGATGCCTGCCGCTGTCAGATCACCGGTGCCAAAACGGTCGTCAGGTTGCCCGCGCTTGGCGGTCAGGACAGCCTCGAACGCTTTGAGTTGGCGAGCTTCGCCTTGCTCGCCGGGGGTGGTGGCGCCCAATCCGGTGCGGAGTTTCCAGGTGTCCCCGCCGCGATTGGGATCAACGATTGCGTTCACCTCAATTCGGCCAGCAAGCCCGGCAGGCGCTGTTGCAGAGAAAGGGTTGCCATCGTCGGTAAAAAGGCCCGGCTGACCGGCGGCTACTGTAGTGTCCAGGCCAGAGGTTTCAAACCGTTCGATCAGATCGCGTGCGACAGCGTCCAGATCCCCTTGGGCTTGAACCGACAGGACATCGCGAACTTCGAATTGGGCGGCCAGTGTGCCGCCGCGGATAGCCGAGGTTGGGCCGCTGGTGTTTACAGCAATCCCGTTGATTTCCAGACCAGACAAAAGGTTGTTCTGCACGGTCATATGGGGTTTGGTTTCCCCGGTCAGATTAAAGCTGAGCGTTGCCGCCTTGCCATCCACTAAGATGGCACCGCCATCAGTGAAGAGGGCAATCTGACCATTGCTGCGCCGTGCGATGTTGACCGGCACGATCTCGTTGATGTCGTCTACAGCCTGCTGGCGCTGATCCAGCAGCGCATTCACATTGCCGCCCGAGCCGGAGACATCCTGGATTTTCTGATTCAGTTCCTCGACGTTTTTTAGTCGGGCATTCAGGCGGTCCACCTGGCTTGCTATGCTGCGATCTGCCGCCGAGCGGGTTTGGCGCAGCTCTTCGGATGCGTTTGAGATGGAGCTTGCCAGATCCTTGGCCCCAGACACCGCCAACCCCAATCGCGTGGCTGATTCCGGCATGCTGGCTGCTTGCAGCAGGGCGCTTTCGAACTCGGCTAATCGAGAAGTTATAGAGGTCTGGTCGTCCGTTGTTCCGATTGCTTTTTCCAAGGCCGCGTGAAAATCGGCGATGGTGTTTGCATGGCCGTGAGCGGCGTCGGCGTCGCGACGGTTCGAAAGCAGTATGGGATCCGCGTGTCGGGTCACACCAACGACGCGTACCCCGTTGCCGCTGTACCCGTTCGAGGCGACCTCCAACGACCGGCGCGCATACCCAGGTGTGAGTGCATTTGCGATATTGTCCGACACGATGCCAGTAGCGCGTCCAGCAGCTGTCAGGCCGCTGAGCGCATTGTTGAATGCCGAAGAAATGGTCATGGTTGACGTCCTCTGAACAGGCTTATCAAGCGCTGGTTAGCGCTTGATGTTGGTGGTTTCCTGCAACATCTCGTCCACGGTCGTAATGACCTTTGCGCTGGACGAGTACGACCGCTGCGTCTGAATCATTGCCGTTAGCTCATTGGCGATGTCGGTGGTCGATTCCTCGCGCGAGAAACCGGCGATGCTGCCGGTCGGGCCTTCGCCCGCGTTCCACAGGAAGAAGGTGCCGCTTTCGCGTGACGGCTCATAGGTTTGACTGTCAAGCGCGACCAACCCGTTGGGGTTCGGCAGGTTCACCAGCGGGATCTGAAACACCTTGCGGCTGGCACCAGAGTCAAAGAAGGCGTGAACAAAGCCGTTCTCATCCACCTCGACCCGCGTCATGGTGCCAACGGCAGATCCATCTTTGGTGATCGATACCGGAGCAAAGGTGTCAGACAGCTGCGTGATCCCGTTGGGGTCATCCGGGCGACCGATGTTGATCTCCATCGGGCCGCCGGCGACGTTGACGATCATTGTTCCGGTTGTCGCATCATAGGCGCCCCCGGTGGTGCTGGTCACACTGGCCAGGGTGCCGCCGTCGGTTCGGCTGTCGTTGAAGTTCAAAGTGTATTCGCCAACGATTGCGCCACCGGATGCAGTGTCTCGCATGATCATGGTCCACTGGTTGCTTTCACCGGTGGCGGGGACGACCGGGACCAGTTCAACCTGCAGATTTTCCGACTTGCCCAGGTTGTCGAAGTATTCGACTGAAAGCGGCTGTGTGTCGCCGGCAGACCCGGCCTCGGTTGCGGTTGCAGGCAGGTTCATGCGCAGGTTCATCTGGGTGGTCGGCGAGCCCGAGAGTTGATTGACGCTGAGTTGAACCGGGGTGAGACCGTCCGCAGTATCGCGAGGCAGGTTGGGGATGGTGCCGTCCGGGTTGGCGCGCCAACCCATCAGTACCAAACCGGATTCGGTCACCAGGTAACCATCGGCATTGGTTCGAAACGAACCGGTTGTCGTCAGCAACATGTTGGGGTTGCCGTTGCCGCCTGCGATTTCGGATGTTTTGGCCACGGGCAGCATACCACTGCCGCGCACCGACAGATCGGTGGCATTTGATGTCGTTATCAACGATCCGCGCTGATCAATCATCCGTTGGGTTGTCGAGCGAACTCCCCCGGCGGAGTAAGTGCCGCCGCCGGCCGAATTCACAAGAGAATGAAAATCGGTTTCAACGCGTTTATACCCAAAGGTCGAAGAGTTCGCGATGTTGTCTGAAATCGACGCTAGTCGGCTGGCATTTGCGGTAAGCGCCGCTATGCCCGCATTCAGCGAGGAGGAAATCGTCATGGATACGCCTTTCTGCTGCATCAAGAAATTCTCGAAGCAACAGCTAGCGCACCAGCACTTAACACCCCGCTAACAGCTAAAAACCTATCTATCTTGTTCTACTGGTCGCGCAGATAGATGATTTCGATCCGGTCGTTCCTGGCGCCCATCGGATTTTTGGCCGTCAACTTGCGGTCGGCATGTCCGGTCACCCGTTTGATCCGTTTTGCATCCAGACCGAAGCCTTCGAATAGGGTCCTGGTGCGCGCGGCACGGGCAGTTGATAATTCCCACACTGGGCTATCGGCCAGCACCACGGGATGGGCGCGGATGTGCCCGCCAATTGCGATACCATTGGACACCAGGCCGGAATGGCGCACGACCAACCTTGCCAGCTCTTTCATCAGTGGCGTCGGGCGGTCGGTGTGCTCTTCGAACAGGGGGGCGCCTTCGGTTGAAAACAGTTCAACGATCAACCCCTCATCCGTCACCCGCGTGACGACATGTTTAAGCGTCTCTTTGCTGACCAGGCTTTCACCACCGCGTCCCATTAGGGCGGCTTCGAGCGACTTGAACTCGTCCTTGGAAGCGCTGTCGCCACCCTGTTTGTCGACGCCGGTCGAGCCACGCGCCTTGTTGCCATCAGACCTATACCGATTGCTGGCACCGGCACCGTTCATCGCCATTGTCTGTTCGGAAAACATGTTGTCCCCGCCAAAGGCGCCATTGCCGCCCCCGGACACAGGATTCAACGGAATGGACGGCGAAAAATAGTCGGCCAGACCCTTTCGCTGTTTTTCAGTTGTTGCATTCAGCAGCCACATCAACATGAAAAAGGCCATCATCGCCGTCACAAAGTCCGCATACGCGACCTTCCAGGCACCGCCATGGTGGCCACCGCCACCTACTACCTTTTTCCGTTTAATGATGACTGGCGCCGCATTGGTTTGCGCACCCATCTCCACCACCTATTTTAATCACCCGAGGATAGGAATATCAGGGCAGGCGTTAAGAGATGTCTAACAGGTAAAACTGTTGATAATATCCGGGCCCCGACCCATTTGGCAGGGGCCCGGAATAGATCAGCCAGCGTCCAGCAGAACATCGCCGAATTGATCGCGCAGCTTGTTTTTCAGCACCTTGCCCGTGCCGCCCAAGGGCAGTTCGTCGACGAAGATCACTTTGTCAGGGATTTGCCAGGACGCGATCTTGCCTTTGTAATGTTCCAGCAGCGCGGCCTCGTCCAAATCCACATCTGCGTGTTTGATTGCGATGATCACGGGGCGTTCGTCCCATTTGGCGTGTTTGGCCGCGATAGCGGCGGCGTTGGCCACGGCGTCGTGCGAGATGGCGATGTCTTCCAGCTCAACCGTCGAAATCCATTCACCGCCAGATTTGATGATGTCCTTGGATCGGTCGCGAATGATCATGTAGCCATCCGAGTCGACGGTCGCCACGTCGCCGGTGTCGAACCAGCCATCCTCGGTCAGCGCAGAGCCGTCCGCCTTGAAGTAGGTGTCGACTATCCAATGGCCACGGATTTGCAGATTGCCCTGCGTTTCGCCATCCTCAGCCAAGCGGGTGCCCTCGTCATCGACCAGACGCAGTTCTACACCATAGGGGGGCCGTCCCTGACCTTCGCGGATCTTGCCTTTTTCGGCGTCCGATAGCCCGTCGTGCTTTTGCAGCAGTTGGTTGAGTGTGCCAAGCGGGCTGGTTTCTGTCATGCCCCAGGCGTGAATCAGTTCCACGCCATAGCGGTCACGGAAGGTGGGGATCATCACCGTGGGCAAGGCCGAACCCCCTACGACTGTGCGTTTCAGGCTTTCGGCCTTTGATCCGGTGGATTCGAGCGCCGCCAGCAGGCCCATCCAGATCGTCGGAACCCCTAGAGCGACCGTGACTTGTTCTCCGTCGATCAGTTTTACCAGGCTTTCGCCGTCCAGGTTCGGCCCCGGCAGCACGATTTTGCAGCCGATCGCGGCGGCGATGTAAGGCACGCCCCAGGCGTTGGCGTGGAACATCGGAACAACGGCCATCACCGTGTCTTTGGCAGATAGGGCCATGCCGTCGGGTTGGTTGCCCGCGATTGAATGCAACACGTTGGTGCGGTGGGTGTACTGTACGCCCTTGGGGTTTCCGGTGGTGCCGGAGGTGTAACACAGGCTCGAGGGCAGGTTTTCGTCCAACTCAGGCCATGTGGCGTCGTCGGATTCACCGTCAAGAAGTTCGTCGTAGAACAACAACCCGTCGATCAAGGCGGCAGCCTCTTCATCGCGGGGGCCCATCAGCACCACATGCTTGAGGGTTTTCAGGTGCTCGCCCAACTTGACCGCTACCGGGAGGAAGGTCCGGTCCAAGAACAGGATCTGATCTTCGGCGTGGTTGATGATGTAAATCAGCTGCTCGGGGAACAGACGCGGGTTGATCGTGTGACAAACCATGCCAGCTCCCGCGACTCCGAAATATATCTCAAGGTGTCGGCGGTTGTTCCAGGCGATGGTGGCGCAGCGGTCGCCGGTTTTCAAACCCAGTCGCGCCAGGGCAGCTGCCAGTTTGCGGGCGTTGGCCTCGACCTTGCGCCAGTTGGTGTGAACAACCTCGCCACTGGTTTCCGCCGATACCACCGTTGTATCGCCGTGGTAGCGGCCCGCGTGTTCGACCAACGAGCTGATGGTCAGCGGCTGATGCATCATTTTGCCAAGCATAGTGTGTGCCTCTCTTCGTTATTCTGCTGCTTGCTGCGCAGCTTGTGCCGCGCGGATCATGTCGGCGGCTTTTTCTGCAATCATGATTGTGGGGGCGTTGGTGTTGCCGCCGATCAGCCGGGGCATGACCGAGGCATCGACAACGCGCAGCCCCTCGAGCCCGTGCACGCGCAGTTCCGGGTCAACCACGGCCATGTCATCAAGACCCATCTTGCAGGTGCCCACTGGGTGATAAATCGTATCTGCCCGCTCGCGAATGTGGTCCTCAAGCTCGGTGTCGGAGGGGTCATTGTCGATGAACATCTCGGACTTGATGTAGCCCTTGAGCGGTGGTGTCTGCAGGAGTTCGCGGGTCATCCGCGTGCCTTTCATCAGCACAGCCAGATCTTCGTCACTGCTCAGGAATTTGGGATCAATTCGGGGTGCATCCATCGGATCGGCCGAATTCAACGTGACTTCACCGCGTGTCTTGGGTCGCAGGACGCAGATGTGGCAGCTGAACCCGTGACCCAGATGCAGCTTGCGGGCGTGATCGTCGACGACCGAAATCACGAAATGCAACTGCACGTCGGGCCGATCCAGGCTGGCGTCGGTTTTGAAAAACGCGCCACCTTCGGCAAAGGGCGTCGCCAACATGCCGGACCCATCTTTGCGCCAGGCCGCCATATGTTTGAGCAAACTGACTGAAGCGGACAGACCGATCCCGAAGTTATCCTTGTCCGCCGTTTTGTAGCCCAACACAAAATCCAGATGATCTTGTAGGTTCTGGCCCACACCTGGCAATTCGTGCACCATCTGAATGCCATGGGGGGTGATGTCCTTTGGTCGCCCAACACCCGAGAGCTGCAAAAGCTGCGGTGAATTGAAGGCGCCACCGCACAAGATCACCTCATGGTTCGCGCGCACCTCGTGGTCGGCCTTGCCGTTGCGATAGGTGACACCGACGGCACGTTTGCCCTCGAACAGAACACGGGTGGCATGGGCGTTTGTGATGACCGTCAGGTTGGGGCGGTCCATAACCGGGTGCAGATAGGCCGCCGCCGCCGAACAGCGTTCGCCCACCTTTTCTGGATCATGGAATTGGGTCACCTGATACAGGCCGATGCCCTCGTTGTCGCCGGTGTTGAAATCTTCGACCCGGCGCATCTGCATCGCCTGGCCTGCCTCGACAAAGGCCTGCGAAATCGGGCGGGGGGATTGCTGATCAGACACCTGCAAAGGGCCGCCATCGCCATGCATGTCACTGGCGCCGTGTTGATTGTTCTCAGCCTTTAGGAAGTAGGGCAGCACATCGTCCCAGGACCAGCCGTCACACCCCAGTTCAGCCCATTCGTCATAGTCCTTGGCGTGGCCGCGCACATAAAGCATGGCGTTGATCGCGCTCGACCCGCCAAGTGCCTTGCCGCGTGGTTGATAGCCTTGCCGCCCTTTCAGCCCCTTTTGCGGAACGGTCTCGAACGCCCAGTTGTTGATCTTGGGCTTGCCCGGCAGCATCGCCACGACGGCTGCGGGCGCGCGCACAAGGATACTGTCGCCACGTCCGCCAGCCTCGATCAGGCAAACAGTTGTGTTCGGGTCTTCGCTCAGGCGTGCGGCCAGCGTCGAACCGCCGGACCCTCCTCCAACGATCACATAGTCATACGACATAGGTCTCTCCCCCCCTGTTGTCGTTGTCTGGTGTCATGAAGCCCAGCATGGAGCAGGAATGTCCACTTTGACCGGGCGTCAGATTGGGCAACCAGCGAGACTTGGCCGACGTACCGTCGTAAGGTCCGTTTGTGTATCATCAGTTGAAGCAGGGGCGCGTTTCGGCAAGGGTTGCGACAGTGCTCGCAGTTGAACCGAGAGATGACCTTGACCAATTCGCCGACCCGCATCACCGCGCCACAGTCCGACGACATCTCGTTTCTGGACTTCGGAACCGCTTTTGTCCGGCATGCGAAGGAGCGCCCGGACCACATCGCAGTCGTGGACGAGACTGTGACTTTGGATTGGCGCAGTTTTGATCACCACGCGCGTTGCGTGGCGGCGCAATTGCAGCAAGAAGGCGTTGGTTCCGGCACACCGGTGGCGGCGTTGGCCGACAATTCGGCGGCTTACCTGACCTTTTATGCCGGCGTAATCCTGGCTGGTGGTGCGATGGTGCCATTGCCCACCAGTGCCACGATTGATGTGTTGGCCAAGATGTTGGACGATTGCGGTGCGCGGTTACGGTTTGTGTCCGAGCGCCATGTTGAAACGGCCAATGGCCTTGGGTTCGTGGAGGCCATTTTGGCCAATGACTTGTTTGATTGGGGGCAGGCCGCACCCATGGAGCGTCCGGTGGCAGTACCACCTGAGAGCCTGTTCGATCTGATCTATAGCTCGGGCACAACCGGAACGCCTAAGGGGATCATCCACGATCATCTGTTTCGCGGGCGACAGTTGATGCGGATGCCGGTGTTTGGATTGGATCAGGATGCACGCTTGTTGATGTCGACGCCGCTCTATTCCAACACCACTCAGGTCGCCGTCTTGCCGGTGCTCGCGCGGGGCGGGGCGGTGATCAGCATGGCCAAGTTCGACACACAGCGATTCCTGCAACTGTCGCAAGATCACGCCATCACCCACGCCATGCTTGTCCCTGTGCAGTACATGCGGTTAATGCGCGATCCGTCGTTTGATGACTTTGATTTGTCCAGCTACAGCACCAAGCTGTCGACATCGGCCCCGCTGCCTGCGTCGTTGATCCGGGATATTCTGGATCGTTGGCCTGGCGAGTTGTTTGAACTTTACGGCATGACCGAAGGTGGAATCAGCTCGGTGCTGGATTGTGCCAGCTTCCCCGACAAGCTTGATACCGTAGGTCGCCCGGTTCAAGGCTGCGACGCGCGGATCATTGACGAACAAGGCTATGAACTGCCCATCGGCGAATTTGGCGAGGTGGTTGGACGGGCAGGGGCCATGATGCAAGGTTACCTGAACGCAGACGACAAGACGCAAGAGGTCATCTGGCGCAGTCCCGAAGGGGAAGATTTCATTCGCACCGGAGACATGGGGCGGTTCGATGCGGATGGTTTTTTGACGCTGATGGATCGGAAAAAGGACATGATCCTGTCTGGTGGCTTCAACATCTATGCCGCCGATCTGGAGCGGGTGCTGCGCGATCATCCAGATGTCGCCGACGTGGCCGTGATCGCAATCCCGTCCGAGATCTGGGGAGAGACACCTCTGGGTTTGGTGGTGCCGGTTGCGGACGGACAGGCCACGGCGGTTCAAATCATGGACTGGGCCAACGCACAGCTTGGCAAAACGCAGCGCCTGTCGAGGGTCGAATTGCGCGATGACCTGCCGCGCAGCTCGATTGGAAAGATCTTGAAACGGGAATTGCGCGCGCCCTATTGGGATTAGCATCGATAATTTTTGGCGGGTGTCGTTTTCAGAAAAGATTCATTGTGATGCAACCTCATGATAAGCGCATGACTGGGATTATACCAAAACGCATGGATCGTCGCGCGACAGGCGCGAACCTTGTGCCGCACTGACGGGGCTTGCCCCCGTTTTGCGACCCCCAACCCCTGCTTTTTGGAAGACGTCATGACAGCAACAGACATGCTGCGCCTCGCCATTGATATTGGCGGCACATTTACCGACACGGTTCTGGTGGAAGGAGAGGACACGATCCTGGCCTCGACCAAGACGCTGACCACCCACAGCAACCCCGCAGACGGTGCGATGGAAGGCGCCGCGCGGGTTATGGTCCAATCCGGGCGGTCTTTGGCCGAGGTGGCGGGCTTTATTCACGGCACTACTTTGGCCACCAACGCGCTGATCGAGCGGCGCGGGGCAGTGGTGGCGACTGTCACCACAGAAGGGTTCCGAGATATTCTCGAGATCGCCTATGAGAGGCGGTATTCGCAATATGACATCAACCTGGAAAAGCCCGATCTGCTGGTGCCTCGTGAACGTGCGCTAACAGTGCGCGAGCGCATGTCGGCGGACGGGGCGGTGTTGATCAAGCTCGAAGACGCCTCTGTTGACGCTCTACTTGTGGACATTGATGCAAGTGGAGCCGAAGCGGTCGCGATCTGTCTCATGCATTCCTATGCCAACCCAACTCACGAACGCCGTTTGCGCGATGCGCTGGTCGAGAAACGCCCTGATCTGACTGTTTCGATCTCGTCCGATGTCAGTCCCGAAGCGCGCGAGTTCGACCGGCTCTGCACTACCATTGCCAACGGCTATATCCAGCCATTGATGGAAAGCTATCTGAAGCGGTTTATTGAACGCTTCCAGGCAGAGGGCGTGACCTGCCCGATCTTGATGATGACCGCTGGTGGTGGCATGTGCACGATCGAGACGGCTGCGCGCTTCCCGATCCGGCTGGTGGAAAGCGGTCCTGCTGGAGGAGCTATTCTAGCCGCCCGGATCGCAGCGCGGGCGGGGCTGGATCAGGTGCTGTCGTTCGACGTTGGCGGCACCACGGCCAAGCTCTGCTTGATCGACAATGCCCGCCCACAGACCTCGCGCCAGTTTGAAATCGCCCGCGCGGCACGGTTCATCAAAGGTTCGGGTATGCCGGTGCGCATTCCGGTGATCGAAATGATCGAGATTGGCGCAGGCGGTGGTTCCATCGCGGGGGTCGACCGGTTGGGACGTCTGACCGTCGGACCGAAATCGGCAGGCTCCGAGCCTGGACCGGTCGCCTTTGGTCGGGGCGGAACTGAGCCGACCGTGACCGACAGCGATATCGCGCTTGGCTACATCGTGCCCGATACCTTTGCCGAGGGGCACATCAGTATTGACCCCGAGGCGTCAAAAGCGGCTCTAACACAAGTGATTGGTACAAGACTGAACGCCGATTCCTTGGGCTCGGCAGATGGGGTCAGCCGCATTGTGGATGAAAGCATGGCCAGCGCCGGGCGGATGCACGCTGTGGAATCGGGCAAGGACCTTGGTCCGCGCACGATGATCGCCTTTGGCGGCAATGGTCCGCTGCATGCCACTCGTGTGGCGCGCTCTGCCGGAGTAGGACGTATCGTGATCCCGCCCAATCCGGGTGTTGGATCGGCTGTGGGTTTCCTGTTCGCGCCGGTGAGTTTCGAAATCGTGCGCTCGCGGTATTCGCTGCTCGACGCGCTGGATTTGGACGGCGTGAATGCGCTGTTTGCAGAGATGATTGGCGAAGCCAAGGCGGTCGTAGCTCAGGGCGCTGGGGACCGCGCGACCGAGACCCGCCGCGGCGCTTTTATGCGCTACAACGGCCAAGGGCATGAAATCGAGATTGTTTTGCCGGATCGTGCGCTTGAGGAAGGCGATATTCAGCCTCTAACAAGGGCATTTGAAGAAGAATACCGCAAACAGTTCTCGCGCCCGGTGCCGGGGATGCAGATCGAAATCCTCAATTGGGCGGTGCAGGTGGCAACTCCGGATGATGCTGTTCCGCCGACGCCACAGATGCTGGAATTGAGCGCGGCGGAGCCGGGCGACACGCGCTCAATCCTATGTGATGTGGATGGCACGATGAAGCAGGCAGGGTTTGTCCCGCGTGACAGCCTGGCCCCGGGTCAGCGCATCAACGGTCCGGCACTGATCACCGAGCCGCAGACCACGACGCTCGTTTCGGCCGATTTCTCGGCCCATGTGGATGCCATCGGCAACCTTGTTTTGATCCAAAACCAGAAGGGAGATGCGGCATGACCCAGACCTCTGCTGCCCGCTTGCAAGTGATGTGGAATCGGCTGCTGGCCGTGGTAGAGGAGCAGGGGCAGACCCTGATCCGCGCGGCGTTCAGCCCGATTGTGCGGGAATGCGGTGATATTTCCGCTGGCATCTTCGATGTGCAGGGCCGGATGTTGGCCCAGGCTGTCACCGGCACGCCAGGGCACATCAACACCATGGCTGAGGCGGTTTTGCACCTGCGCGAACGCTTTCCAGTTCAGACCATGAAGCCTGGCGACATCTACATGACCAACGATCCCTGGCTAGCGTCGGGACACCTGAACGACTTTCTGCTGATGATGCCCGCGTTCAAGAACGGTAAGGTTGTTGGTTTCACCTCTTGCACCTCGCACCTCGTTGATCTGGGTGGCTTGGGCATGGGTCCGGAGGGCTCCGACATCTTTGACGAGGGGCTGCTGATCCCGCCGTGCAAGCTGGTTGATCAGGGTGAGCTGAACGCGTTGCTGATGGACATTGTCCGCGCCAATTCGCGCGAACCTATCGCCAATGAGGGCGACATCTATGCGTTGGTCGCCTGCTGCGAGGCCGGGGTGAACCGGTTAGTGGCGATGATGGAGGAGTTCGGGATCGACGATCTCGAAGAACTGGGAAGCTATATCATCGACACCTCGCGTCGGGGCACTTTGGAGGCGATCGCAGAGGTGCCCAAAGGCATCTACAAGAATGTTTTGCGAATGGATGGATACGAGCGAGAGTTGGAGCTGCACGCCACCCTGACAGTCTCTAAATCAGGGCTTCACGTCGATTTTAGCGGCACGTCGGGCTGTTCGTCCAAGGGCATCAACGTGCCGCTGAACTATGCGACGGCCTACACCGTTTTTGCCCTGCGGTGTATCGTCGGGCCGGATATTCCCAATAACGCGGGTTCGCTAGAGCCGTTCACGGTGGACGGGCCAAAGGGCTGCATTCTGAACGCGCAACGACCGGTGCCGGTGGCCATGCGGCACACGCTGGGGCAGGTAACACCGGATCTGGTGCTGGGGTGCCTGCATCAGGCGTTGCCGGATCAGGTCCCGGCCGAGGGTGCGTCGTGCATGTTCGACCTGCCCATGCGCCATGCGCCCGAAGTGGCAGCAAGCGGCGGGCGCGAGTTTGCGATTGAGCCGGTCCACAATGGCGGCACTGGCGCGCGGCCTCATGCGGATGGGCTGTCGGCGACCGCCTATCCGTCGGGCGTATTTGGGTCGCAAGTCGAGATTACCGAGGCAGTTGCCCCAGTTATTATGTGGCGGCGCGAGTTGCGACCTGATTCCGGCGGTGCGGGCAAGTATCGCGGCGGGCTAGGGCAGCGAATCGAAATGACCTCATCCAACGACGCGCCCTTCATCGTGTTCCTGTCGGTCGAACGGCTCAAGTTCCCGGCCTTGGGCCGCAGGGGCGGACAATCTGGCGCGCCGGGGCGTATTTGGTTCCGGGACAAGGAAGGTGATTTGCCCGGTAAGGGAGAGTTGCGGGTTGAGGGTAGCGATTATTTGATTTTTGAAACCCCCGGTGGGGGCGGATTTGGGGACGTATCTGAACGTGACCCTGACGCTTTGGCTTTGGATGTCATACGCGGGCTGGTCAGCGACGAAGGCTCTAAAGAGTACGGAGGTGCCTCATGATCAAACCCGTTCCTCATGTCGCGGCGCTGGGCGCCTATGCGCTGGCCGACTTAGGTGGGGCCAAGACCATTTCGATGGCTCAGAACGAAAGCGCTTTCCCTGCAAGCCCTGCGGCGATTGCAGCGGGGCGGGCGGCGATGACTGAACTGCCTTGTTATCCCGACCCAGAGTGGAGGGAATTACGGACAGAAATCGCAGAAATCCACAAGTTAGAACCTGATATGATCCTCTGCGGGGCCGGTTCGATGGAACTGATCGGGTGTTTGATCCGCGCCTATGCGGGACCGGGTGACCGGGTTCTGGGAACTGACTATGGCTATGCCTTTGTGGTGTCGGCCTCGGCCCAAGTGCAGGCAGATTACGTCAAGGCACGTGAGGTGGATCTGACCGTTTCCGTTGGTGACATCTTGGACGCTGTGACGTCGGACACCCGCATTGTCTTTGTCTGTAATCCCGGCAACCCGACAGGCACTTTGATCACAAATGCCGCGATCATCAGCTTGCGCAAGGCGTTGCCCGCAGATGTCATACTGGTGGTGGATCAAGCTTACGCTGAATTTTCAGACGTAGAAAACGACCCTGCTGAGGTTTTCGCGCTTGTGGATCGGGGCGACACGGTTGTGATGCGGACACTGTCCAAGGCCTACGGCATGGCGGGTGCGCGAGTCGGTTGGGGGTATTTCCCGCCCGCGATTGCGGCAGAGGTGCGTAAGCTGCTTAACCCCAACAATATCTCGATTGCCGCGCAGGCCGCAGCCGCCGCCGCGATGCGCGATCAGGATCATATGCGGGATGTGGTTGCCAGAACGGCCGCGATCCGGGACCGGTTTGCTGATGATTGCCGTGCGATGGGGCTGAGCGTGCCGCAGAGCCATACCAACTTTGTCCTGCTGCGCTTTGCCTCGGATGAGCAGGCGCAACGGGCGGATCAGGCCTTGCGTGTCGAAAACCTGCTGATGCGGGGAATGGGTGGCTATGGCCTGTCCGATTGTCTGCGCGCCACTATTTGTACGCCCGAGATCATGGATCGCGCACGCGATGTTCTGAAGGGAGTGATGACATGAGCGAAACCCGAACCGCCGCCAAGATTGGGGTGCTTGTTCCCTTCACAAATACCAATTTAGAGCCTGATATAGAGTTATTGCGTCCGCCCAACACGACGGTGCATTTTCAGCGTATGGGCGGCTATGACGTCGATGAGATCCCCGGTTCGGATCAGATGGCCGGGCTGGGGGCGTCTGATATTAGCCATGACTTGCGGATGATTTCAGGCGTGCGACCGGATGTGGTGCTTTATGGTTGTACTTCGGCAACTCTGACTCACGGGTCGTCCTTTGACGCTGAACTGGCAGATCAGATCAAGGCAGGCTCTGGCGCGAAATCGCTGACCGCCGCCGGATCGCTGATTGCCGGGATCAAGGCGATTGGTGCGACCAAGGTCGGGTTTTCGTCGCCATACCTGGGCGAAATCAACGAACAGGCCATGGCCTTTATGACTGAGAACGGGATCGAGACGATCAATTGCACTGATGTGGGTCGCGAGCTTGGCAACTATGGTCAAGGTGAATTGACCCCGGATGAGGTGTTCGATCTGGCCTGTAAGGCGGATCATCCAGACGCGCAGGCCATTGTACTAAGCTGCACCGATATGCGCTCGGTCGAGGTAGTCGAGCGTGTAGAGGCCGTGTTGAACAAACCGGTCGTGACCTCCAATCAGGCGATGATGTTCTGTTTAATGCAGGCCTTGGGCCTGCCGCGTCATGACAGGCTGCCGGGGCGATTGTTTGACCATCTGTGAAACACCATTGGACCGATCTTGTGGGCAGGATTAGGCTGAGGATATGCGCAGCTTTCTTGCCATCGCTCTCTCCCCTCAAACAAGATCGGTTCTGACCGGCCTGCAGCGAAATCTGCAGGCCGGTCGACTTGTTGATCCCGACAATTTGCACATCACATTGGCGTTTCTGGATGACCAGCCCGAGGCGGCGCTGGAGGCGTTGCATGACGAACTGTCTCTGCTCACTTCCCCTGCCTTTGAGTTGTCTCTGCGGGGCCTCGGCTGCTTTGGGGGCCAAAACCCACGGATCGTTCATGCCGAGGTCGAACCCTCTGAGGCGCTGACAGCGCTGCATCGGGACATCGTAAAAGCAACGCGGCGCGTCGGCATCGTGTTGCAGCGGCGAAAGTTTCACCCGCATGTGACCTTGGCCCGACTGGCACCCCACGACGCAGGCGCGGTGGGGCCATTTCTGAGCGGCGAAGCCGGATTCTCATACCAGGCTGGCCTTGTGACCTGTTTTGCCCTGTACGAGTCAGTGTTACGCCCCGACGGGCCAATCTATCACATGTTGGCTGACTATGAACTGAGCGGCACCTAGGGTTCGCCTGTTCCGATCTCTTCCTTGCGTTTGGCGACATAGGCATCCAGTTCTTCGCAGATGGCCGGGTCCATGGTTGGTTCCTGATAGTCGCGCAGGGCTTGTTGCCAGATCTCGGTGGCGCGTTCAGCCGCATCCTTAGCGCCTGCGGCTTCCCAGTTCTCATAGTTCTGCCAGTCCGACAGGATCGGGCGATAGAACGCGGTCTCATAGCGTTCCATCGTGTGTTCTGCGCCAAAGAAATGCCCGCCTGTGGGCACCGATTGAATGGCGTCAAAGCCCAGCTCGGCCTCGTCAAACTTCATCGGTTTCAGGAACTCGATCATGTTTTGGATGATTTCCACATCCATGATGAATTTCTCATAAGATGCGGTCAGCCCGCCCTCTAACCATCCGGCCGCGTGATAAACGATGTTTGCTCCGCCCAGAACCGCGCCCCAGGTGGCCATCATCGTTTCGTAGGCTGCTTGCAGATCGACCGCGTTCGAGGCGTTGGCGTTGGATGTGCGATAAGGAATGCCATAGCGCCGCGCCAGTTGCCCCCCGACGATGTTGGCCTTGGCGTTTTCAGGCGTCCCAAACGCCGGCGCGCCCGAGCGCATGTCGACGTTTGAGGTGAACGAGCCGTACATGACCGGCGTGCCCGGCTGCACCAGCTGTGTCAGGACTACGCCAAACAAAGCCTCGGCGTTCTGTTGCGCCAGTGCCGCAGGCAAGGTCACGGGCGTCATCGCCCCCATCAGCGTGAAGGGCGTGACCGTGACGGGCTGGCCATATTCCGCCATGGCGATCAGCCCGTCGCCCATCGCATCATCAAACAGACGCGGAGAGTTGACCGAAATGATGGTGATCACGCCGGGATCATCGCGCATCTGTTCCGGTTTCTGCCCACGCGTGATGGCCATCATGTTGATCCCGTCCATCGCGCGACCCCGCCCGATGGCGGTGCAATGAAACGACAGATCAGAATAGGCGAGGTTGGCCAGATAGGTGTCCAGATGGCGGTTGTTGGCAGG
The DNA here is from genome assembly GCF_900537075.1 of Tropicibacter sp. Alg240-R139. Taxonomy (GTDB): domain Bacteria; phylum Pseudomonadota; class Alphaproteobacteria; order Rhodobacterales; family Rhodobacteraceae; genus Falsiruegeria. The sequence goes on from NZ_UNRA01000003.1 coordinate 232,199, forward strand.
CATCTCGATAGGGGCCATCACCTGATTGCCGATCAGGTTCACCGCGTTGAAATGATGCGCCAGTTTGATGAAGTTGCAATAGTCGGTGTAGTTTCCCTGTCGCCGTCCGTTGATGCGGTCGTGAACATTGGGCGGGCCAGCCACCAGACCAAAGTTGACGTGGTTGCCGCCCATGATGATACGCTTGGCAGGGTTGCGGGCGGTGAGTGTGAACTGGGAAGGCACAGTTTTCAGCGCCTCGGTCACGATGCTTTCGTCCATGCGAATTGTCTTGGTCTTGCGGTCGACGATGGCACCGGCACGCTCGAAAAAATCCATCACGTTGTCGCCCATCACACGGATCCCGGCCTCGGACAGGATCCGCATGGATGTGACGTGCAACTGATCCATCTGTTCTGGATTGAGCAGCTCGTAGGGTGGATAATGGTTCTGCACCTGCTGCCAGGGCAACTGATCGATACGGCCACCTGCGCGCGCTGATTTCCCGCGACGGCCGCCGCTTCTTTTGTCTCGTGCCATGTTGCGCTTACGCCTCCGGCGCGTCGTAAAGATGTTGTGTCAGGTCCGAGAGCTTGCTCTCGGGACGGGTCAGGCCCAGGGCCGCATCGCGGATCGCAGCGGCGCGGGTTTCTCCCAGTGACGGCGTGGCGAACTCCATGAACTTGGCAATGACTTCGTCGCGGCTCATCGGGGCTTCGGGCCCGCCGCGCGCGTTGGTGTCGCCAGACTTCAGGACCTTCCCATCCGTAATGGTGATCTGAACGTCAGCCCATCGACCGACTGGAAAACGAACGCTGTGGCGTTCCGTTTCCGCAACCGAAATGCGCGACATCACGTCGATCACTGTTGCATCGTTGAGACCTGCGCCAGAGATCTGTTCGACACCAATCCGGCCATGCACAATCTGCGCCGCCACGGCAAAGGGCAGCGAATATTGCGCTTTGGAGGTGTTGTTCGGCACCTCGCGGAACAGGCAGGCGGCCTGATGAAAGCTGTTGACCTGAACATGTTTTATGTCGGTATGCGTGAGCCCGTGTTCCAACATGATCGCCCGCGCGCCATCTATGGCAGCATGAGCCCACCGGCAAATTGGATAGGGCTTCACATACTGATGTTCCATCTGCCAGAAGCATCCCAAATCCTCCCAATGGTTCAACACCTCTTCGGCTTCGATAGTGATGGCCGGTGCGCCGGTGAACCCCCGTTCGGCCAACACAACCGCCGACAGCCCTACCATCGCGCCCCAACCCGAGCCGTCGTGCAGCATCGTGGGGTTGGCGATCTCGCGCATCATCTGGCTGCGAGGGCCGTGGTATTCCGCGATGCCGAACGCTTGTCGCATCTGTTCCCGGCCCATGCTTTTGAGCCGTGCGGCCATGGCGACGACGCCAAGCGCGTTCCAAGCACCCGAGGTGTGATAGTCACTAACCGAGTCGTGCAGCGACAGACCGGCGCGGCCTGCTACTTCATATCCGATGGTTATGGCGGTCAGTGCTTCCGGGCCTGAGACATCTTGGATAACTTCGGCGAGTGCGGCGAGTGCGGGAACAATCACAACACCGATGTGTCCCTTGGTCGGATTGTACCCGTCATGCCCGTCGAGATTGTCGGTCTGTGTGGCAGATGCATAGGCGGAACCAGCGATGCTGACAGGGCGGCCGTCGAACATCATCCGCGCCGTGAAGCTTGGATCGCTTGAGCCATAGAGCAGCGCGGCCGTGTCACGCGCGATTACACCTGCCTCCATCGGGCCAGAGCCGATGGTGATCCCAAGCGTGTCGAGCAACATCAACGCGGCTGCCTCGCGTGTGGTGTCCGGCAGCTGGTCGGGGGTTAAGTCCAACGTGAAGTCGGCAATGCGGTCGAACGTTGCGGTCATGGGCGATCCTCCGGGCGCGCGGATTGGGTTTAACAAAAGCTAAAGGGTTGGCCCGTCACCGACACGCAAAGAAGCAAGGGGCAATGCCCCGGATAATTTCGCGCATCAAGATCGGCGGTTTGTCGCTGTTTTACGACATTTCGCGGCGGAGACAGGACAGTCGCACCTGCGTAAATTGCGCGATAGGGTGGCCACCATGAAAAACCTACCCCATCTCACCTTTCTGCGCTCGTTTGAAGCTGCCGCCCGGCACCTGAGTTTCACCAGCGCATCCGAAGAGCTGAATTGCACCCAATCAGCGGTCAGCAACCATGTCCGTTCGCTTGAGGAGTTTATTGGTCGCCCATTGTTTGTACGCCTGCCGCGCTCGCTGTCTCTGACCGAGGTCGGGGAGGCGTATGTACCTTCGGTGCGCCACGCGCTGCAGGAGATTGATACAGCAACCGAGAGTCTGATTTCACAGAAGCGCAAACGCGAGGTCGTAGTGTCATGTCCCACCAGCCTGGCGTCAATGTGGTTGGCCAGCGTGTTGCGGGGTTTCACCACCGAACATCCGCACATACAGGTCAAGGTGCACGGAACGGTTTGGGCCGATGTGGACGAGGATGTGTCGGACATCTCGATCACGATGAACCTTGCCGACGATATACCGCACGGCGCGGTGCAGCTGTGGGCCGAACGGCTGATGCTGGTCTGTGCGCCGGGGTTTTTGGTTGAAGGTGAGCCGCTGACTCGGCCCGAGCAACTGCCGCATGCCCGTCGTATTCAGGTGCTGGGGCGGCCGGTTTATTGGGAATTGGTAGCGAAACATTTTGATCTGCCCCCTCTAGTGGCCGCGGGTCAGCATCAAACGGATGTGTCCACGCTCGCGCTGGAATTGGCGGCCGAGGGTATGGGGTGTGTGGCTCTGCCGCGAGCTGTTGTGTTGCCCTATCTTAGGCGTGGTCTGGTGGTAGAACCCTTTGCTACAGACATCGCGAACCCTTGGATTTACTGTGCCAAGTTCAAGGACCGCACACCGGCACCCGCAGTGAAGTTGTTCAAATCCTGGTTGCTGAGCGCAGCCATGGGGTTGGAGACGTAATATTCCGATCTCGAAACGCTCCCGCCCGTCGTCGATGTTTCTGACGAAACATCTCCTCCCGTTGGGCCGGGCACTGTGCTTTGCGCAGTGCCCGGCCCAAAGCCGCCAGCGGTGCCGACGCAGTCGGGATCGCGCGGGTGCGGGAGCGCTTGCGAGATGGGTGAGCCTTATCCCCGCAACCGTTCCCCTTTGGGATCAAACGGAGCTTCGGTCAGTAGAACTGCCTTGTGAGGCCTGCCCAGAATGAACACCTCCAGCTCGTCGCCTGGCTGGGCCACTTTGGGGTCGGCGAAACCAATCGCCAGCGATTTTCCGACAGAGTAGCCATAGGCACCTGACGTCACCCGGCCGACCGACTTACCATCTTTCGTGAAGATCGGCTCGCCGCCCGAAGCGTCGGCATCGTGAACTGCGTCCACTTCAAACACTGACAGCACCTCGCGCGATGGATTGTCCTTTATCGCCAGATAGGCGTCCTTGTTCAGGAACTCTTTGTCGAGCTTGATCAGGCGTTCCAACGCCACCTCTTGTGGCCAATACTCGGGGCTGTATTCGCGACCCCACGAGCCATAACCCTTTTCGATTCGTAAGCTGCCCAATGCACGCCCGCCCACTGGTCCGCCGTCAAACTCGCGGGCCCGTTCGATCAGCGCAGTGTAAAGCCGGACCTGATCAGCCTCGTCGCAGTGCAACTCCCACCCCAGATCGCCGGTGAAAGAGACGCGGATCGCCAGACAGGTCACACCTGCCACCTCGATCGTGGCGGACCGCATGAAGCGGAAGGCCTCGTTTGACAGATCCGAGTTGGTCATCCGCCGCAGCATGTCGCGCGCTTTTGGACCGGCCACATTGAAGCCCGCGATGCGATTGGTGGCGACCTCGAATGTGGTGCCCTCGGGCAGTTCGATCATATTGAAAAAGCGCTGGTGACAACGCTCAGCCATACCCGAGCCGACCATCATGTATTCGTCGTCCGCCACCTTGGTGATGGTGAAATCGCCCGCAATGCCACCCCGTACGCCGATCAGCGGCGTCAGGCACGACCGCCCGACCTCGGACGGCGCATAGTTGGCCACCAGCGCGTCCAGCCACTGTTGCGCGCCGGGGCCTTTGATCACGTAGTTGGCAAAGTTTGAGATGTCGATAACACCCACGTTTTCGCGCAGCATCTTCACCTCTTCACCCACGGGTGCCCACCAGTTCTGGCGGGTAAAACTGTTGGTGTCCACAATGCCGGGCTTGTCAGCAAACCACAGTGGATGTTCCCAGCCGCAATTAATGCCAAATACCGCGCCCAACTCTTTCTGCGTCTCATAGGCGGGGCGCACTCGGGCGGGGCGGCCTGCGCTGCGTTCCTCGTTCGGGAAATGGATGGCAAAGCGGTGGGTGTATTGATCTTCGACCCGCGCCTTGGTGAACTTTTTGTCGGCCCAATCGCCAAAGCGCGCCAGATCCCAAGCGAACATGTCGTATTGAGGTTCACCTTCGATCATCCACTGCGCCGCCAGCAGTCCTAAACCACCCGATTGAGAGAAGCCGGGGATAATACCGCCGCAGAGGAAGTAGTTTTTCAGCTCCGGCACCGGCCCCCAGAGCGCGTTGCTGTCCGGCGACCAGATCATCGGGCCGTTGATCACCCGCTTCACACCAGCGGTGGCCGCGGCCGGGACACGCTCGGTCGCGCGGATTACGTTTTCCATGATCCGATCCAGATCATCGGGAAACAGTTCATGGGCGAAATCCAGCGGCGTGCCGTTTTCAGCCCAGAACCTCATGTCCTTTTCATAGGCGCCAATCAGCAGGCCGTTGCCTTCTTGACGGAAGTAGTACTCGCCATCGCGGTCGGCAATCGACGGCAGGCGGCGGCCCAAGTTGGCGACCTCGTCAATGGTTTCGGTTACAAAATACTGGTGCTCGGTGGGTTGCAGCGGCAATTCAAGCCCGGCCAAAGCCGCCACCTCACGCCCCCAAAGGCCAGAGGCGTTCACAACCCATTGCGTGTGAATGTCGCCCTTGTCGGTGCGCACGATCCATGAGCCATCGGCTTGCTGCTCGGTGCCGATCACGGGGCAGAAGCGTTCGATGGTGGCACCCATCTTGCGTGCGCCAGTTGCGTAGGCGTGTGTCACGCCCGAGGGGTCGACGTTACCACCATCGGGTTCATACATGATGCAGCGGATGTCATCGAATTGCGCCAGCGGGTGCAGTTCCTTGGCCTGCTCGCGGCTGACCTCGTGAAAGTTCAAGCCGTAGAACCGCGCCTTGGCCTCTTGCAGGCGCAGCTGGTGTTCACGTTCTTCGGTCTGCGCCAGATAAAGCGATCCAGGTTGAAACACGCCGCAGCCTTGGCCGGTTTCCTGCTCCAGCTCTTTGTACAGGTTCATCGTATAATGCTGGATACGGGTGATGTTGTTATTGTCGTGCAGCCCATGAATGTTGGCCGCTGCATGCCATGTGGAGCCGGACGTCAGCTCGTCCCGTTCCAGCAGGATGCTGTCCGTCCAGCCGAGCTTGGCCAGGTGGTAGAGGATGGAACAACCGGCAAGGCCGCCCCCGATTACAACGGCCTGGGCGTGGGTTTTCATCGGCTTTTGTCTCCGTCAATGCGCTGGAGGAGACGCTAACCGGGACTGCGGCTCAACACCCGTCAAAAAATTGGGGGGCGAGCCACGGATTTTGTTGTGCGAGCTGTTCCCTAACGTCCGCTCTGAGCCCAAAGGGTTGGGACTCTGCAATGCAACCAGTGTCAGCTCTCCAAGTTTGCAGCTCCAACATTGATGTACGCAAACCAACCGCAACATTTGGGTAGGATATTCAGTCAGAAATCCATTAGGGGTGAGCTAGTTTGTAACATTTTTTGCCAACTATCTTGATGTTTTGTTTCATTTAGCATTGAGTTGTTCGGTCTAAACCGCTTACGATTGGAGAGCGTCTTGCCCACAACAGCACCGGTTGCGTCACAAAATTCATCAGAACAGCCCCTTCTGAACACACCTCAAATGGTGCGTCGTATTTTTGATCACATCGACAACAAAACCACTGACCTTGGTACAGAGACATGGAATGAGCCAGTCGCGAACTACAGATCACAGGCGCGCTTAGATGCCGAATTGGATCTGATAAAGCACTCTTTCGTTGTGTTTTGTCCCAGCCTGGCTTTGGCGAAAACGGGCGACTACGTTGCCCGGTCTGCAGCAGGGGTGCCCTTGATCGCAGTACGGGCCGAGGATGGCACTGCGAAGGTCTTCAGAAACGCGTGTCGCCACCGCGGGGTGCAAGTGGCTGAGGGTCATGGCTGCAAGCGCGTGCTAGTGTGTCCCTATCATGGGTGGGCCTATGCGTTGGATGGCCAGCTCAAGAATATTCCCCACGGCGGGGGCTTTCCCGAAGTCGACGCCAAAACGAGTGGTCTGGTGCCCGTGCCGAGCAAGGAAATCGACGGTCTTGTCTATGTGGGGCAAGAGGCTTCCGACTCGGCGGCCTCCCCCCTTGAAGTCATTCCCAAGATCATTCCCGACAATTATGAACTGGTTGAAGTCGACGAAATGGATGTTGACGCCAATTGGAAGCTCTACATCGAAAGTGCGCTTGAGGGCTATCATATCCGATCCACGCACACGCAGACATTCTTCCCTGTTCAGTATGATAACCTGACAGTTGTGGAAAGGTTTGGAGCGAACTCTCGGGTCACGTTCCCGTACCAAACCATCGAAAAGTTACGCAACAAGCCGCAGGAAGAATGGTCAACGGATGGCCGCGTGACCCATGCTTACCACCTGTTTCCAAACGTGCTCGTGTCAACCTTTCCCAATTGCCTGCAGGTTGTGGTTCTGGAGCCCCTGGGCTTGGAGCGGACGCGTCAACATACCTATCTGCTTGGCCGTGTTGCGGAAGGCACGGATGAAGAGCGAAAAGCGCTGACGGAGTCCATTTTGCAAGGTCAGGCATTCGCGAAAACCGGTGCCATTGAGGATCGCGAGGTCGTCATGTCGGCGCAACAAGGGCTGAACAGCGGTGCTAACGACCAACTGACATTTGGACTGTTTGAAAGCGCAATTGGGCGGCTTCATGCAGGCCTTCAGCGGGCGCTTGGTTAACGGCTTCATGCTTTCAAAGGTGAAAGGCCCTAACCCTGCTGATCTAATAAATTTCCAACGACGCCCCACTGCAAAGCGGTTGATCTTGTCTTTGCTCAGCCAGCCGAACATGGCCACGTTATCCTTGCGCCAACTGGCCGCCTGGGGCGCGTTGCTCGACCAAAAGCCAGCGGCGATCCGCGTAACTGCTGGCCGATTGGTCAAGGAAGACCTGCTCGAAACGGTCCGTAGAGGGGTCTATAGGGTTGGTCCCGCTGGAATGGTGCTCAAGAACAAGGCGTCCGAATGGATGACTGCCCTTGACCAAACACGCGACTGGGAAGGGGCTTGGCTTTGCGTCCACACAGCGCATATTGGCAAAGCAAACCGACGCAATTTGCGCTCCCGAGAACGCGCCTTTCGCTTGTTCGGATTCAAAGAGCTGGTTGATGGAGTTTGGATCAGACCAGACAACCTGGCGCACACGGCCACAGAAATGTACGCGGCGCTTTGCCAGCTTGGGCTAGAGCCAGAGGCAGTGCTGTTACGCTCTGACGTGATTGTGCAGGAGCGGGGACAACTGCCTTTAGGTCTTTGGGATGGTGGTGCCTTGAATGCGGGCTATGAAAGGGGCGTCGAGCTGCTTCAACGCAGCCAAAAAGAGCTAAAGGGGCAAGACCTGCGCAGTGTCACGAGGGAAACATTTTTGATCGGTGAACACGTGATCCGGCAGATAAACGCAGACCCTTTGTTGCCCACAGAATGCATTGATGCGTCCAAGCGCGAAAGCTTGGTTCAGGCAATGAAGCAATACAGCGCATTTTGCCATTCCCATTGGGCCGCGTTTTTGGAGCAGTCCGAATGAAGGTACCCACCTTTTCCGAGCTGATGTCATAGCCGCCTCTGATCCAAGACTGCACAAGCCCGGTGAACTCGATGCTGTTGTCTTGGTAAAGGAATTGGCCATAAATCTCGAATATCTTAAGCCCACTTTTGGGCAACCGCCGGTGTAGGCGTACTGCGTTGTCGACCGTAAGAAACGCGTCATGTTCACCCCAAAAGATTTGGACAGGCACATTCAGCTTAGAGGCAATGCTGACATTCGAATTGATTTGTTCAACGGCAGCAAAGTCCGCATAGCGGCCTTTGGGTCGTAATTCGTCTACGAGAAACCAAGAGCTTGCTGCGCGGAGTCAAAAGCTAGAGGCGTTCGATCTCAGTCGGCGGGGAAGGGGCACTGCCCCCGTCGCTGCGCGACCTTCCCGCCGAATTTGGTTCAAGAAATATGGGCCATCAGGCGGCGATGGTTTTCATTGCCGCCAGAAACTGCGCCACTTCGTGTTCCGAGTTGTAGTGGCACATTGACACGCGCACACAGCCATCCAGCCCCAGAGGCGTTAGGATGTTGCCCGAGTAATGGTCGGCTTTGCGCAAGTGAGTGCGGATGCCTTGTTCATTCAGCATCTTGACCACATCCACCGATGGCACGCCGGTCACGGTCAATGACACCAGCCCCTCGCGCGCGGGGTTGTCGACGCCGCCGATGATTTGCACCTTTTCCATGTCCTTGAGGCCCGCCAAGTTGCCGGTGCCGTGGATCATCGCGTCGGTGAGTACCTTTTCCTGAGCATGGATCGCCTCTCCGGCGGCGACGAATTTGGCGCGGCGGTCTTTGGGGTTAGAGGTGGTGGCATCGCTGACCTGTTCGCCCAGCCATTCGAAATAGGATACGACGTCGGACATGGTGGCATAAGACCCGGTGTCGCGGGTGCCCATTTCCCAGTTGTCCTCGGGTCCGTCGATCAGCGAGTTGTGCGGCAGGTGGGTCAGCCGGCCCGAGATCCAGGCGACGCCATAGCCATGGCGCGAGAACACCTTGTAGGGAGAAACCACGTAGCCATCGACGTCATAGGCGGTCAGGTCGATGCGACCGTGGGCGGCGTGCTGGATGCCGTCGACGATGATAAAGCAGTCGGGCGCTACGGTGCGGATCGCCTTGACCACGGCTTCGACATCGACGCCCATTCCGGTGACGGGCGAGGTATGGACGATGGTTGCGACCTTGGTGTCGGGCGTGACCTTGGCGGCATAAGCTTCGGCGGTCACTGTGCCGGTGTCGTCGTCATGCTCGACCAGAATGTGGGTCTGTCCGGCCACACCTGCCCATCGGTCACAGGCGCTGCGGGTCGCGGGGTGTTCCAGGGTGGTGCCCAGAACCTGACCCGCGCCGGTGCCCAGGCAGGCGTTCATGATCAGACGAAAGAGCAGCTCGGTGCCGCTTTCGCCGACAAAGAACTGCCCCCCCGGCGCGTTCATGAAAACGGCCATGTCTTCCTTGGCCTTGGTGATCACGCGGACCAACTCGTGACTTCCGGGGTTGTCGCGTCCCTGGTTGTCGGGGATTGCGGCGTAAGCCTGCGATGTGTCCACCACCGAGTTCAACGTCAACGCACCGCCCGCGTTTTCAAAGAAAATGCGTTCGCCCTGCTGCGGGCAATGGTCGATCTGGGCAAACCGGCCACGGATATCGTTCAGCAACTCGGGGGTGATATGTGTCATGAAGGCTCCGTCAGGTTGGCGCAGAAAGTCCAGCGCAAGCTATGGCCTGAGTTATGCAATGACACGCAAAACTTTCTAGCCCTTAAGGTGCGAATTGATATTGAATTCAGTGAGCGGTCATCCGTCAGATTGTGATGTATCCTGACCCTAAGACCTGTAAGCGCCCGAGGAATAGGTCAGCTCATAGGAGTGACTGTAGAGCTCGAACACGATTCCGAACGGATCCTCGACATAGACCATCCGATAAGGTTTCTCTCCGGGATAGTAGTAACGGATTGGCATGCGCTGCTTGCCACCAGCTGCCACGATCTTGTCCACCAGCCCCTCGACATCCGGGTCCTGGATGCAGAAATGAAAGGTTCCGTTGCGGCGAAAGTCCATGTTGTTTTCTGCCGGGTAATTTCCGTCAAACTCGAAAATCTCGATCCCCACGCGGTCTGCGGTCGCCAGATGTGCGATACGTAATTTACGCCACTCTGGTCCGAACACATCCGTGCACATGACGCCAATGTCGCTGTCGTCTTCGGTGACGTCTGTTGGTGGCATGATCACGTAGAACCCCATGATCTGCGAATAGAACTCGACGGCGGCATCGACGTTTGGAACCGATAAACCAATGTGGGAAAATGTGCGGGGATACTGTGTCATGAAACCTCCGAAGAAAACGCGCTGAAATTGCCTTGGAAAGGAACATAGCACGACCTGCTGTGCGACCTAGAGTGCAGGAAAAAACGGCCCGACAGATCCTTGCCGGGCCGTTCTTTGTCAGGTTGTCGCTGTGATCAATAGGGCGCTTCGACGTCGTTCATTGACACATAGACCGTCTTCATCTCGCTGAAGTGGTTGATCGCCAGTTTCGAATTTTCGCGACCGACACCCGACATTTTCGACCCGCCAAAGGGCGCTTCGACCGGGGCCAGATTGTAGGTGTTGATATAGCACGTGCCGGCCTCAAACCCCGCCACGATACGATGCGCGCGGGTCAGGTCGTTGGTGAAGACGCCAGCGGCCAGGCCGAATTCGGTATTGTTGGCACGAGTCATGACCTCTTCTTCGGCGTCGAAATCCAGCACCGACATTACAGGGCCAAAAATCTCTTCGCGGGCGATTGCCATATCATCGGTGACATCGGCAAAGACCGTGGGGTGCAGGTAGAAGCCATCGCCGTCGATGGGCTCGCCGCCATGAACCAGCCGCGCGCCCTCGTCCTTGCCCTTGGCAATGTAGCCCAAAACGATGTTCATCTGGTTTTCGCTGACCATCGGGCCAAAGTTCACATCCTCGTTCAGCGGGTCGCCGATTTTGGCGGTGGCTAGACGTTCCGACAGCCGCGTAAGGAAGGCTTCTTTGATGCCTTTCTGAACAAACACGCGGGTGCCGTTCGAACAGACTTGGCCGGACGAATAGAAGTTGCCCAAGATCGCGCCAGAGACGGCATTTTCGATGTTGGCGTCATCAAACACGATCATCGGGGATTTGCCGCCCAATTCCATCGTGACGTGTTTCATGCCGTCGGCGGCGGCAGCGTAAACCTTGCGGCCCGTGGGTACGGAACCAGTCAGGGACACCTTGGCGACGCGGTCGTCTGTGATCAGTGAAGCGCCGACATTGCCGTAGCCTTGCACCACGTTGTAGACGCCTTTGGGCGCGCCCGCGTCGATTAGGATTTCGGCGACTTTCAGGGCTGAAAGCGGTGTGGTTTCGGACGGCTTGAACACCATCGTATTGCCACAGGTCAGGGCGGGGGCGCCTTTCCAGCAGGCAATTTGCGTGGGGTAATTCCAGGCGCCGATCCCGACGCAGACGCCCAATGCCTCGCGGATGGTATAGACGAAATCACCCCCACCCAGCGGGATGTGCTCACCGGTCAGCGACCCGGCCAGACCGCCGAAATACTCCAACGCATCCGCGCCCGAGGTCGCATCGGCCACCAGTGTCTCTTGCAACGGTTTGCCGGTGTCGTGTGTTTCCAGGATCGACAGCTCGCGGTTGCGCTCGCGCATGATGTCGGCGGCCCGGCGCAGGACGCGGCCACGTTCTGTGCCCGACATGGCGGCCCATTCGGCTTGCGCAGCCTTGGCGGCATTCAGGGCCTGATCGATGATGGCGGGGGTGGCGGAATGCAACCGGGCGATCACCTCGCCGGTTGCTGGATAAATCACGTCAATGTGTTCGCCTGCGGTGTCCTCGACGTACTCACCATTGATGAAGTGACTGGCGATGGGTTGAAATTTCATGCCGGGATTCCTTGATTCTTAGTAAGCGTGAAAAACGCAGGTCGGTTACGCCCGACTTATGGTCGCAGGACGACGGGACAGGCTGCTTCAGAAACGGCGCTCAAGGCGCCTCGAACGGCGCACACCTTGAAAAAGTTCCACGGATGTTCTATATTTGTTCCATCTGGAACGGAGGATCATAATCATGGCCCACCTGCCTAAGGCCGCATCGCTGGATAGCACCAGCAACGACTATCATATTCTGCCGGTGACGCAGAAACAATTGCAGTACGCCCTTGCAATTGCTGAGAAATCCTCGGTTGATCTGCCATCCGACGCGCGTGCGGATCGCCGGGCCATGTCCGCCTGGATCGAAGCGCATCGACCGCGCCGGGCCCCGTCACGGTTCGACAACTACCCGTCATCCAAACAGGTCGCCTTTGCCGAGCGTATCGCGCGCAAGAAACGGCGCGAAGTTCCGCGCGAGTGTTTTCGCGATCGGATGATGATGTCACGCTGGATCGACAGCAATCTCTGATCTTAGTTTCCCTTCAGCGGTGGGTTGAAATAACCCAGAAACGTTGTCAGCCCGACGATGCTGCCGATGACACTCATGTTGCCCGCAACAAACACCTTGGCCAGTTTGCGACGATGACCCAACGCAGGTAACCGCCTTCTCGCAAGGGTGATGCATAAATGTTGCGCGTGTCGTGATCAAAGATCGACAGGGAGCCGTTGCCAGGCCACGCGGCGGCGGTCACAAACTCCGACCCATCTGACAGGTTCGGCAAGCATACAGTATAAGTCAGATCGGGGGATGTGCGCCCCACCGGTCGATTGAGACGTCCAGAAACGCGGGGCTCGGTTCGTAGATACTCAGGGTCAGATCAAACGGCAAGTGTTCACCTTGGTTCACCAGCAGGGGTTTGGCGCGCGTTATTGGCCCTGGGAAACCCCTGTTCCCATCAAGACGCTGACGCCTCCGACAATTGCGCCAACAAAAATTCCGGCGAAAACAGCAAAGACTCTGCCCGCGATAGCAGGGAACCTGACGAGAGGGTGACCTAATGATCCTGTCGCGGCGGAACGTTGTTGAATCTATGGCCGATAAAAAAACTCAGGATTGACTTAACTGAGTTATTTTGTCAGATAAGTGCCAACCATTAGGCCGCTCGCGATTTCTGCGACAGGTGTCAGGACTCAATTCAAACAAGGATCAAATCGGATGAAATCCCTATTCTTCGCTGCAACGGCGCTTGGCCTGACCATGGGCACTGCAGTGCTGGCAGCCAACAAAGCCGATGTACTGAGCAACTATGCCACCATTGCTGAAGCCAAGTATCAGGACAGTCTGATTACGGCGCAGCTCTTGCAATCTGCCGTAAACAAGCTGATCGCTAACCCGTCGGCTGAAAATCTGCAGTTGGCCAAAGATGCTTGGTTGGCCTCGCGCGTTCCGTATCAACAGACCGAGGTCTATCGTTTTGGAAATGCCATCGTCGACGAGTGGGAAGGTAAAGTGAACGCCTGGCCGCTGGATGAAGGTCTGATTGACTATGTCGATGCCAGCTATGGTGGCCCGTCGGATGAAAATGAACTCGCTGCACTGAACATCGTGGCAAACCCGTCGTTCACCCTGTCGGGTAAAACAGTTGACGCGGTCAAGATTACGCCGCAGCTGCTGGCCGATACCCTGCACGAAGCAGATGGGATCGAAGCAAACGTGGCGACCGGCTATCACGCCATCGAATTTCTGCTCTGGGGTCAAGACCTGAATGGTCACGGTATTGGCGCAGGCAACCGTCCCTGGACCGACTATGCCAAGGGCGAGAATTGCACCCACGACAACTGTGACCGCCGTGGCCAATACCTCAAAGCCGCGACCGATCTGTTAGTCAGCGACCTCGAATGGATGGCCGCGCAGTGGGCCGACGGTGGTGCGGCGCGTGCGTCGGTTCTGGAAGATGAAAACGCTGGCATCGTGACCATCGTGACCGGCATGGGCAGCCTGTCTTATGGCGAGCAGGCCGGTGAGCGGATGCGCCTAGGCGTGATGCTGAACGACCCCGAGGAAGAGCATGATTGCTTCTCGGACAACACCCACAACAGCCACTACTACGATGGTCTAGGCGTGCAGAATGTGTACTTGGGCGAGTATGTTCGCGTGAACGGCGAACTGGTTTCGGGCCCTGCTCTGGCGGATCTTGTTGCGGCGGCAGACGCGGATTTAGATGTCGAAATGCGCACCAAACTGGCCACCACAATGATGGCCTTGGGGCGGATCAAGACAGCTGCCGAAAGCGGCTTTGCCTATGACCAGATGCTGGAACGTGGCAACGCGGCGGGTGAGGCGCTGATCATGGGCGGTGTGGACGGATTGATCGACCAAACCCGCAGCATTCAGCGCATCACGGCAACCCTAAAGCTCGACAACATCGATTTTGAGGGATCGGATTCACTAGATAACCCCAACGCGGTTTTCCACTAACCGACGCACTCAGTATGGATCACAGAACATGATCGTTTGTCACTGTACCAACATTTCTGACCACGAGATCCGAGCCGCCATCGACTGGATGCGCGCTTCGGACCCCGAGGCGATCATCACACCCGGCAAAATCTATCACGCCCTTGGCAAGGCGGCGGATTGTGGCGGGTGCATGCCATTGTTTCTCGACACAATGCAGTCGAGTGATAACCTTGAAGTCCCAATGCATCTGCGGCGCCTGCGCGTCGTGGCAACACAGGAGAGTGGTTATGAAGGGCGACGCAAAAGTTATCGAGTATCTCAATAAATCCTTGCGGCACGAGCTGACGGCCGTCAGCCAGTACTGGTTGCACTATCGCCTGCAAGAGGATTGGGGCCTCATGCATATGGCGAAGAAAAGCCGCGAGGAATCCATCGAAGAGATGGAACATGCGGACAAGTTGATCGAACGGATCATCTTCCTTGAAGGTCACCCGAACCTGCAAAAACTGGATTCCTTGCGTATCGGGCAGAATCCGCGCGAAACTCTGGAATGTGACCTTGCTGCAGAAATCGATGCCCGTGCGCTTTATGCCGAGGCGCGTGATTATTGTCGTGAGGCGGGCGATTACGTGTCGATGTCGCTGTTCGAGGGGCTGCTTAAGGACGAAGAGAGCCACATTGATTTCCTGGAAACCCAACTTGACCTCTACGACCGGATCGGCGCCGAAAACTATGCGATGCTCAACGCAGCAAAAATGGACGAAGGCGAGTAAATCGCTGATTGGGGTTGCCGTTCTGGCGGCGACCCCTGGATTGGCGGATGTCCTGTCCGATCCACATCTGAACACCCTTCCACGCACCCAAGACGAAGCCAATCGCGTTCAAGCGGTGACCTCGCCCGTGTCTGATTTTTCCACGGCTGAGAAGTTTGAGGCCCGCTCGGGAGGCGCGGCGTCGGTTCCGGCCAGGGCGGATGCAGACGCGTTTTCGCAACCTTCGGGCAATATGGCGTTCGAGCGGGAACTGGATTTTCGGCTGGGCAATGGCCTGTTCAAAAAGCTTTGGGTGTCGTCGCCCTCGTCGACTTTGGCTTCGGACGGGTTGGGACCGCTTTACAATGCACGTTCGTGCCAGCGGTGCCACGTCAAGGATGGTCGCGGGCATACCCCCAATGGCCCCGACGACAAGGCAGTGTCGATGTTTCTGCGCATCTCGATCCCCGGTAGCGTGACGCCTGACGGGATCGCGGATTACCTCGCAACCCAGCCCGACCCAACCTACGGGCTGCAATTGCAGGATTTTTCGCTCCCGGGACATCCGGCCGAATACAAACTGCAGGTGAGCTATTCGGAAATTCCGGTTGTGATGTCGGGTGGTGAAGTGATCACCTTGCGCAAACCTGATTATTCGGCTGCCAATCTGGGCTACGGACCGCTTCACCCGGATGCGATGCTCAGCCCTCGTGTCGCGCCGCAGATGATCGGTCTGGGCCTGCTCGAAGCCATCCCGGCTAGCGATATCTTGGCGAATGTAGACGCAGACGACTTGGACGGTGATGGCGTCTCGGGGCGGGCGAATGTTGTTTGGTCTGCGGAATTTGATCAACCGATGTTGGGACGTTTCGGTATAAAAGCCGGGTCGCCGACGATCAACGAACAATCCTCGGCCGCGTTTTCTGGTGATATCGGCATTTCGACCCCGTTGTTTCCTGATCCGTGGGGGGAATGCACTGTGACGCAGGCCGCCTGCCGCGCTGCGCCGCATGGCGATAATGATGTGCGTGGGCACGAGATTGATCACGAGGCTATGAATCTCGTTACCTTTTACAGCCGCAATCTGGCCGTGCCCGAACGCCGAGACGAAAGCGACCCGCTGGTGTTACGCGGCAAACAGGTGTTTTATGACACGGGTTGTATCGCCTGCCACACTCCTAAATTCGTAACCCATCGCTTGGAAGGCCAACCCGAGCAGAGCTTTCAGCTGATCTGGCCATATACGGACATGCTGTTGCACGACATGGGTCCCGGCCTGGCCGACAACCGCCCTGAGGCGCGTGCGACCGGATCGGAATGGCGCACGGCTCCGCTTTGGGGGATTGGCTTGACGCAGCAGGTTAGCGGTCACACGCAATTCCTGCATGATGGGCGCGCACGATCGCTGATCGAGGCGATCCTGTGGCACGGCGGTGAGGCGCAGGCGCAACGCGATGCCGTGGTGGCCATGCCCAAAGCCGACCGGGCTGCCCTTGTTCGATTTCTGGAGAGCCTTTGATGTTTCGAACTTTTGCCTTGTCTCTTGCGCTTGTCTTGTCAGCCCCGGTTCTGGCGGATCAAGCCAGCAAGATTCTGGACGAACTGGTGCTGCCCGGTTTTGCAGATCTCGCGACGTCCAGCGCGGTTATGGCCGATGTGGCGCAGGCTGACTGCACCGCAGCGTCTGAACCACTGCGGGTGGCCTATGCCACAGCATTTGACGCTTGGATCGGTGTAAGCCATCTGAGATTTGGTCCGACTGAGACAGAGAACCGTGGTTTTGCCCTGGCCTTTTGGCCCGACAGCCGCAGCAGCACGCCCAAGACCTTGAGCGCGCTGATCGCAAGCCAGGACCCTGTTGTGGACGATACAGAGGCGTTTCGATCTGTGTCGATTGCGGGGCGTGGGTTTTATGCGTTGGAGTATTTACTTTACGATGATCGGTTGAACGCATTAGGCGATGAAAGTTACCGCTGTGCTCTGGTTCAGGCGATCGCGCGGGATATCGCAGACACCAGCCATGCAATGAATCGCGACTGGCTGGTCCGCTATGCCGATGAAATGCGAACCCCACGCAAGGGTGGGGTGTACCAAACGCGAGACGAGGTCTTGCAAGAGCTTTATAAGGCGCTCGACACCGGGTTACAGATCAATTCCGACCTGCGATTGGGCCGTCCTTTGGGCACATTCGACAGACCCCGCCCCAGACGGGCCGAGGCATGGCGGTCGGGTCGGTCATTGCGGCATGTGCAGATATCTCTGGAACGGGTGCACGCGTTGGCTGGATTGCTGGCTGCCGGAAATGCCCAGTTGTCTCAGGTCTTGGACGTCAAGTTCGAGACAGCGTTGCGAAAGGTCGATGCTTTGGACGATCCCGATTTCGCGGGTGTTGCGACGCCTGCGGGGCATTTTCGGGTAGAGGCCTTGCAGCAGGTGATCAACGACATCCATACAGAAGTGACGCACTCGCTCGGGCCTGAATTGGGCGTATCTGTAGGGTTCAATTCCCTGGATGGTGATTGAAATGGCGACGCGGCGCGGATTTCTGGCAGGTCTTGCAGCCTGCACCCTGACCCCGGTTGCGGGATGGGCCAAGGTGGGTGGCCCTGCGTTCCTTTCGGCGGCTCGCGCATCTGACAACTCGTATCACCTGTTTGGTTTGACCGGGCAGGGGGAGTCTGTGTTTCATATCCCCCTTCCGGCGCGGGGCCATGCGGCAGCGGCGCACCCTGACCGGGCCGAAGCTGTGGCTTTTGCCCGCCGACCCGGGCGCTTCGCGGTCGTTCTGAACTGTGCGTCTGGGGCGGCTCTGGCCGAACTGAACGCGCCAGAAGGGCGGCACTTCTATGGACATGGCGCCTTTTCTTCGGCTGGAGAGTTGCTGTTCACCACTGAGAATGATTTTGAAAATGCCAGAGGCGTCATAGGTGTTTGGGATGCGTGGACCTATGACAGGATAGGTGAGTTTCAATCGGGCGGAATTGGTCCGCATGACATCCGATTGATGCCTGACGGGCAAACCTTGGTCGTCGCCAACGGAGGCATTGAAACGCATCCCGATAGCGGGCGAACCAAGTTGAACCTGCCGTTCATGCAGCCAAACCTGACTTATCTGTCAGTAGAAGGGGACGTGCTGGAACAGGTGGAATTGGCGTCCGAGATGCACATGAACTCGATCCGTCATCTGGATGTGCGAATGGATGGTTTGGTGGGCTTTGCCACACAGTGGCAGGGCGGCAGGGCCGACAGCCCCTCAGTCATCGGCCTGCACCGTCGCGGCGATTCGCCCAAGCTTGTGAACGTCGGGCGAGATCAGGCGCGCGCCATGGACGGCTATGGCGGCAGCGTGGCGTTTTACGATGGCGGTGTACGCATAGCCGTTTCGTCACCTCGAGGAGGGGTTGTGCAACTGGGGGATGTCAGTTCCTGCGTGGTCGATGGTCAGCTGCACATGCCGGACGTCTGTGGTTTGGGTGTGTCGCGCGGTGCACTGCGAACGACAACCGGATCCGGGGCGTTCTGGGCGGCGACCGGCAAGCCGAAAATTCTGAACGAGCAGCCATTGGCCTGGGACAACCATCTGGTGCGGGTCAGTCGGGATTAAACCGGCGTTGCGCACGGTGAGAATATATCCCCACGGCGGCGGATACAAAGAGGCCCAGTAGAATATAACCCGCCACGGCTTCTGCCACGGCGACGCCCCGGCAGAGGCCCTTTGGATGCAGATCGCCAAACCCCACAGTTGTGAAAGTGACGTACGAAAAATAGAGCACATCGGCTGCAGTTCGCGCGCCAACCACGCACAAGTCATAGTAGCCGAATGAACCATAAACGGCAGCAAACAGAAACGGCACCACTTGGATGAAAGACACGCCCATCAGCATCAGCTGATGATGCGGAGATTTGATGCGCGTGGCGTAAATCCATATCTGCGAGATCATCCAAACCGTGAGCCCGATTATGGCCCAGGTGCCGATGGTGTTGCCAGCTGTGTCGTCGTGCAGATGGGAAAGCGCATAGAATGCGGCCGAGCTGACAACCACCAGTCCGGCGGATCCAAACAAGGTCGAGCGCCACCATTCCAGGTTCATTTCCGGCTCTGTCATTTTTGACCCCGTTGTGTCGTTCAGCTTTCACATTGAAACATAACGCTTTTGCCTCATCGAGAGAACGCCTCAATTATTGGAGACTAATTGCGTAATGTAACGGGGTGCTCCCGCCCGGCGCTACGCCCAAAGCCGCTAGCGGTACCGACGTAGTCGGGATCGCTCGGGTGCGGGAGCTCTCCCGTCAACCATAGATGACTTATAGCAGTGGGCTTACTTGGGTTGCGGCGTGACGCCCAGATGCTCTTCGCCACGTTCGCGCGACAGCGAGATCTGTTTTTGCCGCTCTCGGAATCGGCTCTTGTCCGCCTCTGTTGTTTCATCCACGCAGCGGTGACACGACACGCCGTGTTCGTACTCCGGGCGCTTCATATCTTCGGGCAAGATCGGGCGGCGGCAGCCGTGGCACAGGGCATGCGGCCCCTCGACCAACCCATGACCGACTGACACGCGGTTGTCGAAAACAAAGCAGTCACCGTTCCAGGTGCTATTGTCGGCAGGCATCTCTTCTAGATAGCGCAGGATACCACCCTTGAGGTGATAGACGTCCTCGACCCCCTGGCCGAGCAGGAAGTTGGTCGACTTCTCGCAGCGGATGCCGCCGGTACAGAACATCGCCACCCGTTTGTTATGAAAGCGATCCTTGTTCTCCTCCCACCAGGCAGGGAACTCGCTAAAACTGGCCGTCTCGGGGTCAATAGCGCCTTCGAACGTGCCGATTTCGACTTCGTAATCGTTGCGAGTGTCGATCACCACCACGTCATCGGCGCGGATCAGCTCGTTCCAATCCTCGGGCTCGACATAATGACCAACGCGCGCGACCGGATCGACGTCGGGTTGCCCCATGGTTACGATCTCTTTCTTCAGGCGCACTTTCATCTTGCCGAACGGCGGAGTGTCGCTGCTGGCTTCCTTCCACTCTAAATCTGCACAGCCGGGTAGTGCGCTTATATGAGCCAGTACCGCATCAATGCCGGCACGTGGGCCTGCGATGGTGCCATTGATCCCCTCTTGCGCCAAAAGCAGCGTGCCTTTGACGTCATTGGCCTGGCACAGTTCAAGCAACGCTGGCTTGATGGCTGCGGGATCGGGGAATCGGGTGAAGTGGTAGAGTGCTGCAATCGTGTACATGACAGGGGCTTTAGAACCATGTCCCTTTGGGTGCAATGGGCTGAAACACCTTATTTGCATGGTTAAAACCTACAAGTTTCGGACATGTTTCCGATATTTCGGCGGATCACAGGTGGTTTGCAAAGCGCTGTCAGCGGGTTACACCCGTGATCAGTCACAATGGGAGAGTGTGAATGAGCAACGCGTTGATCGTCATTGATGTGCAGAACGATTTTTGTCCGGATGGTGCTTTGGCCGTGGTCGACGGGGATAAAATCGTGCCCGGAATCAACGCGATGATGGCAGAGTTCGACGCGGTAATTTTGACGCAGGATTGGCATCCGGCGGGGCATTCGTCTTTTGCAAGTTCCCACCAGGGTAAATCCCCGTTCGAGATGATCGAAATGTCCTATGGGCCGCAAGTTCTGTGGCCCGATCATTGCGTTCAAGGGACAGAGGGCGCGGCATTTCATGGTAACCTCGATGCGTCTGCAGATCTGATCATTCGCAAGGGATTCAGACCCGGCGTCGACAGTTATTCGGCATTTTTTGAGAACGATCAGTCTACACCGACTGGGCTCGAAGGTTATCTGAAAACACGTGGAATCTCAGATCTCACGATGGTGGGATTGGCGCTGGATTTTTGCGTGCATTTCTCGGCCGTTGATGCCGCACGTCTTGGGTTTCAGGTCACAGTTGATCGTGCCCATTGTCGGGCCATCGACATGGACGGCTCGTTGGCTGCTGCTGAAACGGCGATGCGGGACGCGGACGTCAGGCTGGTCTGAAGCAAAAGTTGCAATTTCTTAACTGACTGGCGGTTAGGCTTTGGACAATGGTGATCATTGTTCCAAGGGCCGGTCATGCCTGAAAACGCCTCGTCAGACGCGGGCCGATTGGCCGCGTACGAACGACAATACAGTCCAAACGGATTGTTGATACGCTACGCGCGCGGGCGGGTGGCCAATTTCTCGGCGCGCCAGATCATGACGGTGATTGGTGGTGTCGTTCTGGGTACAATGAACAGTCCCTGGCAGGGGGCGCTTGTCATGTGTTTAGCGCTGTTGGGCGAGGCCGTGGACTGCTTCTATTTGCGTCACGCGGATCGTCAGTTGGCAAAGGGCGTATCGTTCCCCAAGCTGCGTCTTATCAGTACGTTTACTGCTGGATTTCAGGCTGCGACGATTTCCGTCTGTGTAGTCCTGGCTTGGCAAGGGCCAGTCACGGGCCTGTCTCCATTGTTTTCATCGGCGTTTCTGGCAGGTGCTGCGATCAACGCGGGGCTGGTTTTGCCATTCCACCGACCAGCAGCAATCGCGCGGCTCGGCATTTATGCGACGACGGCGGTCGGACTGTTTGCTTATGACGCGTTCACCAGCGTGGTCCATGGCGCCGATTTGGTGATGAACACCGTCGGGGCCGCCATGTTGGCTTATATGGTGGCGTTGTTTCTGCAATTCGTCGTCAGTGGCTTTCATCGGCACAAACGGTCGATGTTTGAATTGACTGAAAAAGGGAAAGAGCTGATCAACAGCCGGAAAGAGGCCGAGAGGCTTTCGCTGGTTGCGCGAAACGCGAATGACAGCGTGATTGTGTCCGGCCCCGCAGGCGAGATCCTGTGGGTCAACGATGCGTTCAGCCGAATAACCGGATACACAGCACAAGAGGCCGTGGGGCGCAGTCCGGGTGAGTTGCTCAACAGCCCGGAAACCGACCCCAAGGCAGTTGACGACATTCGCGAAGCCATCCTGAGCGGTCAACCCTATCGGGGCGAGATCCTAAACAACACAAAGGACGGGAGAACGATCTGGGTCGAAACAAATCTGGTTCCCGTTCTTGATGACAACGGACAGGTTGAGGTTGCCGTGGCTGTTGAACGCGACATAACCCAAGCCAAGACCTACGCCCGTGAAATGGCGGCCGCCCGTGAAGCAGCGGTTGAAGGTGCGCGTGCCAAGGCCGAGTTTCTGGCAACAATGAGTCATGAAATTCGCACGCCAATGAATGGTGTAATTGGCATGACTGAGGTGTTGTTGGATACGCACCTGACAATAGAGCAAAGAGAATTCACCGATACCATTCGCAGTTCGGCTCGCGCTCTGCTGACCATTATCAACGACATTTTGGACCTGTCGAAACTCGACGCGCAAAAAGTAGTGCTTAGCCAGGTAGACTTCGACCTTACCCGGTGTTTCGAAGAGACGCTCAGGCTGCTTCGTCCGCAGGCAAAGGGCAAAGGACTGACGCTGACCCTCGATGTGTCCGGTACCTTGCCTAAGATGGTCCATGCCGACGATGGGCGACTGCGGCAGATCCTGATTAACTTGATCGGAAATGCGATCAAGTTCACGGAATCAGGCGGGGTCACTGTAACGCTCTCGGCCAATCGTTGGGGTGATGGTCATCTGCTTTCCATTGATGTGATAGACACCGGAATCGGGATTCCACCTGACAAAATTCAGCAGATATTTGAGCGGTTTTCGCAAGCAGATGCTGCGACCACGCGTCTTTATGGGGGCACTGGCCTGGGCCTGACGATTTCTCAGGAGTTGGTTCAGATCATGGGAGGAGAGATCCGAGCAGACTCCACTGAAGGTGCTGGATCCCGGTTTTGTGTTGAATTGCCAGTGGGCGCGGTCGAAGATTGCGCAGGACATGATGCAGAGTGGCGTGATGGGCCGACAATGGATCTTAGCCTTTTGGCAGGGAAGCGGGTTCTTGTGGCCGAGGATAATCGCGTCAACCGCCTGCTGATGCGCAAATTCTTGGCCGATACGCCAGTTGATCTGTCTTTTGCCCACGATGGGCAGCAGGCCATTTGCCGTGTTGAGGATGACCCGCCTGATCTGATTTTCATGGACATGTCGATGCCAGTGATGGGTGGCATTGATGCAACTCGACGCATTCGTGAAATGGGTGGAAAGCAACCAGCCATTGTTGCGTTGACCGCAAATGCCTTTGACAGCGACAAAGCTGCTTGTCGTCAGGCCGGTATGGATGACTTCCTTAGCAAACCGGTGCGTCGCGCTGATTTGCTGGCCTGCATGATGGCTCAGTTTGGCGGCGGCAAGGGGGCTGCGTAATCAAATTGCGTTGCCGGTGCTCGTGGCGTATCCATGCGGAAGTCAAAGGACGAGGGCTGCCCGTGGACATTGCTACACGCGTCTATAATCACAAGTGGAAAATCGATCCGATTGTCCGCTCGTTGATAGATACCGATTTCTACAAACTTCTGATGTGCCAGTCGGTTTTTCGCAACCGTCCCGAGACGGATGTGACTTTTTCACTGATCAACCGGTCGACACACATCCCGCTGGCTGATTTGATCGATGAAGGCGAGTTGCGCGAACAGCTGGATCACATCCGGTCGCTGCGGCTAAGCCGGGGCGAGAGCACCTGGCTGCGCGGCAATACGTTTTACGGCAAGCGTCAGATGTTCCGTCCCGATTTTATGGAATGGTTTGAGGGGTTGCAGCTGCCGCCTTACCATCTGGAACGCAAGGGTGACCAATACGAGCTGATGTTCGAGGGCAAATGGCACGAGGTGATGCTGTGGGAAATTTCTGCATTGGCTGTGCTTATGGAGCTGCGTTCGCGTGCGGTGATCAACGACATGCGCCGGTTCGAGCTGCAGGTGCTTTATGCCCGCGCCATGACCCGTGTCTGGGAAAAGATCGAACGGTTGCGGGGTATTGACGGGCTGAGCATCGCTGATTTTGGCACCCGTCGGCGTCACAGCTTTCTTTGGCAGGACTGGTGCGTACAGGCCATGATGGAGGGTCTGGGCAAAAGTTTCACCGGCACCTCAAATTGTCTGATTGCTATGCGCCGTGAGGTCGAAGCCATCGGCACCAACGCGCACGAACTGCCGATGGTCTACTCTGCTCTCGCCAAGGGTGACGGGGCGCTGGCGCAAGCCCCTTATGACGTCCTGAGCGATTGGCATGATGAGCACGACGGTAACTTGCGGATCATTCTTCCCGACACTTATGGAACCAAGGGCTTTCTAGACCACGCGCCGGATTGGCTGGCGGGCTGGACGGGTATCCGTATTGACAGCGGCGACCCGGCATCTGGTGCCGAGATCGCCATCGACTGGTGGAAAAATCGCGGTGAAGACCCCACGCAAAAACGTGTGATTTTTTCGGATGGTCTCGATGTAGATAAGATCGCCGAGCTGCATGCGCAGTTTGCGGGACGGGTCAATGTTTCGTTTGGTTGGGGCACTTTGCTGACCAATGATTTTCGGGGGTTTGTGCCCGGCGATGGGTTGGCACCGTTTTCGCTGGTGTGCAAGGCTGTATCAGCTAACGGCAACCCCACGGTCAAACTGTCCGACAACCCGGAAAAGGCAATGGGTCCAAAGGATCAAATCGAGCGTTACAAGCGCGTGTTCGGTGTTGGCGAACAACAAGCGATTGAAGTCGTGGTCTAACGCCTCAACCGTCGTTCGCGCCAGATCACCAGTAACCCTCCGGCAACGATCAAAAGAGCGCCGGGGAACAGATCGCTCCATGGTGCCTCGTCAAACACCAGCCATCCTGCGACAAAGGCAATCGGGATGCCGAAATAGCTGAATGGGGCCAAGTTGCTTTGTTCTGTCATCCGATATGACACGACCAGGAACAGCACGGCGGTGCCGCCAAACATTCCCATGGCTACGATCCACAGCAAGTCCTGGGTGCTGGCAATGGGGGAAAACCCACCGGCAAAAAACGCCAACGCGAACGCTCCGAACAGGGCGGCCAAAACCGAATAGAGGTTGATCAGCGGCGACGGCACATCTGGGTCCATCTGGCGGGCGGTCACCCCGGTCAGGGCGTAGAAGAACGCCGCCGCGAGTGGGGCCATCGCCTCGAACCCGAATCCATCGCCCGTTGGATTCATGACCAGGATCACGCCGACAAAGCCCAAAGCCACTGCAAACCACCGGATCATCCCCACCTTTTCCCCCAGCAGCGGCACAGCGAGCGCGGTCATGAAAATGGCGTTGGAGTACGAAATCGTTGTGGCCGTTGCAAAGGCCATGACGCCCAAAGAGTAATAAAAGCAGAACTGTGCAAAGGTGACGATCACGCCGCGCATCAGCCCCAGTTTCCATTGCCGGATGCGCCATGGACGTCCCGATTTGTGCCAATTGGGTGAGGACCAGAGCGCGATCACGCTGGGAATGATACCAAAGAAGTTGCGATAGGCCGACAGTTCGGCGGCCGAATAACGCGGCGACAGATATTTGATGATCAATCCCATAATGTCGAACAGGGTCAGCGCCAACAGCGACAGGGCAATTGCAAGGATTAGGTTATCTTTGCGTCCCGATGTGGCCGATGGCGTGGCCGCATGTTCAGCCATGATAGGCTGCGACGGTTTTCAGTTGTGAAAAACCGTACAACGCCTCGAATCCTTTTTCGCGCCCGTGCCCGGATTTTCCGACACCACCAAACGGTAGCTCGACCCCGCCGCCTGCGCCATAATTGTTGATGAACACCTGACCTGCCTGCAGTTGCTTAGCCAGTCGCATCTGCCGTGCTCCGTCGCGCGACCAGATGCTGGCAACCAAACCATAGTCGGTGGAATTTGCGATGCGGACGGCCTCTTCTTCGGTGTCAAAGGGGATCAGTACCTGTACGGGGCCGAAAATCTCTTCCCGAGCCAGCGTGTGATCGGCGGGCACATCGGCAAAAAGTGTGGGACGAACATAGGCGCCAGTCTCGGGCGCGTTATCGACAATGACACCCTGGCCCGCGACATTCAGGTCCGCGCCTTTTTTCAGGAACCCGGTCACGATCTCTTTCTGCCTGTTAGAAATCAGTGGACCAACCCGCAAGTCATCCCGCGCGGGGCCAACAGAGAGCGCACCATATGCCTCGGCCATGCGGGATTTAACCGTTTCGTACACTCCGCGTTGAACCAGAATTCGTGACGATGCGGAACAGGTCTGGCCTGCGTTCTGGATACCGGCGTTGACCAGAAACGGCAGGGCCGCGTCCAGGTCGGCGTCGTCAAACACCAGTTGCGGTGATTTTCCACCCAGCTCCAACGTGACGGGCACGACGTTTTTACCCGCCGCTTGCTGCACCAAAGCCCCCGTCGCGACTGACCCGGTGAACGAGATATGGTGAATACCGGGATGCGCTGACAGCGCCGCGCCGGCCTCGGCCCCGATGCCGGGCACCACGTTTAGCGCCCCCGCCGGCAGACCGGCCTGCACGGCCAGATCGGCAAAAGCCAACGCTGTCAAACAAGCTTCTTCCGCCGGTTTCAGAACGGCCGCGTTGCCCATGGCCAGTGCTGCCCCAAGCGACCGTCCGATGATCTGCATCGGGTAGTTCCATGGCACGATATGTCCGGTCACCCCATGTGGTTCGCGTAGGGCGTAAACGGTGTAACCGTCCAGATAGGGGATCGTCTGGCCGTGGATCTTATCTGCCGCGCCCCCGTAGAACTCGCAATACCGCGCCAGGGCCACTGCATCGGCACGGGCTTGTGTCAGGGGTTTGCCCACATCGGTGGCCTCGATGGCGGCCAATTCATCGACCTTGTCCAGAACCAGCTGCCCCAATCGGGTCAGGAGACGACCGCGTTCAAATGCGGGCATTTGACCCCATTCTCCGTCCAATGCGGCCCGCGCCGCTTGAACCGCCGCATCGATATCTGCCGCCGCGCCGCGTGCGATATGGCATATCTCGGACCCGTCCGACGGATCAACCAGAGGCAATGTCTGCCCCGAGACCGCAGGGCGCCATTCACCACCGATCAGGCACAGGGTTGGATCAAACCAAAGGTGGGTGGTCATGGCGGGCTCCAATTGCTTTGAAATATCACGAGCGCGAGTAGGGCGCGTGTTGCGCGATCATGCAACCCCTCGCGTGATCTTGGGAAGACGCGGTGCGGCGGCCAAAAGCGCCTCGGTATAGGGGTGTTGTGGGTCAGAAAACACCTGTTCGGTGTCACCCTGTTCCACGATCTTTCCGGCCTGCATGACCATCACCCGATCCGTGATCGTGCGCACCACGTTCAGGTCGTGACTTATGAACAGATAGGTCAAGTCGTAGGCTTCACACAGTTCGGCCAGAAGATCGAGGATTTGCGCCCGGACCGAGACATCGAGGGCCGAGACGGCTTCGTCAAACAGGATCAATTTGGGGCGGGTGATCAAGGCGCGTGCGATGGCAATGCGCTGGCGTTGGCCGCCAGAAAACTCGTGGATGTATTTGCTGGCATCGTCGGGGGACAGGCCAACGGCGGCCAGCATTTCGGCGATGCGATCCGAGCGCTCTGTGCCTTTGGGCGGGGCATCCATCAAGTAAAATGGCTCGGTGATCAGCCGGTGCACTTTGTGACGGGGATTAAAACTGCCGAAAGGGTCTTGAAACACGACTTGCATCTTGCGGCGCACGGCTCTGTCCGGTTTGTGTCCGGAAAACACTGTGCTGCCATCTAGCAAGATGTGACCCTGTTGTACTTCTTCAAGTCCCAGAATGGCCCGTGTCAGGGTCGATTTCCCGCAGCCCGATTCCCCGACCAAACCTAGGCGCTCACCCCGGTGCAGGGTAAAACTCACGCCATCCACGGCGCGGTGGAATTCAGGCGGTGCGAAAAGTCGCGTTCGGGGTTTGCGGTAGTCCCGCACCACATCCGCCACCGCCAGCAGGGGTTGCAGGTCTGGCACCGGGGGCAGCGTTACCTGATGGTCCGAAGCCTCGAACAGCATCCGGGTATAGGGGTGCTGCATGTGGCGTAGCAGGTGTCGGGTGTGCCCGGTTTCGACCACTTCGCCATGGCGCATGACCACGATGTGATCGGCCAGATCGGCCACGACAGCAAGATCGTGGGTGATCATCAACATGCCCATGCCATACTCGGTGACCAGTCCCTGGAGCAGGTCCAGGATCTGCGCCTGTGTGGTAACGTCGAGCGCCGTGGTCGGTTCATCCGCAATCAGAAGACGCGGGCGCAGGGCGATGGCCATAGCGATGACGACCCGTTGGCGTTGTCCTCCCGACAGTTCGTGTGGGAACCGGGACAGTGGAAACCGGTTGGGGGGCAGGCCCACACGGGTCAGAACTTCACGCGCGCGTTCTTCGGCTTGGGCAGGTGGCAGGGCTTTGTGGATGAGGATGGTTTCCATCACCTGATCGCCGATAGATTTGACAGGGTTGAGCGCGGTCATCGGTTCCTGAAACACCATACCAATGGATTGACCCCGCAAGGCGCACAATTGGTCCTCGGGCAGGTCGAGCAGCTCTTGCTCCTCCAGTTGGATGGAGCCGGATGCTTCGGCAGTCTCGGGCAGTAACTGCATCACCGAAAGCGCTGT
Organism: Tropicibacter sp. Alg240-R139; assembly: GCF_900537075.1. GTDB lineage: Bacteria > Pseudomonadota > Alphaproteobacteria > Rhodobacterales > Rhodobacteraceae > Falsiruegeria. The sequence continues at coordinate 260,771 of NZ_UNRA01000003.1, forward strand.
CATGGACTTGCCCGAGCCGCTTTCGCCAGTGACGGCCACGATTTCCCCTGGGCTTAGGCTCAGGTCGACCCCTTTGAGGATGTTGTGCGCGCCAATTGACAGGGACAGGTTCCGGATCTCGAGCAAATTCATGTGCGGGCCACCCGGATGCGGGGATCAAGCCAATCGCGTAATCCGTCGCCCATCAGATTCAGACCCAGCACTGTCAGGATGATGGCGCAACCCGGGATCAGGGCCAGATGCGGGGCAAAGCTGACCATTGTCTGTGCGTCCGCCAGCATACGGCCCCAGCTGGGGGTGGGGGGCTGCGCGCCAAGGCCGACGTAACTCAGCCCTGCTTCGGCCAGGATGCCCAGGCTGAACTGAATGGTGCCTTGCACGATCAGCAGGTTTGCGACGTTGGGCAAGATGTGCTCGGCCGAAATGCGCGCGGCGCCTTTGCCCGCGACGCGGGCGGCCATGATAAATTCACGCTCCCACAGACTAAGCGCCGCGCCGCGGGTGATCCGGGCAAAGACCGGGATGTTGAAGATACCGATGGCGATGATGGCGTTGATTGCTCCGGCGCCAAAGATGGCAGTTATCAGGATGGCGATGACCAATGAGGGAAAGGCAAAAACCAGATCGTTGCCACGCATGATCAGCTCGTCCAGCCACATGCCCTTGCGAGCTGCCGCAGTCAGGCCAAGGGGAATACCCGCCGTCATACCGATACCGACGGCGACCAGGGCCACTGCGATCGAAGTGCGGGCACCCACCATGATCATCGAAAGCATGTCGCGACCAAAGTGATCTGTGCCCAGCCAATGGGTCGCATTGGGCGGTTGCAGCTTGTTGGGAATGTCGAGCGCGGTATGGTCGTAGGGCGTCCACAGGAATGAAAGTACAGCGGCCAGAACCACGAGTGACGATAAGGCCGTACCAAGGATCAGATTGCGGCTCATGATGATGCTCTGAACCAGGAGCGGGCGCCGCGGGCGAGGCCGTATGGGCGCAGCGCGCCCATACGGCCTCGCCCGCGGCGCGGTTCCGCGTTATGGAAATGGTATCTTAAGGCAGGGCAGGTCATGTCCGGCTCTTTAGGCGGGGATCGACAGCGGCATAGGCCAAGTCAACAACAAAATTCACCACGATCACCGCAAAGACCAGCAGCATCACCACCGATTCCACCACGATTAGATCACGCGACGAGATGGCCTGAAACACCAACCGCCCCAGCCCTGGCAGATAGAACACCTGTTCGATAATGATTGACCCTGCCAGCAGAAACGAAAATTGCAATCCAATGATGGTCAACACCGGGATCAGCGCGTTGCGCAACCCGTGCCGCCAGAGCGCCTGACGGCGGCTGAGGCCCTTGGCGCGGGCAGTGCGCATGAAATCTTCTCCCAAGACGTCGAGCAAAGCGGATCGCATGACGCGCGCCAGAATGGCGGCCTGTGGCAAGGCCAGCGCGATGGCGGGCAAGGTCAGCGATTGCATCGCCGGGCCAAACCCCTTGTCCCATCCGGCAAATCCGCCCGCGTTGAACCAGCGCAGGTTGATGGCAAAGACCAGCACCAGCATCATAGCGAACCAGAAGTTGGGCACCGCAACCCCCAACTGTGTCGCCCCCATCACCGCAATATCGCCGGGCTTACCCCGGCGCGAGGCGGCGTAGATGCCAGCGGGAAAGGCGATAAGCGTGGACAGGGTCAAAGCATAAAGCGCCAGCGGCAGCGACACCCACATCCGATCCGCGATCATCTGGGATACTGGCGTGCGGTAGGTATACGACGTGCCAAAATCCCCGGTCAGCATGCCCCCAACCCAGGTCAGATAGCGCTCGGTTTTGGGCACATCCAAACCCAGCTCGGTCCGCAAGGCAGCCAATGTGTCAGGCTGCGCATTTACCCCCAGCATGAAAGACGCGGGATCGCCCGGTGCCACTTCGATCACGGCAAAGATCACCATTGATGCGACCGCAAGGCTAAGGGTCAGCGACAAAAGGCGTTTGAGGGTATAGCGAAGCATCGACGCAGACTCAGTCCACGACCAGATAATTCATCACGGCAAATCCCACGATTGCGGCATACCCCAACGGATAGATCCATTTGATCGCATAGTTGTCGAGCTTTCGGGCCACGTCCTCCCGGTCCGAGGTTTTGAGCCGCCTGAGCAGCACGCTGAATATGATGATTGCACCCGTCACGACGAACATCCATTGCAGGATGAAGTCCAAAAACGTCAAATAACCTAGCTTGGGCAAATCGTCCGAGATCACCCAGTTGAACGCCACAAACACAAGCAGGTTGGCGCCTGCGATCTCGATCCTCTTTCGGTATTCATCCAGAAAGAACAACGCCCAACTGCAGGCGATCAGCACCAGCATCGGCATGAAGATGCGGATGGCATAATACATGATATGCCGACGCCCTTCGAATGCCAGTGCGACCTTGGCGCTTGGCGCACCAGAGAGCCCAGTGGTGGTGCTCAGAACCATGTTGGGGCGTTCCAGAATCCACTCTTCTTCACCTAGCAGGTCGCCCAGACCGGAAAACTCTTCGAGCACCGTGTATTGCACGACGTCAGCTGGATAGACCGAAACGATTTCAAAAAAGAACTGCTGCTGGTCAAAGGGGTATTTTTTGAAGTTGAAATAAGGCGCTTGCAATGTCAGCGAGGACTTTTCGAAATACGTAACCTTGCCGGTGTATTCGATGGCGACGATGGATTGGTGAATCCAGCGGTTGGATTGCTGGTTCTGCACGACAAAGGCAGGCACGATTGTTGGCAGCGCTGTTGCGTATTCGACAAAAGCCTCGGGTTTGACGATGCGTGTGTCGCGTCCAATTTCATCCCGGTCAAATGCCAGAGAAGGATCATGCCAACTGGCGCGGATCGTGGCCACAGCGCCGTAGTTTTCGGACTTTTGATCCACGAACGAGATTTGGTCGATGTGAATCCCGACACCGACCTGCAGCGGGTTTTCGGGCGTGCCAACGGCCTGATTCATGTCCGAGCGGAACAAGCCCTGCGCAGCCACTTGGGCAGGCATCAGCATGTCTAGCGCCATCAGAAAGGACATCAACGCAAGTGGCTTAAGGAAATGTAGGATATTCATATCACGTATAATTCACTGAAAGCGGCCACCGGGCCCTCAATCGGGGCCCGGTGGCGTTTTCATCAATCAGCCCAGCTGACGGCGGTCAGATCATTGGCCGCTGTAGGTGCATTGACCCACAGACCCTGAACGCCCGCCTTGGCGACGCTTAGCGCAGCCAACTGGAACAAATAACCGTTCACATAATCTTCCGAGATCATGGTTTGCGCCTGGCCCAGAAGCTTGGACCGCTCATCCGGATCAGTGGTCGAATTCAACGTGGTCATCAGCTCTTGGAACGCTGGATTGTCGTACTGGAAATAGTATTCAGGCCGGGCATAGATGCCGATGTCCATGGGTTCAGTATGGCTGACGATGGTCAGGCCAAAGTTCTTGCCACGGAACACGGTTTCCAGCCACTGCGCCCATTCCACGTTGGTGATCTCGGCCTTGATGCCGACCTGGGCCAGTTGCGCGGCGATGATCTCGCCACCGCGACGGGCGTAAGAGGGGGGCGGCAGGTGCAGGGTGGTTTCAAACCCATCCGCAAACCCGGCCTCGGCCAGCAGGGCCTTGGCCTTTTCCGGGTCATAGGCCGAATTGCCGGTCAGATCGACGTATGCGGGATGATGCGGTGCAAAATGCGTACCAATCGGCGTGCCGTAGCCAAACATCGCACCATCCACGATGGCTTGCCGGTCGATGGCGTGGGCCACAGCCTGACGAACGCGGACGTCATCAAATGGCGGCTGCTTGTTGTTGGTCGACAGAATCGTTTCGCCCTCGGTCGAGCCCACTAGAACCTGAAACCGCGGATCTGCCTCGAACTGTGGCAGGTTTTCGGGGGCAGGGAAGCCGCTGAACACATCCACATCCTCGGCCATGACGGCGGCAAAGGCGGCGGTAGGGTCCGAGATGAACTTGAACGTGGCCTTTTCCAGCGCAGGCTGATCGCCCCAGTAATCCGCGTTGCGTTCCAGGTCGATCTTGTCGCCCTGCACCCAGCCCGCGAATTTGAAGGCACCGGTGCCGATGGGGTTGGTCTTGATGCCGTCGATGCTTTCTGGCGCCACGATCACCGCGTCACCCCAGGCCAAGTTGAACAGAAAATTGCCGTTGGGCTCTTTCAGCGTGATCTTGACAGTCAGCGGATCGATAACCTCGACCTCTGTGATCCCGGAAAACAGTGCCTTTTGCGCGTTGGCGCTGTCTTCTGAACGGGCGCGGTCGAGGCTGAATTTGACGTCTTCGCCGTCCATCGTGGTGCCGTCATGAAAGGTCACGCCGTCATGCAGTTTGAACGTATAGACCGTGCCGTCATCCGAGATTTCCCAGCTTTCGGCGAGCCCTGGCACAATAGCGCCGTCGCCCATGAAGCGGGTCAGCCCTTCGAATACATTGGTGTAAACGACAGAGTCGATGGCCTGCGCTGCGGCACTGGTAGGATCCAGGTGAGGCGGTTCCAGCTGCATCGCCACGGTGATGTCCGATTTGGCAATGGCCTGAGTTGCCAGCAAGCTGACGCTTAGCGCCAAAGCTGCTTGAAATGTGTGTTTGAATGCGTGTCCCATTATGTTCTCCCCAGCAATATCTCGCTCGCCCGACCCGGGAATCTGGCGGCTCAAGCTTCACTGTTTCCTTAAACTTTGGGTCAATCAAGGAAATGTTGGCGCAACCGGGCTTTATATGTGCAGTGCAGAAATGCTATGCCGCGCTGCAACATAATACGCCCGCAGGAGGGAACCATGAGCGCCACCGCCCGCAAGCAAGCGCCAAATGCTGAAGATATCCGTGCCCGCAAAGGTGGGGAACCACTGGTCAGCCTGACCGCCTACACCACGCCGATGGCGCAGTTCATGGACGCGCATTGCGATTTCGTTCTGGTAGGGGACAGCGTTGGCATGGTGCTGCATGGCCTGAAATCGACCCTGAGCGTGACAATGGAGATGATGATTCTGCACGGTCAGGCCGTGGCCCGCGGGCTGTCCAGCGCGATGATGGTCATCGACATGCCCTTTGCCTCTTATGAAGAGGGGCCGCAACAGGCATTTCGCAATGCTGCGCGGCTGATGGCCGAGACCGGTGCCGGAGCGGTGAAGCTCGAAGGTGGGGTCGAGATGGCCGAGACCATCCGCTTTTTGGTCAAACGTGGCATCCCCGTCATGGCCCACATTGGCTTGACGCCGCAGTCGATCAACACGCTTGGTGGATACAAGGTTCAAGGCCGCGATGCGCAGGCTGACTCTGTTTTGGCTGACGCAAAGGCTGTGACTGATGCAGGGGCGTTTTCGGTGGTTCTGGAGAAGGTGCCGCAAACGTTGGCCGATCAGATCACGGCTGAGATCGCCATCCCGACAATCGGCATCGGCGCATCCGCCGACTGTGACGGCCAGATCCTTGTGGTCGACGACATGTTGGGTTTCTTTACCGCCTTCAAACCCAAGTTCGTCAAACGCTATGCCGATTTGGGCGAGCAGGCCGAGTCCGCCATCGCTGAATACGCCGCCGACGTGCGTGCGCGCAGCTTTCCGGCTGCGGAACATGTTTTCGCCGACACTACACCGGCGAAGGGAAACAAGAAATGACTGCCCCGATCCTGCGCACCCTGGCTGAGTTGCGCGAGTTGACTGCCACCTGGAAACGCGCGGGCGAAAGCATCGGCGTCGTGCCGACCATGGGTGCGCTGCATGCGGGCCATCTGTCGCTTGCGCAAGCGGCGCGCGCAGGTTGTGACCGGGTGATCGTGACGATTTTTGTGAACCCCAAACAATTCAACAACCCCGAAGACCTGGAAAACTATCCCCGGACCGAGCATGAGGACGCTGAGAAATTGGCACCCATCGGCGTCGACGCAATCTATGTGCCCGGACCCGAGGAAATCTATCCTAGTGGTTTCGCCACGAATGTGTCCGTGTCAGGTTTGACCGACGTGATGGAGGGCGAGTTTCGCCCCGGTCACTTTGATGGCGTGGCAACGGTGGTGGCCAAATTGTTCCTGCAGACCGCAGCGAATCGGGCGTATTTCGGGCAAAAGGATTATCAGCAGCTGATGCTGGTAACTCGGATGGCTCGCGATCTGGATATTCCCACCGGAGTCATCGGCTGTCCCACGGTGCGCGAGCCCTCGGGCCTTGCCATGTCTTCGCGCAACCTGCGTCTGTCCGAAAAGGGGTTGGCCAAGGCTGCAAAGCTGAATCCGATCATGCAGGACGTGGCCGCAGCTTTGGCGCAAGGTGCGCCTTTTGGGCCCTTGGCGAAACAGGCAAAGGACAAATTGGAACAGGCGGGTTTCGCGGGCATCGAGTACTTTGACCTGCGCTGCGCGACCTCGCTCGAATCGCTGGATACACCCACGCGTCCTGCAAGGATGCTGGTGGCAGCCTGGATGGAAGGCGTGCGCCTGATCGACAACATCGAAGTGCCGGAGGCCTGAAATCTAGGCTGGAACGTTTCCCCGCGCTCGGGCTAACCTCGCGTAAAATCAAGCGGGGAGCGCGCGGCAATGACCTATATTCTGGCGATCGATCAGGGAACCACATCCAGTCGGGCGATCCTGTTCGACGGTGACATGGCTCGTGTGGGTACCGCTCAGCAGGAGTTCACGCAGCACTTCCCGCAAGCCGGATGGGTGGAACACGACGCCGAAGAGATCTGGTCGACGACGCTGGCTGTCTGTCAGAAGGTTTTGGCCAATCATAGCGTCGGGCCAGATCAGATCGCCGGGATCGGCATCACCAATCAGCGCGAAACCACCGTCTTGTGGGACCGCGAAACCGGAAAGCCCCTGCACAATGCCATCGTTTGGCAGGACCGCCGCACCGCCGCGATCTGCGACGTCTTCCGCAGCGAGGGGTGCGAGGATGACATTGTCGCCCAAACTGGTTTGCTCCTGGACCCCTATTTTTCTGGCACCAAAGTCAAATGGCTGCTCGATAAGATCCCTGGCGCTCGCGATAGGGCGGAACGGGGCGAGGTGTTGTTTGGGACCATCGACAGTTTCCTGATCTGGCGCCTGACGGGGGGCAAGGTACATGCCACTGACGCCACCAACGCGGCGCGGACTTTGCTGTTCAACATCCATTCGGGTGAATGGAGCACCGACATCTGCGATCTGCTGCACGTGCCCATGTCCATGCTGCCCGAGGTACGCGATTGTGCGGCGGACTTTGGGACGACCGCGCTTTTTGGTGGGTCAATTCCCATTCTGGGCGTGGCCGGCGATCAGCAGGCGGCAACGATGGGGCAGGCCTGTTTCCAGTCCGGCATGATGAAATCCACCTATGGCACAGGCTGTTTCGCGCTGCTTAACACGGGGACGGAGCCGGTGGCATCGAACAACCGCCTGCTGACCACCATTGCCTATCAGCTGGGCGGGCAGCGGACCTATGCGTTGGAAGGGTCGATCTTTATTGCGGGGGCTGCTGTGCAATGGCTGCGCGATGGTTTGGGCATCATCGAGAACGCCCCGCAAAGTGGTGAGTTGGCGGCCCAGGCTGATCCGGCGCAGAATGTGGTGCTGGTTCCGGCCTTTACCGGGTTAGGCGCGCCCTATTGGAAACCTGATTGCCGGGGCGCTGTGTTTGGCCTGACCCGCAACTCTGGCCCGGCCGAATTTTCCAAGGCCGCATTGGAAAGCATTGCCTATCAGACCCGCGATCTGTGGGAGGCGATGCAAGGCGATTGGGGTAGCGATGCTGACGTGACCTTGCGCGTGGATGGGGGCATGAGCGCATCCAGCTGGGCGATGCAGGGCTTGTCGAACCTGTTGGGCGCGTCTGTGGACCGTCCGGTGATGCAGGAAACCACGGCGCTTGGCGCGGCTTGGCTTGCGGGCATGCAGGCTGGCGTCTACCCGGATCAGGCGGGCTTTGCCGAAACCTGGGCGTTGGATCAGCGGTTCGATCCCAAGATGGACGAGGCCGATCGCGAAGCAGCTTACGCCCGCTGGAAATCGGCAGTCGCGGCAGCAATGGCGTTTTGAGGCTTTCACACATCAACATCGTGGCGCGGGACGTGGAGCGATTGGCTGAATTCTACCGTCAGGTCTTTGGCTGTCGCGATCTGCGTGCGTCCCGGACCCTGTCCGGCGCGGCTATGGATCGCGGGATGGGGTTGAGTCGTGTACAAATTCGCTCGGTCTGGCTGTCCATGCCTGGGTGCGATGAGGTGTTTCTGGAGCTCTTTCAGTTTGCCTCGCCCGGTGATCGTACGGGCGACCACGCCAACACGCCGGGCTACGCGCATATGGCTTTTGACGTGAGCGATCTTGTGGCCACCTGCGACGCGATCCTTCGGGCCGGAGGTTTCGCTTTGGGCGAGGTCACCAACCTTGGCACGGACGAGAACCCGTCTCTGGCGGTCTATATGCGCGACCCCGAAGGCTCGATATCATCGAGCTTGCGGAACACTAGCCGGGAATCTCTCCGATTACGGGGTGCTCCCGCCCGTCGTCAATTTTTCTAACGAAAAACCTCCTCCCGTTGGGCCGGGCCTCGCTTCGCTCGGCGGTTGGCGTTTGTGGCGAAACAGGTGCCACAAACGGAACCGCGCCGCGCAGCGGCGCCCGGCCCAAAGCCGCTAGCGGTGCCGACGCAGTCGGGATCGCTCGCGTGCGGGAGCACCCCCGTCAACCGTCAACACGCGCGCCTTCTGGAATGATACGGGGTTTGGCATTCAGCGCCTCGATCGAGAAGCCTGCAATGGACTTGTATTTCTCGGCATGCGCCGCGAGATCGGCACGGGGGATGACGTCCTCGATCACTTCGAATTCACCACCGCACAGATCCTCGACTCGTTGCAGCACCGCATCCGGCCCGCCGCCCGCGCGGTTGGCGAGACCGACGCCGGTTGTGATTGGGCGCACCTGTTCTTCATACGCCTCAAGTGCCTGCGGTGCGATCCCATGCTCCAGCAGGCGGGCCCCGATGATGCGGGCATCGACGATGGCTTGGCTCGCCCCGTTTGAACCGATGGGATAGGTTGGGTGCGCCGCATCGCCCATCAACGTCACAGCGCCTTGGGTCCAGCGCGGTAGCGGGTCCCGGTCGACCATCGGGTATTCGAATACCACCGACGCGCCGTTGATCAGGGACGGAACATCAATCCAGTCAAACTGCCAACTTTCGAAGTCAGGAAGAAATTCTGCGATGTCAGCAGGGCGATTCCAATCTTCTTTCTTCCAAGCGGCATCGAGCGGAAAGCGCTTTTCGGCGATCCAATTGAGGGTGGTCATGCCGCTTTCGGGGTCAGGTTCGGAAATCGGATAGGCAACGACGCGCAAGTCATCATGCCCGATCATCACCATCGCTGCGCCACCTTGGAATTCGGGCGCTTGGGTCGTTGCACGCCACAGGACACGGCCGTTCCAGATTGGCTCACCCTCGTCCGGGTACATTTGTGCGCGCAGGGCCGAATGGATGCCGTCGGCTGCCACGATCAGGGCCCCTTCCGCTGAACGTCCCTGGTCAAGCAACAGGGTCGATGGACCTTTGAACCCAAAGGCTCGCGCACCGGTTTCGATACAATCCGGTCCGGCGCGATCAAGCAAAGCGCGATAGAGCATCATTTGTAATTCACCACGATGAACCGAGTATTGTGGCCAAGTGTATCTAGCCCAGGTGCCGCGTGGTTCTTCCCAAATGGTTTTGCCAAGTTTCGAATAGAATCCATATTGCTTGGTACGCACGCCGATGGCGTCCAGCTCATGCTCCAACCCCATCTCGAACAACTCGCGCACCGCGTTGGGTTGCAGGTTGATGCCGACACCCATGGGGTGGATCTCTTGTGCGGCTTCAAAGATACGGAATGGCACGCCGATCTGATGCAATGTCAGCCCAAGGCTTAGGCCGGCAATGCCCCCGCCGACAATCAAAATGGTCAAATTCTCTCTCCCTCAACTGAGGTCAGAGAAGCAAGTTCAGATGTAACTGACAAGGGGTCGTGGAGGTCTCAGGCTTTGGCTGAGATGATCAGGTCAGGCCCAAAGATGGTATCGGCGTGGTGCTGTAGGTAAATCTTGAGCCAAGGCGTAAACCGCTCAGGGTGGCGGCGTACTTCGGCCAGCAGATCGTGATAATCGATCCAACGGGTATCCATCACTTCTTCGGGGTTGGGCTCCATCGCCAGATCGCCGCGCGTATGAGCGAGGAAGACATCGACCACTTCGTTTTCGACCATGCCATTGCCAACGTCAGCGTGATATTCCAGACGGTGCCGGTACTCTGGGTAAAGACCGGTGATCCCCAGCTCTTCGTTCAGGCGTCGAACGGCGCAGGTGCTTGACGTTTCGTCCCAGTCGGGATGGGTGCAGCAGGTATTCGCCCACAGGCCCGGCGTGTGGTACTTGTTCATCGCGCGTTGCTGGATCAGGATGTCCATCCCGCGCACGACAAAGACAGACACGGCCTTGTGTTTGAGCCCCTTTTCATGCGCTTCGAGCTTGTCGACAGGAACCAATTCGCCGTTCACCCAGGCGGGGATCAAGATACCCATGTCGAAGTTCCCAGAATGTTGTGCGATTTGCAGGTCATGAAGGGCCGAATTGCGATGTGTTAAGTTGGTTTGTCGGGGCGCGAGGGTCGCAAAGCTGCCCTGCTGACATCAAAGGTGGCGTCGAACGTCAAGCCGATCAATCGCACGAAAGGCCGCAGGGCTGCGGCCTTTTGTTCCCTTTGCGCATTTTGGCCGGTTTTATTCAGCTGTGACGCTTTCCAAGTAGGCATAAATGTCTTCGGCGCCCTTCTTGAGCTTGAAGGACATTTTGGACTTGGCCGAGGTATCGTCGAGGTAGGTTTTCAGGAATTTCTTGGGATCCTTGGTGTATTCGGCAAAATTGGCCTCATCCCAAACCAGGCCGTTTTCGCCCGCTTCAATCAGGCTCTTGCCATATTTGAACCCGTCGACAGTGCCCGCGGTGCGGCCCGCGATACCGTAGAGGTTTGGACCGGTCTTACCGCCCTTCAGGATGGTTTCCCCGTCATCGGACACGATGGTGTGACAGGCTTTGCATTTGTTAAAGGCTTTCTTGCCCTTTTCTGCATCCCCTTCGGCCAGGGCAGGCACGGCCAGCAGGCCGACAATCATTGTCGCAACAAGACGTTTCATGGCTATTCTCCACTAATTTGGCTGATCCTAATGAGAGGTCACGGCCCCGAAGAGTCAAAACGGCACTTTGACGCGCACCGGCACTGTGTCGCAGTCAGCGGGCCCTATTTTCTGTTGGCGTGCGACCACGTCGGCAAAAGATCGCCATCGGATGGTGTCGCCAGATAAACGGCGCGGGCAATGGCGCGCGACAGGCAGATCGCGGCGGCATGACCGATAACCGTCAGGTCGCGCTCTGGGTTTGTCATAGGTCGTGCGCCAGTAGAAACCGAAAACACCAAGTCTCCATCCCCTGGCGAATGTGCTGGCACCGTTGCCCGCGCAATGCCATCGTGGGCCGCAATCGCCATGCGTTGGCATTGCGCTTTGGACAGATCGGCATCGGTTGCCACGATTGCGATGGTTGTGTTGGCCCGGTCCTGTGATTGCTGACGCATTGCCATCAACTTGCGGCTCTCTTGGCTGCGACCCAGCCCGCTGCTCGGGTCTGGACCTGCGCCGCCGAACTCTGCGTCGATTTCAAAGTTTGCGGCCCAGAAATGCCGATCTCCCGGTGTGGTGACGCTGCCCATTGGGTTGGCGCCCACCAAGGCGCCGACCGTTATTCCATCGCCCAACACCAGTGACGCAGACCCTAGTCCGCCCTTGAGCATAGAGGTCAACGCCCCAGTACCGGCGCCTGCAGTGCCCAGTTCAAAGTCGTCGCGCGCAGATTCAAAAGCAGCGCGGCCAAGGGCGCGATAGGGGTTTTCTGCCCAGTCCTTTTGCCCGCCGTTGAGCAGATCGAACAAGATCGCTCCGGGTACCAAGGGGATGATCGCTTCAGCGACCTGAAACCCGCGCCCCTGCGCGCGCAATCCATCCACGACGCCGGAACATGCATCCAGCCCATAGGCCGATCCCCCCGACAACACCAGCGCATCAACCTTGGCCACCGATTTGTCGGGGGCTAGCAGATCGGTCTCTCGCGTGCCAGGCGAGCCGCCCATGACGTGGACGGAGGCCGTGAAAGGTTCAGGCGCGGTCAGAACGGTTGCACCGGACTTAAGCGCATCGTCTTGCGCATTGCCCACCAACACGCCGCGGACATCAGTGATCAGGTTCTTGGGGCCGGGCTGCATGATGTCAGATCCTGGGTTTTGGGGCTGCGGTTGCGGGATCGCCGGTGTTTGGCACGCCCTTAGGCTCAATCAACAAAACTTTGCATTCGGCGTCCGCGCGCGGTCGGTGTATTACGCCCTTGGGAACGACATAGAGTTCGCCTGCACGAACAAATTTGGGCGCTTTCCCTTCGATATCCATCACCATTTCCCCCTCGAGTACGAGAAAGAAATCGTCGGTGTCGTCATGGTGATGAAAAGGAAACTCTCCCTGAAACTTGACTACCATCACGTCGTTGTCGTTGTAATCGGCCACCACATGCGGGTCCCAATGGGACGAGAATTGCGCCAATTTATCTGCCAGGTTCACACGGCTCATATACAGCGGCCCCCGTCGACTTCCATGGCGATGCCAGTGATCATGCTGGCCTCGTCCGAACACAGGAAACACGCAGCATTGCCCATGTCCTCAGGCTGGGAAAACCGTCCCAAAGGGATCGTCGACAGGAACTTGGCTCGCATTTCAGGGGTGTCTTCGCCCATGAAGGACTTGAGCAGCGGCGTTTCCCCGGCCACCGGGTTCAGTGCGTTTACGCGGATGCCGGACGGAGCCAATTCAACCGCCATGGTCTTGGTTGCTGTGATCATCCAACCCTTGGACGCGTTGTACCAATTCAGGTTTGGGCGCGGTGAGACACCAGCGGTTGACGCGATGTTCAGAATTGCTCCGGTGCCCCGCTCTTTCATGTGAGGGACAAGGGCGCGCGCGGTTAGGTACACCGACTTCATGTTCACGTTGAACATGCGGTCGAAATCGGCTTCTCTGACATCTTCGAGCGGAGTGGGCAAATGAGTTACACCGGCGTTGTTGATCAGAATATCGAGGTGACCCAGCTTGGCCAATGCAGCTTCGGCCATGGAATCGACTGACACCGGATCGCCGACATCAACTTGATGAGCAATGGCGTCTCCATCCATCTGCTTGGCGGTGTCGCGGGCCGCATCCATGTTGATATCCGCAATCATCACACGCGCGCCTTCGGAAACGAATTTTGCCACGATCCCGGCACCAAAGCCCGACCCACCACCGGTTACGATTGCCCTTTTCCCCTGCAGTCTCATGTGCTTCCTCTTCCCTGAAAACGCGATGTTGGAGGTACACTAACAGCGCTTGCCAAGGACACCAGTGCAAAGCGCGCGCTGTGATATAGTCAATGGATTCAGGGGTGCTCCCGCCAGTCACCGATGTTTCTGACGAAACACCTCCTCCTGTTGGGCCGCTAGTGGTGCCGACGAAGTCGGGAGTGCTCGGGCGCGGGAGCTCCGCGAATTTGGAATTTAGTCGTCTGCGATCCTGCCACGCAGCGATTTGACTTCGCTGCGGGCCTTCTTGGCCTGCAACCGACGTCGAACCGATCCTTTGGTGGGTTTCGTGGCGATCCGGCGTTTGGGCGCGACCAGAGCGCTTTGGATCAGGGCCACTAGCCGATCGCGCACAATCTCGCGGTTGCGAATCTGCGATCTGGTTTCGTCACACTGCAGGATCAGCGCGCCCTCTTTCGTCCAGCGGCGACCCGCCAGACGTCTGAGCCGCGATTTGACGGCACCGGTGAGCGACGGCGAGCGCTCGGCTTCGAACCGCAACTCTACAGCGGTTGCGACTTTGTTGACGTTCTGGCCCCCGGGGCCAGAGGCACGCATAAAGCTTTCCGTCAACTCCCAGTCCTGAATGGTAATGTCATCGGTGATCCGCATCATGGTGCGACTCTACAGCGACCCACAGCAGGCAAACAGGGTAAAATCAAAAAGGGCTGCCCGGAAACGAGCAGCCCTTCGAAAGTTTAAGGAGGTCGGGTCGGTCAGAGCGAACTCAACGGACCTGAACTCAGATCGTTTCGGGTGGCGTTGCTGCCAAAGGTTGCCTTAGCAGGCGTGCCCCCGAATTGTTCCGACACCTCTCTCCAATCTCTTTCTCGACACTGGATCACCTCCTTTTCTTTTGTTGAACTCAAGGGGAGCGTGACACGGGTTGTCGATTTTTCCAAACAAATTCGTCAGGCAGCGCTGCCGTTCGGATCCAAGCGCCGAACAATCAGGCGGAACGGGATCAGTGCGATCAGAGCCAGCGAAAGCTTGACCAGCCAGTCAGCAAAGGCCAGTGAGACCCACAGCGGCGCAACCGGACCAACGCCTAGCATCGGGATTGCTTCGTTCGCCCAGGACACATCGTTGGCCGGTTCCAGCCAGGCCAGCTGTGCCGAAAACGCGATTGAAAAGAACAGCGCGGTGTCAATACAGGACCCGACCAGGGTCGAGGCCAGCGGCGCGCGCCACCATTTACCACCGCGCAGGGCGGCAAAGATGCTGACGTCCAGCATTTGCGCCGTTAGGAATGCAATGCCTGATCCCACGGCGATGCGCAGGGTGACCAGCGGGCCGAACTCACCCATGATCTGGGTGCCGATCAGCGAGCAGATGACGCCCACGATGAAGCCGATAAAAACCACCCGACGTGCCGGACCGGCGCCATAAACGCGGTTCATTACGTCCGTGACCAAGAATGCAAGCGGATAGGTAAAGGCCCCCCAAGTCAGCCATTGGCCGAACAGGAATTGAACCAGTATGTTAGAAGCCACAACGATGGCGGCCATGGCAAGAATGCCGGGAAGATGTTTACGTGTCATATGTCTGAGCCCGTTTTTTTGACAAGGTAGCGGCGACTTGTCCCACCGGATTGGCAGGTAAGCGGGGCGTTTAGCCAAAAAGGCGTGTTAACGCAAGTCAGTCAGGCAGGGCGTATTCCACCAACTCAGTACGCTGTATGAACAGGAAATTGTCGTCTGACACCATTGTGGCCCGCAACTTCTCGTCCGCGTCGCGCCAGATCGAAAGCCCTTCTAGGTTGTCGTGTGTGCTTGAATGCGTTTTGATCAGGACCTTACCGTTGCTTGGTTGACCGCCCAGCATGTCCCAACGGCGCAACTGAGTGCGAAATCCCAAAATCCCAGCAGAACGCTCCAGCAAATAAAGCCGCCCGTCTGGTCCGATGTCGGCACCGACAGGCAGGAACTCGCCGGATTTCGGCAAGGTAAAGGGTTGCGACCAACGTCGGCCATTCCAGCGATAAACGGGAATGCGCCGCTCGGCAGTCAAGCCGCTTTCGGGCATGGTGTACAACCGATTTTGGTTGTCGATGGCCAATGCCTCGAATGAGCCGTTGATCGCCATTTTTTTGAAGGCATCGGGATGAAGTAAAACCGATGTCGTGCTGTCACTGCGATTGTAGTGTGCGATCCTATGGATGCCTTCGAACGAAATAAAGACGGTGCCGTCTTCGGCAATTGCCAGTCCCTCAGAATCGGCTCCTAGTCCCCGCAGGGTTTTGCCCGTGCTCGACAGCACTCGCGCGCTCGAAGTTATTTCGATGTCATCGATGTTCGTTTCGGTGCGCGAAACACGGGCCGTCAGAATGACTCCCCGGTCGTTGAGCACTGTTATGTTGCGTCCGTCCGCGGATATTTCCAATGCGGAAAAACCCCCGAACCAGGGGGCCGAGTTGTCCCAGCTGTAGCTGCTCAGATAAGTGGCTTTGGCGGTGTCGACCGCGACAACGGATCCGGCCAGTAAGCAGGTGAAAATTATTGAGATTGCAAAACTGAGACGCATTGTTTGGGTAGATCCGCTAACAGATATTCGCGACGTTTCTTGGGAGGTGGCGCGTTGGGGTCCCGCGGTTTGGGCGGGGGCGGGCTGATGATGTTATTGACCCAGGTCTGCGCCTCGGCACATCCATCACCCTTGGGCGGCGGGTCCTGGTTAACGCACCCTTTGGCGTTGCGAGGACACTTGAGGCGTACATGGAAATGATAATGGTGACCGTACCAGGGCCGGATCTTGCGCAGATAAGCACGATTACCCTTTTCGTTGTTGCACATTTGCACCTTGGCACCGGGAAAGACAAAGATGCGCGCAGTGCGCTTGTCTTTGGCAGCGGCCTTGATGATCTCGTGATGTTGGTGCGTCCAGTTGCTGTTGACGAACGCCCCCTTGTTTCGACGCAGCGAGATCGACGAAATGCCCTCGCGTTGCTGCCGAGACAGGCGCAGGTTGTTGGCAGGCAGCATCCAGATGTCGATGTCCAAACCGATCTGATGGCTACGATGCCCAGTCAGCATCGGTCCCCCACGTGGCTGACTGATGTCCCCGATGTAAAGCCCGCTCCAACCACGTTGTTTTGCGGCCTTGCGGCTGAGTTTTTCGATGAAATCTATGGTTTCGGGATGGCCCCAGTTACGATTGCGCGACAGACGCATCGCCTGCCATGTTGGACCGGTTTCCGGCAGTTGCACCGATCCCGAAGCGCAGCCTTTGGAATAACTGCCAAAGGCACTGGCACGCTGACGCGATCCGGCATCCATTGCCCCAAACAACTGTTTCGCCAAGGGCTCAGCCACAGCAGGCAGAGCCAGCACGACGGCACAGGCAACGAAACTCACAACTCGCAACATACGCACTAGGTTCGGTCCCCTTCTGCTTTTACCCAGGTCAACAGGATCAGACCCAGAATAAACAAACCGACCACCGGGGAAACCCCCAAGCGTGCGCTGCCGGTTGCGGTGGTCATGATTGCGATCAATGCTGGGGCTAGAAAAGCGGTTGCGCGACCCGATAAACCATAGAGGCCAAAGCTCTCAGTGGGTGCGTCGGGGTCAGAGTGGCGCACCATCATCGACCGGCTTGAAGCCTGCAATATTCCGCCCATGCCACCAATTAGAATGCCACACCCGAAAAAGATCAGGTCTGGCAAAGTTGACCCTTCGGCCAGTGGAATGCCGAATATTTGCGTCCGGTCCATACCGACAATTGTTGCGCAAACCAGGATCAATACCCAGATCGAGCCCTTGATCACCGGTTTAGGGCCAAATTTCTTGTCGGCCTTACCCCCCAGCCAAGCGAAAAGCGCTGCTGCCAGGACGCTGATGATGCCAAAAACGCCGATCTTGACGATGTTCCATTCCAGAACCAGCGTCGCATAAACGCCGCCAAACCCGTAAAGCCCGTTCAGTGCATCACGATATAGCATCGACGACCCTAGGTAAGCCGCGAGGCTGGAGCGGGACAACACGCGCTTGACCGCCTTGCTAAGCATATTAAGCGCTTGCGACAGGCCGCCCGGTTTGCCAGACGGGTCACTGTCACGGACCCACATGAAGTATGGGATCATGAACAGCGTGTACCAAACGGCGGTCAAGATACCGACAAATCGCGTACCCTCGCGCGCGCCGGCATCCAAGCCAAAGGCCGGGTCCAGACCAATCAGCGTTTTGCCGTTGGGTTGTTCCACAAACAACGCCAGCATGATCGCCAGCGACACCAGTCCGCCAAAATAGCCAAAAGCAAACCCCGACCCCGAGATCTTGCCGACGTTTTCTTCGTCGCCAATGTCGGGGAGCTGAGAGTTGATGAAGATCAGCGCATATTCTGCACCGACAAAGCCCAGGCCAAAGGCAGACAGCATCCACCACATGTTCGACCCGTCGGGCATCGTGTACCACAGCAGGCTCGAGCCAACGACGTACATGACCGAAAAACCGAAAATCCATGGGATGCGCCGCCCGGTGACGTCCGCCAAAGCTCCGATCAGAGGGGCGCCAAAACCGATAACCAGCCCGGTGATGGTCAGGCACCACGACCACACGGTCTGTGCCCGCGCTGCGGCGGCTTGGTTGTCCAATCCGGTTGACAGGAAGTGTTCGGCCGCAACACTCGCGAAATACGGACCAAAGATAAAGGTGACCAGCAAGGTGTGGTACGGCTGACTGGCCCAGTCAAAGAACCACCAACCCCAAATGCGCTTGCGCGCAGAAATTTCCGCCATGTCTATCCCCAATTCGATTGCTTCGATATGACGGGGAATTCATGAACGAAGCAAGGGCTATCGCTGCGCTGCGAGGGTGTCGTTGCCAGGGCGGCACAGTCAGTCGCGTATCAACCATGGGCCTTTGCAGCTCTTGCCCTTTGAGACAGGTCTGCTTAGGTGATATGCGGCCCAAGATAGCGGCCTGACAAAGAGGAAGCCCGATGCAATCGCTGTTCCAAATCCTGATGTTGCTGCTGGACGTAGTTTGGTTCTTCATCATTGCCCATGTGATTATGAGCTGGCTGATCAACTTTCAGGTGCTCAACCTGCATCAGCAACTGGTGTCGCAGATCTGGTACGGACTGAACCGCATCCTTGAACCGCTCTATGGTCCTGTGCGCCGCATGTTGCCGCCGATGTCGGGTTTGGACCTGGCACCACTGGTGGTTTTGCTAGGTGTTTTTGCCCTGCGGATTGTCCTAATCAACAACGCGGCGCTGTTCTACTGACCTCTTGATCCGAGACCTCTTGTTCACGGAATCTTAGTATGTGATTGTGTGTCGTAAGAGCAGACACACAAAATACTGACGAGGCACACGCCCAAATGTTCGACGCCGCGCCGCTGTTGCGAGATGTCTTTGGATTCGACGCTTTCCGCCCCGGGCAGGAAGAGATTGTCGATGCCGTGACAGCAGGCGAAAACGTGCTGGCCATCATGCCTACGGGTGGCGGTAAATCCCTGTGCTTTCAACTGCCTGCGCTGATGCGCGAGGGGGTCACGGTGGTGATCTCGCCGTTGATTGCGTTGATGCGCGACCAGGTGCGGGCTCTGCAAGAGGCAGGCGTCAACGCCGGCGCTCTGACGTCGGGCAATACGCCCGAAGAGACAGAGGCCGTGTGGCAAGCGCTGGACGCGGGTGAGCTTAAGCTGCTGTATATGGCGCCTGAACGTTTGGCGTCGGGCGCGGCGATGAGCATGCTGCGCCGGATCGGCGTCAGTCTGATCGCTGTTGACGAGGCTCATTGCGTCAGCCAGTGGGGCCACGATTTTCGCCCTGATTATCTGCGGATCGGCGAGCTACGCCGTGCTCTGGACGTGCCGCTAGCGGCCTTTACCGCAACCGCGGACGCGGAAACGCAGGACGAAATTGTCGAAAAGCTGTTCGACGGTGTTCCACCGCGCGCCTTTCTGCGCGGATTTGACCGGCCCAACATCCACCTGGCTTTTTCAGCCAAGGACAATCCCCGCCGCCAGATCATGGAGTTCGCCGCAGCACGAAAAGGGCAATCCGGCATCGTTTATTGTGGCACCCGTAACAAGACGGAGACCTTGTCGCAAGCTCTGCGCGAGGCAGGGCACAGCGCGTGCTATTATCACGGCGGGATGGATGCCGAGGACCGCCGGATCGTGGAAACCCGTTTCGCCCGCGAGGATGGGCTGATCGTGGTGGCAACCGTGGCCTTTGGCATGGGTATCGACAAGCCTGATATCCGCTGGGTCGCCCACGCCGATTTGCCCAAATCGATCGAAGCTTACTATCAGGAAATCGGTCGCGCTGGGCGCGATGGCGGGCCTGCGGAAACGCTGACGCTCTTTGGCCCCGACGACATCCGCCTGCGTCGCTCGCAGGTTGACGAGGGGCTGGCACCGCCCGAACGCCGTGCGGCCGACCACGCGCGGCTGAATTCGCTGCTTGGGTTGGCAGAGGCGCTGGAATGCCGCCGGAAAACGCTGTTGGGATATTTTGACGAAACGGATGTGACTTGCGGCAAATGCGATCTGTGCGACACGCCAGCGGATGTGTTCAATGGCACCACCCCGGTGCGTATGGCGCTGTCGGCCATCCTGCGCACCGAAGAATGGTTTGGCTCGGGCCATCTGATCGACATTCTACTGGGTAGTGACACTGACAAGATCCGCGCCCGTCGGCACGACCAACTGCCCACCTATGGCGTTGGCAAAGAATACAGCAAGCCGCAATGGCAGGCGATTTTCCGGCAGATGATGGGGCACGATCTGATACGGCCCGATCCCGAACGCCACGGCGCACTGCGCATGACCGAAGGTGCCAAGCCGATCCTGAAGGGCGAAGCGAACATCCAGCTGCGCCGGGATTCTATCCGCAAAGCCGCGCGAAGACCGGCGGTCAAAGCAATGGTTTCGGATGAAGACGCGCCGCTGCTGTCTGCGCTCAAGGCCAAGCGACGGGCGCTGGCCGAAGCGGGCAAGGTGCCGGCCTATGTGATCTTCCCGGACCGCACTTTGATCGAGATGGCCGAACGCCGCCCCGCATCGCTGGATCAGATGGCGCGGGTGGCGGGTGTGGGGGCCAAGAAACTGGAACGCTATGGCTCACTCTTTCTTGAAGTGATCACCGGCGCCATCGAAGAGCTGCACCCGGCGCGACGCAAACTGGCTGGTCGGGATCGGGCAGACGTTTATGACCAACTACTTGAAAAGCAGACGGAACTGTCGCGCGGCGTGGGCGGGATCGACAAACCGCTCAGCTGCTCGGCTTCGCAATTGGCCAAGGTGGCGCAGCTGAAACCCGAAGACCGATATGGGTTGGAACGGGTGCTGGGCGAACGTCGAGCCGAACGTTTTGGTGATGCCTTTCTGGACGTGTTGCGCGCGGCGGGCTAAGTCTGCGGGAACACGCAAATTGGGGGCAGAACATGCTTGTGGTGATTTCCCCAGCCAAACGGCTGGATTGGGCGGAACGTGATGTGACGGCGACTGAGCCTGCATTTCAGGACGACGCGATCCGCTTGGCCAAGACAGCACGGAATCTGACGCTGGGAGATTTGCAGAAACTGATGGACATCAGCCCCGATCTGGCGCGCCTCAACCACGACCGCTTCAAGGTTTTTGCCGATGAACCTGACGTCGATGTGACCCGCCCCGCCGCGCTGGCCTTTGCCGGTGACACCTATCAGGGGCTCGAGGCGGCATCGCTGGATGCTGACGAATTGGCCTGGGCGCAGGACCATCTGCGCATTCTGTCAGGGCTTTATGGCGTGTTGCGTCCGCTGGACCGCATTCAAGCCTATCGCTTGGAAATGGGCAGCAAGTTGAAAACCCGTCGCGGAAAGTCGCTTTACGATTACTGGCGGGATCAACTCAGCAAGGCGCTAAATGCACAAGGCGAAGCCGTCGGATCAGACGTTCTGGTGAATTGCGCCAGCCAGGAGTATTTTGGTGCCGTGGCCCCCAAAGCGCTAAAGCTACGTGTCGTGACCCCGGTATTCATGGAAGATAAGGCGGGCACCCCCAAGATTGTCAGCTTCTTTGCCAAAAAGGCGCGCGGTGCGATGGCACGCTACATCGTTCAACACCGGCTGACGGACACAAAGAGCATTCTGGAGTTCGACACCGGTGGGTATGCCTATCGCGCCGACTTATCCACGCCGGACAAGCCGGTTTTTGTGCGCCCGTATCAGTCTTGATCTGCATCTGCATTGTTGACCGGCAGAACATCTGCCGGTTGATGTTCTTCAATACGTTCATGGATCAGAGTCTTGCGCAGCGGCTTGGTCATGTAGAAATCCAGGCCCGCGGCCAAGATCCCCTCGGAATCGCCGTCCATCGCGTGGGCCGTCAGGGCCACGATCGGAATATGTCGCCCTGTGCCGTCTTCTAGCCTGCGAATCTCGCCTGTCGCTTCCTTGCCATCCATCTTCGGCATAGAGATATCCATAAAGATCAGGTCGGGTTCGAAGGTGCCAAACGCCTCGACCGCCTCAAGGCCGTTGTTTGCGAACTTAAGCTCGATTTCCAGCTCTTTGACCATTTTGCGGAACACCAACTGGTTGGTTCGGTTGTCTTCGGCGGCCAGAACGCGCATCCGGCGTTTTTCAACCGACGCTGCAGCTTTCGTTCCTTTGTGTGTATCAACTTCGGAGTGCGAATTTTCGGGGGTATCCACCGTTTTTCGCGTCTTGGCGCCCAGATTGGACAGTCGCGAAAAGAGTTCGGCCCGAGGGATGGGTTTTTGGAGTATTCCCTGCAGCAGTTTGCTGGCTGGATCTGCCTGCGCCACGCTGGGGTTAGACGACAGCAGAATAAAGGGTACCTCGCTCCAGCCGCGGGTATGCAAGGCATCGACCAATTCCAACCCGTCCAAATCGGGCATGTTGTGATCGCTCAACACCAGATCGACGCTCTTGTCTATGCAGTTCAGCGCCTCTTTGCCGGACGAACAAGACGTGACATTGACCCCAAGCTGCGCCAACTGCTTTTGCAGGATTGCGCGATTGACCGCCAGATCATCGACGATCATCACATGTTGGATTTCTCCTAGAAAGTTCGGCGGCACCGGTTGCGGCCCCTCGGCCATGTCCATGTTCACGCGGAACCCAAAGCACGATCCGATACCTTCTTCGCTTTCAACCCAGACCGACCCTTCCATCAGTTCGACAAGACGGCGCGAGATTGCAAGACCCAGGCCCGTGCCTTCGAACTTGCGGTTGCGCTCATCCTCGACCTGGTTGAATTCACCGAAAATGTGGTCGATCTTGTCGGTCGGAATTCCGATGCCTGTGTCTTCAATCGCGACGTGAATGGCGCATTTCTGAGAAGCGGGATCCGGCACACCAGTTACGCGGATTAATACGTGACCCTTTGAGGTGAACTTGATCGCGTTGCCCACAAGATTTGTCAGAACCTGCCGTACCCGCCCCGGATCGCCGATGAACAGCGTAGGCAGGAACAGGTCATAATCCACCAAGAGCGTCAGCCCTTTGTCGCGAACCGTGGGCTGCAACAGCATGGCAATTTCGTGGATGCAGCGTTCCAGATCAAACGGCTCGGTGTGCAAGATCAGCTTGTCGGCCTCGATCTTGGAATAATCCAGAACGTCGTTGATGATCACGAGCAGCGCCTCGCCCGAGTTCTTGATCGTGTTGGTGTAAAGCCTTTGTTCCTCGTCCAGGGCCGTATCAGTGAGCAGCTCGGCCATGCCCACAACACCGTTCATCGGCGTGCGGATTTCATGGCTCATGTTGGCCAAGAACGCCGATTTGGCCCGGTTCGCCGCTTCGGCGCGTTCGCGGGCAGAGCGCAGTTCGGTTTCGTAGTGGACAGAAGACGTGATGTTCAGCGCAAGGCTCACGACGTCCCCGCCATGACCGCGCTGGTCGATCAGCTTGACGTATTGGTCGTTCCACATGCGCAACACGACTGGTTCGGGGTTCGGGGCCAGCCAACGCTCGGTCATCATGTGGCGCCATTCATCCGGGGCCAGGGTTTCAGTGTTGACCAACCCCTCGTCTGTAAACAGCTGCAAAATCCGCATATACGAGATACCCGGCGCGACCTCCTCCAAACCATCAAAGGCATTCAGGTAGGCGGTGTTGGCACCTATTAGGTTGCTGTCGGCGTCAAAGAAGGCAAACCCATCCTGGATGGTCTGGATCGAGTGCCACAACCGGCGCTCGGCAATCTCTATCTTGGCGTTGGCCACTGTCAGGTCGGATTTGACCTTTTCATTTTCATCGCGAACGGTCGCAACCTCGGCCTGCTTTTCACCAATCTTGCGCGTCAGGGCCAACGCGTGCCGCCCTAGCTTGCGATTGGCCGCGCTCAATTCGGCTTGCTTCAGTTCCAGCAAGCGTTCGGCGGCTAGACGTGCACGCCGTTCCTCGGCCAATTTGTTGACAAGGCTCATTCCAGACAGTCCCCAGGCGGTTCTTGGCCCGCAGCATCCGACGAGTCGGTGAACAAGTATTTAAGCAAGTCTCAATGTGGGAATCGTTGCCAAGCCGCTGTCGCCCATGCGACCCTGATCCAAACAGGGAGGGCATCATGCCACGCTTTGTCATTAAGCTGATTGGTCAAATTCTTTCGATAATTTTGCTGGCGGGGAGCGCGACTGCGCAAGACGCCGTTCCGGGCTTTCGCTACATCGTGACCCAGGACATGGATTTTTACGGCGCTGATCTGGATGCGCTGTTTGATACGGACCTGAATTCCTGTGTCCGGGCGTGTTCTGCCAACCGTCAGTGCGCGGCTTTCACGTTCAACACACGGTCAAATTCCTGCTTCCCCAAAAGCGGCCTAAGCGATCAGACCCGCTACGAAGGCGCAATTTCGGCGCAAAAGATCGCTACATCTGCGGACGCATTGCAACGCGGGACGGCGCGCGCGCAGGCCCTGAACGTGTTGCGGGAACGTGATTTTACGCAGGCCCTTGTTATGGCACGCGATTTGGGCTTGCGCCATCGCGCGGGTGGTCGCGATATTGAGGCGGTTTTGGGCGCCATGCGTGCCGCGGCCTCGGATCCGGTGCGCGCCTTGGGCTGGACGGGTGTGGCGGTGTCCCTGAGCGATCGCGCCGATCTGTGGGGTGAATATGCACGGCGGTTGCTGCAGATCGAACCGGACGCACGGCGCAGATCCGAAATGCGCGCGATGGCGATTTCGGCCGCACTCAACAGCTATCTGCGTTCTGACAATGCGGGCGCGCAAGTCACCGCGCTGGAGCTTTTGTCCCAGGCATTGGAACGTTCGGGTCGCGGGCGTGATATGGTTGCTGTGCTGCGCCACGCGTCCGAGGTTCAACCGCGCGAGGATATTCTGGCCGCCCTGGAAAGCGCCATCGCCAAATACGGTTTCCGGGTGGTCGACAGCACGGTGGAAAGCGATGCGGCTGCTCCTCGCATCTGTGTGCAATTCTCGGAACCGCTGGAAAAGGCCAGCATCGACTATGATCCGTTTGTTCAACTGCCCACAACGACCCTGTCGGTTCAGGCCGACGAGCAGCAGCTGTGCGTTGATGGTGTCGAGCATGGCGAACGCTATCGGTTCACTCTTCGCAAGGGATTGCCCGCTGCGTCGGGCGAAACCCTGCACCGCGATGTGACGCTGACGCATTATGTGCGCGACCGCTCTCCATCAGTGCGGTTCCCCGGGCGGTCTTACGTTCTGCCAAAAACGGCTGAGGCCGCGTTGCCGGTTGAAACCGTGAACTTGACCCAGATCGACCTGCGCCTGCGCCGGGTCAGCGACCGCAACCTGCTGCGCGCGGTGCAGGATGGTTTCTTTGGTCGTCCACTCAGTCAGTGGCAGGATCAGCAGTTCGCCACCGAGATCGCGCAGGAGGTCTGGACTGGCACCGCCGATGTCACCAGCGAACTGAATCGCGACATGACCGCCCGTCTGCCACTGACCGAGGCGATTGTCGGCCAACCGGCAGGTATCTATGCGCTGACGGCTCGCGTTCCGGGTGCCGATCCTTATGACGATCCGGGCGCGACGCAGTGGTTTGTCTTGTCCGATTTGGGGATGCGCACGGTGTCTGGTACCGATGGTCTGCACGTCTCAGTCTTGGGGCTTGGCGATGCCAAACCGCGCGCCGGTGTCCAAGTTACGCTGATCTCGAAAGCTAACGCTGTTCTCGCCGAAGCGGCGACCGATGCAGATGGCAACGTGCGCTTTGACGCTGGCCTCACCCGTGGCTCCGGTGCGGCAGCACCGGCGATGGTCTTTGCCCGGCAAGGCGACAGCGACATCGGGTTCCTTTCACTAACCGATCCAGCGTTTGATCTGTCTGATCGCGGGGTCGAGGGGCGGCCCGCGCCCGGCCCGGTCGACGTTTTCCTGACCACCGACCGTGGCGCATACCGCGCCGGAGAGGTGATCAACGCCACCGTTTTGGCACGCGACGGCGTGGCCCAAGCCATCGACGGACTGCCGCTGACAGCGATCCTCAGCCGACCGGATGGGGTGGAATATCTGCGCCGCGTTTCAAACGGCGGCGTCGCAGGTGGTCATGTCTTCGCCCTTCCGGTGGATGCCACTGTGCCGCGTGGTTCTTGGCGGTTGGACATCAAAAGCGACCCCAAGGGCACGGTGCTGGCCAGTCAGACCGTGTTGGTCGAGGATTTCCTGCCCGAGCGTATCGACTTTGACCAAAGCCTGCCGAATGCGCCCTTGCGCCCCGGTGACAGCGTACCGCTCAGCATTGATGCGCGTTATCTGTTTGGCGCGCCGGGGTCTGATCTGACCACTGACGGGCAGGTCGTGATCCATACCACGCAACAGCTTGCGGCTTATCCCGGCTATCGCTTTGGCCGCTATGACAGCTCGGTCACCGCGCAAAGCAGCTATTTCGGCGGCGAACGCACGGACGCACAAGGCAAAGCGCAGCTGTTTGTGGACATCCCCAAGATCGACGCCGCAGGTCGCCCGCTAGAGGCAACGTTGATCACCCGTCTCGCCGACGGTTCGGCCCGTCCGGTGGAACGTCGCCTAGTCGCGCAGGTCAACCCGCCCACGGATGTGATTGGGATCAAGCCCCTGTTCGAAGATGTTGTGGCCGAAGGGTCCGAGGCCGCGTTTCAGGTCATCGGCCTGACGCCTGACTTGAAACCGCAAAACATGCGCGTGCGCTGGACCCTGAACCGGGTCGAGACGCGCTATCAGTGGTATCAGCTTTATGGCAATTGGAACTGGGAGCCGACCAGGCGCCGCACCCGCATAGAGACCGGCGAGGCTGATCTGGGCAGCGAGCCTTTGACAGTCACTCAACCGGTTGATTGGGGCGAGTATGAGTTGGAGGTCGAACGGTTGGATGGCACCTACACCGCTGCGGCGTTCGATTTCTATGCTGGCTGGTATCAGGGCGGGGATTCCTCGGTCACACCGGACCGATTGGAGCTTTCGCTGGACAAAGACAGTTACAGCGTTGGCGAGACCGCACAGCTGCGGATCGTGCCGCGCATGGGTGGCACTGCGCTGATACAAGTGATGTCGAACGAGGTGATCCACCGCGAGATGGTTGAGGTCACCGCAGGCGACACCCGAATTCCGCTGAGTGTAACAGCGGATTGGGGCAGCGGCGCTTATGTCACTGCCACTGTGATCCGTCCGATGGACGTGAGCGCAGGCCAAAACCCGGCTCGCGCGCTTGGCCTGGTGCATGCCACGGTCGAGCCCGAAGGGCGCAAGCTGGCAGTGTCCATCGACACGCCCAAAGTTGTGCGACCGCGACAAAAACAGATCGTCAGTGTCTCGGTGGACGGTGCGGCAGAAGGCCAAGACGTCTATTTGACGCTTGCTGCAATTGATGTGGGTATTCTGAACCTGACGGGTTTCCAAAGCCCCGATCCGCAAGGCCACTATTTTGGCCAGCGGCGTTTGGGGGTTGAGCTGCGCGATGTCTATGGCCGTCTGATCGACGGGATGAACGGGGCTATGGGACAAGTGCGCTCGGGTGGGGATGCCGACAACGGAGCGCGGATGCAATCACCGCCACCGACCCAAGACCTGATGGCGGTGTTCAGCGGAACAGTGAAAGTTGGTCCCGATGGCACAGCACAGGTCGAGGTGCCACTGCCCGCTTTCAATGGAACGGTTCGTCTGATGGCTGTGGCCTGGTCGCAATCTGCCGTGGGTCAGGTCGAGCATGACATGGTGGTGCGCGATCCGGTGGTTCTGACTGCCAGCTTGCCACGGTTCCTGGCCCCCGGCGACAGCAGCCGCATGTTGCTGGAGGCGGTGCATGCCGACGGTGCGGCGGGAGAGATTCAGCTGCGTGTCTCCGCTGCGAAAGGCGTGCAGGTGGGCGATGTGCCCGCTGCCTTTGCATTGAAAACCGGCGAAAAGAAATCCTTTGTCATTCCGATCCGCTCAGGGAGCGTCGGTGATCCAACTATCGAGCTTGCCCTGACCACGCCTGATGGCGTCACACTGACGCAAACTTTGCGGATGCCGGTTCGGGCCAATGATCCTGTTGTGGCGCAAACCCGACGGTTCTCGCTGGCCGGAGGCGACAGTTTCCTGTTCTCGGACGATGTGTTTGCCGGGCTGCGACAAGGATCGGCACGTGCCATCCTGTCAGCCGGTCCACTGGCCAAGTTCGACGCACCTGGTCTGCTGAGCACGCTCGACCGCTACCCGTACGGCTGCACCGAGCAGGTCACATCGCAGACTATGCCGCTGCTTTATCTGTCGTCCGTGGCGCAGGCCACCGGGCTCGGCAGCGCGACGAAAATCTCGGCCCAGATTGATGCGGCCATCTCGCGCGTTCTGACGCGGCAGGCGTCAAACGGGGCCTTTGGTCTGTGGCGCGCCGAAAGCGGTGATTTCTGGCTGGACGCCTATGTCTCGGACTTCTTGAGCCGGGCACGGGTCGAAGGGTACACGATCCCGGAACGCGCGTTTGCTCAGGCGAAGGACAACCTGCGCAACCGCATCAACTATGCCCCCGACTTTGATTTAGGGGGCGAAGATGTGGCCTATGCCTTGATGGTGCTGGCCCGTGAAGGGGCAGCGTCCATGGGTGATCTGCGCTACTACGCCGACGTGAAAGCCGAAGCTTTTGCCACCCCGCTGGCTGTGGCGCAATTGGGTGCGGCGCTGGCGATGTATGGCGATCAAACACGGGCCGATGCGCTGTTTGCGCGGGCTGCTGGCATGTTCGAAGAGCATGGTTTTGGTGACAACGCGTACTGGCGCGCGGACTATGGCACCTCGCAACGGGACTTGGCGGGACTGCTGGCGTTGGCGGCCGAGGCAGGCAGCGTGACGGCGCAGAATGCGGAGCTGGTTCATCAAGTCAGCCAGACCGGTGATCGCCTGTCCACGCAAGAGGCCGCATGGACCCTGCTTGCCGCGCAGGCGTTGATCAAGTCACCTGAACACGCGGGCCTGTTGGTAAATGGTGCCCCTGTCACGGGCCCATTTGTTCAGGTGCTGCAAGGCGCGGGAAAAGACAGCTACAACATCACCGCTTCTGATGGGCAAACGACCGAGGTGACACTAACCACCCTTGGCGTACCTGAAATAGCACCCCCAGCGGGTGGCACCGGATATGGCATCACGCGGCAGTATTTCTCGATGGAAGGCGCGCCGCTGGATCGCCGAAGCTTCTCCGTTGGTGAACGCTTTGTCACCGTTCTGACTGTTGAGCCGTTCGAGCCATCGGGCGCACGCCTGATGATCGATGACCCGCTGCCCGCCGGGATCGAAATCGACAATCCCAGCTTACTGCAATCGGGTGATGTGCGGTCATTGGACTGGCTTGATCTTTCCGAGGCGACCCATGCCGAATTCCGATCAGACCGCTTCCTGGCAGCCGTTGACATGGACAACAGCGAGCAGGTGACGGTGGCCTATGTGGCGCGCGCCGTGACTCCTGGTGAATTTCATCACCCGGCGGCGGCGGTCGAAGACATGTATCGTCCTCGCTATCGGGCACGGACTGATACAGGGCGGGTTGAGGTCACGCCATGACCCATCCCCTGGCCACGGCGCATTGGCAGCGAACGGTGGGTGAAGGCACTGACCGTTGCACCTTGTCGCGCGTGAAACAGGGTTGGATTCTCGTCGGCTATGCCGTCTGGCGCGTTGACGGTATCGGCTCGCGCCTGAGTTATGATGTGCGTTGCGGCCCCGAATGGCAGAGCCTGTCAGCAGATGTCGCCGGAGAGGTCGAAGGGCGCCCGGTGAAACTGCGCTTGACGCACTGTGACGAGGGTTGGCTGCTGAATGACGTGCTGCAACCGGGCACAAAGGATTGTATCGATCTGGACCTGAGCTTTACCCCAGCAACCAATTTGCTGCCGATCCGGCGGTTGGGCGGTGTTCCCGGCGAACAGGTTACAACCCAAGCTGCCTGGCTCAAACCCGACCTGGATCAGATTGCGCGCCTGGATCAGATTTACGAACGGGCACCGGGCGGGCAGGTGCAGTACAGATCACCGAGTTTTTCCGCCCTGTTGGATGTGGATGCCAGCGGGTTTGTTACGACCTATCCCGAAGGCTGGCATGGGTGGGTGGATGAGGCTTAGCGGTGCGTTCATCAGCTTTGCTTTGGCGGTTGGATTTTTCCTGACTGCCCTGACACGCGACCGATTGGACGTTTGGATCGACCGGGCAAAACTGCCCTTGGTTCTGTCGGAAACCTCGGTCGAGGTACGGGACCGCAATGGCCAGCTATTGCGGGCCTATCAGGTGGGCGACGGCATCTGGCGTCTGACACCAGGGCCGGTGGATGCGACTTATGTGACCATGTTGAAACGGTACGAGGACAAGCGGTTCGACACCCATGCGGGTGTTGACCCAATGGCCATGCTACGCGCGGTTGGGCAGGCGCTGTGGAATGGTGGAACGGTTTCGGGTGGCTCGACCCTGACCATGCAGGTCGCGCGTTTGCTCGAGGATGGTTCGACCGGGCGCTGGTCCGGCAAGTTGCGTCAGATGCGTGTGGCAATGGCGCTGGAACGGCGGCTGAGCAAGGAGCAGATCCTGGATCTGTACCTGACCCACGCGCCGTTTGGTGGCAATCTGGAAGGAGTGCGCGCGGCCTCGCTCGCGTGGTTCGGCAAAGAACCGCGACGCCTGACCGCTGCGCAGGCGGCGCTGCTCGTGGCCCTACCACAATCCCCCGAAACCCGACGCCCGGATCGTCACCCGGATGCGGCCCGGGCTGCCCGGGACCGGGTGCTGTCGCGGATGCAGGCCCAAGGCGTCCTGCCCGTGGCCGAGGTCACGGTCGCCACTGCGGAACGCTTGCCCAGAACTCAACAGCCTTTTCCCGCGCTGGCCCCGCATCTGGCTGATCGGCAACGCGCGCAGTTTCCGGACCGTTTGCGGCATGACGTGACCTTGGATGTCACCGCACAGGCCAGCCTGGAGCGCCTGATTGCGCAGGCTGCGCGCGAGGCTGGGCGTGCCATGTCTGCGGCACTGGTCGTGGCAGACGCCAAAACCGGAGAGATACTCTCCTCTGTCGGGTCACCAAAGTATGCTGACGACCGGCAGGGGTTCATTGACATGACCCAAGCGATCCGTTCGCCTGGATCGACGCTCAAACCGCTGGTCTACGGGCTGGCCTTTGATCAGGGTCTGGCCCATCCCGAAACGCTCATCCATGACGGGCCAGTTCAGTTCGGCCGCTATGCGCCGCGCAACTTCGACGGGCAGTTTCGCGGTGACGTGCGGGTGCGTGACGCCTTGCAAATGTCGCTGAATATTCCGGTGGTCAAACTGACGAACGCCTTGGGTTCCTCACGCCTGATGTCAGCTTTGCGCCGGGTCGGAACTGATCCGAAATTGCCGACGGGCAAACCTGGCCTGGCTATTTCATTGGGTGGCATCGGTATGAGTTTGCAGGATCTTGTACAGCTCTACGCCAGTCTTGCGCGCGGCGGACAGGGCGTTACCTTGCGCGATGACCTGTCGACTGCGACCGTCGAAACGGGTCGGGTTTTGTCCCCTGTCGCGGCCTGGCACGTGGGCGACATCCTGTCTGGGTTGACCCCGCCTTCGGGTGCGTCATCAGGTGTGTTGGCCTACAAAACCGGCACCTCTTACGGCCACCGAGACGCCTGGGCGATCGGCTATGACGGGCGCCATGTAATCGGCGTCTGGATGGGGCGGGCGGATGGCACGCCGGTTCCGGGGGTCTTTGGTGGCGACCTGGCAGCGCCGGTTCTGTTCCAGGCCTTTGGCCGATTGAAGCCTGCCTTTGATCCGCTGCCCCCACCACCTGCTGCCACGCTGATCCTTGGCGCAGCCGAGCTGCCGCGTCCCCTCCAGCGGTTTGAGGTACGCGCCAACGTCAGCAACGGAAACAGGCCAAGCCTGATCTTTCCGCCCAATGGCGCGCGTCTGGACACCCAGGGCGAAGCGCTGGCAATCAAGCTGCGCGGCGGTCAGGCGCCTTTTGTCGTGTTGGCCAATGGGGTGCCCGTAGTGCGCGGCATGCAGAGCCGCGAGTTTGAGATCGGTAATCCGGGTCGGGGTTTTTCGCAGCTGGTTGTGATCGACGGTACAGGACGGTCCGACCGGGCGAACATCCGCATTGATTGACCCACAAGGAGTATCCCAAGTGAGAATTGGTTTTTTCCTGTTAACCGCCTTCGTCTTTTGCGCGGGCAACGCCCTTGCCGATTGTGCCAGCGATGACGAAATTGCAGGTTTTGTCGCAGATTATATCTCCAACACTCCAACAGTGGCCTTATCCAAAGGTGGCACAATGGAAGACGCCCTGTGCACCCAAGCCAAGTTGGTCCGCGCGATGGAGCCCCATATGGGGCCGGTTATCGGCTATAAAGCCGGTCTGACCAGTAAACCGGCGCAAGAGCGGTTCAATGTCACCGAGCCATTGCAGGGCGTGCTCTATCAGAACATGATGCTGCGGGATGGGGCGGTGGTGTCAGCAAATTGGGGCGCGCGGCCGGTATTCGAGGCGGACTTGATCCTGGTCGTGGGCGATATGGGAATCAACCAAGCGCAAACCACCAAGGAAGTTCCGGCTCATGTCTCTGCCGTGCATCCCTTTATTGAATTGCCTGATTTGACCTTGGCCCAGGGTGAACTGATCACAGGCGTGACCCTGACGGCCATTGGGGTTGCGCCAAAGCTGGGTGTTCTAGGTGCTGCGATCCCGGTCACAGATGCCGAGGAGATGACTGATATGCTTGGGAAAATGCAGGTGTCATTAACCGCAGCCGACAGAGAGGTCTTGGCGCAGGTCCCGGGCAGGGCGGTTCTGGGACACCCGGCTAATTCGGTTCTGTGGCTCATATCGAAGGGCATTGAGTTTGCGCCCGGTGACATGATTTCGATCGGTTCTTTCGGCCCGTTGTTTCCACCCGTCAGGGGAAAGGGTGGCGCCATTGCCACCTACGCCGGTTTGCCCGGCAATCCGTCGGTGGGTGTGACGTTCAAGTAGCTTTGCGTGTTGGGACGGGCTGGAAACGAACAAGCGCTCCCGCCCGTCGTCGATGTTTCTGACGAAACACCTCCTCCCGTTGGGCCGGGCACTGCGCAAAGCGCAGTGCCCGGCCCAAAGCCGCTAACGATGTTGACAAAGTCGGGATCGTTCGGGTGCGGGAGAGCTGGCGAATTCGTGGGGATCAATAGTGGGTCAACGCTGCCCCTCGCGCAGCCACCCACCGATCAGAAGGGCAGAAGCCAGTAGCAAGACCAGCCAACCCGGTAACAGCGCGCTTTGGGTAACGTCGCGGGTTTCATAGGCGCCGCGCGGGGTCAGGCCCAGCCAGCCGCGACCCGCAGCAGGGCGGCCTTCGCGGACGCTGCGGACCGACGGAACACCATCTTCTAGTCGGAAGATGCCACCGCGCAGGGGCTGGATGATTGGCTCGAACAGCTCGGCGCTCGCGATCGTTTGCTCAAACTCGCGCGGGGCGGCGGGGCCTAAACCGACAACGGCCTCGCGGGTGCCTTCGGTCAGTCGGTACAGCCCCACTTCGGGGCCGTAGTATGTGGTTTCAAATCGACCCGGTGCGACTTCGGTCAGACCCAAATCCAGGCTTTCACCATCAGGCCGTGTGACGGTGACCGAACCGACCTCTTCAGACAGGGTGCGGCGGATGATCGTCATGGCTTGGCCTTTGGTTTCGGCAAACAACGCCTCTTCTTCAAGCTCGGGTTCCTTCATCATCCAGTGTGCCAGCCGCCGCAGCAGTTCCAGCTGAGGCCCGCCGCCTTCGTACCCCCGGCTCCAGAGCCAGGCGTGATCGGATGCCAAGAGCGCCACGCGTCCTTCGCCCACGCGGTCGAGCACCAGCAGGGGACGATCGTCGATACCGGTCATAACTGTGTGGCCAGAACGCGCCGCGACGTCGATCTGACGCAGCCACGGTCCCCATACGTCTGCGGTGTCAAGATCGGCAGTGACGGGATGCCGTTGGCCCAATTCAGTCACCTGGGGCAAATAGCGGTCTTCGATCACACGCGCGGTCGGCTCTGCGGGTAAAATAGGGGCCAGCGGTGAGCGATAGATGCTGTCTGCCGTGGCAAAGTCGGGACCAGCAGCGACCAGAACGGCGCCTCCATCGGCGACGTAATTGGTGACGTTGTCCAGATAGATCGCAGGCAGGATTCCGCGGCGTTTGTAACGGTCGAAAATGATCAGATCAAAGTCGTCGATCTTTTCCAGAAACAGTTCACGCGTGGGGAAAGCGATCAAAGAGAGCTCATCCACGGGCACGCCGTCTTGTTTTTCGGGGGGGCGCAGGATGGTGAAGTGCACCAGATCGACCGAGCTGTCGGATTTCAGCAGGTTGCGCCAGGTGCGCCCGCCGGGGTGTGGCTCGCCCGAGACCAGCAGCACGCGCAGCCGGTCGCGCACGCCGTTCATCTGGATGAGTGCGCTGTTGTTGCGGTCGGTCAGCTCGCCGTCCACCTTAGGGACCGAGAACTGGATCACGTTTCGCCCACCGTGGGGCAAGGTCAGTGGCAGCTCGAAATCCTGACCGATGGGCACGTCGACGGTCTGCACATCGCCTCCGTCGACCGAGATGCTGAGCTGTGCGAACGGCGACAACTGCGGCACGGCTCCGTTGTCTTCGATGCGCACGGTCAGAGTGATCGGTTCGTCGATGATGGCAAAAGCCGGCGCGTTGCGCACGATCAGGTGACGGTCCCAATCGTCTGCGCGACCCGTCAGCAGCACATGCATTGGGGCGGGCAGGTTGGGCGTGCGGTCGATGTCATGAGTGCGCCCGTCGGTCAAAGCCAAGATGCCGGCCACCCGGGCGCGCGGTTCTTCGGCCAACGCGTCGGCCAGTGATTGCATCAATTGCGTGCCGGTGTCGCCGTCCCCATCCGGCACGATAATCCGGCGCAGTTCGGTGTTTTCACGTCGTTCAATGGCGGCGACCAACGTCTTGGCGGCCTCAGCGGTTTGTGTGCTGCGATCGGACAGGCTTTGGCTGGCGCTTTCGTCTTCCAGAATTACGACGATGTCAGTGAGCGGAACGCGATCTTCGATCTGGTAAACAGGGCCAGATAGGGCTGCTAACAGCACCAGGGCCGCCAACCCGCGCAACGCCCAGCCTGAAAGCCCGCGCCACAGCGCAAGCACGACACCCGCCACAGACAACACAGTGACCCCGATCAGGATAGGCCAGGGGATCATGGGATCAAACAGAATGGTTCCGGTCATTGGCCCAACCTATCCAGCAGCGCAGGCACATGGACCTGGTCGGATTTGTAATTTCCAGTCAATACATGCATCACAAGGTTCACGCCGAACCGATAGGCCAGTTCGCGTTGCCGTTCCCCGGCATATCCGCGACCCACGGGCAACAACGTGCGCCCATCAGGGTCGGTGGCCCAGGCACCCGCCCAGTCGTTGCCGCCGATCACCACGGGCGTCACCCCATCGTTGAGGTTGCGGAACGGCATACCCTCGATCTGTTCGGCATCTGGTGGTGCGGCTTCGACCCAGACTTGCGTGTTCTTGTGACGACCGGGGAAGTCCTGCAGTAGGTAGAACGTCCGCGTCAGAACATGATCACTGGGGATTGGTTCCAGCGGCGGAATGTCCAAGGGCGCGGCCAGTTTTTGCAACGTGCGTCCATTCGGGCTGGATGCCCCGAATCTGGCAATGTCGGCGTCGCGGGTGTCGAACAAGATCATGCCGCCTGAGCGCAAGTAAGTGTTCAGCTTGGCATAAGCCTCATCCGAGGGCAGCGGTTGATCGGGGGTGATTGGCCAGTAAAGCAGCGGAAAGAACGCCAGTTCATCGCGTTCCAGGTCAATGCCGACGGGGTTTGCAGGTTCGATCGATGTGCGGAAAAACAGCGTGTCCGACAAACCCCGCAAACCGGCATTTGCGACTCGGTCCAGACTAGCGTCCCCTGTCAGCACATGCGCCAGCACCAATTCGTTGGTTGAGGTGAGAGCAAAATCAGCTTCCTCCGCCGTTTGCGCGGGCAGATCGGTGGGGAGCATCAGCAGCGCCACAATGGGTGCAATGGCTCGCCCAAACCCCAACCGCCCAGACAACACCAACGAGGCGATGACGTCGACCACCAGCAATATCAAAGCGAGGCTTAGCAGAAGTCCGGACAGATCCCGCTCGGGCTCGATCGCGAGGCCGCGTACAGGGACCGAAGCGGGCCAATTGGCGGTGCGCAATTGGGTGTCTTCGGTGATCACGTTCATCGCCAGACTGCGATTTTCGTTGGTATAGATGCCGGGGCGCAGGTCGGGGCCTATGGCATTGTTGACCAGTTGCTCACCGGGTACGCCGGGCAGGTTCCCGGCATCGGACAAGATGCCGAACCCGTCCATGATGTGTGTTGGGGTCCATGTGGTGCCTTCCAGGTTCACCGCTTCGCGGATCTTGGCGGCGCTCGATACCGCCAGCCGGTCAAGCATTTCGACAAACAGGCCCGACAGCGGCAAGTTCGACCATTCCGCGTTGGCAGTGACGTGGAACAGAACCACTTGCCCCAACCCGAGCGTTTTGCGTGTGACCAAAGGCGTTCCATCGTTGAGCGAGGCGATCACCCGGTCCGCCAGTGTAGGGTCGGGTTGCGCCATCACTTGCGTCGTCACGGTAACCTCGGTTGGGATCCGCAGACCGAAGAAGGGCGAAGTTTCATCGAACGGTGCCAATGTCTTGGCCTCTCCCCAGCTCATGGCACCGCCAACAGAGCGGCCACCACCACGCAGGCGCACGGGCATCAAGGCGTTTTCTTCGGCGCGGGCCAAATCGCTTGCGGCCAGTCGGGGTCCGGCAAAGCGCAGCAAAAGCCCACCCTTTTCAACCCAGGCGACCAGTTCGGCCTCTTCCAGTTTGGACAGGGTGGCGATGTCGGCCAAGATGACGACGTCGGGGTTTGCGGGCAGCACCTCGGACAAAGTACCGTCTATGAATTCGGCGGTGGGGACAACCACCTGAGTCAGGTAGTGTTTGCCGGACAACAGAGCCAACGCCTCGCGACTCTGTCGACTGGCAAAGATTGCGACTTCGTGTCGACGCAGACTGTCGTCGGCGAGGGTCACCGCACCGGCCGAACGCTGGCCTTCGAGCTCGAACCGGGTGATCCGAGCGCGCAACTCGGACGGCAGCGACATATCGGCGGTGGCCTCTTCGTCACCGGGTGCAAATTGGGCGGTTGCGCGCGCCAACACGCGCATTGTTCCCGCAGGATCGCGCCCTTGCGCCAGCAGAGAAACCTCGCGGGTGTCATCGGTCAGGGCGCGTGCCACGGTTAGACGCACGACACCGTCTTCGAATTTGGCAGGGCGTACAGCAAAGGTGGGTTGGGTTGATTGATAAACTGTGACCGCACCGCGGGAGTGAAGTAAATCCAGAGTGGCATTGCGACCCGAATAGTCCAGCCCATCGCTGAGCCAGATGGTATCAAAGCCCCCTTCGACCGTGTCAAGAATGTCAGCTATGCCGTTCAACTGTTTGTCCGAGGGTTGCCATGGTTCTGGCCGCAATCCCGGTATACGAGTGCTCCAGGCGGCGGCCGATTGGAACACCAACGGCTCGGGATCGCTTAAGCGCAGCACTGCGACTTGCCGTCCGGCACGCCCTGCCTCGGCCAGCTGCACTGCCAAAAGCTCGCTTTGGTCGGACCATTGGGTCGCTCCGGCCCAGGTTGCATCCATCACCACTAGTAACGGGCCAGACCCGATCTCATCGCGCGAAGGGTTGAGCACGGGACCGGCCAGCCCGATGATCACTGCCGCTACGGCCAACATGCGTAAGAGCAACAGCCACCATGGTGTGCGGTCCGAAACGGTTTCGTCGTCCTGGATACCCAAGAGCAAGGTAACAGCAGGAAACAGCCGCCGGATTGGCGCTGGAGGTACAGCCCGCAACAGCAACCATAGGATCGGCAAGGTCAGCAACCCCAGCAACAGCCAGGGTGCGGTGAACCCGATGCCTGCCAGAATGGTCATCTACGTCCTCCGTCCAATGCACGATAGAGCCACAAAAGTGCCGATTGCGCGCTGTCGTTCGTGTGGTGCAGACCCAGTTGCCAGCCGGTCAGCTGACACAGCTCTTGCAGCTTGGCCTTGCGTTCAGCCAGACGGTCCAGATAGCGGCCCCGCAGCTCTCCGGCTTTGAGTGTTTCGTGACGGACGGTGCCGCCGACACTCTCGAAAATGGTGCGACCTTGATAAGGAAACAGCTCTTCGCTGGGATCGAGAACTTGCAGCAACACGCCGCGCACGCCGCGATCTGCGGACTTGGTCAAGGCCAGTTCCACTTCGGCCAGATCGCCAAGGAAATCCGAGACAAAAACAGCGCGGGCATAGGGCACCATCGCCCGGTGCTCCGGCGGTTCATAGTCGGTGTCGACATCCTGTGTCCAAGCCTCGGCCAGTCGGATGATCTGCGCGTTTCCGCGCCGGGGCGGCAGGCGGGTACCTGTCAAACCCACCCGTTCACCACCGCGCACCAAAAGGATCGCTATTGCTAAAGCTAACAGCCGCGCGCGTTCCTGTTTCTGCGGCACGCCCTTGTCGGATGCAAACCGCATCGACGCGCCCTGATCGACCCAGAGCATTACCGATTGCGCGATCTGCCATTCCCGTTCGCGGACAAACTGCTGATCACCGCGCGCCGAGCGGCGGTGGTCGATCAGCCGTCGACTGTCGCCATGCTGCGCCGGGCGATATTGCCAGAAATCATCGCCCAACCCCGCGCGTCGACGTCCGTGATCGCCCAGCAAGACGGTGCCCGCCAGTTGCTCGGCATAGGCCAGCAACGGGGGCAACCGGGACGCTTCGGTCTCGGATCTTTCGCGCAAGGAGAGCGTCGGGGTCACGCCGCCGCCTCGGCCGAGCCCAGGCTGGCCGCTGTGGTTTCGATCAGATCGGCAAGGCTGTCTCCGCGCGCGCGGGCAGCAAAGTTCAGCGCCATCCGATGGCTGAGCACAGGGCGGGCCATGTCGATGACATCCTCGGCGTTTGGCGCAAGTCGCCCCTGCAACAGGGCACGCGCCCGCACGGTCATCATCAATGCCTGAGCCGCGCGCGGACCCGGACCCCAGGCCACGGTTTCAGCCACGCGGTCGGACACACCCGGTTCGTCGGGGCGGAAGGCACGGACCAGATCCAGGATCATCTCGACCACCGACTCGC
Source organism: Tropicibacter sp. Alg240-R139 (assembly GCF_900537075.1). GTDB lineage: Bacteria > Pseudomonadota > Alphaproteobacteria > Rhodobacterales > Rhodobacteraceae > Falsiruegeria. The sequence goes on from NZ_UNRA01000003.1 coordinate 299,779, forward strand.
CTACCGGCATCCGGCGGAGCAGGGTTTGCGCATCCAGCAGCTCTCGGTGGGTAAAGACCTGATTGGAGTCGTCTTCTTCAACGCCAGTGGTGGCCAACAGAATGTCTCGTTCGGTCGCGCGGTCTGGGTAATTCACGTCGATCTGCACCAAAAAACGGTCAAGCTGCGCTTCGGGCAGGGGATAGGTGCCCTCTTGTTCGATTGGGTTCTGCGTCGCCAAAACATGGAATGGCGCGCCAAGGCTGCGATCCTCGCCCGCGACGGTCACGGTCTTTTCCTGCATCGCCTGCAGCAGCGCTGATTGGGTCCGGGGGCTGGCGCGGTTGATCTCATCCGCCATCAGCAGCTGACAGAACACCGGGCCCGGCACAAAGCGGAAATGGCGCGAGCCATCTTCGGCGGTGTCCAGAACCTCGGACCCCAGAATATCGGCCGGCATCAAGTCGGGTGTGAACTGAATGCGGTTGCCATCCAACCCCATGACCGTCGACAGCGTCTCCACCAGCCGTGTCTTGCCCAGACCCGGCAGACCGATCAGCAGGGCATGCCCGCCACACAGCAGAGCGGTCAGTGTCAGGTCGACAACCCGCTCTTGCCCGATGAACCGGCGGGTGATCGAGGTCTTGGCCTCTTTCAGCTTGGTTTCCAGACGTTCAATCTCGGTGACCAGATCGGCGGGCTCAGACATGGTTTTCCTCTCGATGAACCTATATGTGTCTAAGTGTATCGCGTTGACTGGAAATGGCAAAAACAATGAGCGGACAAAAAGTCGTGACGCCCTCGGCAGATGACATCGCAGAGGCGATAAAACCGTCCAAAGACAGCGGATTGCCGCCGGTTCACCTATGGAACCCGCCATTTTGCGGCGATTTGGACATGCAAATCCTGCGCGACGGCACTTGGATTCACGAAGGGCGGCCCATCACGCGGCCCAAGATGGTGCAGCTTTTTTCGTCGATCCTGAAGCGCGAGGGCGACAAGTTTTATCTGGTTACCCCGGTCGAGAAGGTGGGAATCACGGTTGAGGATGCGCCCTTTGTTGCCATCGACGTCGACTGCGAGGGGGAAGGTGGCGCGCAGGTGCTGACCTTCACGACCCATGTCGAGGACCGGGTCGTTGCTGATGCGGACAATCCGGTCCGCCTTGGCGAGGGCAGCAAGCCGACACCCTATGTCATGGTGCGCGCCGGGCTTGAGGCACGGATTGACCGCAAAAGTTTTTACCGCATGGTTGAACTGGGTGTTCACCACGACGGCTGGTTCGGCGTTTGGTCTGCAGGTGCTTTCTTTGGTCTCATGCCCTCGTCCGAGGTTGAAAATTAACGGCGCGATTGGATCTGTGACGCGACAACACCCAACCCAACGATGGCCGCGCCAATGGCTTGGGTCCAGTTCCAGTTTGATCCCAACATTACCATGATCACCATCACATAAAACGGGGCGGTGTTGATGTGGAACGTGGCGACGGCCACTCCCAGCTTGTCTACCGCGCCGATGAACATGATCTGACTGACAGACATCGCAACAATGGCATAGATCGCCAGCATACCAATCTGTTCCATATCTATGGCCACGCGTGGCGTCACATCAAAACCCAGAACGGCTGAACCGACCAGCAGCGTTGCCACCATGAGCAACGCGCCCGAGAACGTGATGGTTGATCGCCCCACTGGTCCCAGTTCAGGGAATGCCTGCACGGTTTTCATGCTGGCCCAAGTGAACAGTGTGGTGGCCACAATCGCACACAGCGCCCCAAGCCCCAGCTGTATGGGGGCCAGGCCGCTGGTGGCAATGATGCCGCCGATGATCGACGCGACAACGCCAAAGGCGAACTGCTTGTTCAGGCGGCGGGATTTTGCGCGCACCTCCAAGATGGCTCCGATCAATGGGGCGCACGATGCGACAAGTGCAACAGTCACCGGATCTGTAAAAGCCTGAGCGACCAGCAGCAGATAGGTGCCCACACCAAAGCCAAACCCGCCGATCACCAAGGCGCGGGGCCAGTTTGCGTTTAGAATCCTGCTGGGTCCTTCGACCAACAGCCACAAAGGGAACAGAACGCACAAAGCCATGATCAAGCGGGCAGTGATGATCGTCAGAGATGGCCAGTTTTGCAACAAAACCTCGGCTGCTGGAAAGCCCGCAGCCCACGTCATCATGGCCGCAACGCCCAGCATGTTTCCCGAAGCAATGGTCTGCCGCGCGGAACCGGCGACAGGCGCAGATATCCGGGCGGGATCTGGGCTATAGGCCATCCCGTTTTTCCTGTTCGAATATGGGTCAATCGCCTGATTCGGCGTTACCCTCCTCGTGTCGCCCGAAATCGCCCTGCCATCTGGCCGGTTTTCGACAATGTGTCGTTTTCAGAGGCTTGGCTGGATATGGATCGACGGTTTATGCCTATCGGTGAACCTCAGGAGGGGTCCGATGCCCAAGTTTTCCGCCAATATCTCTCTGCTCTTTGCCGAGCTTGCTTATCTCGATCGTTTTCAAGCGGCGGCAGAAGCGGGGTTCGAGGCAGTCGAGATCCTTTTCCCTTATGAGATCGCAGCGCGTGAAACGCGTCGCGCACTTGTAGCCAATGGGCTGAAATTGGTGCTGATCAACGCGCCGCCACCGAACTACGCGGGCGGGCAACCGGGATTTGCGGCTGTGCCCGGGGAGGAGGCGCGGTTCCAACGCGATATCACGCGCGTGATGCGTTATGTCGAGCAGCTGCGGCCCGGTATGGTGCACATCATGGCAGGCTACGAACAAGGTGCGCAGGCGCAACAGACCTTTGTGCGTAACCTGCAATGGGCGGCGGATCATGCGCCAAGCCAGCAATTCACCATCGAGCCGCTGAACCCCGGCGATCAGCCTGGCTATTTCCTGAACGACTATGATCTGGCCGCAGACGTTCTGGATCTGGTGGATCGCCCCAATGTAGGCCTGCAATATGACACCTATCACGCAGAGGTGATCCATGGTGATGCCCTCAAAGTGTGGGAACGCTTCCACTCGCGGGCCGTTCATGTCCAGATCGGCGCTGCGCCGGATCGGTCAGAACCAGGGCGGGGCATGATGGACTTTCCAGCCCTGTTTCAGGCGTTCGATGATGCCGGGTACAGCGGATGGGTCAGCGCCGAATACAAACCGTCGAAACCTCGGACCGTTGATACACTCGGGTGGAGGCCCGCCAATTAAGGAGAGGTCAGATGCTGCCAGCCCGATTTGCCCCTGTTTTGTTCGGGTTTCTGGTTTCTGGGATCATGTCTTGCATCGTAACCTGCGTGGCAACGATCAAAACTGCTGGTCTTGGCGGTCATACTTTCGGCAAATGGATGGGCGCACGGGCGTTCAGCTGGCCCATCGCCTTTGCGGTTATCCTGATCGTCGCGCGCCTGGTCAGCCCCAAGGGCTGACCCGCTGCAAAGAGGGCCCGTCGGGCCTGATGCGCAGCGTGCCCGAGGTTAAACTCAGTGCGCTTCGGCCCAGTTGGCACCGCGACCTGCGTCCACCGTCAGTTTCACATCCAGTTTCACCGCCGGATCGGCCGCGCCTTCCATAACATTGCGAGCGACTTCGATGACTTGGTCAATGGCATCTTCGGCCACTTCGAACAGCAGTTCGTCGTGCACCTGCAGCAGCATCTTGGCAGGCAGATCGGCGATCGCATCGGGCATCTGTACCATGGCGCGGCGGATCACATCCGCTGCGGTCCCTTGGATCGGCGCGTTGATTGCGGCGCGTTTGGCAAAGCCGACTCGCGGCCCTTTGGCGGCGATCTCGGTCGTGTGGATCTTTCGTCCGAACAGCGTCTGCACGTACCCGTGTTCCTTTGCGAACTCCACAGTATTGTCCATGTAGCGGCGGATACCGGGGAAGCGTTCGAAATAGCGGTCGATGAAACCCTGCGCCTCGGCCCGCGGAATGCGCAGGTTGCGAGCCAGACCAAAGCCTGAGATGCCATAGATTACACCAAAGTTGATCGCTTTGGCCTGACGCCGGATGTCCGGCGTCATCTCATCAAGCGGTACGTCAAACATTTCGGACGCGGTCAACGCGTGAATGTCGAGCCCATCGGCAAAGGCCTGCTTCAGCGCGTCAATCTCGGCAATATGCGCCAGAATGCGCAGCTCGATCTGGCTGTAATCGAGTGAAACCAGAACGTTGCCCGGTTCGGCAATGAACGCCTCGCGAATGCGCCGCCCTTCTTCGGTGCGTACGGGGATATTCTGCAGGTTTGGATCGGTCGAGGCCAGGCGCCCGGTGTTGGCCCCGGTGATCGAATACGATGTGTGAACGCGGCCCGTGTCCGGGTTGATATGGGTCTGCAACGCATCCGTGTAGGTCGATTTCAGCTTGCTCAGCTGCCGCCAGTCCAACACCCGGCGCGGCAACTCATGCTCGGTTGCCAAATCCTCAAGGATATCGGCACCGGTCGAATACTTGCCGGTCTTGCCTTTCTTGCCGCCCTCAAGCGCCATCTTGTCAAACAGGATTTCACCGAGCTGCGCGGGTGATCCCACGTTGAACGTCTCGCCTGCCAACTCGTGAATTTCGGCCTCAAGCCCTGCCATCTTTTGTGCAAAGGCGTTGGACATGCGGCTCAGAACCTCGCGGTCGACCTTGATGCCATGCATTTCCATCTCGGCCAGTACAGGCACCAGCGGGCGTTCGAGGGTTTCATAGACCGTGGTCACCTGTGCGCGGTGCAATTGCGGCTTGAACAGCTGCCACAGGCGCAGGGTGATGTCCGCATCCTCGGCAGCGTATGCCGTGGCCTCGTCAATCGGCACCTTGTCAAAGGTAATTGCCGATTTGCCCGAGCCGAGCAGCGGTTTGATCGGGATCGGCGTGTGGTTCAGGTAGCGTTCTGACAGCGTGTCCATTCCGTGCCCGTGTTCACCGCCATGCATCGCATAAGACATCAGCATCGTGTCGTCGATCGGGGCGACGCGTACACCATAGCGTTCAAAAATCTTGGCGTCATATTTCATGTTCTGCCCGATTTTCAGGATCGACGGATCTTCGAGCACTGGTTTCAGCAGGTCGATGGCCTGGTTCTGCGGCATCTGCCCCTCGGACAGCTCATCCGACCCAAAAAGGTCATCGGCGGCTGCCGCCCGGTGGGTCAAAGGGATGTAGCAGGCCGATCCGGCCTCGACGCAAAGAGAAATCCCCACCAAATCGACGATCATTTCGTTCAAGCCGGTGGTTTCCGTATCAACAGCCACCCAGCCCTTGTCACGGATCAGGTCGATCCAGGGCTGCAAAGCCGCCGCATCGCGGATGCATTCGTATTTTGTGGCGTCAAAGGGGATGTCTTCGACCATCACCGCTTCTGCATCGGGCGCGGCTTTTTCCACGATGACCGGTGCTTCGGCGCCCAATTGATCAGCGACCCGTTTGGTTAAGGTGCGAAATTCCATCTCGGCCAGAAAGCCCAACAAAGTGTCAGGATCGGGATCGCGCACCTCGAGGTCGTCCAGAGTGAATTCGAGCGGCGTCTTTTCATCCAGCTGCACCAACCGTTTCGACAGCTCGATCTGATCGCGCTTTTCGATTAGGGTCTGGCGGCGTTTTGGCTGTTTGATCTCTTCGGCGCGATCCAGAAGCGTTTCCAGATCACCGTATTCGTTGATCAGCAGGGCTGCGGTTTTGATCCCGATGCCCGGCGCGCCCGGCACGTTGTCGACACTGTCACCGGCCAGGGCTTGCACGTCCACAACACGCTCCGGGAAAACGCCGAACTTCTCGAACACACCATCGCGGTCGATGCGCTTGTTTTTCATCGCATCGTGCATTGCGACCCCGTCGCCCACCAATTGCATCAGATCCTTGTCCGAGCTGATGATCGTGCAACGGCCACCGGCCTCGCGGGCCTGCACGGCCAAAGTGGCAATGATGTCGTCAGCCTCGTACCCTTCGATCTCTTCGCAGGCGATATTGAAGGCCCGCGTGGCGTCGCGTGTCAACGGCATCTGTGGGCGTAGGTCTTCGGGCATTGCCTCGCGGTTGGCTTTGTAGAGGTCATACATATCGTTGCGGAAGGTGTGGCTGCCCTTGTCGAAGATCACGGCCACATGGGTCGGCGCATCAGGGCCGTGGTTGCCGTCAACATAGCGCTGCAACATGTTGCAAAACCCTGAAACAGCGCCAATCGGCATTCCGTCCGACTTTCGCGTCAGCGGCGGCAACGCGTGATAGGCACGAAAGATAAAGGCCGAGCCGTCGATCAGATGCAAATGGCAGCCTTTGCCAAACTCGGTCTTGCTCATGATGTGGGGCCTTTTGTTATGGGGTCGTGTCCGGCTTTTTATCGGGTATCCCGCGCTTGACCGCAATCGCTGTTGTTGAGGCCGCTGACATAGGCAGGCCCGCTAACCTATCGTTAAGATTTAGTCGATATCGTGCGTAACACTTTAAGGTTGTTTTAGTTTATCCTCCTAGATAGCGTGGCAGCATGTCAAAACCGATTACCCTCAGATCTGACTACCTCGAACTTGGCGATATCTTGGAACCTGGCGAGCGTCTTCTTTGGTCTGGTCGACCCGCTTATGGGCGGCAGTTCTTTCAGGCGGTTTATCACGAGCGCCTGTTGCACACGGCATTCCTTGCGGCCATCCTTGTGATGTGGGGACTAGTGCCATTCGCCCCTGAACGGCCCGGCGTCGCGCCAAATACATCCATTCTGATATGTATGTCTGCAACCCTGGCTTTCGGCGCAATTTCATTTGGGATAGCCTGCACCCGTCGGCTTGTTCTTAGCAATCTGGTATACTTTGTGTCGGACAAGCGCGCGATCTTATGCAGAAAAGCCTTAAACTGGAGACTGCAAAGTAAATTGCATATCACGGCGTCCTTGCATCAGGACACAAGCACCGTTTTGCCCGGCTTTGCCGAGCATATGCCTCTGCGTGAAATTCGATCATCGCTTTCCGAAACCCAGATGTACAATTCCCCGCCGACAAAAGGTGAGCAGCCGGACCTGTGGGAGCGATTTTCGACCTCGATCGTGTACGAACATGTACCTGACCCGCAACAGCTGCTTTCCCGTACCCACACGTCGGACAAAACTACGTTATATTGAACGCCCCTGGCCAGTACGAAAACAAAGCCAAGCGTCACCCATCCAGCGATAAAAAACCCCGATGTGACAATGTCACCGAAACGGGCAGTGGGACCCATAAGCCAACTGGCGACCCGGCTTCTCGTAGCACCTGTCCAATCCCAGTATTAAACGTTCTGAACAGATTGAAATGTCCAACGGTCGGGAAAAACAGATACTTTTTGGTAAAGTGAGGCGTCTGGAGCGGTTCCCTTGTTTTTGCTTCGGGATCGGCAAATGACCGGCAGCCCATGCCGCTCTAGCTCGACACAATGATCCCAGGTTCGTTCGTCATGTGGCAAGAAAAAGTCGCAGTGAATAGGCCCCGAGATCAGGAAAACCTCAATTTCGCTGTCCGGTTTCTACCGCGAGCCTGTGGCGTCAATCTGCGCCCCTGCCACTGCGGCCCGAACGCAACGGAGCGGAAAAGCAAACAGTGCCAGGCAACTCAAAGCGTTGCTCGGTGCGTGTCACTCGCCTTCGTGACCCTTCAGCACGTATTTGCAATCGCAATACGGGCATTCGACCCAGCCCAGGTCTTCGGGGATCTGCAGCCATACGCGAGGATGACCCAGGGCACCCTCACCACCATCGCAGGCGACGCGGCTGGATTCGACGATTTTGGTTTCGGGCGCTTCGATTGTCATCGCTGGCGATCCTTCTAGAGTTGTAGGCCTCGCGGGCATGGGTTAGCTGCGTTTATGAGCGATCAACCGAGCAGGGGCAAGTGCGGCAGATGACCCAGGATGCAATCCGTATTGAAGGCTTGAAGAAAACCTATCGCGGTGGACGCGGGGAACCTGAAAAGCAGGCCCTGAAAGGAATTGATCTGGTGGTGCCACGCGGGTCGGTCTTTGGTCTGTTGGGGCCAAACGGTGCAGGCAAGTCGACCTTGATCAATATCCTTGCTGGACTGGTGGTCAAATCCGCAGGCAAGGTGACGATCTGGGGCTTTGATCAGGATGCAAACCCGCGACAGTCGCGAGCGTCTATCGGGGTGATGCCGCAAGAGTTGAACCTTGATCCCTTCTTTACCCCGCGCGGCGCGTTAGAGGTGCATGCAGGGCTTTACGGCGTGCCCAAGGCGCAGCGCCGCAGTGACGGAATCCTTGAAATGATTGGCCTCTCTGACAAGGCCGAGGCCTATGCCCGCACGCTGTCGGGCGGCATGCGGCGGCGGTTGCTCTTGGGTAGAGCGTTGGTGCATCGCCCGCATGTATTGGTGCTGGACGAACCGACGGCGGGGGTGGACATCGAGCTGCGCCAGATGCTCTGGGCCAATGTGCGCAAGCTGAACCAGCAGGGCATGACCATCATCCTGACCACACATTACCTGGAAGAAGCGCAAGAAATGTGCGACCAGATCGCGATTATCAACCAGGGCGAAAAGATCGTACAGGACAGCACTGCAAACCTGCTGGGCCGCTTGGATGCGCGTACCATGGTTATCCTGCCGGATGCTCCGGTTCTTGCGCTACCGGACGGCCCCGGGATCAAGGCGACCTTGCGCGACGATGGCGCGGTTGTGCTGTCCTATCACAGCCAACAGACCAGCGCTGAACAGGTGCTCGAGTCGGTGCGCGCTGCCGGCATCCATATTCGTGACGTCAAGACCGAAGAGGCCGATCTAGAGGACGTGTTTCTGGCCCTGACGTCTTCAGCAAGTCAATCGGCTCGGTCAATCCGCGCCTGATAACAATTGTTTCGGGATGACCGGATGTGGATATAAGCCACGTCAGAGCGTGCAAAGATGCGAGACACAGCCTGTGTAATCTGGTCGGTGGGTTCAATGGCCCCGGTGCCATATACGATCCGGTCATCAGTCCCGTAACCTTTTATCAGATAGTCGGGGGATGTGGTTAAAATGTCGGGCAAGCTTTCACCGCTTTCGCGCCTCTGGCACTCGTCGGCGCACAGAAAGATAGGCCCTGTTTCGGCATAGGGATGTACCCCGTCAAAGGGGCGATGTGCCAGGATCAGCATTGGTGCGCCTTCGGGGATATTGCACAGGCAGTGGCGGCATGGGTTACCTGCCCCGTCCGAAATGGTCCGCTCGGGCGGGTTGCCATATGCATCGGGGGCTCCGGCCTGATAGGCGCGGACTTCTGTCGTGGGCAGGGCTTCGATTGTGAACATGGGATGTCTCCTTTTCTGGGTCCAACCTGCCCGGAGTGCGCGGTTCGAAACGACCCGTTTCCTGCGCAATGCAGGTTTCGACTCGAAAAAGAACAAAACATGAATATAATTGCGACTCATCATGTTTTCCGAGCTGTCGATCACGTCGAATTTCACCTTCCTCACCGGGGCGTCCCACCCCGAGGAATACATGGACCGTGCCGTAATGCTGGGTCTGGAGCAGATCGCGCTTGCCGATGACAATTCGGTGGCCGGGATCGTGCGCGCGCACACCCGGGCGCGCGAGATTGCGCGCAAGGTGCGCGAACGTCAGACGTGGGAGGAACAGAACACCCCCATCGGCCCCCCATGTCCAGCTCACATAGCACGGTCTGCGTCCTACCCGGTCTATGCCGTGCCGCGTCTGATCCCGGCGACGCGACTGATCTTCACAGATGCCCCTGCGATGACTGTGGTGCCGCTAAACCGGCTGGGCTGGGGCAACCTGTGCCGGATTCTGTCCACGGGTCGGCTCAGGGCGGAAAAAGGCGACTGCATTCTCCACCTGTCTGACCTTGAGGATTTCGCGGATGGTCTCCACCTGCTCCTGTGGCCACAGGCGGCGACAGATCGGCGCGGCGTGGATGAGTGGGGGCCACGGGCGGAACGGTTGACGCGCCGCTTTGCCGGAAAAATGCACATGCTGCTCAGCCCTGTTTATGACGGTGCAGACAATGACCGGTTCACACGGATCGCAGAACAAGCCCGCGTGCTAAATATCCCCACACTCGCCAGCGCCGCCCCGCGCATGCACCATGGCGCCCGCCGCAAGCTGGCTGATGTGCTCAGCGCCATCCGCCTGCGCTGCAAGCTCGAGGACCTGGGGCGTGCCGCCCTGGCCAATGGCGAGCAGCGCCTGCGGTCTGAGGCCGAGATGCTCCGCCTCTTTACAGGTCACGAGGACGCGGTCGCGCGCGCCGGTGATCTGGCCCAGACCCTCACCTTCTCCCTCGATGAGCTGCGCTATGAATACCCCAGCGAGTTCAGCGAGCATGAAACCCCGACCGAGCGACTGCACCGGCTGGCGCATGAGGGGTTGAAATGGCGCTACCCGGCTGGTGCCTCTGACAAGGTGCAAAACATGTTGGTCCATGAACTGACCCTGATCGGCAAGCTGAAATACGAGCCCTACTTCTTGACCGTCCGCGATATCGTGCATTTTGCCCGCTCGCGCGACATCCTCTGTCAGGGGCGTGGCTCGGCGGCCAATTCGGTGGTCTGTTTCTGCCTCGGCATCACCTCGGTCAGCCCGGAAATGGGCACGATGGTGTTCGAGCGTTTCGTGTCCGAGGCGCGGGACGAGCCGCCCGACATCGACGTGGATTTCGAACATGAACGCCGCGAAGAGGTGATCCAGTGGATCTATGAACGCTATGGCCGACACCGCGCGGGCCTGTGTGCCACGGTGATTCATTACCGTGGCAAACGCGCCATCCGCGAGGTGGGCCGCGCCATGGGCCTGACCGAGGACACGATTTCGGGTCTCGCCTCGCAGCTCTGGGGCTTCTTTTCGGCGGACGGGTTAGAGGCGCAGCGCATGCGCGAGATCGGCCTCGACCCCACCGACCGCCGCCTGCAACAGACCATGGCGCTGGTTTATGAAATCGTGGGCTTTCCCCGCCACCTGAGCCAGCATGTGGGTGGCTTTATCGTGACGGATGGGCGGCTGGATGAACTGGTGCCTATCGAAAACGCCACGATGGAGGACCGCACAGTCATCTGCTGGGACAAGGATGATATCGACAGCCTTGGCATCCTCAAGGTCGATGTGCTCAGCCTTGGCATGCTCACCTGTATCCGCAAGGCGTTTGATCTGATCGGGCAGCATCACGGCACGCAATACGCGTTGGCCACCCTGCCGCCCGAAGATCCGCAGGTTTATGACATGCTGTGTGATGCCGACAGCATTGGCGTGTTTCAGGTGGAATCACGTGCGCAGATGAATTTCCTGCCTCGCATGCGTCCGCGCAATTTCTATGATTTGGTGATCGAGGTCGCGATCATCCGCCCCGGCCCCATTCAGGGCGACATGGTCCATCCCTACATCCGCCGCCGGAACGGAGAAGAAGACGTCAGCTTTCCCTCGGACGCGCTGGGCGAGGTGTTGGGTAAGACGCTGGGTGTGCCGCTGTTTCAGGAACAGGCGATGCAGATCGCCATCGTTGGTGCGGGGTTCACCCCGGAACAGGCCGACCGCCTGCGCCGATCGCTGGCGACGTTCAAGAAACACGGCTCGGTCAGCGAATTCCGCACGCTGTTCCTGCGCGGGATGAAACGCAACGGGTATGACGACGATTTTGCCGAGCGGTGTTTTTCGCAGATCGAGGGGTTCGGCTCGTATGGTTTCCCCGAAAGCCACGCCGCCAGCTTTGCGCTGCTGGTCTATGCCAGCGCCTGGATCAAGTGCCACCATCCCGGCATCTTTGCCTGCGCCCTGCTGAATTCACAGCCGATGGGATTTTACGCGCCCGCACAGATCGTGCGGGACGCGCGCGAACATGGGGAACAGGTACGCCCGGTTTGCATCAACACCAGCTATTGGGACAATGTGATGGAACCGGACGGGCGCGGCGGGCTGGCGCTGCGGCTGGGGTTCCGCCAGATCAAGGGCCTGAGCGAAGAGGACGCCAGCTGGCTCACGGCGGCGCGGGGCAACGGCTATCACGCGGTGGATGATGTCTGGCGCCGGGCCGGTCTGCCGCCGTCGGTGATCGAACGGCTGGCCGAGGCGGATGTCTTTGCCGCCTGCGGTCTGAGCCGGCGCGAGGCGCTGTGGCTGGCCAAGGCGATCAAGACCACCAAACCGCTGCCGCTCTTTGCGCTGGATATGGAAGGCGAGGCGCTGGATGAACCCGCCGCCCATCTACCCGAGATGACATTGGGCGAGCAGGTGGTCGAGGATTACGTCGCCATGCGCCTCAGCCTCAAGGCGCATCCGGTGGGTTTGTTGCGGCACCTTCTGACGCCCGGAGCAATGCAGGTGCGTGAGGTTCAAAAAGAGCGGGCAAAAACCACAGCTGCGTCACATCCGAAGTATTGAACCGTGATCTTATCAAGGTTGAGATCGTGAAAATCTGATGCCGTGAAACGCATGAAACCTTCAGTTCTCGAATCCGGGCGCTGACTGAATCAGAGGATGTTCCCATGATCACACGGAATCTCATCGCTGCCGCCGCAAGCGTTGCTCTGCTGGCGAGCACGGCCGATGCCTGCACCCGGTTGCTTTATGAAACAAGCAAGGGCGACTACATCGTTGGCCGGACACTGGACTGGCCTTTCTGCCCGGCACTCATCGGGCCTCGGACCGGTTCGCACGGATCAGCTGGAACCTGAACGCGACGCCGAAATTTGATGACCACCATGATGCGCTCGCAGCAGTGTTCTCGCTTGCGCACGGTCGCTGACGGGGCCGAGGGGCGCTATTACTATGAAAGCGTCTTTAACCCGGCGTTGTTTCGGGTCGACATCGGCAAACTGGATTTGTTCGAAGGCGCGTCCACCCAAAAGCTTGAACTGGGCCTCAAGCCAATGCTTGCCGGAGAGGTTTCAGCCAGCTTTGAGGCTGCGGAACCATTCAAATTCCTGAGTGATTGACGCGGAGAACATCGGTCGGAGCGGTAGAGGTATCCTCTGCCCGACCACCTCGTCACGTGACCAATCTGGCGCGCAACGGGGTTGTTTTGATCCCTATGGTCACTGATTGCGCTAAAGGCGGTTCACCCTTGGGCAGGCAAGGGTTAGAAGGCGCGCAAGAGCAGTAACCGGAGATCTAACATGACCGCCCCCAAGCCCGTTGTCCTTTGCATTCTTGATGGATGGGGCCTGTCAGATGACACCGAGGCAAACGCGCCTTATCTGGCCAAAACTCCGGCGTTTGATGCGATCATGGCGGACGGGCCGCACGCACAGTTGATCACCCATGGCCCGGATGCAGGGCTGCCGAGCGGGCAGATGGGAAATTCCGAAGTGGGACACACCAACATTGGCGCAGGTCGTGTGGTGGCGATGGATCTGGGGCAGATTGACCTGGCCATCGAGAAGGGGTCTTTCTTTGAAAATACTTCGCTTCAGGACTTCATTGCCAAGTTGAAGGAAACTGGTGGCACGGCGCACATGATGGGGCTGGTGTCGGACGGTGGCGTGCATGGCCATCTGGATCATATCGTGGCGGCGGCGCAAGCGATCTCGTGGGCCGGGGTGCCGGTGGCGCTGCATGCGATCACCGACGGTCGGGATGTCGCGCCGAAATCGGCCTATACCTACATCGGCGAGCTGGAAGAGAAGCTGCCAGAGGGAGTCAAAATCGTTACCGTCTCGGGGCGTTATTTTGCCATGGATCGTGACAACCGGTGGGAGCGTGTGTCCGAGGCTTATGGCGCCATGATCCGGGCCGAAGGCCGCGAAACAGGAACGGCTCATGACGCTGTGACGCGAGCTTATAACCAGTCCGAGACGGACGAGTTCATCGTGCCGACCGTGCTGGAAGGCTATGACGGCGTGCAGGACGGCGATGGTTTCTTTTGCCTGAACTTCCGCGCCGACCGCGCGCGCGAGATCCTGGCTGCCATTGGTAAGCCTGATTTCGACGGCTTCGATACCGGTGAACGGCCCAAACTGGCTGCGATGCTGGGCATGGCCGAATATTCAGACGATCACAACACGTACATGACGACCGCCTACCCCAAGGCGGAAATCGTCAACACTCTGGGCGCTTGGGTTGCCAAACAGGGCAAGCGGCAATTCCGGTTGGCCGAGACCGAGAAATACCCACATGTCACCTTCTTCCTGAACGGCGGTAAGGAAACGCCTGAGCAAAGCGAAGACCGCTATATGCCGAAATCGCCCAAAGTGGCGACATACGATCTGCAGCCCGAGATGTCTTCGGCCCAAGTGACAAAGAAGTTCGTTGAGGCGATCGAGGCGAGTTATGACCTGATCGTCACCAACTATGCGAACCCGGATATGGTTGGGCACACTGGCGATCTGGATGCCGCGATCAAGGCGTGCGAGGCAGTGGATCACGGTTTAGCTCAGGTGATTGATGCTCTGCACAAGGCAGGCGGCGCAATGATTGTAACCGCCGATCACGGCAACTGCGAAAAGATGTTCGATCCGGTCACTGGCGGGCCCCATACCGCCCACACGCTTAACTCGGTTCCGGTGGCTCTTGTCGGCGGGCCCCAAGGCGCTAAGCTGCGCAACGGACGGCTGAGCGATTTGGCTCCAACAGTGTTGGAGCTGATGGGTTTGCCGAAGCCGTTGGAAATGACTGGGGAAAGCTTGCTGGCATGATATTGCGCGCAACACTGTTGGGATTGATGCTCTGGGGTGGCGCGGCAGCTGCCGAGACCGATCCGGCAGACGCGGCGTTAGACGCAGCATTGTTGTTGGAACAGGCGGGCGTCGCCCTGAGTGAGGCGAACAGCGCACGAGATCGGGTTCGTGCCTTGACGGCAACGGTGCAGGCTTATGAGGCCGGGCTTGCTGCCATGCGCGATGGTTTGCGACGCGTATCCACGCGCGAGGGACAATTGACGGCCCAATTGCGCGCTCGCGAGGAAGAAATCGCGCAGCTGTTGGGCGTGCTTCAGACCATCGAAACGTCTGAGCCACCGGTTCTATTGTTGCATCCCGCAGGTCCGATGGGCGCGGCACGATCTGCCATGATGCTGGCCGAAGTAACCCCGGGCCTGAACGCGCGGGCACAACAATTGGCGCGGGATCTGGACGAGGTGACCACCTTGCGGACCCTGCAAGAGGACGCAGCGCAGAAGCTGGAATATGGTCTGACCGGTGTGCAAAAGGCCCGGTCCGAGTTGAGTCTTGCGATTGCCAACAGAACCGACCTGCCGAAACGGTTTGACGAAGACCCGGTGCGCACTGCGATCCTGATCTCGTCGACCGAAACACTGGATGGGTTCGCCAGCGGTCTGGCCGAGATGGCCGACGGAGAAATCGCCTCGACCACTGCGGATGTCACCAACCGCAAGGGGACGTTGACCCTGCCGGTTCAGGGGCTGATCCTGCGCCGCGCGGGTGAAGCAGACGCCGCTGGTATCAAGCGCGAAGGCGTGATCGTGGCGACAAGGCCCCGTGCATTGGTCACATCCCCCACGGCGGCAACGATCCGCTATCTGGGCCCGCTACTGGACCTGGGCAATGTGGTAATACTTGAGCCGCAGCCCGACACGTTTTTTGTTCTATCGGGCCTGCAAGAAGTCTATGGCGAGGCCGGTCAGGTTCTGCCTGAGGGTGCTCCGGTGGGACTGATGGGCGGCGCAGCGCCGGAAATTGGTGCTATCTTGTCACTAAGCGGTGATGGCACTGGAACTGACCGCACAGAAACGCTCTATATAGAAGTCAGAGAGGGCGGTAGCCCAGTGGACCCCGATGAATGGTTCCGAACCGACAAGGATGGATAAACACACATGAAGAAATTCGTGATGGCCGCGCTGGGCGGCACGTTGGCAGGGATTGTCGCGACCACCCAGATCGCAGGCCCGCTTGTGGCGCAAGAAGCCAAGAACAATGCGAACGTCTATGAGCAGCTGGATCTGTTTGGCGATATTTTTGAACGCATTCGCGCGCAATATGTCGAAGAAGTGGACGAAGGTGAACTGATCGAAGCGGCCATTGACGGCATGCTGACTTCACTTGATCCGCACTCCAGTTATCTTTCGCCCGATGACGCGGCGCAGATGCGTGTGCAGACCCGCGGTGAATTTGGTGGTCTGGGCATCGAAGTCACTCAGGAAGAAGGCTTTGTCAAAGTGGTCTCGCCCATCGACGGCACCCCGGCGGATGAGGCTGGTGTTGAGGCGGGTGATTTCATTACACACGTCGACGGTGAAAGCCTGCTGGGTTTGTCTCTGGACAAGGCCGTTGATCTGATGCGCGGCCCCGTGGGATCCGAGATCATCATCACGGTTGTCCGTGAAGGTGAGCAGGAGCCGTTCGACGTTTCGATCATTCGCGACACCATTAAGCTGACCGCCGTACGCGCCCGGACCGAGGGCACCAGTGTTGTATTGCGCGTGACGACCTTTAACGATCAAACTTACCCGAACCTGAAATCAGGGCTGGAAGAGCAGATCGAAGAGGCCGGCGGCATCGACAGCGTCAATGGTATCGTTTTGGATCTGCGCAACAACCCCGGCGGCCTACTTACGCAGGCAATCAAGGTATCCGATGCCTTCCTGGACGAGGGGGAGATCGTATCGACCCGTGGCCGTGACCCTGCAGATGGTGACCGCTTCAATGCGGAGTTGGGGGATTTAGCACAGGGCAAACCCATGGTGGTTCTGATCAATGGCGGTTCCGCTTCGGCGTCCGAAATTGTGGCCGGAGCACTGCAAGATCACCGTCGCGCCATTGTGGTTGGCACCAAGAGCTTTGGTAAGGGTTCGGTTCAGACGGTCATGCCGCTGCGCGGCGATGGGGCCATGCGCCTGACCACCGCCCGTTATTACACGCCGTCGGGTCGGTCTATCCAAGCCCTGGGTGTGTCGCCGGACATTGTGGTGGAACAGCCGCGCCGCGCGACCTCGACTGAGGAAGAGGAAGAAGAAAGCAACCGTCGTTCCCGGTCCGAGGCGGATTTGCGGGGCAGCCTGAACAACGACAGCCTGTCCGAGGATGAAATCCGCCAGATCGAAGAGGATCGCGCCAAGGCCGAAGCCGCCGCAGAACTGCGTGAGCAGGATTATCAGCTGGCTTATGCCATCGACATCCTCAAGGGCCTGTCTGCCCTTGCTCCGGCTGAGAAGTAACGTTTGACGGTCCGGGTTGTTCCGGACCGAACAACAAAGAAAGGGCCTGTCCGACGCGATGTTGGACAGGCCCTTTTCGATGAAACCGGGTGATGTTTTACATCGTTTCCAGGCAATGCCTGCGAAAGGCGCGCTTGAGCATGTCCAACTCGGCGCGCAGCAACTCGACTTCGGCCCGAAGATCGTCTGACACGGCCTCACCTGCAATCAATGCGAAATCGCCAAGTTTGGTGTCGGTCTCGTGATCTATGATCAGAAATGTCTGAACCCCATCTGCAACGGCGTGCCGAGGGATCGCGATTTTGATGTCCCAATAGCTGCTGTCGCCGCCTTCGATCAATTCGACCTCTTCCAGGATCTGGTCAAGATAGGTCACCCGGATGTCGGGCCGCTTGCCGGTTGTCGGGGCACCGGTGATACGGCCTTCCCACGCGCCGTTGCGCAGGCGGATTTTTGTCAGCGTGAGGTCGCTCATGCAAAGCCCTCCTACAAGGCAGCGCGCCGGTGGCGGCAAAATGTCAGGTCGCGGATGATGACCTGGTTCATGTCAGGCGCTTCAAAGATCAAGTCGAGCCAGACCTTTTCGATGCGCTTTTCGTTTAGGCGCGAATAGGCCAGGTCAAACTCGACCATCACGTCTTTTTCATTCAGCGGCAGTTCGCGCACAACTTGTTCAGTGTTGGGACCGTGTTTGATGTTCAGGCGGGCAAATATCTCCAGCGGCTTTTCCGTCTCGATAATCGTGTCCACGCGCAGAAGATGTGCTCGGGTCATACCGTTTGCCGCCTCTGGTGGCAGATCGATCACCAGCGACAGAAATGACCCATCGAATTTGAAGACGTCCATGCGCAGACCAAAGGGGGCCAGGTCGGCCTCTCGTGTATTGCGTAGCTGGCGCAGGGTGAGTTCTGAGAAGTCGCAGTCGTGAAACAGTTTTACCTCTTCACCAAGCGTTGAACGTGACGGCGCAGATGAAATGCCAAGCACCGGCAGCGGACCGCGCCAGACCTCTGGTCGCCAGGACCAATCGGTACCGTGAGGTTTGGGGAAATAAGAAGAGCCGATCACAGGCAACGCCAACCGACCATCGGCTTCGTGGATCAGGCGGTCCAGATGGGCGCGCAGCCCGCGCGCCTGATTGCGTTGGGTGCGCAACGCAGACAGCGAGGTCGTGCCCGACATTCGTGCAGCCCGCCGCCACCGCCGAAGCGACCGCAAGTGAAACAGCTGATCCAGTACCCTGCCCATAGTCCATCCATCGCGTGTTCGACCGCGTTCCAGACCCTGTTTACCCTCAGGTCGTTAACCAAAGAACCCCAATAGCAGGAATTGACGCAATTTTTTCCACGATGGGGCAACAATCACCTCTATGGCTTGATTGCGCTTGCTTTGCGGGTCTGGTTGGCGAGATCGGACAAGACCAGTGCACCTTCGTCGGTCAATGCAAGACTTCCATCGTTTGCGTAAAGCGCCAGACCGACCAACTGGCCATTCACAACAAAGGCAGATCGCCAGTGTTCCAGGCTGGCCCCATCAACCTCGTGCCGGTCGCCGGTCAATCGCACAAACGGCAGTCCACCGCGTGTTTTCTGCTCCAGTACGGTTGCGGGTGACGCCGATGCGGCCAATTCTTTGACCGTCGGTTGACTGGCAGTGTTTGTACTGACGGCTGTCACGGTGATCACCGCCAGGTCTTGCGCGGAAAAGAACCCGCGCACACCCAGGGTGTCGCAGCGGGCCAACATTGCGAAGCTATCTGTTGAACGCACTTTCACCGAGCGCTCGTCCACGCAATAGCCGAACGGAGCCATCAATTGGACATTGCCACTAGCGAGCGAGGCGCGTGTGACCTGATCTTTGGGGGCAGCGGCAAAGGACAGTGCGCCGTTGGGTTGACAGGCAGAGGTCAGCGCAAGACTTGCGCCGACCAGCAGTGCCCTAGAGGTCCATATAGTCATGTTTCTCCGATTTTCCGCCGGGGTGGGTGACCGCCCCCTTGTAGGTCTCGCCGACCAGTTGCGCATACTTCCACAACGCGCCCGAGGCATAAAGTGTCTCGCGCGGGCCGCTCCACGCAGCCTTGCGGGTGGTCAGCTCTTCGTCGGTCAGATCGACTGACAGCGCGCCGGTGATGGCGTTGATGGTGATCATGTCGCCGTCTTGCAGCAGCGCGATCGGTCCGCCGTGCGCCGCCTCGGGGCCGACGTGACCGACACAAAAGCCGCGCGTGGCACCGGAAAATCGACCGTCCGTGATCAGGGCAACTTTCTTGCCCATACCCTGACCCGACAGCGCCGCCGTGGTGGCCAGCATCTCGCGCATGCCGGGCCCGCCTGATGGGCCTTCGTTGCGGATGACGATCACTTCGCCTTCATTGTAGGCGCGCTGTTGCACCGCATCAAAGGCGTCTTGTTCACATTCGTACACACGGGCGGGGCCAGTAAATACGATGTCCTGGTCAGCCATGCCCGCGATTTTCACGATGGCCCCTTCGGGTGCCAGATTGCCTTTGAGGCCAACGACGCCACCGGTTGTAGAAAGCGGCGTTTCCACAGGGTAGACCACCCGCCCATCAGCTGCGCGGTCGATCTGTGCCAACTCTTCGCCCACGGTCTGGCCGGATGCGGTCATGCACTCCTCGTGCAACAGACCTGCCTTGGACAGCTCTTTCAAGACCACCGGGACCCCGCCTGCCTCATAGAGGTCTTTGGCCACATATTGTCCGCCGGGCTTCAGATCGACGAAATAAGGCGTGTCGCGGAAGATTTCGCAAACGTCATCCAGAAAAAAGTCGATCCCTGCCTCATGCGCCATCGCAGGCAGGTGTAGCCCCGCGTTGGTCGATCCACCGGTGCAAGCCACGATCCGGGCCGCGTTTTCCAGCGATTTGCGGGTGACGATGTCGCGTGCGCGTATGTCCTTGTCGATCAGTTTCATCACAGCCTCGCCCGAGGCAATGGAATAATGATCGCGGCTTTCATAGGGCGCGGGCGCACCTGACGAGTTGAACAGTGCGAGACCGATCGCCTCGGACACACAGGCCATAGTGTTGGCAGTGAACTGCCCACCACAGGCCCCGGCCGAGGGACAAGCTACCGCTTCGAGCTTTTCCAACTCACAGGTGGTCATGTGCCCGGCCTGATGCTGCCCTACGGCTTCGAACACATCCTGGATGGTGACGTCTTTGCCGTCGATCCGGCCCGGGAGGATCGAACCTCCATAGACAAACACCGACGGCACGTTCAGCCGGATCATCGCCATCATCATGCCCGGCAAGGATTTGTCGCAACCCGCCAGCCCGACCAACGCGTCGTAGCTGTGGCCGCGCATGGTAAGCTCCACGGAATCTGCAATCACCTCGCGCGAGGCGAGCGAGCTACGCATTCCTTCGTGCCCCATGGCGATGCCATCGGTGACGGTAATCGTGTTGAATTCACGCGGGGTACCGGATGCACCTTTGACGCCCAGTTTGACGGCCTGGGCCTGTCGGCTGAGCGCGATGTTGCAGGGCGCGGCCTCGTTCCAGCAGGTGGCGACTCCGACCAGAGGCTGATGGATCTCATCATCGCTTAGTCCCATGGCATACAAAAACGCGCGGTGCGGAGCGCGTTCTGGCCCCTCGGTGACATGGCGGCTTGGCAGTTTGGTCTTGTCGAACTTACGTCGTAACATGGCTTGCCTCCCTGAAATTCCCCTCTAGTTTGAAATACCTGCCTGTAGATAACTGCACAAGGGCGGGGCCAAAACTGTTCATGCACGATCCTTGTAATTGAAGGGGTCAATGCTTACCGTTCAGAACTCGGTAACAGTGGAATATCCGCGCTTTGCCGTGGATCAATTCATCTGAAACGAGGGCCGGGTTATGGAACCCACGTTGTTTTCATTTATTTGGAAATATTCGAAAAAACAGCAATTTGTTCTGCTGCTTTTGACAATCGTTTCGTTTCCCTTCCTCTACATCTCGTTGGAACTGCCCAAGCGGATCATCAACGACGCCATCGGTTCAACCACAGAGATCGTGACGATCTGGGGCTATGACGTAACCCAGATCCAGTATCTGCTGGTCTTGTGCTTCGCCTTTCTGGCCACGGTGATCGCCAGCGGTTTCATGAAGATGCGGATCAACACCATGAAGGGCGTATTGTCCGAGCGCATGTTGCGGCGGTTGCGGTTCAAGCTGATCAGCCGGATGATGCGCTTTCCCAAGCCGTATTTCGCCACAACCAGTCAGGGTGAGCTGGTGTCGATGATCACGTCCGAAGCCGAGCCAATGGGTGGGCTGATGGGTGACGCAATCGCGCAGCCGGTGTTTCAGTTGGGTCAGATGCTGACCATTGTGACTTTCCTGTTTATGCAGAGCGTCTGGTTCGGGGTGGCTTCGATTGCACTGATCCCCTTGCAAGCCTGGCTGATCCCGATGCTGCAGCGTCAGATCAACCTGCTCAACAAGTCCCGCATCCAAGAGGTTCGCAAGCTGAGCTCTGAGATTGGTGAGAGTGCGGCGGGCATTTCAGATCTCCGGGCCAATGGTGGTTGGCGTTATCGTCTGGCACAGTTTACCGACCGCTTGGGTCGGCTGTACTATATCCGGTTCAGGATCTATCAGAAGAAATTCTTCATGAAGTTCCTCAACAATCTGATCACGCAGATGACGCCGTTCCTGTTCTATTCGGTCGGCGGTTATCTGGCGATCAAGGGTGAGATCACAGTAGGCGCTCTGGTCGCGGCTCTTGGGGCTTACAAAGATCTGAGTTCCCCATGGAAAGAGCTGCTGACCTACTACAATCAGGTGCAAGACATGTCGCTGCGGTGGGAAATCGTGACCGAACGCTTTGCGCCACGCAACATGATCCCCGACGCATTGTTCCAAGGTGAGCCCAGGGAAATCCCACACCTGAACGGCGATATCGAATTTAAAAATGTCACCGTTCTGGACAATGACGGCAACACGATCCTTGAGGATTTGAACCTGACCATCCCGCCCGGTGCCAGGGTGGCGATTCAGTCGACCAAGGCCAGCGAACGCACCGCGATGGCACAACTGCTGACGCGCGAGATCCTGCCTGTGCGCGGCGAGGTTTTGCTGTCAGGGTACAACATCGAAGAGCTGCACCAGGCCGTAATCGCGGCCCGTATCGGCTATGCCCATTCGCGACCCTATCTGTTTGACGGCACGTTGGGGGACAACCTGCTGATGCCGCTGCGCACGCAACCACAATATGACCCGGACGTGCTGCGCCGCCCTACACGCAAACAGATCGAGGCGGTCCGCGCCGGCAACAGCCCGGACTCGCTGGACGAAGATTGGATTGATCCGGGTTTGGCCGGATTGACCGACGGCGATCAGATTCGGGATTGGTGGTTCAAACTGGTCGAGGCCATGGGCATTGACGAGTTCATGTTTCGCCGCACCCTGCGCTCGCGTTTTGATCCCACGCTGCATACGGGGCTTGCACAAGAGATTGTGGCAATCCGCAGCAAAGTTGCAGAACGGCTTAAGGACCGCGGGCTGGCTGATGTGGTCTTTCGTTTTTCCCCTGACAAGTTCAATCCGGCGGTGCCCTTGGGCGGCAATCTCCTTTATGCGGCCGCCGCACGTGAAATCACGCAGGAAAAACTGGCTAAAGATGGGCGGTTTATGGCGATGCTGCGCGATCAGGGATTGGCTGACGATGCTCAGGCAATTTCACTGGGGGTTATTGAAATGCTTCGCCAAACCTTTGGTCGGGATGGCATGACCCACCCGTTGTTCTTGCGTCTGGGGCTGGACGAGGAAACCTATCTGAAGCTGTTGGAAATCGCCGATCGGATTGAGGCAAAAGGCGAGGAGATTCTCAGCGACGAAGACCGGGCGTTGGTCGTCACCGTGCCGTTTCTTTTGACGGCGGAACAAATCGGGCCAAGCTTCCCCGATGAATACAAGGACCGCATCCTGGCCATCCGCCAAAGTAAGGCGGCCGCATTGCGTGATCTGGTTGGCGGCGATTTTGTTCCGGTGTCCGAAGACGCTTATGTGCCTCGCCTGACGGTTGTCGAAAACGCGCTTTTTGGGCGGGTGTCCCTGATGGCCGGGGCCAAAGTGGATGAGATCGAAGATTTGGTTGCCGAAGCGTTGATCGAGGCCGGGTTGCGCCGACGGATCGCTACGATCATCTATGATCTGCCCTCGGGTTTGGGCGGCGCCAACCTGCCCACGGTATTTCAGGAACGCGCGGCGTTTTCGCGGGCTGGGATCAAGCGACCTGACATTCTGGTGCTGGATCAGGCGCTGGCCAGCCACGATAGCCAAAGCCGTTTGCGTACCCGTCAGAAATTGCGCGAGCTCTTGCCCAAGTCCATCATGATCTTCATGGAAGACAACTTCGCCCACCCCGAGGCCTATGACCTGTTCATCGAAATTGAAGACGGTCGGATCGACGGTGTGTCCCGTTCCGTCGACGTACTGGATTCTGGTGGGGCGGCGGATTTGAGCCGCAAGCTGAACATCATCGCGTCAACCGAGCTGTTTGCCAAACTCGATGCCCGCAACCAGCGCCTGCTGGCGTTTTCCGCGCAATGGTACGATGTGGCCGCCGGGCAGGTGATTTTTTCCGAGGGCCAATCCCCTGACGCCGCTTATCTGTGCCTGTCTGGCAAGGCCGAGTTGCGTTGGCCCGAAGAACAGGATCATGATGGTCGGGCTATTTTTGTTATCGAACCAGGCCGATTGATTGGAGATCTTTCGATCATCACTGGCGAACTACGCCCATTTGACCTTATTGCTCAAGAAGACAGCAGTTTCTTGCGCATCGGTGCCGAAGAGTTCCGCGCCGTGATCGAAAGCGATGCCACGGTTGCGGTCAGCTTGCTGGAAACCGTCGCGGATCATCTGGTCGAGGCGGCGTCTTTTATGCGATCCCAGAACATCAACTTGGCGGACTTCACAAACCCCGACGGTACGCCGGTACCAATGGATCTGATCAACAGGCAAGACGATGCTTGATCGCGCCTATGCCCCGCATGAACAACTTGTCGGACCGGGCCGTGCCAATCCACAGCTTTGGAAGCTGGTGGTGGGGCTGCTGTCAATCGGGCTCTTTGTTTTTGCCCTGAACACGCTGCTGATCGGCGCGATGGCTGGCGCCGGGCCCGAGGCCTGGACGCAGAGCGTTCTGACCGGCAATTCTCCGGCGGCCATGTACGTTCTTTTGGGAAGTTTCGGTATTGTGACGTTAGCCGTGGCTCTTGCTGCACGGCAGTTGCAGCATCGCAGCCTTAGCAGCATCATCGGGCCTGCACGGCAAACGGTTGTGCAATTCTGGAAGGTTCTGCGAATCCTGCTGATCCTGTGGGCCGTGGTTCTGATCCTGCCGCCTTATGATATGGGGGCGCCGCTGGAAAGCAATCTGGGGCTGTCCACCTGGTTGGTTCTGTTGCCGCTTTCGATGTTGGCGGTTCTGATCCAGGTCAGTGCCGAAGAAATTCTATTTCGCGGCTACATCCAGCAGGCACTGGCTGCGCGCTTCCGTAGCCCCTTGGTTTGGATGGTCTTGCCTTCGGCCCTTTTTGCTCTTGGTCACTACCTGCCGGGGCAGGCGGGGGAAAACGCGATTCTGATCGCCCTGTGGTCCGGTGTGTTCGGCATTCTGATGGCGGATTTGACGGCACGGTCCGGAACCTTGGGTCCGGCGATTGCGCTACATCTGTTCAACAACATGATCGCGCTCTTGTTCATATCGCTGCCCGACAGCTTGAACGGCTTGTCCCTTTTCCTGGTGCCGTACGAGATGTCGGACACCGATCAGCTGCGGTCCTGGTTGCTGGCCGACTTTGCTATGATGCTGGTTGCGTGGCTGGCCGCGCGCATTGCTTTGCGCCGTTGATTGCATTTCCTGACGCGGCGTCTTATTTGGGCACAATGCAGCATCATAAGGTTCCGACATGAACTGGATCACCAACTACGTCCGGCCCCGGATCAACTCTATCTTTTCGCGTCGCGAAGTGCCCGAGAACCTTTGGCACAAATGCGATGAATGCGGGTCGATGTTGTTTCACCGTGAATTGGCCGACAACCTGAACGTCTGCACCGAGTGCGACCACCACATGGCGATCACTCCGCGTGCGCGTTTCAAAGGATTGTTCGACGGAGGTATTTTTGCCGAAATCGACGTGCCCGAACCAACAGCTGATCCGCTGCATTTCCGCGACCAGAAGAAATATCCCGACCGGATGAGGTCGGCGCAGAAATCCACAGGTGAAAAAGAGGCGATGCTGGTCGCCACTGGCGAGATTGGCCGCACACCCATTGTGGCAGCGGCGCAGGACTTCTCGTTCATGGGCGGCTCGATGGGGATGTATGTGGGCAACGCGATCATCGCGGCTGCCGAAAAGGCGGTTGAGCTGAAACGCCCGCTGGTCCTGTTTTCGGCCGCAGGTGGAGCCCGCATGCAAGAAGGCATCCTGAGTCTGATGCAGATGCCGCGCACGACAGTGGCCGTTCAGATGCTGAAAGAGGCCGGTTTGCCTTATATCGTTGTGCTGACTCATCCCACCACCGGTGGTGTGACTGCGTCATACGCAATGCTGGGCGACGTCCATATCTCAGAGCCAAACGCGTTGATCTGTTTCGCTGGTCCCCGCGTGATTGAACAAACCATCCGCGAAAAACTGCCCGAAGGGTTCCAGCGCGCCGAATACCTGCTGGATCACGGCATGCTGGATCGCGTGACCAAACGCACCGAGATGCGCGAAGAGCTAATCACCATCACCCGCATGCTGATGAACCAGCCCCCCGCCGTCAAAGGCGACCTGCCCGCGCCTGAGCCTGAGGTGGAGGAAGAAACCACGGCAAAGACCACGGTGGACGAGGCTGCCAAGGAATGAACGCCCCAACTTCGGACGCCATCCTCGACCGTATGATGGCGCTGCACCCCAAGATCATTGATCTGACCTTGGACCGCGTTTGGCGTTTGCTGGATGCCTTGAACAATCCGCAGACCAAGCTGCCCCCGGTGATCCATATTGCGGGAACCAACGGCAAGGGTTCAACCCAGGCGATGATCTGCGCAGGGCTTGAGGGGGCAGGGCTGACAGCGCATGCCTATACCTCGCCGCATCTGGCGCGGTTTCATGAACGCATCCGGCTGGCGGGTGAGTTGATTGCCGAAGAGCACCTGACGCAGGTACTGGACGAATGCTACGTTGCCAATGATGGCATCGACATCACCTATTTTGAAATCACCACCGTCGCGGCCCTGCTGGCCTTTGCCCGATCCAAGGCTGATTACACGCTGTTAGAGGTGGGCCTGGGCGGACGACTGGATGCCACCAACGTAATCGACAAACCTGCGCTTACGCTGATCACGCCGGTGTCTATCGACCACGAGCAGTTTCTGGGCAACACCCTGGCCAAGATCGCGGCTGAGAAGGCAGGCATCATCAAACGGGGGGTTCCCGTCATAGTCGGCCCGCAGCCCGTAGAGGCGATGGAGGTGATCGAAGACACCGCGACCCGCCTTGACGCACCACTGATTGCCTATGGCCAGCACTGGCATGTGCACCGTGAAAATGACCGGCTGATCTATCAGGACGAAACCGGCCTGCGTGATCTGCCGTTGCCCAACCTGCTGGGCGCACATCAGATCCAGAACGCGGGCGCCGCTTTGGCTGCGTTGCGCCACCTGAACCTGGGCGATGCAGCCTATGAGGCCGCCGTGACCCGCGCCGAATGGCCCGCGCGTATGCAGCGCCTGAAAACTGGCCCGCTGGTAGACGCCGCGCCCGAGGCCGAGCTGTGGCTGGATGGCGGCCACAATGCCGCTGCGGGTCAGGCCATTGGCGATCTGCTGCATACGCTGACCAAACGCCCGACGCATCTGATTTGCGGGATGCTGAACACCAAAGATGTCGCCGGCTACCTGCGTCCGCTGGCAGTTCAGACCGATACGCTAACCGCCGTGTCAATACCGGGCGAGGCCAATACGCTTTCTGCCGAAGACACGGCTGCGGC
Source organism: Tropicibacter sp. Alg240-R139 (assembly GCF_900537075.1). Taxonomy (GTDB): domain Bacteria; phylum Pseudomonadota; class Alphaproteobacteria; order Rhodobacterales; family Rhodobacteraceae; genus Falsiruegeria. Next base: position 326,804 of record NZ_UNRA01000003.1, read on the forward strand.
CGCCAATTCGGTCGACTTCCCGGCGAGTACTGCGGAGTCCGTGATGGAGGCTTTGCAAGCGATCATAGCCCAAAATCCGCAGGCACGTATTCTGATCTGTGGATCGCTCTATCTGGCCGGTAACATCCTGCGCGAAAACGGCTGATCCTGAGCTCACGGAAAGTATTCTTCTTCGTGCCGAATAGTATCCCGGGCGGTAAGGTGATAGAGCCCCCTTACTGCCCCCAATCCTTGTCCTGCATCTCACGTAGGCGCGAGGCGGTGCGCTCAAACTCGAACGTGCCTTCGCCCTCCAAATACAGCATCTCAGGTTGGGCAGCAGCGGAACAGATCAACCGAACACGCGCTTCATATAGCGCGTCGATCAGAGTGACGAACCGCTTGGCCTCGTTGAAGTTGTTGCGTGACAGGGCAGGGATGTCATCCAGCATCAGCACTTTGACAGCTTCGGCCACTGCCAGATAATCCCCCGGTCCCAACATCTTGCCGCATAGATCGTAGAAGGATGCACGCGCCACCCCATTGCGGAACGCGGGAAGTGGCACGTCGCGTCCCTTAACCCGCAGGACCAACGGTTCTGCGGTTCCTCCGGTTAGATCAGCCCAGATTGCGTTCATTTCAGAACGGGCTTCGGGCCCGGTGGGCGCGAAGTACACCTGAGACCCCTCCAGCCGGTTTTGGCGATAATCCGTCGGGCTGACCATTTCCCAGAGGACCATCTTTTCCTTTATCAGCTGAATGAATGGCAGGAACAGCTGGCGGTTCAATCCGTTCTTGTACAGATCGTCGGGAATGCGATTTGACGTGGTGATGACCACAACGCCCGCGTCGAACAGCGCCTCAAACAGGCGTCCCACAATCATGGCGTCGGTGATGTCTGTGATCTGCATCTCGTCAAAGGCCAGTACTCGAACCGATTTGACCACTTTGTCCACCACGGGCTTCAGCGCATCTTCGGTGCCGTTTTGGCGTGCTTCGTGCATGCCTGCGTGGATTTCCTGCATGAAGGCGTGGAAATGGACACGCCGCGCGGGAACGCCCTCCAGCGTTTCTAAGAACATATCCATCACCATCGACTTGCCACGCCCGACACCGCCCCACAGGTACAGCCCTTTAGGTGGTGGCGGTGCCTTGCGAAAGAACCCACGTTTAACCGGCGTCATGACAGCGGCACGGATGCGCTCGAACTCGGGTAGGATGGCCTCTTGCGCGGGATCCGCGTTCAGGGTTCCATCAGCGACACGCGCAGCATAGAGCGAAGAAACATCAGTCATTTTGAACCCATAGCGCGCCACATCGTGGTTTGAAAGAAGTCGACCACAGCCAACACATCAAATTTGGTTAACTGTGTGCTCAAATCTCATGAATTGACTGGGCGTCTGATCCGGCTAATTTGCCGTGTTAAGTCAACCGGAGGTCCAGATGACCCGCGCTCCCACTTTTTTCACCCCCGTACTGCTCGTCAGCTGCGTCATTATCATTGTCAGCTTTGCGATCCGTGGGTCCTTTGGGGTGTTCCAGATCCCGATCGCGGACGAGTTCGGTTGGCTCCGGACCGAATTCTCTCTGGCGATCGCGATCCAGAACCTGGCCTGGGGCATCGGACAGCCCATCTTTGGCGCGATTGCGGAAAAGGTCGGGGACCGAAAGGCGATAATTCTGGGCGCTATTCTGTATGCTGCTGGTCTGGTTTTGTCGGCCTGGTCGGTGACACCGCTGGAACACCAAATCTATGAATGGCTCGTGGGTTTTGGCATCGCGGGCACCGGGTTTGGTGTTGTCCTGGCTGTGGTGGGCCGCGCATCGTCCGAGGAGAACCGTTCCATGTCGCTGGCGGTTGTGACGGCAGCAGGCAGCATCGGGCAGGTGATCGGGGCGCCCACGGCCGAATGGATGATGGGCTTTTTGTCCTGGCAGCAGGTCTTCATCGTCTTTGCCTTTGTGATCCTGTCAATCATCTTGCTCCTGCCGCTGATGCGTTCACCTGAACCGGTCAGCAAGCAAGAGTTGCAAGAGAGCATGGGTCAGATCCTGACCAAGGCGTTCAAAGACCCCTCATACACGCTGATTTTCCTGGGCTTCTTCAGTTGTGGCTATCAGCTGTCGTTCATGACCGCGCATTTCCCGGCCTTTGTCACCGAGATGTGCGGGCCGATCGAACCGGGCAGCATTTTGCACGGGCTGGGTGTGACCACGACGTCCGGTCTGGGGGCGCTTGCGATCTCGCTGATTGGATTGGCCAACATTGGCGGGACTCTGATGGCGGGGTGGGCAGGAAACCATTTCCCACGCAAATACTTGCTGGCGGGCATCTACACGGCGCGTACTGTAATTGGTGCGCTGTTTATCCTGCTGCCGATTACGCCGCTGTCGGTCGTTGTATTTTCGATCACGATGGGGTCCTTGTGGTTGGCAACCGTGCCGCTGACATCAGGCTTGGTCGCGCATCTGTATGGTGTACGCTACATGGGCACGCTGTACGGGTTTGTTTTCCTAAGTCACCAGCTGGGCGGTTTCCTGGGCGTGTGGCTGGGTGGTCGCATGTATGACTTGTACGGCGATTACACCATGGTCTGGTGGATCGGAGTCGCGGTTGGAGCATTCAGCGCGATCGTCCATCTGCCCATTCGCGAAAACCGCACGATAGTGGCGACACATGCCTAGGGATCAATCACAACCTGTCAGTTATCCCTCTTGGTTGAGAACCGTGGGCAAGGGCCAGGGGGTCTCCCGCCCGTCGTCAATGCCCCTTGCGGGCAAAGCCCGCATGAGCCTGGCGCCCCGCCGTCCGCAGGACGTAAGGCCGCGCACTGGATTCATCGGACACCTTGAAAGATGGCGATTAGCAGTGGTGATATTGTTCAGCTCAGACCTTCGTTCAAGCGTCCGCTCAGAATCTCCAGAACGTCGTCCGTGTGTGTGTAAGTCAACCCGTGACCCGCATCTTCGATCACCTCTTGGCGGGTCGAGCGGCTCCATTCAGTGAGTTGCCCCATGGCTGTCAATGGAATCACAGCATCATTGCGTCCCCAAATAGCCAAAACAGGAACGCCAGCTTGGTGAATGGCGCGATGTTCGTCTTTAAGCTCTCGGCCCAGAATGCCTCGTAGACTGGACAAGACCGCAGATGTGAAGCCCTGATATTCCAACTCGCGCAACTGCAGGTCAGTGATGTCGGGTACTGAACTGGTCAGATCCCGCTCAGCCTCGATTTCCCTTTGATGACGCGCCGGGAACAATGCCATCATCATCCAGTCGCCCACCAACGGCGTGCGGCGAATGAATTGCGCCATGCGACCTGTAGCCATGGACATTCCTGCAGGGGCCAACAGAACCAAAAGCCTTACCATGTCGGGGTGTTTGGCCGCAAAGCAGGTCGAAATGGCACCGCCCATAGAGTAGCCGATTAGGGTAAAGTCCTCGGTCACCTGTTGCGCGTCCAGCAGCTCTTTGAGCTGTTGAAGGAAAAAAGCATCGGTCTGGGCGCCGTCAGGTCGATCCGAATAGCCCCGCCCATAGAGATCATAGGTCAGCACCCGATATCCCATGGCAGACAGCCCAGATGCCAGCCCTTGCCAGACAAACGAGGGGGTTGTCAGCCCATGGACACAGACCGCAATCGGGCCGCGCACTGGCCCATGCCACTGATAGTGGGTGACGCCCTGAGACAATTCGACGAACTCGCCTGGCGCCTCTTGCCTGTCTTCCGCGCCCATGACCTTGCGCCGCGCCTCGATGGCAAAAGGCACAACGATGATCATTGCAATAAGGACAATCAGAAAAACAATCACTGCGTGGGCCACTTCTCCAGGATGTAGCGGCTTGTCATCAGATCCAGATGGGCGCCGCCACCGTTCTTGAACAGGGTAATCTCATCCGGGCTGCTCGTGAAAGCTTTAAGGTCGTAAAAGTCCGCGATCAGGTCATCGCGGTTGATCGTGCCCTTGGCCAATGGGATCTTGATTTCGCCGATATGATCCACTGTCGTATCGAAACTGTCGACAAAAATCCGCGCACGTCGCAATGCGTCGTCATCTGCTTCGCGCATATCCGGGCGGTAGGCGCCGATCAGGTTCAGGTGCTGGCCGGGACGCAGCCAATCGCCCTTGATCACAGGCTCGGTCGACATGGTGGCGCTGACGATGATGTCGGCGCGATTTACGGCGTCTGCCAGATCATCGGCCACGTCGACGCCATTCAACCGCTTGGCCAGCTCTTCGGCCTTGCTGCGGGTCCGGTTCCACAGGCGGATTTTGGCATTCGGGAAGCCTCGGCCAAAAGCCTCACACAAGGATTGCCCAACAGTTCCCGCTCCGACCACCAGAACCTCGCGACTTGCAGGATTGGCCAGCCTGAGCGCGCCCAGCAGGCTGTCTCCGGCGGTCTTCCATTTGGTCACCAGATGAAAGTCGATCAGCGCCGATAACGTGCCGTCGCGGTCATCGAACAGGGTCACCGCCCCGTTGATCATTGGATGTCCAGCGTCCGGGTTTCGGGGAAACACAGTTGCCGTTTTCACGGCCATGCCTAAACCGTCGATCCACGCGGCACGAGACAGCAGGGTGTCAGGGTTGCGGTATTGGAAGGTATCGCCAATCTCGGCTTTGGGCAGGGTGTGCCCCTCGGCCAGGGCCTGTGACAGTTCGAGCCAATCCAGGTTGGCTTCACCTTCAGTGAAAGGGATGTGGGTGATGGTGTTCATGTCGCCTCGCTTTCCTCCAACAGCCCCTCGGCCACCAATCGCTCTGCCCAACCCTGCGGACCATCAAACAGATGGGTCTGCCAAGTCCGGACTTGCGCTGCCTCGATATTGTCAATCCGGTCGTCGGCAAACAAGAGTGTTGATGGGTCCAGACCGCAGTCCAGTTCCACGGCCTCATAGATATCGGCAAAAGGCTTCACCATTCGCATTCGGCCCGACACATACAGCCGGTCGAATTCGTTCAGGAACGGATAGACGGTGGTTGCATAGTCAAAGTTCTGAACGCCAAAATTGGTCAGGGCAAAGACCGGGATCGAGCGAGTGCGCAAGGCACGCAGCACGCGGACCGAACGGGGGATCTCAGGTGATGCAAGCTCGATCCACTTGTCATGCCACATGCGAATCTCTTCGCGCCAATCGGGGTATTTCTCGGCCCACTCATAAATGGTGTCAGTGAAATGATGACCTTGATCAACCAGGTCATTCATTCCGTGCAGATCGACCTCGGCAAACATGGCGCGGCGGCGATCTGCACCGATGACCCGGTCGTAATAGCGTTCGGGCTGCCACTCGATCAGCACGTTGCCGATGTCGAAAATCACTGCGTTGATGGTCACGTATTTGGGTCCTGCTCAATCATCCGCAAACGGCGGGAATGGAAATGCAATTCTTGGATGTGACTGAAACAAGACCACTGCCGATGTTCAAGCCAAGATATCGTAACGGCGCGACCGCACCGCCCGCAAGGGCGGTGCCCGGCCCAACGGGCAGAGCGGCATCTTTGATGCTGCTCTGACAGGCGGGAGCACCCTGATTACCTGCGGGCCGCTCTCAATTCGCGTTCCAGGGCATCCAGAAAGCGCGAGCGGTCCGCTTTGGTGAACCCTTTGCCACTGCCGCCCGCACCCAGGGGGTTGGCAGCGCGCAAATCGGCCATCAGGTCACGCATCGCAAGCTGCTGTCCGATATTGGCCTGGGTAAAGGCCTCGCCATTGTGGCGCAGCACACGCGCGCCCGCTTCGATGCATTTGGCGGCTAGGGGAATGTCGCCGGTTACTACCACATCGCCAGGACCGCATCGGTCCGCGATCCACATGTCTGCAACATCTGCCCCCTCGGCCACGATGATCGTTTCGACCAGCGGGTTGGGGGATGGTCGCAACCCACCGTTTGAAACGACATACATTTGAACCCTGTGCCGGGTTGCGACCTTTTCCGCCTCAGCTTTGACCGGGCAGGCGTCGGCATCAATGTAAAGCGCGGTCACGGTTCTGCTTTCCCGCCTTTGGCTTTGGATGAGCGCTTGACCTTGAACTCTTCTGGAATGGGCATCCGATTGAAGGCATCAAGCCCTGCGACCTTATATGCTTCGGCCAAAGTCGGATAATTGAAGGTGTTCTGGACAAAATAATCCACCGTCCCCTTCAGGTTCATCACCGCCTGCCCGATATGGATCAGCTCAGTTGCGCCTTCGCCGACGATCTGAACCCCAAGTACCCGGCGCGTCTTTAGGCTCAGGAGCATTTTTAGCATCCCGTGTTCCAGGCCCATGATATGGCCGCGCGAAGTTTCACGGAACCGTCCCACGCCGACCTCATAGGGAATACCGCGCTCTTTCAACTCTTCCTCGGACATGCCGCAAGTGGACATTTCCGGTACTGAATAAATACCGTACGGATACCAGGGGCTTTCCGGCAAAGTGGGGGTTTCCAACGCATGACAGGCTGCCACGCGTCCTTGTTGCAACGAGGTCGAGGCCAGCGACGGGTGCCCGATCACATCGCCGGTGGCATAGATATGCGGCACGGTGGTTTGATAGCTCTTGCGATCCACCTCTATCCGGCCGCGGTGGTCGGTTTCCAACCTAATGGCGTCCAGGTTCAGCGCATCCGTTGCCCCCATGCGACCTGCGGCAAAGAGCAACATTTCGCCGCGCACATGGCGCCCGTTTTCCAAGCTCACCTCAACATGGGTTCCTGCATCTTCGATCTTCTCCACGGATGATCCAAGGCGCAGGTCGACACCGTTTTCCCGGATCTGATGGGTGAATTCATGGATCAGCGTCCTGTCGATGAAATCCAGGAAACTGTCGCGTGGCTCGATCAGGGTCACACGGACGTCCAGGGCCGAGAACATGGTAGCATATTCCACACCGATCACACCTGCGCCGATCACCACCAAAGAGCGCGGGATTTCTTCCATTTCAAGGAAGTGATCGCCATCAACCACAGTCTTGCCGTTGAACGGCACATAGTCGGGCCGGTAAGTTTTGGTCCCGGTGGCAATAAGGAACTTGGCCGCTGTCAGACGTGTGGTTTCACCCGCTTCGGTGGCCACCTCGACCTCATTCGGGCCGATGAATTTCGCCCGCCCGTTCAGCGTGTCCACGTGGTTTCGGTTGAATTGATGTTCTAGCACATCGACCTCGTGATCGAGGGTCATGTGCAGGCGTGCCTTTAGATCCTCGGCGTGGATCTCGTCTTTGACACGGTACGAGCGGCCATAAAAACTGCGCTCGCGCCAGCCTGACAGGTTCAACACCGTTTCGCGCAAGGTCTTGGATGGGATAGTGCCGGTGTGAACTGATACGCCACCCAGCCGGTCCTTGCGGTCGATCACCAACACCCGGCGTTTCAGTTTGCCCGCCTGGATCGCAGCGGCCCTACCCGAGGGGCCGGACCCTATGATGATCAGATCATAGTCGAAACCGCTCACGGATCAGGCCCCGTACAACGCTTCGGCATGGAAGGTCACGTGATCCTCCATGAAGGTCGAGACAAAGAAATAGCTGTGGTCATAACCCGGTTGCAAACGCACGATTGACTGCTGTCGGCGGGCTGCAATTGCGGTCGACAATGCCTCGGGGCGCAGCAGGTCAATAAACTGGTCACTGGCGCCCGTGTCGATCAGGATTGGCCCGTCAAAGCCGGTCTTGGCCATCATCAGCGAGGCGTCATGTTTGGCCCAGTTGGCCTCGTCATCACCTAGATAGGCTGACAGCTGCTTGCGACCCCAATCCGCGCCCGTGGGGTTAGAGATCGGCGCAAAGGCCGACACTGACCGGAAGCGACCCGGCAGGTTCATCGCCAGCGTCAGCGCGCCATGGCCACCCATGGAATGGCCTGTGATCGACTGGCGGTCAGGGTCGATGGGGAAGTTTTCAGTGATTAGTGCAGGCAGTTCTTCGGCGATGTAGTTCCACATGTTGAAATGAGGGGCCCAAGGTTCTTGCGTGGCGTTGACGTAGAATCCTGCGCCTTGTCCAAGGTCATAGTCGTCGTGATCGGCCACACCTTCGCCGCGCGGCGAAGTGTCGGGGAACACAAGCGCAATACCATGTTCGGCGGCCCAAGCCTGTGCACCGGCTTTGGTCATGGCGTTTTCGTGGGTGCAGGTCAGACCTGAAAGATACCACAGCACCGGCACCGGTCCGTCCTTCGCTTCGACCGGCAGGAATAGGCCAAAGGTCATGTCACATTTGCAGGCCTCGGACGCATGGCGGTACACGCCCTGCGTGCCGCCAAAGCAGGTGTTTTCGGAAAGGGTTTCCATTGGTGCGGTCCTTTGCATTGTCGGTTGTCCCATCGCTAACGGGCGATGACGATTGCGTCCAGTGGGCGATACGGGATTTTGTTCAAGCTTACCTTATGGCGTGCCCAGCCAGGCTATGAAGAGCGGCACGGAGAGGATGCTGAGCGACGTTGACACCAAAATAGCGGCAGAGGCCCGGTGCGGGGCGACGCCATAATGTGCTGCTAGCATATAAACGTTTCCGGCCACCGGCAGGGCAGCTGCTGCGATGGTCACAGACATCGAAAACGGTGAGGTCGGGAACAGAAAGAAGAGAGAGAGCGCAACGAGGACCGGATGGATCGCCAGCTTGCAAAAGCTGAGCCAACCGGCGATGTGAATGCGCTCGGCTGATTTGCTGGCCAGAGATGCACCGATGGCAAAGAGGGCACCTGGGGTGGCGGCCCCGCCGAGAATGACCAGAAAGTCGTTTAACGGTGCAGGGATTGGAACGCGAAACGCTGACCAAAGCAGGCCCGCCGTGATCGAGACGATCATGGGATTGCGAAGAAGCCCGGCACCGATCAAGCGGAAGGTGTTGAATGTAAGCCGTCCGTCGCGTCCTCCATTGATCAGAATGACGATCAACGAGGAAAACACGACCAAATCGACTGACAGCACCAGCATGACAGGGCCGATCGCTGCTTCTCCAAACAAAACAGCGAGCATCGGTAGGCCTAGAAAGCCCACGTTGCCAATGGCAGCACACTGCGCTTCGACTGCGCCAGTGGGGATGTCGAGACCGCGCAGATAGGCCACAAGGGTCGCAATGGCGTAGACGCCAAGCGTGCCGACCAAATAGCCGGCGATCAATTGTGCGTCGAAGATGTCGGAGAAGGGCAAATTGGCAGCAAAGCGGAATAGCATCGCTGAGAGCGCGAAGAAGAAGACAAATTTGGTAAGATAAGCTGTGGCATCTTCGGTGAAAAACCGCGTGCGCCCAGCCCAGTAACCCAGGCCGATGATGACAAAGAAGGGAAGAGTGCGCAGAAAAATTTCACCCATTGGCCAGTGCTAGCGGGTTTTGGGGAAATTGCAATGTCGAGACGAAGAAGGGGGGCTCCCGCCCGTCGTCGATGTTTCTGGCGAAACACCTCCTCCCGTTGGGCCGGGCACTGCGCTTTGCGCAGTGCCCGGCCCAAAGCCGCAAGCGGGGTCGACTCAGTCGGGGTCGCTCGGGTGGGGGAGCGTTACCCGCTGCCAATCAAAATGCCTGCGCCCAGGACAAGTGCACCGCCAAGAACCACCTGAAACGCGGCGCGAAAGAAAGGCGTTTCCATGTATTTGTTCTGAATCCAGGCAATGGCCCAAAGTTCAACAAAGACGATGAGAAATGCCAAGGTGGTTGCAGTCCAGAACTCGGGGATCAAATAGGGCAGAGCATGCCCCAGCCCGCCCACGGTGGTCATTACACCCGAAGCAAGCCCACGTTTGATCGGCGAGCCCCGGCCCGACAATTCCCCATCATCCGATGCGGCTTCGGTGAAGCCCATCGAGATGCCAGCCCCGACCGAAGCCGCCACGCCGACCAGAAACGTTGTCCAAGTGTCTTGAGTCGCAAAGGCCGTGGCAAAGATCGGAGCGAGGGTGGAAACCGACCCATCCATCAATCCGGCCAAGCCCGGTTGAACCCATGTCAGAATAAACTGCCGTTGCGCCTGGCTTTCTTCACCCGCTCGACTGTCGTCATCCAGCAGGACATTTTCCAAGTCGCTTGCCGTTTTTTGATGCTGCGATTCGGCTGCCGCCAGATCACCTAGCAACTTGCGGGTTGCGCTGTCCTGCGTTCGCGCTGCAGCCGTTAGGTAAAACTTCTCCGCCGCGGCCTCCATCGCGGCCGCTTCGGCCCTGATCTTTTCGACGCTCATGTTTTCGATCAACCAAACCGGTCGCCTTGCGTAGGCACCTGCCACATGCTCGCGCCGGATCAACGGGATGACCGTGCCAAATCGCCGCTCGTGCAGCGCGATAAGCGCGGCGCGGTGCTCGTCCTCCTCCTGGGCCATGCCATCGAACATCTTGGCCGTAGCCGCGAAATCCGCGCGCAGGGTTTCGGCATATCCGCGATAGATGCGGGCATCGTCCTCTTCCGAGGATATCGCCAGGGCGATAATCTCTTGTTCGGTCAGATCGCTGAACCGTTTTCGATTGGCGAAAAAGCGCATGATACATCCATAACTTAGAATAATTCTAAACTACGCACAGAGCCGTGAGTTTCAACCCCTGCAGTTCGAATCGTTGAAACTGAACTGAACGGTTTATAAATAGGGGCAGCTATGATCACAGGAGCCTCCATGACCCAAGCTGCCACAATTCTGCGTACCGGCCGCAAATTTGACCAGGTGTTGCGTGGCGCGCGCGAAGTATTCATGGCCGACGGTTTTGAAGGGGCCAGTGTGGACGAGATCGCCCGTGTTGCAGGTGTCTCGAAGGCGACTCTCTATAGCTATTTCCCTGATAAACGCCTGCTGTTCATGGAGGTCGCGCAGACCGAATGTACGCTGATGTCGGAAAAGATCATGTCGATGATCGACGAAAGCCTGCCGGCGCGTGACGTTCTGATGCTGACGGCGGTGCAAGTCATTACCTTTCTGACGTCAGAGTTCGCCCAGCAGGTGTTCCGTATCTGCGTTGCTGAACGAGACCGTTTTCCCGAGCTGGGCCGCGCATTTTATGCCGCAGGCCCCGAAAACGGACGCGAACGGATCAGCGAATACTTGGAAAAGGCCGTCGCAGCCGGAGAGTTGAAGATCGTCAACATCCCAATGGCGGCCGAGCAGTTTTCGGAACTGTGTAAGGTCAAACTTTGGACCCGAGCAGTCTTTGGCATCCAGGACCAATTTACCGAGGCCGAAATTCGCGATGTGGCTGGTCATGCAGTCGACATGTTCCTGGCGCGCTACGGGGCGTGATTAGCGGTGGCCGCTATTCGGGCAGCTTCTCAGGATGGTGCCTACCTAGTGGAAACCGCCTACCATGTGGTGCTGAATATTGTTGACGGTAAGTGTCGATGTTCTGGGAACAGACTGGAAAAGAGTGTCATGATGCTGGGGGGCGGCTAGGTTCCAACCACTGACTAAAAAAGGGAGGCCCGACAGTGAGCCTCCCTTTGGATAGGTTTTCTGCGTCAGTAGATTAGTACAGAACCACCGACCGGATCGACTCACCCGCGTGCATCAGGTCAAAACCTTTGTTGATGTCATCCAGACCCATGGTGTGGGTGATCATCGGGTCGATTTCGATTTTGCCTTCCATGTACCAATCAACGATTTTGGGTACATCAGTCCGGCCGCGTGCTCCGCCAAAGGCAGTGCCGCGCCACGAACGCCCGGTGACCAACTGGAACGGACGGGTCGAGATTTCGGCACCAGCAGGCGCCACGCCGATGATGATCGATTCACCCCAGCCCTTGTGCGCCGCTTCCAACGCTGTGCGCATCACGCCCACATTGCCGGTTGCGTCGAATGTATAATCCGCGCCGCCCTTGGTCAGGTTGACAAGATAGGGCACCAGATCGCCTTCGATCTCGGACGGATTGACGAAATCGGTCATGCCGAAACGGGTGGCCATCTCTACCTTGGCGGGGTTCAGGTCAACGCCAACGATCTGGTCAGCACCTGCCAAACGCAGACCCTGGATCACGTTCAGGCCAATGCCGCCAAGGCCGAACACGATGGCGCGGCTGCCGATTTCGACCTTGGCGGTGTTGATGACCGCGCCGATGCCGGTGGTCACGCCACAACCGATGTAGCAGATTTTGTCGAACGGTGCGTCTTCACGCACTTTGGCCAACGCGATCTCGGGCAGAACCGTGTGGTTCGAGAAGGTCGAGCAACCCATGTAGTGTAGGATCGGATCGCCATCCAGTGTCGTAAACCGCGAGGTGCCATCGGGCATCAGGCCCTGGCCTTGGGTTTCGCGGATCGCCTGGCACAGGTTGGTCTTGCCGCTCAGGCAGTATTCGCACTCGCGGCATTCCGGCGTGTAAAGCGGGATCACGTGATCGCCGGGCTTCAGCGAGGTGACGCCCGGGCCGACCTCGACCACAACGCCTGCGCCTTCGTGGCCCAGGATCGCCGGGAACAGGCCTTCGGGATCAGCACCCGATAGAGTGAACTCGTCGGTGTGGCAAATGCCGGTGGCTTTCATCTCGACCAGAACCTCACCGACGCGGGGGCCGTCCAGGTTCACGTCCATGATCTCAAGCGGTTTTCCAGCCTGAACGGCGACGGCAGCGCGGGTACGCATTCTACAAATCTCCCTGATGGTTTTCCAATGACCCTGCGTTAAACTGCGGGTGTTTTCAACTGTCGTTTCGTGCCAAGGTTTGAGACGAAAGAACCTAACATTACCGACATTTATATAATGGGAGCGCCAATGAAACGCATTTTGTTTGCCTGTATTCTGGTCTCGGCCTGTGGTCCAACCGAAGTTCCGGATGACGTGGGGGTAACCGGGGATGCCCCAGCGATCGATCTGGCCATGTGCAAGATGCAGGATTTGGCTGATCGGGTGGGGCAACCGGTTGATGATGTTCGTGCGCTCTTGCCCGAAGGGACGCGGGTGCAGTCGCCTAACAGCGTTGTCACGCAGGATTACCGACCCACGCGCGCCAATGTTTTCGTCAATGAGGCAGGGATCATCACCCGGATCGCCTGCGGTTAGGGCCTTTTGCGAAACGTTTGATGACAGGACAGGCAGGCGTTGATCATTGGTGGCAATGTCTGTCTGAGTGTCACCACGTTTCGGGTGCTTAACCCTTTAGAGGCTGCGCGCGCGGTCTTGGATTGGGCTTTGAAGTCTGCCCATTGGGTCCAGATGTGCTGTCGTGCGCGGGATGCTGGATCGTATGGGTTTCGGCGAAATTTGCTCGCAATTTTGCCGGTGTTCCGCATCAACGCGCGCCGGGCCGCATTGGCCCGTTTTCGATTGAACATTTCGCGACCCGAAGCCATTGCGCCCAGAACTTCCAACGCCAGTTTTGAGCTGCGCATCAGGTTAACCCGTTCGATCACACGGGGATGCTGCATCACGATGGTGTCCCCGATGGTGGCTGACCCCACCCCCAACAACGCAACAATTGCTACGATCAGTGTTGTGTAACGTCTCAGCATGACTCGACTCGAGATGTGATTCCAGAATATAGAACAAAAAGAGAACAAATAGCTGCCTGCCTCGTTGTCACCTGTCCCATGTCCAATCGCCGAATCCTTTCCCTCTGGTTCCCGCGCCTTGGTGCGGAACGGCTGGTGCGCGCTGCCCGTGGTCTGCACGAGGGGCCGCTGGCCGTTGTCGAAGAACAATCCAACATGCAAGTTATCACCGCGTTAAATTTGACAGCGCAGATGGCAGGTTTGCGTGTTGGGCAACCGGTGCGGGACGCCCATGCCATGTGCGGCGGGTTGATCACGCGCGCCCGCAACGTTCCGGCAGAGGCGGCGTTTCTGACCGCGCTGCGCCGATGGGCGGGCAAGTTCAGTCCCTGGGTGGCAGAAGAGGCGCCGGACGGGTTGGTCGTTGATCTGAGCGGCTGCGCGCATCTGTTCGGAGGAGAGGTCGCGCTGTTGGATGTTATCCAGGCCGATTGTGCGGACATGGGTCTGTCGGTGCAGATGGGGGTCGCCGACACCCTGGGCGCAGCTTGGGCCCTGGCGCGGTTTGCCGGGCAAGAGGTGGGATCGGATCGCAGCGGCGATGCCATCAGCCAAGAGGCGCGTGCGACTCGGGCGCGGGCAGGCAAGCGGCGGCACTGGACCAAGGGCGGTACGGCCCCCCAGGTGGTCACCGCCGGTGGCGGGGCACGGATTTCCGCACCGGGCCAGACCTATGGCGCGCTCAGCCCGTTGCCGGTGGCGGCCCTGCGGTTGGATGATGCCACGGTGGCGCAGCTGGGGCGGTTGGGTCTGCGCCGGGTCGGGGATCTGCTGGGTCAACCTCGCGCCAGCCTGGCGCGCCGGTTCGGCAAGGGGTTGGTGCTGCGGATGGATCAGGCCATGGGCAGCGCGCCCGAACCCGTTTCCCCGGCGCGGCCGCACGTGCAGTTTGCAGTGCGGATGACCATGCCCGATCCCATCGGGTTGAAAGAGGACCTGATGGCCGGGATCGACCGCATCCTGCCCAGCTTATGCACCAAGCTTGAGGCTAAGGGCATGGGCGCGCGGCATGTCAGGCTCGAGGCGCACCGCACCGATCAGGCCGCCGAAGTGATCACCATCGGTCTGGCGCGCCCGTCCCATGACCCGAACCGTATCAGGCCCCTGTTGGAGTTGAAGATCGACCAGATCGACGCAGGATACGGTATCGACATGCTGCGGCTGATGGCGGTGCAGGTGGAACCGGTCCATGCCCGCACGATGGCCGGTCATGCGGATGCCAGCCGCGCCGTGCGTGACCGATTGGCGGGCAATACGGCTGTTGACGATCTGATCGGCAAGCTGGGCGCACGGGTGGGTTTGGACGCGATTACGCGGCTGCATCCGGCTTCGTCCCACATCCCCGAGAAAACGGCGCAAATTCTGGCGGCAGCTTGGTCTGAACCGGCACGGGATTGGCCCACTTCGCCCACGCCGCGCCCATTGTTGATGTGGCAGCCTGAACCGGTCATGGCCCCTGGCTTACCCACGGTGCCGGATCGGTTCCGCTGGCGGGGGCGCGACTGGACCCTGGCCGAGGCACGGGGGCCGGAACGGATCGCGCCCGAATGGTGGCTGGATGATCCGAACTGGCGCAGCGGGGTGCGGGATTATTGGGTCGTAGTGACCGAGCAGGGGCATCGGTTGTGGCTCTATTTTGGGCATGGCGGGGCGATGTCGTCGGGGTGGTTTTGTCAGGGCAGCTTTGCGTGACAGGGCGCGCTTTGGGTCACAGATGCGCGCGGAAAGTCGTGACGGGCTTGATTAACGGAACAATTGCGGCAAACCTGTAGCCATGAACATGCAGCCTCCTAGCCCATTTTCGCCGGGGTCGGCCGACACACAAGTCGCCTTTGACCGGCGTGAGCTGTCAGTCATACTTTCTGTTTATGGTCGGATGGTCGCCGCCGGAGAGTGGCGCGATTACGGGATTTCCAGCCTGCGCGACATGGCTGTATTTTCCGTCTTTCGACGCACCGCCGAGCATCCTTTGTATCGCATCGAAAAACACCCCAAGCTGCGCAACCGGCAAGGGATGTATTCGGTTGTGGCGATGGATGGGCAGATCCTGAAACGGGGTCAGGACCTGAAAACCGTTTTGCGGGTGCTGGAACGGAAGCTGATCCGCGCCGTCAATTTGGACTGATTCCAATCACAGCCGCTTGTGGGACGTCACAGGACCATCGCCCTGCGCTTTGATCCGCGCGATGGTCGGTTCCAACAATTCAAATCGGACCGACATGTGATGCGCATTTGCATGTAGCAGTGTCCTCTCATCATAGACCCAGGCTACGTGCCCCTTCCAGAAAAGTAGATCCCCACGTTGAGGCAAGGCGCCAGCAGGCAATGACTGCCCAACCGTGCGTTCCTGATCACCGCTGTCACCAGGGCAAGGGATGCCACAGGCCAACAATCCGGCCTGCACCAGCCCAGAACAATCCAACCCCAGACGACTGTTGCCCCCCCACAGGTATGGTGTGCCCAGAAATATCTCGGCCACCGCAAGCGGGTCGCTTTCCAGGCTGTCCACCGTGGTCAGATGCTGTTTGGGGATATAGCCGAATTCAGTTTCAACAAAAGTTCCGGTCTCGCGCCGGGCCGTGATCAGGCTGCCCAAGCTCAACGACATGAGATCAGGTGATTTCATGTTTGCATCCGTATAGGCATGGGTGGCCAGTGTCTTGATCCGATGGGTGATCTCTTGAACCTCGGCGATTGTATCCCGACGGACAAACCCCACGTACCCATCTTTGGTTGCCCGCACTTTGATCCAGCCGCCATCACGCGCGAGCACATCGCAAGTGTCACCCAACAGCAGCTGACGTTCTCGCGGCCCATCAGGTGTGCGTAGCAGATCGACAACCGGTTTCGCAATCTGGACGTGCTCGGTCATAGGCCCAGCATCTGCGGCAGCGCCTTGATCAAGGCGCGGGGACCTTGGCCGAACCCGCCCTTGGAACGGCCCGGTGCTTTGGTCGGTTGCCAGCTGTAGATGTCAAAATGCATATACGGTGCGGTCGTTACAAAGCGGCGCAGGAACAGCGCAGCCGTGATCGAGCCTGCAAAACCGCCGCTGGGGGCGTTGTCCAGATCGGCATATGCCGGTTCGATCATCGCTTCATATGGATCATGGAACGGCATGCGCCACACCGGGTCGACGGCTTTGGTTGCCGCAGCGGACAAAATCTGTGCGGTTGCATCGTCGTTGGTGTAAAATGGCGCCAAGTCAGGCCCGACAGCCACACGGGCCGCACCGGTGAGCGTGGCCATGGACAGGATCAGATCCGGCGCGTCTTCATCCGCCAACGCCAGGGCATCGGCCAGCACCAGCCGC
The DNA here is from genome assembly GCF_900537075.1 of Tropicibacter sp. Alg240-R139. Taxonomy (GTDB): domain Bacteria; phylum Pseudomonadota; class Alphaproteobacteria; order Rhodobacterales; family Rhodobacteraceae; genus Falsiruegeria. The sequence continues at coordinate 343,542 of NZ_UNRA01000003.1, forward strand.
CCCTCGGCGTCGGTGTTGTTGATTTCAACCGTAAGACCCTTGCGGGACGTCAGGATGTCGCCCGGTCGGAACGCATTGCCGGCAACCGCGTTTTCGACCGCCGGGATCAGCACGCGCAGCTGAACCGGCAGCTCCAGCGCCATGATCATCCGCGCCAGTCCCAACACGTTGGCCGATCCGCCCATGTCCTTTTTCATCAGCGCCATCCCGGCGGCTGGTTTCAGATCCAGACCGCCGGTGTCAAAACAGACCCCTTTGCCGACCAGTGTAAGCTTGGGGCCGGATGTGCCCCACCGCATGTCGATCAGGCGAGGTGCTTGATCCGATGCCCGCCCGACCGCGTGGATCATCGGAAAATTCTGTTCCAACAGAGCCTCACCAATGATGGTGTCGCAGCTTGCGCCGTATTCACCCGCCAACACCTCGGCGGCCTGCTGCAATTGCGCCGGTCCCATGTCGGATGCAGGCGTGTTGACCAGATCGCGGATCAGCACCTCAGCCTTGGCCAAGGCTTCGATCCTTTGGGCGTCTACCGAACGGGGTGCGAGCAGACCGGCCTTGGCGCCTGAAACATCCTTGTAACGATCAAAGGCATAGCCGGTCATCAGCCAACCGAAACACTCGGCCGCGAGCGTATCTGCATCCAGATCCGAGATCAGATCATAGGTCCCCTTTGGTAGCGCCTGCGCCGCAGCGGCCAAGATAAACCGTTTGCGCGCGCGCGTCTTGGTCGTGCCGTAGCCCGCGACTGCCATTTCAATCTGTCCGTTTAGACCGGGAACCAGAACGGCCTGTCCGATGGCACCGGTAAATCCCGAAGCCGCCAACCAACCCCTGATCGCGTCTGGCTGTTCAGCCTGCCAGTCACCGAATCCATCCTGATCGACCACATGCAGTGGCAGGGTCGTTTCTGTGCGGGTGGCAAAATGTAAGGACATGACAGGCTCTTGCGTTTGGGATGGTTCGGGCAGAGTACCCGGCCCATCCCCGTCCGCAAGGTCTGTCAGACCGAAAGATCCTGCAAATCCCACACGGCTGTCAGCGAGCGCTCGCCAACCCGGATCAGGCGAAATAGCGTCGCGCCGGTGGCCACATGGTCCACCGCATCCACCGTCGCGGTCACATCCTCGGCAACCCGGGCCAGAGCCGTCATGCCAATCTGTTCCGAGATTGCGATCAATGAACGGGCGCTTTTGCGCAGGCCTTGCCAGTCCTGCTGCCGCCACAGTCGCTCGCAATGCGACAAGCGCACGGCGAGTTCTTCAATAGCGCGACAGACCACATCTTCAGCGCCTGCATCGCCAAGCTGACAATACAGATGCCCTAAGCAATCCGGGTCCAGACGCACGGATTCCGTTTGTACAAGCGTTGTAATATTATCCACCACAGATACCCCAAAGTCTTTGTGCCCCCACGGCACGGAAACCATCCTTCGGCCACAGAAGTTTGCAAAAGGTTGCCGCGGCCTTTCATAATCTCTCGAATTTTCATTCAATTGGGACTACATGGAGGCTCGAGAATCTAGAACTCGGGGACACGCGGATGAAATTTGCCAAACCATTGCCAGGATATCTGGTACAGCGCTATCACGGTTGGAAGGCCACAACCTATGCCGAAAACCATGCGTGGTATCGACGATTGGCCACCGAGGGGCAGCGTCCGCGTGCGATGGTGGTTTCGTGCTGCGACAGCCGTGTGCACGTCACGTCGATTTTTGGCGCCGATCAGGGTGAATTCTTTATCCATCGAAACATTGCCAACCTAGTGCCACCCTACCTGCCGGATGGCGACCATCATGGCACAAGTGCAGCCATCGAATATGCAGTGACTGCGTTGAAGGTGTCGCATCTGATTGTTCTGGGCCATTCGCAATGTGGTGGAGTGCAGGGCTGCATCGACATGTGCCAGGGCAAGGCGCCGCAGTTGGATGCCAAGGAAAGCTTTGTCGGCCGGTGGATGGATATCCTCAAGCCCAAGTTTGATCTGGTAGCGGACGTCGAAGACCCAATAGAGCAGGCCCGTCAACTCGAGCGCCAGGCGGTTGTTGCCTCGCTTGAGAACCTGATGACATTCCCGTTTGTCTCCGAGGCCGTCGAGGCGGACGAGCTGAGCATACATGGTCTGTGGACCGATATCGGCGAAGGTGGACTGCAATGTTACAATCCAAAAGAGGCGAAATTCGAAATCGTGTGACCTGAGTCTCACGACGGAACAATGAAACGGTCGGACGCAGCGTTGCCCGACCGTTTCATTTTCTGATAATCTGACGGCATCATACCTTTAGCGAGTATCTTGCAATGAAATTGATCAAACGCATTTTATGGGCTTTTGTGATCGGCGTTATCGCTCTGGCGGCCGTTTCATATCTGTTGCCGGGACAGGCTGTCGTAACGCGTTCGGTTACCATCGACGCCCCGGCCAAGGACGTTTTTCCGCACGTTAATTCCATGCAAGCGACCGAAGCCTGGTCGCCTTGGCTGTTACGCGATCCTGAGACCAAACTTTCCTATTCAGGGCCCGAGGCAGGTGTTGGCAATACTCTGTCATGGATGTCCGACCACCCCCAAGTCGGTTCTGGCACACAAGAAATTGTCGAAAGTGTAGAAAACCAGTTGGTTCGCACCGAATTGGACTTTGGGTCGATGGGCACTGCGACTGCGACGTTCAATTTGCGGCCCGACGGTTCGGGCACCAATGTCACTTGGGGGTTCCAATCAGAGCTGGGAATGAACCCCCTCTCGCGGTGGATGGGGCTCATGATGGATGATTGGGTTGGTGGTGACTATGAAACCGGGTTGGCCAACCTCAAGGTGTTGGTCGAAAAATCCGGTTAACGCAATTCCATCCCTTCGGGCCAACTGATCGATGTGTTCAGCCGGATCTTTTGCTTGGCTCCAGCTTTCATGTCGATGTCCCACGCTAGGATACCACGGCGGTTGTCCACGTTCTCTTCGCTCGGCGCGGGGGTCGCCGACCAATCGATCACCAGATCCTCTTGTTCCGAATAGGGCACGCGGTCTGTCAGGCGCAGGGTCCACTCCTGATCGGTAAAGTTCTCGATCTCGATCTCGACCTGCTCGACGCGTTGGTTCGAGCGCGAGATCAGGCCGGTGTCCCCCTGGCTCCGGTTCAGGACGTCCCTTTTTAGGCGCAGGCCGTCGATTGGGCCAAAACCAAGTTCCAGTTCCTGACCCGGGACCGCGCCACCAAAGTGTTCTGTTCCGACAAGAACGTCATCCACGTAGAATGCGGCCAGTTCGGATGGCAGTATCTCTTCGTTGCTTGTGTTTTTGCCCGCCGCTAACCGATAGGCGGTTTCGTCAAAGCGCGGCGTCGCCGTCGCGGTGACTTCGGCGTCGAACGCCAAGTTATCCAATTCCAGGCGCAGAAAATCTGCGCTGGATGCAACCGAAACAGGACGGCTGTAGGTATAGGTAACACCGGGGCCATCCGAGGCAATGTTCCACCCGCTTTGCGTTTCTTCAACAATGACCGGAGCTTCGAGGGCAGGTTCTGCCAAATTGCCGTAGTTGCCAGAGCTCAGGTCGGCCGAGGACACCTTTTGACGCTGCTCGGGATCGCGAACGCGCAACTTGTTGGTTGTGAGCCATCGTGATTCCGTCTGCCCAATGGGCGCGACCGTGGACAGGTGTAGCGTCACACCTTGCCAGTTTTCGCCGGTGTACTGCTGCACCATGGCGTCCCGTTTGATGTTGATTTGCGGCGTGTCTCCGGTCACCAGATTGATGTCATAGATCGGGGTCCACTGGCTGGCTCCACCCGCCAGATATTTCAGGGTGACTTGGGCGGTCGATGCTTCGGTCGCGTTGGTATCGAGCGTCAGATACAGCCTATCCTGATCCTCGAGCGATACAGCGTGCAAGGCAGCTTGCGCATGCTCCAAATCCTCTTCGAGCGTTTCCAGTTGGCGTTCGATCTCGCGCGCTTCGACTTCCGCCGATTGGGCTGTTTGTCCGGCGGTTAAAGCCTCTTGTTCGATCATCCGAGCAATGTCACGCAGCGTGTCGGGGGCAACTTGTGCCAAGCCTTCGTTTTTGCCGAGATTGCGCAGAAATCCGATGGAGGTTTCGGATGCTGTTGCCGCCAACCTGGCACGTTCCGCCTGATCGCGAACCTTTTGGATCTGCAGCTCAACCGCCCGCACGGTGTCCTGCGCCGCTTTGACCTGTGGCGAGGTGTAATCGCGCGGCGGCGCAAATTCGTCTCGATAGGTCAAACCCAGACGCTCGACCCCTTCGACGTTGACCCGAAGTGATTCAAAAACGATGTCGCTGGGGATGCCCAGCAAAACAAGGCGGTGTTGGCCCGCAGGAACTTCTACTGTGGCTGTTCGCAAGATCGCGGCGCTGTCGGGGTGCATGGTGATTTCGGACACACGGGTATTGACCTGAATGTCGGCCGCAAAGGCGCTGAATGGGGTGACTAAGAAAAGAGCTAGAAGAAACCGCATGAAACCTCGCACGTGCAAATCAGGGTTGTCCAAACATTGCAGCGCGCGCACCAACAAACAAGGGCGCCCAAATGGACGCCCTTGGAATTGGTCAATTGTTGCTTACGCTTAGCCCTTTTTCAGGACCTCGCGGCCCAGCAGTTCAGCGATCTGGACAGCGTTCAGGGCTGCACCCTTGCGCAGGTTGTCCGACACACACCACAGATTGATGCCGTTTTCGATGGTGCTGTCCTGACGGATGCGGCTGATGAACGTAGCAAAGTCGCCCGCGCATTCGATGGGCGAGACGTAACCGCCGTCTTCGCGCTTGTCGATCACCATGATGCCGGGTGCTTCGCGCAGGATGTCGCGGGCTTCGTCTTCGTCCAGGAACTCTTCGAACTCGATGTTCACGGCCTCGGAGTGGCCCACAAAGACAGGAACGCGCACACAGGTCGCAGTAACCTTGATCGACGGATCGACGATCTTTTTGGTCTCAACCACCATCTTCCATTCTTCCTTGGTCGTGCCGTCTTCCATGAAGACGTCGATCTGCGGAATGACGTTGAAGGCGATCTGCTTCTGGAACTTGTTCGGCGGCACGTCCGTGGTTGGGTTGTAGATCGATTTGGTCTGATCCCACAGCTCATCCATGCCTTCTTTGCCGGACCCCGACACCGACTGATAGGTCGATACGACGACGCGCTTGATCTTGGCGCGGTCGTGCAGCGGCTTCAGCGCGACAACCATCTGCGCGGTCGAGCAGTTGGGGTTGGCGATGATGTTTTTCTTGGCGTAGTCGTGGATCGTCTCGGGGTTACACTCGGGTACGATCAGTGGAATGTCCGGGTCGTAACGATAGAGCGAGCTGTTGTCGATCACGGTACAACCGGCGGCCGCGGCCTTGGGTGCATACACCTTGGTCGCTTCCGAACCCACGGCAAACAGCGCCATGTCCCAGCCGGTGAAATCAAAGGTATCCAGATCCTGGGTCGTCAGTGTCTTATCGCCAAAGCTAACCTCGGTACCCAGCGAACGGCGGCTTGCCAACACGGCGAGCTCGTCCACGGGAAACTGGCGCTCGGCCAGGATGTTCAGCATTTCGCGGCCCACGTTGCCAGTGGCGCCGACGACGACGATGCGATAACCCATTTTCTTTCTCCAGATATCCCGGTCTTGTGACCGGCGGCGGTTCCATACAGCGAAAGCGGTCTGGGGGAAAGAGGTTTGGGGCTAAAAGCGGCGTGTCAGTCCACACTGTCGCGGCTGAAGAGGTAGATCACCAGACCCAAGGTCAAAGTGACGGCGAAGAACCCAAATATGATCACATAAGGTGCGCCGGGTGTGGTGGCTGCGATCCCCTCGTGCAAACGACCCGAGATGATCTGCATGACGCCAACACCGCCGATGCCGAAAAGGTTGAGCAGGGTCACGCCGCGCCCCACAAGATGCGCGGGAACAAAAGCGCGGCCATGGGCCATGATGACGGGGAAGGTGGCACCGGTGAATCCGATTACTGCAAGAAGCATGACAGAGGTCCAGACGCTACGGTCAATCCACAGGCACAGCACGGCCAGGGCCACAGCAGACAGCAGGTTGCCGCCGAAGATCACCCATTTGCGGGTGCCGAGGATGCGGTCGAGCGGGCCATAGACAAAGGTGCCCGCAATCATCGCGGCCCCCATGACCAGAGTGGCTTGTCCGATCTGACCTGTGCTCAGGTCAAATACGTCAGTCAGATACGGCCCGGCCCACAGGCCCCGGATCGCGCCTGAGGGGGCGTAGGCCACAAACATCAATGGTAGAATGGTCCAAAGTGCGGGCAACTTGAGTAAGTCGAAGAGAGAACCTTTCTCTTCTGTTTCAATGGGTTTTGGATCCTTGACTGTCAGCCAAATTCCCAATGAAACCAAGCCTGACAAAACCGCCACCCCCATTAACGTACTGCGCCAACCAATCAGCTCGACGGCCAGGGCGGTTGGGTAAGACGCCACCAGATTGCCGCTGGACCCTACACCAAGCATCAGCGCGGCCAGTGTGGCAAAACGCGCCGGGGGATAGTTTCGGGCAAAGATGTAGTAGGACGCCATGAGCACGGGTGAACACCCGATCCCGATCAAAACCATCGACAAGTTCAGGTGAATAGGGTCTGTGGCCAGTGCAAATAGAACTGCACCTCCGCCGCCCCCGATCAAGAGAAGCACCGCAGCGGTTCGGCGCGGCCCGATCTTGTCCAGTGCCAGACCAACGGGTAATTGCATCGCCGCGAAGGTCAAAAACCAAAGCCCCGAGGCAAAGGCCAGGTCATCCGGGGTCGCCCCGATTTCCTGATCCAAAACTCCGGTAAGAACAGCCAGAAAGGCGCGAAAGAACTGGCTTAGCACATAGGCCAAACACAATATGATCAACCCTGCCTGCATGCGACTGTCCTCCCGGCGACTCCTCGGGCAGATGGGTGACATGTTAACCAGTTGTGCACAAGCCCGTGTGTTTTGTTGCAATTGCGCGACAAGCTGCGAGCGCGCGTTAGTTTCGGCGGATGAATTTGCCCGAGCTGATATCCAAAGAGACGATGGGGACCGACAAAGAATTCTATGACACGCTGACAATCACGGCGAGTTTCGACGTGCTGACTGAGCCGTCTCAATACACTCCGGTGCCGGGTGATTGGTTTGTTGGCACGGCCGATATCGTCAATTCGACGGGCGAAATTGCAAATGGTCGCTACAAGACGGTCAACATGGTGGGCGCTGCCGTGATCTCGGCTATCGCAAATGCCATTGGCAGCAATGGCTTTCCTTACGTGTTCGGCGGCGATGGTGCTTCGTTTGCATTGCATGGCTCACACAGAGCCACGGCAGAACAGACCTTGGCGAACCTGAGACGGTGGGCATCTGAAAAGTGCAATGTCGAATTGCGCGCGGCCATTGTTCCGGTTTCTGAAATTCGCAAGGCCGGGATCGACGTTCGTATCGCTCGGTTTGCGGCCTCCAGTGGTGCGGATTATGCGATGTTCTCTGGTGGCGGGCTGGCTTGGGCCGAAAAGCAGATGAAGGCCGGGTACATGACGGTCGGGCTTTCAGAGCCGGGTGCTGAACCTGATCTGACTGGATTGTCGTGCCGGTGGACCAACGTGCAGGCTGAACAGGGAGAGATCCTGTCCTTAGTAGTGCTACCGTCGTCTGGCGCATCCGAGCGTGATTTTGCGGATATTACCCAAAGGGTTGTTCAAGCCATCGGCGGATTGGACAGGGCTGGGCATCCCGTCCCGGTCGAGGGGCCTCGGGTTGGGTGGTCGACACCCGGTCTGAACCTTGAGGCGCTGTCTCTGCGTGGTCGCATACCAGTCTGGATGTTCAAGAGCATTCTGTTTTTAAAGACACTGTTCAGTTGGACCCTGTTTAAGACGAATTTGAATGTGGGCTCCTTCGATCCGGCGCATTACAAACGTATGCTCAGTGCCAATGCCGATTACCGCAAATTCGATGACGGGCTGAAGATGACGCTGGATTGCGATCCAAGCACCCGCACCCGGATCGAGGCGATCTTGTCCGATGCCAAAGCGCGTGAGAAAGTCCGCTATGGGCTGTTTGCTCAGTCCGAAGCGATGGTCACCTGTTTTGTGCCCTCAGCCATGCAAGACGACCATGTCCATTTCATTGACGGCGCGGCGGGCGGTTATGCGCAGGCGTCGGCTCAGTTGAAGCCTGATATTAAGGCTTAGCTTTGTCTTTCCAATGCGCAGACAATGCGCGCGCTTGGTTCGCAAGGATTAGCACGTCGATCCCAACGGCCAGGAACTGGGCACCCATGTCGAGGTAGGATTGGGTCGATTCCTCGGTCACGCCGAGAATACCAGGTGCCTTGCCTGCGGCCTTGATCCGCGCAAGGGCGTCGGCGATCACGGCGCGGACCTCAGGGGCGGTGCTGTTGCCTTGGAATCCCATATCCGTGGATAGATCTGCAGGCCCGATAAAAACTCCGTCGATGCCGTCGACCGTCAAGATATCATCCAACGCCTCCATCCCGGCGCAGTTTTCGACCTGTACCAGCAGGCAAATCTCTTGGTCAGCGGTCTGGATGTAATCAGATACCGAGCCGAACATGGTGGCACGTGCTGCCATTGCGCCAACACCCCGAGCGCCATGTGGTGGATATTGGCAGGCCCGCACAAGCTCGCGCGCCTGTTCGGCGGTTTCTACGATCGGGACCAGAACGGTTTGCGCACCTGCGTCCAGCACTTGTTTGATGATCCAGGTTTCGCCAATCGGTACGCGGACAACTGGGTGCGAAGCACTCGCCGCAAGGGCGGTCAATTGATCGCGGATCGAGCGGATGTCGTTGGGGGCATGTTCCCCATCGACCACCAGCCAGTCGAAGCCAGCGGTTCCCATGATTTCGGCACAGGCAGGTTCAGCAAGACTCATCCAGCACCCGATCTGTGTCTCACCACGGGCCAGAGCATGTTTGAATGGGTTGATGGGCGCTGACATGGTCTGACCTTTCTATGGTGTGACGCTTCGGACATCTTAGAACAAGTGCACCGCGGACATGCATGACGTTAGACGCGTAGGAAACGCGTTGTCCAGAGAGCGGAACCTTGCTTGTTGGAAATCACTTGGAACACTGTATTAATTGCGTATAGCGGTGTTTGAATTGCTGCGGCACACTCCACAGTTGAATTTGGCCACCGGATCGGTGACAGTTGAGTATGCCCAGATCAGACCCGAAAATCTCACGTTCCCTGCCGATCATGCTGTTGCGTGGGCGGGAAAAGGTCATGGGACCCATCCGCGCCATGCTGGCTGACGCCGGGATAACCGAACAGCAATGGCGCGTGCTCAGGGTGCTGACCGAAGAGGGCGCGCAAGATCCCACGCAGATTGCGCAAAAGGCCTGTCTGTTGCTCCCAAGCCTGACGCGCATCCTGCAGAAGCTAGAGGAGAAGGGGCTGATTCATCGGCGCCCGGACCCCGATGACGGGCGTAAACAGATCGTCGTACCGACCGAGGCAGGCGCCGACATCATTCGCGATAACTTAAGCACGAGCATCGAATTGACCCGGCAGTTGCGTAATCAAATGGGGCCTGACAGGTTCGAACTGTTGTTGGATCTGCTCAACGAGCTTGATGATCTCAACGAAACGTGATCGTCAATTTGACCCGTGGCGAGTGATCCGAAAAACGTGGCCGGGGATGGCAATTCCAGCCCATGTAATTTTGTTAGCATAGGAATGAATGCCGGGTGATTCCCCGGCCCAAGCTCAAAGTTTTAGACCGCAGCTTTCGAACGCCTCGCGCGTCACGGCCTTTTCGGCGTCGGTCAGTTGCAACAACGGTGAGCGCACCGATCCGCCAACCTGACCTAGCAATTCCTGCCAGTATTTGCCGTGCGCCTGCGGTTTGCCGCCGGGTTTGGAGCGTTTGATGGCCTCGCGCACCGGTTCCAGGCTGTCCCGCACATTGCGGGCCTCGGCGAATTTGCCCTCGAATGCCAGACGTGTGTATTCGTTCATACGCTGATCGGCGTTGGTCTGAATCTGATAGGGTGGCGACGAACACAGGTAGAGCTTCCAACCCAGTTCTTCGATGTTGTCTAGCCACTCGGCTTCGGATGCTGTCGAGACATGAATCTTGTCGCCCACCATGTGGGTCAGCTTCACATACATCTCGCGCGGGACCGAATATTTGATCGCCACGATGTTGGGCAGATCAGCCACCCGCGCGCAAAGTTCTGGCGACATCAGGTACCCGCTGTCGGGGTGGCTCCACATCGCGATGCCGATGTCCACGCGGTCACACAGTTCCTTGTAGTAGTTGAACACCGTGTCGTCTTGATCGGTGACGAAATGCAGGATCGGGGCGTGGACCACGACATAGTCGGCACCGCAGTTCTGTGCGTGTTGCGCTAGCTCGACCACAGTGTCAAAATTCTGGTCTGAGGCGGACATGATCGTGCCTGCTTTGCCGTTACATTCGTCGACCGCGATCTCGAAGTTCCGTTTGCGTTCGTCCAGCGACATGGAAAAGAATTCGCCCTGTTTGCCGGCGATGAACAGGCCCTGAATGTCCAGGTCGTCCACCCAATGGCGGATGTTCGAGCGCAGACCAACCTCGTTGAACGACCCATCCACGTTGAACGGGTTGAGCGCCGCGGCCCAAATCCCGCGCATGTTTTCGCGGGCATAATCCTTGGCGTCGAGTTTTGAGTACTTCATGAGCTAGGTCCTTGTTTGGCCTCTTGCATGGCCTGCCAAAGGGCATGGGCCGTCAATGGCATGTTCAGATCAGTAACGCCCAGAGGGCTGAGTGCATCAATGGCGGCGTTGAGGATGGCAGGTGGAGCACCGATTGTCCCAGCCTCGCCCACGCCCTTGGCGCCCAAGGCGTTGAGTGGGCTGGGAGTTTCAAACGTGTGCATGTCTAGGTGTGGCACATCACAGGCGCGAGGCATGGCGTAATCCATGAACGATCCCGTCAGCAATTGGCCGTCTTCGTCGAATTCCACCTGCTCCATTAGTGCTTCGCCCAAACCTTGGGCAAATCCACCCTGAATCTGCCCTTTGACCAGATCGGGGTTGATGATGCGGCCAGTGTCATCGACGCAGGCGATTTTTTCCAGCGAGGGTGTGCCGGTATCGGCGCAGATCGATAGCATCACCAGATAAGCGCCATAGCCCCAAGCCTGACCCTCGTTTTCGTACCGAACCTCGGACGTCAGTGGCAGTCGCTCGCCGTGATCCCGCCGGGCGCGGATGTCTTCGCAGGCTTTAATAACGGCGCTGCCGCCGATGGCGGTCGAGCGGCTTGCTAGGGCTCCGATCCCTTCGGGGCAGGTGCCAGTGTCGCCGCAGCGGACCGTGATTTGTTTCAGGTCTACGTCAAGCACATCTGCCGCGATCTGGGCAAAGGCCGTCTCGCGCTCGTGTCCTTGCGAGGAGCTGCCGCTGTCTACTTGCACTGCGCCATCTGCATTCATCGTGACCCTAGCGCTTTCCCAACCTGATCCAGAAGGTTCGACGTAAAAGCAGACCCCAACGCCGACCAACTCGCCCAAGGCGCGGCGGCGGTCGCGTTCGGTTTTTAGGTCGTCATAAGCGGTTTGGTCTCGCAACATGGTCAATGCGCGAGGGTAGTCGCCAGAATCGAGTAGGTTCCCGGTGGCCGTAGCGTGGGGCAATTGATCTAGTGACAGCAGGTTCTGCATGCGCAGGTCAATCGGGTCTCGCCCAAGCGCTTTGGCGGCCTTGTCCACCAACCGTTCCATCAGACAGTTCGCCTCGGGCCGCCCGGCACCGCGATAGATGCCGGTGGGGCCGACCCGTTTCTGCGTGGCTTTGGTTTCAATATTCAGCGCATCGACCTTGTAGCCCGAGGGCAGCAAACGACCCGCGTTCCATGCGGTGATTAAGCCACTGTTTGGCAGCCAAGCACCGACAGGAGCGTCGATATGTGCTTCGAGCGCAAGAAATTTCCCATTTTGGTCCACAGTCAATCGGCCAGTGCTACGAACGCCGCGTCCATGAGTGGCGGACAGGAACTCTTCGGATCGGGTGGCGGTCCATTTCACGTTGCGCTTGTGGGAGAAGGCGGCCCAGACGGCAAAGACTTCTTCAGGATAGATCGACCCCTTCATCCCGAATGCCCCACCGACATGGGTGGCAATAACGCGGATGCGGTCAGGGGCGATGTTCAAGATACGGGCTAACTCTGACCGTGACCGGTGTGGTGTTTGGGTGGAATGCCAAGCGGTCACGGTATCCGTCTCAGCATGATAAGCCACAGAAATGGTGCGCGGTTCCATCGGATTGGGCGCCAGACGCGGGTGTTGAAGCGTGACCTCGACCACATGCGCAGCAGAAGCGAATTCAATGGATGTATCACCTTTGGTCCAACTGTCGGCGGCGACCTTGTGCAGAGGGGTGGGGTCATTTTCATCCAGATTGGTAAAGATCAGCTCGGCGGCATCCATTGCTTGGGCGGGGCTGTCCGCCAGTACGGCGGCGATGGGTTGCCCAACGCTCTCGACCCGTGACTTCGCCAGAATCGGGTAGTCCAGCGGATGCAGCAGGGGGATCACCTGATTGACGGCCAAAGCGCCCAGATGAGCAACATGCGCGCCAGTGTGCACGGCTAGAACCGCTTCGCTCTTGCCGGCGTCTTCAATATCCAATGAGGTGATCTGGCCAAATGCTACGGGGCTGCGGTGAAAGGCGACGTAGAGCGGCGAGCCCAGCTTGATGTCGTCGGCATATTGACCTTGCCCACGCAATAGCTCTGGGGCTGTGCGGGTGGGGGCTGATGTTCCGACATATTTCGGCGTGGACATGGCCATACGCACCATCAAGGCAAAGGTTTCGATGTCGCGACCTGACCACGATGCAGCCCGCAGGCAAAATACAAAGAAGAAAAACAGATATAACTGGAATGGATAGCAAAGCGCGTTGCGCGAAAGTATACAGGGGATCGGAACGCAACGAGGACATGACATGAAAATTGCATTAATCGGCAACGGCGCGATCTCGCAATTTGTTCAGGCGGGACTAAAGGCAAGTAATGTTGCTCTAAAGGCATTGATCCTGCGTCCATCGCGGTTAGGTGCGTTCGACTTTCCGGGTGATGTCGTTGTGGCTGCTTCGGTTGATGATCTAGCGGGTGATATTACCCACGTGGTCGATTGCGCAGGTCACGCAGGTCTGCGCGCGCATGGGTCAGCAGCTCTGGCCAGTGGTCGAGACGTGATCACAGTTTCGATTGGGGCTTTGGCGGATGACGTGTTGATGTCCGAACTAGAAAGCGCGGCTCGTGTGGGCAACAGCCGCTTGCATCTGGCCAGCGGTGCGGTTGGTGGGCTGGATGCGTTGCGCGCGGCACGTGCGGGCGACTTGGGCATCGTGCGTTACGTGGGCCGAAAACCACCCAACGGGTGGAAGGGTTCGCGCGCTGAAGAGGTTCTGGACCTCTCGAGACCGTTATCGCACCCGCAAATCCATTTCATGGGCAATGCGCGGGACGCCGCCTTGGCCTATCCCAAGAACGCCAACGTTGCAGCAGCGGTTGCGCTCGCTGGTGTGGGGTTTGACCGGACAGAGGTCGAGCTTGTGGCCGACCCAGGAACCGAGACCAACGTACATGAAATCCACGCACAGGGCGATTTCGGCAGTTTCACCTTTACGATTTCGGGCAAGACCTTGCCGGACAACCCCAGCAGTTCGGCCTTGGCGGCAATGAGTGTTGTCGCAAGCATTCTGGACGCCACCCAACCCATCTGCAGTTGAGGGAGGGAACATGCGCCATTCTCCTATCGTGGAACGTGTTCTGACCCGTCTCAAACTGCGGCAGCTGCGGCTGTTGGTGGCGGTGGGCAAGCACGGCAATATCCAGAACGCCGCGCGGGAATTGAACGTCTCGCAACCGGCAGCGACTAAGATGATCAAGGACCTTGAGCTTGATTTCGAGGTGCAGCTGTTTACTCGAACCAACCGAGGGGTGGTGCCGACGGTATATGGTGATGCGCTGATCCGACATGGCAAATTGATTTTTGCCCAAGTGTCTAACGCAGCGCAGGAGCTGGATGACCTGAACGAGGGCAACAGCGGCCGTGTTGTCGTGGGCACCCTGTTGGCGGCCTCGCCACAACTTCTACCTGCAGCCATCGAACGTGTGATCCATGCGCGACCCAACGTGGCAATCAAGGTAGTCGAAGGCACCAACGAGGTGCTGATGCCCGCACTGCATTCCGGTGAGATCGACCTGGTGGTCGGGCGCCTTCCAACCCATCGCTACCGTAATGCGCTGGAGCAACGCACGTTGTTTGACGAAAAGATTGTGCTGGTTGTGGGTGCAGGCCATCCGTTGGGCGGGCGAAGCGATCCGACGTTTGATGATCTCAAAGGGTTCGGCTGGATCTTGCCACCGATTGAGACGACCCTGAGGCGCCAGCTGGATCAGTTCTTTGTTCGTAACGGGCATTTTTCGCCGACAATGTCGGTCGAATCCGTCTCGTACCTGACAAACCGGGCCTTGTTGCAGAACAACGCACTGGTCGGATTGATGCCTGCCCATGTGGCGGCGCAGGATTTGGCAGCAGGCACGCTGGCCGAAGTTCCACTGACCTTGCCATTCGGAACCGGTCCAGTCGGCGTGTCTTATCGCGCCAAGACGCAGCTTTCCCCGGCAGGGGCGGCTTTTTTGGCCGCGCTGATCGAGGTCGCCGAGGGGCTTTAGCCGCGCAGTGCCTGATCCAGATCGTCCATCAGGTCGCCCGCGTCCTCAATCCCGATCGACAAGCGCAGCAGGTTCTCAGGGATGCCTGTATGCGGCTCAATGGTGTGGCGATGTTCTATCAGGCTTTCGACCCCACCCAGTGACGTGGCCCGATGGAACAGGTTCAGGCGTCCCGCAACGGCCAACGCCTCTGTCGCGTTGCCTTTGACCAGCACCGACATCAGAAAGCCGTAGCCGCCGGACATTTGGCGAGTGGCGATGTCATGTCCCGCAAAGCCGGAAAGGCCGGGATAAAACACATCCTCGACCTGGTCATGGGCGATCATAAACTCGGCGATCTTCTGGGCGTTTTCGCACATCCGTTCGACACGCAAGGGCAGAGTACGCATGCCGCGCACCAGCAGCCAAGCGTCAAACGGGCTCATGACAGCGCCTGCACCTTGCCGATCGGTCGCGATCTCTTGCCAGCTCTCGTCATCCCGCGCGGTGGACAGAACACCGCCCAGAACATCAGAATGCCCATTGATCGCTTTGGTGACGGAATGCATCACCAGATCTGCGCCGTGCACGATGGGTTTGCACAGGATCGGTGTTGCCGCTGTTGCATCCGCTAGCAATTTCGCTCCGGCACTGTGCGCGTGCTTTGCAGCCAGCGTGATATCCACCGTCAACAGCCATGGGTTCGAAGGCGTTTCGATCAGCACTAGCTGTGCGGGTGTTGCGCAGGCTTGGATTAACCCATCGGGCGAGCTGGCATCAAACTCGTCCAACGTGATCTGACGGCGCACGCAAAACTCGCGTACCCACTTCGTGGTGCCCCAGTAGATGCCGGACTGTATAATTGCCCGCCCACCGTTAGGAATGGTGCGAAAGGCAGCAGCAATGGCGGCCATGCCGGACGGAAACAGCAACGAGGCCTCGGCGCCTTCAAGCCGTGCGATCAGTTTTTCGGCCAAGCGTGTGCCTTCGTTCTGGTCCCGCAGATACACGTTGTCCGGGTTCAGGGGTTGGTAGTCACGGTCGCGTGCAAAGGTTGTTGCGGGCTGGATCGGCGGCACCACGCCCCCGCTTTGGTGATCAAGCGCGCCCATGGCTTGAGCGGCCAGTGTTGCGGGTTTCAGTTTGGGGTCATCCATTGCAGGTCCTCAGATTGGGGCGGCGCATGCGCCATTGGTGTCGCCTGCTGTTGCTATTGTCCAGCCCGTTTGCTTGAACCCCGACACAAGATCACATTTGTCGGATGCAATCGGTCGCGGTAAGCTCGGCCAAACCCGCGTACACGTCCAGTGCGATTATGGAAATGCATGTGTTCCACGGGCCAGCACGTCCTTGTGACACGGGATGACAAGGCTTTGAGGAACTGAATTGACAGACGGTACTAGTATGAAGAACGCCCATTTGGATCAAGACGGGGCGAAAATGAGTGAACTGAAACCCTCAAGGCTTGAGCTTTCTGCGACCGGGCGGTTGACCGCGACACAGATTTTTCTGCGTGGCCTGGGGCGGATCATCATGACCGCCTTTTTCAGTCGGATCGAAGTTGTAAACGCCGAGAGATTTCCAAAAACTGGCCCCGTTTTGGTGGTGTCCAATCACGGGAACAGCTTGGTCGATGGGGTTTTGATCAGTTGCTATTTGCCCCGGATGCCACGCCTTTTGGCGGCGAGTATCTTGTGGAAATACAAACCTCTGATCCCGCTTCTGAGCGCCGCGGGCGTCGTTCCGGTCTTTCGGCAGCAGGATGTCGGAGTTTCGGCCGCCAAGGAGCAACCCCTTTTCGATCGATCGTCTGAGGTTTTGGCCAAGGCGGACGCGTTGTCCGTTTTCCCCGAAGGGTTGAGCCACAACGAACCCCATCTGCTGCCGTTCAAAAGTGGTGCCGCACGTATAGCGTTAGAGGCTGAAGCACAGAGAGAGAAGCTTGGCGTTCAAGTTCTTCCTGTTGGGATTACATTTGATGAAAAGAACAAATTTCGTTCGCGTGTTCTGATCCAAGTCGGCGAGCCGGTGGACATTTCACGGCAAGCACGGGTTTATGCCGCAACACAGGATGTCGCGACACGGCGGGCCGTAGTACGGGATCTGACCGGCACGATCCACGGCAGTCTGGCGCAAGTGACCCTGAGTTTTAGTTCATGGGAGGATGCGCAGTTGATCCGTCTGGCCACAGACATCTGGGCCGAGGCGTCAGATGATGTCGATCCCGAAGGTGATATGCTGAGTCAGGTGGACCTGCAGCGGTCGTTTTCAGAAGGTTACGCTTGGCTCAAGCGAAGCTGCCCGGCCGAGGTGCAGCAGGTGCGCGACAACCTAAAGCATTATAAAGACATGCTGGAAAGTGCTGGCGCAGAGGTTGAGGCAAATGCCCCGCACCGCTCTCGTTGGGACGGTCCGATACTGCTGGCCTTGCTGCCTATGTGGTTGATCGGATCGACATTAAATTTTGTGCCCTTTCACGTCTCGCGTTGGGTGGCCCATGGCAAGGATGAGGACAAAATGGCCACGTGGTCACTGTTTTCCAGCCTGCTTTTGTTTCCCTTTTGCTGGCTCACTCAAGCCATGCTTTTGGGGTATGTTTCTTCCAGCGATCAGGGTTTTGGATGGGGTCCATTCTGGTCCGCCTCGATACTGTCCCCAGCAGCTGGTTATCTCGCGTTGGAATTTCTGGATCGTCGCCGGCAGTGGTTGGGTCGGCTCAAGGCGCGCTGGGCGCAAAGAAATGTGCCGAAGTCCGCTCTGAACCGAAAACAGCTGCGTGCTGACCTGAAGGAGCAGATGGAAGGACTGGTCGACAAATATGCGGCGGGCTCAGGTCAGAAGTCGGTCGAGCGTCGCGAATATTCCGTTGTCGCGGAAAAATATCCGCAATACTATAAATCCTCTATTTCGGAATAATGTCCGCTATGGTAGAAGGTGACTCGAAATCAGGAGGTCACTATGTCCCACGTGTTTTTGTCTCACGTCTCTAGCACCCTTGACGAGATCGAGGCTGAGGGCCTGTACAAACGCGAACGAATGATCACCTCCCCGCAGGGGGGCGAGATCACTGTAGGCGATCGCGAGGTGATCAACCTGTGCGCCAACAACTATCTTGGTTTGGCCGACCACCCGGCTTTGATCACAGCCGCACAAGGTGCGATGGGGGACAAGGGGTTTGGCATGGCCTCGGTCCGGTTCATCTGTGGCACGCAAGACATCCACCGCGCGTTGGAGCAGCGTTTGGCCAATTTTCTGAACAAGGATGACGCGATCTTGTTTGCGGCCTGTTTCGATGCCAACGGTGGGCTGTTTGAACCGCTGTTGGGTCCCGAAGATGCGATCATTTCGGACAGTTTGAACCACGCCTCGATCATCGACGGGGTGCGTCTGTGTAAGGCGAAACGCTATCGATATCTGAACAATGATATGAATGATCTCGAGGCTTGGTTGAAACAGGCGCGCGAAGACGGCGCGCGCCATATCATGATCGCGACCGATGGCGTGTTTTCGATGGATGGCTATCTGGCTAATCTGCCCGCCATTCGGGCATTGGCAGACAAATATGATGCCGTGGTCATGGTCGACGATTGTCACGCGACTGGCTTCATGGGGCCAAACGGGGCTGGCACGCCGGATCACTTTGGCATTGATGTGGATATTCTGACGGGAACCTTGGGCAAGGCACTTGGGGGGGCAATCGGCGGTTACATCGCAGCTCGCCAACCAGTGATCGACCTGCTGCGGCAGCGGGCGCGGCCCTATCTGTTCTCTAACTCGCTGCCGCCCGCCATCGTCGCCGCCGGGATCGAGGCGATCCGCCTGGTCGAAGAGGGGGGCGCCCTGCGCGCGCACCTGTTCGAAAACGCCGCTTACTGGCGCAAGGGACTGTCCGAGTTGGGGTTCGACCTGCTCGAAGGCGAACACCCGATCATCCCTGTGATGCTGGGCGAGGCGACTCTGGCGCAAGAGATGGCATCACGGCTTTTTGACGAAGGCGTCTATGTCTCAGGCTTTTTCTTTCCGGTGGTCCCCCGCGGCAAGGCGCGCATCCGAACGCAGATGAATGCCGCCCTGACACGCGAGGAACTGGACCGTGCACTGGCTGCCTTTGGCAAGGTCGGCAAAGAGCTGGGGGTGATCTGATGCGACCCAATACGATGAAGGCTTTGGAAAAGTCCCATCCGCGCGAAGGGCTGTGGCAGGTCCGCGCGCCGGTGCCTGAGATCGGGCCGGACGACGTTCTGGTGCGTATCAACAAGACCGGGGTTTGCGGCACGGACATTCACATCTGGAACTGGGATGACTGGGCCTCGCATACGGTGCCTGTGCCGATGATCACCGGGCATGAGTTCGCGGGCGAGATCGTCGAATTGGGGCGCAACGTGACCGGCCTGACCGTTGGCCAGCGCTGTTCGGGCGAGGGGCATCTGATCGGAACCGACAGCCGTCAGAGCCGCGCGGGCAAGTTCCACCTGGATCCGGGCACACGCGGGATCGGCGTGAACGAGCAGGGGGCTTTTGCCGAATACCTGCGGTTGCCTGCCTTCAACGTGGTGCCCTTGCCGGATGACATTCCCGACGAGATCGGCGCTATTCTCGACCCTTTGGGCAATGCGGTGCACACCGCACTTAGCTTTGATCTGCTGGGCGAGGACGTGTTGATCACGGGAGCCGGTCCCATCGGGATCATGGCTGCAGCGGTGGCGCGTCACGCGGGCGCACGCAATGTGGTGATCACTGACATCAACGCGGCCCGCCTGAAATTGGCTGAACATGTGGTGCCAACGGTGCGGGCAGTTGATGTGTCGCGCGAGGATTTGAACGATGTGATCGCTGAGCTTGGGCTGACGCAAGGGTTCGACGTCGGGCTTGAGATGTCGGGCTCTCAGGCGGCGCTGGATCAGATGGTCGAGGCGCTGGTGATGGGCGGCAAGATCGCTTTGCTGGGCATTCCGCCCGGAAAGTCTCCGGTCGACTGGTCAAGGATCGTGTTCAAAGCGATCACGATCAAGGGCGTCTATGGCCGCGAGATGTTCGAGACCTGGTACAAGATGATCGCGATGTTGCAAAACGGGTTGGATGTCAGTCGTGTGATCACGCATCGTTTTGGCGTGGATAAGTTTGAGGCTGGGTTTGCGGCGATGAAATCGGGTCAGAGCGGCAAGGTTGTTCTGGATTGGAACTGACGAAAAGGGGGCGCTGCCCCCGTCGCTGTGCGACTCCCCCGCCGTATTTGGAACAAAAAGAAAGAGCAGGACACATAGTTCGAGAGTGGATGAGATCGGTGACACGCCGTCGGTGTCTTTCAATCGATCTCTGGGGCTAGTCGCACCCGGCCTTGATCTGTCAGCAGCCAGCAGTTGCCGTTCTCGAACACGGCGGCGGACAACGGCCCCCCGAACGCTGCACCAGAATCAAGATTGACACGGTTGCCTTTGTGTTCGGCCTGTTTGGCAGGAGTGTGGCCATGAACCACCAGCCAAGGGTGCGGGTCGCGATAGTTCAGAAACGTCTGCCTGATCCACACCAGATCGTCTTCGACTTGTTCTGTCAAAGGCACCCCTGGCCGTACGCCAGCGTGCACGAACAGCAAACCGTCCTGCAGATAGGTCGTCGGCAGATCGTTGAGGAAGGTCACATGATCGGCTGGGATGGCGTTGCGCGCGGCGGTATGGATGTGATGAATGCGGGTGCGTTCGGGAACCTCTACGCCGTATGAGGCCAGCGTTTCGATCCCACCCAGCCGTTCGTGCAGCCAGTGATACCCGACCAGAAGCTGATTGTCGTTCACCGGGTAGTCCTGCATGAACATGGCAAACATCCGATCGTGATTGCCCTTGAGAGTGATCCAATCGCGACCCTGCGCCTTGCCGTCCACCAGCAGGTCAAGAACGCCGCGGCTGTTCGACCCGCGGTCGGTGTAATCTCCCAGGAATACAACGCGCGCGTCTTTGCCGCCGTCTGCCTCAATCCGGTCAAGCGTGGCTTCGAGCAGCTCCAGCTGCCCATGCACGTCACCGATTGCGTAAATGGGTGTGGTCATTTTCTGCTCTATCTTGGTTGGCCCGACCCTAACAAAGTGGCGGCGTCGCACAACCACCAACAAGAGAGTGGACAAAAAGACGCCGCCCCGGTGAAGGGGCGGCGTTCTGAGCGTCGTCACAGATGTTCGGGTCGTTAGACGACGTCAAATTCCAATGGTTTGATCTGGGTGAACAGGCCGGTTTCAGCCAGCTTGGCGCGGGCCTCGGCCGGGACGGGCTCATCCACATAGAGCAGGGCGATAGCTTCTTCACCTGCGCTGGAGCGACCCAGGGTAAAGTTGGCGATGTTGACGCCGTTTTCGCCCATGGTCTGACCCAGGGTGCCGATGATGCCGGGTACGTCCTCGTTCGTGGTGTAGAGCATGTGGCGACCGATTTCAGCATCGATGTTGATGCCTTTGATCTGAATAAAGCGAGGTTTGCCGTCACTGAACACGGTGCCACCGATCGAACGCTCGCGCTTATCGGTGACCACGGTGACCTTGATGTACCCCTCAAACGCGCCCGACTTGTCCTGATTGGTGGTCGAGATCTGGATACCACGTTCCTTGGCTACAACCGGGGCCGAGACCATGTTCACCTCGGGGTTGAATTTTTTCATGATGCCTGCAACCACGGCACAGTTCAGCGCAGCCAGGTTCATTTCAGCGGCAACACCGTCATAGAGGATGTTGATCGCCTTCACGGGCTCGTCCGTCATCTGACCCACGAAAGAGCCCAAGTGACCGGCAAGTTTGATCCAGGGGCCCATGACTTTCGCCTCTTCGGCGGTGACCGACGGCATGTTCAGCGCGTTTTCAACAGCGCCGGTCAGCAGATAGTTCGACATCTGTTCGGCCACTTGCAGGGCGACGTTTTCCTGCGCCTCGGTGGTTGCCGCGCCCAGGTGCGGGGTGCAGACCACGTTGGGCAGGTTGAACAACGCGTTGTCCTTGGCGGGTTCAACGGCAAAGACGTCGAAAGCCGCCCCAGCGACGTGGCCTGATTTCAGCATCTCGGCCAGAGCTTCTTCATCGACCAGACCGCCGCGGGCACAGTTGATGATCCGGACGCCCTTTTTGGTCTTGGTCAGGTTCTCGCGGCTCAGGATGTTGGCGGTGGCATCGGTGAACGGCACGTGCAGGGTGATGAAATCGGCGCGTGCCAGAAGGTCTTCGAGTTCGACCTTTTCGACACCCATCTTGTCGGCTTTCTCTTCACTCAGGAAGGGATCATAGGCAACAACCTTCATTTTCAAGCCGCGGGCGCGGTCGCAGACAATGCCGCCGATGTTGCCAGCGCCAATGACGCCAAGGGTCTTGTTGGTCAGCTCGGTGCCCATGAACTTGGACTTTTCCCATTTGCCGGCATGTGTGCTTTCGCTGGCTTCGGGGATCTGACGGGCGACAGAAAACATCATTGCAATGGCGTGCTCGGCGGTCGTGATCATGTTGCCAAAAGGCGTGTTCATGACGATCACACCCTTTTTCGACGCCGCATCCTTGTCGATGTTGTCGGTGCCGATACCGGCGCGGGCGATGACCTTGAGGTTACTGGCGTTGGCCAGGATCTTTTCAGTGACCTTGGTGGCCGAGCGGATGGCGAGGCCGTCATATTGACCGATCACCTCGGCCAGCTTGTCTTTGTCCTTGCCCAAGTCGGGTTGGAAATCCACGTCGATGCCGCGATCGCGAAAGATCTGAACGGCGGTTTCGCTGAGCTTGTCGGAAACGAGTACTTTGGGAGCCATGGGTTGTGGTCCTTTGATAGATCTGCGGGAGGGGCGCAGAATTTTTGTAAAATTCTGCTTCATTTTCTTTCCAAGAAAATGGTCCCCGTTGCGTTAGGCGGCTTGGGTTTGTGCTGCGATTTCGGCGTTGAACGCCCAGGCCAGCCAAGGCAGCATTGCCTGGATGTCCGAGGTTTCGACCGTGCCACCGCACCAGATCCGCAGACCGGCGGGCGCGTCGCGATAGGCGCCGATGTCGAGCGCGATGTTCTCTGCCTCCAGCCGTTTGGCAACAGCCTTGGCAAAGGCGGCACCATCCTTGATGCGCGCATCAGTGAACTTCAGGCAAACGCTGGTGTTCGAGCGTGTCGCGTCATCCTCGGCCAGGTTGGCGATCCAGTCGTTGGCGTCGCAAAAATCGAACACCGCCTGCGCGTTGGTATCCGCACGGGCGATCAGCCCCTGCAGGCCACCGACCGAGCGGGCCCAATCCAGAGCGAACAGATAATCTTCGACGGCTAGCATCGACGGTGTGTTGATGGTGGCGCCGGTAAAGATGCCGTCGATCAGCTTGCCGCCTTTGGTCAGGCGGAAGATTTTCGGCAGCGGCCACGCGGGTGCGTAGCTTTCCAGACGCTCAACAGCACGGGGGCTGAGGATCAGCATGCCATGCGCGGCCTCGCCACCTAGCACCTTTTGCCAGGAAAAAGTCGTCACATCCAGATTGTCCCAAGGCAGGTCCATCGCAAAGGTCGCCGAGGTGGCGTCGCAGATGGTCAGCCCGTCGCGGTCACCATCAATCCAATCCCCGTTGGGAACACGCACGCCAGCGGTGGTGCCGTTCCACGTGAACACAACATCGTTGTTAAAATCGACCGATGCCAGATCAACGATCTGACCGTAGTCGGCGGTTTTGACCTCTGCTTCTATCTTCAACTGTTTCACGACATCGGTGACCCAGCCCGAGCCAAAGCTTTCCCAAGCCAGCATCTCGACCTTGCGCTGACCCAGCAGCGACCAAAGCGCCATTTCCATAGCGCCGGTGTCCGAGGCAGGCACGATGCCGATCTTGTAATCTGCGGGGATTCCCAAAACTTCGCGCGTGCCTTCGATCGCGGCCTTTAGCTTGTCCTTGCCTACGGCGGCACGGTGCGAGCGGCCAAGAGCGGCATCGGCGAGTTTTGCGACATCAAATGTGGGGGGTTTGGCGCAGGGGCCAGAGGAAAAACGCGGATTGGCCGGGCGCGCTGCCGGTTGCTGAGTAGCCATTTCTGGTATCCTTACAGATATATGCCCCTCGTTGGGGAAGGGTGTCCCGCCGTCAGAGCTAGGCTGCTGCGGCGCGGCGTGCAAGCCAAAAAAATGTCAAATTTCGCCGCTTTGATGTAGAGATGCGACGCCGGTGACCACTATCGGAAACTCTTGTTCCGGATGCGTGTTGTACGGATAATGAGGTTGATTTCCCGTTAGCGGTATTGGGGAATGGTGATAAATCGAATTGTTACAGTATGTTACCTTATTGATCTGGCATCTGTACGAGGGCCGGTAGATGGTTGTAGCGACTGAAACCTGATCTCTGGCGCATTTTCTGCACCTGCGGTATGCGAAGGGCAAAGGAGATGCCCCATGTTTGTTGCCACGCTGCTCACGAATCCTTCTCAACCTAACCTTGACCCGGCCCTGGTCGAATCCCTGCGCAACGCATGGGGCGGTGGTGACGCGCAGTGGCTCAGTCCTGATGAAGTGGCAGAATTTACTCTGTCTACGCTGCCCGACAATCAGTGGGACGTCTGGGCTGACCTTCAAAAAACCGGCATGGATCTGGTGGTGCAACCGGTCGAGGGGCGGCGCAAGAAGATGCTGCTGGCTGATATGGACAGCACAATGATCCAGCAGGAGTGCATTGATGAACTGGCCGAAGTGGCCGGAGTGGGCGCGCGCGTCAAAGAGATCACGGCGCGGGCGATGAACGGCGAGCTGGATTTCGAAGGTGCTTTGACTGAGCGTGTTGGTTTGCTCAAAGGTCTGGACGAGGGCGTCATACAGCAAGTGCTGGAAGAGAGGATCACCTTGATGCCAGGGGGCAAGGCCCTGCTCGCCACGATGAAGGCAAATGGCGGCTACGCCGCGTTGGTTTCGGGTGGGTTCACGGCGTTCACATCATCCGTGGCGGCAACGCTGGGGTTTGACGAAAACCGGGCAAACACGTTGCTGGTGGCTGACGGCAAGCTGACCGGAGAGGCGGGGCGGCCGATCCTGGGCAAACAGGCCAAGGTCGAAGCGCTGGAACAGATCACCGCGGGTTTGGGGATTGCCGAGGGTGACGTGATTGCCGTGGGCGATGGAGCCAATGATCTGGGTATGCTCGAACGGGCGGGAACTGGTGTCGCGCTGCACGCCAAGCCCTCTGTCGCCGCTGAATGCAACGTGCGGATCAACCACGGGGACCTGACCGCGCTGCTCTATGTGCAGGGTTACGCGCGCGACGCATTCTCCCTGAGTTAACTGTCGCTGCAGATCAGGGCTTTACTTATTTAACGATGGTGTTAAATATTGTGTATGCCTGACCTCGTTACAGCATTCTCTGCTCTCTCTGATTCCACGCGGCTGGGAATCGTCGAACAACTCATGTCGCAGGGGGAATTGCCCGCAGGCGACCTGATCGAAGGGCGCGGCATGTCCGGTGCTGCGATCTCGCGCCATCTGAAGGTATTGCGTCAGGCAGGGCTAATCAAACAGCGCGCCCAAGGGCCGCAGCGCCTGTATTCTATCCAACCCGATGGCCTTCGTGCCATTGCTGATTGGACCATTTCGAAACGTGAATTTTGGGAAACCAGCCTGGACCGGTTGGAAACCGCCATTTTGGAGGATGAGGAGCTATGACTGACCTGCGTCTTGAGCGTGAGTTTCCTGTCAGCCCCGTTAAGCTGTATGCTTGGGTAACGAACACCGAAAAGCTGCTGAAATGGTGGGGTCCAGAGGGGATGCATGTGCCGGTGCATGACTTGGACTTCGCGCGCCTTGGTCCCTGGTATTCTATTATGCAGAACGCAGAGGGTCAGCAGTACAAGGTCTCGGGCCAGGTGACCCATGTGGACGCGCCAAAGTCGGTCGGCTTTACTTGGGGCTGGCATGACGATGAAGACACACGAGGGGCCGAAAGCCATGTGACGTTCACGATTGTCGAAACCGCATCTGGCGCACGACTGCTGATCGACCACCGAGAGCTTGGCGATGACGAGATCAGCACCAACCACGAGAGCGGCTGGACTTCGTCGCTGCGCAAGCTGTCCGCTCAACTTAGTTAACGATTGCAACAGGAGGAAATTGAAATGCCACAGTTCGTATTTGCCTATCACGGGGGTGCAAAGCCCGAGACTCAGGAAGAGGGTGAAAGGGTCATGGCCGCCTGGGGTGCCTGGTTCGAGAGTATGGGTGAGGCGCTGGCAATTCCCGGCGCGCCGGTTGGCATGTCCAAGACCGTCAGCGCCGGCGGCGTATCTGACGATGGCGGGGCGAACCCGATTTCGGGTTACACCGTGGTCAAGGCTGACAGTATGGATGCCGCCACTGAAATGGCCAAGGGATGCCCGATGGTCGTTGATGGCACTGGTTCGGTTGAAGTGGCCGAAGTGATGGAGATGTAGCTGAGCTGGCCGGGTGTTAAATGAACCCGGCCGCTGGCTTGATCATGCCACAATCCACATTGCGCCGATTCAGGATCGGCGCGTTCATGAATTTTCTGGTCGCCGGGTGATCAGCGTCCAGCGCCCCAAGTTCGACCAGAATGGCGGCAATCGCACATTCGCTAGCGCGGGTTGTGCCATCCGCGATCTTAAGCGCCACGCCCATGCGTTTTTCCGGGATAATGGCGATGAACACTGCCTCGGCGCCGGTCTTGATCGCAACCTTTCCATCCATTGCCCGCATCAGCTCGGTACAGGCGCGGCCTTCGCCTGCCACCAGTTCGGGGTGTTTGATCATGGCGGCAGTCAGCTGCTCGGCAGCGGCGCTTTGTCGGTCCGCCCGATCGGCGGCAGACGCAAACCAAGCCATCGACCGGGCCAGGCCGGTTAGCGAGCTGGCAAAGTTGGGAGCAGAGCAACCGTCGATGCCGTAGCCAGGGCTCGTTTCACCGGTGGTTTCCTCGAACGCTGCCAAACAAGCTTGTTGCACAGGATGGTCAATGTCTATGTATTCAGTGCCTGCATTCATGTGCTGGGTTAGCGTCAGAAACCCTGCGTGTTTGCCTGAGCAGTTGTTGTGCACCTGACAAGGGGACTTGTCGTCCAATATGAGACCGTTTCGTGCATCAAGGTCAGCGGGTTCTTGGGGGCCGCACCGGAAATCACCATCCTCCATGCCAAGGTGATCCAACCAGGCCGACACGCGATCCGTGTGGATCGCCGCACCATTGTGCGAGGCGCAGGCAAGCGCCAGATGTTCGCTGTTCAGCCCGTATTTCGCTGCGGCGCCTGAACTGAGCAGGGGTAGCGCCTGAATCATCTTGGAGGACGAGCGGGGATAGATGCGGGCATTCGGATCACCCCAGCTGCGCACGATCTGTCCGGTGTCGTCACAGACCACCGCGTGGCCCAGATGAACACTTTCCAGAAACGGACCCCGCCAAATTTCGGTCATCGGAACCGGTTGTATCATCGTATCCTCCCATTTTCTTGGCGAAATCCCGCCAATCGCTCTTTCAACCATGGCGAAATCTGCGCTAGTGTGTCTATGTCGGCAATCGATGGGTTGTGCAAGACAGACAGGTCACCAAGCCTGCAAGCACGCCATGGAATTGAGGTTAAGGACAGTCTAGGAGGCTGGACAAATGGGATCGAAACTTGCCCGCATCATCGCGGGCCTGTGTGTGGCGGGAATAACCGCCTCTGGAACCAGCGCATATGCTCAGGCGCAAAGCTCTAACCGAGTGGCGGCCAAAACCGATTGGAGCGTCTTCGTCGAAGATGACCCAACCGAATGCTGGAGCGTCTCGGCTCCCAAGGAAACCGTAAACACACGCGGGGGTCGTGTCGTGGCCGTGCGCCGCAGCGATATCCTGTTGTTTGTGTTCTTCCGGCCCAAGGCGGACGTCAAAGGACAGGTGACATTTACCGGCGGATATCCTTTCGCACCGGGCTCAACCGTGAATTTGAGCGTTGGCGGTTCTGAGTTTGCATTGTTCACCGAGGGCGAATGGGCCTGGCCTGCAACAGCTGCGGATGACACCAAGATCATCACTGCAATGAAACGCGGGGCCCAAGCGGTTCTGACCGCGCGATCAGCTCGAGGGACGCAGACAAAAGACACGTTCTCGCTCTTGGGCTTTACGGCTGCGATCGAAGACGCCGAAAAGCGCTGCACCAAGTAGATCGACTTTCAACTTATCCCGGGACTGTTCCGGGGATTCTTTGAGGGCTGGAAGTTAATGTGACAACACTCTGTGGACGCGACGTTCCAGCCCTTCACGTGGGAGACGGAATCGTTGGTAGCGGACTAGATTCGTTCGTCAATTCACTCTGTATTCCATCGACTTGTTTGTTTTCAGGTCGACCGGTTTTCATTTGACGGCTCAAGCATTCTTGCGGCAGCATCCTCATACATGAATGAATGAGGATCAAAATGTCTTTTGCTGAAGCCGTTAAGGCCTGTTTTTCAAAATACGTAGCATTCTCAGGCAGAGCTGCCCGTCCCGAATATTGGTGGTTTCTGCTATTCGTTGTGGTGGGGTCAGTGCTTCTATCAGTGATCGATCGGGTTCTTTTTGGTGTGAACCCAGAAACTCTGGAGCAATCCCGCATGTTGACCGGAATTTTCCAACTGGCGACTGTCTTGCCCTTGTTCGCCGCTGGGTGGCGACGCATGCATGATGTCGGATATCCCGGTTGGTATCTGTTGCTACCAATGCTTGTTTCGATATCGACGATGGTGTTCTTGCTTTCAGGCGTCATGGCGTTCTCCGTCATGGAGGGGCACGTCCAAGACCCAGAGGCCCTGCGAGGACCCGCGGCCGCTTTGGGGCTCACGGGGTTGATGATTGCCGGAACCATACAGTTCGCATTGAGCATTCTTATGATTTGGTGGCTCACTCGGGCGTCGCAACCAGAAGCAAACCAATACGGAGATCCGGCATGACCAAACCAAGGGTGCCCGACATGATACGGAACGCAATTCTTGGAACAGCCTGCTTTCTCCCAATGGCTCTGCAGGCCGACCCATCCTTGGAATGCAGTGATGCAGGATCACAGGTCGAAATTGGGGCGTGTGTTCAGGAAGCAGGTAAGCGTGTCGAAGCTGCCTTAGTGATTGCTCAAGGCATTTCGATAACTTCTGCGCAAGAATTGGACGATGTCACCGGTCGAAAAGCGTTTGTTCCTGCATTAGAGGCCTCGCAATCAGCGTGGAGCGCTTATCGCGAGGCGCATTGCAATGCTGTTGGCGCTTCGTATGGGGGGGGATCGGGCACAGGAATTGCGATTGAGGCCTGTTTGATCGAGCTGGGACGGGAACGGATCAAGGAATTGATGAGCATGGCGAAGTAAAGCAGCCTGACTGACTTGCGAAACCTTTTGATCTTCTCGGGAATTCCTATATAGAGGCGCATCCCGCGACAAAATCCGAGTCAAACCATGTCTGCCAAAGCGCCGATCACCCAAGACGTCATGACGATCCCCCGCAAATTGCCTGAGGGACCGATCAACCTTGTTGGTCTGACGCGTCCGCAAATGCGCGAGACGCTGATTGCCCATGGTACGCCGGAAAAACAGGCCAAGATGCGCGTCGGACAAATCTGGCAGTGGATCTATCAGTGGGGCGTGCGCGATTTTGCCGAGATGACAAATCTGGCCAAGGCGTACCGCGCCGATCTGGCCGAAAAATTCGTGATCGAAATCCCCGAAGTCGTCTCGCGTCAGGTGTCCGAGGATGGCACCCGCAAATATCTGGTGCGGATCGCCGGCGGGCATGAGGTCGAGGTGGTGTATATCCCCGAAGAGGGGCGTGGCACGCTTTGTGTTTCCTCGCAGGTAGGCTGCACGCTGACCTGTTCGTTCTGCCATACAGGCACGCAGAAACTGGTGCGTAATCTGACGTCGGCAGAGATTGTTGGTCAGATCATGATGGCGCGCGATGACCTTGAAGAATGGCCTGTTCCCGGCGCGCCCAAGGACGAAACCCGCCTGCTGTCGAACATCGTGCTGATGGGCATGGGCGAGCCTTTGTACAATTTCGACAACGTCCGCGACGCGATGAAAATCGCGATGGATCCCGAAGGGATTTCTTTGTCCCGCCGCCGGATCACCTTGTCGACCTCGGGTGTGGTGCCTGAAATTGCTCGCACCGCCCAAGAAATCGGTTGTTTGCTGGCGATCTCGTTCCACGCGACCACCGACGAAACCCGCGACGTTCTGGTGCCGATCAACAAGCGTTGGAAGATCAAGGAACTGCTGCAGGCATTGGCAGATTACCCCCGTGTCAGCAATTCCGAGCGGATAACGTTTGAATACGTAATGTTGGAAGGTGTCAACGACACCAAAGAAGATGCCCACCGTTTGATCGCGCTGATCAAGGAATACAACATTCCGGCCAAGATCAACCTGATCCCGTTCAACGAATGGCCTGGTGCCCCCTACAAGCGCAGTTCCGGCAATCGGATCCATGCATTCGCGGACATCATCTATAAAGCGGGATACGCCTCGCCGATCCGCACACCGCGGGGCGAGGATATCATGGCCGCCTGTGGTCAGCTCAAGTCCGCGACTGAGCGCGCTCGCAAGTCCCGAAAACAGATCGAGGCCGAAGCTGGGCTTTGAAATTCTTGATGAATTCCGCCTGATCCGGGGTTAGTCTGCATTCAAGTTCTGATGAAATTGAATGTAAGGAATTGATCCCATGTCTCGCCGTATCCTGTCGGCTGTCGCTTTGTTGATCGGCAACGCCGTCGGTCTTCTGCTGGCGGTGGCCCTGTTGCCCGGTTTCAAAATCGCGCCACTGTCCATCATTGTTGTCGTGTTGGTTTTCACCGTTGTTCAGGTGATTGCCGATCCGTTGATCACC
Source organism: Tropicibacter sp. Alg240-R139 (assembly GCF_900537075.1). Classification (GTDB taxonomy): domain Bacteria; phylum Pseudomonadota; class Alphaproteobacteria; order Rhodobacterales; family Rhodobacteraceae; genus Falsiruegeria. The sequence goes on from NZ_UNRA01000003.1 coordinate 374,004, forward strand.
AAGATCAGCGAAAAGAATGTTCCGGCGCTCAAGGGCGGGGTGGCGCTGGCTGTGACCTTTGTTGGTCTGCTGGTCACCGATCTGATCGCATCCGGCCTGACTGTTGGCGGGGTTTCGAACTTGCTGGCGGCAACTCTGCTGGTCTGGTTGGGTGCCGTAGTTGCCGGCGTTTTGATCCCGATGTTCTTGTTCAAAGAGCTGCAGGACAGCAAAGCCAAGAAGTAACTGGCCAAAAGGCAGCCCCACCGGCTGCCTTAATCTTTCCCCATTCCCGGTAAAATTCGGCCTCGATCAACAGTCAGTTTCCATTCTGTAAACAAACATAACGATTGAGGATGGAATAATGGCACAGGCAGATATTGGTGGCACGCTGATCGAAAACGGCATTTTGGATTTGCTCCGCGAGCAACGCACCAAAGCACTGAGCGCGCGGGAATGGAAATTTCGGATTGCGGGTTTTGGCTATGCGATCAAAGACGTGTGCGGCTCGCAAGTCGTCACCAAGCTTCCCCAAGGCACCGAGTTGGGTGTGCTTCCGGCACAGTTCGGCTGAGTCTTCTCAGCCGACTTACACTGAAACCGATGCAGGCCCTTCCAGCGCGCCAGTGTTGGTACCGCCCCGTTCGGGACGCGTATCGGCCCGCATGTGCATTACGGTTTCGCGGACGCGGTTCCATGTCCCCTCATCCGGGTAGATCAAAACAATCATTCCCTCTGACGGACCGGTTCGAACCAAATGGCCCGAGCTCGCGCCCATAGCCTTGAGCTGGCTGAGCTTAGACTCGGCGCTTTCGATCAAGGCGGCTTCGTCGAGCGTTTCGTCATAACGCCAGGTCGAGACGGTTACATAAGCCATTGGTCCCTCCCCAAATGTGGCTGAGGAGGGCAGTCTAGCACAGATTTACTGATTCCCGGATTACCGGCCAGGAATGTCAGTTCGCGGCGGAGCAACACCCCAGTTTTCGATCAACTCCATCGCATCTTTTGCGGTGTCGACGAAGCGGAACAGGTCCAGATCCTGATTCGAGATCGTGCCGGCATCGGCGAGCGCCTCCCAATTGATCACCTTCTCCCAGAATTCGCGACCAAACAGCAGGAACGGCACCCGATCCATGCGCCCGGTCTGGATCAGGGTTAGCGCCTCAAAAAGCTCGTCCATCGTACCAAAGCCACCGGGAAACACGGTGATGGCGCGGGCGCGCATCAGGAAATGCATCTTGCGGATGGCGAAGTAGTGGAAGTTAAAGCTCAGGTCAGGGGTGACATAGGCATTGGGCGCCTGTTCGTGCGGCAACACGATGTTCAGACCGATGGAACACCCACCCGCATCCTCGGCTCCGCGGTTGCCTGCCTCCATCACGCCGGGACCGCCACCAGTGACGATCACATTCTCGCGGCATCCCGATTGCTTGGATTTTTCTGTCATCAGCCGGGCAAACTCGCGGGCCTCGTCATAATATTCCGACAGATCCGCCAACGTTTGTGTCCGCGCGGTGTGTTTTTGCGCAGGTTCGGGAATGCGCGCTCCGCCGAACATCACGATGGTCGACGTGATCTCGCGCTCTGCCATCATAAGTTCCGGCTTCAATAGCTCCAACTGCAGACGAACGGGGCGCAGCTCGTCCCGGCACAGGAAATCTTCGTCCGCAAAAGCCAGCTTGTAGGCGGGTGAGCGGGTCTGTGGCGTATCCGGAACCTCGCGTGCCGTGGATCGGTCGGTGCCCGCATCGCGGAAGGGGCTCAGGCGGTCTTCTTTCATGGCACGGGGTTCCCTGCTTGCGTGTTTTTTCAACAGCTATAGGGTTCGCACCTGCAACACCAGTGACAGGAACGCGAGCATGCAGTGGAAATCGGAAATCAATGCGGCAGCAGAGCGGATCGCGGATCACGTTCAAAAGACACCGGTGATGACGGTGAATGGGTTTGGGTTGGGCTACCCAGTCGAGCTGAAGCTGGAGCACATGCAGCACACAGGCAGTTTCAAGCCGCGCGGGGCGTTCAACACTTTGCTCAGCAGTGATATTCCCGCTGCGGGCGTTGTTGCGGCGTCTGGTGGCAACCATGGTGCAGCAGCGGCATATGCCGCGCGGACGTTAGGCTATCCGGCGAAGATTTTCGTGCCGGAAATGGCTGGGCCGTCCAAGATCGCCTTGATCGAAGGGATCGGTGCGGACCTGACGGTGGTGCCGGGTGAATACGCAAATGCTTTGGCGATGGCTCAGTCGCATGAAGCCGACACAGGTGCGATGCAAATTCATGCCTATGATGCGCCTGCAACTGTGGCCGGACAGGGATCATGTTTCGCGGAATGGGACGCGCAGGGGCTTGAGGCTGACACGGTCCTGATCGCTGTTGGAGGTGGCGGCTTGATCGCGGGAGCCTTGGCGTGGTTCCAGGGCGCGCGCAAGGTCGTGGCGGTTGAGCCCGAGACTTCTTGCGCGTTGAACGCAGCGCTGGCAGCGGGCGCGCCCGTGGACGTCAACGTTTCGGGTGTGGCGGCCAATGCGCTTGGCGCGCGGCGGATCGGTGACATCTGTTTCGAACTGGCGCAAGGCATGCAATCGGTGTTGGTTAGCGATGACGCGATCACCGGGGCGCAGCGCGCGCTTTGGCGCGAACATCGACAGTTGGTTGAACCCGCTGGGGCCACGGCCTTGGCTGCGCTGATGTCGGAGGCCTATGTGCCGGAGCCAGGCGAACGGGTCGCTGTACTTGTTTGCGGCGGCAATATCGCGCCCGATCCCCTCGCCACCTGAAGAAAACGCCGCAAAGCGGGCGCGTCGCGTCGGATTGCGCCTTGGCCCGTTGCCCCTTATAGGCCATGACACCACCACGAGAATCTCAGGGAGCCACCCATGTCGAACGCACAACTCGAAGCCGCCATCGAAGCCGCCTGGGAGGCGCGCGACACGATCACCCCCGCCACCACTGGTGAACAGCGCGAAGCCATCGAAGACACGCTGAACGCGCTCGACAGCGGTTCGCTGCGAGTCGCCGAAAAGCAGGACAGCGGCGATTGGCATGTGAACCAGTGGGCCAAAAAGGCGGTTCTGCTGGGCTTTCGCATCAAGGACATGGAACAGCATGACGGCGGCCCGCAGGGCAGCGGCTGGTGGGACAAGGTCGACAGCAAATTCAAAGGCTGGGGCGACGATCAGTGGAAAGCCGCAGGTTTCCGCGCCGTTCCAAATTGTGTCGTCCGCAAATCCGCTTACATCGCGCCAGGCGTTGTCCTGATGCCGTCGTTTGTGAACCTGGGAGCCCACGTGGACGAGGGCACCATGGTTGACACCTGGGCCACCGTCGGTTCGTGTGCGCAAATCGGCAAGAATGTGCACCTGTCAGGTGGCGTTGGCATCGGCGGCGTGCTCGAGCCGATGCAGGCAGGCCCGACCATCATCGAAGACAATTGCTTCATCGGTGCCCGTTCCGAGGTGGTCGAAGGCTGCATCGTGCGCGAAGGTTCGGTTCTGGGCATGGGCGTGTTCATCGGCCAGTCGACCAAGATCGTCGATCGCGAAACCGGCGAAGTTATGTACGGCGAAGTGCCGCCTTACTCGGTCGTCGTCGCAGGCTCGATGCCGTCCAAGAACAACGTCAATCTCTACTGTGCGGTGATCGTGAAACGCGTTGATGAGCGGACCCGTTCGAAAACCGGGATCAATGAGCTGCTGCGCGACTAACCTCGCCTCAGTTTAAGATTTCTTAAGCGGCCGCGACGGAAACCCGTTGCGGCCGCGTGGTATCAGGCATCCGACAAAGGTGGAGGAGACCTGATGAAACGTTTACTGGTTCTGGCTGCGCTGATGACAGCGGCCGTTGTATTTAAAAGTTCCCCTGGTCAGGCGGCCAATTCGGTCAAGATCAGCACCAAGGGCGATCAGCTCTGTATCAGTTCCAACGGAACGCCTAATCACACGATTGGCACCTTTCCAAACCGGGGTAACCCGCATCGGTTCCGCGCGCAAAAACTGACGTATTGTGTCGATGCCACCCCGCGCGATACTGGACGGGTTACGCATCGGACCAATGCATCCGGGATTTCTTTGACCGGCATTCCGTTTCGACCCGGCACGGCGGATTTCTACGACGCTTCAAGCCCGCGCGGGTTTTCACGTGACGCCTCCAGTGGTTGGCGGCTTGAGGGGATGGGAGCAGCGGACATGCTGGGCATGGACCGGCAAAACGCCCATGTCGATCATCGCGGGCTTTATCACTATCACGCCCCGGCACCTGCTTTGACGGCGTCGCTCAAGGGTACACTGATCGGTTATGCGGCGGATGGTTTTCCGATCCACTACGTTGGAAACAGCGTCAAGGCGTCCTGGCAGCTGAAACCCGGCAAGCGACCGACTGCGCCCAACGGTCGTTATGATGGAACATACGAGCAGGACTGGCAGCATGTGTCGGGCAGCGGCAATCTGGATGAATGCAATGGGGCTATCGTTGACGGCAGCTATGTCTACTTTGCCACCGACAGCTTTCCGTTCTTCCCAAGATGTTTTCGCGGCACTGTCAGCCGGGATTTTCTGGGGCGCCCCTAGCCGCGGATAAGCGCGCGGGTTTCATACCCGCGCAGCGACATTCGGGCGGACGGCCCATAGCCGTAGTCGCGTTTTGTTAAATCCGGCATCAGGTCCAGGATCTCGTCTCGCGTGTTGGCATCAAAGGCGTGCATCGTCATGTCGCCGGGATGGTAGCTTTCGCTTTCCAACCCATTGCCCCGAACGACCTCGTGCCGGTCAAATAGAAGATGAACGTAAGTTATCGGCTGGCCATCAGCGCAGCGCCGGATTGAGCGGTCGTTGATCAGATGCTTGGCCTGGACCAAAACCTCGGACGAACCGAACATCATCTCGGATAGGGCGGTGGTCAACAGGATACGGTGATTGGGTGATACCGCCACTGCGTCGTGGTTACCAAGCGCGCTGCGTGCAAACAGGATAGGGGCATCGTTGCCCTTTGCAATCCGCTCGGTTTGACCGATCCAGCGCAACGGTTGCGGCCCGTGATCGCGGGTGTGAACCAGATCGCCTGGTTTCAGATTCTCGACCGGAACGCACCCGTCGACGGTGTCGATCAACGTCCCGGCCACAAAACACGGCGTTGTCCGTATCGTCACGATGGCCGTATCTGTGTTCCCGGCGCCATCCTCGACTTGATAGGAAAAGGAATTCGACCCCTCGTCTTCGTCGGCCTCGACAGTCAGCGTGCCGTCCCCGTTGACCGTGATCTCTTCGCCGCTGTTGAGAGTGATCGTGTCGCCTGCCGAAACAGCCTGCCCATTGATCATTGTGATCTTCATCTCGCCGGCGGCCTGCGAGTTGTCGTTGGCCAAAACGTCGACGGTTGCTTCGCCATCAGCGTTGATGTCGACCTCGTCGTTTGTGGCAATCAGCGTAGACTGGATGGAATCGCCCGCGATAAGCAGGTTGGAATCGTATGCCCCGTCGCCTCCGTCGGCGACGGCGATCTTGATCGTATTGACCTCTCCTGCATTCACGGGGGCTTTGACAGTCAGCGTGACGGTGAACCCGTCCATTTCCGTGTTGTAGTCATCCGAACTTGCTGCATTGTCGATGTAAAGATTGGAATTCGATGTGTCGTTGATGTTGTTGATGGTGACCTCGCCATCACCGACCATTAGTTCGGCAGGTTCGCCATTGACGTAAATTCCCACAGCATCATTAAAGCCCGACCCCACGTATTCAAGGTATTCCTCGGACGCGAATGTGAACTGCATGGTCAGCGTGTTGCCGTCGGGTATGAACTCTGCCTCAAAGACGGCTGCATCATAGGTCTGAGCACCGGCCATTTCGGTTAGATCATCATCTCCGGCGCGACCGTGATTGGTTGTCGTTCCAGAGCTGTCGTTCACGTCACCATTGCTGTTGGTGACCTCATTGGCGCGGCCTGTGGACAGGATGACCCCAGTGTCGGATGGCGTCAGAGCGTCGCTGACGCTATCGCCGTTGCTGTAGATTCCCGAAGCTGAGTTTGCTCCGCTATAATCGGCGCTTACGATTTTGACACCGTTTCCGAACATGGCCTCTGCCATTTCCATGTCAGTGGCCTGGGTATCAACGGGCAATTGTGAGGCTTGGGGCATTCCGGGTTTCCATACGTCTGTCTTTGACGCAGGAGTACCCGTGCAAGTCTTCTGATTCCGTTTTCAACCAACACCAATTTGTTTCGGATTTTACTGATCGAACGCCCATTGACCCAGCGGGGGACAGCAAGGTATGCGCGCGTATGGAAAAGAAAAAGAAACCCTCCCGCCAGCAAGTCTATACCCTGTTGGTCCAGATCGGTCGCAAAGAGGGCGATGGTCTGCCTGACGGCGCGACCGGCGCTGCGCTGATGTGTTTTGCCAGTGGTGTGGACGAAGCCGAAGCCGTGCGCGAAACGGTTGCCATTCTAAAGCAGGCCGACACGGCACCGCTGGATGTGACCGGATACGGTACGCTGGCCGAACGCGAGGCTGAGGGTCACGACATCAGCGACGAAGAACGTGCGTTGATGGATCGTGCGCTTGATGAAAATTCGGTGATCGTTGCACAGATGACTCCGTTCTTTGATGACGGCACGCTAGAAGCCTAATCAGTTTCGAACCCCGAACCACTTTCTGTATAGATCGTCATAGGTGCCGTTTTCACGGATCGCCAATAGCGCCTGATTGACATCTTCCACCAGGGGCGATCCAGTGGGAAAGGCGATGCCATAGTTTTCCCGCAAGAATATGGCGCCGGTCATGGATGCGTGATCCCGGCCCTCGTGCGTGGCGTAGTAGGACAGGATTGGCGCGTCAAAGACAACTGCGTCCAGATCGGCTGTTTCAAAGGCTGTGAGCATCGTATCCAGTCCTTCGAAGGCGGTATAGTTGAGCTCCCGACGTCCAAGGAATCCTGCGGCGGTTGACCCATTAATCGTGCCGACCCGCTGTCCGTACAGGTCATTCACCGAATTGATTGATCCGCTGATCGCTTCGATCGTCATGACAGAGGTGATCCTGGCAGTAAAAACGGACACGATAAACAAAGACGAGATTACAAGGATGACACCAAAGACCCGCCCGAACGCAGTGCGGGGCACGCGTTCTTCAAAACCGCCGTTCACGACCAGATTCAGCGCCCACCAGAAAGATGGAAACCAAGCCTGATTGGCCGGGCGGTCGAAATATGGCTGTGCGCGGCGCTCAAAGTACCACATCAACATGCCGCCACACATAAGCATCAAGAATGCAAGGCCAATGGCCAAGAACAGATCAAATGATAGAAGCGCAGACAAAAGCGAGGGTGAACGGGTCTGACCTGCGGGCACCATCAATTGCAACCCGGATTCAAAGATCGGCTGGCTGAAGTCCATTCGCGTTTCACGCGCGGCCGTGATCGAGATATTTGCGATGGCCATATCGGCAGTGCCATCTTCGACTGACGACAGCATGTCCGCGAAATGATCGAACCTTTGGATATGGATGTCCCAACTCAGCGCCTCGGCCAGGGCCGCCATCAATTCGATAGAGAAACCTTCCTCTGCGCCGTTCTCGGCATACGAGAACGGCGGACGTGAAACAGTAGACACCGTAAGGGTCTGTGCAATGCTCGCTTGGGCCCAAAGTGTGAGTGTCAGGCTCAAGCCGAGGAGGAGGCCGCGCATGTTAACCATCTTTATTTTGCGCGTACCTAGACAGATTCGACACAGCCGACAAGCCCGCCTTTAGGTCAGGCAACACGGCGTTCGGCCAGGACCCGGGCGTCAAAAGCACGCAAGACCGGGAATTTCGAGCGGCCATGGTCCGGCAAACCATGTCGATCCAACTGCCCAAGCAAGCTTGCCGCCAGATGTTGGGGCTTACGCCGCAGGCGCCCGATGTAAAGGCTCTGGGCAACCGTGCCTGCGGCAAGGATCGGTTCGTGCTGGGGCAAGAGCAGCTGCTGATACGTTACGGTCAGGCCGCATTCCGCGGGCAATACTGATGTTCCTCCAGCCAGATGGCATACAGGCGTTAGCACGGCCTCGTGTCCAAACAGATACTCGACCTCGCTGCCTGACAACAAAAGACGCTGATCTGGCGCCGTTTGAATGTCTTGTTGCAAGCCAAAGTAGGGTGCGCGCAAGTGCAACGGTTTCGCGGTGCCGCGTGCCACCATTGTGCAGGTGATCTTGTGCAGGATGGGAACGATCTCAAGATCGGCGGTCAGCACAACATCTCCCCTTTGCAGCTTGCTGATCGGGCGATAGCCGTCCGGCGTGGCAATTGGCGTGGACGGCAGTAAAGTCGGCATCGGGCCGACGGCCTCGATCTCGTTGCTGAGTGCCATATAGATCACGTCGGGAGAAACAAAGCGGTGCTCACCGGGTTTGAACAGAGCGCGTACGTCTCCAGCCCTGAGCGGGCAAGGACGGGGCACATCCGTGACAAAAAGTGTGTCCTGATCGTTTTGTTCGACCGCCAAACGCCCCCAGCGGGCGGGTGCGTCCCAAGAATAAGTCAGCCGCAACACATCCAGACGCCCCATTTCCGATGGGTTCAAGGCTTTGTGCAGGACCGAGTCCCCTTGATACAGGATCAGGATCAGGCCACCACCGGGAATGGCTTGCAGGGACAAGTGAAACGGCCAATCACCGCCACGTTCGTAAAACACCAGCGATCTGGGGCGGCTCGTGATGGGCAGCCGCGTTTCAATCACCAAAGAGCCTCGAGCGAGCAGATCATCCTCGTGCGAGCCGATCAGGGGGCGGTCTTTGGGATGTCGATCCAGGCCATGTGGTTCGAAATGCTGGTCGTCGGCGTCAGACAGTGCAATCCAAGTCATGATCAGGCCACCCTTTGCGTGGACATAAGAACCTGCGCCTCATACTTGCGCAGAGTACGCCGCGCAGCGGGGCTGTAACCTTCGCCAGTCTCGGGGTCGAGTTCGGGAAAAATCGCGCAGATTTCATCGACGATGGGTTGCTCGAACAGTTCCGTCGTCTGCGGTCCTGGCAGGAAGCTTTCTGTCGGTAACCCTTCGGAATAGATGACCTGATGTTCGTCGAACATCAGATGCACGTAGGTGACGGCGCGCCCCTCGACGCGGGTGACCGAGTGGTCGTTGATCAGGTCTTTGGCCGCCACCAAAACTTCACCCTCGCCGAACAGAAGTTCGGCCAGGCTGTCACGGACCAGAACACGGTGCTGCGGGGACACCAGCAGATCGCGATGCGCGCCAAAGGTGTCCGCCCGAATGCGGATCGGGGCCAGGTCGCCATGTGCGCGAACTGTGCGTCGTCCGATCCATCTCAGCGGTTGCGGGCCGTCATCCTTGGTGTCGACAAGTTGCCCCAGGGTCAGACGCTCGACGGGTTTTTCACCTTCCGGAGTTTGGATCAAAGTGCCCGACACGAAGCAGGGAACCGAGCTGACATTGACGATCCCTGTGTCTTCGTTGGTGCCGTTCGAAACCCCGTAGGTGAAGTTAAAGTCTTCGGTATCCCCATCACCAAAGACAGTGATTGTGCCGTCATCGTTCAGTTGAATAGTCTGACCGGTGTTCAGTACGACAGTGTCCCAGACATTGACCGCAACACCGTTGAGATGCGTGATCGTCAGTGTGCCGCCCGTGGTGTTCTGATCGTTGGACAGAACGTCTATGGTTTGCGACCCGTCAGGGTGGACGGTTGCACTGTCTTCATTTGCGACAATTGCGGTCTGGACACTGTCTGCGGCAATCAGCAAGGACGAGTCATAGCTGCTGTCGGATACGTCAGCGACCCCGATGCGAATGGTGTTCACCTGACCGGGTATGACGTCAATCGTCAGTGTCATAGTGACCGTCAGGCCATCCATTTCGGTGTTGTAGTCGTCGTTTGAGTTGTCCAGAAACAGGTTTTCGTTGTTGGTCGCGTTGACATTGCCAGGATCGGCATCACCGTCGCCAAATTGTGTCTCTACCTCGACCCCGTTGATCCAGACGCCAACAAAGTCCTGATAGACCGAGTTCACGAACTCGGGATATTCTTCGGACGCGAAAACAAACTGAAACGTCATCTGTGTGACGGTCGGGTCATCCACGGTAAAGCTGATGTCCAAATACGAGGCATCATAGGTGTTCGTACCGGCGGCCGCGTTGAAATCTGCGTTGTTGTTTTCGCCAGATGTGTTGGTGGACGTGCTGCCCGAGCGGTTCGGGTCACCGCCGTTGCGCGTATAATGGCTGGCTCGTCCAGTTGACAGGATCACACCCGTGTCCGAAGGGGTCGCCCCTGGTGCCAACGAGTCCCCGTTCGAATAGATCGCCGATGATTGCCCCCATCCTGAATAGGAGGCATCGGTAACGGTCACACCGTCGCCAAATATCGTCTCGGCCATCTGTATGGCAGACGCATTTGTTTGATAATTCAGTTCCGCACCGGTCGCCATGTTCTGCCCCAACCCTCAGTCTTTTAGAGGCAGAATATCCAGCCGCAGGGGTTGTCCCCTGTCCAAGCAAAACGGTTGGCCGCGGCTGTTCTGATGACGGCGCGCGGTCGTGTTTCGGTCAGTCTTTTGCGACTGTACTGCTGATTGCCCTGCCTCGGGTCATGTTATTGCTCAAAGGGTTAGCACGTGATTTGCCCATCTGTTAAGCACATTCGGGCCAAAAGGGGTTGGCAACGCGACCTTTTCGTCACAAGTGTGACGCGACAAAGGCCATGACCCAAGTGAGAGACGAGATGACCCAGACCGACGCCGCCCAACTGACCGCTGATCTGATCCGCTGCCCTTCAGTCACCCCGGACGAGGGTGGAGCGCTGGTTCTTTTGGCGGAAAGACTTGGCGCTGCGGGGTTCGAATGCTCCCGCGTGGACCGGGGCAAAGTGTCAAACCTCTTTGCCCGTTGGGGCGGCAAAGGCCACGCGCGAACTTTTGGGTTCAATGGGCATACGGATGTTGTCCCCTTGGGGGACGAGGGCGCTTGGACTATGGCGCCATTTGGGGCCGACGAAAAGGATGGATTTATGTACGGGCGCGGAGCGACTGACATGAAATCCGGCGTTGCTGCCTTTGCCGCCGCTGCCATCGACTTTGTCACGCAAACCCCGCCTGATGGTGCTGTGATCCTGACCGTCACCGGCGACGAAGAGGGCGATGCCATCGACGGCACCACCGCCCTGCTGGATTATATGGATGCCGAAGGCGAAAGGATGTCTGTTTGTCTGGTAGGCGAGCCCACATGTCCTGACACGATGGGTGAAATGATCAAGATTGGGCGGCGCGGCTCGATGACCGCGTGGTTCACGGTGACCGGCGTTCAGGGGCATTCCGCCTATCCCCACCGCGCCAAGAACCCGTTGCCTGCGCTGGCGCGTCTTATGGACCGGTTGGCCAGCCATCAGCTGGATCAGGGCACTGACCACTTCGATGCCTCGACTCTGGCCGTCGTGACGATGGACACGAGCAACCCGGCGACCAATGTGATCCCGGCGCAATGTACTGGGGCGGTGAACATCCGGTTCAACGACACGCACACTGGCGCTGGACTGACCGCCTGGCTGCAAAGCGAACTCGATCAAGTGGCCGATGCCTTTGACGTTGAGATCGCGATGAAGGTCAAGATTTCAGGCGAAAGCTTTCTGACCCCCCCCGGCGACTTATCCAATCTGGTGGCAGCGTCGGTCGAGGCGGAAACCGGCGTGAAACCATTGCTGTCGACCACGGGCGGCACGTCGGATGCACGGTTCGTGAAAAACCATTGCCCGGTGGTGGAATTTGGCTTGGTTGGCCGGACTATGCATCAGGTCGACGAGCGGGTCGAAGTGGCACAGATCCACCAGCTTAAAGACATCTATTCACGCATTCTGCGGGACTATTTTGCATGACGATCAAGGTCGAGATGACGGACGACCGCGACTCTTGCTTTGCCTTGCGGCACACGGTCTTTGTTGAGGAACAGGGCGTTCCCATCGAGGAAGAGATCGACATCATGGATGAGGTCGCGACCCACATGCTGGCCACGTTTAATGGCGTTGCAGTTGGCACGGCTCGGGTTTTGTTCGACGGTGAAACTGCCAAGATCGGTCGTGTCTGCGTGGTACCCGAAGGGCGCGGCACTGGCATGGGCGCAGCGCTGATCAAACAGGGGATCGAGATCGCCAAGGGTCAACCGAATGTGACGCGGGTCAAACTGGCGGCGCAAGTGAACGCCTTGGGGTTTTACGAAAAATTGGGGTTTGAGGCTTACGGAGCAGTTTTTGATGACGCAGGGATTGATCACCGCGACATGGTGTTGACCCTGGCATGAGGCGCACGCTGGTCATCATGGTAAAGGAGCCGCGTCCAGGCCGTGTCAAGACACGGCTGGGGCGCGACATTGGCATGGTCGGTGCGGCGTGGTGGTTTCGCCACCAGACCCGCCGCCTGATCCGCCGCCTACGTGACCCTCGCTGGCGGATTGTGCTGGCTGTGGCCCCGGATCGCGAAGGCTTGGAAAGCCGTATCTGGCCCCTTGACCTGCTACGCGCACCACAGGGGCGCGGTGATTTGGGTGACAGGATGGCGCGGATGCTGCGCGGGATGCCCCCCGGCCCGGTTTGCGTAATCGGAGCAGACATTCCGGGTATCACCCGGGCCCTTGTCGCGCGCGCTTTTGAGGCGCTTGGATCGCATGAGATGGTGTTTGGCCCGGCGCCTGACGGCGGTTACTGGTTGGTTGGGGCCAAGCGCGCCTCGGCCCTGCCCATTAACATGTTCGTGGGTGTTCGCTGGTCCACCAAGCATGCTTTGGCTGATACGATTGCAACGTTGCCGGGCCGTCGCATTGCTTTGGTCGATGAACTGCGTGATGTGGACACCAAGGCGGATTTGTTCCGCCTTTGACGTTTTGGTCATGACCTTGTCAAAGGGCCGTGATAGGCCAGAGGTATGACGCGTATTCCAACAAAGGAAGAGATCCTCGATTGGATTTCGGCCAACCCGACCCTCACTTCGAAACGAGACATTGCCAAAGCCTTTGGCATCAAGGGCTCGGACCGGATCGACCTGAAACGGTTGCTCAAGGAACTTGAGGCCGAAGGCCATCTGGAAAAGCGCAAACGCAGCTATTCCGACCCCGATCGCCTGCCACCGGTCAGCGTGTTGCAGGTCAAGGCACCGGATAGCAATGGCGATCTTTTTGCCAAACCGATGGAATGGCACGGCGAAGGAGTGGAGCCGGTCGTGTTGGTCATTCCCCGCGCCTCGGACCCGGCCTTGGGTGAAGGAGATCGAATCCTGGCCCGGCTGACCGTCGTGCACGAGGAAGACCACAACTACGAGGCGCGCCTGATCCGGCGCATCGGTGCCAACCCGAAACGGATCTTGGGTGTGTTCCGCAAGCGCAGCGAAGGCGGGCGGATCGTGCCTATCGACAAGTCCTCTGGCACCGAATGGTCCGTGGCCGAAGCCGCTGTGTTGGGTGCAAAGGATGGCGAGCTGGTCGAGGCCGAGCAGGCCGGCCCCAAGGGCCGGATGGGCCTTCCCAAAGCGCGGATCGTGGAGCGGCTGGGCGATCCTTCGGCCCCCAAAGCGGTGTCACTGATCGCGATCCATCAGCACGGCATTCCGGATGACTTCCCTGACCCTGTGATCGCCGAAGCAGATGTCGCCAAACCCATGGGGCTGAGCGGGCGCGACGATCTGCGCGACTTGCCGCTGTTAACCATCGACCCCTCGGACGCGCGCGACCATGACGATGCCTGTTATGCCCATGCCGATGATGATCCCAAGAACCCCGGTGGCCATATCGTTTGGGTCGCCATTGCCGATGTGGCGGCCTATGTGCGCCCCGGTTCCGCGCTGGATCGCGAGGCCCGCAAACGCGGCAATTCCAGCTATTTCCCCGACCGCGTGGTGCCGATGTTGCCGGATCGCCTGTCGGGCGATCTGTGCTCGCTGCACGAGGGCGTACCGCGCGCCTGTCTGGCAGTACGGATGCAGTTGGACGCGGACGGAAACAAGCTGTCGCATCGCTTTGTACGCGGCTTGATGCGATCGGTCGCCTCGCTGCATTACGCCGAGGTGCAGGATGCCATCGACGGCACCCCCAATGATCGAACCGGTCCCCTGCTGGACCCGATCCTGAAACCGCTTTATGCTGCCTATGGTGCGTTGAAAAAGGCACGCGAGGAACGACAGCCGCTGGACCTGGATCTGCCGGAACGCAAGATCGTGCTGGATGATGATGGGAAGGTTCAATCGGTCAACTTTCGAGACCGGCTGGACGCGCACCGCCTGATCGAAGAGTTCATGGTGCTGGCCAATGTAGCGGCCGCCGAAACTCTGACCGCCAAGAAATCCCCGCTTTTGTTCCGCGTGCATGAAGAACCTGCGCCCGAGAAACTGGAGTCGCTGCGCGAAACCGCACAGGCAGCCGGTTACAACATGGCCAAGGGGCAGGTGCTGCAAACCCGTCACCTGAATACATTGCTGCGGGCGGCGGCTGGGACTGACGATGCAGAGTTGATCAACATTTCGACCCTGCGGTCTATGGCGCAGGCGTATTATTCGCCCGAAAACTTTGGTCACTTTGGCCTGGCCTTGCGCAACTATGCGCACTTCACCTCGCCCATCCGTCGCTACGCTGACCTGATCGTGCATCGTGCGCTGATTAAGGCACACGGTTGGGGTGATGACGGGTTGCAAGCGGATGAAATCGACCGACTCGAAGACACGGCCACCCATATTTCAGACACCGAACGTCGATCGATGGTGGCAGAACGGGACACGACGGATCGCTATCTGGCCGCGTATCTGAGCGAGCGGGTTGGCAACGAATTCTCTGGCCGGATTAGTGGAATGGCGCGGTTCGGCGCCTTTGTGAAGCTCGACGAGACCGGCGCAGACGGGCTGGTGCCAGTGCGTTCTCTGGGGCGCGAGTTCTTTCACTTTGACAGTGAAGCGGGAACGCTGATGGGGTCGGACACAGGGATGGTCTTGTCTATTGGTCAGCGGGTCACGGTGCGGTTGGCGCAGGCAACGCCGGTAACCGGAGGTCTAGAGCTGGAGATGTTGTCGGTGGAAGACAAAGCCATGCCAAAACCTGTTAGCCCTGCAGGCCGCACGCAACGTCGCAAGGCCATAAAGGGCAAACGCAAGCGGGACAAAATCAAGCGCAAGGTCGAGCGCAATCGGCGCTAAGTTACGTCTTTTGATGGTACGTCAACGCGCGGGCGATCAGCCAGCCGTGACGCCCGTCGTCGATTTGGCCTGTATCCTCAAAAAGAACAGCACGCGTGCCGTCGATCCTGTCGGTTTTGGGAAATGCGGTTTCATAGTCCGGGATCAAGCGGCTCTGACAATGCACAAACAGGGCGAAGCCTCCGGCTTTTGGCACGCCCAATCGGATCGTGGACCCTTTGGGTGTCAGGTAGGCGGGTTGTCCCCATTTGAGCGTTTCTTCAACCTGTGGCACGCTCGGTAATTCGCAGGCCACATCGAAGATCAGCCCGCGCAGCCGCAGCAGGCCTGCACGAGGCTTGGACGGGATCGCCGCAAAGGCTGCGGCGACCTGATCGTTGGCAAAGGGTGTCATGTCAATTCAAACGCCTGATCCATTCGCGATACATAGTCGGTCAGCAGCCTGTCATTGGCAATCCGCTGTTGCAGCGGCGTCTCCACTGGTGTCGCGGCAATCGCCGCCAACATCGGGGCGACGGAGTAATCAGCAGAGGTTGGCGTATTGCCCAGCAGAAAGGGCGAATGCCACAGGAACGCGGCAATCGCGGTCAGGTCGTTCTCGACCCGCTCAAGGCGTTCAGCTAGCGAGAACCGGGACACGCCCTGCATGTCCAGTCCACGCAGAACCGACTTGCGCACGGATTTTGTGATGGGGCCCCGGATTAGACGAGGAACACTGGAAAAGAACGTTTCTCGCAGAACTGGCCAGACCTCATCATTGCCCCAGCGGTCCATGACCAGTTGGAAATACAAGTGGTCCTCGGCCATGCGGATCAGGGCGCGTGACTGGCCTTTTTGCAGATCGCTGAGGCCCTGATCAAAGTCGGCGCCGCGCGCCTCAAGCCAGCCGCGAATGGCATCGCTGTCGGGCATCAATCGTTCGGGCGTGCGCAGCACGGGCAATTTACGGTGGGGCATCTTGCGCGGGTCGAGCAGATCGGACCGCTGCCACTGCTGACCAGAAGCTTCGAGGAGGTAGGCGGCTTTGACGCAGAACGGGCTTCCGCTGAACAAGCCAAAGGCCGAGGGGTATATGAAAAGGGTCAACATGACGAAACTCCGAGATTTGAATTGAGTCGGACCCTAGGGGGAGGTGATGACAGTTTCTGTCATCAGTGTTAGGCAGTATGGAGCCATGTCACGCACCGCCCGCCTGTTCCAGTTGATGCAAGCCCTGCGTTCAGGGCCGCAGCCACGCACCTCGATCCAGCTGGCGCAGGATCTGGGGGTGTCGCCGCGCACGGTGCATCGCGACATCGACACATTGCGCAGCTTGGGTGCGGTAATCG
The DNA here is from genome assembly GCF_900537075.1 of Tropicibacter sp. Alg240-R139. GTDB lineage: Bacteria > Pseudomonadota > Alphaproteobacteria > Rhodobacterales > Rhodobacteraceae > Falsiruegeria. Next base: position 390,468 of record NZ_UNRA01000003.1, read on the forward strand.
ACGGCGAGGCCGGGTTTGGCTTTACCTTGATCGAGGACGCAACCCTGCCGCCGCTGGGGTTTCTGGATGACGAGCTTGAGGCGCTGGTTCTTGGCTTGCGTGAAGTTGAACTGATAGGCGACCCGGCCCTGTCCGAAGCCGCCAGTGCTGCCCTGCGAAAACTGCAAGGACGATTGCCACAGCGACAATCCCACCGCCTGAGCCATGCTGTGTTGACGGCGACGCGGTTCGACCGGCCCCCCAAACCGGGGATTGAGGTTGCGCGCCTGAGAAAGGCGACTTGGGATGAGCAAGCCGTTGAGTTTGGGTACTCGGACGTTCACGGGGCGCAGACGCACCGCCGGGTGAACCCTTTGTCCATTGTCTACATGGACCGGGCCAGCGTATTGGTGGCGTGGTGTCACCTGCGGCAGGATTTTCGTACCTTCCGTCTGGATCGGATGCGCGAGTTAGTTGTGACTGACCAGAGTTTCCGTCCCAATCGGGTGCCCCTGCTGCGCCGAGCCATCGAAAATCTGCGGGCCGAACGCGCGCGAGCGGAGGATTGCACACAATCCGAGTGATCCCTTTTTCAGATGATGCTTTCGCGCTACGCTTGTGCCAGAGCAGACAATCGGGACAACCAAGATGCGTGTATGGCTGAGTGCGGCGGCAGTGTCCGCCGCAATGATGCCCGGGGCAAGCACCGGGTCCGAGAACGAAAATGCAGTCAAACTAGCCTCTGCCCAGGTGTTGACCTCGCTAAGGCCGCAACTGCGACCTGCGCGTGTAGATGCGGTTAAGCCCACATCCGTAGCGTCGGAAGGTGGTTTTCAAGAGTGGATCGTCGGCTTTGGTCCACGGGCCGAAGCTGCGGGCATCAAGCGGTCGATCTGGCAGAAGGCCCTGAGCGGCATGAGCTATGACGCCGAGGTCATTAAGCGCGACCGCAATCAGTCCGAGTTCACCAAGACGGTTTGGGTCTACCTTGACAGCGCGGCCTCGGACCTGCGGGTCAAGAACGGCAAAGCGGCTTTAAAAAAGCGCAACGCTCTGCTGGACCGGATCGAGGCCAAATATGGTGTTGAGAAAGAAGTCGTCGTGGCGATCTGGGGACTGGAAAGCGCCTATGGCACCTTTCGGGGGTCAAAGAGCGTGATCCGCTCGCTGGCGACCTTGGCCTATGACGCGCGGCGCAGCGACTTCTTCGAAGAGCAACTGATTGCGGCCTTGCAGATTTTGCAAGCAGGCGACGTGGCCAGCCGAAATATGAATGGCAGTTGGGCCGGGGCCATGGGGCACACGCAGTTCATGCCGACCTCATTCCTTAAGTATGCGGTGGATTACTCAGGTGATGGTAAGCGCAACATCTGGTCCGACGATCCGACCGATGCTTTGGCGTCGACTGCGGCCTATCTGGCGGGGCATGGGTGGACCTCAGGGCAGCCATGGGGTGTCGAGGTCACATTGCCCAAGGGGTTCGACTATACTCAGGCAAATCGAGAGATCATCAAGAGCCCGAAAGAGTGGGCCGAGCTTGGGGTGAAAGGCATGGATGGTAAGGCGGTGCGCAACCATGGCGCGGCGTCAATCCTGTTGCCCGGCGGGGCAGAGGGCGTGTCCTTCATGATTTTCGACAACTTCGAAGTCTTGGAAAGCTATAACACGGCTGACGCTTATGTGATCGGTGTGGGCCATCTAAGCGACCGAATACGGGGGGCGGGGAAGCTTCAAGGCGGTTGGCCGCGCGGGGATCGTGCGTTGACTTTTGATGAGCGGATCGAGCTGCAAGAGCGCCTGACGGCCAAGGGGTTCGACACGCAAAAGATCGACGCAAAGATTGGTCCGCTGACGATCAATGCAGTCCGGGCTTACCAGCTGGCCAATGGGTTGGTGCCGGATGGGTATGCCTCGCCCGGCTTGTTGCAAGGCTTGAGATGAAAAAAGAGGGGCAATGCCCCTCTTGATCCTTTGCATCAATTCACCCCGCCGTACTTCGAATAAAGAGAAGGGCGGGGTGTTTTTTGTTTAGCCCGGTGACATGCCACGCAGCCGCTCCGAGCGGCGGCGCAGCAGCTCGACCGTGGTCAGCAGCGCGATCGAGATCACCACGAGGATCGTGGCCACGGCCAGGATAGTCGGCGAGATCTGTTCACGCAGACCGGTGAACATCTGCCAGGGCAGCGTCTTCTGGCTGGCCGAGCCGACAAAGAGCACCACGACGACTTCGTCAAAAGACGTGATGAATGCGAAGAGACCGCCAGAGATCACGCCCGGCAGGATCAGCGGCATTTGCACGCGGAAGAAGGTGGTTACCGGGTTGGCACCCATGTTTGCAGCCGCGCGGGTCAGCGAGCGGTCAAAACCCACCAGTGTTGCTGTCACAGTGATGATCACAAAGGGAATGCCCAGAACCGCATGGGCCAGAACAACTTTGACGTATCCCACGAAGTTTTTGGAAAGCCCCAGCGTCCCTTCCATCCAGTTGCCGATGCTCGAGTAGAAAAAGAACATGCCAGTGGCCGAGATGATCAGCGGCACGATCATCGGCGAGATCATGATGGCCATGATAGCGCGGCGACCGGGCACGTGGCTTTGGCTCAGGCCGATGGCGGCCAGAGTGCCCAAGCTTACCGAGATGACGGTCGCAATCGGCGCAATGATCAGCGAGTTCTTGAACGAGCGCTGCCATTCATTGTTGGTGAAAAAGTCCTGGTAGTGCTTGAGCGAATAACCAGCAGGATCAAACCGGAGCATCTCTGGTGTGTACGTAAAGAAGTCCTGTGAGTTAAAGCTGAGCGGTATGACCACGAGGATTGGCGTGATCAGGAACACGAAGATCGCGCCACAGATCACCCGGAACCCATAGTGCCACAGAACCTGACTGGGGGTCAGGTAGGGCAGCAGGCGCTGGCGATAGCGGCCTTCGTACATCCAGTAAGTGAACCAGTGAAAGAACCAGCCCGCGAGGGCGCCCAGGATTGCTGCGGGGATGCCACCAACGAAAAAGCCCAAGGCAAGAAAGATCAGGATTGAGATCCACTTGCTCATTTGCTCGTTCTTGAGCGCAAAGATGTAAAGCGCAGCCAAGGCAGTTACAATTGCAGCGCCAATGACGATGCCCAGGAAGCCAGAGTCGTTCGCCGTTCCAACAAACAGCCCAAGCAAGCCGCCTGCCGCCGCTACGGTCGGCAGAACAAGAGACATCGGTTTGCGCGAGATAGGTGTGAGTGCAGCCATGTCCGTTACCCCAGCTTCACGTTGTCGATGCCTACGATCTTGTCATAGGCCCAATAGAGGATCAGAACGACTACCAGTAGGATCGTGCCCAGTGCGGCCGCGAGGCCCCAGTTCAACGAGCTCGAGATGTGGTAGGCAATCCGGTTCGAGATGAAGACACCCTTGGTGCCGCCGACGATTTCGGGCGTGATATAGTAGCCAATCGCAAGGATGAAAACGAGGATTGATCCAGCGCCAATGCCAGGGATCGATAGCGGGAAGTAGACCCGCCAGAACGCTGTCCAATTGGTCGCGCCCATGGATTTGGCCGCGCGCAGATAGGTCGGCTGGATTGTCTGCATCACCGAGTACATCGGCAGGATCATAAATGGCAGCAAGATGTGGGTCATTGCGATGATGGTCCCGGTCTGATTGTTGATCATGACCAATCGGGAGTCGTCGGCCACCATACCAAGCCAGACCAGAAACTCGTTGATGACACCTTGTTGCTGCAGCATGACTTTCCAGGCCGAAGTCCGCACCAGCAGCGAAGTCCAGAACGGCAGAAGCACCAGGATCATAAGTATATTGGCTGTGCGCATCGGCAGGTTGGCCAGAATCCAGGCCACGGGATAGCCGAGCAGGATACAAGAGCCAGTGATGATCAAGGACATGATCAGGGTACGAACAAAGAGTTTGACCAAGATCCGTTTGTCTTCGGGCTGTGATTGTGCCCCTTCCGGCGTTCGGCGCATGTCCACAGCGTTGAGGAAATAGCCATTTGTGACCCTTGGCGAATGTGTCTTGATCACCCGCCAGGTTTCAACGTCGCCCCACTTCTTGTCGACGTCGATCAGCTTGTCCTTGAACGGTGCATCCGCAGCGGGGTCCATCCGTTTAATCTTGCGGCCAGACTTACGAAATAGCGAGGACATGCCGGTTTGTTCATAATTCAGACGGGTGCCTAGGCGTGTATGTCTCTTGGCATCAATGGCTACGACCATGTCGCCCACAAACGCGGCATAGACCGGCTCGTCAGGCAATTCACCACTGTCGGCATCCCAGCTCTGCAGTTCGGCAACCGTCAATGGCAGCGTTTCCACGACGATGTCGTTCTCAACTGAACGCATCAGCATCGACACAATGGGAATGATGAAAGAAACCAGCACAAAGATAAGCAGCGGTGCAATCAGCATCAGCGCTCTCATCTTTTGCAGTCTCAGCGCGCGGGCCAGGCTCTTTTTCAGCGGCGTGCCGTCTGCGGCGAGCATAGGCCCATCGGAGGTGGTGTCCGTCATGGTCTTCCCCGTTGGTCTTGTTTTTATTGGTAAATGTCCAAACGAATGGAGGTGGAAAGGGCCGAAGTGCGGCCCTTTCCGAATTCAGACGGGGCGATTACTTCGCCAGCCACGCCTGGAACTTGCCATCGATGTCGTCGCGGTAGTCAGCCCAGAACTCGTAGTTGTAGAGGAACGTGTTCTGCGCGTTGTTCGGATCGGTCGGCATGTGGGGTGCCATGTCGATACCCAACTCAGCGTGCTTGCCAACCAGCGGTGCAGATGAGGCACGTGCCGGACCGTATGAGATCCATTTGGCCTGATCCGCCAGCCGCTGTGTGTCGGTCGCGAACATGATGTAGTCCAGCGCTTGCTTTTTGCGCTCGTCGCTCAGGCCGGCCGGGATAATCCAACCGTCCAGGTCAAACACCTGCGCGTCCCAAAGCATGGCAACCGGCTGCTTCTGCTCTTCGATGACAGAGAACAGGCGACCGTTGTAGGTCGAACCCATGACAATCTCGCCGTCAGCCAGCAGCTGCGGAGTGTCGGCACCTGCAGACCACCAGATCACGTCGTCTTTGATGGTATCCAGTTTGGCCAGAGCTTTGTCTTGACCTTCCGGGGTGGCCAGAACGTCATAGACGTCATCTTTGGCAACACCGTCACAGATCAGAGCCCACTCCATGTTGTTGATCGGACGCTTTTCCAGCGAGCGCTTGCCGGGATACGCATCGGTGTCGAAAACCGCGCAAACGCTGGTAGGGGCAGTGTCACCAACCAGGTCGGTGCGATAGCCGAATGTCGTCGAATAAACGATCTGAGGGATGAAGCAGTCAGAGACCAGCAGGTCGCCAAAGTCGTCAGCCGCCGAGGTGCCATCGGGTGCAGGTGCCAGCATGGTGTCGGGGTCGATTTCCATCGCCAGACCTTCGTCGCACAGACGGATCGCGTCCGCCGCAACAACGTCAACTACGTCCCAGGTGACGTTGCCCGCTTCGTTCATGGCGCGCAGCTTGGCAACCGCTTCGGCCGAGCTGTCGTCGTTGATGATCGTAACACCGGACTTTGCCGAATAGGGGTCGTGGTACGCGTTTTTCTGCGATTTGGTATAAGCACCACCCCAGGATACGATTGTCATTTCCTGCGCAATTGCAGCAGGCGCAACCAGTGCCGTCGTCACTGCAAGTGCTGTGAGTTTGGTGAATTTCATATTTCTCTCCATTGTTGAACGTATATCAGGCGGCCCCGATCTGATGTCGGGGTCCGTAAAGGTTTGCGATCAGGCGTCCAGCGCCCGGCAGTCTTCGGGCAGCCAACCGATCTCGATCTGAGTACCGGGTTCGTGGCGAACCTGATCGGGGGCATTCCGGGTCTTGATAACGAATTCATCGTTTCCAGCAACGCGCAGACGTGTGCGGAAAATATCGCCCATATAGATGAATTCCAGCACTTCGGCCTTGATTGTATGGGTGCCTTCTCTCAGGCGCTCCTTGTTGAATTCGACTCGCTCAGGGCGGATCGAAACGCGGGTGCGGTCACCGACGCCGACATTGATCGGCTTTGCGTCAATCAGTTCGCCATCGTCTAGTTTGACCAACGCCACTTCGCCGTTGATTTCTTGCACGACACCCTCGAGCGTGTTGTTCTCGCCGATGAACTGCGCGACGAAACTATTGTCAGGTTCTTCATACAACTGGTCAGGTGGCGCCAGCTGCTGAATTCTGCCGTCATCGAAAACAGCGACGCGGTCCGACATTGTCATCGCTTCGGTTTGATCGTGGGTCACATAGACTGTGGTAATTCCCAGACGATGCGCCAGATCGGTAATTTCGAACTGCATCTTTTCGCGCAGCTGCTTGTCGAGCGCGCCAAGCGGTTCGTCCATTAGAACCAGTTCCGGTTCAAACACCAACGCGCGTGCCAGAGCGATTCGCTGCTGCTGACCACCCGAAAGCTGTGCCGGTCGGCGGCCGCCAAAGGCGCCCATTTCCACCATGTCCAGCGCACGCTTCACTTTTTCCTCACGCTCGGATTTGCCCATCTTGCGCACTTCCAAGGGAAAGCTCAGGTTTTCGGCAATCGTCATGTGCGGAAACAAGGCGTAGTTTTGGAACACCATACCGATGCCGCGCTTGTGCGGCGGGATGTTGTTGATCGACGTCCCGCCTAGGCGGATGTCGCCATGCGTTGCGGTCTCAAACCCGGCCAACATCATCAGGCAGGTTGTCTTGCCTGAACCTGACGGGCCGAGCATCGTGAGAAACTCGCCCCTTGGCATTGTGAGATTTAGATCTTTGACGACCAGAGTTTCGCCGTCATAGCTTTTTTGAACGCGCTCGAATTCAACGAACGCATCGTTGCTGGATGATGCAGTCAACGCCAGCTCCCCGAAGTTTGTTTTCCTGCGGTCTATGCCGCTTTGGGAGAAGCTTAAGCGCCGAGTTGGTTACAAAGCAACCGAATTACGACGCCCGAGAGACGCTTGCGACCATTTTGAGATCGGAATCGTCACCTCAGTTGTCAAAAAAGAGGCGACCAAAGGGAATGGTCGCCCCGAGAATCAGGCAATTTTGATCATCAGACCGAACGTAAGGTCAGGACGCGGCCTTCATCATGTCTTTTTCGAGCAGTTCGGCGTGTGCCTCATCTAGGGATTTGCGAATCCTTGCCATCATCTCATCAATGTCCGCCAGTGTCAGAATCAACGGCGGTGAAATGATCATGCGGTCGCCGACGTGACGCATCACCAGGTTGTTAGCAAAACAGCGGTCGCGACAAATATATCCGACGGTGCCGGGCTCGGTGGCAAACTTGGCGCGGGCTGCTTTGTCCGGGGTCAGCGCAATCGATGCCATCATGCCGCAAATCATCGCCTCGCCCACAAGCGGGTGGTCCATCAGCGCTTCCCATTTTTCTTTCAGATAAGGGGCCGCCACGTCTCGGACGTGGTCGACAATGCCTTCTTCTTCGAGGATGCGCAGATTTTCCAGCGCGACGGCTGCTGCAACCGGGTGACCAGAGTAGGTGTAGCCGTGGTTGAACTCGCCTTGTGCAATCACCTCGGCCACCTCGTCACAGACAATCGAGCCACCGATCGGCGCATAACCCGAACTCAGGCCTTTGGCGATGGTCATAATGTGCGGCTTGATCCCAACGGTTTGTGATCCGAACCAATCGCCGGTCCGGCCAAAGCCGCAGATCACCTCGTCCGCGATCAACAGGATATCGTATTTGTCGCAGATGCGCTGAATTTCGGGCCAGTAGGTTTCTGGTGGGACAATTACACCGCCGGCACCCTGAATTGGTTCACCGATAAAGGCCGCGACGCGGTCTTCGCCGAGTTCCAGAATGGCCTTCTCCAGCTCTTGCGCGCGGGCCAAGCCAAAGTCTTCGGGTGAGGTATCGCCGCCTTCGGCCCACCAGTTGGGTTGATCGATATGGTGAATATCGGGGATTGGCATGCCGCCCTGGGCGTGCATGTGCACCATGCCACCCAAGCTGCCTGAACCTACGGACGAGCCGTGGTAGGCGTTCTTGCGGCTGATGATGATATTCTTGTCAGGCTGGCCTTTGTTGCCCCAATAGGTGCGGACCATGCGGATGTTGGTGTCATTGGCTTCGGATCCGCCGGCGGCAAAGAACACGTGGTTCAGATCACCGGGTGCCAGTTCTGCCAGTTTGTTTGCAAGCGCGATGGCTGGGACGTGCGTGGTCTGGAAGAAGGTATTGTAATATGGCAGTTCGCGCATTTGGCGTGCGGCGACATCGGCCAGTTCGTCGCGACCATAGCCGATGTTGACGCACCACAAACCGGCCATGGCATCCAGGATCTCTTTGCCTTCGCTGTCGGTCAAATAGACACCTTTGGCTCGCGTGATGACGCGCGCGCCTTTTTCCGCCAACTCACCATTGGCGGTAAACGGGTGCATGTGGTGGGCGGCATCCAGAGCTTGAAGCTCGGCCGTTGGTAGGTGGTTGGTGATGGTCGACATGATGTGGACTCCTCGCAAAAGGGCTTTGAACGCAGAATATGATCAAATTATCCTAAGTCAATCTACAAGCTGTGTCACGGGGCGTTCGCCAACATTCCAACCATCAGCTCCATACCCTGTTCGACGTCTTGTTCCATGGCGCGACCTGCAGCCTTGGCGTCACTATCGCGCAAGGCGTTCAACATGTCCTTGTGTCGATCGGGTAGGTTTTGCGTGCCAAATCGGCCACATACGACGCGCAGAGAGGGCCCAAACCGCAGCCACATACGGTCCGCTAAGTCCCGCATGATAGGGGCATCGGCGGCCTGGTACAGGGCCTCGTGGAAAGCGTGGTTGTGGCGCAGATATCCGGCAACGTCACCCACCGAGATGGCCCGGTCTAGCGCGTTATCAATGGCTTCCAGCGCATCCACCTGAGCTGGTGTGATCCGAATTGCGGCCCTTCTTGCCAGCTCGGATTCAGTTGATTTTCTTACGTAAATCAACTGTTCGGCATCGTTAGCCGTCAGAACCGGGACACTTACGCGGCGATTTCCTTGAAAAATCAACGCTCCGTCCGAGATCAACCGTCGAATCGCTTCACGTACGGGAGTCATTCCAACACCCAGCGAATCAGTCAGGCCCTGAATGGTCACGGCTTGCCCAGGAGCCATCTCGCCGAACAGAATTTGCGCCTTGAGCGTCTGATATACCTGCTCGTGGGCGGGACGTTTTTCGGTTTCCGACTTTTCGGTTGGTGCTTTATTTTTGATCATATTCAAGGGGCTTGACCCATTTTTTTCTACGAAGTGCCGCGTTTACGTTTGATGGAATCATAAACGCTGTTGCCGCAGAAGGCAAAACTTGATCAAATCTAGGCAGGCGGGAGCATACCCGCTGTCACGCAGGGAGACACTCACATGAAATTCAAGACATTGACGCTGACGGCGGTGCTGGCGCTTGCGACCTCGGCTGCCTTCGCCGAAGAGGTGCGCGTCTACAACTGGTCCGACTACATTGACGAAGAACTGCTGAGCAAGTTCGAAGAAGAAACCGGAATCAAGCTGATCTACGACGTGTTCGACAGCAACGAGGTTCTGGAAACCAAAATGTTGGCCGGTGGGTCAGGGTATGACGTTGTGGTTCCGTCCGGCACCTTTTTGCAGCGTCAAATTCAGGCGGGGGCATTCCAGAAGCTGGACGTGTCCAAGCTGCCCAACGCAGCCAACCTGTGGGACGTGATCCAGGATCGGACGTCCGGCTATGACCCGGACAACGCCTATTCGATCAATTACATGTGGGGCACGACTGGCCTGGGTGTGAACGTGGGCAAGGTCAAAGAAGTGCTGGGAGAAGATGCACCAATCGGCGACATGGATTTGGTGCTTAAACCCGAGAATATGGAGAAACTGGCCTCGTGCGGGGTGCATTTCCTGGACGCGCCGTCTGAAATGATCCCGATGGTGTTGCAATACCTGGGCGAAGATCCCGATAGCCACGACAAGGATGTGATCGCCAAGGCCGAGCCCATTTTGTCCGCCGTCCGTCCCCATATCCAAAAATTCCACAGCTCAGAATACATCAACGCGCTGGCCAATGGGGACATCTGCGTCGCTGTGGGGTGGTCAGGTGACATCCTGCAGGCCCGCGACCGCGCGGCCGAGGCCGACAATGGGGTCGAGATCGCTTACAATGCCTTCTCACAAGGCTCACTAATGTGGTTCGATCAGATGGCTATCCCCGTGGATGCTCCTAATCCGGATGCGGCGCACAAGTTCCTGAACTTCATCTTGGACGCGGAGAACATGGCCGCAGCGTCGAACTATGTCTACTACGCCAACGGCAACAAAGCGTCTCAGCCGCTTTTGGAATCCGACGTGATCGACGACCCCGCAATCTATCCGGATGAGGCGACGATGCAGAACCTCTACATCACGACGCCTTACCCGGCCAAAACCCAGCGGGTTGTGACCCGTCTGTGGACCAAGGTCAAATCGGGCACCTGATTTGAGACAAACAAACGGCCGGTCGATATTGCCCGGCCGTTTTTGGTTAAACTGCTAGACCGGAATAATCGGGACCTATGGGGGATATCGTGAGTTCAACCGTTTTTGAGCCGTGGGAAGATGCCCGGGCTGAACCGCTGATCCGTTTTCGAAATGTCACAAAAAGGTTTGGATCGTTTACGGCGATCGATAACCTGACATTAGACATCTACGAGAAAGAGTTTTTTGCTCTTCTCGGCCCATCAGGTTGCGGCAAAACCACCATGATGCGTATGTTGGCAGGATTTGAACATCCGACCGAAGGCAGCATCGAGCTTGCAGGTCGGGACATCGCAAACGTTCCTCCAAACAAACGCGCAGTGAACATGATGTTCCAGTCTTACGCGCTGTTTCCGCACCTGAATATTTGGGACAATATCGCCTTTGGCCTGCGTCGCGACAAATTGCCGAAACTCGACCTTGAGGCGCGGGTCGAAGAGATGCTCAAATTGACCCGGTTGGAAAAATTTGCCACGCGCAAACCGCATCAGATCTCGGGCGGGCAACGTCAGCGTGTGGCCCTGGCGCGGTCGTTGGCAAAAGCACCCAAGCTGTTGTTGCTAGACGAGCCCCTTGGCGCGTTGGACAAAAAACTGCGTCAGGATACGCAGTTTGAATTGATGGATATCCAAGAGAAAACCGGCACCACCTTCGTGATCGTGACACACGATCAGGAAGAAGCGATGACTGTGGCCAGCCGCGTAGCTGTCATGGACGAAGGCCGCTTAATACAGGTGGCCACGCCGGATCGGATTTATGAGAACCCGGAATCGGTTTATGTCGCTGATTTCATTGGGGATGTGAATATCATCCAAGGTCGTACATCGGCTGTGGGTGATGACACCTATAGCATTGAATGGGCCGAGGGGCAGAGACAGTTGAATGCAACATCAGCTACCTCGTTTGACAATGGACAAACCTGCCATCTGGCGATTCGCCCTGAAAAGGTGACCATCACCTCGGACCGTCCAGAGGATGCCGACAATGCGGTGCAGGGGCGCGTTCATGACATCGCTTATCTGGGCAATCTTTCAACTTACTATGTCGAACTGCCCAACGGCACGATCATTAAGGCGCAGACGGCCAATACGCGTCGCATTTCACGCCGCAGTTTCACATGGGAAGACCCGGTCTGGCTGTCCTGGACGGCCACTGCCGGCGTCTTGTTGGCAAATTGATGCGGCGCGCTGTCCTGATCGCCATTCCTTACGCCTGGCTGCTGGCGTTGTTTTTGGTGCCCTTTGGAATCGTCCTGAAAATCTCGCTCAGCGATACGGCCATCGCGATCCCGCCCTATGTCCCGACACTTGATCTGGCCGAAGGGTGGACCGGTTTCCGTACTTTTCTGTCAGAGCTGGATTTTGAAAACTTCGTCTGGCTGACCGAGGATGATCTGTATTGGAAAGCGTACCTGAGCAGTTTCAAGATTGCCCTGATCGCAACTTTCTTCACCCTGTTGGTCGGCTATCCCATGGCCTACGGTATGGCGCGCGCGCCTCAAGAATGGCGCCCGACACTGATGATGTTGGTTATCTTGCCGTTCTGGACCTCGTTCCTGATCCGGGTTTACGCGTGGATGGGCATCTTGAGCAACGAGGGGTTCTTGAACCAGATCCTGCTGTGGCTGGGTGTGATCTCCGAGCCGCTCACGCTTCTCAACACGAACAAGGCCGTCTACATCGGCATCGTTTACACCTATCTGCCCTTCATGATCCTGCCGATCTATGCGGCGCTTGACCGTCTGGATGGTTCGCTGATCGAAGCCGCCGAAGACCTTGGTTGCTCGCGGTTGCAAGCGTTCTGGTTGGTGACCATTCCCCTGTCCCGACCAGGGATCATCGCGGGGTCGTTCCTGGTCTTCATCCCTGTGTTGGGTGAGTTCGTTATCCCCTCGCTTTTGGGCGGGTCGGGCACGCTGATGATCGGCAAGGTTCTGTGGGAAGAGTTCTTTTCCAATCGCGACTGGCCGGTCGCAAGTGCGGTGGCCGTAGTGCTGCTTTTGATCCTGGTGATCCCGATCGTGCTGTTCCAGCGCAACCAGCAGAAACAGGCGGAGGCAGAGCAATGACCCGATTGAGTTGGTTCAACGTCGTTTCGCTGACGCTTGGGTTTGCGTTCCTGTACATCCCCATGTTGATCCTCATCATCTTCAGCTTCAATGAAAGCAAGCTGGTGACGGTTTGGGCCGGGTTTTCGACCAAATGGTACGGCGAGCTGATGCAGAACGAGGCCTTTTTGAACGCGGCTTGGGTCACGGTCAAAGTGGCGGTGATGTCATCGACCCTGGCAACCGTTCTGGGAACGATGGCAGCCTACGTGATGGTTCGGGGTGGACGTTTCATGGGCCGGACTCTGTTCTCCGGCATGATCTATGCACCGCTGGTGATGCCCGAAGTGATCACTGGTCTATCTCTCTTGCTGCTGTTCATCGGGATCGGGTTGGACCGCGGCGTGCTGACAATCGTACTGGCCCATACGACATTTTCGATGTGCTATGTTTCTGTAGTGGTCTCCTCGCGTTTGGTAACCTTTGATCGCTCTCTAGAAGAAGCGGCGCTTGATTTGGGGTGTTCACCATCTGAGGCGTTTCGTCTTGTGACCTTGCCGATTATCGCGCCCGCTGTGATTTCCGGCTGGCTCTTGGCGTTTACTCTGTCACTGGATGATCTGGTGATCGCATCGTTTGCTTCGGGTCCGTCGGCGACCACGCTGCCGATCAAGATATTCTCGGCCGTGCGCCTGGGAGTTTCACCCGAAATCAATGCTCTTTCGACGCTTATGATTGCAGTGGTGACCGTTGGGGTGATCACAGCGTCTCTGGTCAGCAAGCGCGCAATGGTGCGTCAAAAGCAAGAGGAGCAGGCGGCGGCAAGGGTCACCTGATCCTTAACATGCGTCGAGCGCCGCCAATTCCAGGTTAAGAGCCTGAGCATAATCAGCGGCGCCGCGTTCCTGTCGCCATAGGCAATAGGTCGACATGCGCCAGTGATACCAGGGGCGCAATTGCACATAGCGCTCGACTGTGGATTTGTCTGGGTACGCCGCCAAGAACCGCTGGGTTTCTGTGTCCGACAAAGGCGCGCCACGATACAGCATTTGCATTGCCGGTGACAGGAACATTGCCAGATCCTCACTGGGATCACCGACGGCGGGGCATTGCCAATCGATCAGTATTGCCTGCCCTCGGTGCATCAAGACGTTTCCTGGAACCGGGTCCCCGTGGATCAGCCTGCAGTTGGGCAGGCGCGGAACGCGACCAGAAGGCTTGCGGTCGCGCACTGCGGCGCAGGTGCTGGTATGGCATTCAGACAGAATTGTTGAACCATGCGCTTCCAGGTCAGAGCTGCCGTTGCACCCAAGCGGCATCTCTGGTGGCAGGGGAAGCTCGTGCAAGCGGTGCAACACCTGTGCAACCGCTTCCGGATTTGAGGACCAACAGGTTCCGGGCGCGTGATCATACAACACCCAGTCACCTTCTTCGAATGGACCGTTTGCCAACAGTTTAGGCGCTATCCCGGTTAGCTCCAGTTCGCGCAGACACAAGCTCTCCAGCAGGGGGTCATTCCGAAACAGCGGGTTAGGTAAATCGTTCCTATAGAGCTTCAAAACCGCATGACGGTGCTGCCCCAGAACTTTCCACACTCGGTTGGTGCGTCCCCCCAACAACACCTCGAACCGATCATCACCCTGAGCCAGTCCCAGGCCAATCAGAGCAGTGATCAGATCGGGCGGCGGCATTTCATTTGGATCAGACAGCGCGATGCTCCGGCGGATAGGCTGGATCAACGCCAGCGGGGTTCAATGCAAGGGTCCGCCTATGTCTCGCCAGAGATTACCCCTGCGCACGCACGGCTGTGACCTTTGACGCTAAAATTGCCTGTCCGCCATCCAGGATCAAGGTCACTTCGCCATTCTGAACCTGAGCTTCTACGACTTTGCTGTAAGCAGCTGCAGCTTCTTCGTTCATGACTATGCCGTCCTTACGGCTTTCAACGGCAAAACTGTAGAGACCGGATGGGTGCGCATTGCCTGATTCGTCCAGACCGTCCCACTGAACCGGCGTGGTAGAAACCGGAATTTCCTGCCGATCTACAACTGTTCCCTCGGCGTTTCGGACAACCATAAAGGCTTCGGTTGCCTCCGTGTCCGGCGCAGGCGACACGGTTATCGGTTGACCGGTATAGTTGGCAGGGGCTTCGGCGCGTGCCTCTTTGCCGATCCAGTTGGACAGTTCGGCCATGTTGTTGCCGCCAAGCTTGTTGACCAAAGCCTCAAGCGTCTGGTTTGTTTTCGTTTGCTGCTCGACCATCGAAAACTGCGCCAATTGCGCGGCGTATTCTGAGGAGTCCAAGGGTTCCAATGGGTCCTGGTTTTGTGCCTGCACGGTCAGCATCTTCAGGAAGGTTTCAAAGTCCGACGCGATTTGCGGCGGGGCGGCTGACGCCGAGCCCGTTGTAGTTGAAGCATTTGTGCCGGTCGTTTGTGTGGTTTGTGTGATCATTGTCAAAGCCTTATGTCCAGACCGGTTTGACGACTTGGACGGTTGGGGATTTCTTCAGTTGGTTCAGGTCTGTCGTTCAAGATTTCAGACCCTGCGAGTCGGGTGTGGGGTGTGGCGGATCCTTGCGATCCATCTGGTGTCGCCCCGCCATCTGAAAATGCGAACTCCACCCCATCATACTCCAGTTGCCGAAACTCCTCGATCAACTGATCGACATGCCTGCGCATAAGGTCGAGTGTCTCCGGGCGCTCGGCCATGATTGAAATTGCAACGGTCGAATCGCCTGCGTTTACCGTCATCCGGACCCGCCCCAATTCCTCGGGGTTCAATGTGATATCGACGGCCCCTTGCGGTCGTTTGGCCACCTGCTCGGCGAGTTGTGCTCCTACCGATCTGGCTACGTCGCCTCGGGGTGCTTCGGTGCCATTGGCAATAGAATGTCCAACCGAAGTGTTTGAACTTGCTAGGCCCACGGCATCTTCGACTGAAAGTGAATTAAAAAGCGCGGTTCTGTCGTCATCAAAGAAGGGGCTGATTCTTTCGGTTATGATTGTCGAAGATAGACCATTAACCAATGCGGATGATGCGATGGGTACGGCCGCTTTGGGAAATTGGGCAGATATCTGAGCGCCTGCCTGTGTCAAAGATGCAGCATTCGGCGTTGCAGCAAATGTCGCCTCATTTCGTTCGATGATTGGTTTGTCCGGGTCGCTACCCGCCGCTGGCGTGTCGCGCATTCGCCCAAGGGTAGTTCGTTCCGTGACAGATTGTTTTTGTGACGCTGGCACCAGGGTCGGCGGGCTTGCGAAACCTGCGTGTTTTGCTGAGGTGTGCGGATCTGGATTGGTACGCTCCAAGGGCTTCGACCAATGTTTCGAACCAGAGAGTGCAATTGGTGCGTCAGTTTCGGGATTCAGCTTTTCGTCAGTTTGCGCAACGTTTGGATCATTGCCTTGGACAGAAGCCTTAGGGCATCCAGCCGTGGTTGGGCCCTGCTCCTGGAGCCTCGCAGGCGAACGAAACGTTGTTGACCGATTTTCAAGACCAGATGCGTTTGTGGCTGCAGCGGTGGGTTGGTGAGGCGTGGTTGAACCGTTGTTCGGGCCCGTAGTCGCGTCACCAGAAATTTCAAATCCAAGCCCCGATTGCACAGTAGACACCACCGAATTCGGGTGGGTCGGCGTCGTGGCAAGACCGTGATTTCGGTTGGAAGCATTGGCCGTCCTTGCCGTTTGCTTTGCCGGTGCAGTCAAATCGGGAGAAGAGCCTGCTTGCCCGTTTGGGGGCAACTGCCGGTGCGAGGCGAGAACGTATTCCGCAACGTCCCGAGGTCGCGCAGCCACGGGCTTGTCGAACGGGTTTTTGTCATCTTGTGTCACGACTTCATCTGTGACTGAAATCTGGTCAATATCTGGTTCTGATTCAGAGGTCGCTACAGGTTTTTTGTCGTGATCCAACGGCGTGCCTGATTCATCGGCTGAGACCATTTCCTGTTCTGGGGATGCCCTGCGTTGATGGGGTTCTTCTGCCGGCGACGGCACATTGTTGATGACGTCGTCAAAGTTCGACCCCGAAGATTTTCGCGGATGTTGCGCCCCATTCTTCGCCGACGAAGCTGCGATTGGCGCGACTGTTTCTTTGATGGGCAGAAGTGACATCTGATTTACCTCGAAGTTCTTTCGATCACCGCCACCCTGCCTTTGAACCGGTTACGTTTATTTTAACCGGTTTGACCTCAAGCTCTGACAATTCGATGCAATTTGAGGACGCATGATGGACCCTTTGATCTCAACGTCTCTGCCTGCTGGACCGCGGGCAGAGACGTCAAATGACCGCGCGCTTCGCGATGTCGCGCAGAAACTTGAGGCCACATTCCTGGCTGAAATGTTGACATCCGCCGGATTGGGAAAGTCGCGGTCACTGACTGGAGGTGGCGCAGGAGAGGATCAATTTCAGTCCTTTCTTGTGCGCCAACAGGCAGAGCAAATTGCCAAGTCCGGTGGAATTGGCCTGTCGGAAACACTCTTTAATGCGCTGAAGGAATCTCAGAATGAAAAATGAAACACCGACCGAACTTATTGGCGCCCTGGATGAGTTGCTGGATCTCGAGAGGATGGCACTGATCGATGGAGAATTGGAGCGACTTGGCACTTTGTTGCCTCAAAAGGAAAGGCTGATCGACCGGATCAACATGCTTGATTCGGTTGAGCGCGAGGTCTTGGCTGGAGTTCAAAGCAAGGTGACACGCAATCAATCACTCCTCAATAGCGCCATGGAGGGGATTCACGCGGTGGCCAACCGCATGGCAGAATTGCGCCGCGTACGCCGCGGGCTTGAGACCTATGACGAGAGCGGTCGCAAGATGAAGCACAACACCCAGATGAGCAAAAAGCTGGAAAAACGCGCTTAGGGGGCTGTTGATTAAAATGCGAAAAATCTCGGATTTCACCTTTAGCACTCCATTAGGACATGCCGGTCAATTGTGTCCTCGCACCTAGAGCACAGGTGGCGCGATGCCAAGGAAGCGGATCTCGCAGTCGTCAGAAAGACGTTTAGGCCGCCGCTATGGCGGAACAACTACGGGCGAAAACCGTCCATTGACAGAAGGAACATGAAAATGACCAGCATTCTGACGAACAATGGCGCAATGGTTGCGCTGCAGACCCTCAAGTCGATCAACAGCGACCTGACGTCGACCCAGAACGCGATCTCGACTGGTAAAGAGGTTGCGATGGCAAAGGACAACTCGGCCATTTGGGCGATTTCCAAGGTTATGGAATCGGACGTGTCCGGCTTCAAGGCCGTGTCCGAGTCTCTGTCTCTGGGTGAATCGACTGTGGCCGTGGCGTCTGCTGGTGCGGAGCAGATCACCAACATCCTGAACGAGATGAAGGAAAAGGTCGTCGCAGCGACAGGTGAGAACGTCGACAACGCTAAGATCACGGCTGACGTCGACCAGCTCAAGGCACAGATTACCTCGATTATCGGAGCTTCGCAGTTCAACGGTTCCAACCTGCTGAACACCGCAGGTGGTGACATCACCGTACTGTCGTCGTTGGACCGCGATGCGGCTGGCGCAGTAACGGCGCAAAACATCACGGTTGCATCGGTGGACTTTGAAGCAGGGCTCGACCTTACCACGATTGATGTGTCCAGTGCGGCAAATGCCGAAGCATCGATCGACGATATGGAGACCCTGATTCAGGCTGCGGTCAACGGGGCAGCAGCCTTGGGCGCGTCTGCCAAGCGCATCGGTGATCAGAACGAGTTTGTGGGCAAGGTGTCGGATGCCATGAAATCTGGCATCGGGTCGCTTGTGGACACTGATATGGAGGCCGCGTCGGCGCGTTTGAAAGCGCTGCAGACACAGCAGCAGCTCGGTGTACAGGCTCTCTCGATTGCCAACACTGCGCCACAGTCCGTCATGTCGCTGTTCCGCTAAAGCAGCCCTGGCCAGGGCCTTCACGGTCCTGGTCATTCTTGTTTCAGGTCTGATCACAGTAAGGATAGAATTTGAACGCGATTTCCGTAGCTCAAAAAGGATATGCCTCGACGTCGGCGCCGACGCGTACTCCGCGCAGTGCCGAGTATGAGGCGGTGGCCCGAATTACCCACCGAATTCGCCTCGCGCAACAAGAAGGGGAGCAAGGTTTTCCCGCTTTGGTCGAAGCCCTTCATGTGAACCGCAAACTGTGGACCATCTTTGCAGCTGAGGTCGTGGATGCCGACAATACATTACCAGTGAAGTTGAAAGCGGACCTGTTTTCCTTGGCGGAGTTTACCCGACAGCACACCAGTAAGGTGCTGGCTCGGAAAGCTCCGGTAGATCCCCTGCTCGAGGTAAACACGGCCATCATGCGTGGTCTTAGAGGCGGGGCATGAGATCATGAGTGGTTTGGTTTTGAAATTGGCGCCCAAAGAGCGGCTTCTAATAAATGGTGCTGTCATCGAAAACGGGGATCGCCGCGGCCGTTTGTCGATCGTCACGCCGGACGCGAACATTCTGCGTTTGCGGGATGCCATTCATCCCGAGGACGCAACGACCCCAGTGCGGCGTGTGTGCTATGCCGCGCAACTGGTTCTATCTGGGGATAGCGATCCCGCCGAGGCGCGGATGCCGCTGTTGCGAAGGATCGAAGAATTGAGCCAAGTGTTCACCGATCCCGACAGCCGGGCCTCTCTGGCGGAGGCGACAGATGCTTTGGTTCGCGATCATCACTATCGTTGTTTGAAAGCTTTGCGCAGCCTGCTACCGCGAGAGGAGCGGTTGCTTGCCGCGCATTCACCATGAGTTTCTCGCCTGTTGTCCCTACGTCCGGCATCGCGGGTTGGAGGTTCCTTCAAAGGACATATGACAGCCAACTGGGAAACTTTTCGACGTCGCAGATGCGTGTCCGGGAACACCAGTATTTTTTGGACAACATCGGCGACGTCAAATCTGCGTCCGACCTGGTGAGCAACCGGCGTCTGCTTTCAGTCGCATTGGGGGCATTTGGGTTGCAGGATGATATCGACAGCAAGTTCTTTGTTCAGAAAATTCTTCAGGACGGGACAAAAAGCGACGATGCGTTAGCCAATCGCCTTGCAGATGCACGGTATCAGAAATTCAGCGATGCATTTGGGTTCGGTCCGGGAGAGGTGCGCAAGACGGGGTTGCAAACTAACATGGCCGAGGTCGTGAGACTCAGCAACTTGGAAGCTTTCGAAGCGTCGGTCGGCGAGCAGGAAGGGTCGATGCGCATAGCCCTGTTTGCCCAACGCGAGCTACACGAACTAGCAAGCCAACCAATCAGCGACGATGCAAAATGGTTCAACTTGATGGGGCAGCCTCCGTTGCGGCAGATGTTCGAGGTTGCCTTGGGCTTGCCGAGCAGTTTCGGTCAGATCAACTTGGACAAGCAGCTGGGTGTGTTTCGTGAAAAGCTGCAAGCCGTGACCGGATCTTCGGAACTGACGCAGTTCACCGATCCGGACGGCTTGGAAAAGATCACCACCCGGTACTTGGCCCGTGCCCAAATTAACGAGTTGAGCGGTCGAAGCGACTCGTCGTCCATCGCCCTTTTGCTGCTTCAATCGTGATAAGCGGTCATTGGTTAAACTATTCCGAGAAGCACAGCATACTTGCGGGCGTTTTCGAGCAGTGATTGAGTTCTATAACATATCGCGCCAAACTACCAACATATCGAGCCAGCACAAATTCTGATAAGGCATATCTCTGGACACCGCATATTTTGATACGAAGTATCTTAAGTTAAGTTTCCAGAAAGTGTTTCGTCGAATGCCCAGACCCACCCGATACCCGTTCTCTCGATTTGCTCAGAAACTCTGTGTGCATCTCAATGTTTCCCAAGATATAGCGTTGAAACACGCGGGGCTGCCGGCAAATTTCTTGGACAGTGACACTCAAGGTTTCTCGTCCAAACAGCTATTTGCCATGTGGGAGGCGATAATAGCGCATGCAAAAAACTTGGACCTACTGCAGATGGCGCGAGATTCAGCGCGCGGTCCATTCAATCCAGCTATTCTTTCGTTTTCATGCAGCCCGAACACTGAAATAGGCCTGCAACGATTGGGCCTTTTCAAGCCCTTGGTTGCACCCGTTTGTATCGAGACTGCGCGAGAGAATGACGTTTTGCGTGTGTCGATCCTCCCTGTTGACCCCGATGTTCCGTTCCCATTGAGCTTTGCGACGTTTGAACTGGCATATTTTCTGGAACTTGCGCGCGTTCATACAGCCCGGCCGTTGATCCCTCGGCGTGCAGGTATTCCCGGGGTGCCCGATCAGCGTCAACGCTTGCAGGACTTTGTTGGCGTGCACATCGAACAAACCCAACAAGTCACATTTGATCTGAGTTTGGACGACGCGCACCATCCACTTATCACCGAGAACGAAGATCTGTGGCCCAGTTTCGAAAGGGGATTGCGCGCGCAACTGATTGGACAAGAAAGCCAGAGATCATTTAGCGCGCGCGTGCGAGTGGCCTTGCTGGATCTGCTGCCCAGCGGGCAATCCAACGCGTCGGCTGTCAGCCGTGAGCTCAATGTATCAAAACGAAGCCTTTACCGGTATTTGTCTCATGAAGGACAGAGCTTTCAGAGAGTACTCGACGGCGTCCGAACCGAACTTTCGCTGCAGTACTTGCAGGATGACGAACTGAGTGTCGATGAAATCTCGTACCTCCTGGCGTTCAGCGATCCGAATTCCTTCTATCGGGCTTTTAAAGGGTGGACTGGCCTGACGCCGTTGCAAGCACGAGCGCAACACACCGCGGATCAAATTGGCACGATCTGAAAGATATTTGGCACGATTTGTTTTTGGATTGGCGCCGTAGCGACCCCACGTAAGCCCCTTATCGTCAAGCATTGCGAAACCGCACTGAGTTCGATGTGGTCGGTCGTTATCTTCCACAAGTGATCGAAGTAAAGCTTGGCGTCACCGACAGGAGAGAATTGAAACATGACCCTGAACCTCAAGCTGAATGGCCAGACACATCAGGTCGAAGCAGAACCGGGAACGCCATTACTTTGGGTGATCCGCGATGAATTGAAACTGACGGGAACCAAATTTGGATGCGGTGTCGCGTCTTGTGGTGCATGCACCGTCCATCTGGATGGAGAACCTGTACGTTCGTGCCAAACATTTATCGAAGATATTGAAGGGGCGGAAATCACGACGATTGAGGTGGTTGACCAAAACCCGGTTGGTGCCGCGGTCCAAGCTGCCTGGGCCGAACTGGACGTGGTGCAATGCGGTTATTGCCAATCGGGACAGATCATGTCGGCGATTGGTCTGTTGACCGAAAACAGCAAACCCACGTCGGCAGAAATCGACGATTACATGAACGGCAACGCATGCCGCTGTGCCACGTACCAGCGCATTCGTGCCGCCATCGTTCTTGCATCTGAAAAACTGGAGGCCTGATCATGACCTTAAACACATCTCGTCGTGGTTTTCTGAAAGGGGCCGCTGCTGCCTCGGCCGTTTTGCTCGTCGGAGCGCGCCCAGACGGAGCCCTGGCTGCGGGTTCTTCAAATGGCGCTAAGCTGAACCCCTTCGTCAAAATTGATGCGGATGGCACTGTGACGGCCATCGTTAAGCATTTCGAAAAAGGTCAGGGGCCAGCAACCGGCCTGACCACTTTGATTGCCGAAGAGCTGGGCATTTCGATGGAAGATATCGCCTATGAATTCGCGCCTTCTGATCCCGGCACGTACAACAACCTGCTGTTTGGTCCAGTGCAGGGCACTGGTGGATCGACGGCAATGGCGAACTCATACATGCAGTATCGCCAAGCAGGTGCCGCTGCGCGCGAAATGTTGGTTCAAGTCGCTGCGAGTGAATGGGGCGTCGATGCCAGCACTCTGGATATCGTGGATGGGCAGGTGACGGATGGCTCAAAGCGAGCCCCGTTGGCAAAGTTTGTTGCGGCTGCGTCGCAGCTGCCCGCGCCGGAGAACCCACGGCTCAAGGATCCGTCGGAATTCCGTCTGATCGGCAATGCCAAGGTGCAACGCAAGGATACGCCGCCCAAGATTAACGGAACGGCAAAATATGCGATGGACCTGCATCTGGACAATCAGATGGTCGCTGCGGTCCTGCGAAGCCCACGCAAAGGTGCGCTGGTTGCGGGGTTCAGCGACGAGGACGCCAAGGGAATAAAGGGTTACATCCGTTCGGCGGTCCTGCCGAACAAGGCGGGTGTTGCCGTTTATGCCGAACACACCTGGGCTGCGTTCCAGGCGCGGGAGGCTCTAAGTGTTGAATGGGACAACTCGAATGCGGAAATGCGCAGTTCGGACCAAGTTCGCGAGCAACTGATCGAGGCTGTCAATGCGGACCCGGCCTATGTGCTGACCGAGACCACGGCGTCTAAGGCACAATCGTCGATGGACGGGGCTGCCACAGTGTTGGAAGAGACGTTCTATTTTCCGTTGCTGGCTCATGCGCCGATGGAACCGCTGACGTGTACGATCGAAGCGACCAGCGCCGGCGGTGTGGTTTTGCACGATGGTTGCCAGTTCCCCACAGGTCCGCATGGGGCGCTGTCGCAGATCCTGGGCCTACCGATGGACAAGGTGCAGATTAATACAATGTTCGCTGGGGGGTCCTTTGGTCGCCGCGCAACGCCTGTGGCCGATTATCAGGTCGAAGCAGCGTTGGCCTTTGCCCTGACCGATCGGTCGCGTCCGGTGAAACTTGTGTGGTCGCGTGAAGATGACATCACCGGCGGGTTCTACCGTCCGGCAGTGGCGCATCGTGTACGGGTTGGCCTGAACGCGGATGGCGGCATCATGGGCTGGGACCACCGGATTGCGGCGCAATCTATTATGAAGGGCACCCCGTTTGAGGCAATGGCGGTGCATAACGGTGTCGATCATTCATCCGTCGAAGGAGTGGCGCAGTCGCCTTATGTGATTCCGCAACAACACATCGGCCTTACGGATGTTGCACCAGCGACTACCGTTCTGTGGTGGCGCTCGGTTGGGCACTCGCATACCGCCTATGTGGTTGAAAGCATGATGGATGCCGCGGCCAAGGCTGCTGGTCGAGATCCGGTGGAGTTCCGCCTGTCCTATCTGACCGGAGATGGTGCGGATCAGACACGCACGGCGGGTGTCCTGAAACTGGCGGCTGAAAAAGGCAACTGGGGTGCTGCGCCAGAAGGGCGCGATCAGGGAATTGCAGTTCACAAGTCGTTCAATTCCTACGTCGCCGAAGTGGTCGAAATTTCGCGGGATGAAGATGACTATGTGAAGGTCGAAAAGGTAACCTGTGCTGTGGACTGCGGTGTCGCCGTCAATCCGGATGTGATCAAGGCGCAGATGGAAGGCGGCATCGGATATGGGATCGGCCACGTTATGCGGGATGAAATCACGCTGACCGAGGGTGTCGTCGACCAGTCGAACTTCCCCGACTACGAGCCGCTACGGATCGGCGATATCGGCGAAATCGATGTGCACATCGTGGCTTCCAACGAGGCACCGACCGGAGTTGGTGAACCGGGTACACCGCCTTCTGCTCCGGCCTTGGCCAATGCTATCGCGGTGAACGGCCCTCGTGTGACGGCTCTGCCGATGATCAACAACGGCGTCGACTTCGCCTAAGCAAGAATAAGCGCCCGCCCCCGAAACGGGGTGGGCGTTTGCGTTACGCAGAACGTACTGCAAAGCAAGTCACGGGTTGTGAAACGTTGTGCAGTTCGACATCGCCCAGGGGCTCGCAATCACCACAGGCCGTCAGGATATCCTTGCTGATCACGATGCGGTGCCCAACGGTTTTTCCGTAATCCCCCAACCGCGCCGCGACGTTGGCCGCATGTCCTATGACGGTGAAGTCCAACCGCTCTCGCGAGCCGATGTTGCCATAGGTAACACGCCCAAAAGATAGGCCAATCGAGCAATCGCAGCATTCGTCCGGGCAGTCGATTTCCGGCATTTGACGCACGATTTCATTTGCACTGCTGAGCGCGTTAACCCGTGCAGCCACATCATTGTCGCCCGCCGGGAAAACCGCCAGAACCGCGTCGCCAATGAACTTGAGCACCTCGCCCCCGTTCTCATGCACGATGTCCGAGATGGTCTCGAAGAATTCATTCAGCAATACGATGTACCGATCCCTGCCCAAGCGTTCCTCAAGCAGGGTCGAGCCGCGAAGATCGCAAAACATGATGGCGGCGTCGATTTCATCCCCGTCACCTCGGCGGATCTCTCCGCCCAAAACTCGCGCACCTGAGCGTTTGCCCACATAGGTTTCCAGCAAGGACTGCGCATTTTCGCGCTGCATGAACACCTCATAGAACCGCGCAATCACGACCGAACATTCAAAGATCAGCCCAAGATTGGCGGTGGTGAACCCGTCGGGGTGGTCGCTGGTTAGGGTCAGAACGTTGGTGCGCCCGTCTGAGAATGGCAGCGGCATGGCGACATAATCCGTGGCCCCCTTGTCGCGCAGGTCCTCCATGATCGGAAAGCTGTTTTCAGGGTGTTCGTCGTCCAACCGTTGGCGGACACCACCCAGACCGTTCGACACGTGACGCAACGGGCTATTGGTAAATGCCGGGTGATCATGAATTTCGTAAGTCGGCGCGAACGTGGAAATCTTATCTTCGCCCTTCTCCCAGATATAATGTTTGCCCGCGATCAGCGGATGCAGCGACCAGACCAGCACGCCTAAACGGGACACAGCCACGCCATGTTCGGTCATCTTCTCGGCCAGGGCGCGAGTAAAGTCCTCGGGTGTGTTCAGGGCCCAGGCCCCCCGCAAAAGCCAATCGATCAACGGCCCGCTGATGTTGTCATCGCTGGTAGAGCGCAGCGCATTCTCACCCAAATCAATGTGAGTGTAGCTTTGCTGGGCAAAGCCGATGTGCCCTTGGATTCCGGCACTTTCGGGCAGCGCGTTTTCATATGCCCAAATGGAATTCGACAATCGTTCTCCATCGATTTCAATGTCGCGATAAGTGGCGGTGCCTTTGAACGGGCAAAAGGTTTGCAGGTCGGTCGCCGCGCTCATATCGATGCAGACGTCTTCACTTGGGAAATAGATCGTAGGGGGGAGGCGGGTTTCATACATCACCTTGGCCCGCTCGCTCGAGGCAAGTTTTACCCCGTTGCGAAACAATTCGACCCGGCCCGAAAGCGGTTCAATGTCGATGGAATACCCCTGGACCTGCGGGGACGTATGGACGTTCATGGGACACCAAGCCTCCGTCTTTTTTGCGCAGATGTCTATTAGGATGGGGGGTAAAGGGCTGCATTCCAAGAGGGGCGTGGAAATTCAGCCATTTGGTTTGTACGGTTTAAGGTGGCATTCTGCGCCGGTGGTCAGGAGTTTGATATGGTTCGCGGTATTTGGGTGGTTTTGGTTCTTTGTGCATTGCCTGCCTGGGGGCAGTCGGGAAAGCCTCTGACGCGGAATGAATGCATCTGCGTCGCGGCTTGTGCGTTTCAAGGGACGCCCATCAGCCCTCCAGGAGCTGCGCAATGCCCACCAATCCATGACGAACTGATCTATGACAACATGGCCAGATGTTCCTGTGGGGCTCAGACACAGTCAACCACGCGAACAAAACACGATCCGCAGCGGACGTCCCCTAACCACTGACGTCGTGGCGAGATATGCTCCGTTTGGCGGGAGCACTCCAGCCCAACGGGAGGAGGTGCCGACGAAGTCGGGATCGCTCGGGTGCGGGAGCTCTACGAGTAAAAGTATGTCGAGAAATACGGACCAACCACACGTCACACCATCTGGATGACGTCCTTTTCGATGGACAGCATATAACCGCGTCGCGCGATGTTTTTGACCAACAGTTCGCTCACCATCTGATTGCCAAGCGTGTCACGCAGTCGTTTGATCCGTGTCGCGCCCGCCGCCTCTTCGCAATCAGTGGCATCCTTGCCTGAAATCACCGCTTCGATCTGGGCACCCGACAACACATCGTCGTCCATGCGGGCCTCGGCCAGAACCGACAGGGTTTCGATTGCTGCTGCGGTCAGTTTGAAATCCATGTTATTCAGGTAAACCGTATTTTCTTCGCGGCTGATCAGCAGGGACGTAACCTGAATGCCCGAACGTTCAATCTGCGCCATGCGTCGGTTCATGGTGACCAGCATCACCAGAAACGCCAATGCCGCGATCATCATCGTACTGGCAAAAACCAGCAGCACAAAGATCACCATGCGATAACTGGTCAGCGTGTCGGAAAAAGCGGTGCCGGATTGCGCCAGAATCTCGAGAAGTTTGATCTCGGCCTGAGTGGTCAGGTCATTGTCGATGAATACCTGCTCGACCCGCGCATTAAAGGCGTTTGCGTCCGGCAGAGTCAGGAGCAGAAAAACGGCCGCTGTCGCAAGGATGACGACAATCGCGGCAATCCCGATCCCGACAAGTCGCGTGCCGGACCGGCGGGCTTCAGAAACGGAGATAGAATTGCCCAGCATCCGCTTTCCTTTCCTGAAGGCCTTCAGGGCCAAAGACTGAAATAACGTTCAGCAGGGTCCATCCCGCCGCCTGCAGCCGTGCCGACACCTCGGCACTGGCTTGTCCCGCAGAACAGGCCGTGACCTGGATCACGCCATAATGCAGGCGCAGGGGGCTGTCCTGTTTGGCCTTGTAATCGGCATAGCACTCGGCCGCAGCATGACTAGGAGAGGCCGCAATCAGGGCGGCCACCGTCGCGATTTTCAAGATCTGTTTCATGGCTCTTATCCTGCGTGTTTGCGCGCGGTTATTCAATAACCACAGGACTTTGAGGGCCGGGTTATTCGATAACAATGCGGCGATATTGCCTGTCTAAGCGGGTTCGACCCAGTGTCAGAACATCAAAGACGCCCAACCTCGTGGGCCACCCCATGACCTCGAAAGGAAGTCACTCATGCACCGCAAGTTCATAGCCTTCATCGTTGCCACCGCCATCGCAATCACTGGTCTGTCCGCCGCTCCCGCCAAAGCAGGCGACGCTGAGAGGATTTTGGGAGGGCTGGCCGCTATCGCCCTGTTTGGCGCGGCGGTGCACCACTACGACAAAAAGAACAAGCGCGAGCGGGTTGCGCGGCAGCACAGTCATTATCAGCAAGTTGCCCCGCGTCCTTTGCCGCCGCGTATCTCGCGATATGATCTGCCATCGCAGTGCCTGAAACAGATGCGTGGCTATCCCGGCAACCAACCGCTGCTGAAACCCAAGTGCCTTCAGAAACACTACGGCCACGCTAACAGCCTGCCGCAAATGTGCCGCATCTCGTTCTGGAACGGCAAGCGCAACAAGCAGGCGTATGAGCCGCGCTGCTTGCGTCAGCAGGGGTACCGGGTGGTTCACAATCAATACTGAACCAAGTCGAGCAGGGAGAGCGCCGCACAAAAAGCGGCGCCAGACCGGGGAGAGAGGGCAACCTCTCTCCCTTTTGGCTTGCTTTTGTGGGGCAGACGAGATTTGCCCGTCGCCATGACACAGCCAGATTATGAAATTGAGCGGGCGCTGCGTGCCCAAGGGTACGTGCGGATTGCGGGGGTGGATGAGGTCGGGCGTGGTCCCTTGGCAGGGCCTGTGACGGCGGCTGCAGTGATCCTGAACCCTGATGACATCCCCGAGGGGTTGAACGATTCAAAAAAACTGACCGCCAAGCGGCGTGAGGCGTTGAAGGACGCGATCCATGCACGGGCAGAGGTGTCTATCGCCCATGCCACGGTGGAAGAGATTGATCGAATCAACATCCTCAAAGCCTCTCATTTGGCGATGGAACGGGCAGTGGCGGAGCTGAATCCGCCCCCCGATTACCTGCTGATCGATGGAAATCTGATTCCCCAAGGCCTGCGGACTCGATCCGAGGCTGTGGTCAAGGGTGACGGCCGATCAGTGTCCATTGCGGCGGCATCAATTGTGGCCAAAATATGTCGAGATCGTGTCATGGTGGATTTGGCGCAACAGCATCCCGGTTATGGGTGGGAAACGAACGCGGGATATCCGTCAAAAAAGCACCGCGAGGCACTGCTAAAAATTGGCGTCACCCCACATCATAGGCGTTCGTTCAAGCCGGTGCACAATATCTTGTATCAAGAGTAAATCATAACCTCATGATTCAAAAAAGAAATTGACCCGGAATCCGGTTTGACTCATCTTTAGGTTAACCAAATGAGCGCAAAAATGCGCCGTGGAACCTGAGGCAGAACATGACGACAACCAAAGTAAAGGGCGCAGCTGCGCTCCCTCTGAACACGATTCTATCCGGTGACTGCATCGAAATGATGAACAGTCTACCGGAGGCGTCCGTTGATCTGATTTTCGCTGACCCCCCTTATAATTTGCAGCTCAAAGGTCAGCTGCATCGCCCGGACAACAGTCAGGTAGATGCGGTCGATGACCATTGGGATCAGTTTTCGAGTTTTGCCGTTTACGATCAATTTACCCGCGAGTGGCTCAAGGCCGCGCGGCGTCTGCTTAAGCCCAGCGGGGCGATCTGGGTGATTGGCTCGTATCACAATATCTTCCGCGTGGGTTCGGCCCTGCAGGATGCGGGATACTGGATTTTGAATGATGTGGTTTGGCGCAAGTCGAACCCCATGCCGAACTTCCGTGGCAAACGCTTTACCAATGCACATGAGACGATGATCTGGGCCTCGAAGGAAGAAGGCGCGAAATACACGTTCAACTACGAGGCGCTCAAGGCGCTCAACGAAGGCATCCAGATGCGTTCGGACTGGGTCATGCCGATTTGCACCGGGCACGAGCGGCTCAAGGATGAAAACGGCGATAAGGCGCATCCGACGCAAAAGCCCGAGGCGTTGCTGCACCGTATTCTAGTTGGCTCGACCAAGCCGGGCGACGTGGTACTGGATCCCTTCTTTGGCACTGGCACCACCGGTGCAGTGGCCAAGATGTTGGGGCGCGAGTTCATTGGCATTGAGCGTGAAGAAGCATACCGCGAAGTGGCGCAGAAACGGATTGCCAAGATCCGAAAATTCGACCGCGAGGCACTGGAAGTCAGTGCATCAAAACGTGCCGAACCACGTGTGCCGTTTGGTCAGTTGGTCGAGCGCGGCATGCTGCGTCCGGGCGAAGAGCTGTATTCCATGAACCAGCGCCACAAGGCCAAGGTTCGCGCGGATGGCACGCTGATCGGCGACAACATCAAGGGATCAATTCACCAAGTAGGTGCGCATCTGGAAAATGCGCCGTCCTGCAACGGCTGGACCTATTGGTGCTTCAAGCGGGATGGCAAGACGGTTCCGATCGACGTTCTGCGTCAACAGATCCGTTCGGAAATGCAGAACTAACCATACAACAGACCAAGAATACCGCCGGTGCCTGTGGCCTGACACATGGCACTAAACCTTGCCCCGCCGATCTCGGCGGGGTTTTTTCTTTTGTCGCAGGGGGTTTTGGGCGGTAGCCTGTGAACCTATCTGTGTCTCGGACACGAGGGAAACATGTCATGACAGAAACCGCTGCCCCGCCGCCGCGCCGCGAGAGGTTTTTCTTTAGTAAGCCGGACGTTCCCGAAGAAATGAATGAATACACTCAGGCTGTTTTGGAAAACCATAAGCGTGAGGGGTTGGAGTTGGCGGTGCGGGCCCGCTGGGTCGCAATGGTGATCATCGCGGTGTTTCTGGCCTTCATCAATCCGACATGGGAAGTTCTGTATTATCATTTCATTCTCGCGCTGATTGCGGCAAATGGCTGGTTGATCTGGCGCGCTGGACGAGTGGGGCAATCGCGGGTCGAGTTGCTGCTGCTGTTCCTTGATCTGTTGATCATGACCCTTGGTATGGTCATCCCGAACCCGTTCAGCGATGATGTTCGACCCGCAGCGATGCAGTACCGGTTTGATAATTTTCAATACTTTTTCATAATTTTAGCGGGCGGCACGTTGGCCTATTCCTGGCGCACGGTGATCGCGATTGGAACCTGGACTGCGGGGATGTGGATCATGGGCGTGATTGGCCTCTGGTGGTTCTCTTCTCCGATCCCTGGGCTGTCGGAAAAGGCTGCCGCAGCATTTGCAGGTTACCCAGATGTAGCCGAGTTTCTGAACCCCAACAGCTTGATGGTTTCCCTGCGCATTCAAGAGGTCGTGGTTTTCCTTCTTGTTGCCGTGACGCTTGGGTTTTCGGTCCGGCGCTTCAATCGACTATTGATGAACAATGCGAGCCTTGAACGCGAGCGGGCCAACCTTTCACGGTATTTTTCGCCCAACGTCGTGGATCAGCTAAGCCAGAATGATGAACCCCTGAAGCAAGTGCGCAACGAAAACATTGCGGTGCTGTTCATCGACATCGTGGGCTTTACCAAGTTTGCGGCGGATCGGGATCCTTATGCGGTGATTGAACTGTTGCGGGGGTTTCATTCGCGGATGGAGGCCGAAGTGTTCCGCCACAATGGCACGCTCGACAAATATCTGGGCGACGGGCTGATGGCGACATTTGGCACGCCGATTTCGGGTGACCGGGACGCGTCGAACGCGATGGCCTGCGCCCGATCAATGGTGCAGGTGCTGGAACAGTGGAACACAGAACGCAAACGTGCAGGCGAGCCGGAAATCCGCGCCGGGATCGGGGTGCACTTCGGGCCTGCACTGTTGGGTGATATCGGGGCGAACCGGTTGGAATATGCAGTGATCGGCAATGCAGTTAATGTTGCTGCTAAACTCGAAGGATTAACCCGCGACTTTGGAGTCAATCTGGTGGTAAGCAGCGATCTGCGCGACCAGGTTGTGCGCGAACATATCGCAGGCTTGGAGTGTCTGGAGGGGTTGGAGTTGCATTCAGATCAGGGGGTCCGCGGTGTTGACCAGCGCATGGACGTCTGGACTTTGTAGACGGGGCGCTCCCGCCCATCGTTGACGCCTGCGGCGTCGCCTCTGGTTGGGCCGGGCAACGCACCTGCGGTGCGCTGCGGTCGTCTTGCCTTGTCAGCGGGGCATCGGGTTGCGGGCCTTGTTGTAATCCAGCCAATCCGTGATCTCGGGGTAGTAGTGCTGCCGCCAGCTGCGCACACGCGGGTTCATCACACGTCGCCAGAGCGGCGGGATCATCGCGGCAACGGTCATCACGGGGTAGCCGAATGGAAGCTGCGGCGCGTCCTCTTCGGTGTGGTTCTGCAGCAGTGGAAAGCGGCGGTCGGGTTTGTAATGGTGGTCTGAATGCCGTTGCAGGTTGATCAACAGCCAGTTCGACGCCTTGTGCGAGGCGTTCCAGGAATGGCGCGGCTGAACAGTCTCATACTTCCCGCCACCCAGATGTTTACGCGTCAGTCCATAATGTTCGACGTAGTTGACCAGTTCCAATTGCCAGATCGCGACCCCGGCTTGCACCAAGAACAACAAGACGCCGCCGGCGCCTCCCAAAACAAAGGCTAACACGATCATTCCAGCTTGAAGTGTCCAGTAGCGGAAGAAGGGGTTGTGCAAATCTGTCCAAGGCAGACTTTTTCGTGCCAGCATATCTTTCTCAGCTCGAAAAGCACTGCGCCAGCATTGGACTAAAACCCGGGGGTAGAAGCGGTGGAACCCCTCATTGTACCGCGCTGTCACTGGGTCGCGTGGTGTACCGACATAGCGGTGATGCACCAGCAGGTGTTCGGACCGAAAATGACTGTAGAGCACCATAGCCAACAGGACATCACCCAAGTTCCGCTCGAACCGGCTTTTCTGATGCATAAGCTCGTGGCTGTAGTTGATGCCAATTGTACCAGTGATGACACCGACGCCAAAGAACAGAGCAACTTTTTCCAGGCTGCTCAGATGACTGTTGTGTGTCGTATACCAGATCAGGCCAAATAGGGTGAGGAACTGCATCGGCACCCACAGTTGTGTCAGTCGGATATACCAATTCAACTGCCCATCGGGTGTTTGTGGATTAGCGTTTTGTGTGTTCAACCCGGTCAGGTGATCCAGAACCGCAAAGGCCCACCAAGTCGTCAGGGGCACAAGTAGAAGGCTCATCCCGCCAACTGTCGCGGTAAACCAGACCAGTGGGACCAGCAGAAATGAGATCCAGAAGGGAAGAGCGCTTTTCCAGCGGCTAAGGGTATCGGGTGCGATCATGATAGGCTCCGCATCAGACTTGCGCGCAGTTTAGCGTGAATTATCCTTTGATCACAGCCGGCTAATGGTCACGCCACAGATCATATG
Source organism: Tropicibacter sp. Alg240-R139 (assembly GCF_900537075.1). GTDB lineage: Bacteria > Pseudomonadota > Alphaproteobacteria > Rhodobacterales > Rhodobacteraceae > Falsiruegeria. The sequence goes on from NZ_UNRA01000003.1 coordinate 423,085, forward strand.
CTTTGCGCATCACAGTGGGCAGATCCGAGGGGCGAAAGTCATGTTTGGCGACAATGTGCAGGCCCGATGGGGCGGAGGTATCAGGCATCGGCGCGGTTAATACTCGTAGGTGCAAGTGGAAATGGGTGAAGGTGTGGCGCACTTCTGCCCCGATATCGTGCCAATCAGCGTCAAAGGGGGGGTGGGGCACGGGGTTTTCGGACCAATCCGACCCAGGCCAACCCAGCATGCCACCCAGCAACCCTTTGTCCGGGCGCCGTTCCATCAACCAACCGCCGACGGCATCCTGGGCGATATAGGCATAGCCATAGCGGGTGGGTTTGGGTTTCTTGGGTGTCTTTCTTGGCAGCTTTGCTGCAGTGCCCGCCAGACGCCCCTGACAATCAATCATCAAGGGACAAATCCCACAGGCTGGAGACCTGGGCGTGCACACCGTCGCGCCCAGATCCATCACAGCTTGGGCGTGATCGCCGGGGCGCTTTGATGGGGTATGCTCTTCGGCCAAGTCGCGCAGCGCGGGTTTAGAACCGGGCAGAGGTGCGTGAATGTCGTGGAACCGGGCCATAACCCGCTCGACATTGCCGTCCAACACTGTCTCAGGCCGGTCAAACGCGATCGAGGCGATGGCGGCGGCTGTGTATGGTCCGATGCCGGGGAGTTTCAGCAGCTCATCGTGTGTTTTCGGGAAAGATCCACCGTGGGCTTCGGTCACTTGCCGCGCGCATTTCAGCAAGTTGCGTGCGCGGGCGTAGTAGCCAAGCCCGGCCCATTCGCCCATGACATCTTCGTATCGTGCGACCGCCAAGTCCTGTACTGTCGGCCAGCGGGTCGTGAAACGGTGGAAGTAGTCTTTGACTGCGGCGACGGTTGTTTGCTGCAGCATGATCTCGGACATCCACACGCGGTAAGGGTCGGGAACCTCGCCTGCCTGTCGATCCGCCAAAGATACGCGCCACGGCAATTCGCGTGCGTGCACATCGTACCATTCCAACAGTGCGGCGCTCACACCTTTGTGTTCGTGCTTTTGCAAACAATTTCCCTCTGCTCTTCGGGTTTCACTGGCACCTGCCTGAGTGCTCTCTACAATAGCGCCAACAGAGTCGGAAACCAGATGAAGCCCAGACGAACGACAACATACGGGTTCAAGCGCACGGGAACAGTGCTCAGCGATCAGATCCGGCGCGCCGGCGAAAGCCGTGGGTTTGCCGTATCACGGGTGCTGACCCATTGGGCCGAGATCGTGGGACAGGACATTGCCGCCATCGCACGTCCGGTCAACGTGGGCTATGGGCGTAACGGGTTCGGAGCAACATTGACGGTTCTGACCACCGGGCCGCAGGCGCCGATGCTGGAAATGCAGAAAGAACGGCTGCGGGAAAAGGTGAACGCGGCCTACGGCTATAATGCGATCAGCCGGATTCGGATCACCCAGACCGCACCCACCGGATTTGCCGAGGGGCAGGCCAGTTTCGGGCACAAACCGAAACAAGCAGAACCCAAGATCAACCCCAAGATCGTGAGCGCCGCCAAGGATGCTGCCGACGGGGTCGAAAGTGACGAATTGCGAACCGCTCTTGAACGTCTGGGCCGCAACATCCTATCAAAGAAAACACACTGAGAAAGGGCGAGGTATGACCCGTTTTGGAACCCTCTTTTGTGCTGCCGTGGCGATTGCTGCGGGCGGGTATTGGCTAAGCCAGCCGCAAAGCAGCCTGCCGAGCAATCCGCTTGTCGGCGCAGCTTATGCGCAAGAGACCGAGGTCGACACATCGACCATCATCGAGATGGTACAGGGCGCCGAAGATGCGCCGGTCGAGATCATCGAATACGCTTCTTACACCTGCCCACATTGTGCGGCGTTTCACGAAGGGCCTTACAAGGAGTTGAAGAAAGATTTCATCGACCCCGGAAAAGTGAAGTTCATCTACCGCGAAGTGTATTTTGACCGCTACGGCCTGTGGGCGTCAATGATTGCCCGTTGTGCGGGACCTGAGAAGTTCTTTGGCCTCAGCGATCTGATCTATGCTGGTCAGTCTGAATGGGCACGCGCCGGTGGCCCGACCGAAATTGTCGACGAATTGAGCAAGATTGGCCGCCTGGCCGGGTTGGACAACGACACGATTGAGGCTTGCTTGCAGGACGCAAACAAGGCGCAGACACTGGTGACCTGGTATCAGGAAAATGCTGAAGAGCACGGAATTGAAAGCACACCCAGCTTCATCGTCAACGGCAAGAAGGTCTCGAACCAGTCCTACGCCGATTTCAAGACCCTGATCGAAGCCGAGCTGGGCAGCTGATGACGGCACCGCTGGCGGGCCTCAAGGTCATCGAACTGGCACGTGTTTTGGCTGGCCCCTGGGCCGGTCAAACACTGTCTGATCTGGGGGCCGATGTAACCAAGATCGAATCTCCTGCAGGTGACGATACCCGCGCCTGGGGCCCGCCGTTTGTGACCCGCGACGAAGATGTGTCGGCGGCGTATTTCCACTCGACCAACCGGGGTAAGGCTTCGGTCACGGTGGATTTTTCGACACCCGAGGGTCAGGCTCAGGTGCGTAAAATGGTGCGGGATGCCGACATCCTGATCGAAAATTTCAAGGTTGGCGGTTTAGCAAAGTATGGGCTGGACTACGACAGCCTGAAAAAAGTCAATCCGCGCCTAATTTATTGCTCGATCACCGGCTTCGGTCAGGATGGGCCTTATGCACATCGCGCGGGCTATGATTTTATCATCCAAGGCATGTCCGGACTGATGTCGATTACTGGAGAGCCAGAGGGGCAGCCGCAGAAATCTGGCGTCGCAATCACCGATATCTTTACGGGCATCTATGCAGTGTCGGGTATTCTGGCGGCTTTGCATCGACGAGAGCAAACCGGACGCGGCCAGCATGTGGATATGGCACTGCTGGACGTGGCTGTAGCCGTGACGGCCAACCAGGCACTGAACTACCTGACCACGGGCAAGGCACCTGAGCGGATGGGGAATGCGCATGTGAATCTGACCCCGTATCAGGTTTTTGACTGCGCCGATGGTCATATCATCATCGCCACGGGCAACGACCGGCAGTACCAGCGGCTATGTAAGATCCTGGACCTTGCCGAGATGTCTGAGGCGCCCGAATTCCTGCGCAACAAGGATCGGATTGCCAACCGTCGCGTAATGATCGCACGTCTGAACGGGGCAACCGCACAACGCAGCAAGGCCGATTTGTTGACCGCTTGCGAGGCCCAAGGCGTTCCGGCCGGTCCAATCAATTCACTAGACGAGGTCATGGCCGACCCGCAGGTCATTGCCCGTGGCATGCAGATTGAGTTGGACGGCGTACCGGGTGTGCGCGCGCCTTTCCGCTTTTCGGATGCCCAACTTTCCCTCCACCGCCCTGCTCCGAAACTTGGTGAAGACAACTTGGCATAAGCCGTTTTGGTGTATCTCTGGGTTCGGGGGAGCTCCCGCACCCGAGCGATCCCGACTGCGTCGGCACCGCTAGCGGCTTTGGGCCGGGCGCCGGGCAAAGCCCGGCGCCCGGCCCAACGGGAGGAGGTGTTTAGTCAGAAACATCGACGACGGGCGGGAGAGCTACGAGAATGGGTAGGAGTGTAGGAGCTCTTCTAAGAGATTTGAAGCAAATCAATCAGTCTCATGGAGGTGGAGCAGCCTTCAGCATCACGTTAGTTAGTGTGTCACCTTCGTTTACCTGTAAGCGCACCGGTAAGGTGATGACTTTGCTGCGAAAGGATGGAGGCAGGCGCACGGCATCTTTTTCAGTCGTTACCATCTGGGCGCCAAGCAGCTTTGCCTCGCCTTCGAGCCTGTTCATAAGGGCTTGGGTCAGAGGTTGGTGGTCATCCAACGGTTCTGTCCTACGCAGGTCGGCGCCCAGATCCCGCAGCGTGCGAAAGAACTTGGCTGGGTTGCCAATCCCTGCGAAGGCGAGCACGGGGGTATCGGTCCAGTCCATCCCGGTTTGAAGTGGGCGAACTTCGCCAGTTACGTGCGGTACGCTGATTGATCCACGCCAAGTGGCCGCGAATGACGCCTGTGCTTCGGCGTCGCCAAGTGACAACACCACATCCGCACGGGCCAATCCTGCTCCTACCGGTTCGCGCAATGGACCGGCTGGCAGGCAGAGCCCGTTGCCGAAACCTTGGGCGGCATCCACCACGATGATCGAGAGGTCCTTTTTGACGGATGGGTTCTGGAACCCGTCGTCCAATACGATCACGGTCGCACCAAACTCCGCAGCGGCCTTGGCGCCCGCGGCGCGGTCTTTTGCGACCCAGACTTCGGCAAACGCCGCAAGAAGCAGCGGTTCGTCCCCCACTTGATTCGCGCTGTGTTTGCCCGGCTCCACCCGAACGGGACCCTCAAGCGAGCCACCATAGCCTCGGGTAACAACATGCGGTTCGTGTCCTTCATTGCGGAGCTGTTCGAGCACCCAGATTGCAGTGGGTGTTTTGCCGGTGCCGCCCGCGTTCAGGTTACCGACGCAGATTACAGGAACGCCCGGATCAACCGAGGTACCCTTGGCCACACGTCGTGCGGTCGCCCGGGCGTAAAGCATGCCCAAGGGACGCAACAGGCTTGCGCGCCAATCCAATCCGTCAGGGGCAGTGTTCCAGAATTTGGGCGGTCTCATGGCTATCAGTCCTGTTAGTCCAGTTTGTCCTGTATCAGGTCAATCAGCTGATCCGTCAAATGGGCGCTTTCTGTCACAACCTGCCACCCAGCCAAGGCAACGGCGGCAGCTTGATCCGGTGCCAAAAGCTGGACGACACCGGCACCCAGGTCATCGGCGTTTCGCACGGCTCGGGCCGCGCCTGCGGACGCCAGTCGCGCATAGGTGTCGATGTGGCCCTGCACGTTCGAGCCATAAAGGACAGCAGACCCAAGTGCGACGGCCGTCAAGGGATCCTGACCGCCTGCACCGGGTTCCAGGGAGCTGCCCAAGAACGACACTGGCGCCACGCGATACCAAAGCTCCAGATCCTCTGCGACAGTGCTCAAGACTACCTGTGTGCTGTCTTCGATTTCATCACCGGCGTCCCAATCCGCACAGCGCAGATCCACCGCTTTCAAACGCGCCTTCAGGGGATTGGCCTCGGCGGGGTCGGCAACATGCAAAACCAGCAATAGCCGGTGCAAAAAGCGCAACGCGTGCCGATGTGCGATCAGGATGGAAATGAATTCGCTGTCCTGGGACCAGGCCGACAACCAAACGGGGCGACCCGCCAGTACCTGATTGGTTTCGGTCAACTCCTCCTCCGGCCAAGGGCGCGGGTTCGGGCTGTCTTGCAGGGCCGCGGACACCGCAACCTTGCCCGAGCCGATGCCGGAGCGGCGCACAAAGCGGGCCGAGGCCTCGCTGTCTGTCAGGATCGTGTCAAAGCAATCCAGTGTGGTGCGCAACAAATCGGGCAGCCAGCGGTGGCGTCTTAGGTGAAGTTCATTTTCCACAGCGCCCAAAAGGATCATGGGAACGCCCTGTTCCGAAGCTTGACTGATCAAATTTGGCTGCAATGACCCTCCGGTCCAGATGCAGATATCCGGCTGCCAATGCCTTATGAATTCGCGTGCCGCCGCGGGGTGGTCACTGGGCAACTCGATTGGCCCCAACAAGTGACGGGGCCATCGTCGGGATTCGGTGGCGGGAGGTCGGGTGAACAGCACGTTCAGCTCAGGTTGCTGCTGCAACAGGCGGCCGCTCAGATCTTGCAACGCAGCCAAGCGTTCAGGCGTCGTTGCATGAAACCACACCAGCTGCCCATCGGGTCGTGTCGCAGGTGTTTCACCTTGTGCGTGCTGGCCGCCCCAGGAAAGTGCGCGATATGCCGTCAGGCTAAGTGAACGCGGCATCGATCAAGCCACCAGATGCGGCAGAGCAGGCCGCTGAACTGAAACATGATAGTATGCAAAACGGGCCATTGAACTATCCTTGGAGGCCGTGGTTCGAGAGGTGTCGGCAACCTACGGGTTTCGCGCATCTGGTCAACTGTCGCAGAACGGAGTTTCAATGTCCCGGAATACCCGCGCTTTCAGGGTTCAACGCGGCACTGATCTGGGCGTGAAGCTGTTTACCTCCAGCGACCACACCATTGAGCTTTGGTTTGGGGTTGTTGAATCGTAAAGGGGCGCCAAATCGGTCAGTGCACAGGCCACCTGCCTCGCGAATAATCAGATCCCCGGCGGCGATATCCCATTCCCAACTGGGGCGCAGCGTCAGCATTCCGTTGAATCGGCCCTGTGCCACCAGAGCCATGCGATAGGCCAACGAAGGCCGATAGGCGCGGCCAAAGTCGGGCACATTGTCGTCACGCCAATGGGCGCTGTTCAAATTGGGCTTGGCGGCAAGAACCTCGGCGTCGGCGAGCGAACTGATGTCGGCCACCGAAATCGGATCACCGTTGAGCGTTGCTCCCTTTCCTGCGGCTGCGGCAAAGAGCATGTCCCGCTGTGGCAGATAGACAACCGCGGCAATGGCAACGCCATCCTCGCAGATCGCCAGAGAATGCGCCCATGTGCGCGACCCTTGGGCAAAGCTGCGGGTGCCGTCGATCGGGTCGACGATAAAGACATGCGAGCGGTTCAGGCGTTCGGCGGTGTCTTCGGTCTCTTCTGACAGCCAGCCGTAATCGGGACGCGCGGCAGGCAATGTCGCCTCAAGCATCTCGTTCACAGCCAGATCTGCCTCGGTCACTGGGCCTGCACCGTCGGGTTTTTCCCAACGCTTGGCCTCTTTTCCGGAAAAGCGGGTGGCAATTTTGCCCGCTTGCAGCGCGGCGTCGATCAACAACGCAAGATCAGTTCCCGGCAAGCGTCATCCCTTCGATCAAGAGCGAGGGCACGACGCGCGACAGATAGGTGCGCGCGTCATTGGCCGGAATGATCCGCATCAGCATGTCGCGCAGATTGCCTGCGATGGTGCATTCGTTGACAGGATGCGTGATCTCGCCGTTTTCGACCCAAAACCCTGAAGCGCCCCGCGAATAGTCGCCGGTGTTGGGGTTGATGGTCGATCCGATCATAGAGGTGACCAACAGGCCAGTTCCCATGTCCCGCAACAAATCCGCGCGGCTGCGATCCCCTTGAGTCAGTTCCAGGTTCCAGTTGCTGGGTGAGGGAGGAGAGGACACACCGCGCGCGGCGTTGGCGGTCGACGTCATATCCAGCTTGCGCGCACTGGCCAGATCAAGAGTCCACCCCGTCAAAACGCCGTTTTCGACAATCGCACGGCGCTGCGTCGGCAGGCCTTCGGCGTCAAAGGGGCGCGATCCCGCCACGCGGGCACGGTGTGGGTCTTCGGTCACCGACAGATGTTCGGGCAAAACCTGCTGCCCCAACGCATCCTTGAGCCAGGATGAGCCGCGCGCAATGGCTGCCCCGTTGCCAGCCGCCATCAGGTGCCCAATCAATGATGAAGAGATACGTTCGTCAAACAGAACCGGGTACGTTCCGGTTTCTGGTTTGCGGGCGCCAACCAGTTGGACGGCGCGTTCGCCTGCGTTCCGGCCGATTTCCACGGGGTCACGCAGATCGGACTGAAAGCAGCGACTGTCGCCGTCATAGTCGCGCTCCATCCCGGTGCCAGTCCCCGAGATTGCAACGCACGACACCGACCGACCAGTGCGCGCATAGCCACCCGAAAACCCGTTGGTTGCGGCCATATGTACGCGGTGTTCGCCATATCCGGCCCCAGCGTCAGAAACTTGAGCAACACCTTCGACAGCCTGTGCCGCGGCTTCGGCGGCAAGCGCGTCATGCTTCAACGCCTCTGGGGTGGGTTCTGGCGTTTGGTCAAACAGCTCCAGCGCATCGAAATCCCAATCCTGTGCCAGCTGCGCAGGATCGGCCAGACCGGTATAAGGATCTTCGGGCGCCTCTTTCGCCATGGCCACGGCGCGTTCAGCCATCGCTTTCATGGTCTCTGGCCGCGTATCCGAACTGGACACGATGGCCTGACGCTGTCCCAGAAACACGCGCAAGCCCAGATCGCTGCCCTCAGAGCGTTCGGCCATTTCCAAAGCGCCGTTTCGCACGTCGACAGAGACCGAAGTGCCCCGGATCACGATGGCGTCTGCCGCTTGGGCCCCTGCCTTGCGGGCGGCATCAATCAGGGCGTGGCTCAGCTCTTCGGGTGTCTGCGACATCAGGCCTCTCAGGGTGTTTTTCGGGCTACCCCTTGGACCTAGCCTTGCAGGCAGACCCCTGCAAGCCCCCCGGAAAAAGAAGCGGCAAAATGAAAAGGGCTGCTCGATGGCAGCCCTGATCGTGTTTTAGATGGTCTTGGTTATTTGATCCGCTGACCATTGGCGACGATGTGACCCTGCTTGTTGATCTCGATTGTCGATTTCAGCGTATCCGGGCCGTCTCCCGGCACTGCCAACAGACCCATCATCATCCGTGCGCCCATGGCGTCCTGATCCGAGACAAAGCCCATAGCGATCAGCTTGTCGATCAGCGCGTTGGCACCGCTCAGTTCCAGGTTGGCCACACCTGACGGGGCAGGCATGCCGTCAAACGCTTCGAGGTTCGAATTGTCGAATTCGAAATCCCCGGTTGCGCCCAATTTCGCGCCAACCATGGAAATCAGAAGTTCGTTGATCTTGAGGGTATTCAGCTCGCCCGGCGCGGCCCCGGTGCTTTCCAGAGTTTCGGCGACTTTCGGGTCCAGAAAATCAACCAGAACCTTGGCTGTGCCGGTGGTGTCCAGCGCCACGGTGGCGGGATCGTGCGGCAAGGCGCCAGCTGGATCAAACATACCCCAGATCATGTCGGACATGGTGAAATCGGTCAGGTTCATGCCAAACGCAAAAGGCTGCGGCGCATCGCCTGCCTGAATCGGCATATCTAACTTGAAGCCCGATTTGGCCATTTTTAGGTCAATCGGGAATGGCAGGTCTTGAACCGTAACCGATATTTCAGAGCCGCTCTGACCGAGATCATAGAGTAGATGGTTGCTGTCCATCGCAAAACGGAAATCACCGCCCGTTGATTTCGAGCTCATCGCAAAGGCGTCGCCATCGCCGGTGCCTTGCATCGCGCCGTTGCCGGATTTGTAGCTGAGCCCACCATCAAACTTGAAGCCCGAATTCAGGAAGGCGCCGTAGTCTGCTGCATTGATCTTATTTGGAATAGAGCCAGAGCCAGTATAGCTGACATCTGCAATTGAGCCTGAGAAGCTGCCCGCATCATCCGATTCCGGGTCATCGAATGCGATATCGTAGGTGATGTTGCCCGCAGTCAGGTTCTGGGCAATGTCGCGCATGGTTTCGCCGATTTGCATCTGCGACGTGCCGGCCAGCGCGTCCAGAACAAAGCTGACGTTCAGTGCACCTTCGGGCATGGCCTCGCCTTCGGCTTCGAGCGAGGACAGCGTCACTGCATTCTTGTCGACCGAATAGGTATAGGTCATATCCGTGGGCGTTCCCGACACGACCATTGCCATATTGGTCAGCGTGTAATCCAGAACCACCTTGACCGGATCTTCGCCCTCGGCTGCGATGTTCAGAGTAACTGGGAATTGTTCGGGCATTCCGATGGCCACAGTTCCATCGCCGTTTTCGGTAAACGTGACCTCGGGCATGATCAATTCAAAGCTGGCCTCGGCATCCGGGATTTCCATCGACATGGTCAGGTCTGACACTGTGGTGATATTGCCGGATGTGTTTTCTCCGCCCGAGATGGAATAGCCCATTCCACCCATGTAAGCCTGCCAGTCAGCCCAGACGTCATTTGCAGTCAGATCGGCCCACGCCCCTTGGGTTGCGACGGCATAGGCAATGGCGGCGCCGCAGGAACGGCGAAAGAAAACAGACATAATAGAACCCTTCTCCATCAAAATTTGCCATTATCGTCTGCCCTTAGGCGGCGGTCGTCAAGGGGGCTCATCAACGGGACTGGGGGTGGACGCTTTCTCTGTGGCTCGGTACGACTTGGCCCGAACATGGCATCGAAGGGGACTGGGATATGGATATGCAGGGCAAAACGGTTTTGATCACGGGCGCCAGCCGGGGCATCGGTGCGGAAGCTGGGCGGATTTTCGCCGCTGCCGGGGCTAATGTTGTGTTGGTCGCACGAAGCGCGGGCCAAATTACTGCGCTGGCTGAAGAAATTGGGGGCCAGGCATTGGCCGTGTCCTGTGACGTCAGCGATTACGACCAGGTTAAAGACGCAATTCAGGCGGCCGTCGATCGCTTTGGTGGGCTTGACGTGTTGATCGGTAATGCTGGGGTGATCGAACCCATCGCGCGTATTGCAGACAGCGACCCCGCAGGCTGGGGGCAGGCCATCGATATCAACCTCAAGGGCGTCTACTACGGCATGCATGCTGCCCTTTCTGTAATGAAAGAAGGGGGTGGCGGTACCATTATCACCATCAGCTCGGGCGCAGCACATGGCCCGGTTGAGGCCTGGAGCCACTATTGCTCGTCCAAAGCTGGCGCCGCGATGTTGACCGCCTGCCTGGACAAGGAAGAGCGTGAAAACGGCATCCGGGCCATGGGCCTGTCACCGGGCACCGTGGCGACGCAGATGCAACGCGAGATCAAGGCTAGCGGCATCAACCCAGTCAGCCAGCTGGATTGGGAGGTTCACGTTCCAGCCGATTGGCCGGCGCGCGCCCTACTGTGGATGTGCTCTGAGGACGCGGATGAATTTGTGGGGACTGAAATTGCGTTGCGCGATGAAGACATCCGGGCAAGGGTCGGCCTGGTATGATTGAGCTCGAAAAAGACGGCGAGCTTTGGATCGCAACAATCAATCGCCCCGACAAAGCCAATTCCCTGACCGAAGCCATGCTCGAGGAACTGGTCCAGATCGCTGAGGCTGCAACCGGGGCCAAGGCGCTGATCCTGACGGGACGGGGCAAAGTGTTCAGCGCGGGTGCCGATCTGGACGAGGCGCGCGCAGGTCTTGCGACCTCGGACGTGTGGGAGCGGTTGTCGAGTACTATCGCAGCGCTGCCCTGCCTGACCATCGCGGCGTTGAACGGGACTTTGGCAGGCGGTGCAAACGGTATGGCGTTGGCCTGCGACTTGCGAGTTGCAGTTCCGGGGGGCAAATTTTTCTATCCGGTCATGAAGCTGGGTTTCTTGCCGCAAGCATCAGATCCCGTGCGCATGAAAGCTCTGATTGGCCCTGCGCGGACCAAGATGATCCTGATGGGCGGACAAAAGATCACGGCGCACGAGGCCTATACTTATGGCCTGGTGGACCGGGTTGTGGAGCCTGAGGCGCTTATGTCCACCGCGCGCGAACTGACAGTGGATGTGGTCGCGGCCAAGCCCGAGATCGCCACAGGCATTGCCGAGATGTGCCGATGAGTTTGAACACACTGCGCCTGCGAGTTGCGGATCCCAAAGGTTTGGCGACATTCTACCGCGATGTCCTTGGAATGAACGCAACGGTCGAAGGCAACGGGTGGCGCGTTGGCTACGAAGGTGAAGACGCAGATTTACTGCTGGCACCTGGTGGAGGGGGCTACACTCATGACCAGGGGCAACGATATTGGAAGATTGGGATCACCGTACCGAATGCCGATGTGGCGGTGGACCACCTGCGCGCCGCCGGGGTCGAGGTTTCAGACCCGCGCCAATTTTTGAATATCGGATACATGGCGCATCTGTCAGACCCCGAAGGGTTTGTGATCGAACTGTTGCAGCACGATTTCGAAGGCAACCGACCCGATGGGGTAGCGGACGCAAAGGGTCCATTCACGCAAGGCTGCATTGGGCAACTCACGTTAAGAACCGGTGACATCCAGGCCGAGGATCGGCGATGTCGCGATCTGGGTATGCGCCTGTTGTCTGTACAGGACGTAGAGCCATATGGTTTTGATCTGCATTTTTATGCGTTCACCAACGAACAGCCCCCAAACGCGGACCTGTGGTCGGTTGAAAACCGTGAATGGCTGTGGAAACGCCCTTATACCACGCTGGAGTTCCAGCACATCGCCGATGCCGTCTTTGCCCCGGCGCCCGATTTTTTGGGAATTGAGGTTGGTGGCCAAATCGACCCATACCTGTAAACGACGTCACCGCTTGCGACGTTTGCCCGGCACTTTGGACCGAAAGCCAGGCGGACGTTTACGCACCCAATTCAGGAATTTTTCCAACTTGGGGTGCGCCTGCAATGCCTGGATCGTCGTATAGGACTGCGCCAACTCTACCTCGGTCAGCGTAGCGTGGATTTCCTTGTGACAGATCTGATGCAGCAGCACGGTCGGTCCGCTCTTGCCGCCTTTGAGCTTGGGGATCAGATGATGCAGGCTGCCATTGCCATCCGGGATCGGCCGATCACACAGCGGACACTTGGGTGTTTCAGCGGGGAAAGCGTTAGGGTTTTTTTCCTTGTGGGGCATCGGTATGAGGATGCACCACTTTGCAATAGGATCAACCGGGGGTGCACATGGAATTTGAATCTGATTTGCAAAAGCAGATTTTTGATCAGGGGCATAAGCTGTGGGACATCGCCCTGAGTTGGCTGGTGAGCCCTGCGGCATGGTCACAGTTTGCACTGCTGGTGGTGGCCTACTTTCTGGCACTAGTGGTTGCCCGCAAATTGCGCGCGCCCCTGACGCGGTTGCTGACCCCGCCCGATGATCTAGACAACCCCGTGGCGAAGGCGCGGCGGTTCATTCTGATCTTTGTGCCCCTTTTGTTGCCGCTGATGGCTTATGCCTTTACCGGTATAGGCGAAAGCGTGACCCGGTCCTTGTTCGGATCTGGTGCTGTGATCGCCTTTGGCAAACGCGTGTTTCTGTTCCTGGCCGTGCGCATCCTGGTACGCGAGATCATCGTCGACCCGATGATGAAGCTCTTGGGGCGTTACATCCTGATCCCCGTTGCTGCGCTTTATGCTCTTGGTCTGCTGGAACCAGCGATGGTCAAGCTGGACGAAACAATTGTGCCGCTCGGCAACCTGTCCTTCTCGCTGCTCTTTGCGCTGCGGTTTATCGTTGTTGGGGGCGCAATCTTCTGGATGGGGCGATGGTCAAACGATCAATCGGCCTTGTTCCTGAAAAAGCAGGACGACATGCGCCCGGCGATGCGGGAACTGACCGCCAAGGCCATCGAGATCGGTATCTTCGGTGTCGCTTTCCTGCTGGTGATGAACATTATGGGCATTAACCTGACCTCGCTGGCGGTTCTGGGGGGTGCCATTGGTGTGGGTTTGGGCTTTGGTCTGCAAAAGATCGCGTCAAATTTCATCTCGGGGTTGATCCTGCTGCTCGAAGGACAGGCCACAGTCGGCGACTACGTTGAGCTGGACGGGGGAGAGGCCGGAACCATCGTCAAGATGGGGGCACGAGCCGCGATTCTAGAAACATTCGACGGGCGTTGGATCGTTGTTCCGAACGAAGATTTCATCACCACCCGAGTCGTCAATTTTTCGGACAGCGGATCGGCGAACCGCTACGAAGCACCATTTTCGGTGAGCTACGATACCGATATCAACAAAGTGCCGGACATTATCGAAGCGGCGGTGGCCAAGCACCCACGCGTGCTGTCCAAACCGTTCCCACCTGATTGCGAATTGCGCGGGTTTGGCGACAGCGGCGTTGATTTCGCGGTGGAGTTCTGGATTGAAGGAATTGACGACGGAGCTAACAAGTTTTCATCCGACGTGCTGTTCCTGATTTGGAATGCGCTTAAAGAGCACGAGATAACGATCCCCTATCCGCATCGCGTCGTGGAACTTTCGGGCAGCATCGAGACCCGGTCGCGATGAAGCGTGCGGTCGTCATAGGGGCCGGGCCGGCGGGGCTGATGGCCGCCGAAGAACTGGCACGGGCAGGAGTGTCGGTGATCGTGGCCGAGGCCAAGCCGTCGGTGGCGCGCAAGTTTCTGATGGCGGGTAAATCCGGTTTGAACCTGACCAAAGATGAACCGCTTGAAACATTGATCGGGGCCTATGACGAGGCTGCCGAATGGCTTCGGCCCATGATCGCCGAGTTTGATGCAAAAGCCGTGCAGGATTGGGCCCTGGAATTGGGACAAGAGCTGTTTGTCGGCTCGTCCGGGCGGGTATTCCCGAAAGTGATGAAAGCCTCACCCTTGTTGCGCTCTTGGCTGAATCGGTTGACCTCTATGGGGGTAGAGGTCCGGACCCGCCATCGTTGGATCGGATGGCGAGACGGTCAACTCATCTTTTCCACGGAGCAGGGCGAAGTTGCGCTTCATGCCGATGTCACGGTGTTGGCCATGGGCGGGGCCAGTTGGTCACGGCTGGGAGCTGACGGGGTTTGGACCGGAACATTGGCAGAGCAGGGCGTGAGGATTGCGCCGTTCAAACCTGCGAATGCTGGTTTGTTGGTCAAATGGTCAGACCATATGCGCGACTTGTTTGGGCAGCCGGTCAAAGGCGTGGCTCTGTCAGCGGGATCTACGATGACCCGAGGCGAGGCCGTGATATCGTCGCGCGGGCTTGAAGGAGGAGGCATTTACTCGGTTTGTAAGGCGGTACGTAAAGGTGGTGCCCTGTACGTCGATCTGATGCCCGATATGAGCCGTGACAGTATAGCTAAACGGCTATCCCGGTCGCGTGGCAAGGCGAGCGTGTCGAACCATCTGAGGAAGGTGCTGAAACTTGGCCCGGTGCGCACCGGGCTGTTGATGGAATTCGGGCGGCCCTTGCCCACTGATCCGGAAGGCTTGGCCGGGTTGATCAAGGCATTGCCAGTGAACCATGCGGGGCTGAGACCGATGGATGAGGCGATCTCAACGGCAGGTGGCGTGCCGCAAGCGGAACTGGATGCGGGCCTGATGGTGAGGCGTAAGCCTGGGGTCTTCTGCGCCGGAGAAATGTTGGATTGGGAAGCCCCAACTGGGGGTTACCTGCTCACGGCATGTCTGGCGACTGGCCGATGGGCAGGACGCGCCGCTTCGCAGTGGCAGATTGTCGACCCCGGTGCTGGTAGGTGACCTGATTCAGAAGCGCTCCCGCCCGTCGTCGATGTCCCTGACGGAACATCTCCTCCCGTTGGGCCGGGCACTGCGCTTTGCGCAGTGCCCGGCCCAAAGCCGTTAGCGGTGCCGACGAAGTTGGGATCGCTCGGGTGCGGGAGCCGCCCCTTTCGAGACACACCGACTGAGCAATAAGGCTCAGGCCTTCTTAGCGAGTGCTCCCATGCGTTGTGCCGCTTCACGGCTGCGCATTTCTTTGCCGTAGGTCCGCAAGTTGGCCGCATTCAACGGGAATTCGATCCCGCGGGCCCAGGTCATGCAGTGAGCGCACAGGATGTCCGCAATTGTGATCTTGTCACCCTGCAGGAACGGACCCACAAAGCGCTTGCTCAGCCGTTCCACACTGTTTTCGAACTCCCATTTAAGGCTCTCATTGATCACCGGAACACGCTTGTCTTCGGGCAAAATTCCCCTATGGCGGGTGGCGGTCCAAAGCAGCGCGTCGAACTCGTCGATCAGGGCATGAAACAGCGAATCCTGCTGTGCGCGTTCTGGGGTGCCTGCCGGATAGGTAAGCGCACCATGCTTGTCAGCCAGATATGTCATGATCGCCGAGCTGTCCGAGATCACGTGATCCCCGTCGACCAGAACTGGGATCTTGCCGGTGCCATTCAATGCAGCCACTTGCGAGTCGTGCGGACCCACGTCGATGAATTCATATTCCTGACCCAACTCCTCAAGCAGCCACAGAACCCGTGAGGCGCGGCTTTGAAGGCGACCATAGACTTTGTACATGATGAAGATTCCTTGCCGATCTGTTTGTATGCAAATGTGCGGTTGGCCGCGGGCAAATCAAGATCTACGTCTCGTCACATCACCTCAGCGTGAGCGCGACAGCATCGCTAAGCGGATCATGGCTCGCTCGACCAAAGCCATGGCCGGGGCTGTCTGCCCGGCCGAACGCAGTGCCAGATCGGTATCTGTCAGCACAGTCAGCGCGGTTTCCAGCTTGTATGCCCCCCAACCTTGGGCCTGTCGCAACACCCGATCCCGGCGCTTGCCGTACACTGGTGGACGCAGGCGGCTTACACCTTCGGATGGTCCACCCGGGGCGGATGCGCAGGTGTAGAGCATGCGAAAATGCCGGGTAGCACCAATACACAGGCTAACCGCGTTGGTGCCTTGCGATTGCAGGCGACGGATCAGCGGGCCGATCTCGCCCGCGCGGCCTTCGGCAACAACGTTCAGCACATCATCCAGCGCCGCCTCGGTCGATTGGGGGGCGCAGGCTTCGATGTCGTCGATACTCAACTCGCCGCTGTCACCACGCTTGTACAGCGCCAGCTTTTCGATGGTTTGGGTAAAGTCGCCCGGCCCTAGATCATTTGCCAGATCGGTCAGCGCGGCCATCGATTCGCGGGGTACGTCGCGTATGCCTGCCTGACCCAAGGTGCGCTCGATCTCGGCGCGTGAAGGCGGCTCGTCATAGATGCCGACCGCATAGGCGTTGGAATGCCCTTCAAACGCTTTGCGTATCTTTGAGGTGGGTTTCAATTGGCCGGCGGTGATCACGATCTGAGCGTCGCCCGGCTCCCAATCCTCCAGCGCGGCCAGAATGGCAGGGTTCGAGGTTTCCGGGCAATCCTCGACAAAGGTCACGCGGGGACCGGGAAAAAAGCCGACAGCTTTGATCGCGTCAACCAGCTGCGCAGGGTCTTTGCGCAGGTCCGCGCCCGGCAGGCGTGTCAGCCGCATCTCCTCTTCGGCGCCGGGGCCAAGCAGGGTTGCGATCACCTGTTGCCGCTTCAGCGCCACGCGCATGGCATCCGCGCCATAGATCAGCAGGCCAGTTTTCCCCGCGTCTGGCTTTGCGAAATACCCTTCTGCCTCACGCGGGCTTAGCTTCATGAAGGCAAGTCCGCGGTCGCATAAAGCTGTGTGGTGATCTGATCGGCGAGAATGTTCATCAACCTGTGCCGCGCGTCCCGTTCGCTGGCCAAAGTTTCCACCGTCGAACCGGTGGCGGAATAACCTGTGAAGTTATCGACCTCGCCAGACGCCACGATCTGTCCCGAAGCCGAGTCAGTCAACGTGTAGTCAGCGGCGCCGATAATTGAATAGCGTGTGATCTCGTTAGACGCAGTAATCGCCTGACCTTGCTCTACGGTGGCGACACCAACCACCAGACTATAATCAGGTGTAGACGAGGCGCTGCGTCCCAAGCGTTCCTCAAGGTTTTGCACCAGCCAATAGCTTTCGACGTTATCGGGCGCCGAAACTTCGACTTTGCCACGCAGGGCTGACGCTGTACCGCCGGTGCCATACACCGGCTGGAACCCGCAGGCAGCAAGGGCCAGCGGGATCATTAGCAGGAATTTTCGGTTAAACCACGACATTCACGATCCGGCCCGGCACAACGATGACTTTCTTGGGCGCCGCACCATCCAGCGCCTTTTGCACAGCTTCGGTCGCCATGGCGATTTTTTCAACCTCTGCCTTGTCCATATCCGCAGGCACGCTGATTTCCGCGCGGCGCTTGCCGTTGATCTGGATCGGCAGGGTGACGGTGTCATCGACCAGCATCGCTTCGTCGGCGACCGGCCAAGGGGCAGTCGCCACCAGCCCTTCGCCGCCCAACAGTTGCCACAGCTCCTCGGACAGATGCGGGGTCATGGGGGACATCAGCTGTGCCAGAGTTTTTGCAGCCTGGCGTTTGGCGTCGCTACCTGCCTTGGATTTGGCGAGCACGTTGGTGAATGCATAAAGCTTGGCGATAGAGGCGTTGAAGCCAAAGCTTTCCACGCCGCCACTCACGTCATGGATCGCCTTGTGCGTTTCGCGCAGCAGGGCCTCGTCTTGATTGTTGACAGGTGCGTCCGATGCGGCGATTTCTGCGGCGACGCGATACACACGGCTCAGGTGCTTGTGTGCGGCTTCGGCGCCTGACGCGGTCCATTCCACATCCCGCTCGGGGGGCGAATCGGACAAGACGAACCAACGCGCGGTGTCGGCACCAAAGGCTGAAATGATGCTGACCGGATCGACCACGTTCTTTTTGGACTTGGACATCTTAGCCGAAGGGATGATCTCGACCTCGGTACCATCGGCCAGTTTGCCGTCTGTTACGTCTTCGGGCAGGTGATACACAGGGCGGCCGTTGGCGCCGGGGGTCTGATAGATCTCATGCGTCACCATGCCTTGGGTGAACAATGCGTCGAACGGTTCGATGGCTTTATCAGGCAGATGACCGGTGATCTGCATCGCACGGGCAAAGAAACGCGAATAGAGCAGGTGCAGGATCGCGTGTTCAATGCCACCGATGTATTGATCGACGTTCATCCAATACTCGGCCTCGGCCAGATCGGTGGGCGTTTCGGCGTGTGGCGCGGTGAAACGGGCAAAATACCACGACGAATCGACGAAGGTGTCCATCGTGTCCGTTTCACGCTTGGCAGGCGCGCCGCAAGACGGGCAGGCGCAGTCGCGCCAGGTCGGGTGACGGTCCAGCGGATTGCCGGGTTTGTCGAACGACACATCGTCGGGCAGCTGAACCGGCAGGTTCTCTTTCTTTTCCGGAACCACGCCGCAAGCATCGCAATGCACAACCGGAATCGGGCAGCCCCAGTACCGCTGACGGGACAGGCCCCAATCGCGCAGGCGGTATTTGGTGACGCCTTCGCCCCAACCGGTCTTTTCCGCAAAGTCGACGGTGGCGTTGATCGCCTCGTCACCCGTCGCCTCGGTCAGACCGGCAAAGTGGTTCACCCAGCGGGTTTTTTCGGTTTTCGGCGGCACGAATGCGATGGTGCCAACGGGCGTGTCGTCGTCCAATGCAAAGAAAGTATCAACGACCGGTAGGCCGTACTTGCGGCAGAAATCCAGGTCGCGCTGATCATGCGCCGGGCAGGCAAAGATCGCGCCGGTGCCGTAATCCATAAGGATGAAGTTCGCGATCCAGACCGGCAGCTCCCAATTCGGGTCCAGCGGATGACGCACGCGGATGCCAGTGTCATAGCCCAGCTTCTCGGCGGTCTCGATTGCTTCTTCGGTAGTACCGCCCTTGCGGCATTCAGCCAGGAACTCGGCCAGTTCCGGGTTGTCTTGCTCCAACTCTTTCGAAATCGGGTGATCAGGCGAGATACCCACAAAGGACGCGCCCATCAGAGTGTCGGGGCGGGTTGTATAGACGGTGATCGGGTCGGCGCCATCGGTGCGTTCGAACCCAAACTGCAGGCCGCGCGACTTGCCGATCCAGTTTTCTTGCATCAGGCGGACCTTGGCGGGCCAGTTTTCCAGATTATCAAGCGCGCTCAACAGCTCTTCGGAATAATCCGAGATCTTGAAGAACCATTGAGTCAGCTCGCGGCGTTCAACCAGAGCACCAGAACGCCAGCCGCGCCCCTGTTCAACCTGCTCGTTGGCCAGAACGGTCATGTCGACCGGGTCCCAGTTCACGACGGCGTTCTTGCGGTAGACCAATCCCTTGTCGAGCATATCAAGGAACAGCGCTTGCTGTTGGCCATAATATTCCGGGTCGCAGGTGGCAAATTCGCGGGACCAGTCGATGGACAGGCCCAAGGGCTTCATCTGGCCGCGCATGTCGGCGATGTTGCTATATGTCCATTCCTTTGGATGACCGCCAATGGCCATTGCGGCATTTTCCGCAGGCATTCCAAAGGCATCCCAACCCATCGGATGCAGCACATTGTGCCCTGTCGCCAGCTTGTGCCGTGCGATCACGTCACCCATCGTGTAGTTGCGTACGTGCCCCATGTGGATGCGGCCCGAGGGGTAAGGAAACATCTCAAGCACATAGTACTTGGGTTTGTCCGCACTACGAGTGGCGGTGAAAATTCCGGCCTTGTCCCAGGCCTCTTGCCATTTGGCTTCGATTTCGGTGGCGGAATAGCGCGACATCAGATGCGGTCCTTGGGTAAATGAAAACGCCGGGCAGGAACCCGGCGTTGTGATAGATGGTATTTCAGCGGGTTTCTAGAGTTTGTCGTCCGCAATACGTAGCTGGCGGGCGCGCGAAAGAATCGCGTCTTCGACGGCGCGGGTGGTTCCGGCACTGACGGGGCCGCCACGGGACTGCAGGGCTACGTTCAGCGAACGGGCCTCAAGCGCGGGGTCTTTGATGTGAACGGTGGCGCGATAAGAACGCCCGCCACCAGGCGGGGTGCCGTACCCGGTCACGATGACACCGGTAAACGGATCGACCGATTGCACCGGCAAAAAGCTGAGTACATCCAGTGATGCGGCCCACAGATAACGGTTCACATTGCCGGTCTGTTCGCTGTTGCCGCCGCCAAACACATCCCAGATCGACGATTTTTCATAATTGGTAGGGGCCGATTCCCGGTTCGTGGTGATTGCTTCGTCCGGCCCCAAGGGCCCGACCGAGCTTGTTGTCGCCGCGCGTCTGTTGCCGCAGGCTGCCACTCCCAAGCACAAAGCCAGGAGCAAAGTCACTTTCATCGTCTTTTGCAGCACCATCAGGCAATCCCACCACTTCTTTCTACAGCATGTCCTACCGTTGCCGGCGAACCTGGGCAAGAGTCTAAGTGGCGCGCGCGCTCGTGTGAGGTATATGTAGTAGGTGCAATTCCTTCTATCTGATGGTCATACGCCGAAAATTCACCGGTGAGTTGCACGTACTGTGGCAAAGCTGCACCATCCGTGACGACTTTGCTGACGAGCTGCGCCCAAGTCTTGCATGAAGGGGGCGAAAAGAGCGAAACCCCTCTCCATACCCACGCTGGATTCTCCGGTTTGGGCATGTGAATAGAAAACCGAGGGAAAAACGATGAAAAAAGTTCTCTTCGCAACGACTGCGCTGATCGCTACCGCAAGCGTCGCAGCAGCAGACGTTCGTATCAGCGGTTACGGCCGTTTCGGCTTGGACTATAACGATGCCAACGACAGCAACGTCAACGGTATCTCCAAGACCACCATCACCAGCCGTTTGCGCCTGCAGTTCGACATGTCGGCAGAAGCCGACTCGGGTGTTGGCTTCGACGCTCGTTTCCGTATCCAGGCTGAAAGCCGTGACAACGTTGTTGGCGCGACCCGCCAGGCAAACGGTGCACGCTTTGGCGTGACCTACGAAGGTTTCCGCGTCAACGTCGGTAACATCATCGGCGCGGTCGAAAACACACCCGGCACCTACCTCGAGACCCGTACCGCAGGTACCGGTGTTGACGGTGCAGGCTTCGTTTCGCACGTTGGTAACGTCAACAACGAATACTTCAACTGGGACGCATACTCGTCGGGCGGTTCGGGCGTGAACGGTGTGGAAGCACTGTACTCGGCTGGCGGCTTCACAGGTCACATCTCGTACTCGAAGCGTAACAACAGCACCGTTAACCCGGGCGTTGGCAACGGCGCTGCAAACGCAGCTGCACGTTCGGCCATCATGCTGGCGTACAACTTCGGCGACTTCAACGTTGCTGCTTCGTACCAGGACTCCGACTTCGCGTGGGAAAAGAAAGCCATCATTACAGGTTCGTATGATGGCGGCCGCTGGGGCGCTCGCTTGGCCTATGCTGACAACGACGGCATCGGCAAAGTCGGCCTGTACGGCAACTTCGACATCGGCGCAGCTTCGAACATCGTTCTCTGGGTCACCAACGAAGATGCAGTTTCGGCAGCAGACGTTGCAAACGGCCGTGGCGACAACCGCGACAACATCGCCGGTTCGAACCAGGGTGAAGGCACCTCGTATGGTATCCACTACTCGTACGATCTGGGTGGCGGCGCGTCCTTCGAAACCGGCTACCGCCGCGCTTCGACCGACAACGACACTTTCCAGGCCGGTGTGTACTTCAGCTTCTAAGCTGTACACCGCTTGACGGTATCGAATTTGGGCAGGTCTTCGGACCTGCCCTTTTCTTTTGCCGCAACATGGTGTTTTTCTTCGGCAAACGTTGATCGAGGAATCCCATGTCGCTGCAAGACATCTCTGCCCGTATCGCTAAGGCGACCCTAGCTGCCGAACGCTCTGTAGATTCTGTGAAACTGATTGCCGTGTCCAAAGTCCAACCCAATGACCGAGTTGAGGCTGTGCTGGAGCAAGGACACCGCTGTTTTGGCGAGAACAAAGTGCAGGAGGCCGCTGGAAAGTGGCCCGACTTCATGGAGCGGTTTTCAGACGTCGATCTGCATCTGATCGGACCGCTGCAAACCAACAAGGCGCGCCAGGCCATGGACCTGTGCCATGCCATTCATTCTGTTGATCGTCCCAAACTGGCCAACATATTGGCACGGCTGGCGCAAGAACTCGGCCATTGCCCGGACCTTTTCATTCAGGTGAACACCGGGGAAGAACCGCAAAAGGCGGGGATATTGCCCTTGGAAGCTGATGATTTTATTGCTGAATGCCGCGGCTTGGATCTGCCGATCAAAGGCTTGATGTGTATTCCGCCCGTAGAGGAAGAGCCTGCTTTGCACTTTGCGCTGCTGGCCAAGATTGCAGCACGCAATGGTCTGGACGGGCTGTCCATGGGAATGAGCAGTGATTTTGAACGCGCGATTGCATTAGGTGCGACCCATGTGCGCGTGGGATCGGCCATTTTTGGCGAGCGGGTTAAACCTCTGGGACAATAAGACGGGTGCCAGGTCGGATTTCGCGCGCAATTTCATGGAGATGATCACGGCGAAAGGCGATGCAACCCTCAGTCGGGTATCCCGGTCTGCGCCATTGGTGGATGAAAATGGCCGAACCGTTACCGGGCTCAGCATTGGGCCAGTTCCAATCGGTCACCATCACCAGATCATAAAGCGGATCGGGGCGGCGCAGCTTTTCGTGACTGTGCGGGTAGGGCGCGCGGACCTGCAAATTATAGTCCCTCTCACCTGACGCATCAGACCATAGATCGCCCGGACCGATAGGTAGGGCCCAGGGGGCCGGGCACGCAATGCGGTCGGGGCGATATAGCATGCCTACAATCAAATGTACCCCAACTGGCGTTGCGCCATCCCCCTCGCGCTTGTCGCGGCGAATGCCACCCTTGCCGATTGAGCACGGAAAGTATCGCCCTTGAAATCGAACGCCACGACGCGTCAGGATCAGGTCGGCGGGTGTCACAGCATATGTCCGGACTTGGCGGCTTTGGTTGCCAGATAGGCGCGGTTGTGTGCGTTCTCGCCTACCTTGAGCGGCACACGCTCGGTCACAGCGATGCCAGTGCGTTCCATCATCGAGATCTTGTTGGGGTTGTTGGTCAGCAGTCGCACCGATTTGAACCCAAGTTCCTTCAGGATGTCTGAACCCAAACGGAAGTCGCGTTCATCATCCTCAAACCCTAGGCGATGATTTGCTTCGACCGTATCAAACCCTTGATCCTGCAGGAAATAGGCGCGCATTTTGTTTGCTAGACCAATCCCGCGCCCCTCTTGGTTGAGGTAAAGCAGAACGCCCGATCCCTGGTCCCCCATCTGGGCAAGAGCGCCGCGCAGCTGAGGACCGCAATCGCATTTCAGGCTGCCCATCAGGTCGCCAGTGAAGCAGGCCGAATGCAAGCGCGCCAGAACCGGCTTGTCGCGATCAGGCCTGCCGATTTCAATCGCATAGTGCTCTTCGCCTCCGTCTTCGGGACGGAACACATGCAGACGCCCGGCTTCGGACACTTCCATCGGCAGGCGCGCGGCCGCAATAGCGTGCAGGGGGCTGCGTTCGCTCAAATGCGGTGTGGCGCGCGCGTGATCAATCAACGTCAGCCCGTTGCTGGACGCAAAGGTTCGTCCATCCTGGACGGGAACAACAACGGCTGCGGGCAAAAGGCGTGCTGATTTGGCCAGAGAGATAGCAATACGGTGCAGGCTGGCGCTCCCTTGGCGGTCGGTTAGAACCGGGCCTTTCATCGGGGTATTCAGATCGTCAGAGGGGTCTGCAATGGCCTGAATCCATTTCAGGTCGACGTCGTCCGGGATTTCGATGCGCGCAAGATCCCCGTCATATGCCCGCGCTTTCAGCGTCTCGGCACGACGGACCGTCACGGCAACCACCGGATGACCGTTCGACACCTCGCGCAGATCTTGCAAGCGCTCAGCGCTCAGAGTTTCGGCGGAGCAGGCCAAAACGCTCAATCCGGCGTCGTCGACCAGAACCACCGGAACACCCATCCGCAGGTCGGATCGCGCCCGAGCCAACAGCTCAGTGATGTCTGGGATAAGACTCATGGATGTTACCCTATAACGTTTGCGGCTCTTCCTAACCTCAATTGTAAGGAATGTGAAACAATTACCCTGCGATAGACACGAGGGCGTGAGACAGTTGCAGTAAATCTTGTCGAATGCACTTATCGCACTCAAGTGTGAAACACGGAATAAGGAGGGCGCCACGATGGCTCAGTTAAAAAAGATCCTGCTGGTGGATGACGACGAAGACCTGCGCGAAGCGCTGAGCGAACAGCTCGTGATGACCGAGGATTTCGACGTGTTCGAAGCAAACGACGGCCAAAGCGCCATGGAGCGCGTCAAAGAGGCGCTGTATGACTTGGTGATCCTGGATGTTGGCCTGCCTGACACAGATGGGCGCGAGCTGTGCCGCCTGATGCGCAAACAGGGTGTCAAAAGCCCGATTCTGATGCTGACCGGTCATGATGGCGATGCCGACACGATTCTGGGTCTGGATGCAGGTGCCAACGATTACGTCACCAAGCCGTTCAAATTTCCGGTGCTGCTGGCCCGTATCCGCGCGCAATTGCGCCAGCACGAGCAATCTGAGGACGCAGTTTTCACGCTTGGGCCGTATACTTTCAAACCGGCGATGAAGATGTTGATCACCGACGAAGATCGTAAGATTCGTCTGACCGAGAAAGAAACGAATATCCTTAAGTTTCTCTACCGCTCGACGGATGGTGTGGTTGCCCGGGATGTGTTGCTGCACGAGGTCTGGGGCTACAACGCCGGTGTAACGACCCACACTTTGGAAACGCACATCTATCGTTTGCGCCAAAAGATCGAACCGGACCCGTCAAACGCCCGCCTGCTGGTGACGGAATCTGGTGGCTATCGCCTGGTGGCCTGAAATTTTTGACCCAGATCAAAGCAACACCAGTTTTGCATCTTTAGGGTCACACTATCCCGCACATGTCCGGGTTATGACATGTACCTCCCTGTTGGACTTGGCCGGGCCTTGCGCCCGGTCTTTTTTTGTTCGGTGCAGATGCTGTGACGACTTGAAAATCTGCGCTATCTATTTGAGCATCTGATTTTCACAGCACTGGACACACCCATGAAACTTTTTGCGACAATTACATTTGTTGGCGGCTTGATGGTTTCGACTGCCGTTTCGGCCTGTCCCTGGGCCTCGGGCGGTTACGCTTTCAGCGAACACGGCATCTATGGCGATTTTACCGTAAATGCGGATTGCACTGAAATAGTCTGGAGCCGTCTGAGCGATGGCCCGGAAACCAGCGCGCTGGAGCGCACCAAACACGGGTGGGCCGGTGAGCTGGAAAAAGCGGACATCGAACTGCTGGATAACGGCGAGAATCTACGGATCACCGGCACCGGCGGGGCGATGCGGCAAGTCAGGGCTGAGCGCAAGAACTGAGCCATCTCAGCTAAACGTTTGTGATGGCACACCCAGATGCACCGCGTTAGGGTGTGCCGATCGCGAACGAGGAACGCCTGCTCATGCCCTTTACCCTTGCCACCTGGAACATCAACTCGGTCCGTCTGCGCGAGCCGATCGTGCTGAAATTGCTCGAAGATGAGGCGCCCGATGTGCTTTGCCTGCAAGAGTGCAAAAGCCCCGTGGACAAGATCCCGTTGGAAGGGTTCGCGTCGCTTGGATACACCCATATGGTTGCGCGCGGGCAAAAGGGCTATAACGGTGTCGCTATCCTGTCTCGCATTCCGATGGTCGAGGCGGGCAGTCAGGACTTCGCCGAACTGGGCCACGCCCGCCACATCGCCGGAACGCTGAAAAATGGCGTCACGGTTCACAACTTCTATGTGCCGGCAGGTGGTGATGTACCAGACCGCGAGAAGAACGAAAAGTTCGGACAGAAGCTGGATTACCTGACCGACATGCGGGATTGGTTCAAAGCCGAACAAATGAAGAAATCTATTCTGGTTGGTGATCTGAACATCGCGCCGCGTGAAGATGACGTCTGGGATCACAAAAAGCTGCTCAAAGTGGTCAGCCACACGCCCATCGAGGTCGAACATTTGGCTGAAACACAAGACGCGGGCGGTTGGGTGGACATCACTCGCCAGGACATCCCTGAAGGGCAACTCTATTCGTGGTGGTCCTATCGCGCGCGCGATTGGGACACCGCTGACAAGGGACGGCGTTTGGATCATGTCTGGGCCACAGGGGACATCTCGAATTCGGGTCATTCCAGTCGTGTCCTGCGCGACGCGCGCGGCTGGGAAAAACCCAGTGACCACGCACCGGTCTTTGCGACATTCGATCTGTAGCCCAGTGAACGCCTGTTTTTTGAGCAAACAGGCCCACCCCCACTTGGTTTCCGGCCCGACTGTCGGCATATAAAGGCCAAGCTTGAATCCAAAGAGGCACGTCATGGACATTCTCAACGGCGCAGGCGGCGCCCCCGCCGCTGATCTAATCAAAGACGGCTCCGAGGCCACATTCATGGCCGACGTGGTCGAAACTTCGCAAGAGGTGCCGGTGATCGTCGATTTCTGGGCGCCTTGGTGCGGACCCTGCAAGACGCTTGGCCCCATGCTCGAAGATGCAGTGACTGCGGCAAAGGGCGCGGTCAAGATGGTCAAAATCAACGTCGATGAGGCGCAGATGATCGCGGGGCAACTGCAGATTCAGTCGATCCCGACGGTTTATGCCTTCTTCAAGGGCCAGCCGGTTGATGGGTTTCAAGGCGCGCTCCCAGGGTCAGAGATCAAAGAATTTGTGGATCGTGTTGTCGCTGCTTCTGGCGGCGAAACCGCAGGCGGCCAACTGGATGAGGCGGTTGAAGCCGCCGAAGAGATGCTGACCAGCGGCGCGGCCGTGGATGCGGCGCAAACCTTTGCTGCGATTTTGGGCGAGGACCCCAATCATGCTATTGCATACGGTGGTTTGGTCCGCGCGCATATCGCGTCGGACGATCTGGAGCAGGCCGAGGCTATCCTAAATGGTGCCCCGGCTGAAATCTCGGACAGTCCCGAGCTCGAAGCGGCGCACGCGCAGCTGGAACTGGCCAAACAGGCAGCCGATGCGGGCCCTGTGGCTGAGCTGACTGCGACGGTTGAGGCCGAACCGGACAACTGCCAGGCCCGTTTCGATTTAGCGCAGGCGCTGCACGCGAACGACAATGTGGAAGAGGCGGTGGCTCAACTGCTGGAACTCTTCCGTCGGGATCGCGAGTGGAACGAAGGCGCGGCCAAGGCGCAACTGTTCACGATTTTTGATGCGCTCAAGCCCAATGACCCGGTTGTTCTGAATGGGCGGCGCAAGCTCAGCTCGATGATATTTGCCTAATAATAAATCAGGGCTAGTATCGGTACATGATGCAATCCGCCGATTTGCCGGACACGATCGCGGTGTTTCCACTGCCCGGGGCGCTTTTGTTGCCCCGGTCCCGGCTGCCACTTCACATCTTTGAACCGCGTTACCTTCAGATGCTCAACGATGCGCTGAAGACACCCCAGCGCCTGATCGGGATGGTTCAACCGAACCCGTCGCCTGAGCGTTCGGACAAGCTGCACATGATCGGTTGCGCCGGTCGCGTGACGCAGTTCTCCGAGACCGAAGATGGCCGTTACATGATCACGCTAAGTGGCGTGTCGCGGTTTCGGGTCAAAAGCGAGGTCGAGGGCTTTGCCCCGTACCGCCGTTGTCAGGTCTGCTGGAACGGGTTTGATCGCGATCTGGGGCGTGTTGAGGCGGATGACCGGTTTGATCGCAGAAGATTTCTGGATTTGCTGCATCGGTTTTTTTCGGCGCGGGATTTGTCTACCGATTGGGAAACACTCAAGGATGCGGATGATGAATTGCTGGTGAATTCGCTGTCGATGCTATTGGACTTCGACCCTGAAGAAAAGCAGGCCTTGCTTGAGGCACCCT
The DNA here is from genome assembly GCF_900537075.1 of Tropicibacter sp. Alg240-R139. Classification (GTDB taxonomy): domain Bacteria; phylum Pseudomonadota; class Alphaproteobacteria; order Rhodobacterales; family Rhodobacteraceae; genus Falsiruegeria. The sequence goes on from NZ_UNRA01000003.1 coordinate 451,022, forward strand.
GCCTTGCAACTCGACGCGAAACCCTGGTGACGTTGATTGAATTTGCCCTTCGGGGCGGTGATGGGAATGAGGACACAATACAATGAGCGAACAGAACCAGGCGTTTGATCGCCGCATGCTCGAGGTGCTGGTATGCCCGATGAGCCAGACATCCCTGGACTATGATTCCGAGCAGCAAGAGCTGATCTCGAAATCCGCCGGTCTGGCCTATCCAATCCGCAACGGCATCCCGGTGATGTTGCAGGACGAAGCGCGCGACCTCGACTGAAGTATTCTGCGGCTCGGTGGGCTCCCGCACCCGAGCGATCCTGGCTGCGCCAGCACCGCTAGCGGCTTTGGGCGTAGCGCCGCGCTGTGCGCGGCGCGGTCCCGCCAAGACGAGAACTTTCGGTGCTGGGGAGAACGGGTTCAATCATACGCCAACCGCCGAGCGAAGCGAGGCCCGGCCCAACAGGAGGAGTTGTTTCGTCAGAAACATCGACGACTGGCGGGAGCGCTTCCGGAGGTCAAGCGCACTACGTGGCTTCTCAGATCGCCCGACCTTGCATCAGTTTCGGCAGATCGCCCGTTAGTCCAGCGGCCTCGCGAACGAAACCACGCCGCAAGCCGGGCAACGAGCCAACGACCCCCATGCCAATGTCGCGACCCAGACGCAGCAATGGGTTGTCGTTTGAAAACAGCCGGTTGAATGCATCCGTCGCCAATGCCAGCGTGGCAGTGTCGAAGCGACGCCATTGTTGATACCGCTCCAGTACAAGTTGCGACGCCATGTCCTCTCCTCGCCGTTCGGCAAGTGTCAAAACCTCTGCCAGGGCGGCCACGTCCCTCAGGCCTGCGTTTAGCCCCTGGCCCGCAATCGGGTGCATCCCGTGGGCCGCATCGCCGACCAGTGCCAAGCGATCCGCGACAAAGGAATTTGCTACTGTCAGGTTGAGCGGATAGGTGAAACGATCTCCTGCAAGTTTGATCTGGCCCAGAAAATCGCCGAACCGGGGGCGCAACACTTGCATATATGTTTTGGGCTCCATGGCGTTGATACGATGCGCCATCTCGGTCCGTTCGCTCCAGACGATCGAGCTGCGGTTGCCGGTCAGTGGCAGGATTGCCAGCGGTCCGGGCGGCATGAAGAACTGATGTGCAATGCCGTCGTGGGACATCTCATGCTCGATAGCGCAGACTAGGGCCGTTTGCCCATAATCCCATCCGGTGCGTTTGATACCTGCGCGGGCGGCCGTGCCGCTTTTGCGGCCATCACAGCCAACAAGCAGCTTACCGGTAACCTTGGACCCATCGTCCAGCGTGACCGAAACACCGGCCTGCAAAGCCTCTTGCGCGACCACAGTTTTGCCGTTGATTTGAGTGATATTTGGATCAGCCGCCATCGCATCCATGAAAGCGCGGCGCAGGTGGCGGTCCTCGACCATGTAGCCCATTGGCCCATCTTCAAGCTCAGCATGGTCAAAATGCATAAAGAATGGCGATGGACCTGCGCCCGCGTGTCCATCGGTGACCTTGATCTCTAACATCGGCTGGGCGTGGTCTTCGACCGCCTCCCACACGCCAATTGCCTTCAACAACCGTTGCGAGGCCAGCGCGAGCGCGTATGAGCGCCCGTCAAACGCCGCGTTCTTGCGGGTTTTGATCGGCAGCGCGTCGATCACGGTCACGCTGTGCCCGGTTGCGGTCAGTGCCAATGCCAGGGCGGGGCCGTTCAGACCGCCGCCCACGATCACGATATCCGATGTCATATCCATGAGGTGCAATATGCGCAGCCTTTCGGGATTGTCCATGCGGAACGCTGTCGCTACCGTCGCACCCAAATCAGTTGGGGAGGATAACATGGGCGACTGGCTGAAAATGACGGCAAGCGATCTTGGGCGTGGGATTGCTGCAGGCGAGATTGATCCGGTTGAGCTGACGCAAACCTATCTGGAAGCCATTGACGCTCACCCGCTGCGAGACCGAATTTATGCCCGTGTGACCCATGACCGCGCGCTTGCCGAGGCCAAAGCGGCAGCGGAACGCGCCAAAGTGGGCCGCCGCCTGTCGCTGCTGGATGGGGTGCCGATCAGTTGGAAAGACCTGTTCGACACGGCTGGCGTTGGAACTGAGTCCGGATCGGCGCTGCTCAAGGGGCGTGTTCCAGACACGGACGCGCTGGTGTTGCAGAACGCAACTGCATCGGGATCGGTTTGCCTGGGCAAGACACATATGTCTGAACTGGCGTTTTCCGGTCTGGGCTATAACCCGATCACGGCCACGCCGCCTTGTGTACATGACGAGAGCGCCGTTCCTGGGGGGTCGTCATCCGGGGCTGGGACCTCGGTCGCATTCAATCTTGCGGCTTGTGGGATCGGCTCGGATACGGGCGGTTCGGTGCGCATTCCGTCGGCTTGGAATGATCTGGTGGGGCTCAAGACCACGTCGGGCCGCGTCAGCCTGGAAGGCGTTGTGCCGCTTTGCCTGCGTTTCGACACGGTGGGGCCGCTCGCACGTTCGGTCGAGGATGCGGCGCAGATGTTGGCCATGCTCGAAGGCGGGGTGCCTGCTGACCTGCGCGGCGCGTCTCTCAAGGGGCTTCGGTTTGCGGTTTTGAAAACCGTTGCTTTGGACGATCTGCGCGACGCGCCCGGTCAGGCATTCGACGATGCTGTCCGCCGGTTGGAGGCTGCTGGCGCCATCATCGAGACGATCGAGGTGCCGGAAGTAGAGCAAGCCCTGCCATTGAGCGGCGCGCTTTACACGGCCGAGGCCTATGGCCTGTGGCGTGATGTGATCGAATCCAATCCCGATGCGATGTTTTCGGAAATTCGGGAACGGTTCCAGGCGGGAGGTAATTTCTCGGGGCCAGATTATGTGGCGGCCTGGGCGGCGTTGGAAAGCTACCGTGCGGCCTGGGATGCTGCCGTGGCGGGTTATGACGCTGTGCTGGCACCAACCTCTCCGATTCTGCCGCCGAATCTGGCACGCCTGGAAAGCGATCACGAATACTATGTAACCGAAAACCTGCTGGCACTCAGAAATACGCGCATTGGCAATCTGATGGGGCTTTCCGCCTTGAGCTTGCCCACCGGCACCCCAAGCTGTGGCATCATGCTTATGGGGCAACCCGACTGCGAAGAGGCGCTGCTGCGCGTTGGTGCAGCGGCCGAAGCTGCGCTGACCTGAATGTCACAATTGCCAAGCGCGGCAATGCTTTGTCTGGACGAAGCGGGGTGTGATCTGTAATTTGGTCTCAAACGGGGCGAGAATGATCCCGGTATTGAGGCAGTTGAGATGAATTTCCCTGAGCGGTTTTCGAACCTTCCGGCTTATGCATTCCCGCGTCTGCGCGCGTTGCTTGATCATCATGATCCGGGCGGTGATGTCGTGCATATGACGATTGGTGAGCCCAAGCATGATTTCCCGCAATGGGTGACCGATGTCATCATGGAAAACGCCGCCGGTTTTCGGGGCTATCCCGACAACAACGGAATACCAGAGTTGCGCGGCGCGATCGCGGATTGGATTGGACGGCGTTATGGGGTGCAGATGGATGCTGACACTCAGGTGATGGCGCTGAACGGCACGCGCGAGGGGCTGTACAATGCAGCCATGGCGCTGTGCCCTGAGGTGAAGAATGGCCAAAAGCCAGTCATCCTGTGCCCGAACCCTTTCTACCAAGTTTATATGGTCGCGGCCCTTTCTGTTGCAGCCGAGCCTGTCTTTGTGCCAGCAACGGCGTCCACGGGGCATCTGCCTGATTACGCAGGTTTGCCGGATGACGTGCTGAACCGCACTACGGCGGCCTACATTTGTTCGCCTGCCAACCCGCAAGGCGCAGTTGCGAGCCGAGATTATTGGGCTGATTTGATTCAGCTTGCCGAGCGGTTCGATTTTCGCATTTTCGCCGACGAATGCTATTCCGAGATCTATCGGGATGAGGCTCCGGTGGGTGTTCTGAGCGTCGCACAAGAGCTTGGTGCAGACCCAGAACGGATCACGCTCTTCAACTCTTTGTCGAAACGGTCGAACTTGGCGGGCTTGCGGTCAGGATTGATCGCGGGTGGGCCTGAGACGATTGCGCGGGTCAAGCAATTGAGGGCCTATTCAGGTGCTCCGCTGCCGATGCCCTTGCAAATGGCGGCGGCACGGGTTTGGGCGGACGAGGCGCATGTGGTCGAAAATCGGCGTCTTTATCAGGAAAAATACGCCATCGCCGATCAGGTCATGACAAGCGTGCAGGGCTATCAATCTCCTAAGGCTGGTTTTTTCCTGTGGCTGCCTGTCGATGACGGCGAGCAGGCGGCGTTGAAGCTGTGGCAAGAGACCGGTGTACGGGTGCTGCCTGGTGCATACTTGGCGCAGGGCGAACCGGGGCAAAACCCGGGCGAGACATATATTCGGGTCGCGATGGTGGCCCCAAAAACAGAATTGCAGCGCGGGTTGGAAACACTTCGCGACTGTATTTACGGATGAGGTTCGAGGGTAGGCATGGCATCATATAACGCACGCGGTCGCGATCCGTTGTTGGACAGCAACATGCAGGCGGCCATTGAAAGGCGCGGCAAAGAGTTGGCGGGGGTCGTTCTGGTTCTGGTCGGCTTGGCCTTTGCTGCCATGCTGGGGTCATATACGCCCGAAGATCCAAATTGGATGGTTTCAACCGATGCGCCGATCCAGAACTGGATGGGCCGAATGGGCGCCTGGATTGCAGGTGTTTTGATGCTGATTATGGGAATGGCCAGCTGGGGCATTCCGATCTTCACCGTCGCTTGGGGCCTGCGTCTTGCACTTCACCAAGGTGATGATCGGTTCTTTTGGCCGTTGGTATTGTCGCCTTTCTGGCTAGTGACGATTGCGATCTATGCGGCTTCGCTAACGCCGAGCGACGAGTGGCTTGCGACGCATCAATACAGTCTTGGCGGGGCAGGCGGCGACTTTTTCCTGAGTGTATTCCTGCTGCTTTTGCCCGTCGGGCTGCATTTCCTGGTCAAAATAGTGTCGATCCTGGCCGCCATCGCAATGGTATCCATGGGCGTTTTCGTTCTGGGCTTTAGCCGTACCGAGGTGCGCTTTGGACTGCGTCGGTTTGTGATTGGGATCATCATGGCCTACGGCGCGGTGATGACGCTTCTGGGGCAGGGGGCATCCGCCACTGTTCACGCAGCCCGCGAGCGCCAGGCGTTGCGAACCGAGCGCAAGGAAGCCGCCCGTGTTGCCGCAGAGCAGGCAGCGTTCGCCGCGCAAACGGCCGAGGCTGAGGCGGTGATCGAACCAGAACCATTTGTCGAGCCAGAGCCCGCACCCGCAGTCGAACCCAAAGGGGGCCTGCTTTCGCGCATGCCCAGCCTGATCCGTCGTCCCGAACCGATGCCGGAACCCGAACTGGTGGAGCCGCAGCCCGTCGCTGGTGAACAACTCATGCCGGGCGATGATCGGATCAAGTCCAAAATTGCCCAAGTCGTGCGCAACCGCAAAGAGGCTGCTGGTGCTGTGCCGCCGCAGCCAGACCCCGCACGCCCGCTGACCAAAGGCCGCGGCCGTGGACCGGATCCGCTGGTGCTTGATCCCACTGCGGGCGGTGATTTCCCGGCCGAGCCACCTTTAACAGCGGCAACACCTGTTGCACCCCAGGTTCAGGTGCAGCCCGTTCAACCTCAGTCGATGTATGTTCAAGAGTCGACCCCGCAAGCCGTGCCGGAAGATTACGTGCCGATTGACTACACGACCGAAGCCGGGCCTGCGCCGACTTCCCAACCGGAATCCGCACTGGAGCCTACGCCTGCTGCAGCGCCCCTCCCCGTTGCTCAACCACGCAAGGCGGTTGTTGAACAACCGGCACGCAAGTCGCCACTGCCCTCACGCCGCGCTCAGGCTGAAGCTCAGCCAACGTTGGCGTTTGAAGAGACGGCGACCCAGTTCGAATTGCCCCCGCTCAGCCTGCTGGAAAACCCGGTTGAAATTCAACGTCACCACTTGAGCGACGAAGCACTCGAACAAAACGCGCGGATGCTGGAAAACGTGCTGGATGACTATGGTGTCAAAGGTGAGATCGTGAGCGTTCGCCCAGGCCCCGTTGTCACCATGTACGAACTGGAGCCCGCGCCGGGCCTTAAGGCAAGCCGTGTCATCGGCCTGGCTGATGATATTGCACGCTCTATGTCGGCCCTTTCGGCACGCGTTTCAACCGTGCCGGGACGCTCGGTGATTGGTATCGAACTGCCCAACGAAAACCGCGAAAAGGTTGTCCTGCGCGAAATCCTGGCCAGCCGCGATTTCGGCGACAGCAACATGAGCCTGCCGCTGGCCTTGGGTAAGAACATTGGCGGTGATTCTGTTGTCGCCAACCTGGCCAAGATGCCCCACCTGCTGATCGCGGGTACAACCGGTTCAGGTAAGTCGGTAGCCATCAATACAATGATCCTGTCGCTGCTTTACAAGCTGACGCCGGATGAATGTCGTTTGATCATGATCGACCCCAAGATGCTGGAACTTTCTGTCTATGATGGCATCCCCCATTTGCTGTCCCCGGTTGTGACTGACCCGAAAAAGGCGGTTGTTGCGCTGAAATGGACCGTGGGCGAGATGGAGGATCGCTATCGCAAGATGTCCAAGATGGGCGTCCGCAACATCGAAGGCTACAATGGCCGCGTGCGCGAAGCTCTGGCCAAGGGCGAGCTGTTCAGCCGTACCGTTCAAACCGGCTTTGACGATGACACCGGTGAGCCCGTGTTCGAGACGGAGGAGTTCGAGCCCAAGATGTTGCCCTATATCGTCGTGATCGTCGATGAGATGGCTGATCTGATGATGGTCGCAGGCAAAGAAATCGAGGCCTGCATCCAGCGTCTAGCCCAGATGGCGCGGGCATCGGGTATTCACCTGATCATGGCCACTCAGCGTCCATCGGTGGACGTCATCACCGGTACGATCAAGGCGAACTTCCCGACTCGGATTTCGTTTCAGGTCACGTCCAAGATCGACAGCCGCACCATTTTGGGTGAAATGGGTGCCGAGCAGCTGCTAGGCATGGGCGACATGCTTTATATGGCAGGTGGGGCCAAGATAACCCGATGCCATGGCCCGTTCGTATCCGATGAAGAGGTTGAAGAGATCGTCAACCACCTCAAGGCGTTTGGCCCACCTGCGTATATGAGCGGCGTGGTCGACGGCCCGGATGATGAAAAAGCGGACAGCATCGACACGGTTCTGGGGCTGAACACCGGTGGCAACACCAATGGCGAGGACGCTCTTTATGATTCCGCGGTGGCCATCGTGATCAAAGATCGAAAATGCTCGACTTCCTACATCCAGCGCAAACTGGCGATCGGCTACAACAAAGCCGCGCGTCTGGTTGAGCAAATGGAGGACGAAGGGCTTGTGTCGCCAGCAAATCACGTCGGAAAACGCGAAATTCTGGTGCCTGAACAACAGTAAGTTCGGGCTTCCATTCCGGCTGGGGGTGACTATCTAGGGGTTATGAAACAGTTCGCTTTTGCCATTGCGGTGACCCTTGCCGCTCCGGCGGCCTGGGCCGCTGAAAAACTGCCTTTGTCAGAAATTTCGACCTATCTGAACGGATTGAAAACCGTCCAGACGACGATGACACAGATCAACGACGATGGGTCGCTGTCCACCGGCAAGCTGTGGTTGCAGCGTCCCGGTCGGATGCGGTTCGAGTACGACCCGCCCGACAGCGCCGTTGTGGTGGCCAAAGGGGGCACGGTGATTATCCACGACCCCAAGTCGAACCAGCCGCCCGAGCAATACCCGCTGAGCAAGACACCATTGTCGATCATTCTGGCACGGAATGTCGATCTGGCGCGGGCTGGAATGGTGGTGGGGCACGACTTTGATGGAACTTCGACCATCGTGTCGGCGCAAGATCCTGAAAACCCCGAGTATGGGCGGATTGATCTGTTGTTCACCGGTGATCCGGTCGAGCTGCGCAAATGGGTTGTGCACGATGGAGCAGGGTCACGCACGACTGTCATTCTGGGGCCGCTGACCAAGGGCAACAGCCTGAACCAGAATCTGTTCATAGATGGGCAACCGGGCGTTTCTTCGGATCGCTAATAGAACCAGCGCCCCTGTGTTTACAGCGGCACGTTCACCTCTAATATTTGAACCGTCCGCAGGTGTTCAGCTGCTTGCGGTACATCTCGCCTCGTGCGGCGACCTTGTCAGCGGTGCGCAGCAACCACGATTTGCCGCGATAGGTGCCGCGCGCATAACCGGTGTGGCCTTCGTGATAGGCCAGATACTGATTGCGGGTGTCTGTCATGGCAATGCCGTTGCGCCTGTTGCTTGTGGCCATGTACCAGCCCATGAAATCCGAGGCATCGCTCATCCGGTCACGTCGGGCCCGGCGGCTGCGGGTTTCTTTCTTGTACTGGTCCCAGGTGCCGTCAAGCGCCTGACTATAACCATACGCACTGCTTTGACGTCCCATCGGAAGAACGCCGAGAACGTATTTGTGCGGCGTACGTGCATCTGACCGATAGCGGCTTTCTTGATAGATTGTCGCCATCTGGACATGCACGGGCACACCCCATTTGCGTTCGGTCCTTTTGAACGCCTTAATGTATTCCGGGCGCTGTTTGGCAATGCTGCAGGCATTGTCCAGATTGCGCGGAGGGGCCTTCGACCCGCCGCCGCAAGCTGCGACCAGCAACACGACCATCAATACGCAAAGAGATCTGCTCATCTGCCTCTTGCCTTTTTTGCAAGATATTAACTTATTTCCACAGCGGCGCAAATCACATTCGCGGGTAAGTCGTTAGGTCAGAGGACAAATGCCAAAACAACTGGCATCGCCATTATCGACAACACAGTAGAGGCTACAGTCATCCCCGCCACAGAGTTGGAATCAGCTCCGAACCGTTCTGCCAACAGATACGAGGTGACAGCAACCGGCGTCGCGAATTGTACGATCAAAACACCAGCGGCCACTTTACCCAGCTCGAAATACTCGGCCACGGACCAACCCAAAGACACGCAGACAATCAGCTTGATTGCCGACAGCGCAATCGCGGGGCCAATGTTGCCGGGTGTCAGGCGGGCCACGGCGACGCCGAGTGTGATCAGCATCATCGGAACCGCCATCTGCCCCATCAAGCTCAGGCCATTTGTTAGGAAAGTTGGCGTTTCCCACCCCAGCCACAGAAACACTGCACCCAGAATTGTGGCCCAGACCATCGGCTCGCGTACGACCTTGGCGAACGACCCCTGACCCGCGACCAGGTAAATGCCATAGGTGAAAGACCAAAGCGCAGTCACAGACAGAAAAACGACCGCATAGCCAAGACCTGCGTCCCCAAAGGCAAAAATGCACAACGGCAAGCCCAGATTGCCCGTGTTGCCAAAAACCAGGGGCGACAGATAGGTACGTTGGTTCAGGCCTGTGACTTTGACAAAGATCCAGAACACCACGGACAGGGCCAGATTCCCGATTACAGTTGCGATCGTGAACACGCCGAGATCATCACCAGAAATCTCGGTCTGCATGAGTGCAACAAAGATCAGGCTTGGCACCGCCAGCGTCATTGCAAAGCGCGTGATGAACTGAATTCGATACTCGAATCCCAGTTTCACCCAGGTAAATCCAACCGCCGCCAGCATAAAAACCGGGGCGACAATTTCCAGGACTGTCAAGGCAAGGTTCACAGACTGTTTCCTTAAATTTCAGTACAATTGTTGGACAAATACGTCGCGTTAAGGGTAGTAACAGTGCACGGGGGCTGAAACTGCAATGCTAAAAACGCGCGCAAAATATCATTTGGGCCAAGTGGTTCGCCACAAGCGTCATCCGTTTCGCGGAGTGATTTTTGATGTCGATCCGGAATTCTCCAATACCGAAGAATGGTATCAGGCGATTCCTGAAGACAGCCGACCTCTGAAGGATCAACCATTCTATCATCTATTAGCTGAAAACGACCAAAGCTATTACGTTGCATACGTGTCCGAGCAGAACCTTGTTGCGGATTATTCGGGCGAGCCGGTGGATCATCCGGACATTCCCGACATGTTCGGACCATTTCAAGACGGCTCGTATCCGCTTCACTTTCAGTTGAACTAAGGTGCCCCGCCCGTGATCGGGCGAGTCGGACCCAATTAATAGCCCAATGCACACCCATCCTTACGGGGATCGCTGGCACCTTCCAGGACACCAGTGTCGTGGATGCGGATGGCCTGAGCACCGCCAAGAGCGGTGTCCGGGACGACCACAGTGTGACCTATGTCCGCCAGTTCTTGCCGAACCTCGTCACTGTATCCGCGCTCGACTTTGACGATGGCCCCATCTGCAAAAGCGCGAGGGGCGTCCACTGCCTGTTGCAGGTCCATGTTGAAATCAACCAAGTTGCTCAGGAACCGAGCGTGCCCAGTGGGTTGATATGCGCCGCCCATCACTCCAAACGGCATGGTGACGCGTCCGTTCTCGGCCAGCATTCCAGGAATGATTGTGTGCATCGGGCGTTTGCCGCCGCTCAATTCGTTGGGATGCCCGGGTTCAAGGGTGAACCCTGCACCGCGGTTTTGCAGCAGAATACCAAATTTGTCCGACGCGATGCCCGATCCAAACCCGTGGAAGATCGAATAGATCAGCGACACTGCCATACCGTCCCGATCTACAACTGTGATATAGATCGTGTCCTTGTGAACTGCTTCGCTGACGTCTGCTGGTGCCGCCATTGCACGTTTCGGGTCGATCAGAGCGGCGAGCTTTTGTGCAGTGCCCACGGACAGCATATGCTCCAGGCGCGCAGTGTGGTCGGGGTCAGCAATGAAGCGGTTGCGAGCGTCGTAGGCCAGTTTGGCGGCTTCGGCTTCGATATGCGCACGCTCAGACCCCAATGGATTCATGCCCGCGATGTCGAATTGCTTGAGGATGTTGAGCATCAGGATCGCAGTCGCCCCTTGCCCGTTGGGTGGATGTTCGATCAGGTCGACGCCTTTGTAGTCCCCACTTATCGGCGCCGCAGACATGTCACAGGGGGCGGCAAAATCCTCGGCGGTGTGAACCCCGCCAAGCGCCTGAAGCGCTGCGACCATATCGTCGGCAATCTCTCCGGAATAAAACGCATCGCGCCCCGATTTGGCGATGCGACGCAGGGCTTCGGCTTGCCCCGGAGCGCTGAAAATCTGCCCGCGCTGGAATGCCTTGCCGTTGGATAGATATTTGGTCCGTGCGCCGCCCTGTAGTGTGCCGGCACCATTCGCCCAATCAAATGCGACCCGGGCGGCGACCGGAACACCTTGGTCGGCATAGTGGATCGCTGGCTGCAGAATGGCGTCCAAACCTAGCCTACCCGCAGTTTCAGATAGATGGCAAAACGCGTCGATCGCGCGCGGAATAGTCACCGCATCCGGGCTGGTAAGTGGAACCGTTTCATGCCCGGCGTCTCGTAAGCGGTCCGCCGATGCCCTGGCAGGTGCATGCCCCGATCCGTTCAGCGCCTTGACGTCGCCAGACCTGGGGTCCGAATACAAAACAAAGCAATCCCCGCCAGTCCCGGTCATCTGCGGTTCGCAAATTCCCAGAACAATCGCCCCGGCAATTGCCGCATCCATGGCGTTGCCGCCGCGTTTTAGGGTATCGATGGCCACTTGGGCACCCAGAGGGTGCGAAGTGGCGCACATTCCATTTGTCGCGAGAACCTCGGACCGGCCGGGCATGTGAAAGTCACGCATGGATTGGATCTCCCTTCCTTCAGGCACGACATTAAGTCGCGCGTGGCGAAGGTCAATCACGCTGACGTTTGTTTTGGGGGATAGTCCTCGGTGTCGCGCACTGGGTGGGGGCTGTTACGCGCAACACCGAGGGAAGCCAATTTGCAGCTACATCTCATTTATGTTGCTGGTTTGCGGCGCGAGTGCGGAGCGATTGCGGCGTTATTGTGGCGCGCGGTATTCAAGTCAGATCAAAACCCATCGACAGACGGTTGTGACCGTTTAAGCGGTCGTAACGAATATCGCTGGTCAGCTGCCGGATCAGGAACCAACCAAATCCCCCCTCAGGCAGATCCTGCTTGTTCTCGGTAATGATCGCCGGAGCGCCCTTTGGTAACTCGCCAGCAGGCAAAGGTACCCCTTTGTCCGAAATTCTGATATCCAGCCGACTCTGCTGGAACGAGCAGATTACCCGAATGCGACCCGGCTCAACTCCTGCGTAAGCGTGTTCCACAATGTTGTTGATCGCCTCTGCCAAGGCAATTTCTATGTCGCCAGCGGTTTCTTCGGATACACCCTGAAGCCTCAGTTCCTGCGCTACAGCGCAGATTCCACTACGCGCTTCCAACTCGGTTGCACGAAAGGATAAGGCAAATTTGCCTTGCTTCCCAATCTCGGTCACGGTGCCGCCTCCGATCCGTTTGAATTAATGGTCTGCGGTAGCTGCCAGAGCGTCGTCCAAAGATGGAAACAGATTGAACACGGTATCCATGCGGGTCAATCGAAAGACCTTGTCAACCACAGGGGTAAGGCCGGCCAGATCGAGATTGCGGTTCGCTTCCAATTGCTTCATCGAAGCGACAATCGCCCCCAGCCCGCTGGAATCGATGAATTTCACGGTGGACAGATCCAGGATGACCCGATCTGGTCCGCCTTCGGTTTCCGTGCGCATGTCTTCCTTGAATTGGATAGCCATAGCGGCGTCGATGCGATCGGCGTTCACTGTGATGATCCGCGCGTGATCGGTTACGGTGCTTGTCAGGCTCATGACTATTCCTCAGGTGGCGTTTGTCTTGGTCGTAGGCTAAATGACAATCCTTACCAATCAGTATTCATGATCAGGACTTTGGAGGAGGAGCTCATGAAAGAGGTTGTCATCGCCGGGGCTGCACGCACACCGATGGGTGGATTTCAGGGCGCATTTGACGGGGTCAAAGCCACAGAACTGGGTGGGGCCGCGATTCGGGCGGCGCTGTCGGGGGCTGGCACAGATACGGTGGACGAGGTCCTGATGGGATGCGTTTTGCCAGGCGGGCAGGGACAGGCCCCTGCGCGCCAGGCCGGATTTGCTGGGGGCCTGGGCGAAGAGGTGCCCGCGACAACCCTGAACAAAATGTGCGGTTCGGGCATGAAGGCGGCGATGATGGCATTTGACCAAATCGCTCTGGGCCACGCCGACACAATGATCGTCGGCGGGATGGAAAGCATGTCCACCGCGCCCTACTTGCTGCCCAAAATGCGCGGCGGCGCCCGCCTTGGTCATGGCCAGGTGGTCGATCACATGTTTTTGGACGGGCTTGAGGACGCCTATGACAAGGGCCGATTGATGGGCACTTTTGCAGAAGATTGCGCCGAAACTTATCAATTCACGCGCGAGGCACAGGACGAATATGCGCTTGAGTCATTGTCGAACGCGCTCGAGGCGCAAGACAGTGGCGCGTTCGATGGTGAAATCGCGCCCGTGACGATCAAGACCCGCAAGGGAGAGGTCATCGTCGATGCCGACGAGCAGCCAAAATCGGCGCGCCCAGACAAGATTCCGACACTGAAACCCGCCTTCCGCAAGGATGGTACGGTGACGGCAGCCAACGCCTCCTCGATCTCGGATGGCGCCGCAGCCCTGGTGCTGGCATCAGCAAACGCGGCCAAAGACCAGGGTCTTACCGTCCGAGCCCGTATTCTGGGTCATGCCAGCCACGCGCAGGCGCCGGGTTTGTTCACCACAGCGCCGGTCCCGGCCGCTAAGAAGTTGCTCGACCGCCTGGGCTGGACCACTGACGACGTCGATCTGTGGGAGGTCAACGAAGCCTTTGCAGTGGTTCCCATGGCCTTCATGCGCGAAATGGGGCTCTCGCGCGACAAGGTGAATGTGAACGGTGGCGCTTGCGCGCTGGGCCACCCGATTGGCGCGTCCGGCGCGCGAATCATGGTCACCCTTCTCAACGCCTTGGAAAAGCGTGATCTCAAGCGCGGGATTGCTGCGATTTGTATCGGCGGCGGAGAAGGCACTGCCATCGCGATCGAGCGGATTTGACCCTATTTTTTGTTTCAAATACGGCGGGGGTGAATTGAGCCTTCAACTCAAGAGGGGACAATGCCCCTGATCCCTTTCAAAAGCGGAGCACGACATGCGCGCGAACTATGACACGCTGACAGCAACCATCGCCTCGCTCACCGAGCGTGAAACAGACGTGGTTGCCTTGATGGCCACGGTGACCTGTGAAATCCACCATTCAGACGATCGGTTCGATTGGACGGGCTTTTATCGCGTGACCGAGCCTGAATTGCTCAAAATAGGCCCGTATCAAGGTGGGCACGGGTGCCTTGTCATCCCGTTTGCGCGCGGCGTGTGCGGGATTGCGGCGCGTACTGGAGAGGTGCAGCTGGTGGCGGATGTCGAGGCGTTTCCGGGCCATATCGCATGCGCCAGTTCAACCCGGTCCGAATTGGTTTTGCCAGTACACAACGTCAAAGGTGAGGTGATCGCCGTCTTTGACATAGACAGTGATCAACCTGATGCCTTCACCCAGGAAGACGCCGATGCACTGTCATCAATCTTGTCACAGGTATTTGCCCGCTAGAATCATGCCGACGGTAATCTGAAACAACAGAATTGAAAGCAGCCATCGTGAAAATGGCTGCTTTTTTGTTTTGTGCCGAAACAGCCAGCGCGACAGATACGCCGCTGGTGACCCACCCAAAACAGCCAGCCAAAGCAGAAAATGCTCTGGCACCCGACGCCACTTCCAACGCGCACATAACTTGTCCCAGGCAAAGAGCACCAGGGTCAAGCCATTGATGGCCCAGACATAAATGATGGCGTTCCAGAGGAGTGAATTCTGTTCCATTTGTCCGCACACATGAGGCAGCAATCAGAAAGTTTCAATGCCTGTGAAAAAACACTTGGAATTTTCATGGATTCGGGTAGTCGTGAAAAAAGAGAAAAAAATTTCACGAACCGAGAGAGGAGCGATTGGTGAACAGCCAGGCCCCACAAAGCGCCACTTTGGGCGCAGACATTCGCGCGCTGCGCAAGGCGCGTGGGCTGACGCTCAGCGATATCGCCGGGCAGTTGGGTCGCTCTGTCGGCTGGTTCAGTCAGGTCGAGCGGGACATGTCCGACCCGTCGATTTCGGACCTGCGCCAGATCGCTGGGTGTCTGGGCGTGCCGATGTCGATGCTGTTCGCTCATTCCGCGGCGCCCGCAAATGAGCAGGGCTACATAGTGCGTGCGGGCACCCGACGTCCCATGGGCGCAGGTGAAGAAGGACTGATCGAAGAGCTGCTATCACCCGATCTGACCGACGATTTCGAAATGGTGCATTCCACCTTTCGCCCCCGGTCCTGCATGCAGAAACCTGCCAATCGTCCGACGCAAGAAGTGGGGTATATGGTTTCAGGACGGTTGGATCTGATGATTGGCGACCGCGCGTTTACCGTCGGGCCTGGCGACAGCTTTCGGATCAAACACGAGCCTTATCAATGGTCCAACCCCTATGACGAGCCTGCCGTGGCCGTCTGGGTCATCGCGCCTCCGGTGTACTGATGAGTTTCGAGGCCTGGACCATATTCGCGCTGTTCTGGCTGGTCTTCGTGACCACGCCGGGACCAAACGCAGTGAATTGCATTTCCAACGGAATGAGCCTGCCATTTGCGCGGGCCATGGTCGGGGTGCTGGCGATCCTGACTCAGGCCTGTGCGTTTCTGGTCCTCTCTGCACTTGGGATCACTGCCCTGATCGCCGCCTCTCCGACTGCCTTTTTTGTGGCCAAGCTGGTCGGGGCCGGTTTTCTGATTTTCTTAGGTGTGCGTGGCTGGGTTAATGCAACCAAACCGGCCCCGACCGAGGTACGCCCGGCGCGTCAGGTCTATCTGCATGCATTGGCTGTTGCCACGATCAACCCCAAAAGCGTTGCGGGATACCTGGCTGCGTTTTCGCAATTCGTGCAGCCGGACGTCCCAATCTGGGGTCAGATGACGGTGATCATGCCGACCGCCTTGGCGCTGACAGCGCTTAGCTACACGGGCTTTACCCTGCTCGGCGCGATCATGGGGCGGGCAGCGTTGGGAGCTGTCTTCAACACGACGGTCCGCCGCGTCATGGCAGTTTGTTTTATCATCTACGGGGTGCTTCTTGGGGCCAGCGGCACGCCGACGACAGGAGGTGCACGATGATCAAAGGATCTTGCCTTTGCGGAGACATCCGCTTTGAAACCGCAGCCGCCCCGCAAGGTGCCTCGATGTGCCATTGCAATCAGTGCCGAAAACAATCGGGGGGCGTCTGGTCTTCGGCGTTTGTGCCCGACGCGGAACTAACGATCACCGGAGATGTCGGTTGGTACTACGCCAGCGAACTGGCCAAACGCGGAAGCTGCCCGCGCTGCGGGTCGTTCCTGTTCTGGAAGGCCCACGACGAAGACACAACAAGCTTTGCGCTTGGCGCAGTGGATGGTCCTACGGGCCTTACCCTGACCAAGCACATCTTCACCGCCTCCAAGGGCGATTACTACGACATTGCGGACGGTTTGCCGCAAAAGGACTGAATGAGGAGAGACATGTCCGATTTTCCCACAAAGGCCCGCGTGGTCATCATCGGCGGTGGCGTCGTTGGCTGCTCGTCCCTGTATCATCTGGCCAAAAAGGGCTGGACCGATTGCGTGCTGCTTGAAAAGAACGAGCTGACCGCAGGGTCCACCTGGCATGCTGCGGGCAACGTGCCCACGTTCTCGACCTCTTGGTCGATCATGAACATGCAGCGCTATTCGACCGAGCTTTATTCCGGCCTGGCCGAAGAGGTCGATTACCCGATGAACTATCACCAGTCGGGCTCGATCCGTCTGGCGCATACCAAAGAGCGGATGCAAGAGTTTGAGCGTGCCATGTCAATGGGTCGCTATCAGGGAATCGAGATGGAGATGTGGACGCCGGAGGAAACGAAGGAACACTATCCGTTCCTGGAAACACACGATCTGGAGGGCGTGTTGTGGGATCCGTCCGACGGCGACATCGACCCGGCGCAGGTCACTCAGGCGCTGGCCAAGGGCGCGCGTGACATGGGCGCCAAGATCATTCGCTTCTGCCCGGCAACCGGCGTTACGCAGCATGACGATGGCACCTGGACCGTGCACACCGAAAAAGGCGACATCGAGTGTGATTATGTGGTGAACGCAGCCGGTTACTATGCGCAGCGCATCGGTGAATGGTTCCTGCCTTTCGGCGGTCGCACTGTTCCGTCGATGGTGATGGAGCACCAGTATTTGCTGACCGAGCAGATCCCCGAGGTCGAGGCCTGGTCCAAGGAGCACGGCGGCAAGCTGCCCCTGATCCGCGACGTGGACGTGTCGTATTACCTGCGTCAGGAAAAGAACGGCTACAACCTTGGCCCGTATGAACCCAATTGCAAAGGTCACTGGCTGACCGAAGGCGATAAGATGCCCGAAGATTTCAGCTTCCAGCTGTGGCAGGAGGATCTGGACCGGATCGAGGACATCGTTGTTGATGCAATGGCACGTGTACCGCTTATGGAATCCTCGGGCGTCAGCAGCGTCATCAACGGCCCGATCCCTTACGCGCCCGATGGTCTGCCGATGATCGGCCCTATGCCCGGCGTCAAGAACGCGTTTGAAGCGCACACCTTTACCTTTGGCATTGCCCAAGGCGGCGGTGCGGGCAAGGTGCTGGCGGAATGGATTGTCGATGGTCACACCGAGTGGGACATGTGGGCCGTCGATCCGCGCCGTTACACTGACTACACCGATCAGGACTACTGCAACCAGAAGGGTATGGAGGTTTACGGCAACGAATACGCCATGCACTTCCCCCACCACGAATGGCCCGCCGCGCGCGAGAAGAAATTGTCGCCTGTCCATGCCAAGGTCAAGGAATTGGGCGGCGTCATGGGAGCCTACAACGGCTGGGAACGCGCCAACTGGTTCGCGCAGGATGGTGACGACACCTCGCTTGAGGCAACGCACACCTGGGGCCGCTCGGGGCCATGGGAGCGGCGCATCAAGGAAGAGTGTGAAGCTGTACGCGATGGTGTCGGCGTGCTCGACCTGCCAGGCTTCTCGCGGTTCTATCTAAGCGGTGAAGGTGCTGCCGAGGCGCTGCGGGGTCTGGTCACCGGTGGCCTGCCCAAGGTCGGCCGCATCAACCTGGTCTATGTCGCCGACAGCCGTGGCCGTATTCTGACCGAAATGTCGTGCATGCGTCTGGGCGAAGATGAGTTCGTGATGATTACGGCCGCAACCGCGCAATGGCATGACCGCGACATTCTGGTGAACGCAATGCCAACGGGTGTAACCGTGCAGGACGTCACCACCACCCGCGACACGCTGATCGTGACTGGCCTCAAGTCGCGGGACCTGTTGGCCGGGATGTCTGACGCTGACCTGTCGACCGGCTGGCTGACCCATCAGGCAGCCACCGTTGCAGGCCGTCCGGCGCATCTGGTTCGCGTTTCCTTTGCGGGCGAGTTGGGCTGGGAAGTGCATGCTCTGGTCGAGGACATGCCGGCCATCTATGACGCCATCCTTGATGCGGGTGCCAAGCCGTTCGGCATGTACGCGCTGAACTCCTTGCGTCTGGAAAAAGGCTATCGCGCGTGGAAGGGCGATCTGAGCACCGATTACTCGCTGCTCGAAGGGGGCCTTGGTCGTTTCGTCAAGCTCGACAAGCCGCAGGATTTCCCGGGCAAGGGTGCGATCCAGAACGAAAAGCAGCAGGGTGTAAAGAAATCCTTTGTGACGCTGACGGTTGAGGCCGGGGATGCGGACGCGCCCTATATGTCCTGCATCTGGTCGGGCGACGAAATCGTCGGTGAAACCACCAGCGGTGGCTGGGGCTATCGCGTCGGCACGTCAATCGCGCTGGGCATGGTGCGCGCCGAGCTGGCGCAGCCCGGCACCGAGCTGGAGGTCGAAATCTACGGTCAGAAATGTCGCGCCGTGGTACAAGAGGACAAACCGCTTTGGGATCCGGCAAACGAGCGCCTGCGCGCATGAGGCGATAAGTTGAAGCAAAGTATGGCTCAAACCCTGATTGGGAATGCAGCCATATTTGTGTCGCACCCTCGTCCGAGCAATCGGGCGAGGCTGATCTGAGAAAGGTGCGATCGGATGACCATACCAAAAACCATGCAAGGTGTTTATCTGACCGGCCACGGCGGGCCAGACATGTTGGAATGGCGCGCTGATATTCCTGTGCCCACAGTTGACCGCGGACAGGTTCTGGTGCGCGTGACAGCTGCAGGTGTGAACAACACCGACATCAACACTCGCATTGGTTGGTATTCCTCGGATGTGACGGGGGCCACGTCTGATGTGGATCAGGATGTTGACGCGGGCGGTTGGGGTGGTGCGCTTGCGTTTCCACGCATTCAGGGCGGCGATCTATGTGGCCATGTGGTGGCTGTTGGGCCGGATACCGGGTTCGAGCCTGGCCAACGTGTGACGTGCCCAATCAACCTGCCACGTCCGCGCCCGGGAAATCCGCAAGGCTTCATCGCCTTGGGTTCTGAGATGGATGGCGCGTTTGCGCAGTATTGCTTGGTTGAAGCGGATGATTTGTATGATGTGTCAGCGTCCCCTTTGTACGATCAAGAAATCGCCGCCATTCCATGTGCCTTTGGAACGGCCGAGAACCTGCTGACTCGAGCGGGGGTCACTGCAGGACATCATTCGCTGATCACTGGAGCGTCGGGTGGTGTCGGGTTGGCCGCGGTTCAATTGGCCGCGCTGCGCGGGGCCACCGTGACCGGTATGACCAGTGCAACAAAGGCCGAAGTTGTTCTGAGGCAGGGGGCGTCTAACACCATTGATCGCGGCGCACCTATTCCGAGCGAAACCTATGACGTGGTCATTGACGTGGTGGGCGGGGACAGCTGGGCCGATCTGATCCTGGCCTTGAAGCCTGGCGGGCATTACGCCTGTTCCGGTGCCATCGCTGGGCCGATGGTTCAAGCTGACCTACGCGAAATCTATTTGCGTGACATCACAATCCACGGATGTACCTATCAACCGGCCGAAGTCTTTGGCCGATTGGTGGGCTTGATGAACGCTGGGAAAATCCGGCCCCTGATCTCAAAAACCTATCCGCTTCGCGATATTGCGCAGGCTCAGGCGGATTTTGAAAGCAAGACGTTGCCGGGTAAACTGGTGCTGATCCCCTAAGGAGAACGTGGAATGGCCGATATTACTCTTCTGGATGGCTCGATCGGGCAGGAACTGGTCAAGCTTAGCGGTGACCGGGCGACCCCGCTGTGGTCCACTCGTGTCATGATCGACTATCCCGCTCTGGTCGGCGACGTGCATAAGTCGTACTTCGATGCGGGCGCGACGGTTGCCACAACCAATACTTATGCGGTGCACCGATCCCGCTTGGTGCGTGTCGACATGGAAGACCAATTGCCTGATCTGATCGAAACCGCATTGTCGCAGGCCGAGCGTGCACGTGAGAGCAAAGGGCAAATAGCAGCCTCGCTTGGGCCGCTGCTGGCGTCCTATCGCCCGGACCTGAACCCAGATCCGGATGAGGCGGCACAAAAATTCAGCGAGCTAGCTGACATGATGAAGGACCGCGTAGATCTGTTCCTGCTTGAGACGGTCTGTTCCGTGCAAGAGGCCGAAGGTGCTTTGCGCGGGGTTGAGGGCAAGGGCAAGCCGGTTTGGCTGGCGCTGTCGGTCAGGGATGATGACGGAACGCACCTGCGCTCAGGCGAGGCTTTGGCCGATATCGCGCCGTTGATCGAACAATTCGATCCGCATGCGGTTCTGATCAACTGTTCCCGCCCCGAAGCGATCCCCGCCGCTCTGGACATCGTCAAGGGCTTTGGCCGCCCGTTCGGAGCTTATGCCAACGGCTTTACCCGCATCAGCGAGGGGTTCCTGAAAGACGCCCCAACTGTCGATGCGCTAGAGCAACGGACGGATCTTGCCCCCGAAGCCTACGCTGCGCAAGCCATGGGGTGGGTCGTGCAGGGGGCGTCGATTGTCGGTGGATGTTGCGAAGTTGGGCCCGAACACATTGCAGAATTGGCGCGCCAATTGCGGGACGCAGGGCATCGGATCGTTTAGGACGTTTTGGGAATCGTGTGAGAGAAGCGGATCGCAAAAGGTCTGAGAGCGCCAAGCGCGGCAAAGTACTTGCGGTGCCACTGTTCTCAAAACGCCAAGAGGAGGCGGTGACATGGGTGAAAAGAACAAGTTGCGTCTGGTCTCGGAGGGCATCCGGCAATGGCAATTCGATATTATCGTGGCGAATGGCTTTGTCCTGACGGAACTGGCGGGGGTGATTGACGTCATCCGCCTGGCCAACCGCGTTTGCCCGACGCCACCATTTGCCTGGACTTATCGCTCGCTGTCGGGCGGGATGATCGAAGGCAGCTCGGGTGCGATTGTGTCGACCGAGCGTATCATCAGCCAGCCCAATGCGGATTACGTCTTTGTCATCGGTAATGCCGATCCTGACTGCGCAGATTTGGCTTTGGGTCGCAAAGTGTCGGATTACACCTATCGTGGAGCACAGGTGTTTCTGTTGGCCGAGGCTGCAAGCCGGTACATCCACGACAATGGCGAATTGGACTCACATACAACGCATTGGGAAAACTCGGCCTTCCTACGCGAGCGCACCGGAGCCTTTGACGCCAACTTCTCAATCGCCACCGAAAACGGCCCCGTCGTTACCTGTGCCGGAATGGGGGCGACCGTGGACGTGACGCTTGAGGTGATCGGGCGACATATCTCAGGAGCGGCGCGAATGACCGTGGCCGATATTCTATTGCATGAGAAAATCCGCGACTTTGGTTCGCAACAGCCGTTCTCGGGCATCAAGACGACGACAACCGGGGACGACAAGCTGGATCAATGCATCAAGATTATGCAGACCAATGTCGAAGACCCGGTGCCGATCAATGAAATCGTCGCGGCGCTTGGCCTGTCGAATCGTTCGTTGGAACGCAAATTCAAAACCTATCTTGGCGCCACGCCGAACACATTCTATCGCGAAATGCGGCTGGCCAAGGCCAACAACTTGCTGCTCAACACCACGATGAGCGTGCGTGAAATTGGGCTGGCATGCGGATTCCCCAATGGATTTTCAGCGGTTTACAAGAGTTTCTACGGGATAACACCGTTTGTCCTGCGCCGTCAGCGCCGTTCATTGCCTGGGTGATTTCCAGGGTGATTTTTGTGGATTGCCCGACGCTTTTTATAGATTCTTCGTCACCTTGATGTGCCAATCTTGCGTATCGAATTCTGAGGCGGAGTAAAACATGGCCGATCTTCCCAACAAGGCCCGCGTGGTCATCATCGGCGGCGGCGTCATTGGCTGCTCGGTGGCCTATCACCTGACCAAAAAGGGCTGGAACGACGTTGTGCTTTTGGAACGTAAGCAACTGACCAGCGGCACCACATGGCACGCGGCTGGCCTGATCGCGCAGCTGCGCGCGACGGCAAACATGACCAAATTGGCGAAATACAGCCAGGAGCTTTACGGAGATCTTGAGGCTGAAACTGGCGTTGCCACCGGTTTCAAACGCAACGGTTCGATCACCGTAGCCCTGACCGAAGAACGCAAGGAAGAGATTTACCGTCAGGCAGCCATGGCGCGTGCCTTTGGCGTCGAAGTTTACGAGATTTCCAACGAGCGTGTGGCCGAACTGTACCCGCATCTGAATGTCGAAGATGTCAAAGGCGCCGTACACTTGCCGCTTGACGGTCAGGGCGACCCGGCCAACATCGCGTTGGCGCTAGCCAAGGGCGCGCGTCAGCGCGGTGGTATCGTCAAAGAGCGAACCAAAGTCACCGACATTGTCCGTGATGGCCGCAAGGTTACCGGTGTGGATTGGGTGTCGGACAATGGATTGGAAAGCGGTCACGTAGAATGCGACATGATCGTGAACTGCGCAGGCATGTGGGGCCACGAGGTTGGCCGGATGGCGGGCACCAACGTGCCGTTGCACGCCTGTGAGCACTTCTACATCGTGACCGAAGCCATCGAAAACCTGAGCCAGTTGCCAGTTCTACGGGTACCGGATGAATGCGCTTACTACAAAGAAGACGCAGGCAAGATGCTGCTCGGGGCATTTGAACCCAATGCCAAGCCATGGGCGATGAACGGTATCCCCGATACCTTTGAATTCGATCAGCTGCCCGAAGATTTCGATCACTTCGAGCCAATCCTGGAAGCCGCTTGCGAGCGGATGCCTATGTTGGCCGAGGCCGGTATTCACACCTTCTTCAATGGGCCGGAAAGCTTTACGCCAGACGACGCCTATCACTTGGGTCTTGCTCCGGAAATGGACAACGTCTGGGTCGCGGCGGGCTTTAATTCCATCGGCATCCAGTCTGCCGGTGGTGCAGGTCATGCGCTGGCCGAATGGATGGACAGCGGCGAGAAACCGTTCGACCTGGGCGATGTGGACATCAGCCGGATGCAGCCGTTTCAGGGCAACAAGCAGTATCTGTTCGAGCGTTCGAAAGAGACCCTGGGTTTGCTCTACGCCGATCACTTCCCGTTCCGTCAAAAGGCGACCGCGCGTGGCGTGCGCCGCACCCCGTTCCATCACCATCTGCTGGAAAACGGCGCGGTGATGGGCGAGCTGGCAGGTTGGGAACGGGCCAACTGGTTCGCGCGTGAGGGTCAGACGCCCGTGTATGAATACAGCTGGAAGCGCCAGAACTTCTTTGACAACGTCGCCCAAGAGCACAACGCAATCCGCACCAACGTCGGCATGTACGACATGTCGTCTTTCGGCAAAATCCGCGTCGAAGGACCTGACGCGTGCGCGTTCATGAACTACATCGGCGGTGGCCAGTACGATGTGCCCGTGGGCAAGATCGTCTACACCCAGTTCCTGAACAGCCGCGCCGGGATCGAGGCGGATGTGACCGTCACCCGCCTGTCGGAAACCGCATATCTTGTGGTCACCCCGGCCGCGACCCGTCTGGCAGACGAAACATGGATGCGCCGCAACCAAGGCAACTTCAACGTGGTGATCACTGACGTGACTGCGGGTGAGGGCGTTCTGGCCGTCATGGGCCCCAACGCGCGCAAGCTGTTGCAGATGGTATCGCCCAACGACTTCTCGAACGAGGTGAACCCTTTTGGCACTGCGCAGGACATCGAACTGGGCATGGGCCTGGCGCGTGTGCACCGCGTAACTTACGTGGGCGAACTGGGGTGGGAGATCTATGTGTCCTCGGACATGGCGGGCCACGCGTTTGAGGTGCTGCATGAGGCCGGTCAGGAATTGGGGCTCAAGCTTTGCGGTATGCACATGATGGATACCTGCCGGATCGAAAAGGGTTTCCGCCACTTCGGCCATGACATCACCGCCGAGGATCACGTGCTCGAGGCGGGTCTGGGCTTTGCGGTCAAGACCGACAAACCGGACTTCATCGGCCGCGATGCAGTGCTGCGCAAGAAAGAGGAAGGTCTCAAGAACCGCCTGCTGCAGTTCAAGCTGACCGATGCCGAACCACTGCTCTATCACAACGAGCCGGTGATCCGGGATGGTGAGATTGTGGGCTACCTCTGCTCCGGCTCTTACGGTCACCATCTGGGTGCCGCCATCGGTCTGGGGTACGTACCGTGCGAAGGCGAAACCGCCGCCGAAGTTCTGGCATCGACATATGAGATCGACGTCATGGGTATACGGGTCAGGGCCGAAGCCTCGCTCAAGCCGATGTACGATCCCAAGTCCGAGCGGGTCAAAGTCTGATCTAACTGTCAATGGACAGGGCGAACACTCGCCCTGTTCCAAAAATTTTGCCAATTGGTCAAAAAACATGCCGTCAAACCCGGCGCATCGCTTGCCAATATGCCGCACCCATGCGATTTTGCGCCTCTAACTCCTCAGAGGATGCATCAGATGGAATCGCAGAGCACCCAAAGCACTGAGACACCTGTGCGCACCGCGCATCTGCCCCTAGTCACGGAACCCCGAAACCCAGGCACCGAGTTGGATCTGGATTGGGTACGGGCCGTGCAGGCCAATACCTCGGCCATCGAACGTCGCGCCGCGACGCTTCCGGGGCGCCGGTCGGTCAAAAAGGACTATCAGGCGGCTTGGCTGCTCAAAGCGGTCACTTTGATCGACCTGACAACGCTATCGGGTGATGACACCGTTGGTCGCGTGCGCCGCCTGTGCGCAAAGGCGCGCCAACCGGTGTCGGATGCTTTGCTGGACGCGATGGACATGCCCGCGATCACAACCGGCGCGGTTTGCGTCTATCACGACATGATCGAAACCGCTGTTACAGCGCTGAAAGGCACCGGCATTCCGGTGGCCGCAGTGTCGACCGGTTTCCCGGCGGGCCTCTCGCCCTTTCACCTGCGCGTGGCCGAGATTGAGGAAAGCGTGAAAGCAGGTGCCGAAGAGATCGACATCGTGATCTCGCGCCGCCACGTACTGTCGGGTAACTGGCAGGCGCTCTATGACGAGATGAAGGCGTTCCGCGTTGCCTGCGGCGATGCTCATGTCAAAGCCATCCTGGCGACCGGAGAGCTGGGCAGCCTGCGCAACGTCGCGCGCGCCTCGTTGGTGTGCATGATGGCGGGGGCAGATTTCATCAAAACCTCGACGGGTAAGGAAAGCGTCAACGCCACGCTGCCCGTCACGCTGGTGATGATCCGTGCCATCCGAGATTTTTATGACCGCACCGGATACCGCGTCGGCTATAAACCCGCAGGCGGGATTTCCAAGGCGAAGGACGCGCTGGTGTACCTGTCGCTGATCAAGGACGAGTTGGGCGATCGCTGGCTGCAACCCGACCTGTTCCGCTTTGGGGCGTCGTCCCTTTTGGGCGACATCGAACGCCAGTTGGAACATCATGTCACCGGTGCCTATTCTGCAGGCTACCGTCACTCCATGGGATGATGAGTTTGGGCAGCGGGTTCTGGGAAAATGAAAACGTAACAGTCTGGTTAGGGCTGGGATATGTGGCGTTCTTTTGGGTGCTCGAAGGTCAAGTGCGAGGCTGGCGCAAGCGGCGATTGGCCATTGTGCTTCAAGACCTGCCAGAGCGTTCCAGGGCTCTCATGCACAATGAACCATGGCTGAGAGAGCCGCCGTTGCCGGAATTCGACACACCGCAAGACCATGCCTATCGTAAGGCTCAACGAAACAGCAAATGGCTCTTACGCTTCGTTTGGGTCGCATTTCTCATTCTCAGCCCAGCTGCGCTGTGGCTGATCGAGAGGACAGCATGATGATAGTCAAAGAGATCTTCGAAACCATGGATTATGGCCCTGCCCCCGAAAGCGCCGCCGAGGCATTGGCCTGGCTGGTGGATCAAGGCGACCGGTTCGGTCATTTCATCAACGGTGCCTTCACCAAGCCCGGCGACGGCTTTGAAAGTCGCAACCCAGCTACGGGAGAGGTTCTGGCGACGCTGAGCCAGGCATCCCAGGCTGATGTAGAAGCCGCCGTCGACGCTGCCCGTAAGGCACAACCGAAATGGGAAGGTCTGGGCGGTGGGGGTCGTGCGCGCTACCTCTATGCGATTGCCCGCTTGCTGCAGAAACATTCGCGTTTGTTTGCGGTGCTGGAGTCGATGGACAACGGCAAACCAATCCGGGAAAGCCGCGACATCGACATCCCGCTGGCGCAGCGGCATTTCTACTATCACGCGGGCATGGCGCAGTTGATGGAGAACGAGCTACCGGATGCGGAAGCCTTGGGTGTCTGCGGTCAGATCATCCCGTGGAACTTCCCCCTGCTGATGCTGGCATGGAAGATCGCGCCTGCGCTGGCGATGGGCAACACTGTGGTTCTGAAGCCTGCCGAATATACCTCGCTGACGGCGCTGCTGTTCGCTGATATCTGCACCCAAGCTGGTCTGCCTAAGGGCGTAGTGAACATCGTCACCGGTGATGGTGTCGTGGGCGAGATGATCGTCGCCTCTGACGTGGATAAGATCGCCTTTACCGGCTCGACTTCGGTGGGTCGTCGCATCCGCGAGGCGACGGCGGGATCGGGCAAAGAGCTGACGCTCGAACTGGGGGGCAAGTCCGCCTATATCGTCTTTGACGACGCCGATATTGACTCAGCGATCGAGGGGCTGGTCGATGCCATCTGGTTCAACCAGGGCCAAGTCTGCTGTGCCGGATCGCGTCTATTGGTGCAAGAAGGGATCGCGGATCGCTTTTACACCAAACTGCGCGCGCGCATGGACGGGCTGCGCATCGGCAACCCGCTGGACAAATGCATCGACGTCGGTGCCGTGGTCGACCCGGTTCAGCTGCAAACCATCAAGGGGATGGTCGAGGGCAACACCGCTGGTGAAACGTATCAAGCGGTCTGTGATTTGCCCAAAAACGGCTGCTACTTTCCGCCGACTCTGATCACCGGTCTGGAGACCAGCGATCCGCTAATGCAGGAAGAAATCTTTGGCCCGGTTCTGGTGTCTTCGACGTTCCGCACGCCGGTCGAAGCGGTCGAGCTGGCCAACAACACGCGCTACGGCTTAGCAGCAACTGTTTGGACCGAGAACGTGAACCTTGCCTTGGACATTGCGCCCAAGTTGGTTGCGGGTGTGGTTTGGGTCAATGCCACCAACCTCTTTGACGCGGCGGCTGGCTTTGGCGGCGTACGCGAGAGCGGTTTTGGTCGTGAAGGCGGTTGGGAAGGCCTGAACGCCTATACCAAATCCAAGGGTAAGACCAAGGCACTGGCCAAGGTTGAAGCGGTTTCTGGCGAAGGCGCACCGGTCGACCCCGTAGATCGCACCGCCAAAATGTACGTCGGCGGCAAGCAAGCGCGCCCGGACAGCGGCTATTCCAAGCCGATCTATGGCAAGTCGGGCTTGTTGGGTCACGTGGGTCTGGCCAACCGCAAGGACGTGCGCAACGCGGTCGAGGCTGCGGTGGGGGCCAAAGGTTGGGCCAGGACCACCGGGCATCTGCGGGCGCAGATTTTGTATTACATCGGTGAAAACCTATCGGCTCGCGCTGCTGAGTTTGCCCATCGAATTGACGCAATGACCGGGAAGAAGACCGGTGCCAAAGAGGTCGAGACCTCGATCCAACGACTGTTCACCGCGGCAGCCTGGGCCGACAAATACGACGGTCAGGTGCATGGTGTCCCGATCCGGGGCGTGGCGTTGGCGATGAAGGAACCCACGGGTGTGATTGGTGCTCTGTGCGCGGATGAGGCGCCTTTGCTGGGTCTCGTCTCGGTCATGGCACCCGCGATTGCCATGGCCAACCGGGTGGTTCTGGCGGCAAGCGAGCCGTACCCGCTTGCGGCGACTGATTTCTATCAGATCCTGGAAACTTCGGACGTGCCTGCGGGGGTGGTCAACATCTTGACCGGCAGCCATGCTGAATTGGCGGGACCGCTGGCGTCGCATCTGAATGTCGATGCGGTCTGGTCGTTCTCGTCCAGAGATGTCTCGGCCGAGATCGAAAAAGCGGCGGCGGGCAATTTGAAGCGAACCTGGGTGAATAACGCCACGGCAACCGACTGGAGCGTGGACCACAGCCGTAAGTTCCTTCAGGCTGCGACCGAAATCAAGAACATCTGGGTGCCTTACGGAGAGTAGGGCTCCCTGTATATTGGGGAGACTCTACATGAATTTTGCAGGCAATACTGTCATCGTGATCGGCGGAACCAGCGGGATCAATCGTGGCATAGCCGAAGCCTTTGCGGCCTCGGGCGCTAAACTGGCCGTCGCCAGCCGATCGCAAGAGAAGGTCGATGATACGGTTACAGCGTTGAAAGCTGCTGGCGCGCAAGAGGCAATCGGGGCCGCGTTTGACGTGCGTGATGCCGAAGCGGTCGCGGCGGGCCTCAAGGGTTTTCACGACGCGCTTGGTGAGTTCGACGTGTTGGTGTCCGGGGCGGCAGGCAATTTCCCGGCTCTGGCGGCAGACATGTCGATCAACGCGTTCAAGACGGTGATTGATATCGACTTGATGGGCACTATCCACGTGATGAAAGGGGCCTATGAGTACCTGCGACGTCCCGGTGCCAGCATCATCAATATTTCTGCGCCGCAATCATACCTGCCATACGAGGGGCAAAGCCATGTCTGTGCGGCCAAGGCAGGCGTGGATCAGATCACCCGCACGCTGTCGATGGAATGGGGGCTTGAAGGCATCCGGGTGAACTCGGTCGTGCCTGGATTCATTGAAGGAACAGAAGGCGCCAAGCGTCTGGCGCCCACACCAGATGCCGAAGAGAAATTTAAGCGCGACGTGCCTTTGGGGCGCTGGGGGCAGACAAAGGATGTCGCCAATGCATGCTTGTTCCTTGGGTCAGGGCTGGCAAGCTACATCAGCGGCACGGTTCTAGCTGTGGATGGTGCTCTTTATCAACGTGGCTCGGGTCGACCGGGGCAGATGATAGGTCAAATGTTGCGATCGATGTCCGCAAGCAAAGGCTGACATAAACGCCTAAAGCGGGGTGCTCCCGCCCGTCGTCAATGTTTCTGACGAAACATCTCCTCCCGTTGGGCCGGGCACTGCGCTTTGCGCAGTGCCCGGCCCAAGTCCGCTAGCGGTGCCGACAAAGTCGGGGTCGTTCGGACGCGGGAGTTCTCCGAGATCGAGTGTTCAGGAACTCAATTGGTCGTCTCCAACCCTTCGGGCTTGCCCACCACCACGAAATGCAGTTCATCAGGCTTCAGCAGCTCGCCCGCGACCCGTTTGATGTCTTCAAGCGTGACCGCATTCACCTTGTCGTTGCGGGTGGCAATGTAGTCGATGGGTAAGTCCTGCATTTGCATGCCGACCATGATTCCCGCAATGCGACCATTGCCGTCGAACCGCAGAGGATAAGCCCCCGTCAGATAGGTCTTGGCATCCTCAAGCTCTTTCTCGGTCACGCCCTCCTCGGCCATGCGGGTCCATTCGGCGCGGATCACGTCGATGGCTTCGGCGACGCGCGCATTGCCTGACGCAACGCTGCCCAGATAGATTGAGGCCAAGTCCTTGGGCACAAGATAAGAATAGACGCCATAGGTCAGCCCGCGCTTTTCACGGACTTCGGCCATTAGACGGCTTTCGAACGACCCGGCCCCCAGGATGTGGTTCAGGATGTAGGCGGCAAAGAAATCCTCGTCATCGCGATCGATGCCGGAATGGCCGAACAGCGCCACCGATTGCGGGGTGTTGAAGTCGACCACGGTCACGCCGCCGTCAATCGTCACATCGGCCTTGCCGGGGATTGGCGCGCCGGTGGCAGGCAGGTCGGTCAGCAGCTCATCCAACAGCACACCCAGCTCATCGGCGGTTATATCACCGACGGCACCCACATAAATGCGGTCCAAGGCAAAAGCGCCTTTGTGGGATTCGACAATATCGTCGCGGGTCAAGGCGGACACGCTTTCAATCGTGCCTTTACCGTCCGTTGCGTAAGGGTGATCGCCAAAGGCCATGGCAGAAAAAGCTTGGCCAGCGATCGAGTTCGGATCCTTGGCATCGGATTTGAGCCCTGAAACCACTTGCGCCCTAACGCGGTCGATGGCGTCCTGATCAAAGCGTGGTTTGTGAATTGTCGTGCGCAGCAGGTCGATTACTTCGTCCCGGTTCTCGGTCAGGAAACGTGCCGAGATTGATAAAGTATCATCATCAGCATCATACGAGAACGACGCAGCCAGCGATTCCAACGCTCGAGCGTAGGCCCGTGCGTCCAGATCGCCAGCGCCCTCCTCAATGAGGCCCATCATTAGGTTGGCGGCACCGCGCTTGCCCGGGGCGTCCAACGACGTGCCGCCGCGAAAGCGGATTTCCAGCGCGGTGAAGGGGATCGAGTGCTCTTCGACCAGCCAGGCATTGATACCGCCCGGTGATGTTACTTCTTGAATTTTGACCTCGGCCCAGACGGGAAAGGCCAGGAACACGGCTGTGACTGTGCTCAGGAAAATCTTCATTGGGTCACCTCCTGCTCGCGCATCAGCCAGCCGGTTACGGATGTTTCAGGGTGGATCACTGATTTTGCCGCGGCGATGATCTCTTCGCCAGTGACGGCTTGCAGTATGTCGGGCCAAGCCTGAACATCCTCGACTGTCAGGCCCGAGGTCAGCGCCTGACCATAGCGGTTGGCGATCCCGTCCACATTGTCGCGGGCATAGATCTGCGAGGCGCGCAGTTGCATCTTGATCCGGTCCAGGTCGTTCGCATCGACGTCTTCGGCGATGAACTCGGCGACGGCTGCGTCCATGGCGTCCTCTGCCTCGCGCAGTGAAACGCCTTCGCTGGGTACGATGATCAGATCAAAGGTCGTTTCGTCCAGCGAGGTGCCATTGTAGAACGCGCCAACGTAGACTGCTGTCTGCGTATCGAATTGCAGTTTTTCGGTCAGATAAGACGTGGTCCCGCCACCCAGAAGCTGCGCGAGCATGAACAGCGCGGCAGCCTCTTTCTGCTCGCCCTGGTCCCGCTCTGGAGCAAGATAGGAGCGATGGACGTAGGGCTGCGCGACGCGGGCGTCCTCATAGACGATGCGCCGCGCGGCGGTCTGTGGGGGTTCCTGACTGCGGACGCGCTCCGGCAAATCCGGATTTGCGGGGATGACACCATAGTATTCGTCCGCCAGGCGTTTCACCTCGTTCGGTTCCACGTCGCCTGATACGATCAGGATGGC
This sequence comes from Tropicibacter sp. Alg240-R139, assembly GCF_900537075.1. Classification (GTDB taxonomy): domain Bacteria; phylum Pseudomonadota; class Alphaproteobacteria; order Rhodobacterales; family Rhodobacteraceae; genus Falsiruegeria. The sequence continues at coordinate 482,538 of NZ_UNRA01000003.1, forward strand.
ATTGTTGGGCGAATAATAGGTCTGATAGAACGACAGCGCGTCCTCCATGTCCAATTCTTCCATTTCGTGGCGCCATCCGATGATCGGCGCGCCATATCTATGGTTCAGGTACTGCGAGGCGTTCAGTTGTTCCCCAAACAGCGCCCGCGGGTTGTTGTCGGTGCGCTGGTTGCGCTCTTCCAGGATCACGTCGCGCTCGGTCGTGATGTCGCGTTCAGTCAGGCGGATGTTTCGCATCCGATTGCTTTCCATCTGCATCATCAGTTCAAGCCGGTCGGTCGCAACGCGTTGAAAATACGCGGTGTAATCGTATGACGTAAACGCATTGTCACGCCCGCCATTGGCCGCAACGGTGGCGGAAAATTCGCCTGATTCCAGCTTGTCCGTGGCCTTGAACAGCAGATGTTCCAGGAAATGGGCAACGCCAGACGATCCAATGGGTTCATCTGCCGAACCGGCCCGATACCAGACCATGTGCTGGACAACCGGCGCGCGGTGATCTTCGATCACAACGACATCCATGCCGTTGTCCAGAGTGAATGTTGTTACCTCTTCGCGCTGCTCTTGCTCGGCCCAAAGGGGCGTAGCGGAACAGACTGCGACGGCCAAGGCAAATGCTCGGATCATCAAACGTCCTCCGTGACGGTTGTGTGTCAACCTACGACAGGACTCTCGGTGTTCAAGGAGGGCTGACGCAAAATTAAGAAAACTTCATCCGCCCGTCAGGCCAAGACCATGTGATCATTCGCCTGCAGGTGGGGACGAAGACGTGCCAAATCCCGAATTGCGGAATTGATCTGTCTGTTGATAGGGGTCCAGCGATTCCTTGCGATAGACCTGCTCGTAACGATCCACGGGGAACAGCTTGATGCGTGTCCAACGCCCCTGTTTTTTACGGAATTCGGCGTCTTCCTGGGCAAGCGCGGTTCGTGTGTTGGCTGGAACGCCATAACGGCTGGTTGCGGCAACCAAGGCGCTGTCGGATGACGGAACGCCGGTATCCTCAAGGGCCGAAGCACGGCCTCCAAGGGCAACAACAGCATCAGCCGTAGGATTGGGGTCTGTTAGATTGGCGCCGCCAGGCGTAGGCGCAGGCAGTACGGCATAATCTTTGGGGGCGGTCAGCGGTTTGACCGGCATAACTGCAAATTCATCCGGGCCATCGCCAGTCGAACGAATATCCTTCAGGCCCTTGTCGCTACAGCCTGCGACCGCAACAGCGGCTATCAATGCAATCATTCCAAGCGGCGTCCGCATGGTCGTCTCCTGCCTGTTTCAGGGGCTTTTATCCCATTTCGTGCCCGCCGTCACGGGGCGTTTTCACCGGGACGTTTTTGTGATGTGCCATTGCCATCCAGCAGGATCAGGCCAGCTGCGCCTGCAAAGATAAACACGTCTGCCACGTTGAAGACAAAGGGATTGTTGATGCCGCAGCAAGACATGTTCAGGAAATCCAGGACATAGCCATAAAGCAGCCGGTCCACCACATTACCCAAGGCCCCCCCAATCAGCAGACCGCCGCTGATCAACATCCAGCGACTCGGTTGCGATCTCGCCAACCATAGGAATACGCCTAGGCAGATAGCGATCGACAAGCCGATCAAGATCCAGACCGAGGCCGAACTGTCGCCCTGAAACAGGCCAAAGTTGATGCCGCGGTTTTCGCCGTACTTGAATGTCAAAAGGGGCGATAACACGTCAATGCCACCGGGCTGATCGGCCACCCGCATGACATGCACGACCAGATACTTGCTGATCTGGTCGAGCAGAAAGGCCCAGAAGGCGGCCCATATGAGTGGCCCGTATCGCATCAGTGGCGGAAGTGGCGCATGCCGGTAAAGACCATGGCAAGCCCGGCCTCATCCGCGGCGGCGATCACTTCGTCATCGCGCATCGAGCCACCTGGCTGGATCACGCAGGTCCCACCAGCAGCGGCAGCTTCGAGCAGGCCGTCAGCAAAGGGAAAGAACGCGTCCGAGGCCACGGCAGAGCCCTTAGCCAAACTCTCGCCCAGGCCCAGGTCTGCGGCCATGCGACCGGCCTTGGATGCGGCCACGTTGGCGCTGTCCACACGGCTCATCTGACCTGCGCCCACGCCTACGGTAGCGTTCTCTTTGACGTAGACAATGGCGTTGGATTTGACGTGCTTAGCGACTTTCCAAGCAAACAGCAGGTCTTGCAACTGCTCATCAGTCGGCGCCTTCTTGGTCACAACCTTTAGGTCGTCCAATCCAACATAGCCCACGTCCTTGTCCTGAACCAAAACACCGCCCGCGACCTGTTTGTAGGTCGTGATGGGCGCGCGTGGATCGGGCAACGCGTCCGTCAGCAGCAGGCGCAGGTTCTTTTTGGCGGCAAAGATCTCTTTCGCCTCATCTGATGCACCGGGTGCGATCACAACCTCGGTGAAGATTTCGACGATCTTGGCAGCCGTGGCTGCGTCCAGCGGCTGGTTCAGCGCGACAATGCCACCAAAGGCCGAGGTGCGGTCGCAGTCGAAGGCTTTCTGATACGCCTCGACCAGGGTCGCGCCTTTGGCCACACCGCAGGGGTTGGCGTGTTTGATGATGGCAACGGCGGCGCTGTCGGCGGGGTCGAACTCGGTCACCAGTTCATAAGCTGCGTCAGTGTCATTAATGTTGTTGTAGCTCAGCTCTTTGCCCTGCAGCTGTACGGCTGTTGCCACACCGGGGCGGTTCGAACCATCGGTGTAGAACGCCGCCTTCTGATGGCTGTTTTCGCCATAACGCAGGGTTTGCTTGACCTCGCCCGCAAAGGCACGGCGGCGAGGGGTCTGCTCGCCAATTGCACCAGCCATCCAGGTCGACACAGCCGCGTCATAAGCGGCGGTGCGGGCATAGGCGATCTGTGACAGGCGTTGGCGGAAGGTGTAAGAAGTCTGACCGTCGTTTGCGTCCAACTCGGCCAGAAGCGCGTCGTAGTCTTCGACATCGGTCACAACGTTGACAAACAGGTGGTTCTTGGAGGCCGCACGGATCATCGCCGGGCCACCGATGTCGATGTTCTCGATCATCTCGTCATAGTCGGCACCACGCGCCAGAGCGGCCTCGAACGGGTAGAGGTTCACCACAAGCAGGTCGATGGCGCCGATGCCGTGGTCGTTCATGGCGGCGACGTGTGCGTCGTTGTCGCGCAGGGCCAGCAGCCCGCCATGCACCATCGGGTGCAGAGTCTTGACGCGGCCATCCATCATCTCGGGGAAACCGGTGATGTCGCTCACATCCTTGACGTCCAGGCCCGCCTCGCGCAGCGCCTTTGCAGTGCCGCCGGTCGATAACAGCTCGACCCCACGCGTGGCCAGTGACTTACCCAGCTCGATCAATCCGGTCTTGTCGGAAACGGAAAGCAGCGCGCGGCGCACGGGATGAAGGTCGGTCATGTGTCTGGATCCTTGTCGTGATCAGTCGAATTCGGGTTCGTCCCGGTTCAGATCGCGTATTGCAACCGCAGTGTCCTGCGCTTTGCTCAGCGACCACCGGATGCGCGTCGCATACTCCATTGCGCGCCCGGATAGAACGATCTGTTTTGTCGCGCGTGGCTTCAGGCGATTTTTTTCCAAGTAAACGCTTGGTTCCAATGACAATTTAAATTGGCCGTCATGTCGGAAAACCCAAATCTCTCCGCTCTTGAGGGCCATGGATACAGCCGCGCCGCCCAAGTCCACTGCTGCATCGACCTCGGGGTGCAGGTGCAAGCGGATGTCGAATCCCACGCCGGCCAAAACCGTGGCGTCCATCGCCTTGTCGAATTTGCGTTTGGCGTCGTCCTGCATGGCAAGCAACATGTCCTCGCCGGCCATCCCGCGCCCGTCCAACGTCAGTTCCAGCGTGCGGGCATGGGTCAGGCCAAAGACAGCGGCATAGCCATCGTGACCGCCCTGGAACCGGATGCCATCGGGGGCTTCGGACATTTCTATTGGCACATGCTTGGGTGCTTCTACCAACGCCTCGTATGCCGTGCCTTTGATCGCGTCGGCCAGGCGGGCGCTGGAATATCCATCAAGACAGAGAGTTGAATGCGAGGGTGTCGCCCGGCCCGCGCGGCGCCAATCAACACCGAAAGTTTCGCCCGAGCCACAGTTGACGATCAATGGCCTGCGTCCAGAAGTAAGCTCGAATGCAAGGGTAGACGCATGAGCATTGAATGAAGCGGCGCCAGATGGTGGCGGGCTGGCGTCGATGATGACACTTGTGCGATGCGCTGACAATCGGGCGTAGCCCATGGCAAGCCCATCGGAATGCAGCGGTTTTACCGGGCTAGCGGCTAAAGCGTGATCCAAACGCCCTTCCAGCCCACGACCGCCGCCGTGAAACCGGGCCAAGCCGCCATCCGCGTGGCGCAAAGTCCGCAAAGTTGGCGTAATGCGTGCGATCGCTGCTGAATGTTCGGGTGGCGTTCCTCGGCCGGCTTCGTGTAAGGCTGCGGCAGCCCATGTGAGCAGCGTGAACACTTCAAGTAATTCTTCGGCGTTCCGGGTTGGCAGACCTCCCTGATCGTCGATTTGTGATTGGCAATCTTGCGACAGGGCCCGAACTGCCGGGTCGGCCAGCTCTTCGCTGCCTTCCAGAGCAAGGCCAGCGTAAATCAAACCGGTCAATGCCTCGAACCGTGGCAGGCCGGGTGTCGCGGCAGGCCAGCGTTTTGACAGAAACCAAGTCTGTTGTGCGAGTGATAGGAAGAAAGCGTCGCTTTGTGCCGGCTCCGTCCCCCGCAGCAAGAACAGCGCGTGGTTGATCCAGCGGATCAGACGTCGCCCGGCCAATTCCGGTGTCCAACCCGGACCACGCCCGTCGCCATGCGCCTCGATCCAACCCCACAGCCATTTCTGCGCTTTTTCTCGCGCTGCGAAATCGCCAACAGCGGCGAGGTCATCCAGCCAGGCAAACCCGTGACGTTCAGCGTCAAAGGCGGCGTTTGGGGCTTTGACCTCCCACAAACCGCTTTCCTTGGATTCTACCAGATACCCAGCAAAGAGCAGATTGCCCGCCACCAGCTGTCGCCCGCGCGCAAACGAGCCGATGGTGCGCGGCTCGGGCTGTGAGACAAAACCGGTAAGTGATTTGCGCCGTTGGCTCAGACGTGCGTACAGACGGTTCAGGAACCGCGTGCGTCGACTGGCCATGGAATCTGGACTGAACATCGATGCTGCCTCTCACGCTCTTTGGCGTTTGGGGCAGAGGATAACGGCACAATCCGCTCAAGTCACCGATGAATAACCGAGCTTAAGCAGACTTGCGCAAACAGGCCACATAGAAGCCGTCCATACCACCGCGGTCAGCCCAATAGTCGGGGCGCAGGCGCAAGCCGCCTTCGTCGGTGTGCCAATCGGTTTCGATGCCGGGACGGTCCAGCGCATCGCGGTCGACAGTCATGTCCGGGAACATGTCTAGCGCCTCTTCCACCTGTACTTCGCCCTCGTCCGGGAGCAATGAGCAGGTGCAGAACACCATTCGGCCACCGGGTTTCAGAAGGCTCCAGGCATGGGCCAATATTTGCGTCTGCAGCTCGATCAATTCGCCAAATTGCGATCCGTCCTTGGCGTGGGGCAGGTCAGGGTGGCGGCGAATTGTACCGGTAGCCGAGCACGGCGCATCCAGCAGGATCGCGTCATAGCTGCCTTGATGGTCCAACGCGTTTTCAGTGATCAACTCAGCTTGCAGACCAGTTCGGGTCAGGTTTTCCTGCACCCGCTCCATCCGGTTTGCGCTGATGTCCAGAGCAGTGACCTTTGCCCCGGCTGCCGCCATCTGCATGGTCTTGCCGCCCGGCGCAGCGCAGAGATCGAGGATGCTTTCCCCGGCCTGCGGATTCAGAATCTTGACAGGCAGGGCAGCGGCGGCGTCCTGCACCCACCAATCGCCAGCGTCAAAACCGGGCAGGGTCGAGACCTGTTTCGCATCGCGCAGGCGCACCGATCCCGTGGGCAGAACCTCTCCGCCTAATGGGGTCGGGTCCACACCCGGTTTCAACGTCAGATCAAGGGGTGCACCTGCCAGATGCGCCAGTTCAATCTGCAACATCGCCTCGTTGCCCCAAGCCTGTGCCAGAGGGCTGCGCAACCATTTCGGCAAGCGTGGCGCGCGCAATGCGGGCCATGCTTCGGGCCCTTCTGCGGCGATCTTGCGCAGGACGGCGTTCACCAGCCCCTTGAGTCGCCCATAGCGGCGGTTGCGGGACACGATGTCGACCATCGAATTGACGACCCCATGCGCTGCCTCGCCCTGACACAGTTCGACCGTGCCGACGCGAAGTGCGTTGTGTACCGAAAGCGGCGGTTTCTTTTGCAGATGCTTCTGCAACAACCGGTCGGCGCGTTCCAACCCGCGCAACGTCTCTATCGCCAAACGCTGCGCCCTTGCGCGATCTTCGGGCGCCAGCTTGTCCAGTGCCCCGGCAGACAGGCATTCGGCCAGCAAGCGCTGTTCACCCAGAACCTGATCCAGCAGGTAGATGGCGCTGCGGCGGGCGCTGGTTGCGGGGTCTGACATGGATTGGCTCCTGGTTATGAGACCTTTGGCCACCTTGCCTTGGGTCGACGGGCGCGTATATCACGGATGTACGATAAAGGAACCCGCTCATGACCTCGACGCTTGCCGAACAAAAGAACGACCTGCCTGCTGCCGCGCAACGCGCACTGGCCGAAGCCGAAGAGCGCCGCAAGGCCGCAGACGAGAAGATCAAGACCATGCCAACGGAGCTGGGCGGTCGCGACGGGCCGGAACCTGTACGCTATGGCGATTGGGAGAAAAAGGGCCTTGCCATCGATTTTTGAGGTGGGCATCTCACAAATCTTGATGGGTCAGTGCGATGAATTTCGTTCCCAAACCCTGATCGGGTGACCTAAGGGATTGGGTATCATTCGGAGACCCTCCCATGCCCACCCCCGCTGAATCCACACAGAACGTTGACACGCCGCAGGGCCTGGCCTTTGCGATTTCGGCTTATGTGCTGTGGGGGTTTCTGCCGCTTTACCTGAAGGCCGTGTCGCACATACCCGCAGCCGAGGTTGTGGCCCATCGGGTCATCTGGTCGGTGCCACTGGCTGGCGCGCTGTTGATCCTTTTGGGGCGCACCAATGATTTGAAGGTTGCCTTACGGTCGCCGCGCATGTTGGTGATGGGCTGTGTGACTGCGGCGCTGATTTCGATCAACTGGGGGATCTATGTCTGGGCAATCGCCAATGATAACGCGCTGGACGCGGCGCTTGGTTATTATATCAACCCGCTTTTCAGCATTGCCCTGGGCGCATTGCTGCTGCGCGAGGGGCTGACACGCGCCCAACTTGTGGCGATCGCCTTTGCGGGCGTGGGCGTTTTGGTGCTGATCTTTGAATCCGGTAAACTGCCCTGGGTTGCCATCAGCCTGACACTGAGCTGGGGCTTTTATGCTTTCCTCAAGAAATCGCTGCCTATCGGACCGAACCAGGGGTTCTTGCTCGAAGTGTTGATCCTGACCATTCCTGCGCTTGGGTACCTTGCTTTCTTGGGCTCGCAAGGCGTTTCCAACTTTGGCGGAAGCGTTTCCGATACGGCGCTGTTGATGGGTTGCGGTGTGGTGACGGCGGTGCCGTTGATCTTGTATGCCAACGGGGCAAAGCTGTTGCGCCTGTCCACCGTCGGCATTTTGCAATACATCGCGCCGTCGATGATTTTCATCAATGCGGTGTTTGTCTTCGGTGAAGAAGTCGACCGCGGTCGGATGATTGCCTTTCCGTTGATCTGGGCCGGGTTGGTGATCTATTCGCTGTCGATGATCCGGAGTATGCGACGTGCGGCCTAGCTGAATTTTGCAAAAACCTCATCCGCCAGCATCTGCGCCCAAATCCGATAGGCCGACGCACTGGGATGATACCCATCCATTGCAGCATAGGCGGGCTCGGACGGGATTGTCAGTTTGAAATGATGCACCTGCGGGAATTGGTGGGTGACGTGGGCCAAACCTGTGTCTAGGCGCCGGGCTTGGGCGCCCAGCACCCACGACAATGGCTTGGGTAGGGCAGGGAATTGCTCCATCTGAGGGACGCCGGTGACCAAAACCATTGAGGCGCCGAACTGTTCGATAAGCATTTCCATAAGCATCGACTGTCTCTTGACGAATTGCTTACGGGTCACGCACCGAGTGACATCGTTGACGCCAAGTGCGGTGATCACCACGTCGAACGGCCCTTCAATATCTGAGAGCCTTTCGATTGCATCGCGTGTTGTGTGACCTGTCGTGGCCTCTAGTCGCCATTCGACGGTGAAAGCGTGACTCAAAAGTCCCACCACTTGACCGCTCAGCGCTTGGCTTTGGTGGTCCACGCCAACCCCAGCGGCCGAGCTATCGCCCGTGATCAATAGACGCAAGGTGGGGCCGGTTCCGGCGCGCCCTGCGCGAGGGCCTGCTGGTTCATCCAACAGTTGCGCCTTGCGCCGAACAGAAATCGCCTGCGCCGCCAACACTGGGACCAGCGGCACACGCAGGATTTGATCAATTGCGATCAGGACAGCGCCTCGCGGAACTTGAGGAAGCGGGCATCGGTCATCACGCGGGCATTCATCGCATCACGTAGCGCGCCGATGGTCTTGTAAGGGCGCATGACCACCTCAAAGGTCTGGATCAATCCGTCATCGTTCAGCGTGATCAGGTCGACGCCGACGGCGTCCAAATCACCGACCTTGCACTGAAACTCCAGTGCCCAGTCCTTGCCATCGCCCATCACCCGGCGATAGCGGAAATCAGAAAACACCTGTCCCACATGCCCCAATACGGCGGCAACAGGTTCGCGTCCGGTCCAGGTTTTGTAATAGGTGGGCGGCATAAAGCTGACGTCTTCGGCCAATAACTCGCGGATCAGGCTTTCGTCGCTCTTAGCCACGACTTCCTGCATCTTTGTGATTGTCGGGTGCATAGTGTCTCCTCTCCTTTTTCTCAAACGTCTGGCATCGCCAGTGTGGCCGCAAGGGCGACGTTGCGGGAGCCTGCACACTGGGGTAGGGACGCGGGCATGAGTGTTGACTATAACCCACCTACCGAACCGTTGGATGTTCTGCACGAGGACGCGCAGCTGATCCTGGTAAACAAGCCCGCGGGCCTGTTGTCCGTGCCAGGACGGGGGGAGCATTTGGCGGACTGCCTGCTGGCCCGTGTGCAAGCGGCGTTCCCGCAGGCTTTGCTGGTGCACCGATTGGACCGGGATACATCGGGGGTAATGGTCTTTGCGCAAACGCCGCACGCGCAGCGGCATCTGGGGCTACAGTTCGAAAAACGCCAAACGCGCAAGACCTACGTCGCACGGGTTTGGGGGCGGCTAGAGCCCAAGACCGGGACTGTCGATCTACCACTGATCGTCGATTGGCCAAATCGACCGCGTCAGATGGTGTGCCACGAGACCGGCAAGGCGGCGGTGACGGATTGGCGAGTCAGCAAGTATGAAGGCGAGACGACGCGGGTAAAGCTGAGCCCCAAGACCGGTCGTTCGCATCAGTTGCGCGTACATATGCTGGCATTGGGTCATCCGATCCTCGGCGATCCCTTCTATGCCGAAGGTCCAGCGCGCGATTTCCCGCGCCTGATGCTGCATTCGGAAGAGTTGCGGATAAAGCACCCAGAGGGTGGCGTCTCGATGAAGTTTCGCGCCAAGGTGCCTTTCTAGGCCGTTCCGGGGGCTCCCGCGTCCGAGCGATCCTGACTGCGTCAGCACCGCTAGCGGACCGGGCCGAGCGCCGGGCGGTGCCCGGCGCGGTCTCGCCTGTTGCAGGTGTCGTGATCTACTGGGCGACGCGTCGACAGTGGCGGCGCTAGCGGGAAGGGTGATCAAGCACCAACCGCCGAGCGTAGCGAGGCCCGGCCCAACGGGAGGAGGTGTCCCGAAAGGGGCATCGACGACGGGCGGGAGAGCCCCCGTTGTTTGAAAATAAGCTAAGGGCGCATGCCGACAGCGTCAATTTTGGTAACAAGACAAGGACCTACGTGTCGATCCGGTGCCAACCTGAGGGCAGAATGTCCGGGTTCGACAGGTTGGGGTCACCGAACCACTTGGAGGGCCCCGCGACCTGTTTGCCGGGCGTCTGGTTCAGCCAAGCCCCCCACCAGCTGAACGACGAATTCCCGATGATGTTGTGCTGAGACAGGCTCATCAGGCGCATGTCTTCGAAATCGGTATCGGGACCATTGAAATCCACCACCACCTTTTCAACAGGCAGAGGCAGGTTGTCTTTGGCCCATTGCGGATCGTCCGAGAAGACAAAGACCGTCGGAGTGCCCTCAACACTTTCCAGCACACGCGCCAATGCGGCCTCGTAATAACTCTGATCGCAAAGCACATGCGCATTCAGGCTGACATAATCACCACGCCGGACGTGGAGCGAGATGGCTTGCGTCTCGCCTATGCGCGCGGCCATTTCAGCATTCTGCGTGTTTGAGAACGCGGGAAAGGTAAAGGCACGGCGGATGTGATCCGCGATAAGGGAAAAATACCTTTCGCTTTGCCAATAGCCGTGCAGATAGGTGCTGTCTGCCCAGTCTTCGAATTGTGGATTGTATCCCAATCCCTGTTCGCGTCGGAACTTGGGGCTGTTGCCAAAGGCACGCCACAGCCCATAGCGCAGCAGAGAGTCGGATTTCAGCGGCGGTTGCGGTTTCGGCTCGACCAGAGGCAAATCAAACACCCGCGTCAGAACCCCTTCTCCGCGTGCAATGGCGCCGCGTGCGTCCAATGCAACCTGCGTTCCGACACGCGCTGCCAATCCAGCGGCGGCGGCATATTGGAACATCTGATTGCCGAGGCGGCCGTGCAGGCGGGTGATGATCATCGCGGGCAGTTCCTGGTGAAATCCTATGTGACTGTTTAGGCGCTCCCGCCGGGCAACGCCAGCCGTGCCGTTGACATCGCAGATCAGGCTTCTTAACTGATGGGCTCAGGTTCGGGTCCCCTGCCGCTCGCGGCCATTTGGCTATGGTGAAACCCGATTTGATACATCTGACGCCCCTTTCATGGCGCGCCCGGATGGCAATGCGAGCCCCGTCCAAGTTCTTGCGTGTCCGTTTGAAAGAAACGAGGCAAACGATGACAATTGTTCAAAACATTGCTCCGGTATCGGAGCTGAAAGCTCAGGCCAAACGCCTGAGAGAGAAACTGCGCGGCACCGGTGTGCAGCTCAGCCACAGTGAATCGCTGGAGCTGGTGGCCACCCAACATGGTGTGCGCGACTGGAACACTCTGCATGCGATGGCGGGGAATCGGATGCTGTTGCGGGTCGGCGACCGTGTGCGCGGCACCTATCTGGGACAACCGTTCCGAGGTCAGGTCCGAGCTTTGACCACGATCGGGGACGGGGCGCATCGTCGTGTCACCCTTCATTTCGATCAGCCGGTGGATGTGGTGACATTCGACAGCTTTTCGGCCTTTCGCCAGCGGGTGAGTGGCGAGATCGGTTGGGATGGGCGTTCGACGCGCAAGACATCGGACGGGCAGCCGCAGCTGGTTGTGATGCCGGAATGACAAAGAAAACGGGCCGGGCAGATTGGAACTGCCCGGCCCGAATTGTTTTATGCCAACGGGGGCTTACTCAGCTGCCCAACCGCTGACGGCTTTGACTTCCAGGAAATCTTCAAGGCCATAAACACCGCCTTCGCGGCCGTTGCCCGACTGCTTCATGCCGCCAAAGGGCGAGCCCGCACCACGGCTGGTGCCGTTCATTTCCACCATGCCGGAACGCAGGGTGCGTGCCATTCGATTCAGGCGCTGCGGGTCCTGGGTCTGGACATAGTTGGTCAGGCCATAAGGCGTGTCATTGGCGATCTCGACCGCTTCCTCTTCGGTGTCGAAGGGGATCATAGTCAGGACCGGGCCAAAGATTTCCTCGCGCGCGACGGTCATCTGGTTGTTGGCGTCGGCAAAGACCGTGGGTTTGACATAGTAGCCTTTGTTCAGACCATCCGGGCGACCGGTACCACCTGCGACCAGCTTGGCACCTTCGTCGATGCCTTTCTGGATCAGGTCCTGGATCTTGTTCCACTGCAATTCGTTGACTACGGGGCCGATGTGGCGACCTTCGTCTTGTGCATTGCCGACGGAAACCATCTGCGCGACCTGACCTGCGGTCTCGACCGCCTGATCGTACACTCCGCGCTGAACCAGCATCCGGCTGGGGGCGTTACAGCTTTGGCCGGTGTTGTTCATCATGTGCAACACGCCGCGCTTGATCGCCTTTTCGTCGGCGTCATCAAAGACCACATTGGCGCCTTTGCCGCCCAGTTCCAAGTGGACTTTCTTGAGCGTATCGGCAGCGTTTTTGGAAATCGCCGTGCCCGCACGGGTCGAGCCGGTGAAGCTGACCATATCGACATCAGGATGGCTCGACAGTTGCGAGCCGACGCCAACGCCGTCGCCATTCACGAGGTTAAAGACACCGGCAGGGAAACCAGCTTCATCCATCATTTCGGCGAATATCATCGCATTCAATGGGCTTTGCTCGGATGGCTTCAGAACCATGGTACACCCCGCAACAGCGGCTGCACCGACCTTGAGCGTGATCTGGTTCATTGGCCAGTTCCACGGCGTGATCAGAGCAGCAACGCCAATCGCTTCGTGAATGATTCGGTCGTTCGGGGCGTGATCACCAAGCGGTTTTTCGAACTGGAACTTCTTGGCGGCTTTGACAAAATTCATCAAATGCCACGCACCTGCGCCCACTTGCTGCGTGCGAGCCATGTCGATGGGGGCACCCATTTCCGCGGACATCGCTTGCGCCAGATCTTCGGTCCGGGATTGGTAAACCTCTGCCAGTTTCTCGACCAGGGCAATGCGTTCCTCGACCGGTGTCGCCATCCACCCGGGCAGGGCTGCCTTGGCTGCGGCGACGGCGGCGTCGGTGTCGGCCTGATCGCCCAATGAGATCACCGCGCAAGGCTCTTCCGTCGATGGGTTGATCACTTCAAAGTCGTTTGCGGCTGCGGGAACGACCCACGCGCCGTTGATGTAAAAGTTGCGGTTTTCGATCATGTCTGAGTCTCCTGATCCTGCCAAAAAACGACCAATCGGTCGGATTTTTGGCCAATGTGTCACCACCCCCATTTCCGAGCAAGGGGTAAACGGATGAATCGATCACGTCATCCGGGTGAAGCTCCTCCGCAGATAAAACTGCGCATCGCGCGCCGCATTGCAAGCAGGATTTGTTGCCCCACCGTCACTTTGCCCCTGTAACCTCACGGCAGAACCACTAAGTTGAGCGAGTCAGGACGATCCCCCCGGATTTTCATATCAAAGGAGATGAACCATGGGTTTGCGTATTAACGATACGGTTCCGAATTTCACCGCAGAAACCGATCAGGGCACCATTCAGTTCCACGACTGGGTCGGCGACAGCTGGGCGATTCTGTTCTCGCACCCCAAAGACTTCACCCCTGTCTGCACCACCGAGTTTTCGGCTGTGGCACAGTTGGCCGATGAATGGGCTGCACGCGGCACCAAAGTGATCGGCGTGTCTGTTGACGGCGTCGAAGACCACAAGAAATGGAAGGGCGACATCGAAAAATACGGCAACGCCGCCGCCGGTTTCCCGATTATCGCAGACGAAGGCTTGGCCGTATCCAAGGCATTCGACATGCTGCCCGCCGAAGCATATATGCCCGACGGTCGTACCCCGGCCGACAGTGCCACGGTGCGCTCGGTGTTTATCATTGGCCCTGACAAGCAGCTGAAACTGTCGATGACTTACCCGATGACTGTAGGCCGCAACTTTGCCGAAATCTTGCGCGCTTTGGACGGGTTGCAGATGTCGGGCAAAGGTGTCGCGACACCCGCCAACTGGGTTCCGGGTGAAGATGTGATCATCCCACCGGCCGTTAGCAACGAAGATGCTAAGGCGAAGTTTGGCGAGTTCGAGACAATCTTCCCCTACCTGCGCAAAACCAAAGCGCCTGAATAATCAGGGCTTTTGAGGGCGCAGCGCCAGTTGCGCCCGATAGATACCCCGTTTCCATTCGCGCCCCAGCTTACCGCTGGGGCGTATTTTTTTCTGGATTGTTGATCCGCCGATTTGCGCCGCAATCTCGCGGTTGCCAGTGCCCAGAACGGTGTGGACCGGCTGCCCTGTGATCCAATGCATTTGCAACAATGTGTCCACGGGACGGTCGATCTGCTCTGTCACGGCCAACAACCGCCGAGCAGCTTCGCGCCCCACCACTTGGCAAATACATTGCAGGCCGATGATCTTGGGTAGCATCAGTTTTTGCGCACCCTTTTCTGCGAAGACCTGCGCTGGTGCTTCGCGCTGCTTTACGGGCAGCCGAATGTAGCTGTCGACCGTGGCGTGTTCCCGCAGCAGCTCTAGCGTTTGGGAAAAGCGGTCTGGATCAATCGCCAAATCATCCTCGGTGATGATGGCGACGTCGATATCTTCCTCGACCAGCTTGCGCCAAATACGGCGATGGCTTTGGAACACGCCAATTTCGGCTGGTCGCAAGGCAAAGGGGTAGTGCGGTTTGAACAGATCTCCGGGATGGCATTGCACATCGGCAATATCGACTGGGTCGCGCCCATTCACAGCCTCGCTCAACTCAGCATTTGGCAATTGCTCGACCAACGCGTCGGCATTGGCACGTCGTGCCGTGCTGGTGGACATGTGAATGATAAAAGATCGCATGACCCGATGCATACAGCGCCGGGTCATGCGGGGAAAGCGAAACTGGGGTGGGGGCTGCGTTCGCTTCTTTGACTTAAAACTTGAACCGGACGCCCAGATTAAGGCTGAAGTTGTCCAGATCATCCGACACTGTGCCGGTGTTTGCCCCGGCCCCACTCAGGCGGCTGCTTGCGACGTCAAAAGCGCGGGAATACCGGGCATCGACAGTCAACGCCGTGTTGCTGTTAAAGTCGTAGCTGACACCGGCAATAGCCTGTGCGGCAAAGTTGGTGTCGCTGTCGCGGATGCTCACGCCCGAACCATAAACCAGATCATAGCTGGTGCGTTGTGCGCCCAGACCAAAGCCAACGAACGGGGTAAACGCGCCCTGTTGCTTGAAATCGAACAGGACATTGGCAAAAACCGAGGCCGAAGAGATATCGCCGCCGGTGTTGGCCTCACTCCCCGCGCCATTGCCGGTAAAGTCAAGCCTGTCTACGTCGTTGTTGCGATAAGATAGTTCCAACTCAACACGAGTACCGATGTTGGAATTGCTCCACTGCGGGATCTCGCGGCCCACGGCGATACCGATGCCATAGCCACCGTCGAAATCGCCCAATACCGACTGCGGCGTGCCGCCGATAATGCCGGACAGGTTGGTATCTTGCAGTTGGTTGTAACCCAAAAAACCCTGGACATAATATCCGTCCGGCAAGGTTTGGGCGGACAGCGTTGTTGCCGACAGCATCATGGCAGTCGCGGCGAAAAGATGACGGGGACGCATCGGGTGATCCTTTGTTCAGTCAGTTGATACAGGACCATTTGCCCGTCATCTGCGCGATTGAAAGGGGCACAGCCGTCACGTCTGATCACAGATTTTTCTGCGCTGGTGAATGAATAAAACCGGAAAGGAATAAATCCCAAGTTTGCCTGAGGGTGGACACTCACGAGGCTGAGAGCGTCAGTTTTGGCCGGGTTCTCTCAAGACAGGCTCGGCGATCAGGTCTTCAACAAAATAGCTGAGCAACTGCATGCGCCCTGACACGCCGGCCTTGCGGTAGACGGCGGCGCATTGGGCCTTGATCGTGCCGTCCTTAGTCTGGCGCAGGGCGGCAATGTCGGCAACCGACAACCCCTTGAGAGCCAGCATGGCGACCTCGCGTTCGGCCTTGCTGAGGTTCCATTCCTCGAATTGATCCTGAATGAGTTGTTCGAAGGCACCAGAGGCCATGTCGAGTTGACGCTGCATATGCGCCTTTCGCTGGTCGAGCGTCCGAATCTGCATCGCGGTCGCGACAATTCCAGCGATCAGTGCAAGGCTCAGAACCATTTCAAAGGCGTGAACATGGCGAAAGCCCAGAGGTTCAGGCATCCCGGTCCAGTCCATGATGCCATCGACCACGAAGAAGGTGGCGCAGAGGGCCTGCACCACCAATAAAAGCCACAACCAGATTTTCCCTGATGTCCTCAAATGGCTCCTATTCCGGGACGCGCTCAGTCGTCCTCTTGCTCAATCTCGATTTCGACCACCGAACCATCGGCCTGGTTCAGCACCAGTTTAGTTTCCACACCATCCTTGAGAACTTCAACCTCGATCTCGTCGTCTTCAAATTCAATTTCCTGCACCTGATACCCCTGCTCTTCGAGCAAGGCGCGAATGGCGGCCTCCTCTGTGCCTAGGGTATCACCCAAGTTGAAGTTGGCCATCGCAAGGGCAGGTGCGGCAAGCATGGCTGCGGTCAGGGTCAGTGTTTTGAAGGTCGTCATCGGTAAGTTCCTTTTCGGCGTTGATGATGACACCGAACTGGGAAGCGATGGCCGGGACTGCGATTGGTTTTTGGTTGATTTGACCGCTATTGCACCCGAGTTTATGCGATTTCGGCTCGTTTCGTGACCCAATCCGCAACCATGGGCCAGATTTCAGCGCGTGCCGGGGTCGATGCCAGAATACGCCCGTGTTCATAGTCTTCTGCGAACCCTTGTTTCAGGCCGCAGACCCGAACGGTGTGATCAAAGCTGCCAAAGGCGTTGGCAAAACTTTCGCACCCCGCGCGTGGGGCAATGAAGTGATCGCCGCCCGCGATCAGGCAGAGCAAGGGAAAGTGAAGCGCTTTCAGTGCCGGCAGATAGTCGAAGCCGTCTGACCCCAAAAACGTGCGTTCCAGGTTCCAGCGACACCATTGGTGCATGAGAAGAGCGCTTTCCGGCTCAGAGCCAATGCCAAGTTGGCGCGGTGGAATGACGTTGATGGTTTCCAGATATCTCGCCATTTCGGAAATGCGTTGGCGGTGCTCGGGACGTTCTGCTGCCTGATGCGCTTGGGCCGCCATGGTGACAAGGCCACGGACACTGCCATTGGCCAGATCGGGATTTCGAGCGGCCCACATGCCAACAACTAATCCGCCGCCAGAGTGCGTGACGAAAAAGGCCGAGCGCTTTCCGGTTTCCGCCCGAACCAAATCAAGCACTGCCGGAATGTCCATCTTTGCGACGGCGTCGAAATCAAAGGGAGCGCCTGGCGCCTCGCTACCACCACGCCCGCGCCAGTCCATCGCCCACACGTCCCGACCATCATCGGCCAAACGCCGTGCAAGACCGGTGCATCCTTCGTGGCTGGAAAACGTGCCATGTACCACGATGACCGGAACCCCGCCGGGATTGGCAAAGCGATAGCAGGCGATGCCCACGCCATCAGCGCAGCGGGCAGTGTAGCGGATCGGGGAAATCTGAGGATCGGCTTGCATGGCAAAAGGCTAGCAGGCCAATGATTGCCATAGCATCTGAAACCCCACGTAACAATTTGCCATGAACAAACGAAAAAGGCCCCGACACTGGGTCGGGGCCTTCTGAAAGGATCGGACTAAGGATTAGTCTTCTTTCTTTTCTTTCTTCTCAGGAGCGATCTCTTCGCCGGTTTCCTGATCAACGATTTTCATCGACAGGCGAACCTTGCCGCGATCGTCAAAGCCCAGCAGCTTGACTTTCACTTCCTGACCTTCCTTCAGAACATCTGACGGGTGGTTCAGGCGGCGGTTTTCGATTTGGGACACGTGGACCAGACCGTCGCGCTTGCCAAAGAAGTTCACGAACGCACCAAAGTCGACGATCTTGACGACTTTACCGGTGTAGATCGCGCCTTCTTCGGGCTCTGCCACGATCGAGTGGATCATTTCATAGGCCTTTTTGATGGCTTCGCCGTTGGGCGATGCGATCTTGATGATGCCTTCGTCGTTGATGTCGACCTTGGCGCCCGACACTTCGACGATCTCGCGGATCACTTTACCGCCCGAACCGATCACTTCACGAATCTTGTCAGTCGGGATCTGCATGGTCTCGATGCGCGGAGCGTGAACCGAGAACTCGGACGCTTCGGTCAGTGCCTTGGACATTTCACCCAGGATGTGGATGCGGCCTGCTTTGGCCTGCTCCAGAGCTTTTTCCATGATCTCGGGCGTGATGCCTGCGATCTTGATGTCCATTTGCAGCGACGTGATACCTGCTTCGGTACCGGCCACTTTAAAGTCCATGTCGCCCAGGTGATCTTCGTCACCCAGGATGTCGGACAGGATCGCGTAAGAGCCGTCTTCTTCGAGGATCAGACCCATCGCAACACCGGCAACCGGTGCTTTGAGCGGAACGCCTGCGTCCATCATGGACAGCGAACCACCACAGACCGACGCCATCGAGCTGGAGCCGTTGGATTCGGTGATCTCAGACACAACGCGAACGGTGTAGGGGAAATCGGTGGCAGCGGGCAGAACGGCCTGAAGGGCGCGCCATGCCAGTTTACCGTGACCAACTTCACGACGACCCGGAGGGCCCACGCGACCAACTTCGCCAACCGAATAGGGGGGGAAGTTATAGTGCAGCAGGAAGTTCGATTTGAAGTTGCCGTGCAGCGCGTCGATGAACTGCTCATCGTCGCCGGTGCCCAGAGTGGTCACAACCAGACCTTGGGTCTCGCCACGGGTGAACAGGGCCGAACCGTGCGTACGCGGCAGCAGGCCAGTTTCCGAAACGATGTCGCGGATCTCGTCGGTCGCACGACCGTCGATGCGCTTGCCGGTTTTGACAACGTCGCCACGCAGAATGCCAGCTTCGAGCTTTTTCAGGGCGGAGCCAAGGTTGGCATCGTCCAGCTGCTCTTCGGTCAGCGCTTCTTTGATGGTGGCGCGGGCAGCAGCAACAGCGGCGGTGCGCTCTTGCTTGTCGCTGATTGCGAATGCGGCGCGCATTTCGGTTTCGCCAGCAGCTTTGACAGCTGCGAACAGGTCCGAATAGTCTGGAGGTGTGAAGTCGAACGGCTCTTTAGCGGCTTCTTCGGCCAGCGAGATGATCAGGTCGATGACCGGCTGGATCTGCTCGTGCGCGAATTTCACCGCACCCAGCATCTCTGCTTCGGTCAGCTCGTAGGCTTCGGATTCAACCATCATCACGGCGTCTTTGGTGCCGGCAACAACCAGGTCCAGACGCTGCTCAGGATTCAGGCGCAGGTCCTGCATGTCATCAACGGTCGGGTTCAGAACGTATTCACCGTCCTCAAAACCAACGCGTGCACCGGCGATCGGGCCCATGAACGGAGCACCCGACAAGGTCAGAGCAGCCGAGGCGGCGATCATCGCAACCATGTCCGGGTCGTTGACCAGATCGTGGCTCAGCACGGTGCACATCACCAGAACTTCGTTTTTGAAGCCGGGAACAAACAGCGGACGGATCGGACGGTCGATCAGACGCGCGGTCAGCGTCTCTTTTTCAGTCGGGCGCGCCTCGCGCTTGAAGAAGCCACCCGGAACTTTACCGGCGGCATAGTATTTCTCTTGGTAGTGGACGGTCAGCGGGAAAAAGTCCTGACCGGGCTTTTGCTGACGGGCAAAGGTCACGTTGGCCATGACGCTGGTTTCGCCCAAAGTGGCGATAACCGAGCCGTCGGCCTGACGGGCAACCTTGCCGGTTTCCAGTGTAAGCGTCTCTTCGCCCCACTGCATGGATTTCTTTGTTACGTTAAACATCTAGCGTATCCTAAAAGGGAGCACTCGCGGGCCCTCCCACGTCTCCCGTTTGCATGACGGCCCCATTGCCGCCGACCCTTGTTATCTTCCTTCACGGTGCCAGGGTCTGTGCACCACGTCTCAGATGACGCCGCCCTTACATCAAAACAAGGGGGAAAGAAAGCTCTCATCGATCAATGCGGCTTGCCTAAAAAAGGTGCCAACAACAATACCAGAAAGAAAAGACCGCCACCCGGCAGGGCGACGGCCTAGAAACCTCTGGTGCGGCGCTGGATTAGCGGCGCAGACCCAGGCGTTTGATCAGGTCCTGATAACGGGCCTCATCCTTGCCTTTCAGGTAGTCCAGCAGTTTGCGGCGCTGAGCAACCATCTTGAGCAGACCACGGCGGCCGTGGTTGTCTTTTTTGTGGGTCTTGAAGTGTTCGGTCAGTGTCGAAATACGCGAGCTCAGAACAGCAACCTGAACTTCGGGCGAACCAGTGTCGCCTTCTTTGGTTGCGAATTCAGTCATGACGCGTGCTTTTTCAGCTGCAGTAATCGACATCGGGGTCTCCTTTACAAGGTTAGAGTGGATGGCGCAGGCCGGGATGTCGTCCAGCACAGGCCCGTGGAGATGTCTGTCGCAAACCCAGCCAAATGACCGAATCCCCGACAGATGAGCGGATATAGGTGGTTTTTGGGGAATTGGCAAAAGGTTTGTGATGTGGCGCGCAGGGCCGGGTTACGGTCCTGCCATGTCCGAGCAGCCAATAGATCAACTGGCCAAGCTGAAAGCGCTCACTTCGCTTTGGTCCACAACCATGATGTCCGAGGCCAGAACCTGCGCGTCGCCGCGCAGCAGCGCGATCTCTTCACCGTTGATCGTTACACGGTTGAGGTTGGCGTTGTTCGGGTCCGGCTGCACCTCGATCTGCGGATCGGGATCACCTTGCAAGTCCCAACTGATCAACAGGCGATCCTGAGAGGGGTCAAAGTCCACGATGTTAGCGGCCTCTCCGTCCAGGATCCAGTCGCCAAGGATGATCTGATCTGCGCCGGACCCGGCGGTGACGATGTCGCCTTCACCTGCCACGATGGTGTCATTGCCTTCGCCACCGTTCAGGTAATCCGGCCCACTTGCCGATCCGTCGTCGTCCTGCCCGATGATCAAGTCATTGTCGCGACCGCCAAACAACGTGTCCTCGCCTGCGCCCCCGACCAGCGTGTCGTTACCATAGCCGCCATGCAACGCGTCGTCGCCGTCACCACCGTCCAGTGAATCGGTATCCTGTCCGCCATAGAGCGTGTCGTTGCCGTCGTCGCCCTGCATCTGATCCGAGCCGAAGTGGCCGTACATCTCGTCATCACCGCTGCCGCCGCTCAGAGTATCTTCGCCGTATTCGCCGTGCAGAAGGTCATTGTCCGCGTCGCCTTGAACAAGGTCATCGCCGCCATATCCATGCAGGGTGTCGTCACCAAGCCCGCCAGACACCGTGTCGTCACCATCATAACCATTGATCTGGTCGTTGCCGTCTCCGCCGTCGATCGTTTCGTCGGTGTCGTTGCCTGCCAGAATCAGGTCGGGGGGAAGCGCGCCAGTCTCGGACCCTGCAGTGTCGGTATCTGCCGTATCTTCTCCCGACGTATCGGAGAGTTGGTTTTCCGGCTGGGTCGGGTCGTCTTCGGCGGTCAAATCGTCAAGGCCCGCGTCGTCGGATGCTTCGGCATCGTTTGTTGTTTCATCTGAAAGAAAGACGACGCTACCAGCTGCCATCAGGCCCAGTAATCCTGCCAGTGCCAACATTTTGAACTCCACACACACGTCACCCATTGTCGGCATTAGGCCACGGCGCCGGGTCACGGTCAAAGCAGGATTGGGGAAATGGTTAACGTATTCAGGCGGGAAACCAGCGTTCCGGTTGCTGTGAGTACGAGATGTAAAGCGGATGTTTCGGGTGCCCGGCCTTGGTCAGGCCAAGGTGAAACACCGGGTTTTGGGTACCGCGCAGCAGCTGTTCAACGGCAGGGCCACGGTCCAGATGCTCGCCATGGGTGCCCCAGGCGGCGACAACCTGATCGGCCCAGTCGACACCGGCCAGGATGGTCGTGTCATTTTCGGGGCCAACCGGATCAGCGGCGGCGCGCATCTTGCGGGGGTCGGTGTCGCGCCAGGCAAAGATGTTGGTGACCTGGAAGGCGCCAAATCCCAAGGCGCGCGCCCGACGCTCGCAGCGTTCCACGGTGGGGTCGTTCTGCACCTCGGTCGCGGTCGAGGGGTTCAGCATCACGAACAGCACCTTGCCGCCTGACGGATCCCAGATCCGCGTCAGGCTGTAGCGATAGCGTCCGCAATCGGAATAAACAGCGGTCGAGGGCGCGTCGCCCTTGGTATGAGTGCGCGTGATCATGGCCGTTGGCTAGCACGTCACGATCGCACAGGCCACCGGCTTCATTTCGATTGAACAAAGACCCGGCTGGGGTGCAATTCACCTGATTTGTAGATGCCGACCGCAACCGCTCGGCCGTCGAGCGAGGCCCAGGCCTCGTCCCCGTATTCCACGTCGGATGCCAGCACCATGCCGGGGTTGCCGTTGCGCAGGCGCGCGGCACCTTCGGGTGTGCATTTCAGCTCGGGCAGTTCGGCCAGCCCTTGCTCCAAGGGGTGCAGGAACTCGTCCAGCGCGGGTGTTTTGGCCAATTCGTTGATCTGCTCAAGGGGGATGCCGTCTTGTGCTTCGAACGGGCCGGACCAGATGCGGCGCAGCTCTTTGACGTGACCGTAACAGCCCAAAGCCGCGCCCAGATCACGAGCGATCGAGCGGACATAACCGCCTTTGCCGCAGGTCATCTCCAGCACCACGTGATCGGCGTCGGGGCGATCCACCAGGATCAACTCTTCGACCCAAAGGGGGCGGGCGGACAGTTCAAAATCCTCGTCCCCATCGCGGGCGAGTTTGTACGCGCGCTGCCCGTCGATCTTTACGGCCGAAAACTTGGGCGGCACCTGCATGATGTCACCAAGGAAGGGCTGCATGGCCTCCTTGATCTCTTCATCCGTCGGGCGGGAATCGGACGAGGCGACCACTTCGCCCTCTGCGTCATCGGTGTTGGTGGACTGTCCCAGGCGCACGGTGAAGGTGTATGCCTTCAAAGCGTCGGTGATGTAGGGCACGGTTTTTGTCGCTTCACCCAGAGCAACCGCCAGCACGCCGGTGGCATCGGGATCCAGGGTGCCGGCATGGCCCGCTTTCTTGGCATCCATCGCCCAGCGGACCTTGTTGACCACGGCGGTCGATGTCATGCCCGCGGGCTTGTCCACCACCAGCCAACCGGAAATGTCGCGACCCTTGCGTTTGCGTGCCATGATGCCCCTCGAATTTGTCTGAGGCGCGCGACCTAACGGATTGGTCGCGTCCTGTCAAACTCGCAGCCCTTCAGGTTTGTGTCAGCTGAAAAGGTCAATTGCGTGGGGCAACAACGCCCACGATTGGCCCCATGGAGAATCCTGCATCGGCCCGGTTCAGCTGCGGCGCATAAAGCCGCGAAATATTGCCGTCAAAATAGAGAGCGTTGGGCGTCTTGAGAACATCGCGAAACAACGAGCCAAACTGATGAAAAGTAACGGCGTTACGCGAGATGGCAAAGAAGGCACGCTTGCCGTCCGCGCTGGTTCCCACGCCATTGCGCAGATAGCGCGAGGTGCTGTCTGGCAGGAACCGGGGGTGCAGAGCGCCCTCGATCACCAGCATTGGACCGGATTGGGTCGCAAAGCGGCAACCTGGTTTGGCTTTCAAGAACGCCTGGGTTTCTAACACGCGGGCCTTGTCTGGTTCGATGCAGAATACCCCGTTGGGCAGCAGGCCAAAGTTTCCAGGGCCTGCATTGGACACAACCCGCATCTCTTCGGTGCCGTCTTCGACGTAATGCCCAACCGGCGAGCGATCAGAATGATACATGCCCGCGTTCATAGCGAAGGCCAGTTGTTTGTCTTCGTTCTGGAGTTCGGAATCGACGGCGGAGAACTGCCCCAACACCTCGCCCTGATCATCCCGCAGGAACAGGCGCAGCTCGTCAGTGGTCAAGTCGACCTCGCAGATCGAATACCGGTTGCCGTCATGGGACATGTCCCAACAGTCCAGCGCCGCCGCCGGTGTGGCCACCAAAGTGGCCAATCCAATCAGCAGCGCTCGGATCACTCGTCCAGATCGCGGCGCACCGCGTCCTGTTCGAACAATCGGCGGGTGTCGTCCATCTGGTCGAATGTTTCGTCCAGCCGGAAGCGCAGGTCAGGCGAGAATTTCAATCCGACCTTTTTGCCAATCATGCGGCGCAGCTCGCCCTTGTTGCGGGCTAACAGCTTGAGCACCTCGTCCTGCCCCTTACCACCGAGCGGCAGTACATAAGCAGTCGCGATCTTGAGGTCTGGAGAGGTGCGCACCTCGCCGACTGTGATCGACATGCGGTTTAGATCGGGATCATGCACGTCGCCACGCGCCAGCACCTCGGACAAGGTGCGGCGGATAAGTTCACCGACGCGAAGCTGACGTTGGGACGGGCCTGGCCCGTCATGGAATTTGTTCTTGGCCATACCCCCGATTTAAGGACAAAGGAGGGCTTTGCCAAGCGGCCCCGGACCGGGTAGGACGCAAAGAGCTGACAAAAAGGGAATCGTGCCATGACCCACACACCAGGGATCGTCATTACAGGAGCATCGGGCCGCATGGGTCAGATGCTGATGAAAACCGTGCTGGACAGCAATGCGGCGAAACTGGTGGGCGCGGTTGAGCGTAAGGGCCACGACTGGGTTGGACGTGATGTGGGCGAGGCCATGGGTGGTCAACCCGTGGGCGTCACCGTCACGGACGACGCGCTAGAGGCGTTTTCGCACGCGCAGGCCGTGATTGACTTCACCGCACCCGAAGCGACGTTGGAATTTGCCGCTTTGGCTGCACAGGCGCGCTGTGTCCATGTGATCGGCACCACCGGCATGTCGGATGAGCAGATCGCGCGGCTTGAACCGGCCTCGCGCCATGCCGTGATCGTGCGGGCCGGGAACATGAGCTTGGGCGTGAACCTGTTGGTGCAACTGACCAAGAAGGTGGCCGCCGCGCTGGACGAAGATTTCGACATCGAAGTGATCGAGGCGCATCACCACCACAAGGTTGACGCGCCTTCGGGTACGGCGTTGATGCTGGGCGAGGCCGCCGCCGAAGGGCGCGGCGTTGATCTGAACGATGTGTCGGATCGGGGCCGCGACGGGATTACCGGTGCGCGCAAGCGGGGCGACATCGGCTTTCAGGCCATTCGCGGCGGTGACATCGTGGGTGAGCATGACGTGCTATTTGCTGCCGCTGGCGAGCGCATTGTGCTGCGCCACATGGCCACTGACCGTGCAATTTTTGCGCGCGGGGCGCTCAAGGCGGCGCTTTGGGGGCAAGGCAAGGCGCCCGGTGAATATGACATGGTCGACGTATTGGGTCTGTAACCCCACGCCCAATCGGGATTTGTTGCCGTTGCCCTTTACCGGTTCGTGATGTTCCGCCTAACCTTGGGCGGGTATCGAACGTGGAGGGGACATGTTGCGCAGAGCTGTCACAGGGGCGTTTCTGCTTGCGCTGGGCGCAGGCATCGGATGGGCAGATCAGGGCTCGAACACGCAAGTGGCCTGCACCGTCTCGGGCTGCAAAGAGATCACGCTGCAAAAGCCGCGTTACAGCGACGCCAGCGCTTTTTCGGTGCAGCAAGTCTGGAACGTGGTGAATAGCATCCTGGCGGTGTCGGGTTTGCTGCCCAATTTCCAGGTCGTCGAGACGGACGAGGTTGGAAATGCGGCTGCCATTATTATCGACGGTGAACGCTATCTGGCTTTCAATCCTGATTGGTTGGCACAGTACGAAACCAATCCAAACGGGCGCTGGCAGCTTTTGGGCGTCATGGCGCATGAGGTGGGGCATCACCTGCAGGGTCATACTCTCACTGGCGAGGGGTCGCGCCCGCCGACCGAGTTGGAGGCCGACGAATACGCAGGCTTCATACTCGCGGCTTTGGGGGCGAACCTAACCGAGGCGCAGTCGCTTTGGGCGACACTGCCAGCAGAGGGCTCGGTCACGCACCCGCCTCAGCATCAGCGTTTGGCGGCGATCGAACGCGGCTGGTTGCGGCGTCAGGGGCAGGCTCCGGTTGCGACAACCCCTGCGTCACCTGTCGCGAAATCGCCCGCTCCAAAAGACCCACCGCCGCCCAGCTGGGCGTTGCGCAACTGTACCGGGATAACCGCGGTCAATCGCAGGGCTGAGCTATGCTTTACCTCGGTTTTGTCGTCGCAAAGCGGCAACAGCTATGGTCCGCGAAATGCCACCGACGGCGATCATCGCACGGCGTGGGTCGAGGGCACGAAAGGGCAGGGCATAGGCGAGGCTTTTACCCTGGTCTTTGACGAGCCGGTACTGATCAACCGCTGGAGCCTGCGCAACGGCTATGCCAAGTCGACCAGGACCTACACGCGCAACAGCCGCGTGCGTGAATTGCGGCTAAAGTTTTCAAACGGCAAACAGACGCATTTCACTATGGATGACACACCCGATTGGCAGGGCACATCGGCCTTGACCGAGTACGGCGCGGTGTCGTGGATCACCTTCGAGATCATGGACGTGTATCCCGGATCGCACTACCAAGACACAGCTATTACCGAACTTGCATTCGACTGACGTGGGATTGTGATCAAGTATTCTGGGACCGGAGGAAACACATGGATTGGAAAGCTATTGCTGAACCCTGGTTGCGGGTCGAGGCGGAAACCGATGCGGCCCATACTCCGGTGTTAGAGGGGATTATGGCGCGGGCCGGATTGCGATCTGGTCAGTCGGTCCTGGACATTGGTCCTGGTGCGGGGATCTCTCTGTTGCGTGCCGCCGGGGCGGTTGGATCGGCAGGTCGCGTTACTGGAATCGAAATCGCTCCGCCCTTTGCTGAGCGCGCTATCGCCCGTACGCCCGACAATGTGGACGTTCTGATCGGCGATGCGGCGAGCTATCCGTTTGTCGGCGAGGGGTTCGACGCGGCAATTTCGCTCTTTGGTGTGATGTTCTTCGCTGACCCGGATCAGGCTTTTGCGCATATCCGCACAGCACTGAAACCGGGCGCTGTTTTGACATTCGCCTGCTGGGGGTCGCCCAAGGCAAACCCTTGGTTCAGCATGCCGGGGCGCATTGCGGGTGAGGTTTTTGGGCCCGGACCGGGCTTTGATCCGGATGCGCCGGGGCCGATGTCGTTGAGTGACCCGGACAAAATCAATCGGGTGCTGTCGGGCGCCGGATGGTCGGTCGAGATCGACACACAGGATTTGCACCTGACCCCGCGCGGAGGGCCTGCTGATGTGGGCAAGATGCACACTACAGTGGGGGCCGCCGGTATGCGCATGGGCGCCGCAAAAGCAGAAGGCACATTGACCGATGCTCACCGTGCGGCTGTTCGGTCCAAACTGATTGCCGGGTTTTCAGACATGGTCGAGGGCGATGAGGTCCGTGTGCCCGCCCAAATCCATTTCGTGCGCGCCACCGCCTAACTGCGCGCACGATCTGTTCTTGATCAGAGGTCTTTCACCTTGTCCACGCGTAGCGCGCAGGACAGGTAAACGCCGAACTCTTTGCCGATGTCGGCACTGACGCGGGCGTGCACCTTGCCCTGACGATCCAGGAACCGCTGGCTGTCTTCGACCGGGAAAATCCCCTCGTGCCAGATGCCCGGATGGATATAGAGCCCGCGCGACCCATCACACCAGAACGCCACCACCTTGTCCGGTGTTAGGTTGTCACCTGGCAGAGCGGCTGGAACGATGAACGGTTTGTTGTCCAACGGCCAAAACATCTGCCCCCCGTCGGGGTGATAGTTCATGTGCCACAGAAGCACCTGATCTCGCGGCGCGGTCTGCGTTTCGGTCTTGGCCTGTTGCGGATCAGCGGACCAGCCAAGAACATAGTGGCCTTTGACTGCTTCGTTCTCGCCATAAAGCACATCGCCCTGCCAGTCGCATTTGAACGTGCCTTCGACCCAACCAGCCTCATCCCCGGTGCCCTCATCTATTGGTCGCCAACCTTGCTGGGGCCAGCGCACGATTTCGATCTCAAAGGTATCCGGGTCGTCGACCAGACACCCGTAGCCCGCAACAGATGCGTCAGTGGCCCGGATCAATGGCACCTCGTGCCAGGGCAGCGAAGGTTTCGAGCTGGCCTCGAAGATGTACTCGGGTGCGCTCATGCCGCGCCCAAGTGACGATCGACCATGCGCTGCACCATCGGGGCGAAATGGGTGAAATCCGGGGTCTCCATGTCGGCCCGCTTGCCCGCCTCGTCCAGATAGCGGACCTGAATGATTTCCTTGAGGTTCGGATTGGCCTCGAATTCAGCCACCTCATCGGCATCCATCGGCCCGCCTTGCAGTTCTAGCGTATGGACCGAGGCGACAGAGAGCCGGTTGAAATAATCAGGCTTGGTCGCGCACAGATACCGTTTGGCGGCGACGTGATAACGGCAGCAGTCGGTGATCACGGACGGAAAGAACTGCTCCAGCACCTCGGCGCCCGCATCCTCGTGATGGCGGTCCTTGGTATCGTCGGGATGATAGGTTCCGAACTCGGACGTGAAGTGGCCGATGTCATGCAGCAAGGCCCCGACGATGATCTCTTCGGGTTGGCTGTTCTGTTCGGCAATGGTTGCGCCTTGCAGCATGTGCTCGGCCATGGTCACCGGCTCGCCCAGGTATTCCTCGCCGCCGCGTCGGTCAAAGATGTCACCGATGAAGGCCACGATGTTGGAGCGGTCCAAACTCGAAAAGTCGGGTTTCATTCTGCGGCCTCCGGCTGCACCATCTCCATCGCCGCCAAGGTAGACAGCAAACCGTCCTTGTCGGCGTAACAGCCCTGCAACCAGCGAGAGCCTGCACCGGAATATCCCAGACGCGCATGCAGCACGCGGGTGTTGTCGACGATAAAGCTTTCACCGGGTTCCAGCTTGAACGATACGCCCATGGCCGGGTCGTCGATGATCTCGCCCAATTGGCGATAGGCGGCGTAATAGGCCTCCATCTTGGCGAAGGGGACATCGACGATAGGCGCGGAAGAGCGGTTGTTGAACCGAATGCCGACCAGCTCGCCATCGGGGGACAGTTCGATCATCGGGCGGCGCGAACGCAGGCAGATGCCGTCCGAGCCCTTGTATTCGAACCGTGCCGGATAGCCCGCCAGCAGGGCAAAACCTTCGGGG
This sequence comes from Tropicibacter sp. Alg240-R139, assembly GCF_900537075.1. GTDB lineage: Bacteria > Pseudomonadota > Alphaproteobacteria > Rhodobacterales > Rhodobacteraceae > Falsiruegeria. The sequence goes on from NZ_UNRA01000003.1 coordinate 511,413, forward strand.
TTCGCATCGCGCAACTTTTCGGCTGCTCGGAACCCGTCAACAACAATCGAATCCCCTCCCTCGGCCGAGTTTTCCAGGCAATACAGGATCTGCAATGTCGGAACCGGATCGCGATAGGGGTTGTCTGTGTGGGCCTGCAGACCAAGGCCCGTATAGGCTAGGTTCGTCGGGTTCACCTCAGTGCGCACTTCGAAATAGGGGCCATAGTTGGTCTCGCGCACATAGCCGAACAGATCGGCGACTTTCAGCAGCGCTTCCGGTTCCGTCGGGCCGTTGGTCAATTTGGCAAAGCCAAACTCGGCCACAGCGGCCAGCCAGTCGCGTTTGGCGGCATGGGTCGAATGGACCGCTGCCCAATCACCGCTAGGGGCGCCGATGCCACGTTGCCATGTGGTGATGCCCGGCGCGATCCGACCGAAGTCGGCAGTTTGCTCACGATCATAGCTGTGATCGGCCAGCCAATCGGCGGGGAAGGTGACGGTTTTGCCTTCGGGCGCAAAGGTCACCGACAGGCTGCCTTCTATTACTTCGGCGCTGCTGATCGCGATATCCGACGGGATGTCTCCGATGGTGATCAGGCGTTGGCCGTTGCCCGGTGCGCGGGTCTCGGGGTCCAGCGCGTTGTCGCGCAGCCAAATGGCGTGGAAGCGAGTGGCGGTGCCGTCGTCGAACTCAATCGTGACGACGGACGGATCATGGGTGGCAGAGCGCAGCATGGGGTCTCTCCTTGTGGCGCGAGCTTTCCCTTGAGGAAATAACCGCTGCATGCCATCACAACAACTAAACCTTATTCTGTCTCAGGGTTGGAAATTCTTATGGATGAGAAAAAAGTCGGATTGCCCCCGCTTGACTGGCTGCGCGTGTTCGAAGCCGCCGGGCGATTGGGTGGGTTTTCTGTCGCTGCGCGTGAGTTTGGGATTTCACAAGCTGCCGTGAGCCAGCGGATGGGCAACCTAGAGGCTTGGTTGGGTCGGAGCCTTTTTGTCCGCGAGGCGCGCGGCGTGTCGTTGACCACCGATGGTGAAAGCTATCTGCCGTTGGTGCAGGACAGTCTGACCGCGCTGGAACGCAACACCGAGGATCTGTTTGGAACAGCGCCAAAAGAGCTGCGGCTGGCGGCGCTGAGCTCTCATATCGACACGCTGATCTTGCCGCGCATCGGTGGGTTTTGGGCGCTATATCCAAATGTACGTCTGGTCACGGACTCTATCGCCAAACGATCCGAGTTTGACGAAGAACGCACTTGGCTGCAGCTGCGGTACGGGCGAGGGGCTTGGCCGGGACGCAAGGCGCGTCTGATTGAGCAAGAGGTTCTGGTGCCGATGATGGCTCCGGGAACGGAGCAGTTGGATCTGCCTCGGATTGAAGTGCGCGGAGAGCGCCCCGGGTGGCAGGATTGGAGCCGTGAGACAGGCGGCACGGTGCCCGGCGGCGCGGGTCTAAGTGTTGATTCCATGGTGCACGGTCTACGCGCCGCCCGCGAAGGTCTGGGCGTGGTCCTGGGCTCTTTGCCCCTGGCGCAGCCGGATTTGACTGCCGAAACACTGGTTCTGTCATCGGGTGAGAAACTTAAGACACGAGATGGGTATTGGCTGACTTGGCCCGAGGATCGGCTTTATTCCAAGTCACTGCGTCGGCTGGTCTTCGCTCTTTTGGATGATCTGACGGCGGAAAATCTGAAATAACTACCATATTTTGTAGGCGATCGTGGGGTTTCTTGCGAATAATTCTCAATAGCATTGACTTACTTGCGAATTGTTCGCAATTTATGTTGGACGTACAAACCAGAGGTTCGACATGATTCTGCGACGCACATTGCTGATTGCCGGCATACTGCTGGCCCTGCCGATTACGGCCTGGGCCCAGGACCCGCTCAAGGTAGTGGCCACAACTGGCATGATCGCAGACGCCGCGCGCCAAGTCGGCGGCGATCAGGTCGAAGTCAAAGGGCTGATGGGGCCCGGTGTCGACCCGCATGCCTATCGCCAAACCCGCACTGACATCGTGGCGATGACCCGCGCCGACCTCATCCTGTGGCACGGTCTGTACCTTGAGGCGCAGATGGAAGGTTTCTTTCATGACCTCGAACGCAAGCGCACTGTGGTGGCTGTGGCCGAGGGCCTGGATAAATCCAAACTCCGCGCTCATGACGATTACGCCGACAAATTCGACCCGCACGTCTGGATGACCCCAGATCTGTGGCGCGATGTGGTGGTCGAAGTACAAAAAGCCCTGATTGACGTGCGCCCCGAGGCGGCGGATGTCTTTGCGGCCAACGCTGAAAAGCACTTGGCGGATCTGGACCGTCTGTCTACTTATGCCGCCGATACTCTGGTGCAGGTGCCGGAAAACAATCGCGTCCTTCTGACTGCCCATGATGCCTTTGGCTATTTCGGAGGCAGCTACGGGTATGAGGTGATGGGCATTCAAGGTATCTCGACTCAGTCCGAGGCCGGATTGAACCGCATTGGCGAGCTGGTGGATTTGCTGGTAGAGCGCCAGATCACGGCCGTATTCGTCGAAAGCTCGGTCTCGGACCGGTCCATTCGCGCTCTGATCGAAGGGGCGGCTGCGAAGGGGCACAAGGTGCACGTCGGTGGTGAGCTGTTTAGTGATGCCATGGGCGAGGACGGCACCTATGAGGGCACCTATATCGGGATGCTGGACCACAACATCACCGTGATCGCCGGAGCATTGGGTGCAGCCGTGCCTGCGCGCGGCATGGACGGCAAACTATCGGCGGGGTTCTGAATGATGCTGGAACTGGCAAGCAACAACGGTATTGCAAACACTAACGAGACCCTGACAGAAAGCCCGTTGGCGATCCGGGGTCTGACAGTCTCTTACGGTCAAAAGCCTGCGGTATTCTCTGTCGATATGACAGTGCAGGCCGGCGCGATGACGGCGATCATTGGACCCAATGGAGCCGGTAAGTCGACCATGCTCAAGGCCGCGCTTGGTATTGTCAAACCGCTGTCGGGGCAGGTTACTGCCTTTGGCAAGTCACTGGACGACCAGCGCGCCCGCATTGCCTATGTTCCACAACGTGCCAGCGTGGATTGGGATTTCCCAACCCGCGTGATTGATGTCGTTTTGATGGGGCTCTACCGAGAGCTTGGTCTACTGGGTCGACTTCGCGCACGGCACAAGGCTAAAGCGATGGATTGTCTGAACCGCGTAGGCATGCGCGATTTTGCCGACCGCCAGATCGGGCAGCTTTCAGGCGGCCAACAACAGCGCGTGTTTCTCGCCAGGTCGCTGGCACAGGATGCGGACCTGTATCTGCTGGACGAACCCTTTGCTGGCGTCGATGCGGCGACCGAAAAGGCGATCATCGCAGTGCTAAAATCGCTCAAGGACGCGGGCAAGACGGTGGTTGTGGTGCATCACGACCTGGCAACGGTTACCGATTATTTCGACCACGTGTTCTTGATCAACACGCGCAAGGTGGCCGAGGGATCGGTGGGTGAAGCCTTTACCGCCGAAACGTTGCAGGCCGCTTATGGTGGCCGCCTTGCAACCGCGCAGATCGACCAGTTGTCGCGTGTGGTCGGCTAAACAGACGGACACTCGCGTCATGCTCATCGATGCTTTGCTGTTGCAACTTGGCTATAATGCCACCTTGGTTGCCATTGGCGCTGCCCTGTTGGGTGTGTCCGCCGGGGTGACTGGCACCTTCCTGTTTTTGCGCAAACGTGCTTTGGTGAGCGATGCCATCAGCCACGCGACACTGCCCGGCGTTTGTATTGCTTTCATGATTATGGTCGCTTTGGGCGGGGATGGCCGCAACTTGATTGGCTTGCTGTTGGGATCGGCCTTGTCGGCTTGGATCGGGCTTTTGTGCCTCAACTGGCTGACCCGTAACACACGTCTGGCCGAGGATGCGGCCATTGGATCTGTCCTTTCGGTGTTCTTCGGCTTTGGCGTCGTTCTGCTGACGGTGATCCAGACCATGGGTGTCGGGCGGCAAGCGGGGTTAGAGGGATTCTTACTAGGGTCGACCGCAGGCATGCTTTGGGCTGATGCGATGATCATTGCGGTTGGTGGTGGTGCGACGCTGCTGTTGATCCTTTTACTGCGCCGACCAATGACGCTTGTGTCTTTTGACCCCGAACACGCTGCAGCCCGTGGCCTGCCCGTGGCGCGGATCGACTTGGCGATGATGGGGCTGGTGATGGCCGTGACGGTCGTGGGCCTAAAGATCGTAGGCTTGATCCTGATTGTGGCGTTGCTGATCATTCCACCAGTAACGGCGCGGTTTTGGACTGAACGTTCGGACCGTGTGGTACTTCTTAGTGGTCTGGCTGGCGGGATTTCTGGCTATGTTGGGGCCGCAATGTCGGCTTCTGCACCGAATCTGCCCACCGGCCCGATCATTGTTTTGGTCAGCTTCACCCTGTTTGCGCTGTCGATGCTTCTGGCGCCCAATCGCGGGGCGCTGGCTGCGATCCTCGGGCATCTGAAGTTTCAGCGCCGTGTTCACCTGCGGCAAGGTCTGCTGGCTCTGGCCCAGGGCCAACCGATCTATGAACGCTTGACGCTGCGCCTGTTGTCTCGCGCCGGATTAGCCCGCGCCGATGGGGTCGCGACCGAGTTTGGTCGTGCTCGTGCCGCTAAAGCTTTGCGTGACGAAAAGCGGTGGGAGGTGGTGCGCACCGATCAGGCGCATGAGGCGGCGGCGGCGCTTTATGATGGTCTCCGTGATATCGAAACGGTTCTGACCAAGGACCAGATCGCCGACATCGACCACCGCATCGGTGGCCCGCAGGAGATTCCGGCATGAGCGGAGAAGAGTTTGTTCCCCTGTCTCTGACACCTTTGTTGATCGGGATTTTTGCCGCTGTGGCCTGTGCTTTGCCCGGCAATTTCTTGGTATTGCGCAAACAGGCACTGATCGGGGATGCCATCAGCCATGTGGTTTTGCCGGGCATCGTCGTTGCCTTTCTGCTGACCGGCGTGATTTCGGCCTGGCCAATGATGCTGGGGGCGGCAGCGGCCGCAATCGTTGCGGTGGTAATGATCGAAGCCATTCGCCGGCTGGGTCGGATAGAGCCGGGTGCGGCTATGGGTGTGGTATTCACCACGATGTTTGCAGGGGGTGTTCTACTGTTGGAGCAAACCGACACTTCGACCGTTCATCTGGACGTCGAACACGCTCTGTACGGCAATCTGGAAAGCCTGATCTGGCTGGACGCGGTTGGTTGGTCTTCGCTGCTGGATGTGCAGGCCCTGGCCGGCTTGCCGGTCGAGTTGGGTCGGATCGCCGCGACTTTGGCGGGCGCGATCGCCTTTATCTGGTTGTTTTGGCGGCCGCTCAAGATCTCGACCTTTGACGAAGGGTTTGCGTGCACGATGGGCATCCGCACCAATGCGTTGGGTCTGGCACTGGTTGTGGTTGCGGCCATTGCCGCGGTTGCGTCCTTTGATGCCGTTGGGTCGATCATCGTGATCGCCATGTTCATCTGCCCTCCCGCTGCTGCGCGTATGATGACAAACCAGCTTGAACGCCAAATCGCCTGGAGCGTTGGATTCGCCGCTATTTCGGCCACCCTTGGTTATGTTCTGGCTGGTTATGGCCCGCTGTGGTTAGGCGCGGCCGATGCGGTGAGCGCTGCGGGCATGATCGCTACGGTTTCAGGCATCATTCTGGCGTTGGCAGCGATGTTCGGTCCCTGTCGCAAACGAGCAGGCGCCCCCGCGCAGGCCTGAACGTTGCGAGACCGGGCCAAGCCATTGCCCAAACACGCCATTTGTAAACTCTATGTGACAAAGGGCTTAACATTTGTGCTCAGCCACCCCAGTTTCAGGTCATGGCAAGGGCAATTTTCAGCCCCGAAATGACCACCACTCACTTAAGGCCCGGTGCCGCCCACATAAGTCTCGCTGAACACATCAAATGTCGCGATACCGGGGGCGCCGGGTCTTTCGCGCATAGACCCCCCTGGGCACAGCAAACGGGTGGCAGAATCGCGTCCGGCCATGCTAGGTCTAGCGGTATGGCAATCCTTGACCCCAATATCAGCGGTTTTCGACCGGTTATCCGGCAACTAGACGACGCAGCAATCAATCGGATTGCAGCGGGTGAAGTGGTCGAGCGTCCCGCCTCGGCGGTGAAAGAACTGGTCGAAAATGCTATCGACGCTGGTGCGACACGGATCACTGTGGACATCGCGGATGGGGGCAAGACCCTGATCCGGGTGACAGATGACGGGTGTGGCATTTCACCAGAGCAATTGCCGTTGGCCTTGTCCCGCCATGCGACGTCGAAAATCGACGGCTCGGACCTTTTGGAGATCCACACTTTTGGGTTCCGCGGCGAAGCATTGCCATCGCTTGGGGCCGTGGGTCGGCTGACAATCACCAGCCGAGTACCGGGTGAAGAGGCTGCGACCATTCGTGTTGCGGGTGGGCAGGCTGTACCGGTCAAACCGGCGGCTCTGCGCACGGGTACGGTGGTCGAGCTGCGCGATCTTTTCTTTGCCACCCCTGCACGGCTCAAATTTATGCGCACCGATCGAGCCGAGGCACAGGCGATTACCGACACGATCAAGCGTCTGGCGATGGCGGAACCTTCGATCGGGCTGACTCTGCGCGATGTTTCAGGTGGCGGCGAAGGCCGTATCGTGTTCCGTGCCGACGGCGAAAGCGGCGATCTGTTTGATGCCCTGCACGCCCGGCTGGCCCGCGTCATCGGACGCGAGTTTGCTGAAAACGCCCTGCGGATTGAATCCGAGCGGGACGGCATCCGGCTGTATGGCTACGCAGCTCTGCCGACCTATTCCCGTGGTGCGGCCGTGTCGCAGTACCTGTTCGTCAACGGACGGCCTGTGCGCGACAAGATGCTGACCGGGGCGCTCCGGGCGGCCTATTTCGATTTCCTCAGCCGTGACCGCCATCCGGCGGCGGCCTTGTTTGTGGATTGCGACCCGACCCTGGTTGATGTGAACGTCCATCCTGCTAAATCCGAAGTGCGCTTTCGCGATCCGGGCATTGCGCGCGGCCTTATCATATCGACCTTGCGCCACGCTTTGGCCGAGGCGGGGCACCGTGCTTCGACCACAGTGGCCAACGCCACTTTGGGCGCGATGCGGCCCGAGCCTGCACCACAACCCGGCCCGGCTCGCATATATCAGATGGATCGCCCGTCGATGGGGGCTCGGACTTCAGCCTATCGGGCCCAGGCACCCCAGCCGATGCCGACGCAGGGTTTCGCCGATTTGTCCCAGAGTTACTCGGGACAGATGATTGACCCGACACCGGCTGTTGAAGAACAGGCGTCCGAGACACCTGTGGAACAGCTTCCGCTTGGTGCTGCCCGCGGGCAGGTGCATGAAAATTACATCATCGCCCAGACCGCTGATGGTATGGTGATTGTCGATCAGCACGCGGCGCACGAGCGACTGGTTTACGAGAAACTCAAAACCCAGATGTCGGAAAGCGGCGTGGCCGCGCAAGCGCTATTGATCCCCGAGATTGTAGAACTGTCCGATGGAGACTGTGCTCGACTGTTGAAAGTGGCAGACCATCTGAGCAAATTCGGTCTGAGCATCGAAGCATTTGGCGGCAGCGCCGTGGCTGTGCGCGAAACTCCGGCCATTCTGGGTGAGGTGAACGCACGGGCGATGATTATGGATATTTTGGACGAACTGGCCGACCAAGGCGAAAGCCAGATGGTGCAGGCCCGGATCGAGGCGATCCTGAGCCGCGTGGCCTGCCATGGTTCGATCCGGTCGGGTCGCCGGATGCGCGGCGAAGAGATGAACGCGCTGCTGCGCGAAATGGAAGCGACGCCCCATTCCGGCCAATGCAACCACGGACGGCCGACGTATGTAGAGCTGAAACTGGCAGACATCGAACGGCTGTTCGGACGCAGTTGATTTTCCTGGATCCCCTCGCTAGAGGTTTGGGAAACAAAAAGAGAACAAGTGCGAGGCGCAGATGATCGAGATTGCAGGACAGACCTATTCGCTGGAGGATCCGATGGTCCTTTTGGCCCTTGGTGCGGCCGCGATCCTGTTGCTGATTGCTTTGATGGTGTTTCTCAGCCTGCGGGCGGCCAACCGCTCGGCCCGGATGGCGGAACCTTTGACGCAACAGATGGCGATTCTGGGCCAAAACGTACAACAGCTGGGCGCAGGTCAGGAGCAGCTGCGCGGCGGGTTGCAGCATGTCTCGGACACGCAGGCCAACGCGCAAGTTCAGGTGATCCAGACGATGGAAGCGCGCTTGGGCGATGTGCAGCAGCACATGAACGACCGGTTGGCGGACAATGCCATGCGCTCGGCGCGTGCTTTGGCCGAAATGCAGGAACGGATGAAAGAGAGCCTGCATGGCTCGTCGAAACAGACCGCGACGTCGCTGACGCAGCTGCAAGAGCGGCTCAAGACCATCGACAAGGCGCAGGACAACATCACCAAACTGTCCGGCGATGTGCTGAGCCTGCAGGACATTCTGTCGAACAAGCAAACGCGCGGTGCGTTTGGCGAAATTCAGCTGAACGACATCGTGTCAAAGGCGCTGCCGTCGGACAGCTATGCGTTGCAATATACCTTGTCGAACGGCAAGCGAGCGGACTGCCTGATCTATCTGCCCAACCCGCCGGGACCCATTGTGATTGATAGCAAGTTCCCGTTGGAAGCTTATGAAGCGCTCCGCCGTGCCGAGACCCAAGCCGAGTTGAACGAGGCCGCGCGGATGATGCGCACGGCGCTGAGGGCCCACATCAAAGCCATTGCCGACAAATACATCATCGAGGGCGAAACCGCTGACGGAGCTTTGATGTTCCTGCCATCCGAAGCGGTTTATGCGGAACTCCACGCAAACTTTCCTGAGATTGTGCGCGAGGGGTTTGCAGCACGGGTCTGGATCGTGTCTCCGACGACCTGCATGGCGACGCTCAACACCATGCGCGCGATCCTGAAAGATGCTCGCATGCGCGAACAAGCTGGCGCGATCCGCAAAGAATTGGGGTTGTTGCACAAGGACGTCGAACGCCTGGGCGACAGGGTCGCCAATCTGGATCGTCATTTCGGGCAGGCAGCCAAGGATATTTCGGACATCAAGATCAGCGCGGACAAGGCCGGGCGCCGGGCGCTGCGGCTGGACAACTTTGATTTTGAGGAATTGGCCCCTGAGGACACAGGGTCAGTCGTGCCACTGACCAAACCCGGTGAGTGAGGGATTGACCCACGGATAGGCGTTTCACGGGTTAAATGGTCGATGAAATGGGAACAGCCAGCCAACTTTGAGTGAATTTCTATGTTTTCAGGGGTGTATTCTGCACACAAATACAGCCCCAAACGGAATTCCCTAATGTGCCGATTTCTCGCGTGGACAGGTGCGCCGCGCTATTTTGACGAACTGGTCCTCAATCAGGAACAATCGCTGGTCGAACAAAGCCGTAATGCGATGATTGGCAAAACGCCGATCAACGCGGATGGCTTTGGTTTGGCATGGTATTCCAAGCGCGAGGTGCCTTGTTTCTACAAGGATACGAACCCGGCTTGGTCGGACGCGAACCTGCGCCAGCTAGCGCATCACACCCAGTCGCGCATGTTTCTGGCGCATGTGCGCGCCTCAACGGGCACGGCCACGTCGCGCAACAATTGCCATCCGTTCGGGCACGGGCGATGGAGTTTCATGCACAACGGGCAGGCAGGTGGTCACGAGCGCATCCGGCAAGAGCTGGATGGGATGATCCCACCCGAATGTTACGAGTATCGCTTGGGTGCGACCGAAAGCGAGGCGATCTTTCTGATCGCCTTGGGTGAACGGCTAGAGAGTGATCCAATCGGTGCGATGGCCCGCGCGGTAGGCCGGGTCGAGGTTTTGTCACGCCGCCGAGGTGATTTGCCCTTTATGCGGTTTGCGGCCTGTTGGTCAGATGGGCAGCGGCTTTTTGCGGCGCGCTACGCCTCGGATGGATACGCGCCCAGTCTGTTTCACCGACGCTGCGCACACGGGGTCATCGTGTCGTCCGAGCCGTTGGATGACGAAAGACAGAAATGGATCGAGGTTCCGGCTGGTTTGGCCATTGAAATCAGTGATGACAAGATCACCCGCCATCCGTTTGAGCCACCTTTGGTCCATGTTGAGGCAGCTTAGTTTCCTATTGTCGAGTGCATCGATTGAAGTACGAGGGAGCTCCCGCCCGTCGTCGATGTTTCTGACGAAACATCTCCTCCCGTAGGGCCCGGCGCCACGCTTCGCGTGGCGTGACACCTAAGACCGCCAGCGGTTCGAACGAAAATGCGTTTCGAGAACGGACCACACCACCAAAGTCCCGTCGCGTCACTGGTGTTCTCGGGATATTGGCGGTCGATCCCTGTGTGCTGGTTCTCGAAATGACATGACCGGTATTTTTGCACGCAGGAGCGGCCAGTCACACCGTGCGGATCAAGGACGGATGGAATGTACTCTAAGTCGTCAGAGCCGTCTTGGCAGCCTCGGTTACTCCGGTCATGGCTGTCAGATAGGGCGCGGGACCATGGCTGATCCGTGCGACCCCCATGTCGGCGAGGGATTGGTGGTCTGGGGCCAATCCGGTTTGCATGATGTTTACCGGCAATGACGTGGCTGCACAGAACTCGCCAATCAGGTCAGGCGTGACCAACCCTGGAACAAAAAGCCCGTCTGCGCCGGCATGTGCGTAGGCGCGCGCGCGCTCGATTGCTTCTGCCATAAGGTCAGAGTGCGCGTTGGGCTTAGCTCCCTGGAAGAAGACATCAGTTCGCGCGTTGATGAAGACCGGAACACCAGTCGATTGTGCGGCCTTTCGCAGGGTGCTGATCTGCTTGGCTTGGGTTGCCGCAGCCAATAGTCCGGAGCCGTCGATAACACGGTCTTCGAAGTTTACTCCTACGGCACCTGCGGCAATGACGCGTTCCATGTTTGTGGCCAACGTGCTCAAGTCATCGGAATAGCCAGCCTCAAAATCGAAACTTACCGGTAGGTCCACCGAGGCGGTGATGCGGGCCAGGATGTTCAGAGCAAATTCCAGCGGCATATCCTGCCCATCGTCAAATCCCTGAGCATGCGCGAGCGACCAGCTGCCAGTGGCGATTGCGGTGGCACCTGCCTTGGCAATAGCCTTGGCGCTGCCTGCGTCCCAGGCGTTATACAGGATCAATGGTGCACCGGGACGGTGCAGTTCTGCAAAGGCGCGGGCAGTGTCAGATTGGCTCATGCGGGAATGCTTTCGGTTGTGGCGTATTGCCGTTCCAGGTCGATCAGTTTCTGTTTGCGCCAGAGCCCGCCACCATATCCGGTGAGCGAGCCGTCCGCGCCCATGACGCGGTGGCAGGGTATGACGATGGCGATTTGGTTGGCACCGTTGGCGCGGGCGATGGCTCGGGTGGAATCAGGTCGATCCATGCGACGCGCGATTTCTGAATAGGAATAGATGCTTCCTGCGGGCAATGTCTGCAACATGTCCCAGACAGCACAGGTGAACGGTGTGCCATGCAGTGCAAGGGGGATGTCGAACAGGGCCGAACGTCCGTGGAAATAGTCATCCAGCTGAGCCTGGACCCGGTCCGTGGGAGGCAGGCGGCCAAAACCAAGCGAGCCCTTGCAGGCCTTGTTCAGGCGCTTTAGTTCGGTCGGCAAAGCCTTGCGATCGGTGAATTCCAGCAGATGTAGGTGGGTGGTATCACTGACAGCGATCATCGGTCCCAGAGGCGTCTGGAACCAATCGGCCTTTAACAACGCATCTGATTGAAATGCACCGGGGGGCAATCCTAGGTGTCTCGCAAAGGCCGCCCGAAATGCGGCCCCCGAAGAAAACCCCGCGTCCAGTTGCGCGTCGATCACGCGCCCGTCTTGTGCCAGCGTCGTCAGCCCCGCATGCAGCCGGGTTTGCCGTGCCATTTCCAGAAAAGTCATGCCAAAGTGGCGCTTGAACGCCCTGCGGATGGTGGATGGGTCATGCCCCAGTGCGACCAGATCCCCTTCTCGCCAGCGACGGGATGGATCGGCTTCTAATGCGGCGATCAAGGCTTGTACTGCGGGATCAGCCTGCGCAGCGGGTTGCATGGGGTGACAGCGTTTGCAGGGGCGAAATCCGGCTTCGATCCCGGCCCCGATAGTGTCGAAGAATTCGCAGTTCTCGCGTTTGGGTTTACGGGCTGGGCACGTTAGGCGGCACAAGATTCCGGTGCTGGTCACCCCGACAAAAGCGCGCCCGTCCCAGGCCGCGTCCCGGGCCAGTAAGGCGGCATACAACACATCATCATCAGGTAAATCGAGTCTCATGCTCAGACCCTAACGCGAAAGCCCGTATTTTGGGCGCTGGTTTTCGGGCGTCTATGTCACTTTTTTGGTGAGGAGAAACGGGGCAGTGCGGTTTGCGCAAGATCAAAGACAATCCAGCCTGCAGCGTAGAAAGATCGCAGACAGATCACAGAAAGATCAGAGACGAGACGCGAACAAGGGGATCAGAAGATGCTGGAGATTTCGACACGCAAGGTGGCCCAGGTGGCCATGATGGCGCGCGAGTTGAATCGAGCCGAGGGCGAATTGCGCGCGTTTGTCGACCGGATGAGCGAAGATGAACAGGCTGAACTGGTTGCGATAATGTGGGTTGGGCGAGAAAGTTTTTTCGCCGAGGATTTGGCGGAAGCTATTGCGACAGCCCGAACCGAAGCTTCGACACCTTGTGCGGATTATCTGATCGGAACTCCGCATTTGGCCGATCACTTGGAAAACGGATTGGACGCTTTGGGTGTATCTGCCGAAGATGTTGAAAACGACCTGATGTGAGGACCCAAGTTGGTCTGTCTGTCAACACGAACACTTTCGTTGCCAAATTGGATTTGATGCAGTCCTATCGAGTGCAGTTTTGGTTCAAAGTAAATGCCGTTCAAATCTCGGGCAGCAAGATCCGGCGGATAGGGAAATTCTGTTGCCTCGAAATGTTGCTGCACTGAGATTAGGTTTGTTCCCTGCAAAGGGCCGATAAGAACTAAACGGGCAAATAGGCCACTACACGTATTGAGGTGGCTGTCGCCGGGTGAGATTGTGTTAGAAGCAAGACACCCCACCCTGATTGCGGGCGGGGCACTTTGGGGCGATGACAAGCCGACAGGGCACTTGACGCCCTTTGGATCAAGCTGCGTGATCCACGATCTGAAGATGCTGTGCCAATCTGTCGATTTCAGCCATCCAGGCTTCGACCAGTTTCGGGTCACTGGGGGCAGCATGCACACCGGCGGGGATCGCGCGATTCATCACGGCCTCTATGGCGAGCGAGACGGGAATAGACACCAGGCGCGCCATAGCGGTGCCGCGCGCGTCACCCCATGCGTCCATTACATAGGTTTTGTGCCAGACCACAGTGCCGTCTTTCTCGGCCTTGAGGTCGACGCAGAGCACCACGCGATCCGGCTCGCCGTCGTCATATGCATTATCGGTCCAGAACTGATCTGACATCTCTTTCAGTCGTGCATCGCCTTCGGGGCCAGAGAGTGTCTCAACCTCTTTGAACACGCCGTCCCAGGCCTCGGTCCAGCCATTCAGGCGCAGGGTGCCGCGGACGAACTCTTTGACTGGCCAGTGTTCTTCAAAGTGGTACTGGTCCTTGAACGGGATCGAGTCGCGGTTTGGGTAGACCTCAAAGCTCTCCGGCGTGGGAAGGGGGGCCACATAGCTGCTGATCGCGTCCCAGGGGCGGGCCACATCCAGCGGGGCATAGTTGCGGATCGAGCGTGAAGGCGAGAGCAGCGCCTTGAGCACGCCCAATGGCGACCAGCTGAATTTGTAGCGGAAGGGGTTGGCGATCTTGGGAATGCCGCCGCAGTAGGATTTGAAGCTGAGGTGATTGTGGCCATCAAAGGCATCCGAAGCGCGATAATTATCTACCAGTGCATGCGCCATCAGGTGGTCGATGCCCGGATCTAGGCCGACCTCGTTGACCAGCGCAACACCGGCTTCGCGCGCGCGATCATCCAGTGCGCGCATTTCCGGGGCGATGTAAGACGAGCTGACAAAGTTGGCCCCCTTGGCGATCGCCAGTTCGGCAAGCGGCACATGCCAGTCGCCGGGCAGCATGGATACGATCACGTCGTCCTTGGCCAGGTCCTTGGCCAGCACATCAATGTCGAATGCCTTGATGTTGTTGGTCAGGTCGCCGACCTCGGCCTGGGCCTTTTCGACTGTCCGGTTCCAGACGGTCACATCTTGACCGGCCTCGATCAGGCGTCGCAGTCCGGGGATGGCCGACAGGCCGGTTCCGCACCAATGGATTGTCATCTGGATCTCTCCCTTATCCGAATTTTAATTTGGCGGTGACGATAAACAGAACCGCCGTGACCGCACAGACATTGGCAAGGATCAACGGCAGATCGCCCACCATCAGGCCATAGAGCAACCACAGGCTGACCGTCATCAGCAACATCAGGTTCGAAGGCAGCGATAGGCCGGATGTGTCGCGGCTGGTCCAGGCCTTCCACGCCTGCGGGATCCAGCAGACGGTGCCGAAGATCGCCGCAGCGATACCAATGTAAAGCTCCATGTCAGATGTCCCGCAAATGGGTTTTGAATGTGTCCCATGCCCGGCCCCAGACGCCGCTGTCCAGATCGGTCAGGGTCAAGAGCGATGGCAGAAGCTGGTCCGCGTAATCTTCCGAACTTTCGGCGGGCAACATCGAGGGCAGGTTGTCGATGGCCATCACATCCAGCACCGGGTCAGTGGCCACGCGCAGGGCAGGGGCATCCCATGTGGTGGCGCGGTCATAAACAGGCACCGGGTTGTAGTCGCTGTCCGGGTCGCAGGCGACATCGCCGATGGCGGACAGCTTGCGGTCGGCGCTTAAGGCCTCTTGCGGGACAAACACAGGCGTGCCGGGACGAGCGAAGATGCAGTTCAGGAACAGGTTGTGGTCCAGGATTTCAGGGAACGGCCCGCCGCTTGCGGTCTCTGCCATGTCCCATTTGGTAACGGCAACGCCCATAGCCTCGCACAGGTCTGCCGCGCCCGAACCTACGCGACCGAGTGCGCCGATCACGATGGCCGAAGGGCGAGCGACGCCAGTTGCGTCCATCTCGGCGCTCAATTCTGCCAGCAGCACGTCCTTGCCCGGATAGGCCCCAACCGGGCCGCATTCCTCGCCCCGCTGTTGTGCCGCCCAGGTCTTGAGCGTTACCGCCGCGCCTGCGTAACCGGCCCAATAGCCAAAGGCGGCGACGCGACGGCCGCCTTCATCCACCAGATATTCCAGATCATAGAGCGTGCCACCCCCGGCCTTGAACCGTTCCAGCAAGGCGCGGCCCGAATGCTGACCCTTGAAGGCATGGCCGAACATGATGTGTTTGTGCGGCAGTTGCGTGCCATCCTCGGGCAGCTCCTTGAGGCCAAAGATGATGGCGTCCGCCGGGGCTTGCGGCCAACTATTCTCGGTTGCGATCTCGCACCCTGCATCACGATAGCCGTCGATGCCGATGGCGCGTGTGCCGCTGTCCTCAATCGTGACCTTGATGCCCGCCGCGATCAGTTTGGTTGCCCCGTCGGGCGTCAGACCCACGCGGTCTTCGTTTAGGCGCTGTTCAGCCCGAACCCATAGATGTGTCATGTTGTGTCCTTTTCAGAGCATGCCATCAAAGCATACCGGCGGCCTTGACTGCCTGAACCGAGGCGCGCGCCTCCATCGCGGCGCGGAAGGCTACGATCTTGGGGAAAGCCGAAACGTCTACCCCATCCCCTTCGAGCCAGCTGCTCACCACATAAAGGTAGATGTCCGCAAGACTGATGTTGTCGCCCAACACAAATGGTCCCCGCAGGCCCTTGCTTTCGATATAGGCGCAAGAGGCGGTCATTGTTTCAGCCACTTTGCCCTTCATGTCCGCCCAACTGCTTTTCTTGTCCGCCCACCGATGACCGCGCATCTTATGGGCATGGTTCACATGCATGGTCGAGGCGAGGTAATACATCACTTCGCGCATGCGGGCGGCCATCACCGGATCGGCGGGCACCAGCCCGGCCTCGGGCGCTTTGTCAGCGATGAAATCCAGCAATGCACCAGTTTCAGTCAGAATACCGCCTTCGACTACCAATGCAGGCACGCGGCCTTTGGGGTTGATCTGTCCATAGGCTGAGGTGGTTTGTTCGCCAGCAGAGAAGTCCAGTTTGACAGGCTCATATTCCAGGCCGGCTTCTTCCAGCGCGATGGCGACGGCAATCGAAATAGTTCCCGGGGCGTAATACAGTTGCATCCGAAATCTCCTGTCACAAGTGGGTCTGGGCAAAGTGCCGGTCGGGGGCTTCCAGGTGCGGCACGGCGTTGAACAGAACCGGGCTTAGATGGGTGCCAATCGGGAACAGACGATGCATCGACGTATTCATGATGGCAAGAGCCAGCCGTGACATCGACGGTATGTCCAATCCCATCGCCTGCCGCATCACCATTGAGATGAACGCGCCTGAGGTGACCACCACGGCAGGTCCGGCGCCCTTGGCGATCTCGTGGATCACGTCATGGGCGCGGGCCTCAAACTCCTGAAAGGTTTCGGGTGGGCCATCGAGTTCACCATTTTGCCAGGCGGTGAAGACATGCGGCAGGTGCTGGATGAATCCCTCACGCTCGACCGGGATGGCGACGCCGTGTTGCTCTTCGAGAAGGGTCGCGAGAGTGAAATACTCGATCTCGTTTAGCCGTGCGTCTTGGTCCGGCGCGGGCAGGCCCATGCTGGCGGCGGTTTCGATGTGACGGGTAAGGGTGCCGGAATAAACGCGCGGGTGGTGCGCTTGTGCATCCGACAGATGGGCGCCCAGCCAAGCGGCTTGTTGATGCCCCAACGGGCTGAGCTTGTCATAGCTGTGCTCGTCCCGGGCTTCGGTGTTTGCCTGACCGTGACGGATAAGTGTGATGTGGGACATGCGGGCGCTCCTGCTTACGCGCAAGTCTTAGGCGAGGTATCAGTCGGGGACCAGAGGCGTTTGACAGGTGCGGGATGAAAACCGTTGCTGTGCCTTGTGGTGGGCAGCAGTCTGAATATGTTCAAATCACCAGGAGGTCACCCCATGTCCATCAAACCCGAACGGTTTCTGAAGTCGTTGCATGACTTGCGTCAATTTGGGTCCTCGGGCGTTGGCAAGGGCGTGGTACGACCGGCATTTTCCGATGCCGATATCGCTGCGCGCAAGTGGTTGGCGGATCAGATCAAAGATGCTGGGTTGACGCCGCATTTTGATCCGGTGGGTAATCTTTTTGGCCTTGCTGACGGGCCGTCGATCTTGCTGGGATCACACAGCGACAGTCAGCCCGAGGGCGGTTGGCTGGATGGCGCGCTTGGCGTGATGGCGGCGCTAGAAGTGGCGCGCAGCTCGAATGTTCCGGTTTCTGTTGTCAGCTTTCAGGACGAGGAAGGCCGGTTCGGCGTCACTACCGGCTCGGCCATCTGGTCGGGGAACCTGCCTTTGACCCAAGCTGATGCGCTGTGCGATCACGCGGGCGTTCCCTTTGCCGAGGCGCGGGCGCGCATGGGTGACTTGGCAGGTGATTTTGTCGCCCCCTCTCGGTTCACGGGCTACATCGAGATGCACATCGAACAAGGTCCGACACTGGACGCTGAGCGCGAGCAGATTGGTGTCGTGACCGAGATCGTCGGCATCCGGGATATGAAGATCAGCTTCGACGGGCAGCAGAATCACGCCGGAACCACACCTATGCATCTGCGGCGCGACGCGTTTCAGGCGTTGTCGGCGTTTAACACCGAACTCGGTGAGCGCTTTCAAAACGTGGTGACTCCGTGCACGGTTTGGACCATCGGCCACGTCAGCCTGCACCCCAACGCGTCGTCCATCGTGCCGGGGCGGGTGACGTTTTCGATGCAGTGGCGTGATGGTGACGCGGACCGACTGACCCGCATGGAGGGCATCGTGCGCACGACAGCAAAAGAGATCGCGTCAGCCAGAGGGATGGAGGTCAGCTTTGGGCCGCTCTTGGGGTTGGAACCTGTAGATATGGACACAAAGTTGCAATCTGCGTTGGCTGGCGCAGCCGAACAGATTGCACCGAACAAATGGCGCAGGATGCCATCGGGCGCTTTGCACGACGCGACCAATGTGGCCAAGCTTATGCCGGTTGCAATGTTGTTTGTTCCTTCAATCAACGGCGTCAGCCATGCTTTTGAAGAGGACACCGACGAGGCCGATCTGGTGGCCGGATTGCGGGTTCTTTCCGGCGCCGTGAACACTCTGTTCTAAAGAAATACCCGCCTCTCGCCCTGATTTTGCCACCAATTTCTGCTTAGATTTAGCTCAATGAGTAACGAAGCAGGTTGCAATCGAAATGCGCGTTTTTGGTGTGAAATTGGCTATCATATTGATTTTCCTGACGGGCCTGGTCGCGGCATGTCAGGAAAGTGTCACTCGAAACGAGGGCGCGCGGATTCTCGCGGTCGGCGATTCTCTGATGGCCTGGAATTCAGCTTGGGGCAGTTCCATCCCCCATGTGATGGAAGAGGTCCTGGGCGAGACGGTTGTTGATCGGTCGATCCGCGGGGCTTGGATGACCGTGCGCGATCCGGGCAACGAAAAAGGTGGGATTAACATCCCAAATCAATATGTTTCCGGCGAATGGGATTGGGTGATTGTCAACGGTGGTGGCAATGATTTGCTGTTCGGCTGCGGTTGTGGACGCTGTAGCGGAATGTTGGACCGGATGATTTCCAAAGACGGGATGAGCGGTCAGATCCCGGCGTTCGCGCGCCGTGTCAGAGACGACGGCGCGCGGGTTTTGTTCACTGGCTATTTGCGCAGTCCTGGCCTGCTGACCCCGATCGAACATTGCAAACCCGCCGGGGACGAGCTTGAGGCGCGTTTGGTCAAGCTGGCCAGCAACGAAGATGGCATCGTCTTTGTGTCAAACAAGGATGTGGTCCCAAGCGGCGGAATCACCTATTTCTCGCCTGATCTTATCCACCCGTCACGCAAGTCTAGCCGGATCATCGGCCGAAAGTTGGCCACCGTGATCACGCAGTTTGACAGCCGCTGATTAGTCCTAGGCGAGCAAGAGAATTTCAGTTTCACCCGCGCTGCGGCGCAAGGCATGTAGATCTGCCAAATCGGGATCATCTATCCAGGACTGCGCTGCGTCGACAGTGGGGAAGGACAATAACGCGGCAACATCGGGCAGGCTGGGTGAGCCATCCAGTGCCTGCGCCTTCGGAGTAGCGTGTTCAACTTTACCTCCATGTTTTGCTAGCGCGGCACCAGCTTGTTCGCGGTACTCACCAAGGGCCTGTGGGTTGCTGAGTTTGGCTTTGAAAACGGCGTAGATCATCTTGGTCTCCTGCAATGATGTGTTGGTAGGATCAAAATCTATGGGTCGCGATTGCTGGCGAAAACGCGTGTATTTTCATATCTCACATGCAAAAATGCATGCATGAAAGCAGAATGGGATGATCTTAAGACGGTTCTGGCAGTTGCGCGGGGTGGAACTCTGGCCGCTGCGGCCAAGCGCTTGGGGTTGAACTACACCACCGTCGCGCGTCGTATCCAAAGGGCCGAAGCGGCCCTGGGTGTTAGCCTGTTTCATCGTCTGCCAGATGGGTATCGGGCCACGGATGTCGGGCAACTGGTTGCAGAACGCGCCGCGACCATGGATCAACAAGCCGATGGGCTTTTCCGCGCGCTTCGGGGTCGCGACCAAACCCTGCGTGGTCGTCTGGTTCTTACCGCCCCACAACTGCTGATCGGGCCCCATGTCGCGCCGGTTCTAGAGCAGTTTTCCACCCTGCATCCCGATGTAGAGGTCTTGTTGAGGGCAACCAACGATCTGCTGGACCTGAATCGCCGCGAGGCAGACCTGGCCATTCGGATCAGCCGCACGCCTGGTGATACGCTCTTGGGGCTGCGGCTGTGCGAGCAGCAAGCGGCAAGTTTTGCGACCCCTTCCGTGGCCGAGCGGCTTAAGGATAGCCCCAACGCACCGGTCGATTGGATCGTCTATGAACAGAGCCCAAATGTGCCTAAGGCGGCGCTGGAGCACTTTCCGAACAACCGTGTTCGGATGGTGTTTGACGATATGGCTGCTATGGTTGGCGCTGCGCAGGCCGGGTTGGGTGTGGTACGTATGCCGATGTTTTTGGGCCGCGCGTCAGTCGGGCTGCAGCAAATACCGGTTCTGCCGCCGCAACCCTACGCCGATATCTGGGTCGTTGCTCATCGCGACGTATGGCCATCGGCCAAGGTCAAAGCTTTTCGCGACTTGCTGGTCCCCTGGTTCAAAGCTAGCGAATGCTGTTTTGTAGCCTGACACCTTTTTAGGTGCTCTGGTGAATGGCATGCATTATGGAACTGCGAAAACACTTTACATGAGAGTTTCCGTTTTGAGTATCATTGAAAGGCTGTCGCGCCGTACCGTCTATCGCAATCGCTGGACAACTGTGCATGAGGACGAGATCCGGTTTCCGGGGGGGCAGTGTGGAATTTACGGTGTCGTGGAAAAGACCGATTTTGCGCTTGTCATTCCGCAGCACGAAGATGGTCGCTTTCAAATGGTCGAGCAGTACCGCTATCCCGTATCCGGCCGGTTTTGGGAGTTTCCTGCCGGAGCACTGGAAGAAGACCCAGAGGCCGATCCCGCCGAGATTGCCCGCACCGAGCTAGAAGAAGAGACGGGATTGCGCGCGCACGTGATGATAAAACTAGGGGAGCAGTTTCCAGCATCGGGACTGACGACGAATGTTTGTCACATTTACCTTGCCACTGGATTGGAGCTTGGCGCGACGGGCAGAGAAAGCCAGGAGGCGGACATGATCACGGCGAAGTTCAGCCGTACAGAGATCATGGACATGATCCAGACAGGTAAAGTAAAAGATGCATTGACGATTTCGGCCTTCGGACTGCTGGCCATCGCAGAGTGGCGTTAGCTTAACGCCACTCGACCTCGCCCAAAAAGATATAGCCGGCCCCATAGATCGTCTTGATCAAACGAGGGTTCTTCGGGTCTTCCTTGAGCTTGGTACGCAGTCGTGAAATGCGGACATCCATCGCGCGGTCGAAACTTTCGCCCGCGCCACCGCCCAGCATTTCCTGCATCTGTGCGCGGCTGATCAGGCGTTTCGGGCTTTCCAGAAACAGGCGCAAAACTTCACCTTCGGCGTGAGAAAACTGGCTTTCGACGCCGGTTTCATCCTCAAGTACATAACGGTCGAAATGGGCCGTCCAGCCGTTGAACACCGCGGTGTTCCCCCCCGATTGTACGACTCGTGTGGCATCGCGAAGCCGGGCCCGAACGCGGGCGACGACCTCGGCGGGATCAAAAGGCTTAGTGATATAGTCATCCGCCCCTAGTTCCAGGCCGGTCACACGATCCTGCACTTGGGCGCGACCTGAAATGATGATGACTGATGCGCCTTGTTCCAAAGCCAAGCGATGAACCAAAGCCAACCCGTCGGTATCCGGCAGGGACAGATCAACAAGGCAAACATCCGGCGTAACGCGCTTGAGCGAGGCCTCAAATTCGCGCGCGCGAGAAAATGCCTGAGTGCGAAATCCCGCGTCTTCCAACACATCGGTCAGGATTTGGCGGATCTCTGGTTCGTCGTCGAGAATGGTGACGAGCGGTGCAGTCATTCGTTGGCCTCGGGTCTAAGCAGCGCAGAAAGCTGCGCACGGGTGAAAGGTTTGCGCAATACCGGCCCCAGGGCCAGCGCTTTTCGGTGCATTGGATCGCTGAGTGGCAGTGATGTCATCAACACAATGGGCAAGTCGTTCTGCAACCGCCCTACCAGATCCAGCCCGGTGGCTAACCCTTCGAGCTTGATGTCCGACAAGACAAAAGTGATGTCAGGAAGATCAGCGGCAAGAGCACAGGCCTCATCGACTGAGGTGGCTTCGATCACGGTGTGACCAAGTTTGACGAGCATTTCGCGGAACGTGGCGCGTAGGTCTTCGTTGTCCTCTACCAAAAGAGCCAGACCGCCGGCGGATTGTGGTGCGGGGCGGTAGGGCAGGCGCAAGATGACTGACGCACCTGAGGGAGTATTGCGAAGCTGCAAATCACCGCCTGCCAGTTTGACCGTGTCATATACCATAGGTAGGCCCAGCCCAGACCCTTCGCTCCCTTTTGAGGTAAAGAATGGGTTGAGCGCTTTTTCCAGCGCTTCTTTCGAGAAACCAGGGCCGGTGTCACTAACTGTGATCTCGATCCAGATGTTGCCGATAGTATGGGCGCTGACAGTGATCTGGCCACTGGTGCCACAGGCATCACGCGCGTTCAGGATCAGGTTCAAAAGCGCGTCCTGCATCATGCCGGGGTCCAGCATCAGCGCTTCGTCCGGGGTGTGATCCAGCACGCTTATTCCAACTCCTTGCGGCAGCGAAGGCGATGCAAGCAGTTTCAGATCCTCAAGCACTCCATGCATGTCAGTGGCGACGGGGCGCAGAGTACGATTGCCGGTCATGTCCGCGATCCGGTTCAGCAATCGTCCGCCGCGTTGGGCCGTCTGTTGGGTCGCGCCGATCAGTTGCGCGGCTTCCTCAGGCAGGCCCATCCGTTCCAATTTGGACTGCATGCCAAGGATGATGGTCAGCAAGTTGGAAAAATCATGTGCCAGACCGCTTGTCATCTGGGCTGCCATCGCACGGCGACGTGACTGTTGCAGGGCAACGCGAGCCTGGGTTTCTTCGGTGATATCCATCGACAGGATGTAAACGCCGCCGCTCTCTTCTGGGGTAAAGGCGACGCGAATTCGGCGGGAATCGTGGCCCTCGGTGAACTCAAAGACCGAGCTTTCACCGGAATAAGCTGCTTTCAGGTGCGGTTCGATCTTGGCAAAGGCCGGGCCCAAAGCGTCAGATATGTGCTTCCGCAAGATATTTGAGGGACGCCCGGGGATGACAGAACTTAGGCGGCGGTTCGAATAGGTGTAGTACCCCTTGGCATCCACATGAGCGATGTGAGCGGGCATCATCTCGGTGGTTAGACGGGTACGGGCCTCGATGGCGGTTAGTTGGCGTTTGGTTTCTTCCAGTGCGCTATTGGTGGCTGCCAGTTCGCGGTTGGTGGCCGACAGTTCTTCGGCATGGGTGAGCAATTGGTCTGACAGTTCCTCAGACCTTGCGCGCAGCAACTCTTCGACCCGTTTGGTGCGGGTGATGTCGGTGTAAACCGTTACCCAGCCACCTTCAGCAAGAGGCGCCCCTTCGATTGAGATAACCTGTCCATTGGGACGAACGCGTTCAAAATAATGCGGCACAAAGGCCAAGGCCTGGTCGACACGGCTCTGGACCAGAGTGTCGATGTTGTCGACAGGCCCATAATCGCCACGCTGGGCGATGAATCGAATGGTTTCGTCGAATCCAGCGCCGGGTTGTACCAACGCATCAGGTAGAAAGAACATTTCTTGAAACCGACGGTTGCAGACCGCGAGTTTCAGATCGTCGTCATAAATAGAGATAGCCTGCGCGATCAGGTTCAGACCCGCGGCAGTCATCGTCCTGATATATGCGTCGCTGGTGTCCAAATTCGCCCTCTCTCGCATCTCTTTCCTAGCACCGCTTTTGGGTGGTGGGTAGCCATTCGTCGGCTCGAATGTAACCGATATCTGGTTTGTAGATGGTGGCTGTTACAATTCGTAAGATTTGGGAAAACATCACGAAAAAGTTGACCCCGAACACTGAGCTCGTTCCTAATCGGGACAGAATCATCTTGGGAAGCTTGAGGTGATTGTTTCCGGCCCAATGGAGGGGGTCGGATTGGGGAGGAGAGATATTTTGGCTCAGATGCAGTCTGGCGTCGAAGGGATGCAATCCCTTCCGGCGCTGCTTCAACGCAATGCGACCCAGCACGGGACGTCGCCCGCATACCGGGAAAAGGAATTTGGAATCTGGCAGACCTGGACATGGTCGCAGACCGAGAAAGAGATTGAAGCACTGGCCTTGGGGCTAATCAATCTTGGCGTGAACGAAGGTGATTTTATCGCCATCATCGGACGCAACCGCCCGTATCTGTATTGGGCGATGGTTGCAGCGCAATCTGTGGGTGCCGTTCCCGTACCGCTCTACCAAGATGCCAACGCTGAAGAGATGGCATATGTTTTGCAGCACTGTGGTGCGCGATTTGTCATCGTGAGCGACCAAGAACAGGTCGACAAGGTGATCGAAGTGCAGGATCAACTGCAGCAGTTCGAGCATCTGATCTATCTTGATCCGCGCGGATTGCGGAAATACGATCACCATACGCTGCACCAATACAGCCATGTACAGGATCAGGGGCGCGCGGCCCGTGACGAGTGGATCACCGACCTGAACGAGCGTCGCGGGAAGCTGGACTACGAAAGCACATGCGTGATGCTTTACACGTCCGGAACGACTGGCAAGCCCAAGGGTGTAGTGCTGTCGAACCGGAACGTGATCGAGAGCGCCAAGAACGCCAGCGAATTCGACAAGCTGACCGACAAAGAGGACATCCTGTCGTATCTGCCGATGGCGTGGGTGGGTGATTTCATCTTCTCCATTGGTCAGGCCTATTGGTGCGGGTTCTGTGTGAACTGCCCTGAAAGCGCGGGCACGATGATGACCGACTTGCGCGAGATTGGGCCGACCTATTTCTTTGCGCCACCGCGCGTATTTGAAACCCAGCTGACCAACGTCATGATCCGGATGGAAGACGCGGGTTCGTTGAAAAAGAGTATGTTCCACAAATATATGGAACACGCCAAGAAAGTTGGCGGTGATATTCTGGACGGCAACCCGGTAAGCGGGATGGACCGGCTAAAGTATGCCATTGGTAACTCACTGGTTTATGGTCCGCTCAAGGACACTTTGGGTCTGGGCAAGGTTCGCGTCGGTTACACAGCTGGTGAAGCGATCGGCCCGGAGATCTTTGAATTTTACCGCTCACTCGGCATCAATCTGAAGCAACTTTATGGTCAGACCGAGGCGACGGTTTTCATTACCGCACAGCCCGATGGCGAGGTGCGCGCCGACACCGTTGGTGTTCCGGCCCCTGACGTCGAAATCAAGATCGACGACACCGGAGAGATCTTTTACCGCTCGCCAGGCACCTTTGTGGAATACTACAAGAATCCTGAATCCACGGCCTCGACCAAAGACGCTGAAGGATGGGTTGCGACGGGCGACGCAGGTTTCTTTGAGGACGGCTCGGGCCATTTGCGGATCATCGACCGTGCCAAGGACGTCGGCAAGATGGCCGATGGTTCGATGTTTGCGCCCAAGTATGTCGAGAACAAGTTGAAGTTCTACCCTGACATCCTGGAGGCGGTTCTATTCGGCAATGGTCAAGATCGGTGCGTGGCCTTTATCAACATTGATCTGACGGCCGTGGGCAACTGGGCTGAACGCAACAACATCGCCTATGCATCTTATCAGGAGCTGACCGGGCACCCAAAGGTGCTGGAGACGATCCAGAGCCATGTGGAGACGGTGAACAAATCTGTGGCCGAAGATTCGATCCTGTCGGGATGCCAGGTGCATCGCTTTGTCGTGTTGCACAAGGAATTGGATGCCGATGACGGCGAGATGACCCGCACCGGCAAGGTGCGTCGACGGATCGTGGAGGAAAAGTTCGCGGACATCATCGGCGCGCTTTATGATGGCTCTGCTCAGATATCGACCACAACGGAAGTGACCTATGAGGATGGGCGGAAGGGTTCGATCAGCGCCAGGCTCGATATCCGGGATGCGGCCGTATCGTCCGTTACCACAAAAATGGCTGCGGAATGAGGGCCGATTGGGACGACGCTCGTCCCCGTGCCGGGGACATCGCCCCGCCCACCGTCCCGCTGGGGACAGCCCTGCCGAATGAATGAGGGAGAGTTTGATGCTGGATGCATCTGAAGGCTATGTCACCGAGGATGGTCGCCAGATCGGCGGCGTGGTGATGGAGATGAAGAACATCACGTTGCGCTTTGGCGGTGTGGTGGCGATCAAGGACATTTCGTTCGACATTCGCGAAGGTGAGATTCGGGCCATCATTGGTCCGAACGGGGCTGGTAAATCCTCGATGCTGAACGTGATCTCGGGGTTTTATGTGCCGCAGGAAGGCGAAGTGTTTTTTCACGGCAAAAAACGTCCGCAAATGCGCCCCTATGAAGTGGCGCAGCAGGGGATTGCCCGGACATTTCAGAACATCGCCCTGTTTGAGGGGATGAGTGTTCTGGACAACGTGATGACCGGTCGCCTGAACCACATGAAAACAGGCTTGTTTTCACAGGCTTTGTGGAAGGGCAAGGCGGAGCGGGAAGAGACTGAAAACCGTGAAATCGTGGAAAGGGTCATCGACTTTCTAGAGATTCAGCACATTCGGAAAACGCCGGTTTCACGCTTGCCGTATGGTTTGAAGAAGCGGGTCGAGTTGGCGCGCGCTCTGGCGGCGGAACCGAAGCTGCTGTTGTTGGACGAACCGATGGCGGGCATGAACGTCGAGGAGAAAGAGGACATGTCCCGCTTTATCCTGGATGTGAACGATGAGTTTGGCACCACCATCGCCCTGATCGAGCACGACATGGGCGTTGTGATGGACCTATCCGACCGCGTGGTCGTGATGGATTATGGCAAGAAGATCGGCGACGGCACCCCGGATGAGGTGCGCACCAATCAGGATGTCATCGATGCCTATCTGGGGGTGTCACATGACTGATCCGAAATACTTTGAGAGTTTTGGGCAAATTGTGCTGACGAAGTTTGCAGGGGGAGAGCAGGATGCCTGAGTCACTTCTTTACGGAACAGAGGTCGTTTTGAACGGCCTTATGGCGGGGGTCCTTTATGCGCTTGTGGCCCTTGGCTTTGTCCTGATCTACAAGGCTTCCGGCATTTTCAACTACGCCCAAGGCGTCATGGCGCTGTTTGCGGCTATGACGCTATACGGGATCATGGTCGGGCAAGTTCCGTTTGCACATCTGATCAATGCGATCTTTGGAACGCATATTCATAACTTTGGGTGGGAGGTCCCGGCCATCATAGCGATTGTGCTAACGGTCGTGGTCATGGTGCTCTTTGCCTGGCTGGTGCAGCAGTATATCTTCCGCCACCTGGTTGGCCAGGAACCGATCATCTTGTTCATGGCGACCATCGGTCTGGCTTATTTCCTGGAAGGGGTGGCCGACCTGATGTGGGGCTCTGAAATCAAAGCACTGGACGTTGGCCTGCCGCAAGGTGGCAGCCTGTGGATCGAAGAAAACACCCAGTGGTTGGGGATGGGGAACGAGAACTTTTATGGGTTCTTCTTGGACCAGCTTGACCTGATCGCGACGGTGATTGCCGCGGTTCTGGTGATCGCACTAGTGGCTTTCAGCCAGTACACCAAACAAGGCCGCGCTATGCGGGCCGTCGCAGACGATCACCAAGCGGCACTGTCGGTTGGCATCAACCTGAACTTCATCTGGGTTCTGGTCTGGTCGGTTGCGGGCTTTGTAGCTTTGGTTGCCGGTATCGTCTGGGGCAGCAAGTCAGGTGTGCAGTTCTCGCTGTCGCTGATCGCGCTGAAAGCATTGCCGGTTCTGATGTTGGGCGGGTTCACCTCGATCCCTGGGGCCATTGTCGGTGGTCTGATTATCGGGGTCGGCGAGAAACTGTTTGAGTTCTCCATTGGCCCGCTGGTTGGGGGCGCGACTGAGAACTGGTTCGCTTATGTGCTAGCACTGCTGTTCCTGGTGTTCCGTCCGCAGGGCCTGTTTGGCGACAAGATAATCGAAAGGGTCTGAGGTCCCGGGAGGGCGACCCCGTTGCGGCTTGCGCCCAACGAGACCCGCCCACCCGGAACCTTCGCCTGATGTGAGAAACGATAGGGGTATCCGAAGATGAACAAACTGATCGCCATCATCAATGTGATTGCGTGGTCCGGGTTTTGGGCATTCGGGTACCTTGCCGTCACCGCCAAAGGGCTGACGGAGAGCCAACTGGTGATTGCCGCTTTGCTGGCCTTTGGCGGGCTGGTGACAGGGATCGCTGCTTACATGCGGCTGGTGCGGGTCTCGGAGGCCAGCGGCTATGCCAGGAAATCAAATCAACTCGACGCCGCGGCCCGGAATCGCGCGCAGTCCCAAGGGGGCATCTGAACATGTTCTACCGCGAAGCTGGGGATTTCAAAATCTCCTACAACCAGGACAACCAGACCTTTCCGATCCGGTTTGACCGCTATCGATACTATGCAGTGATGGTCTTCGCCTTTGCTGTGGTTCCGTTCATCATCAACGACTATTGGGCTAACGCCATCATGTTGCCGTTCCTGATCTACGCGATCGCGGCAATCGGGTTGAACATCCTGACCGGTTATTGTGGGCAGGTGTCGCTGGGCACTGGCGGGTTCATGGCTGTAGGGGCCTATGCCTGCTATAAATTGATGACTGCTTTCCCGGATGTGAGCATGTTCATCCATGTGCTTTTGGCGGGCGGGATTACGGCCCTGGTCGGGGTTCTGTTTGGTCTGCCGTCATTGCGGATCAAGGGATTCTACTTGGCGGTTGCCACGCTTGCCGCGCAATTTTTTCTGGTCTGGTTGTTTAACCGAGTGCCGTGGTTCTACAACTACTCGGCCTCTGGCCAGATCAACGCGCCGGAGCGAGATGTCTTTGGCATCATCATCACCGGTCCTAATGCGCCGGCCTGGGCGACTTATCTGTTTTGTCTGGTTTTCCTGGCTTTCTGTGCACTGATGGCACGAAATCTGACCCGTGGCACAATTGGCCGAAAGTGGATGGCCATTCGTGACATGGATATTGCGGCCGAGATCATTGGGGTGAATCCGATGAAAGCCAAGATGACGGCCTTTGCAGTCAGCTCTTTTTTTGTAGGCATCGCTGGCGCGTTGTTCTTTGCTGTCTATCTGGGCGCTGTCGAAGTGGGCGAAGTTTTTAACATTCAGAAATCGTTCCTGGTGCTCTTTATGGTGATCATTGGCGGTTTGGGCTCGATCTTTGGCTCGTTCGCTGGTGCGGCATTCCTGGTGCTGCTGCCGGTGGTATTGAAGGTCGTGGGTGCTGATATGCTGGGCTGGCCCACGGACATCGTGGCACACCTGCAGTTGGTGATCGTTGGCGCGCTGATCATTCTGTTCCTGATCATGGAACCACACGGGCTGGCGCAGCTGTGGCGCGTTGCCAAGGAAAAATTGCGTCTCTGGCCGTTCCCGCACTGACGCGGGGCTGGCTCAAGAATTGCGGGGCGGAGGACCTCGTTCACGATCGGATAATACCTAGGGAGGAATAAAGCCGATGAAAATGAAACTGACCACTCTGGCGCTTGGTGCGCTGATGGCCGCCGGACCTGTGATGGCAGATCTGGTGTTCCCATCGCTGAGCTATCGGACCGGGCCTTACGCCGCAGGCGGCATTCCGTTTGCAGACGGTTATGCGGATTACTTCACCATGCTGAATGAACGCGATGGCGGCATTGGTGGCGAGCCCATCCGTCTGGTGGAGTGCGAGACCGGCTATAACACCGAAAAAGGTGTTGAATGCTACGAGTCAACAAAGGGCGAAGGCGCGTTGGTGTATCAACCGCTGTCGACAGGTATCACCTATCAGCTGATCCCCAAAGCGACAGCAGACGGTATTCCGATTCACACAATGGGTTATGGCCGTACGTCTGCCGCCAACGGCGATGTCTTCTCGAATGTCTTCAACTATCCGGCCAACTACTGGAACGGTGCGTCGGGTGTCGTGAACTATCTACTGGAAAGCAATGGCGGCGATATCAACGGCAAGAAAGTCGCGTTGGTCTATCACAACTCGGCCTACGGCAAGGAGCCGATCCGGACCTTGGAAGAGCTTTCGAAAAAGCATGGCTTTGAACTGAAGGCGCTGCCTGTTGACCACCCTGGTCAGGAGCAGAAATCGCAGTGGCTGCAGATCCGTCGTGACCGTCCTGATTACGTTGTGATCTGGGGCTGGGGCGTGATGAACCAAGTTGCCGTGCAGGAAGCTGCAAACATCCGCTACCCGATGGAAAACTTCATCGGTGTCTGGTGGTCCGGAGCCGAGCATGACGTTCTGTCTGCAGGTGATGCGGCCAACGGCTATAAGGCGATCACTTTCCACAACGTGGGCAGCGATTTCCCTGTGTTTGACGATATCAAGACGCACGTTGTCGACGCAGGCAAGGCCGCAGGCGCTGGCGATCAGGTTGGTACGGTTCTGTACAACCGTGGTCTTTATGCAGCGATGCTGGCAGCTGAAGCTGTGAAAACCGCGCAAGACATACACGGTGTGACCGACATCACCCCGCAACAGATGCGTGATGGTATGGAAGCTCTGGAAATCACTGAGGACAAGATGGCCGCGCTTGGCATGCCGAACTTTGGCCCGTCGTTCAAAGTGTCGTGCGAAAACCACGGTGGCCCAGGTCTGGTTGGTGTGAACCAGTGGGACGCGGCAAGCAAAACCTGGTCGCTGATCTCGGACTTCAAACCGACCGACGGCGAAGTGATCGGTGCACTGGTTGCCGAGGATTCCAGTGCCTATGCGGCCGAAAACAAGATCGAGCCGAACTGCTGATCGGCTTTGATTAAAACCAATCGGAATGGCAGGTGCGCCTGCCATTCCATTCCCCAAAGCCCGGCATGGGAACCGGGCATGCGTGAGGACAACAACTGATGCTGGATGCAGCCAACACAAACGACGTCGGTGTCGAGACCCTTCTGGAGGTCAACAACATCGAGGTGATCTACAACCACGTGATCCTCGTGCTGAAAGGCGTCAGCCTGAATGTGCCCAAGGGTGGGATCACTGCCTTGCTGGGGGGGAACGGTGCCGGCAAGACAACGACCCTCAAGGCGATCTCGAACCTGCTTCATTCGGAACGTGGCGAGGTCACCAAAGGGTCGGTCAAGTATCGCGGTAAGGATGTGCACGATTCTGACCCGGCAGATATGGTGCGCAAGGGCGTGATCCAAGTAATGGAAGGGCGCCATTGTTTTGAACACCTGACGGTCGAGGAAAATCTGCTGACCGGGTATTACACTCGCACATCCGGCAAGGCCGAGATGCAGCGTGACCTTGAGCTGGTTTATGACTATTTCCCGCGCCTCAAAGAACGGCGCAAATCATTGGCGGGTTACACGTCGGGTGGCGAACAGCAGATGGTTGCCATCGGCCGCGCTCTGATGGCTAACCCAGAAACGATCCTGCTGGACGAACCTTCGATGGGTTTGGCGCCGCAATTGGTCGAAGAGATCTTTGGCATCGTCAAGGATTTGAATGAGAAAGAAGGCGTGTCCTTCTTGTTGGCTGAGCAGAACACTAACGTGGCGCTGCGCTTTGCGCACTATGGCTACATTCTGGAATCGGGCCGCGTTGTGATGGACGGACCAGCGGCAGAATTGCGCGAAAATCCGGACGTTAAGGAATTCTACCTTGGAATGTCCGACGAAGGGCGCAAAAGCTTCCGTGATGTCAGGTCTTATCGCCGCCGCAAGCGGTGGTTGAGCTGATGAGGGATCAGGCTATGACGCATTTTGATTCCCTTGAGACACGAAGTGTCGATGAACGCGCCGCTTCTTTGGCGCGGGCCTTGCCAGAGCAGATTGCGCGAGCGCAGTCAGCGACCGGCTATGCCAAAAGCCTTGCTGGCGTCGATGCCGATACGGTACGCAGCGTCGAAGACTTGGTGGATTTGCCGGTTCTGCGCAAATCCGAACTGAGCCGTGCCCAATCCGAGAGCGCGCCGTTTGGCGGGTTCACCGTGAAACCGGCTTCTGGCTTCGCGCACATCTTTCAATCACCGGGCCCAATTTATGAACCGGGAGGTGTGGATCACGATTGGTGGCGTATGGGTCGCTTCTTGCACGCTGCGGGTATTGGGCAGGAGGACATTGTCCAGAATTGCTTTGGCTATCACCTGACGCCAGCGGGGATGATTTTTGAAAACGGCGCGCGGGCCGTTGGCGCTGCCGTTTTGCCTGCAGGTACAGGTCAGACGGAATTGCAGGTCAATGCTGCGCGGGACATCGGCTGCACTGCTTACGCTGGCACACCGGATTATCTAAAGGTCATTCTGGACAAAGCCGATGAGATGGGCGTTACGCTCAAGTTCTCGAAAGCTGCCGTTGGTGGGGGGGCCTTGTTCCCGTCCCTGCGTCAGGAATACGCGGATCGCGGGATCACCTGCCTGCAAAGCTATGCGACTGCTGATCTGGGCAACATCGCTTATGAAAGCTCGGCGATGGAAGGGATGATCGTGGATGAGCACGTCATCGTCGAGATCGTGACCCCCGGCACGGGTACACCGGTAGCGCCGGGCGAAGTGGGTGAGGTCGTGGTTACCTCCCTGAACCCCGACTATCCGCTTATCCGCTTTGCCACCGGTGATTTGTCTGCTGTTCTGCCCGGTGTTTCGCCCTGTGGCCGCACCAACAAGCGGATCAAGGGTTGGATGGGCAGAGCGGATCAGACGACCAAGATCAAAGGTATGTTTGTTCGACCCGAGCAGGTTGCGGCACTGGTCGAAAAGCACGACGAGATCGTAAAGGCCCGCGTGATTGCTTCGCGTCAGGGGGAAATGGACACAATGACTGTCCAGATCGAAAGCCCGGACGGGGATGACATGAGTTATGCCAAGTCGGTTGTTGAAGTGCTGAAACTCAAAGGCGCAATCGAAGTGGTCGCGCCGGGAACCCTGCCCAAGGATGGGTTGGTGATCGAGGATCAGCGAGTCTACGACTGACAGACTGTGCGAGGGTTTTTAGTCTACCCCGCCGTTTCTGAAACGGCGGGGTGGATTTGTTTCAAAGTACCGGAATCACATAGTTCATTATGCTTTCCATCCGGATCATCACTCGCCGGATGATATGGGTCGGTTTGACTGCGTTCGTGTAAATCGCCGCTGTTCCCACTGTGCCAGGTTGCAGGTCGGCCAACATTTGCGGATCGTCCAGCACAAGTTTGGCCACGAAAGGCTCGGCTTGTACCTGTCCGCTGGCAAATACCGTGCCAGATACCATCGCCTGGCCCTGAGAGGTGATTTCGACAATGTCACCAAGTGTGCCCTTCAGAATACCACCCGGATTGGTCTTGAGTGCCATTTCGACCTCTTGCCCGGTCTCCAGATGCCGCACATAGATCTGGTGTATATTCACCACCAGCGTCTTTTCTGACGTGTCGATGAATACCATGGCCGGTGCAAAAGGCAGGCTCGTGACCCGCTGCCCGACGGCAAGCGCCAAGTTGGTCACAAACCCATCACTGGGGGCGCGAACCACAGTCTGATCCAGGTTCCATTGCGCCTGATCCAGTTGCGCCTGAGCTTCGGCCACCTTGGCGACCGTGCCGTCCGCCGTTACCGCGCCAAGTTCGGTTTCGGCGCGTGAAACGGCAGTTCGGGCTTGATCGACCATGGCATTGGCCGCGTCGAGGGTGGTTTGTCGACGTTCAAGGCGGGTTTCAGAAATTGTCCCGCTTTCGACCAGTTGGGCGTCGTCGTCGTACCTGTTCTGGGCCTGTGTCTGGTTGGCCAAGGCCTGTCTGAGTTGTGCTTCGGCATTTCCAAGCGCATCAAAGTCCTGTTTGGCTTGTGCCTGGGTACGCACCAGGCTGGCTTGTGCTGCAGCCACGGCGATTTCAAACGGCTCGGAATCCAGCTGGAACAATACATCGCCCTTTTTCAGCGCGGTATTCGGTTGCGCGGCGATCTCGACCACTTCGCCATTGACGTTTGGTATCACTTGAACCGCCCGGGTCAGGACGCGAGTGGATCCCTGCGGCGCACCCCATTGCAACGGAATGAAGAGGAAGATGAACAGAACCACCATCCATATCAAGGTTGTGGCCCAAGTCAGTCCCGTATTTGGCAATAGTTTGAGTCGGATCAGAACAAACAGGAAGGCGACATAGATCAGTGTCAGAAAGACAATCATAATTTGGCTCCCTCCGCTTGGGGGCCGGATTGAGGTTTGGTAAAGGCCCATATCAACGCAAGCGGCCAGAACACTCCGACCATCAGCGCACCCAGCCAACCGGCGACGGTGATAGCCTCGGCTTGTGGGTGGTTGCGGTTGTGTGCGATTTGACCAGGCAATCGGGCCAGGACGACAAAGCCGACCAGCACTGTGGCAATCAGAACGATCAGAACGATCCAGGCGAAGTAATCTAACACGGTCATGATCAAGTTACCTTTGTGACGCAAATTTAAATTCACCTTACTGCATGCGTGCAGGGCAAGGCAAAGTTGGAATCGGATACCCACGCCCGCGGACCTCTTGCAGGATTGCACTGGAATTGCCGACAGAAATGATCGAATAAGGGCGGAAAGCCTTACACAGAAGCGATCATGGCCGACATAGAATATTCAGATCAGGGCACACGCCACCGCAATTCCACCGGCACCCGGGTGCTCGGTTGGATTGCCATGGTCATTGCCGCCATCTGTCTGTTGCCGATGTTGGCCGTTGTTCTGGCGGCGGTTACAGGCGGAACAGATACCGTGTCCCATCTGATGTCGACGGTCCTGCCCCGGTACGCAGCGACGACATTGATCCTGGTTGTGCTGGTGGCTGTCGGCACTTTTTGTCTGGGCGTTGGGGCGGCGTGGCTGGTGACAATGACCCGATTTCCCGGATCACGGTTCATGGAAATCGCGTTGGTCCTGCCGCTGGCCTTTCCGGCCTATGTGCTGGCCTATGCATATACCTTTGTTCTGGATCATCCCGGCATT
Organism: Tropicibacter sp. Alg240-R139; assembly: GCF_900537075.1. GTDB lineage: Bacteria > Pseudomonadota > Alphaproteobacteria > Rhodobacterales > Rhodobacteraceae > Falsiruegeria. Next base: position 546,023 of record NZ_UNRA01000003.1, read on the forward strand.
GTGCAAAGCACCTTGAGGGATGTGATGGGCTGGGGGCCGCGCGACTATTGGTTCCCCGAGGTCCGCTCGACCGAAGGGGCGGCGGTGATGCTGATCCTTGTGTTGTATCCGTATGTCTATCTGCTGGCGCGCGCTGCGTTCCTGCAACAAAGCGCCACCGCCTTTCTGGCTGCCCGTTCGCTGGGGTCCAGCCCGTTTGCGGCGTTTTGGACGGTGTCTTTGCCAATGGCGCGCCCTGCGATTGCTGGTGGCGTTCTGTTGGCGGTGATGGAAACCATCGCTGATTTCGGAACTGTGGCCTATTTTGGGGTCCAGACCTTTGCCACCGGCATCTATACCAGTTGGTTTACAATGGCTGACCGGGCGGCAGCGGCACAGTTGGCGATGTGTCTTTTGGGGTTTGCCCTGCTTTTGGCTGTTGCTGAACGCACCCAGCGGGGCCAGTCGAAATACCACCAAGCGGGGCGCCGTCACGCGGCGCTGCCATCAGTGCAGTTGCGTGGCTTTGCGGCGGCAGGAGCCTTTGTCCTTTGTGCAGTGCCCGTAGTGTTGGGATTTGTTTTGCCTGTGATCATCCTGTTCCAGATGGGTCTTGAATCCGAGCAGAACCTGTTGTCGCGCCGGTATGTCGGGTTTCTGCAGAACTCTTTGACGTTGGCGTCGATTGCTGCGGCAGTGACGGTCTGCGCTGCGATTTGTGTGGGGTTCTTTCAGCGGCTCAAGCCTGGACGGCAATCGATGTTTGCCGTCTATATTTCGCGCCTTGGGTACGCTGTGCCGGGCGGTGTGATCGCGGTCGGGCTGATGGTGCCGTTCGCGAATTTCGACAACCTGCTTGATGGGTGGATGCGCACGACCTTTGGGGTGTCGACCGGCCTGTTGATCACTGGGTCGATTTGGTTGTTGATCGCGGCCTATATGGTGCGGTTCCTTTCTGCGGCTTTGTCGGCCTATGAGGGCGGGCAGAGCATGGTGCATTCCAACATGGACGCCGCCGCCCGGTCATTGGGGAAAACGCCGATGGGCACATTGCGTCGGGTGCATCTGCCGATCCTGACTCCATCCCTTATGACGGCTTTGTTGATCGTCTTTGTCGACGTGATGAAAGAGCTGCCCGCGACCCTGATCATGCGTCCGTTTAACTACGACACGTTGGCGGTTCAGGCGTTCCGGTTGGCCTCGGATGAACGGCTAGAGGGCGCGGCGGTGCCGTCTTTGGTCATTCTAGCTGTGGGTTTGTTGCCTGTTATCCTGATCTGCCGTCAGGTTGGGCGTGGGCACTAACGCCAGACGGTTAAGCCAGCCCCAAGCGCAACAAGTCCCAAACCGAACGCATTGACGGTGGAGAAGCCCCGAACGTCCATGCCGAAGGCTCCGATGCGGTCATAAACGTATCCGGCTGCCAGTTGACCGATGATGACGCAGACCAAGTACGAAGCGACGCCCAGTCTAGGCACGGCCAGGATTGAGACCAGGACGACGTAGACTCCAATAAGTCCGCCTGCCCACATCCAAAGCGGAACTGAAACCATGTCGGATTTGCGCGGCACCGCGCTGCTTGTTGTCAGCAGTAGCATCAGCAATGCCAAGGTGCCCACGCCAAAGGCAAGCGTAGCAGCTTGAAGTGGCCCACCCAACTGATCGGCCATCCGGGTGTAGATCGGGCCTTGGGCTGCAATCAACGCACCCCCCGCGATCACAGCCAAGACCAATAGAACGATCATCGCAGGTGTTTGTACATGTAGGTGGTGGGTTCCAAACGGACGTCAAAAGGGTTGCGACAGAACTCTGGGATCTCGCCCGCTTTGTCGAAGCCAAGTGATTGGTAGAGCCGTTGCGACGGATCACCACTGCGAGTGTCGAGGACCAGTAGGGACAGGCCAAGAGCGCGTGTCTTGTCCTCGAGCGCAGTCATGAGCATTCGACCCAAGCCCAACCGGCGGAATTCAGGGTGCACCAGCAGTTTCGAGACATCCGCCCGGTGCGGTTGGTTGGGCATCGGCGCGGGGATGAGCTGTACGGTGCCTACAACATGGCCCTTGTGGCGTGCCACGAAGAGTGTTGCGGCCTCTGCCGACACCATCGGGAAGATGAGCGTTTCCCAGAAATTTGCGGCATCTTGTGTCGAGAATGGCAAGACAAACCCGACACTGGCACCGTCATGAACGCAAGCGTGGAGGGTATCGGTCAGGTCCTTCAGAACCAAAGGCAGTGTTGTTGCGGATACTTCTTCGATCATATCAACACCAGCATGTAGCGCACGCCGCGATGTTCCGAGGTTTCAAACACCGTCGGTCCTGACAGGTGGTATCGCAGGCAATCGCCCGCAGTCAGATCGTGGCGCACCGTGTCCACGGTCAGGGACATCGCCCCATCTAGCAAAATCACGTGATGCTCTTGTCCGGGTTTGGGCGGCCCGTCATAGGCAACGCGCGCCCCTGGCGGCAGGTGGCATTCGATAACCTCGCCCGACAGACCAGGAGCCGGAGGGGAGACGGAGCGGCGGACATACCCGGTTTCCGGGTCGGTCCATTCGGTTTGACGTTCAACCGGAATACGCGGAACAAACGTGTCCTCGACCATCATCATAAGACGGGACATCGGCAAGCCGTAGGCCTGACACAAGCGGCCCAGGCTTTCGGCCGTTGGGCTGACGTCGCCCTTTTCCATCCGGGACAGGGTAGCGCGGCTCAGCCCGCTATGAGCGGCCAGTTCATCCAGCGACCATCTACGCGCCTGGCGCAGTTCTTTCAGGCGTCCGCTCAAGCGGCTTGATAGGTTATCCAGCATAATCATATCCGAGACAGTTTCTCGTTTACGAAAATGCTGCACTGATAATCATTACGTTTGCAACAAAAAAAGCGCGAGATTTCTCTCGCGCTTTCCAGATGATTGGTTTTTGGGCAGGCTTAGCGCCAGCCAGCCTCGTCAAAGATCTTTTGTGCTGTGGGGATGTTCTTCGCCACCGCTGACAGACTTACGTCGTCGGGTTTGAAGTGACCCAGCTTGGCGACGGTTTCAGACAGGGCAACACCCGGCACAGAGGGGTATTCATCGTTGCCGCCCGAGAAGTATTGCTGCGCCTGATCCGAGGCTAGATACTCGAGAAACTTGATCGCGTTTTCCTTGTTGGGGGCATGGGCTGCCATGCCGCCACCCGACAGGTTCATATGTGCACCTTCGGCATCCTGCGAAGGAAAGACCCAACCGATCATATCGATGTCGTCGCTGACGCCTTTGACGTTCTTACGCAGGGCACGGGCAAAGTAATAGGTGTTACCAACTGCAATCTCACATTCGCCCGAAACCAAACCGCGCAGCTGATCGGTGTCGCCGCCCTTGGGGTCGCGTGCCATGTTGGCCACCACGCCGTCGGCCCAGGTCAATGCCGCCTCTTCGCCGTGGTGTTCGATAATCGAAGCCAGCAGCGTCTGGTTGTAGGTATTGCTGGACGACCGGATACAGACCTTGCCTGCATACTGTGGATCAGCCAAGTCCAGATAGGTGCGGGGTGGGTTGGCGACGTCATTCTTGTCGTAGAAGATCACGCGCGCGCGTTGCGAAAAGCCGAACCATTGGTTGTCGCTGTCCTGAAGATAGCTGGGCACGCGGGCCTCAAGCACATCGCTGTCGATGGATTGCAGAACGCCCGCATCCTTGGCGCGTTCCAAACGCGAGGTATCAACCGTCAACAGGATGTCCGCAGGAGAGTTTGCACCCTCGGCACTCATCCGGGCGATCAGCTCGTCGGCCTTGCCTTCGATCCGGTTGATGGTGATGCCAGTGGCCTCCTCGAAATCGGAATAGAGCCGCTCGTCGGTGTCGTAGTGGCGTGAGGAGTAGAGGTTCACTTCGCCTTCGGCCCAGGCGGCCGTTGTCAGTGTGGTGGCCACGATGGTGGCAAGTGCTGTCGATGCTTTGAGCATTGCAATTCCCAAGTGTTGACGAATCCGATAATAGACCCGGTTGCCTAGTGAAATATAGCAATCCTGATCGAATACAATCGAAATCCGATAAAAACACTCGGGAAGGATGTTCAACCTTCCTGACTGGACATTTTCCAAGCTTTGAGGAGCTTGGGCAAAGCAATGTTCCAGTCCATGGCACCTACTGTGTCTGCCCAATTATGATAGGCGCGCTGCATTGCATCGGCGCGATCAGCGTCTCCGTGAATCAGGTTGTGCAACTCGGTTCTGTCAGCCTCCATGTCATAAAGTTCCCAATCTTGGCCGTGCAGGCGGACAAGTTTGAACTGGCCCAAGCGAATGGCGGCGTTGCCTTCGTGTTCGAAAAAGATCGGCTGTTCACGGAGCCACTCTGCTCCCTGCAAAAGTGGGAGCAGGCTTTCGCCCTGGGTTGGCTGGATCTCGTGACCACCCAGTTCCTTTAGATAGGCGGTGCCGGTCGCCGCAAGGATCGTCGGCAGGATGTCGACCACGTGGCAGGCGGCGTGGCGGACAGTTTGCGGTGAAAACCCGTCAGGCCAATGCGCCACCAGAGGCGTCGAAATCCCGCCCTCGTGGACATAATGCTTGAACAGGCGGAAGGGCGCGTTCGATACGTTGGCCCATGGTTTGTCGTAGCTTTGAAAGGTCTGTGCATCGCCCGGTGCCAGATCGGGCACATTGCCCATCGTGATCTTGCGCCCGTCTTGAGTAACGTCCGGATAGAATTGCGCCCACCCATCTTCGGCCATGAACTCGGCACACCCACCGTTGTCGGACAGAAACAGGATCAGCGTGTTGTCCAACTGACCCAACTTGCGAAGGTTGGTCACGAGGGTTCCAATGGACTGATCCATCCGATCCACCATAGCAGCATAGGTCGCCATTTTGGCGGCTTCCCAATCGGTGTGCGTTTCCTCCTCCCATCGGTGCACGTCCAGGTCCCGGGGCGAGATGTCCCACTGTGTCTGAAACACGCCCAAGCCGTTCATCGTCTCATGTCGGGCTGTTCGGATCGCATCCCAACCCTTGGTGTACACACCGTTATACCGGGCGATGTCCTCGGGGTGTGCGTGTAGGGGCCAATGTGGAGCGGTGTGCGCGAGGTAGAGGAAAAACGGCATCTCATCCTCGACCGCGTCCTCGATCATGCCAATGGCTTTGTCAGTGATGGCGTCGGTGAAATAGAAGTCTTCCGACAGAACTTCGACCCGGCTGTCATCCTCCATCATGTAATGCGGCGAGAAGAAATGCGTGGCCCCGTCCATAATTCCAAAGAAACGGTCAAAGCCACGCTGGCGAGGAGTGGGATGTTCAACATCTCCGGGGCGCCAGCTGTCATAGTCGCGAGATTCGAAATCGCCCGCGACATGCCACTTGCCACTCATCAGCGTGCGATATCCGGCGGCGCGCAGATGTTCGGCGATGGTGGCAGAATCGTTTCGTAGAAACCCCTGATAGGCAGGCGTGCCAAGGTTCGCACCCATGTGCCCGATGCCAGCGTTGTGTGGATAGAGGCCGGTTAACAGAGATGCTCGTGTTGGACAGCAACGGGCGCAATTATACATCGCACTCAACAAAGTGCCCCCTTTGGCGAGGGCGTCGATGTTGGGCGTCCTGATTTCTGACCCAGTGCAGCCAAGGTCGGCAAACCCCATGTCGTCAGCCAGGATCAGAATGACGTTGGGACGTGACATGACTGGCCTCCGGTGCTGAGTCGCACAATTAGGCTAACAGCATTCGGTGCATCGCCACAGAATTCTCTGCGGTATGGCACTCGTCGAGTGCAAACACAAAAAAACCGCGCTCGAAGGCGCGGTTTTCTTTGGGTATGCGGTGTGGTTCAGCCCTGGCGAGCTTTGAACCGACGCTGCGTTTTGTTGATCACGTAAACGCGGCCTTTGCGACGCACAACCCGGCAATCACGGTGCCGGTTCTTGAGCGAGCGGAGCGAGTTCTTGACCTTCATGGCCTGTCTCCTGTTCCTGCGGCGCCTTGTGCAAGGTGTGGCCAGCGCCTGGTGTTACGGGTGTCCCGGAAATCCGAAACAGTGAATTCATGGTGGGCACTACAAGGTTCGAACTTGTGACCCCTTCGATGTCAACGAAGTGCTCTACCACTGAGCTAAGCGCCCACGAATACCTTTGCGTTCCTTGCCCCAGAAAAAACTAGGACGCGGAGAACCGCGCCGGTAGCGGGGTCTATAAAAGGAGTCGTCGGGGGGATCAAGGGCTTTTGATCGAACTATTTTCCGGTCTATGATTTTCTTTGTAAGGAGACGCCATGCCCCGTGCTGCATATTACTTGTCCGAACCCAAGAAACGCACGTCTTGCGTGGTTTTTGCCTCTCCGCACAGTGGAAACGACTATCCGGACAGGTTTCTGAAACAGACAGTGCTAGATCAAAAGACGATTCGGTCGTCCGAGGATGCTTTTGTAGATCTATTGTTTCAGGATGTATCCGATTTTGGGGCCCCATTTTTGAAAGCTGGCGCGCCGCGCGCATTTCTTGATCTCAACCGCAGCCCTGACGAACTGGATCCGGCATTGATAACGGGTGTTCGCAAGCCGGGGCACAATCCGCGTGTGGCCTCTGGATTGGGAGTGATTCCTCGTGTCGTGGCAAACGGGCGCGCGATTTACCGTGGCAAGCTGGCGATGACAGAAGCACAGCGCCGAATTGATGGGTACTGGCACCCTTACCATGCGCGGTTGCAAGCGCTGTTGGGTGAATCGCACCAACTGTTCGGGCAGGCGATCCTGTTGGATTGCCATTCGATGCCACACGAAGCTTTGGACAGCGTATGTCGCAACGGGAATAGCTGCCCCGAGATCGTCTTGGGGGACCGTTTTGGCGCAGCCGCGTCGCCTGAAATCATGGATGAGGTCGAAGCGGCCTTTGCGGATGCCGGGTTTTCGGTCATGCGCAATACGCCCTTTGCCGGCGCCTACGTCACACAAGCCTATGGGCGGCCGTCACGTCGTCAGCATGCTATCCAGATCGAAATCGACCGCTCTATTTACATGGACGAAAAGGGCATCCGCCCCAACGCGGACTTTGACCGGGTGCGCGAGTTGCTGGGCAAAGTGGCGTCTCGCATCGCGGTATTGGGGCAGGGGCCGGCACGGCTGGCAGCCGAGTAATCAACGCAATGTGCGCCCTTTGATGATCGCGTCAGAACCAAAGCGTTTGCGAATAGCGTCCGTCGCTCGTTCGGCTTCGCTGCGTTTGGCTGCATTTGGGTCGAGCAGGTCGCCGCTTTTGTCAGCTTCGTCTTCGGGGCACAAATCAGACAAGCCACACCCCAACAGTCGATAAAGTCCTTGATCGCCAACTTGATCAAACAAGGCCCGGGCAGTTCTATACAAAGTGTCGGCCATTTGCGTCGCATCCCGCAAGGACACGCGGCGCGTCAGGACCGCATGGTTGGCACGCTTGAGTTTGAGTGTCACCACCCGACCTGCCAGTCCCTTTGCCTTGGCCCGGTCCGCCACCTTTTCCGCCATCCGCCACAGATGCCCGTCCAGAATGTCGGGGTTATTGGTGTCTTCAAAAAAGGTGGTTTCATTCGAGATCGACTTCATCGGCTCGTTGTTTGATACCCGGCGCTTGTCCTGCCCACGTGCCAGATGCCAAAGGCGATATCCCATCGAGCCGAACCGTTCGCTCAGGGCAGTCTGGTCCCATCGCAGCAGGTCCGAGAAGGTTCGGATGCCAACCTTTTCTAACGAGGTTTGGGCAGCGGGGCCGATGCCCCAGATCAGGCGCACAGGTTTGTTTTCCAGAAAACCGGCGGTTTCTTGTCGGCTGATCACGGAAAATCCACGGGGTTTGTCCAAGTCTGATGCCACCTTGGCCAGGAACTTGTTGTGGCTGAGACCAATAGAGCCGGTAAGCCCCAGTTCATCTTTCATCCGCTTCACTAAACCCGCCAGCATTACCGCGGGTGGTGCGCCGTGCAGCTTTTGGGTGCCAGACAGATCCAGAAATGCCTCGTCCAGCGACAGCGGTTCTATTGCGGGGGTTAGGTCATCCATCATCGCGCGGATTTCGCGACTGACCTCGGCATAGACACTCATACGGGGTTTGACGACCACGGCATCGGGGCAGAGGTCGAGCGCCTTGAACATGGGCATCGCAGATTTGACGCCACGAATCCGCGCCACATAACAGGCCGTCGAAACGACCCCACGTTTGCCGCCGCCAATGATCACTGGTTTGTCCGCCAGCTCAGGATTGTCGCGCTTTTCGACCGAGGCATAGAACGCATCACAGTCCATGTGCGCGATCGATAGATCGAACAGTTCGGGGTCGCTGACAACCAGGGGGCTGCCACACGAAGGGCAGCGGCGCCCGGCATTAAAAGGGATCAGGCAATCGCGACATAAGGAAGGCATCGATCGGCTCGGCGTTCGGGATACTAGGGGTCGGCATGCAACACTATTCTAAGGGCCGATACAGGGCAATGACAGAGAGCTCTCTGTGGGTGGTCTGAGCAGGTTTTTGGGGGCCTCACCGAGAAAACCCCCGCTTCTTAAGCGGGGGAGGTAACGAACCACAGGAAGACAAGGTTCGTTGGGGAGTGTATCAACCTTAGACTCCCCCAAAAAACGGCTCGGGCATAGTCCGGAATTCCAGACATGCAAAATGCATGTGAAATATGTGCTTTCAGGGGCACAGCGGCTTTTGAGTGAAAAAGGCCAGTTGCGCCCAGTCAGGGTCTGTTCGGAGCCGAGGCCTGGGCTGAATTCAGTTCAGCCAGGATCGCGTGCGCTGCGGCCCGAGGATCCTCGGCGCGGTAGATCGGACGGCCGACCACGATGTGATCTGCCCCGTCCGAGACTGCATTTGCCGGGGTGGCGACACGCTTCTGATCCCCCAGCTCGGCGCCCGCCGGACGCACGCCTGGAGTGATGATCAAGCGACCTTCGGACTGTGGCAAGGCGCGGATCAAAGCAGCCTCTTGCGGCGACGCAATGACACCGTCTGCACCCGACTCAAATGCCTTGGCAGCACGTTCGATGACCAACTCTTGCACGTCGCCGGGCTTGATCAAACCTGCATCCAGGTCATCCCGGTTGAGTGAGGTCAAGATGGTCACGGCTAGGATTTTCAGGTCCTTGCCGCTTGCGCCTTCTTTCGCGGCACGGACCACATGCGGATCACCGTGGACGGTCAGGAAATCCAGATCGAACTGCGCCAGGCCCCGCACCGCATTTTCGACTGTGTTGCCGATGTCGAAAAGCTTCATGTCCAAGAAAATACGCTTGCCGTGTTGCTGCTTCAGCTCATTCGCTAGCGCCAGGCCGCCGCCGGTCAGCATACCGAGGCCGATTTTGTAAAAGGAGACCGCGTCGCCCAGCTGTTCGGTCAAGGCCAGACCTTGCAGGGCGTTGGGAACATCCAGCGCGACAATCAGGCGATCGTCGGGCGCAGGTGTAGCGGGCGCAGGTATGGCGGACATGGGCGCGATCCTTGTTTTGGTGGGGTCGCGCCTCTCTAAATAGCCGTAAGGCGTGATGCAAGTGGTGTTGCAAGCCTCATGCCAGCAAAGGCATCGGTGCAGTGACGTGTTTCGACAACTCTAGCGAGCTGCGCCCCGAGCGGTATTCGGGCATGCGGCGCAACTGGCGCATCGCGTCCCGAACAAACGCGTTGGCGCGTGTCTTCGGGCATTCGTTTTCAGGCATGTTCAGTGCGCAGAACAGGGTGACGAACATGTCGCCAAGTGTCATGCAGACGTTTGCAGTGTGCCGTTCGGTTCGTTCGCAGTAGGTGTATTGTGAAATTTCAACATTCGTTACAAGCATAGTAGCCTCCACTCTGAACCCTAGTATGAACCCCGAAATATTACGAAAGTGAGGCGCCGTTGAGGTGAAATTCTGAGAATTTAACTCATTTTGAATTTCCGTGACCCAGCCTCTTGAAGACCGGATAGCATTTCCCAAATTGAATGTGAGGCCCAACAACAGGCGTGCCGATTTCGGGCGCCGACATGACAGGGCGCTTGGAAAAGGAGAGAATGATGGACTTGAACAAGTTCACCGAGCGAGCACGAGGTTTCGTGCAAGCGGCGCAGACCATTGCGATGCGCGAAGGGCATCAGCGACTGACGCCCGAACACATTCTAAAGGCTTTGATGGATGACGAACAGGGGCTGGCGAGCAACCTGATTGCGCGTGCTGGCGGTGCGCCTGTACGGGTGGTCGAAGCGCTCGATCTTGCCCTTGCAAAACAGGCCAAAGTTGGCGGCGACGCAGGCCAGATATATCTGGATGGTCAAACCGGTAAGGTATTGGCTGAGGCCGAGAAATTGGCAAAAAAGGCAGGCGACAGCTTTGTCCCTGTAGAGCGTATTTTGATGGCGCTTTGCATGGTGAAATCCAAGGCCAAGGAGGCTTTGGACGCCGGTGCCGTGAGCGCGCAGAAACTCAACGAAGCAATCAATGACATTCGCAAGGGGCGGACGGCTGATACGGCCAGCGCCGAGGATGGTTATGACGCGCTCAAGAAATACGCCCACGACCTGACCGAGGCTGCGGCCGAGGGGAAGATTGACCCGATCATCGGTCGCGACGAGGAAATCCGCCGCGCTATGCAGGTGCTCAGCCGCCGAACCAAAAATAACCCGGTTCTGATCGGGGAACCCGGCGTAGGTAAAACCGCAATTGCCGAGGGGATGGCCTTGCGCATCATCAATGGTGATGTGCCGGAATCCTTGCGCGACAAGAAACTCCTGTCCCTCGACATGGGCGCGTTGATCGCCGGTGCGAAATATCGCGGCGAGTTCGAAGAGCGGCTGAAGGCGGTTCTGACTGAGGTGACCGAAGCCGCTGGCGAAATCATCCTATTCATCGACGAGATGCACACACTGGTCGGGGCCGGTAAGTCAGACGGAGCGATGGACGCCGCGAACCTGATCAAGCCCGCGCTTGCCCGCGGAGAGTTGCACTGTATCGGTGCGACCACGTTGGATGAGTATCGCAAATACGTGGAAAAAGACGCGGCTTTGGCGCGGCGGTTCCAGCCGGTGATGGTCAGCGAACCGACGGTTGAGGACACGATCAGTATCCTGCGTGGTATCAAAGAGAAATACGAGCTGCACCACGGCGTGCGCGTGTCGGATTCGGCGCTGGTCTCGGCGGCGACCCTGTCGCATCGCTACATCACCGACCGCTTCCTGCCAGATAAAGCGATCGACCTTGTCGATGAGGCTGCCAGCCGCTTGCGGATGGAGGTCGACAGCAAGCCGGAAGAGTTGGACCAGTTGGACCGACAGATCCTGCAATTGCAGATCGAAGAGGAGGCGCTGAAGCTCGAAGACGACGTGGCCTCCAGGGATCGCCTGGAAACGTTGCAAAAGGACCTGTCGAACCTGCAAGAAAAATCCGCTGAGATGACAGCGCAGTGGCAGGCCGAACGCGACAAGCTTAATGCGGCACAGTTGCTGAAAGAGCAGTTGGACAAGGCGCGCGCCGATCTGGAAATTGCCAAACGCGAAGGCAATCTGGCAAAGGCCGGCGAGCTTAGCTATGGCGTGATTCCCGAGTTGGAAAAGCAACTGTCGGATGCAGAAAACCGCGAAGATCGCGGCATGATGGCCGAAGAAACCGTGCGGCCCGAGCAAATCGCAGGCGTGGTTGAGCGTTGGACCGGAATTCCGACGTCCAAAATGCTCGAAGGTGAACGTGAGAAGCTCTTGCGGATGGAAGATGATCTGCATCGTCGCGTGATTGGCCAGCATTCGGCCGTAACCGCCGTGGCAAACGCCGTGCGCCGCGCACGGGCCGGTTTGAACGACGAAAATCGCCCGCTGGGTTCGTTCCTGTTCCTTGGACCCACTGGCGTGGGCAAGACCGAGCTGACCAAGGCAGTGGCCGATTTCCTGTTTGACGACGACAGCGCCATGGTTCGGGTCGATATGTCCGAGTTCATGGAAAAGCACAGTGTTGCCCGCCTGATCGGTGCTCCTCCGGGCTATGTCGGTTATGACGAGGGTGGTGTGTTGACCGAGGCAGTGCGCAGGCGCCCCTATCAGGTTGTGCTGTTTGACGAGGTTGAAAAGGCGCATCCGGACGTGTTCAACGTTCTGTTGCAGGTGCTGGACGACGGTATGTTGACCGATGGTCAGGGCCGCACTGTGGACTTCAAGCAGACGCTGATCATCTTGACGTCAAACCTAGGCGCGCAGGCGCTCAGCCAACTGCCTGATGGCGCTGACGCAGCAGATGCACGGCGTGATGTGATGGACGCGGTGCGGGCGCATTTCCGGCCCGAGTTCCTGAACCGACTGGACGAGACGATCATCTTTGACCGTCTGGCCCGTGCGGATATGGACGGTATCGTCGACATCCAGTTGGGCCGCCTGGCCAAACGTCTGGCTGGTCGAAAGATCAGGTTGGAACTGGACGAGGCGGCCAAGACCTGGCTGGCCGACGAGGGCTACGACCCGGTCTTTGGTGCGCGCCCCCTCAAGCGCGTGATCCAACGCGCCTTGCAAAATCCGCTCGCCGAGGCGCTGTTGGCGGGTGAAATCAAGGACGGTGAAACCGTTCCAGTTTCTGCCGGGGCCGATGGTCTGATCATCGGCGACCGTCTGGGCACCAGCGATCGCCCTCGCCCGGATGATGCAGTCGTGCACTGATCCGCGCTGAAATGAACATGAAGCCCGCCCTTTTACAGGGCGGGTTTTTCTGTCACCAAGTGGCTGAATTTCAACATGGAAAAGGTCGGCAGACATGGCGAAAATGGAATGGGCGAAGCTTTTGGATACGTCCGTCTTTGACGGCAAACCCGAGCAACCGGATCGCCCGGCTCATGTAATCGCCGCTGACAGAATCACCTTTTCCGCCCCGTTCCGCCGACTGGCCAATAAGACGCAGGTTCATCCGCTTTATGACAACGACCATTTGCGCCATCGCCTGATCCACTCGGAAGAGGTGGCCAGCGTTGGCCGCTCGATCGGCATGCAGGTTGGGACTTGGCTGGCAACTGAAGAAAACCTGATCCCAGAAGCGGCGTCCCATAAAGTTGCCGGGATTATTCAGGCTGCGTGTCTGGCCCACGACGTCGGGAATCCGCCATTTGGACATTCGGGTGAAGAAGCGATTGGCGCTTGGTGCGCTGAGCAACTGCAAGGCTGCTCGCCTGCGTTTCGCGGTATTGCAGGGGACCGCTGGCATGAATTCGAAAGGTTCGAAGGCAACGCTCAGGGGTTTCGCATTCTGACCCGGCTTGAGATGTATCGCAACGAAGGCGGCATGTGCCTGCCGAACGCGGTATTGGGGGCCTTCACGAAGTATCCGATGGGTGCAGAAACATCCAAGCGGCTGAAGGCCAGTGGCAAGAAGCCTTATGTTGGTGCCAAAAAGTTTGGGTTCTTCGAAGCCGAACGCGCATATTACGAAGCCGCCGCCAATGCGATGGAGTTGATCGAGACCGAAGGGGCCGATGGCCAAAAATGGTGGCGACGGCATCCGCTGGTCTATCTGGTCGAAGCCGCAGACGACATCTGTTACAACATCGTTGATCTGGAGGATGGATTTTCATCCGGGGATCTGTCCTTGAAGACGGTCGAAGAATTGCTCTCGGCGGTGGCCATTCCGACGCGCCGAAATCAAGGCGGTTATACTGACTATGAGAAGATCAGTTACCTGCGCGCCCGTGCTATCGGTGGCGCGATCAACGCCTGTGTTCAGGCGTTCAAGGATAATCATGACGCCATTTTGGACGGCAGTTTTTCGAGCTCTTTGATCGAGGAATCGGGTAAGGCCGCGGCTTTTAAAGAGATCAAGGATCTGGCTCATGAACAGCTGTTCACAGCCCCGCGCAAAACCAAGCTTGAAGTGCAGGGGCGCAACGTGATCCGCCGGGTGCTGGACGGGCTGTGCCCGGTTTACGAAGCACTGGCAAAAAGTGGTTGGCAACAAGCGGATTTGCCGTCGTACGAGCGGCAAGTCGTCAGCGCCGTTCAACTTGATTTACGGGATGTCACCGATGCTTATTCCGCAATGCACTCGCTGACCGATTTCGTTTCGGGCATGACTGACCGCTATGCGGTCAAGACAGCCGACCTTCTTTAAGTTCAGAACTCTTTCATCTCGCCCCCTCCCGAAGAGCCCGAAGCAGATAACGTTGAGTAAGTGGGAGACGTAGGGTCTTTCATTGCTCAAGGCAGCCGTCACAATGTGGGTGAAAACCGATCTGGATCGGGAAGGGGAGAGAGATGCTCAAATGGGTCAAGCGTATCGCCGCCTTGCTGGCGGTGGCAATCGTGGTTTTGGCAGGGATATTGCTGTTTAACACCTTTCAGTATGGGCCGCCGCCCATTCCGGCGTCAGAGCCTGTTACCGTTGAGGTTGATGTCGAACGAACTGCGAAGCAGCTCTCGCAGGCCATTCAGTTCGAGACGGACAGCACCAAACCCGGTCACCCAGATTTTGACGCGTTTTTGTCGTTTCTCGAGGCGACCTATCCAGCTGTTCACGGCGCGACAGAGCGGGTGGTGCTGGATCAGAAAACCCCGCTTTATCGCTGGCAGGGCTCCAACCCGGATCTGAAGCCGGTCTTGCTGGCTGCGCACTATGACGTGGTGCCGGTTGCGCCGTGGTCCTTGGATCAATGGGAACATGACCCTTATTCCGGCGCGATTGCGGATGGCTTTGTCTGGGGGCGGGGCACATTGGACAACAAAGGTGCTTTGATCGCCATGTTGGCTGCAGCCGAATCCATGGTTACTGCCGGTTTTACACCCGAACGCACCATCTACTTCAGCTTTGGTGGTGACGAAGAGGTTGGCGGCAAGGGCGCAATTTCGGTCGCGAACCACCTGAAAGAGCAGGACGTACTTTTGGCTTGGTCACTGGACGAAGGGTCCTTTGTTCTAGACAAGATCATCCCGGGACTTGATGAGCCCGTGGCCAGCATCAACCTGTCCGAAAAGGGATATGTGACCCTAACCCTGATCGCCCGTGCCGAAGGGGGGCATTCATCGATGCCACCGCGTGTGACGGCGGTGGGTCGTTTGGCGCGCGCGGTCGATCGGGTGCAGTCCAATCCGATGCCCGGTGGTTTGACCGGGGTGTCGGCGGAATTCTTCGATGCTTTGGGGCGCCATTTCTCATTTGGTCAGCGGGTGGTCTTTGCCAACCGCTGGCTGTTTGATCCGCTGTTGGAAAACATCCTGTCAGGTGCTCCGTCCACAGATGCGATGCTGCGGACAACCACTGCGCCCACGATGCTGTCCGGATCGACCAAGGAAAACGTGCTGGCGACCGAGGCCCGCGCGGTCATCAATTTTCGCATTCATCCACGCGACGACATCGACAGCGTGGTGGAACATGTTCGCACCGTTATCGACGATGACGAGATCGAGATTTTGGCAGACAGGGATAAGGGCGGTGATGCCTCGCCGGTCTCCAGCTCTACTGCGGCGGGGTACCTGGACGTCGAGGCGTCAATTCGCGCGGTTTTTGGTCCCTTGGCTGCCGTACCGGGGCTGACGATTGCGGCCACAGATGCGCGTCATTACGCCAAGGCCAGCGAGAACACCTATCGCATCAACCCTTTCATGATCACTGGCGAGGACCTGGTTCGGTTCCACGGCTTGAACGAAAGGCTGTCGATCGAAAACCTGGAACGTGGGGTCGGCTTTTACCTGTCGTTGATGCAAAAACAGTGATCAGCCGCTGGCGGTCCGTTCATCACAGGTGAGTTTGGCCTGACCAACCGACAGAGAGTTGCCTATTAGGGAGACATCTGTCGTGAAAGACGCGCCGGTGCTGGCACCCGGTGGTGGGGTGAAGCTAAAGGTCACCGCGCGTTCTCCAGGGCGGGCGGTGCTGGGGGCGGGACCCTTCCAGACGTAAATCCGCGTATTGCCGCGTTTTGAAAGGCGCAGCAGAGCGTAATCACCCACTCCGCACCAAAAGATCGCGTTTTCCGAAAAATCGGCGACTACCTCGATCAAGCCGTTGCCGACCTCATAAGCGGTGGAACGGGATTCGTTGCCACCCCACGTCAACGTGGGCAGCAGGGTCAAAGAAGCCAAGAGAAAGCTTACGGTGCATTTTTGTGACATCTCACGGAACCTCATTCAGGTTGGTGTATTCTTGATACTGCGCCGACGCAGATTTGGATCACTTTCACGGGTCAGGCGCGGCGGTCATTTGCAAGAGATTGCCGTCTTGCCCCGTGAAGATCAGCCCGCTAAGTTTTGCCCTGCTACGAAATCCCCAAAATCGGAAAGGTCACATTATGAGGATCTGGACCCTGCTTGTGGCCCTTGTGCTTGGAACGGGCTTGGTTTTGGTGTTTTTGCAATTGCACCCACCCAAGACGTTGCGGATCGCGGCCGGCCCTGAGGGCGGCGCATATAACCAAGTGGCCAAACGCTATGTTGAGGAGTTGGCACGTGATGGCATCACGCTTGAGGTGATTGAGACCGCCGGATCGGTTGAAAACGAGCAACTTTTGGTAGGCCGTCAGGTCGACGCCGCTCTGTTGCAAGGTGGGATCATGGTCAGAGACCCGGAAATCGAGGCCGTCGGCTCGATCTTTTTCGAGCCAATGATCTTTCTGGCACGTAGCGAGTTGAACCTTCCGGGGAATCCGGCGCTTTGGCGAGGGTTAAAGATCAACGGCGGGCGTCCTGGGTCTGGTACGTCGGCAGCATATGTCGATTTTCTGGCCGCGATCGAGCTGGACTTACTGGCCAATCAAACCGTCGCCATTGGCTATGACGATGCCATCAGCGCGCTGATTGCGGATGAGATCGACGTGGCAGTTTTTGTGGCGCCGATTGATGCGCCGTATCTGCAACGCGCTTATGGACATCCTGACATTCAATTTGTTCCCCTGGACCACAGTGATGCGATTGCCCGGCGTCTGGCCTATGCCACCACTGTTACTGTGCCGCCTGGCGCGATCTCGTTGGATCCCGTGATCCCGTCAAAGCCGCAATCGATCCTGGCGCTTGAGGCGCGGTTGGCCGTCACGCCGGATCTACATCCCGCTTTGGTCAATCGCCTGACGATGGCCGCCAAGGCGTTACACGGCGCGCGCGATATCATCACTGATCCCGATGCGTTCCCCTCGATTGATGGCACTGACCTGCCGGTGAACAATGCCGCGCGTCAGCTGATCACAGAAGGACCGTCAACCTGGCACGACTGGTTGCCGTACTGGATGGCGGCGCAGGTGAACCGTACGCTGTTGTTGCTGTTGCCGATCCTATTCATTGTGGTGCCCATGCTGCGCGCTTTGCCGGGGATCTATGCCTACATCATGGGATGGAAGGTCTGGCAGCATTATCCCGACATCCGGGCCATCGAGGATGAGCTCGACGGAACCCCCTCGGCCGAAGATCTTGAGCGGATGAGCGCAGATCTGGTGGAGCTGGACGACCGACTGTCCAAGGTGCGTTTGCCTGCTGCCTATCGCCAAGCTGCCTATCACGCGCGGATGCATGTCGAGCTGGTCCGCAAGCGGATCGATGGCATGCGTTCGGCCTAAGATCTGATCAGTGCTGATCCAGTGTAACATTTGTTTTCCAACAGTATCTGATGGCTGATCAAGATATGGTGGTTGACCTGGTTACACGCCTAGATGTGGGATATCCTCCGCTTTTCTGTTTCAACCTCCTTCTTGCAACGTGATTGCACGTGGCTTGATTGCCCGTGCTGTTGTGGTCAGTCTTTAAGACTCGCCAGCAACGCGAACGCCGCAACAAAACACAGATCGGAGGTCCCCAAATGGGATTCGCAATGAACGCAATCGAGGTCATGGCCTTTGCCTTTGTCACCTTCATCGGTTTGGTCGCTTTGGTCGCGCTGATCCTGTTCTTTGTCGACCGGTTTCAGACACATGATGCCATCCGCAGAAACTATCCTGTCATCGGGCGATTCCGGAAATTGTTCAGCGGGCTGGGAGAGTTCTTTCGGCAGTATTTTTTCGCCATGGACCGCGAAGAACTACCGTTTAATCGGGCGCAGCGCGAATGGGTCAACCGCGCAGCTGAAGGCGAAGGGAATACAGTCGCCTTTGGTTCGACCCGCAATCTGAGCGTACCAGGTACTCCGATTTTTGTGAACGCGCCTTTCCCGCCGTTGGGGGATCAGTTCACCAAATCCGAACCGTTGCGGATTGGTCCGACTGCGCGAATACCCTATGAAGCGCCGTCGTTCTTTAATATCTCTGGCATGAGCTTTGGCGCGATTTCAAAGCCGGCCGTGCAGGCTTTGAGCCGGGGCGCCAAAGAAGCAGGTGTTTGGCTTAACACTGGCGAGGGCGCGTTGAGCCCGTTTCATCTGGAAGGCGGATGCGACATCGTTTTCCAG
The DNA here is from genome assembly GCF_900537075.1 of Tropicibacter sp. Alg240-R139. GTDB lineage: Bacteria > Pseudomonadota > Alphaproteobacteria > Rhodobacterales > Rhodobacteraceae > Falsiruegeria. The sequence goes on from NZ_UNRA01000003.1 coordinate 564,304, forward strand.
ATTGGGACGGCAAAATACGGTGTCCGAGATGAGCACGGAAAACTGAGCGACGACAAGCTGCGTGAGGTGGCCGCCCATGAAACCGTTCGCATGTTCGAGATTAAATTGGCCCAAGGCGCCAAGCCAGGAAAGGGAGGCATTCTGCCGGCCGAAAAGATCACCGACGAGATTGCTGCCATCCGGGGCATCAAGAAAGGCCACGACAGCCAATCCCCCAACCGTCACCGCGAAGCAGGCAACGTTGAAGAGCTGCTCAACATGATTGCCCATGTGCGCGAGGTCACCGGCAAACCCGTCGGGATCAAGACCGTGGTTGGGTCTGAACAGGTTTTCACCGAGCTTTTTGATGCCATTGTTGCGCGCGGGGACGACTGTGCGCCCGACTTCATTACTTTGGACGGCGGCGAAGGCGGCACCGGGGCAGCGCCCATGCCCCTGATTGATCTTGTAGGGATGTCCGTGCGCGAGGCGCTGCCCGTAATTGCAAACTTGCGTGACGAACATGGGCTCAAAGAGCGCATCCGCCTTGTGTCGAGCGGTAAGCTGATCAATCCCAGCGATGTGGCCTGGGCCTTGGCTGCGGGGGCGGACTTTGTCACTTCGGCACGCGGGTTCATGTTCTCGCTCGGCTGCATCCAAGCGCTCAAATGCAACAAGAACACCTGCCCAACAGGCATCACGACCCATGACCTGCGCTTTCAAAAGGGACTGGTGGTCGAGCACAAATACAAACGCGTCGCTCGGTACGCGCAGGAAATCCGGCACGAGGTGGAAACCATCGCCCATTCGGTGGGTGTTCCCGAACCTCGGCAGCTTCGTCGGCGCCATGTGCGTATTATGATGGAAAACGGGCGTTCAACACCCATGAACGAAATCCTGCCAAGTTACAGTCCCGTCTCTGAATCGTGAGACAAGTTGGTTTGGCTCAATTCGCTTGACCCTCTACCTGATTAAAAACGATTAACAACCGGAGACCGAAATGGCCCACCGCTGGAAGAATGATTTGACCCACGCCGACGTGACACCCGAAGCGGCGTTCCTGAACCGCCGTCACTTTATGGCGGGACTTGCGGGGGTTGGTCTGGCGTCGATTGCCAAGCCTGCCTTGGCCGAAGGGCTGGAACCCAACAGCTGGGAAGAGATCACCAGCTACAACAACTTTTACGAGTTTGGCACCGGCAAGGGGGACCCAGTTGAGTACGCACATCTGATGAAAACTGACCCTTGGACAGTTCAGATCGACGGCCTGGTCGACCGCCCCGGCGACTATGGATTTGAGCAGATCATGTCCGAGATGACGGTCGAAGAGCGCATCTATCGCTTTCGCTGCGTCGAGGCCTGGTCGATGGTCATCCCGTGGAACGGGTTTGAACTGGCCGACCTGCTGAATCTGGCGGGTGTGCAGGAGGGGACAAAGTATGTGGGCTTTGAAACCCTCTATCGCCCCGAAGAGATGCCCGGCACGCAGTATCCCGTGCTGGAGTGGCCCTATAAAGAGGGGCTGCGCCTGGACGAGGCGATGCACCCGCTGACGATCATGGCGACCGGTATCTATGGCAAACCGATCCCGAACCAGAACGGTGCGCCGCTGCGGCTGGTGGTTCCGTGGAAATATGGCTTCAAGTCGATCAAGTCGATCGTGCGTATCACGCTGACCGACAAAGAACCGCCCACCAGTTGGAACCAGGCCAACGGGCGCGAGTATGGCTTTTACAGTAACGTGAACCCCGAGGTGTCGCACCCTCGCTGGTCGCAAGCCAGCGAGCGTAAGATCGGCGGCGGGTTGTTCGCCAAGCGTGTCCCGACGCTGATGTTCAACGGCTACGAAGATCAAGTCGCAGATCTTTATGAAGGTATGGACCTCTCGAAGTTTTTCTAGGGGCTGGCCCAGCTTGGGATAGATAGAAACACATGACACTGATGGATCAGATCAACGTAACTTTGCGCAAGTTTCCGGCTTGGGTGCTTTACCTTGCAGGGGCAGCCTATCCGATGTGGCTTTTGTACTCTGGGCTGACTGGTGGGTTGGGCGTTGATCCGGTCAAGGTGCTCGAACATGAAATGGGCGAGCGGGCGCTGCAGTTGTTGATCTTGGGCTTGGCAGTGACACCGCTTCGTCAGTTCACCGGCTTGAACCTGATGAAGTTCCGGCGCTCCATCGGGGTGCTGACGTTTGTCTATGTACTGCTGCACCTGTTGGTCTGGTTGGTCCTGGATGTACAGATCCTTAGTCAGATCTGGGCTGACATCCTGAAACGGCCTTACATCACCATTGGAATGGCGGGGTTCATAATCCTGCTCCCATTGGGGCTGACGTCCAACAACTGGTCCGTGCGAAAGCTTGGCCCCAAGTGGCGCAGTTTGCACAAGATGGTCTATGCGGCAGCTATTCTGGGGGCCGTACACTATGTCATGGTCGCCAAGGGCTTTCAGATCGAACCATTGATCTATCTTGGGGTGACAATTGTTCTTCTGGTGCTGCGACTCCCCAAAAGACGTATGCGAGTCCAGCGCGCCTGATCCCGGATTTTGGGTAATTCTTGAGGGTGAATCCTGGGAGTCTGTGGGCGAGTCTGTGGAAAACTCCACTTTTCATAGAAGGGTTGGAAACTAAGCGGTGGAACGCATGGCTCGCTGGTTCATTGCGGATTGCATGGTGGTGGCTAACCCTATGATATTGTTATATTTTAGATCTTTTTCGTGATTTTCGTGATTTTTGTGATTTTTTGGGTTGCGGGTATTTGTAGTTAGGACTAGAACCCCCTTCACCGGCGGCGCTGAGGCGCTACGGGGCGGACGGAACGGACTGGACGGAAGGTTCAGGAGGGGAAGTTTGGGAAGAATTCGAGGCAGGTTTGACGCGGTTTGCGCCAGTTAAGATTGGCGCTACGTGTTGGTTTTTGTCTCTGGGACTTAGGTTCCGACGCTGTTTGACAATTGAATACACTGAAGAGATATGTGGGCGGTTTGGTTCATTTCGATGGATCAACGTCTGTATATCAACGCTCTTAGGTGATGATTGCCTGTGCTCAAGGAGCGCAAGTGGTAGC
>NZ_UNRA01000004.1 GCF_900537075.1 Tropicibacter sp. Alg240-R139
CTCTTCGACATCTTTTTGCCAATGAAAATGGTAGGTTGGGATGTTGAGCTGCGCCAGAAGCGCCTTGGTATGAACGGCCATTTCAACCTGGCAGGCGACCGGTTCACGCAGCTCTCCGCGGTAGGAAATCAGCATCGGCAGGGGCATGCGATAGTACTGCGTCAGCGTGGCCAGCGTGTTGATGGTGACGCCGATGGCAGTGTTTTGCATGATGATGGCGGGGCGTTTTCCGCCCATCCAGGCCCCGGCGCACAGGCCCATGCCTTCGTCTTCCTTGTTCGAGGGCACATGATGGATCTCGGGCCGCGCGTCGATTTCCTCGATCACCCCGGCCAGTTGTTTGCAGGGAACGGTCGTCACGAACTCGATCCCGTTCGATATCAGATCATCCGTGATCCGGGCGTCAATACTCATGGGGGGGTTGCCTTTGTTTTTGAAGGATAATTTCAGGTACTGCGGTAGACGTGGACGGCGCAGGGTGCATGGCGGACAACACGCGCAGCTGTCGAGCCAAGCAGATAGTCGCTGAACCCTGGACGATGCGATCCGATGACGATGCAGTCGATGTCGTTGGCGACCGCATAGTCGATAATCGAGCGGTAGGTATGGCCTTTGACAATTTCGGCCGTGACACCGTTCAACCCGTCTGTCTTCTCCTTGAGCATTTGAACGGCCCGTTCGAACCCTTCGCGAACGGCGTCCTTGTCCAAAAAGGCAGCGACAGACCCCTGGGGGGCTTCGTGAACATGCAAAGCGATGATCTGACCGTCGGCTGCACGAAGTGCTTGTGCCACCTGCAGTGTGTGCTGTGACAGGCCGTGATCCAAGGCCATGGGAACCAGAATTTTGTCGTACATTAGTGGTCTCCTTTCAGGGCGTCAGTTCCAGGGATCGAGCACGATCTTAGGAGCGGCCACGACCCCTTGTCTCAGATCGCGAAAGGCCTGAGCCCCTTGCGACAGAGGGCGTTCTTCGATCCAGTTCAGATCGCCAAGCTTATCATCAAAGATGGCCAGGGCTGTGTCGCGAAAATCTTGCGCAGTGTAAGTATAGGTGCCGACAAAGGTGATTTCCTGCAAGGTTAGCCTGCGGATGTCCAACCCGTCAGCATCCTCTCCCAGACCCACATGAGCGATGACACCGCCCGGTTCGACCATTGCCGAGGCGATCTCGCGTGTTTTGGCAAAGCCCACGGCGTCAACGACCAAGGCGGCAGGGTGGCGGGTGGTGGTTTCGACGGTCTGTCCACAGTGTTCGCGCAAGAACACTCGGCGGTTGTCATTGGGCTCCAGAATGGTGACATCTTCGACACCCATGGCCTGTAACGCCAGAGCCGCTGCCAGTCCGATAGCGCCGCCGCCAATTACGATAGCGCGACGGTCCATCGAGGGGTGCAATGCCTCAAGCGCCAGACGCGCGGCATGCCAACTCACCGCCAGTGGTTCCGCCAGCGCCGCCTTGTTCAGCGGTACATGGTCCGGCACGGTCACCAGGTTGCTGTCGGGCATCGAGATATATTGGGCAAAGGCCCCTTCGCGCGGTGGCATCGAAATGATCTGCCGCTCAGGGCACAGATTCTCGCGTCCCGCGATGCAAGCTGGGCATGTCCCGCAGGTCACGAGCGGGTTGATTGTCACGCGTCTTCCGCTTTGTGATCCGCCTTCGATTAATCCGGCAGCCTCATGTCCCAGGATCAGCGGCGCAGGGCGACGGGTGTCATGTCCCAGATAGGCATGCATGTCCGAGCCACAGATGCCAACGGCGGACACCCGTACCAGATGTTCACCGACACTTGAAATCGGGCCGGTTGTGTCCCTGTAGACAAGCGTTTCGACGCCTTCGTAAATCAAAGCTTTCATTTCGCTGTGAACCCTCCATCGACCATCAGGGTTTGACCGGTCACATAGGCAGATGCATCAGAGCATAAAAACAGCAGGGGGCCATCCATATCCTCGAGTGTGCCATTGCGCCCGATGCAGGTCTGGGCAGCATTGCGGGCGGCTCGGTCGTCGTCTTGAAAAACAGCTTGGGTCAGTTCCGTCGGAAAGAACCCCGGACCAATCGCGTTGGCCGTGATGCCATGGGGTGACCAAGCTTCCGCCATGGCGCGCGTTAGTTGAGAGATCCCACCTTTGCTGGCCCCATAGGCAATGCCGCTTGGAAAGGCGCGTGTGCTTTGCAGCGAAGCAAAGTTGACGATCCTTCCCCAGCCCTTGGTCTTCATCTCAGGGACAAAAGCCTGACTAAGGAAAAACGGCGCAGACAGGTTCAGGGACAGCGTCATATCCCAGCCCTCAGCCGTGACATCATCAGCCGGTTGGCGAGTGTTAACGCCAGCTGCATGGACCAGAATGTCAGGTGCGCCGAAAGGTGCGCGGATTGCCTGACACAGATCATCCATCTCGTTCTGGTCGGCGACGTCGCCCACTACAAAAGACGCGCGATCCCCGATATCGCGGCAGGCCTGACGCAAGGCGTCCTCGCGTCGGGCGACCGTCACGACATTTGCGCCAGCTGACGCCAGCGTGATTGCCGCGCGACGACCAAGACCCGAACTTGCGCCGGTGATACAGGCGATCTTGCCTTTCAGGCTGAAAAGGTGACTGGGACTAGCCATTTGCGGTCAGGTCAAAAGTTTCATCCGGGAAATACTTGGCAAGACGCACATCGGCGGCACGCGCGTGCCCCTCCATACCTTCAAGGCGCGAAATGCGGGCTGTTGCCTCGGCCACTGCTTTTGACCCTTCGCGGGTGGCACGTTGCCAGGTGACGATCTTCATGTATTTGTGAACTGACAAACCGCCAGTATAGCTGGCGGCCCGTGAGGTGGGCAGCACGTGGTTGGTACCGGTTGCCTTGTCGCCGTAGGACACTGTGGTTTCCTCCCCCAAAAACAGCGAGCCATAGCACGTAAGCTGGTTCAGCCACCAATCCAGGTCATCAGCCTGTACGGTCAGGTGCTCGGGGGCGTATTCGTCAGAGCAGGCGGCCATTTCGTCGCGGTCGGAACACAAGATGACCTCGGCGTAATCGCGCCACGCGGCCGCGGCGTTTTCACGGTTCACTTCGGGCAGATCGGCAATGAGGTCGGGCACTTGGGCGATCACCTCTTCGGCCAGGGCACGGTTATCCGTGATCAGCCAGACGGGAGAGTTGTAACCGTGCTCGGCCTGGCTCACCAGATCAGTGGCGACAATATGAGCATCCGCTGTTGAATCGGCCAGGATCAGGCTGTCAGTGGGGCCTGCGATCATGTCTATTCCGACGCGACCAAACAGGATGCGCTTGGCCTCGGCCACGAACTGATTACCGGGGCCCACAAGTATGTTGGCTTTGGGCAGACCAAACAGGCCGAATGTCATTGCTGCGACGCCCTGCACACCACCCATGGCCATGATCTTGTCCGCGCCGCAGATGTGGGCGGCATAGATGATCGCAGGAGCGACCCCAACGTCAGGGCGGGGGGGCGAGCAGGCGGTGATGTGTTTGCAACCCGCCACTTTAGCTGTGGTCACGGTCATAATCGCGCTAGCGATGTGGCTGTAACGCCCACCGGGCACATAGCAACCCGCAGCATCCACCGGAATTGCTTTTTGACCGGTGATGAACCCTGGAGCGATCTCGGTCTCGACATCGCTGACGGTGCTTTTTTGCAGCTCGGCAAAACGGCGCACGTTGTCATGGGCAAAACGGATGTCCGCCTTGAGCTTTTCGGGAACCAGTGCACAGGCGGCTTCGATCTCGGTCGCGGTCAACAGAACGTTGCCCTCATACTGGTCGAACTTGGCGGCGTATTTCTTTGCTACCGCGTCACCGCCCGCTTCGATCTCGTCCAGGATTTCCTTTACGATCAAGTGGGTTTCAGCGGCGTTCGATTTGGGGGTCAGCGTTGCCTGCTTGAGGTATTCGCGTGTCATTGCAGGGAAATCCTATCTGTAGATATCAGGAAGAAGGCTGGTGGAAATCGCAGGTACATATGCGATCAGAAGTACCACAATCAGCATGGTCAGAACAAAGGGCACAGCGCGCGCCGCGATCTTGAGGATCGATTCACCGGTGATGCCAGAGACCACGAACAGGTTCAGCCCAAGTGGTGGCGTGATGAAACCCACACCCAGGGCAGTGATCATCATGATGCAGAACTGGATCTCGTTCATGCCGATATTGTCTGCCAGCGGCTTTAGGATTGGCGCCAGGATCACGATGTTGGGCGTTGTTTCCATCACACAGCCGGCAGCGATCAGGATGCAGATCATCAGCAGGATCAGAACCATCGGATCATCCGTCAGACTGGTGATCGAAGACACGAACCCTTGCGGCACACCCATGATTGCCAGTGCTTCGGCCAAAGGTGCGGAAAAGGCGATGATGGGCAGAATGACGCCGTTGACCTTTGCCGAACTGACCAGCATGGCCGGGAAATCCGACAGCTTTAGTGTCTTGAGGATGAAGCCCATGAGGATGGTGACAACAACGGCCGTAGCGCCTGCTTCGGTTGGGGTCAGGCGACCCGAGAAGATGCCGTAAAAGATGATGCCAGGCACGATGAACGCATACCAACCGGATTTCAGCGATTTCACCAGATTGGCGGTCCATTCAGCCATGCTCAGGTTGCCGCCGCTTTCATAGCTGTACAGGCGGTTGACGATGATGTTGGTGACGAGGATCGAAACCAGGATCGCCAGACCGGGAATGAGCGCCGCCAGAAACAGCGTTGAGGCGGAAATTCCCAGTACAAGACCAATGATGATGTAGGCGATCGAAGGCGGGATCAGGATGCCGGTACAAGCACCGGCCGCGACCAGCGCACAAGCGTAGGGCCGGGGGTAACCGCTTTCGACCAGGCGGTTGATTGTCATCCGGCCCACAGCGGCAGCGCCTGCCGCATCCGAGCCTGAGATCGCGGCGAACATACCGCAGACAAGAACCGTGGCCGAGCCAAAGCCGCCCTTGGTCCAACATGTCAGCGCCTCGGCCACGTCCAGAAACTTGCGGCTGAGACCGGTGCGTACCAGAACGTCGCCGGTCAGGATAAAAAGCGGAACGGCCGTCAGGGCAAAGGCGTCAATGCCAGTGAACAGGCTTTCGCCGACAGCGCTCAGTGGCAGGTCGCCTGACATGACGAGCATGGTGATCGCTGCGGTCCCGATGGCGGCCCAGACGGGCACGGCCATCGCGATAAGACCTACGAACATGAGTACGGGCAGATAAAAATCCCAGCCCAGTTCAACGGAATGATTGAGTTGTTGCCAAAGCATCGTCTATCCCCTCAATCAAACATTTTTTCGCCTTCGAACACGGGAGTGCCGGTTCGAAAGTCGTTGATATCGCGCCACAAAGACTGCAGCAGGCGCCAGGTCATCAGGCCAAAACCCAGTGGAACGGCCATCAAAAACCAAACCATGGATATGCGCAGGCCGTGGCTGACCGAGCCGAACTTGGCCGAAACGTGCACCGTCTCGTAGGACCAGTAGAGCGCCACTAGCGCGACCACGAGCATCACCAAGTCTCCAAAGATGTAGAAAATCGCCTTCAGGCGTGGGCCAAAGTAATGGAGAATCACGTCAATGCGGATGTGAGCCCGGTCCTTGACTGCAGCGGCGGCACCGATCCAGGCCAGATAGATAAAGGAGTAGCGTACGATTTCTTCGCCCCAGATCGAGGAATAGGCAAAGAGTTCGCGACGGATGACCTCGATTGCCATCGTGGCGACCAGCATCACGTAAAATGTCAGGAGCAGCCAGCGCTCTGCGTTACTGTCGATTGTTCGCAGGATATTCATCGTAAATCCTAAACGTTCGACACGCCTTGAGATGCGCCTTGTGGTGACGCTCACAGTTCATGCCATCAAAAGGGGATGCAGGCACCCACAAGGGATGCCTGCGATAGGTCGGATCAAGCGTCGTGCACGAAGTATTTGCCTTGCGTGCTAGCCGCCTCTTCCATCTTGGCAAAATTGTCCATGGACCCGGCAAGTTCTGTCTTGAATTCGTCCCATTCTGGACGCTGATAGCCACCAGCCTCTTTCCATTCGCCCAGTTGATCGTCGCTGAGAGAGTGGAACTGAACGCCAGCTTTGGTCAGCTCTGACATCGCAAAAGCACGGGCCGAGGGCACTTTGGACAAGTTCTGGTGTCCGGTCATCTCCGAACCCCACATCACACCTTCCTGCACGTCCGAGGGCAGCGAATTGAACCATTCCAAGTTGCAGGAATAAACCTGACTGTCGGGCACAGCTTGGGTAAAGGTGACGTGGCTCAAGATATCCTTGAAACCAAATACGTACAGTGCACCAACCGATGGGTCCAACGCATCCGCAACGCCCTGTTTGATCGCCGAAGGGGTTTCACCCCAAGCGACAGGTGTCGGGTTGGCGCCGACCATTCGATAATACTGTTGCAGCATTTTCGAACCCGGAACGCGAAACTTGACGCCCGACATATCGCCCGGCGAGGTGACTTTGTTGCCGCCTTTGCGGACAGCGACAACGCGGGGGTCAATGTTGACGTAGAACAGCGCTTTAAAGCCGTTGGATTCGATCTTGGGTTCAACTTCGGACTTCCAGAAACCCGAGTTCACAAGATTAGTAAAACGCTGGTTCGAACCACATAGGTAAGGCATGTTAATCAAGTCAACGGTCGACGCAAAAGGCGCGAAGTTCGACAGAGAATGCTGCGCGGCCTGGATTGTGCCGCCCTGAACTTTTTGCACCAGCGCGCCGCCAGCCCCCAACTGTCCGCCTGGGGCCAGTTTGACATAGACCTTGCCGTTGGTGGCGTTCTGGATGTTTTCCTTCAGGTCCAGTTGCATGATTGGATAGCTGCGCGATGCACCCAGCACATAAGCGGTGGCAACCGTCATGATATGTTCTGCGCCAGCCTCGCGTTCCTTTTCTTCCTTGGCGGTTTGCGCCGCAGCCTCAGACGACCACAGGACCCCGCCGGCCCCGGCCACAACCGCTGCGGTAAAGCCACCGCTGGCGCTGAGTTTCAGAAAATTCCGACGCTCTGTAGACTTTAACCCGTCCGTCTCGATTGTCATGTTGTCTCCTCCCAATGAATGTATCAGCTGCCGTTGTTCTTTTCGGTCGCGTCAGCTTCTCTTTTTAGAATTGCGACGACGAACAGGATCGCCGCCGCAAACAGAACCAGCATTTCCCCCACGTCGCCAAGGAACGCGCTGTTTGCAAAAGCCCCAAGGGCAACATTTGCGAAAAAGCAGACAAAAACGGCGATCGAAGCAGCAAGAAACATCAAACCCTCCCCGGTATGAATCGGTTCTGTTTAGCTTTGTAAGCGCTTACATGGGAAATGCAAGCGCTTACATTCGAGAATGGTATTTGTCATTTTTTGTGATACACACGAGGCAATAGGCAATTACTGATGGCACAATGGGAAAAAGCCGTACCGCACCAACACTTAACGATGTCGCGAAAGAGGCAGGCGTTTCGACGGCAACCGTGTCGCGGTGCCTGAATTCTCCGGCGCGGGTTGTGGAGGAAACGCGCAAGCGAGTTCTGAGCGCCGTCGACAAGTTGGGATATACGCCCAATATGGCCGCCCGGACCATGGCGGCCAATCGCAGTTACAGCATTGGTGCGATCATCCCGACGATGGACAATGCCATCTTTGCGCGCGGGTTGCAGGCGTTTCAGGATCATCTGCGCGAAAAGGGGTATTCATTGCTGGTGGCCAGTTCAGCCTATCACCCAGACGTCGAAAAGGACCAGATCAGAACATTGGTGGCGCGTGGAGTTGATGGACTTTTGTTGATCGGTCACGCACGTGAGGACGAGATTTACGACTACCTCGAACAGCATCAGGTGCCCGCATTGGTGGCCTGGTCCTATCTGCCAGAGGCGCGGCAACCGTCTGTTGGGTTCAACAATCGGGGCGCAATGTGCGATCTGGCCCGTAGTGTATTGGCGGCGGGGCACCGTCGGATCGGGTTAATTTCTGGTGTGACCCAAGGCAATGACCGCGCGCTCAGCCGTGTTGACGGGGCGCGGGATGCTTTGGCAGAGGCTGGAATGGAACCTCAGGCGTTGACCGTTATCGAAACGCCTTATGGGATCGACAATGGTGCCCAGGCTTTTGCAGAACTGATGCGGCGCGAGCCACGGCCAACGGCCGTTATGTGTGGCAACGATGTCCTGGCAGTCGGGGCATTGCGCGAGGCGACGCGTGTGGGCATTTCGGTTCCGGGTGAGATCTCGATCACAGGATTCGATGATATCGAATTGGCTGACATCATCACCCCATCGTTGACAACGGTTCATGTTCCCCATCGGGAAATGGGCCAAAAGGCGGCATCCGAGCTGATCGACATGGTCGAGGGGCGGTCGGCTGGCCGATCCACATGCATTCGCACCCACATCGTTTCGCGAGCCTCTTTGGCTTTCTCCAAAACGTAAGGCATTGCGCCTCAATTCGGACGTGCTCCCGCCCGTCGTCGATGTTTCTTACGAAACATTTCCTCCCGTTGGGCCGGGCGCCGCGTTGCGCGCGGCGCGGTACCGCGTGCAGCAGGTGGTAACGAAGCAGTCGAGGGCGGGAGAACATCGATGGCCGCGTTAACGCCCAGCTTTCGAACTTTCACTCAATCAACGATAGGTTTGGTGATGGCCGGGCCAATGGCGATGCAAGTCGTCGATCACGTAAGGGTGGCTGTGCCCGCCTTTCAGATGGGGATGATCGGGTAGCAGTTCAGGATGGGAATGCGCAATGACATCCGGATCGCGGCCGGGCCATACCACCAGCGCGAGACCCAGAGAAGCAAAGCCACCAACACCCAGAACCATCAACGTGACTGTTGCGCCATATGCGGACATCAACCAGCCGGACAAAGGATATGCAATCAGCCAACAGGCATGGCTGAGGGTGAACTGCGCAGCGAAGAGAGCGGGTCGATCTTCGGGCTGCGAGGAGCGTCGCAGCAATCGCCCAGAGGGGGTCATGACGGCCGAAAATCCGACGCCGATCAGGAGCCAGACCAGCAAAACCGCGGGCAAGGACAGGCCCAACAGATGCGACCAAGCCGCCAGAACCAGCGCGGTGACTGACATCAACGCGGCCCCAAAGGTCATAACAGATCGGTCAGACAAGGCCCGCAACACTCGCGGTAACAGGAGTGCAACCAGCATCGAGCCTGCTCCAAAGCTCCCCAGGGCGAGGGCCACGGCGGTTTCGCTCAGGTTAAGATCAGAGCGGACGATCACCACGGTGTTGACCAGAACCATGGCCCCCACCAACGACACAGTCATGCAAAAGGCCAGAAAGCCGCGCAGGCGGGGTGTCGCCAGATAGATGCGCATCCCGCGCGTCGTCCGATCCCAAACGCCACGCCGTTTGCTGGGTTTGGGCGAGGGCAGGGCGATGGTCACGATCAGCAGGGCCGAGGCCACAAATCCAACCGATGTGCCGACAAACAGCGTGTCGAAGGCCACGAGACTCAAAAGTGCAGCGGCGAGCATCGGGCTGAGCAGGTTTTCCAGATCATAAGCCAATCGCGATAGCGACAGAGCGTTGGTGTAATCGTCTTCATCCGGCAGCAGGTCCGGGATTGTCGCCTGAAACGTCGGGGTGAATCCGGCCGAAGCCGCCTGCAATAGAAAGATCAGAACATAGATTTGCCAGACCTCGGTGACAAAGGGCAGGCAAAGCGCGACAACCGCCCGGACGATATCGAGCGCCACCAAAAGTGTACGTCGGTTCATCTGTCCGGCAAAGGCTGCTGCGATTGGGGCAAGGGTCACATAGGCGATCATCTTGATCGTCAAAGCCGTGCCCAGAACCAGGCTTGCTTGATCTCCTGCGAGATCGAAGGCCAGAAGCCCAAGCGCCACGGTAGCCAGCCCTGTGCCCAGCAAGGCAACCACCTGGGCCAGGAACATGTGGCGATAGCCGCGGTGTTTAAGAACGCTTAGCATGGATCACAGATACCGGGTGATTTCCTTGAAGTCGGCCGTGCTTTTAGCACTGGCTTTGTCCAGGCAGTGGTCGACATGATCGTGGATCAGGGCGCGTTTTGCATTGGTGATCGCCTTTTCCACAGCATGCAATTGCTGTGCGATGTCCGTGCAGGGGCGTTCATCTTCGATCATGGCGATAACACTGTCCAAATGGCCACGGGCCCGTTTTAGTCGCGCCGAGATCTTGGGGTGAGAGCTGTGTAGATGGGGTTTGTCCATGAAAAGAATTTATCCCCCTAGGGGGGATGCGTCAAGCATTTGGGTCAGCATCAACTTTGCAAAGCGAGCGCGCGACGCATGATCACAAATGAGGGGTGAACATCACTGTCATGGGTGCCATGCCTGATCAGTGGAAAACTCCAACTGTTCAAAGGTGTCGTGATCTTCCGTCATGTCGAACTGGGTCTCTGGCTCCAATACCAACAGTCTCAAATTACGTGCCCGTGCGGCTGCAAGCTGGATCAGAGGTTTGGTCAGTCCCTGTCTTCCTTCGATTTCGCTCACTGAAAGCTAACCCAAGTAAAGATATTCCCGTTTGGAGCGGAGAGAAACACGCGCGGTTGGAAGCTGGATCAGCCGGGCTCTATGTGTGGCCAAAGCTGAGGCTGGTCGGATCAAGAACCAGCCAGATTGTGGGATCATCGGAGCTAATTCTACAGCGTCGCCCAGATCATTGTGCAAGACCATGTTAGAAGTCACCAATGTTTCCCTGCAAACGACACAGTCCAAAAGAAACAGCCCCACCGGGAAAGGGCAGGGCTGTTTGATCAAGTTATTCGGCAGGGGTCGCCGTGTCACTGGGCGGTTCGGGATCGCTGCCGCCGCGGTCCCCCTTCACCCATTCCCGCGCACTTTGCATCACTGCATATAGCACGGGCACCACGATGACGCCCACGACCGTGGCTGCGAGCATGCCACCAAAGACGGCCACACCGATGGCCTTTTGGCTGGCGGCACCAGCGCCGCTGGCCGCAAGCAAAGGCACAACCCCCAGCAGGAACGACAAGGCCGTCATCATCACCGCGCGGAAACGTTGATGCGCGGCCTCGGCTGCCGCCTCGCGGACGCTAAGGCCCGCTGCGCGCTGTTCCATCGCGAACTCGACAATCAGAATGCCGTTTTTGGCCGCCATCCCAATCAGCATGATCATCCCGATCTGGGTATAGAGGTTGATGTCGCTGCCAACCACTGCCACAGCGGCCACCGCCCCGAACATGGCCACGATCACAGACAGCAAGATCGAAATCGGCATGGTCCAGCTTTCGTATTGCGCCACCAGAAACAGATAGCCAAAGAGTACCGCCATAAGCAGGATGACCTGCACCAAGCCCGCCGAATCCAGCTGCTGTTGCGCCGTGCCAGTCCATTCATAGGCATAGCCCGGAGGTAGAGCGGTTTGCGAGGTCTCGGTCATCACCCGGATTGCGTCGCCGGTCGACAGCCCCTCGGCGGGAACGGCCGTAACAGTGGCCGAACGGAACAGGTTGTGCCGTTTCAGCAGAACCGGACCAAGCACGTTTTCCACATCGATCAGAGTGCCAAGCGGCACCATTTCGTCTTTTGTAGAACGCACATATAGGTTGCCGATGCTTTCCACTTTGTTCCGATATGAACCATCGGCCTGGATCATCACGCGATAAACCCGGCCGAACAGGTTGAAGTCGTTGACGTAATATGACCCCAAATGGGCCTGCATGGTCTGGAACACTTCGGCCACGGACACCTGTAGCGTCTTGGCTTTTTCGCGATCCAGATCCACAAACAGCTGCGGAACGTTGGCCCGGAACGTGGTATAGGCCTGCGCGATCTCTTCGCTTTGGTTGGCCGCGTATACAAACGACCCCACCGCGGCGGCCAAATCCTGAGCCGTGCCACCGGCGGTTTGCTGCACTTCCATCTCAACACCCGCGGACATGCCTAGCCCAGAGATGGGCGGCGGGTTGAATGCCACGATCGAGGCCGCAGCCTCGCCATAAGCCACGCCCAACACTTGATCCAGAATGCCATTGGCGCTCAGCTCGTCGGTCTGACGTTCATCCCAATTGTCGAGGTTGACGATGATCATGGCGCCATTTGTGGTCAGCCCGTTAAGCAACGAGAATCCGTTCACCAGAACGGTATTGGCGACGCCGGGGATATCACGCAATTGCTCGTTGACGCGGGCGGTGACCTCTTCGGTTCGCCCCAACGTGGCCGCGTCGGGCAGCTGGATGTCGACAAAAAGATAGCCGTTGTCTTCGAGCGGAATGAACCCTTTGGAGGTGTTGTTGAACAGAACCCCGGTGCCCAAGGCAAACGCGGCGATGATGGCCAGGCCGATCACAGGTAACCGCAGCAGACGGCGTACGATTCCGACATATCCGCTGCGCATCCCCCCGATAAACCCTTCGAACACGGCCAGCACCCCCGTGGGCGGTCCAGACCGCGCCTTCAGCACCAGCGCGCACATGGCAGGTGACAGGGTAAGCGCGTTGATCGACGAGATCACGACAGCGGTCGAGATGGTGACGGCAAACTGCGAATAGAGCCGCCCAGTAATGCCCGGCATAAAGGTGACGGGCACAAACACCGCCAGCAAAACCAGCGTGGTGGCGATCACTGGCCCGGTGATCTGCCCCATGGCCTTGCGCGTCGCCTCGGCAGGGGGCAGCCCCTCTTCGGCGATGATACGTTCGACGTTTTCCACCACAACGATGGCGTCATCCACCACGATACCAATGGCCAGAACCAGCGCAAACAACGAGATGGTGTTCAGCGACATGCCAAAGGCCAGCAGGAAGGCAAAAGTACCGATTAGCGAAACCGGGATAGCCACCGCTGGGATCAACGTCGCCCGGAACGAGCCCAGAAAGATGAACACGACAGAGATCACCAGCGCAAAAGTCAGCATCAAGGTCGAAACCACATCTTTCAGAGATTGTTCGACGAAGTTGGTCGAATTGAACGGGACTTCGTATACCACATCATCGGGGAAGGTGCGGGACAGGCGTTCCAGTTCTGAAGTAACACGTTCGGAAACGGCCAACGCGTTGGCGCCGGGGGCTTGGTAGATGCCCAGAACGGTGGCGGGTTGGCCCTCGTAATAGCCGGAAGCGGAGTAGAATTGAGCACCCAATTCAACTTTGGCGATGTCCCTGATCCGCACGACCGAGCCTGCATCACCTGCTCGGACTACGATATCACTGAATTCCTGTGCAGTCGTCAGGCGACCCTTGGTCTTAATCGTGTATTGAAAGGTCTGATTGCCGGGCACCGGAGGTGCGCCGATTGCACCTGCGGATACTTCTGTGTTCTGTTCGCGGATGGCGTTGATGACGTCACCGGGCGTGATTTTCAGACCGGCCATTTGGTCGGGATCCATCCAGACCCGCATCGCATAGCTCAGGTCGGTCAGAACGTCCGCTTTACCAACACCGGCAACCCGCGCCAGCGCGTCCTTGAGGTTGATCGAGGCATAGTTCGACAGGAATACATCGTCGTAGGTTCCATTGGGCGACGTCAGCGTAACCACCATCAGCATGTTCGTCGACGACTTTTGCGTCACGACGCCTGATGAGGTCACTTCGGTCGGCAGCGATGCCATCGCCTGCGCGACACGGTTCTGCACGTTCACCGACGCGATGTCGGGATCGGTACCCACTTCGAACGTGACGTTGAGCGAGTAAGAACCGTTGTCAGCCGAAGTCGACGTCATGTAGATCATGTCGTCCACACCATTGACCTGCGCCTCGATCGGGGCGGCCACAGCGTTTTCAACGGTTTCTGCGTTGGCGCCGGTGTAGTTGGCGGTCACCCCGACAACTGGCGGCGTGATGTCCGGGAACTGCGCGACCGGAAGGGCGAAATAGCCGATGCCACCCAAAATGGTCAGCACCAGCGAAATCACGAGGGCCGTCTTGGGACGGCGAATGAAAATGGCTGAAAACATCGATCAGTCTCCGATGCTCTCAGCGGCGGTCACCGCGTCCACGGCCACGCCAGGACGCACGCGCTGCAGGCCTTCAACGATCACGCTTTCGCCCGCCTGCAACCCGTCCAGAACGATGATCGCGGTGTCGACCACGTCGCCAGTGGTGATGTAGCGCTGCTCGGCCATCTGTTGGTTGTTGACTACCAACACAAAGTCGCCGCGCTGATCGCGTTGCAATGCGGCTTGGGGCACCAGAACACGAGGCGTAGGCTCTAGCGCCTGGATTTTCACATGAAGGAAAGCTCCGTCCACGATCAGGCGGGCGTCGTTTTCAAACTCGGCCCGGATCATGATCGAACCCGTCAGCGGGTCGATGCGGTTGTCGACAAAGATGATCTTGCCAGCCTCATCCAGCGGGGTGCCGTTCGGCAGTTGCAGGTACACCTCGGGGCTTTTCCCGCTTTCTGCAAGAGACGCGGTGGTTTGGTTCAGTTGTTCGAGCACGGTGATCAATTGCTTTTCATTCAGCGAGAAGGTCACGTAGATCGGGCTTTCACGCACAACGGTCACCAGCGGCGGATTCGACGGCCCGACAATGTCACCGACTGAAGTATCAGTTCGCCCAATGCGGCCCGCAAACGGGGCGTGAATGCTTGTGTAACTGACATCCAGATCAGCTTGCTGGATGGCTGCGTGCGCTGCCTTGACCGAAGCCTCGGCGACCAACTCGTTGGCACGGGCAATATCGCGCTCGGACACCGGAACCGCGTCACGCTTGAGCAGTTCCTCTTTCCGGGCGAGTTCCAGTTTGGCCAGTTCCAACTCGGCCTCGGCGCGGTCTAGGTCAGCTTTGCGCGCGTCAAGCGTGGCATGATACAGATCCGGCTCGATCTCGAACAGCAGCTCACCTTCCTCGACTGAACTGCCGTCTGGCACTTGTTTGCTTTGCAGGAAACCGCTGACGCGCGCCACAATCGAAACTTTGTCGATGGCTTCGCCGCGACCGATAAAAGTTGTCTCATCCGTAATATCCTGGGTGTACGCAGCCGCAACGCTGACTTTGGGGGCTGGGGCGCTCCCTTCATCTTGGGCATGAACCGGGGACGACATAAGACCGAAGGCTGCGGCAACCCCCAAAAGGGCCGAACGCACCGCGTGGCTTTTGGGGGAACGGAAGTGTTCAGATGTGGCGACCATGCGCAAAGCCTCTCGGAATATGTGATGTGCACAAACAACAGCGCCCATCGGATCCCATCCGACGACCGCTGCGACTCGGCGATTATTTGGATACAGGATGGCTGCAATCCACGAATTTCTCAACCCGAGGTTTTCTACAAGTTTGGCAGGCTCTTCCTTGATCCAAAAATGTTTTTTTCGTTTTCAGGGTCAATTTCGTTGATTAAACTGGTGCCGCTTACATGGGTGTTGGACACGGAGTGCGAGGGCGTTATGCCAGAGTTTCAGACGGCGCGTAATTTTGTCTTCTTCTTGGACGATGGGTTCACCATGCAGGCGTTTTCTTCTGCGGTGGAGGTTTTGCGCCTGGTCCACCACCTGAAGCCCGAGGCGGGGTTCAGCTATAGCGTTGTTGCGATGGGTGATGTGCCGGTTGCTGCATCAAATGGTTTGCAGCTTATTCCGGACGCCAAGATCGACGCCGTGCCATCCCGATCGGTAATCATTGCTGTGTCGGGCGCGCACGCAAATCAGACCAAGGCACCGAATTTTGTTGCGCGTCTCAGGGGATGGGCACGACGCGGGCACCCGGTGTGGGGTGTGTCTTCGGGCGTGGTGCGATTGGTGCAGGCAGGGCTGCTTGACGGTCGCCGCGTCGCGTCGCACTGGGAAGACGTGCAGTATCTGCGCGAGGCCCACGATCAGGTGCAGGTCAGCGCTTCATTGTTTGTGAGTGACGGTCAAGTTGCCACCTGCGCCGGAGGCGGGGCAGCCGCGGACATGATGCTGTGGGTCATTGCACGCGATCTGGGGCCGCAAGTGGCGGATGACATCGCTGCCCGGCTGGTGATCGACGCGGTCCGGGACGGGCGGACCTCGCAACGGCGCGTGTCGGACATGCGGTTCGAAACAGCCAATGGTCCGGTCTATGCCGCGCTTGGTGTGATGCGGGCAAATCTGTTCACGCCGCTGTCTATCGCCGAGGTTGCTGAAACCCAAGGTATCTCGCAACGACAGCTTGAGCGGTTGTTCTTGCAAGAGTTCAACCAAACACCGTCAAATGTGTACACGGAACTCAGGCTCGAAGATGCGCGGCTGGACGTTTTGTCCGGGCGCCGGAGCTTGAGTGAGATCGCAATGGACTATGGGTATTCCCCGGCAACATTTGCGCGCAACTATCACAAGACATTCGGAGTTCTGCCCTCGGATGATCGCCGTGGACGTGAGAACCTCATGTCGTGAGGGGCACGGGTTCATGTCGAATTATCGAAGATGCTGGGCAGCTTCCCGGTTTATCATTGGTCAAAAGGACGAGGATTTTACGTCATGAACGCCCCCTTGATCATGGTCGCTCCCAACGGCGCACGCCGTGGGAAAATGGATCACCCATGCCTGCCTATTGACCTGAACGACACCATTGCCGCAGCGCGGGCTTGCCACCTAGCAGGGGCTGGTGCGCTGCACATGCATGTGCGTGACGATGACGGGCGCCACTCATTGGACGCGGGGCGTTATCGCGAGGCTCTGGCGGCGCTGAAAGCCGAGATTCCAGGGCTTGAGTTGCAAATCACCACCGAAGCTGCGGGGATTTATGCCCCGCAAGAGCAACTTCAATGTCTCAAGGACGTTCAACCCGGTTGGGCCAGCATCTCGGTCCGCGAGATCAACCGCGCGCCCGACCTTATCGAGCGGCTCTATGCTTTGTGCGCGGATCAGGGCACCCGGGTGCAGCACATCGCCTATGACGCATCAGATCTGACCCTTTTGCAGGATTGGCGCCAACGTGGGATTGTTCGAGCAGATCAGGATGAGGTCATCTGTGTGCTAGGCTCATACAGCCCGGCACGCGCGGGCAAGCCCAACGATCTCGTGCAGCTAATGCCTTTGCTTGATGGACTGCGTTTTGCCGTTTGTGCCTTTGGCCCTGACGAGGAGGCTTGTCTGTTCGCCGCCGCCAACAAGGGGGCTTACATCCTGAGGGTTGGTTTCGAAAACAATCTCACGTCCCCGAATGGCACGTTTTGGCGCAGCAACGCCGATGCTGTATCGTCGCTAAAAGCCCGTTTTGAAAGGAACGCCGCATGAGTCATGTCTTTCCACGTCACTGCCAAGCAACTCTGCCCACAGCCGTGGCAGGTGACGGCTGCTATCTGATCGACAGTGACGGCAAACGATACTTCGACGCGTCCGGGGGCGCGGCGGTGTCCTGTCTGGGACATTCAAACGAAGCTGTGCGCAGGGCGATCAAGGCACAGATCGACACGCTGGCCTTTGCGCACACAGGGTTCTTTACCTCTGATCCAGCCGAGCAATTGGCCGATCTGCTGATAGCCAACGCGCCCGATGGAATCGACCGGGTCTATTTCGTATCGGGCGGGTCCGAGGCGGTTGAAGCCGCGATTAAACTGGCGCGTCAATATTTCCTGGAGATTGGTCAACCAGAACGCCGCAACCTGATTGCCCGGCGGCAAAGCTATCATGGCAACACCTTGGGCGCACTGGCTGCCGGGGGCAACGCCTGGCGGCGTCAACAGTTCGACCCACTGCTGATCGGGGTCAGTCACATCGCGCCGTGCTATGAGTACGCTGAACGTCGCGCGGACGAAAGCCAGGCCGAGTATGGCCAGCGCGTGGCCAACGAGCTGGAAGAGGAGATCCTGCGTCTGGGCCCTGAAACCGTCATGGCTTTTGTGGCCGAACCAGTGGTTGGCGCTACCCTTGGGGCCGTGCCTGCTGTTGAAGGCTATTATGCACGCATCCGCGAGATATGTGACCAATATAGCGTGTTGTTGCTCCTGGACGAGGTAATGTGCGGCATGGGGCGGACTGGTCACCTGTTTGCGTGTGATGGCGAGAACGTGCGCCCCGATATCATCACCATCGCCAAAGGGCTGGGCGCGGGCTATCAACCGGTGGGCGCGATGTTATGTTCAAGCGCGATTTATGACGCGATTGCAACGGGTTCCGGGTTTTTTCAACACGGACACACTTACATCGGGCATCCCACGGCCACAGCTGCCGGCCTAGCGGTGGTCAAGCAACTGTTGGACCCCGCAATGATGCCGCGTGTGCAGGAATTGGGCGGATTGATGGAATATGCTCTTACCAACACACTTGGCCAACATACCCACGTGGGGGACATCCGTGGGAGGGGCCTGTTTTGGGGCGTTGAGCTGGTCGAAAATCGGGACACCAAAACGCCCTTTGATGCGCGCCGTGGACTTGCCGGTAAGATCAAGAAAGCGGCCGTGGCCGAAGGGCTGATCTGCTACCCGATGCCGGGCACTCGAGATGGGCGTTCAGGAGATCACGTGTTGCTTGCGCCGCCCTTCATCATGTCTGATGACGATCCGCAATTGATCGCGAGCCGATTGGCCAAAGCCTTTGATATAGGGCTGTCGTGAACAGTTCTTTTTTTCGGCCTGTATTGTCACCAATTTAGGGACAATGTGGCGGCGAATTGAAACTTGCAGATTGGGGGGAGCAAGGAATCTTTGGCGTTTTCAAAAATTTGGCGCAAAATGGCGCCAAAGTAATTGGGGGAATGTCTAATGAAGAAACTGATTATTGTTGCATTTGCACCGCTGGTACTGGCCGCTTGTGGCGACCCGTCACGCAGCCTGCCCGAGGAGCTTCAATCGCAAAAACCGGCCTGTGCTAGTGGTGATTTCCAGGTCTGTTCCGAAATCGGCCACAGCGTGCGCGATGCCGCGGGTGGTACCACAGCTGAGCAGAAACAGCAGAGCTTTGTGCTGTCGCAACCAATCGTCGACTAAAAACTACGCCGACACGAAAACGCCCGCTGCCCGTTGGGCAGCGGGCGTTTTTTCTGCCTTGGTGATAGGATGATCAGTCCCGGTTGCCCGAGAACCGCTCTTGCCACTCTTCGCGCTGTTCGTCGGTGATCTTGGCAAAAAGCACCTCTGGCACGGTGAATTCATGGCCGGCGGGCAGGGCGCTCAACGCCGCTTCGACATCATCGGGCCAGCTGGTATCCAGCGTGTTCATCGCGCTCAGCATCTTGGCGGATGCTTCGGGGATGAACGGCGCGCTCAGCACCGCGTAGAACCGGATCAGGTTCAGACCCATGCGCACTTGACCTGCGGCCTTGGCAGGGTCGGTCTTGAACGCGGTCCAGGGCGCTGTGTTCTGCAAGTATTCGTTGCCCGCAACCCAAATCGCGCGCAGCTCTTGCGCTGATTTGCGAACTTCCATCGCCTCCATGTGCTGCTCATAGGCGCGCACGCGTTTGGTTAGATCTGCAATCAGCGCCTGTTCCGCCTCGCCGTATTCACCCTCTGGCACAGCCTCGGAGAATTTCGAGCGGCAGAATTTGGTGATGCGGCTGACAAAGTTGCCCAATACATCCGCCAGATCCTTGTTCACAGATGTTTGGAAGTTCTCCCAGGTGAATTCGCTGTCGCTGTTTTCCGGCGCATGGCTCAGCAGCCACCAGCGCCAATAGTCAGCGGGCAGAATGTCCAGCGCCTGATCCATGAAGACGCCACGCCCTTGGCTGGTCGAGAACTGGCCGCCGTCATAGTTCAGGTAGTTGAACGATTTCAGATGGTCGACCATCTTCCACGGCTCGCCTGACCCCAGAATGGTCGCCGGAAACGACAGCGTGTGGAAAGGAACGTTGTCCTTGCCCATGAACTGAACGTATTTCACATCTTCGGCGCCCTTGTCGGTGCGCCACCAGCGTTCCCAATCGGCGTCGGTCTTGCCATTGGCCTCGGCCCATTCGCCTGCACAGGCGATGTATTCGATCGGGGCGTCGAACCAGACATAGAACACTTTGCCTTCCATGCCGGGCCAATCGACGTCGCCCTTTTTGACCGGAATGCCCCAGTCCAGATCGCGGGTGATGCCGCGATCCCGCAGACCGTCGCCATCGTGCAGCCATTTCTTGGCAATGGACGTGGTCAGCACCGGCCAATCGGCTTTGCTGTCTACCCAGGCGTCCAGTTGATCCTTCATCTGACTCTGGCACAGATACAGATGCTTCGTCTCGCGCACTTCCAGATCGGTCGAGCCGCTTACGGCCGAGCGCGGATCAATCAGATCGGTAGGGTCCAGCTGTTTGGTGCAATTCTCGCACTGATCGCCGCGCGCTTTTTCATAGCCACAGTTGGGACAGGTGCCTTCAATGTAGCGATCCGGCAGAAAACGTCCGTCTGCGTTGGAATAGACCTGCTTTTCGCTTACTTCGCGGATCAGCCCGGCGTCTGCCAGTTTGCCCGCGAAATGTTGCGTCAGCGTGTGGTTCTGCGGGCTGGACGAGCGGCCAAAGTGGTCAAAGCTCAGACCAAACCGTTTGGCGATGTCCGACTGCACGCCGTGCATCTCGGCGCAGAAGTCCGCCACGGGCTTACCCGCTTTGGCGGCGGCCAGCTCTGCCGGGGTGCCGTGCTCGTCGGTGGCGCACAGGAACATGACCTCGTTGCCACGGCCGCGGTTGTAGCGCGCATACAGGTCCGCAGGCAGCTGCGAGCCGATCAAATTGCCGAGGTGCTTGATCCCGTTGATGTAGGGAATCGCCGAGGTGATGAGAATCCGTGCCATATCCGTATCCGTCTGATGTGTGAGGTCCGTCTAACCCATGTCGAGGGCCAGCAAAAGGGCACCGTTAGTTGCGGCTGACGTTCATGCCTCTGTCTCTGTTTGAAACCATCGTGAAACTGCGTAAAAAATTCGATTCGACGTCATCGTCGCATTACCCTTGGTTGTTTTATGTGAGAGCGATGTCTTGAAAAGTTGTGGTGGGCTTCCCATCTTGATTGCATACAAATGTATACTGAAGAGGTTTTGATGTTCGATTTTCTACTTGATGCGGCTTTTGCTCCGTTCACCTTGGCGCTGGCATTGCTTGTCGGTTTGCTGGGGCTGGAATTGGTGGCGTTGCTCATGGGTGGAAGTTTGATGGCTGGTGACGGGGAACTCGACATAGATGTCGATGTTGCCCCGGAACTTGGCGATCTGGACTTGGACATCGACGTGGATGCGGATGCCTTTGAAATTGCAGACGTGGAGCCGGATGTCACGCCCGACATCGGCTCTCCGGGCCCGGCGAGTTGGCTTGGTTTAGGGCGCATGCCTTTCATGATCTGGCTGGCGGTTCTGCTCATGAGCTTTGGCCTGAGTGGCATGGGTCTACAGATTGCCCTGCGCAACCTGATCGGGGCAGACCTGCCCGCGATCTGGGCCGCTATCCCTGCTGGGGCCTTTGGTCTGTGGTTTGCACGTGGCTTTGGCGCGGTGTTTGCCCGCCTGTTGCCCAAAACCGAAACCGAGGCCGTGTCTGAGCGCATGTTGGCACGTCGCCGTGGGATCATCACCCAAGGCACCGCCGCACGGGGCCGTCCGGCCGAAGTGCGGGTCGCGGACCGCTACGGGAACACCCACTATCTGCGGGCCGAACCCCTGCAGGACGGCGAAACACTGGCGCAAGGCACCGAAGTGCTGGTGCTGCGCAATCGCCGAAGCGGTGCATTTGTTCTGATCGGCCTGTCCGAGTGACGTAACGGGCCTGACCCCAACGGGTCGAACACTATCAAAAAATTCCAAACTGGAGGATTTTACATGGAATTTCAGTTCCTGGCGGTTGTTGTCGCCTCAGTTATTGTTGTCTTGCTGTTGATCGGGCTTGTTCTGGGCCGATTGTACCGCCGATCTACCCGCGAGATCAGCCTGGTGAAAACCGGGGCAGGCGGCAAACGTGTGATCATGGACGGGGGTACGATCGTCGTGCCGTTGCTGCACGAAGTCAGCCCTGTGAACATGAAGACCCTGCGCCTTGAAGTGCAACGGAGCGGCGAGGCTGCGTTGATCACCCAAGACCGGATGCGTGTGGACGTCGGCGTTGAATTTTACGTCTCGGTCATGGCCTCGGAAGAGGGGATCGCACGGGCGGCGCAGACCTTGGGCGCACGCACCTTTGACGTCGAGCAGCTGCGCGAGATGATCGAAGGCAAGCTGATCGACGGTCTGCGCGCCGTGGCGGCCCAGATGACCATGGACGGCCTGCACGAAAACCGGGCCGACTTTGTGCAAGAGGTGCAAAATGCCGTGTCCGAGGATCTGCTCAAGAACGGCCTGTCTCTGGAATCGGTCTCGTTGACCGCGTTGGATCAGACGCCTTTTGCGGCGCTTGACGAAAACAACGCCTTTAACGCTGTGGGTATGCGCAAGCTGGCCGAGGTCATCGCGACCTCGAAAATGGAGCGTGCCCAGATTGACGCGGAGTCCGAGGTCGCCGTGCGCCGGGCCGCAATGGAGGCTGAACGTCAAAAACTGCTGATCGAACAAGACGAAGCGCAGGCACGCATTCAGCAGACGCAGGAAGTCGAGACCATGAAGGTCGCGCAAGAGGCCGAAGTTGCCGCACGAACTGAAGATTCGGTACGCGAAACCGAACGCGCCCGGATCGCGCGGGAAGAGGCCATTCGCGCTGCTGAAATCGAGCGTGAGCGCAACATACGGGATGCTGAAATCTCCAAGGAGCGTGAGCTGGAAGTGGCAGAACAAGAACGTCAGATCATCATCGCGCAAAAATCCGAAGAGGAAAGCCGCGCGCGTGCATCGGCTGATCTTGCGCGGGCCGAAGCGACCAAGGCGACCGAAGCCGTGGTTACCGCCCGCGAAGTGGCCGAGGCCGAGCGCCAGAAGCAGATTGTTCTGATCGAAGCCACTCGGGAAGCGGAACGTCAGGCAACGGGTATTCGCCTTGCTGCGCAGGCAGAGAAAGAAGCCGCAGTTGACCGTGCCGAGGCACGCCGTGAAGAGGCGCAGGCCGAGGCGGATGCGCTCAACATCCGGGCCGAGGCCAAGAAGAACGACATGCTGGCCGAAGCGGAAGGTAAGCGCGCAATTGTCGAGGCCGAGAATGTGCTGTCTGCCGAGCTGATCGGCATGAAGATCGACATGGCACGGGTCGAAGCAATGCCGGGGATCGTGGCCGAGATGGTCAAACCGGCGGAAAAGATCGACTCGATCAAGATCCACCAGGTAGGCGGCATTGGCGCCCCAATGGCCACCGGTGGTTCAGGCGGCGAAAAGCCGGTGGTCAATCAGGCGCTGGATTCCATCATGGGAATGGCAGTGCAAATGCCTGCGCTCAAGAGGTTGGGCGAAGAGCTGGGTATGTCGATGGAAAACGGGGTGAGCGGTGTGACCAACGGCGTGCTGGGGGTCACCGAGCCTTCGGACGAGGCAGATGGCGAGCTGCAGGAGCCTGATCACATGGCGCATTGAGCGCAAAAAAGATTGGAGAGGGCCGGACATGTTCCGGCCCTTTTTGGTGCGCGCCTTAGTCAGTACACCAAAAATCGTTCGCTCGGGCGACGGTTTGGAAGTTCACGGCCACCACATGCGATGATGCAATCAGACTGTCTGCCGCGTTGGCATACTCCGGGCGCATCCGGGTGCGAGCCGCGTCATCGGGTTGCGTCTTTTTGACAGCCATTCGGGACAGCTTGATGGCCAACTCATACCCCTCTTCTGGGGTGGCGGTTTGCAATGTGGGTAGCCAAGACATGTTGATCTCCTTCATTTGTGTCGCGCGCGACTTATATGCGACTTATATCACGAAGCACTTTGTGACCTACCATTGAACACAAACGGTCCCACCCGGGCAGATGAGACGATTTGTTATGGTTTCTACACCGCGTCTCATGCAGTTAGCCGGGCTTATGCTCCATATCTAAAACGACTTGGGTTGACCTATCCGCAGTATCTTACGCTGACCTTGCTATGGGACACGGATCGGCAAATGGTCAACGCGCCGGCCAAAGCACAGCGCCGGACTATCACCGGATGCATGATCAAGCAGACAGGCATGACGCAGCCCGAGTTGCAGGATTGGCAATGCCTGTTGTTCAGGTTGCGGGATGGTTTGCTCGGTTCCTAGCGGCCTTCACGTTGGCGGCGCAACAATCGTCCGATGGTGAAGGAGGTGCGCGGCGCATAGACATAGTTTGTGCGTTCCTCGGGGGTGGGGCGGGCGCGCATCCGGGTCAGGCCAAAGAGGATCAATGCAATGTGGCCTGAGGCGACAAACGCAAAGAGTGCGCCGGGGCCATAGGCGTCGATCAGTGACGACGACACATAGGGCGAGGCAATCGCGCCGAGGGCAAAGAAGAACATCAGCGCCGCCGAAAGCTCGACCCGTTGTTCCGACGTGGCAAAGTCATTGGCGTGCGCGGCTGAAACCGAGAAGATCGGGAATGTGGTGAAGCCAAAGAACCCGGCCGCCAACATTACGCCCAAAGTGCCTGAACCACTGGCCGCCATGGTGATGCCGCAGCTGATAACGGCCATGGCTGACAGCCAGATCAGTATCCAGCGTCGGTCAAACTTATCCGCAAGCCAGCCCATCGGGTATTGCGCCAGCGCGCCGCCCAGAACAAACGAAGCCAGGAAAAAGGCGATCTGGTCAATCTCCAGTCCGACCTCTTGGCCGTAGACGGGACCAACCATTCGGAACGAAGCCGAACTGAGAGCAGCCACGATCACACCGGCAACTGCCAGCGGAGAGCACCTCCAGGCCAGCTTGGGGCGCAGGCGCGGCGCTCTTGGTGTTTCCGGTTGGCTGGCCTTTGTCAGCGTCAAGGGCAACAGCGCAGCGCAGCAGAGAATGGCGAGCAGATTGTAAGAGACGTAAGAAGCGGGTGGTAAAATGGCGATGATCAGCTGCGCCCCAAGCGAGGCGCTCATGTCGACGATGCGATAGGTGCCGGTGGCGCGGCCGCGATTTTCGTTGGTGACTTTGGAGTTCAGCCAAGCTTCGATCACAGTGTAACACCCAGCGACGCATGTTCCAGACGCGATTCTGAGGACAGCCCATATATATGGGTTTTCGGTCAGTGTGTGGCCGATCAACCCCATAGCGCCTAGAGCAGTACACACGGCAAAGGCCCGAGAATGGCCGACACTGCCCATCAGGCGCGGTGCCCACCAGCATCCCACGAAGAAGCCCACGAAGTGTGCAGAGCCCAGAAGACCGATCTGTTCCTTGGAAAAGTCCAGTGTCAGCCCCGAGATGGCGTCCAGTGGACCCACGCCGCCCGTCGAGAGCTGTAGCAGGATGACGGAGAGAAACAGGGCGGTAAATGAGATGATCAGGCGCATAATTTTGCACCCTGATCCCGTTCAATCGGGAATGCACGTGCTTATTCGACGTTTGCGCGTCGATTTTAGCGTATTTTTTGTCTTTCTCCTTTCTCGGGCCCCTCCCGCCCTCGCTGCTTGCCCCGACGGGCCCTTGCTCAGTTGGGCCGGGCGCCTCGCCTGCGGCTCGGCGCGGTCCCGCTGAACGCAGGCCGTGTGGGGGCGGTGGCCGCAGCGAGGCAGTCAGCCAGCCTGGTTCACTTTGGCCTGGATGTCCAGTGTGACGGTGTCGGTGACCAGATCGCTGTAACCGGAGGCGCCAAAGGCGCTGCGGCTGATGTCGCCACGCAAACGGATGTTGAGTGTGGTGAGGTCATCCGCCCGGCTGCCTGGAGGGCGATAGAGCGAAGCATCGAGGGTGAGGGAGCGGGTGACGCCTCGGATCGTGATATCGCCGGTGATCCGTGCACCTTCGGAAATGCGCCCGTTGGCCCCCAGCTGGATCCGGGTCGAAACGAAGCGGATGGCAGGGTAGCGGGCTGCATCCAGAACTTCGGCCCCGGTCATGGCCTGGGTGGCAAAGAACAGACCAGTGCGTGCGCGACTTACGTCGACTAGCACGTCAACGGTGCTGTCGGTCAGGTTCTGCGGGTCGATCAGGATGTCGGCACGCTTGACCGGCATCGTGCCGCGCTGGGAGGTGCCCGACAGCGTAAAGAAGAACCCGACCGAAGAGGTCTGAGTGTCCAGCGTGTATCGGGTTGGCTTTGCCAGGGCAGCATTGGCGTAGGGCATACCAAGCAAGGGCAGGCTGGCAAGGCCGCGCAGGACAGTGCGGCGGGTGGGTGTTGGGGATCGCATCATTTGTGAACTCGTCATGTGTGGCATCCGTTTCAGGGGTAGCCTGCCATGAGATGTGTTTCTTTTGTGCGAATTCCTGCGGTTTCACCGCATTGTCAGGGGGCTGTGAGCGCGGATGTCCCGGTTTTGCGCTCTAATTCCAGCTGCGCGCGGGGACGGGTTTGCGTCGCGATCCAGGTTACCGGGGGTAGGGCGCGGGCACGACGACGCTCCAGCTGCCAGCGACGCCGTGTGCCTGCATGAGCCGGGGCCATGTGCCAGCGGCTCTCAATCCCCTGCGCGCCGCCATCGCCGGGGGTCAGCAGCAGCCCCAGCGGTGCCTTGCCCAGGGTGCCACCGGTTTCCGCCGCCAGATGCATCCGCCGCACCGGCGTCAGCGCAGGGGCTGCGGGCAGATCACCAATCACCAGCGGCACGGCACCGGCACGCAAGCTTTCCTCCATGCACCACAGCAGATCCTCGGTCCGGCGCGGGTGCACAAAGATGAACCGTGCGGGATCGGCAAAATCCAGCATCCCGTCGGGGTTCAGGCGATCCGCCTCCCACGAAGGGGCGATCCACAGGACGGGGCCTTGGGTTTGGCTTGCCAACCACAGCGCAAAGTTGCGCCGCGCGGGACCACAGACCTCGTGCACGCGGGCGAGTTGCAAGGAGACCTCGGGGTGCAGGGGCAGGGCCGGTCCCGTGCGACGGTTGGTGTGGCGTTTGAGCAGATGAGTCGACATGTGGGGAGGGTAGCATGTTCTCTTTTTGTTCTCAATCAAGGGAGTTGGGGAAAGGCGTAAGAGCGGCTCTCCTCATGACTGCTTTGTGTTCCTAGGAAACAATCTTAGGTAAACTGCCCGGTTTTGCGAGCTTCAAAGACGTAAATCTTTTCACTGATTAGTTGCATGTTTTTTCTTCGTCATATGACGACAGTAGCCCTTGAATACCTTCTTCAAGCTCATCCAACGCGGCGGGCCAGAGCTCATTGAGCTTGCTCACGGACGGCCAGTGGCCCTCCAGATCTTTACCCGTATCAAATGAAACAGAAACGGCAGTGCCGTCGGGTAGACGACCACGTAATCTGCAACTGTAGGATTGGGGGTCACTACTGTATAACGGCAAGCCCTGGCTACATCTGACGAAAACGATGTTCTCAAAAAGCCTTATGTCGATTTCGTAATCTGTTTGAATACCGTTGTTGTGCGTCGTCATAGTGGACTGAGTTGCCCGTTCGCCAGGAGGTAGGTAGGGGTCGAGGGCGTCCAAGCGACTGCCTATTGCCAGTTGAGACACTGCAAACATTGATTTACGCCCGAGAAGGAGCTCCATCACAGGCGGTGTACGAGAACTACGAGAGCCTCCAAAGCTATTATAGGTAAATTTTCTTAGATTTAGCGGCGGCTGACCAACTTTCCATGTATAGGGAGTCTGTTCAGCTCCTTCGCCCGTATCAAGCTTAATACGTTTACCCCTGGAGTTTAACTGGCCATATTGAGGAAGGTTGTACAGCTGGCCGTCTTTACAAACAGGTATTCGGATGTCCTCCTGCGCAGCACTCTCAGTGACGAGAAAGCTGAACAAAATAGCGCAAAGCCATGGGGATGTTTTCTTAGCAGCTCTCATCTGATCTCTCTGGGGGCGCCTCAGTCTGATTGGCTACGTCAGTTGTCGTCATGACCTGACCCAAATCGCTGATAGTGAAGTGTCGGTCTTGATGTCATGAACGCTCCTGCACTGGCCCGTCCTGTTTCAGCCATTCGCTGAACCCACCCTCTAGATGCAGCACCGGGGACAGGCCCATCTCTTGCGCGACTTTGGCGCTGAGCGCGGAGCGCCAGGCGCTGGCGCAGTAGAAGACGTAGGTTTTGTCCTGGTTGAAGACGTCCTTGTGGTAGGGGCTGTCGGGGTCGATCCAGAATTCCAGCATCCCGCGGGGGCATGAGAAAGCGCCGGGGATCATGCCTGCGCGCTGTAACTCGCGGAAATCGCGCAAGTCGATGAACACGTAATCGTCATTGTCATAGAGCGTCTTGGCCTCGGCCACCGGCATGGTTTTGACATGTTCATTTGCCTCGGCCAGAAGCGTATTGATCCCTTTGGTGATGGTCTGCGGCATGGCTCTTTCCCCTTTGTCTGCGCGCAGGCTGTCCGAAAACGGGCCGGGCGGCAAGGGGTTGCCTCTGCCTGTGTGCCAGCTAGGGTTCAGCCCAAGCAGTGAGAGGATTTTCCATGAAGATGAACCCGTTGGGCCGGACTGGCATGCAGGTGTCCGAACTGTGCCTGGGCACGATGACCTTTGGCACCCAGACCGGCGAGGCCGAGGCCCATGCGCAGATGGATCTGGCGTTGGCGTCCGGCATCAATTTTGTCGATGCGGCCGAGATGTATCCGGTGAACCCGATCTCGGCCGAGACGGTCGGGCGGACCGAAGAGATCATTGGCAATTGGAATGGCGCCCACGCAAGTCAACGGGGCGATTACATTCTGGCCACCAAACATTCCGGTGCGGGGTTTGCCCATGCCCGTGACGGCGCGCCGATTTCGGCGGCGACCATTCCGGGAGCCATCGAGGGCTCGCTGAAGCGGCTGCAAACGGATTACATCGACCTCTATCAGTTCCACTGGCCCAATCGCGGCAGTTATATGTTCCGGCAGAACTGGACCTTTGATCCGTCGGGACAGAACCGAGAGAAGACGCTGGCCAATATGCAAGAGTGTCTGGAGGCCCTGCAGGTGCAGGTCGACAAGGGCAACATCCGCGCCTTTGGCCTGTCAAATGAAAGCGCATGGGGCACGGCGCAGTGGTTGCGACTGGCCGAGGCCGGGTATGGTCCGCGCGTGGCGTCAATCCAGAACGAATACTCGTTGCTGTGCCGGATGTATGACACCGATCTGGCTGAATTGAGCGTGAACGAAGACGTCGGGTTGCTTGCCTTTTCACCGCTGGGGACTGGCTTGCTTACGGGCAAGTATCAAGGCGGCGCTATGCCTGATGGGTCACGCAAGTCGATCAGCCCCGAATTGGGGGGGCGGCACTCCAAGCGCGTCTATGATGTGGTTGCGGTCTATCTGCAGATCGCCGTAAAGCATGAGCTGGACCCGGTGCACATGGCGCTGGCCTGGTGCCGGACAAGGCCTTTCATGGCTTCGGCCATCTTTGGGGCGACGCGGATGGAGCAGCTGGAACACGTGTTGGGCTCGGTCGACGTTGAACTGTCGCAAGACGTTTTAGACGAAGTTAACGCGGCGCATCGAGCGTACCCGATGCCGTATTGAGGCGAGAACGGGAGGGGGGCGCTGCCCCCGTCCTGCGGACTCCCCCCGGAGTATTTTCGAAAAGATGAACGTTAGTGGTGTGTGGGTTGACCGTGATCTTGTCGCAAGTCACGGGCCGTTAACCCATGGGCCGTTCGAAAGGCACGGGCAAAACTGGATTGCGACGTGAAACCAGTGGCCATGGCGACATCCATCAGTGGGATTTCGGTGTCGGTGACCAGGCGACGGGCTTCGGCCAATCTCAGGTGCAGATAATGGTCCTGGGGTGTCGTGTTCAGGCGCAGGCGGAACTGCTGTTGCAGGGTCCGTGAGCTGGTGCCAAGGGTGTTG
Source organism: Tropicibacter sp. Alg240-R139 (assembly GCF_900537075.1). Lineage (GTDB taxonomy): Bacteria > Pseudomonadota > Alphaproteobacteria > Rhodobacterales > Rhodobacteraceae > Falsiruegeria. The sequence goes on from NZ_UNRA01000004.1 coordinate 29,616, forward strand.
GCGATGTCCGAGAGCGGCATCGGCTCTTCCAGCGCGGCCTCCATCAATGCGTTGGCCTTGGCGGTCAGCGCGTTGTGGCGATGAGGCAGACCGGTGCGACTTTGCGGTTTTGTTGGCGCGGGCGCACCGTCGTAAAGGAACAGTCCCGAGACGCGTGAGGCAAAACCGGACCCGTGGCGGGCAGCGATAATGTGTAGCATCATTTCGATGGCGGGCATGGCCCCGCCAGAGGTCAGGCGGTTTTCGGACAGGGTGAAGCGGTCACGCAGCACTTCGATCTCGGGGAAGCGGTTGGCGAAGTTGTCCAGGTCTTCCCAATGAGTGGTGGCGGCATGGCCATCCAGCAACCCGGCCTCGGCCATCAACCAGGGGCCACCGTCGATGCCTGCAATCGTCGCCCCGCTGGCCGCAATGCGGCGCAGACCTGCCAGCAGGTTGGGTTTGGCATGGCGGGCCAGTTGGAAGCCTGCAATCACGATGAGCAGATCACAGCCTTCTAGCCGCGCAAGCGGGATGCCGGGTACGGCCAGGCCACTGGTCAGATGCGCAGGCGTGTCCGTCGCGGTTACATAGTCCCAATCAAAGGCCGGACGGTCAGCCAGCCGATTGGCGGCTCGCATCGGATCGACCGCCGCAGCGAAGCTGAGCGTGTTGCAATCGTCCAGCACAAGAACGGCTGTTTTCAGGGCCTGGTGTTCAGGCTGAAGTATGTTTTTTGCGGATTTCATCAAGTTCGATTCGCATCATGTGAAGTTTCGATGACAAAGCTGCGCCAGAGTCGGGGATGAACGCAAATTGGAATCCGTGGACAAGCCTGGGGATAAGCGCAGGTATAAGACGGTAAATCGAAGGGAAAACACAAATGCCTTTGGAAATGAACCGCGACGTCTTCATCACCTGCGCCGTGACCGGCTCGGGCGGGACGCAAGATCGCAGTCCTCATGTGCCCCGATCGCCCAAGCAAATCGCCGACAACGCGATTGCTGCGGCCAAGGCTGGCGCGGCCGTTGTTCACTGCCATGTGCGGGATCCGGAAACCGGCGCGCCCTCGCGCGATCTGGGCATGTTCCGCGAAGTCACGGACCGTATTCGCGACGCTGACGTGGACATGGTTTTGAACCTGACCGCCGGTATGGGCGGTGACATGGTGTTCGGGGGGATCGAGAATCCGTTGCCTTTGGCCGAGGCGGGCACCGATCTGGTTGGCGCTTCTGAGCGGGTCGCGCATATCGCCGAATGTCTGCCCGAAATCTGCACACTGGATTGCGGCACGATGAACTTTGCCGAGGCTGATTATGTCATGACCAACACCCCTGGGGCGTTGCGCGCCATGGGGCAGATGATGACTGATCTGGGCGTAAAGCCCGAGATTGAAGCTTTTGACACCGGCCATCTTTGGTTTGCCAAGCAGTTGGTGAAAGAGGGGATTCTGGAACCCAACGCTTTGGTGCAGCTGTGCATGGGCGTGCCGTGGGGGGCACCCGATGACCTGAACACATTCATGGCGATGGTCAACAATGTGCCGGACAACTGGACGTTCTCGGCGTTCTCGCTGGGCCGCAACGAGATGGCCTATGTCGCAGCGGCCGTTTTGGCAGGCGGCAACGTGCGCGTAGGTCTGGAAGACAACCTGTGGCTGGAAAAGGGCGTTTTGGCCGAGAACTGGCAGTTGGTGGAACGCGCAGGATCGATCATCGAGAACATGGGCGCGCGGGTCATTGGGCCGCAAGAGGTGCGCGAGAAGCTGGGTCTGGTGAAACGGGCGCCTGTCGCGAAATAAACTAGCCTCGTGTGTGGGGCTTATCGGGGTGGTGGGCCCGCCCACCCACCCCTTTTTCGCCGCTGCGCGGCGGGTACTATTTGGAGCTGACAGATGAAAACAGCAGCGATCATCGGTGGTGGTGTAATCGGTGGCGGATGGGCCGCACGGTTCCTGCTTAACGGTTGGAACGTGCGGGTGTTCGACCCGGATCCCGAAGCCCAGCGAAAGATTGGCGAGGTTCTGGGCAACGCCCGCCGTTCGCTGCCGGGGTTGAGCGATGCGCCGCTCCCGCCTGAAGGCGCTTTGACCTTTCACGCTGAAATGGCCGACGCCGTTCAGGGCGCTGATTGGATTCAGGAAAGCGTGCCGGAACGGCTGGATATGAAACTGAAGGTCTACAGGGGGCTGCAAGAGGCCTGTGATCCGGGCGCGATCATTGGATCGTCGACCAGTGGGTTCAAGCCGTCAGAGCTGCAAGAGGGCGCACTGCGGTCCGAGCAGATCGTTGTGACGCATCCGTTCAACCCGGTTTATCTGCTGCCGCTGATCGAGGTCGTCCCGACCAAGGCCAACAGTGCCGAGTTTGTTGCCAAGACGCAGGACCTGTTGAAATCGGTGGGGTTCTTCCCGTTGCACGTCAAGAAAGAAATCGACGCGCATATTGCTGATCGTTTCCTGGAGGCCGTCTGGCGCGAGGCGTTGTGGCTGGTCAAGGACGGCATTGCCACGACCGAAGAGATCGACGAGGCGATCCGCATGGGGTTTGGCATCCGGTGGGCGCAGATGGGCCTGTTCGAGACCTATCGCGTCGCGGGCGGCGAGGCTGGCATGAAGCATTTCATGGCACAGTTCGGTCCGGCTTTGGAATGGCCCTGGACCAAACTGATGGATGTGCCTGAATTCACCGACGAGTTGGTCGACTTGATCGCTGGTCAGTCGGATGCGCAATCGGGAATGCACTCGATCCGCGAGCTTGAACGTATTCGAGACAACAACCTGGTGGGCATGATGCGCGCGCTCAAGGCGCAGAACTGGGGCGCAGGGGCGGTGTTGAACGCCTATGATGCGGCGCTGAAACCTGGCGCGCTTCCGACGTTGGACGAGGCGGACCTAAGCCAGCCCATCTTGACGCTAAGCCGCGCGGTGCCGTTGGATTGGACCGACTACAACGGTCACATGACCGAGTCTAAGTATCTGGAGGCCTTTGCCAACTCCACTGACCGGTTCATGGAGATCATCGGTTGCGATTCGGACTACATTTCTTCGGGTGGCAGCTATTTCACCGCCGAGACACACATCCGCCATATCGACGAAACCCATGCAGGAGCCAGGATTGCAGTACGGACCCAGATGCTGCTTGGCGCAGGCAAGAAGTTGCATCTGTTCCACTCGATGTATGAGGGCGACACATTGCTGGCAACAGGCGAGAGCTTCCTACTGCATGTGAGCCTGGACACACGGCGGCCCTGCGCACCGTCCGACGCGATTGAAACCGCGATGGCACGGATTGCTGAAGGTCAAGCTGAGTTGCCGTATCCTGAGGGAGCGGGCAACGCGATCCGCAAACCTGCATGAACCCCGAAAATAAAAAAAGGGTTCTAATTACCGCTGGCGCGTCCGGAGTTGGGCGCGCCGTGGCTGAGGCATTTGCCGAGGCCGGTGCGCAAGTATGGGTGGCGGATGTGGATGTCGCTGCTTTGGCTGTCTGCCCTCAAGACTGGCAACGCAGTGAAGTGAACGTAGCAGACGAGGCGTCGGTTGCGGCGTGGTTTGCCGAGGTTGAGGCCGCTTGGGGGGGCTTGGATGTGCTCTGCGCCAATGCAGGGATCGCGGGACCGACGGCCTTGGTCGAGGACGTGGAACTGGACGCGTGGCGGGCATGTCTGGCGGTCAACCTCGAGGGGGCTTTCCTGTGTTCGAAATACGCGGCGCCGATGCTGAAACGGCAGGGGAGCGGCTGCGTTCTGATCACGTCGTCTACGGCAGGGCAATACGGCTATCCCAACCGCGCACCTTATGCAGCGGCGAAATGGGGCATGGTTGGTTTGGGCAAGACGCTGGCCATGGAGCTTGGGCCGCGTGGGGTGCGTTGTAACGTGATCTGTCCGGGGTCAGTCGAAGGCCCGCGGATCGAAGGCGTGATGGAGCGCGAAGCAGCGGCCAAAGGCATGACCCGAGATGAGGTCTACGCGGGGTATGCCTCGGGCACCTCAATGGGTTCTTTCATCGAAGGGCGAGATATTGGTGCGATGGCGGTGTTCCTGGCCTCCGATGCGGCGCGATTGGTGTCGGGACAGGTGATCGCCGTCGACGGGCACACGGTCAACCCCGACCCCAAGATATGAGGGCGCGTCCAGCGTTGCCGGGCGCGTGCTTTTCCTAGCTCAGCTTCGCTGAGCCTGAATGGCCCTGCGGGCCATGGGTCATGTGCCGCTGATGGCGGCGCGCAATTGCCTGAGGTGTGTGGGGAAGTGGCGCGCGGTTAGATCGGCCTCGCGCACCAGCGTGTCGAAATGGCGGGAAAATGTTTCGATCCGGTCCTTGTCGCGGAAGGCCATGTAATGACCGCCGGCGTAAAACACGCACATCAACGGGCCAAAGATCGTGACGGGTGCCGAGTAAAGCCGCTTGGCGTCAAAGAGATAGACGCGTAGGCGCGGATAGAGCTGCTCGGTGAGCGATAGAAAATGGTCGATTTGTTCCAATCTCACTTCCAGCGATAGCCCATGATAATAGCCGGTGGCATGGGCAAAGCTGTGAATTTCGTAGAGTGGCATGGCGATTTCATAATCGGATTGCGCGCTGCGCATCCAGGTCAGGCGGTCCTCGGAAGCGCCGATAGCCTGATCCGCTGTGCGCCCCAGATGGGGTGAATATTCCCATTCCAACAACGCGCGCGTTTTGAGCATGTCAGGCAAAGCAGCCGGGACATAGCGGATCTTGTAGCCGGCCGCCTGCTGATGCCAGTCAAAGATACGTTCATCCACCAGCGCGCGGGGCGCTTCGGTCAGGCTGAGCGATCCGGCCAGCAGTTCAGCCGCGCTTTCGGGGCGGTCAGAGAGGCTGAGGAGCCAGTCCGCAGAAACACCAAGAGCACTGGCGCAGGCACCCACCACGTGGGCGTTAGGCAGACGGGCTCCGTCGTCAGTCAACAGCTGCGAAATTGTCGATCGGTCGACGCCGACCAATCGTGCAAGCGCACTTTGACTGACCTTTCCGTCCTCCATCGCCTTGGCCATGCGCAAGCGGAATTGGGCGGCGCGAATGCGTTTGTCAATTTTTTCAATCATGTGGTGATAAATATCACAGATGCTGAGTTTTGTTAATCATATTCAGAATTCTCAACTGACCGCAGCCCGCGTAGCAAATCAGTGATTACCAAAAAACGGAAAATACGGAGGCAGAATGGAAACGCGGCAAAGATCCCTGGTCAAGGCGGTGATCTGGAACTTGATGGGGTTGGTCATGATGACACTGGTGGGGCTGATCGCCACCGGCTCGGCTGCCATCGGCGGAACATTGGCCCTTGTCAACACGGCCATCGGCCTGACGTTGTACCTGATCTATGAACGCGTTTGGGCTGGTATCCGCTGGGGCCGCAATGCCTGAGGAGTCGCGCGAGCCAGCCAAGACCCCCGAGTGGGGCACATTCATTTTGATCATCGCCTGCTATGTCGCTTGGGCAGTCGTCATTTTTTTGTTGGCGCAATTGTCAGTTCTGGTGGCAATATTTGTCGGCGGCGTGGTTGCGGCGATGCATTCGTCATTGACACATGAGGCGCTGCACGGGCACCCATTCCGCACCAAATGGCTTAACGAAGCACTGCTGGCTTTGCCGCTGACGCTTTTCATCTCCTACAACCGCTTTCGTGACCAGCATCTGGCACATCACTTGGATTCGAACCTGACCGATCCGTATGACGACCCGGAATCGAACTATCAGGACCCTGTGGTGTGGAATGCCATGCCGGGTTGGAAGCGAGTACTCTATTCCATCAACAACACGATGCTGGGGCGGATCGTGCTGGGGCCGCTGATCGGGCAGATCTGTTTCACTCTGGAGGAGTTGCGCGGCGCGGCGCGCGGGGATCGGGCGATTTGGCTGGCTTGGGCGTTGCATCTGCCAGGTGTGGCTGCTGTCCTGTGGGTCGTGGGGCAATCGGCGATGCCTGTCTGGGCTTGGACGCTGTCGGCCTACATCGGGTTGGGGCTGGTCAAGATACGTACATTCCTGGAGCACCGCGCACACGAAAAATCGCGTGCTCGCACAGTTGTGATCGAGGACCGAGGGTTGTTGGCATTTCTGTTTTTAAACAACAACCTGCACGTGGTTCATCACATGAATCCACAAGCACCATGGTATCGATTGCCCGCGCTGTATCGGGCCGACAAGAACCGTTACCTCGACTGCAACGAGGGGTATGTCTATCGCTCGTACGCTGAGGTTTTTCGACGCTACTTCTTGAAGCCCAAGGATCCCGTGCCGCATCCACTCTGGCCTGCCGAGTAAATCCGGGCCATACGGGGCGACATGAGTTTGTGGATTCCCGTCACCCTTGCCGCCGCCGCTTTTCAAACGGTGCGGTTCATGTTGCAAAAATCGCTCAGCACCGTGAAGCTGTCTGCAGCGGGGGCGACCTTTGCGCGCTTTGCCTATTCTGCGCCTTTGGTGGTTGCCGGGCTGCTGGCCTATCTGTTGATCAGCGGGCGTGACTTGCCGCCGCTGGAACCGGTGTTTTGGGGATTTGTCGTTGTCGGTGGGACGGCGCAAATTCTGGCCACTATCTGTGTGGTGTCGTTGTTCAAACAACGCAACTTTGCCGTTGGCATCACGTTCAAGAAGACCGAGGTGATCCAGACCGCAATTGTCGGATTGATCGTGTTGGGAGAGGGAGTGTCGCTCTGGGGAGGGGGGGCCATCCTGATCGGATTGCTGGCGGTGCTCCTGTTGTCCAAGACACCCGGCGGCGATGGTAAATGGTGGGCGCATCTGACCAATCGCGCGTCGGTGCTTGGGCTGGGGTCAGGCGTGCTTTTTGCCTTTTCGGCCGTCAGCTATCGCGGGGCCTCGCTGCAATTGGGCGATCTGGAGCCTGCTTTTAGGGCGGGGATAACATTGGCCGCAGTCACCAGCTTTCAGATGGTCGCCATGGCAGTCTGGCTTGCGTGGCGAGATCGAGCCGAATTACGCGCGGTGTGGGAGACAAGGAATACAGGGCTGTTTGTCGGGCTGACCAGCATGGGCGGGTCGTTCTGCTGGTTTTTGGCGTTCACGTTGCAGAACGCGGCCTACGTCAAAGCGCTTGGTCAAATTGAGCTGATTTTCAGCCTGATGGCGTCGGTGCTGTTCTTCCGTGAAAAGATCACTGGCCGAGAGATCGCCGGGATTGCCATGCTAGGGCTTTCAATCCTGGCATTGGTGGTTGCGATCTAGATCGCTTTCGTCTGCCTGCAGAACTTCAATTAACTTCGGGGGGCTCCCGCACCCGAGCGATCCCGACTTCGTCGGCACCGTTAGCGGCTTTGGGCCGGGCACTGCGCAAAGCGCAGTGCCCGGCCCAACGGGAGGAGATGTTGCGTCAGGAATATCGACAACGGGCGGGAGCACCCCGTTGCCTGTTTACACCGTAGGCTGACCTTGTGCATCGGTTCCGGTCAGGGATGATCGGGCATTGGATAACCACGTAAGCGCAGGAACAGGCTGGCCTCTTCGTTGTTATGGAAATAGGGCACCGATTCAGGCGGGTTGCGGTCCTGGACGCGACCGGCGACTTCGGCCAGAACCACCTCGGTGATGAACGGCAGGTCGAACTGGCGGGCTTCGGTCAGTTTGATCCATTGCAGATGAGACAGCTCGTCCGAAGCATGGGTGAAGTCATCCAGATCGCCCTGGATATCATCAGCATCGACCAGAAAGAACCGCGCATCAAACCGGCGGGGACGACCCGGAGGGGTCAGGGCGCGAAACACGAATTGCAGGCTCTGCGCTGACGGCAAATGGCCGGTGGCGGCAAAGGTTTCCCAATCCGCAGGTACGTTGCCATCCCACGTACCACGCGTGCCTAAAACCAGCCCGGTCTCTTCCCACAGCTCGCGGATTGCCGCCACAGCCAGCGGGTGTTGTAACCCGTCAGGCGCATCATCGCGCAGGCGGTTGTCGCACACTTCGGGCAATGGCGTGGCTAGGGAAATGCCTGCATCCCCGGCATCCACTGCACCGCCGGGAAAGACGAACTTGTTGGGCATGAAGGCGGCCTTTGCGCCGCGTTGACCCATCAGGATGGATGGGTTGTTCAAACGATCGCGTAAAACGATCACCGTAGCCGCATTGCGGATCGCGGTTTTATCTATGCTGCCTGTAGTGCTCATGTCCCCTCACGTATTCGAATGATCAGCCGGATTTCCCGAACCCGTGCATGCGTCTGGCCCATTGATAGGCCACGATCGCTCCTTTTAATCTGGGAAGAAGGTAGAGTGACAGCGACAGACAACCAAGGGCAAAGATGGCAAAAAGCGTCAAAGGTTCCGGCCGATACTGAACAAAGGTGAAATGCAGTGACGGGGCCATCAAATGACCGACAATCAAAATGGTCAGGTAAGCAGGACCGTCGTCCGCCCGGTGATGAAACAACTCTTGCCCACATTCTGGGCACTGATTGTTCACTTTGAGGTAGCTATGCAACAACCTGCCCTTGCCGCAGTTGGGGCATTTGCGTCGAAACCCGTTGAACAAGGCCGGCCAGGTGGGGCGATCCGCGGGTGTGTTGGCTGGCTGGTCGGTCATACCTTTGTCACTCAATCCATAGCACGTTTGAGGTTACCCTATGTTGCGGGTCGCTTCTGGGTCGTCGCAAAGAGAGCAATGTGTCCAGGTGGCGCCGTGTCGCTAATTGTGTCCACAAACTCACTATACGGGATCAACAGGCACATGATCGAAAAAATGTGCAAGCAGCGACGGAATGCGCAGGCTCCTGCGTTTGATTTGCATGATCGGCGACACGGGGTCGCCGTCCGAGTAAAGGATTATCGGAAATGAAACATGCAGGTTTTATCGCGGCAGTGGTGATTGCGGCGGCAGGTGTTGCGGGTACTGCGGTTCTGGCCAAAGGGTCGCATGCAACGTTTCAAGAGTTGGACGCAGATGGAAACGGTGAAATCTCGAAAGCAGAAATGGAAGCGCACCGCACCGCGCGCTTTGCCAAGGCCGACACCGATGGCGACGGCAAGCTGAGCCTTCAGGAAGCAACCGCCAAGGGGCAGGAACGTGCGGCCAAGCGTGCGAACAAGATGTTCGAGCGTCACGATGCCAATAATGACGGCTTTCTGGACGCCGAAGAGTTGCCGAAACCGCGTCGGGCGGGCAAGGTCTTTGACCGTATGGACACCGATGGCAGCGGCGGCATTTCCGAGGCGGAATTTGCCGAAGCCCGCGAGCGTATGAAGGAGCATCGCAAGAAACGTGGTCACCAGGATCAAGACTGATCCGGAGTGGAGGATTTTGCCTCTATACCGCTTTCAAGTCACGGCGGGAACACCGCCGTGACCCAACCCATTGACGCGCCCAATGACGCGCCATGCGATGATGCATTGCTGGTGCTTTTCGCCAATGGGGATGGGCAGGCAGCCCGCGATTTGACCACGCGGCTTGGGCCACGGACCTATGCCGTGGCGCTGCGTGTGCTGGGCAACCGGGCCGAGGCCGAGGACGTGGCGCAAGAAGCGATGATGCGGCTGTGGCGGGTGGCGCCCAAATGGGAACAGGGGCGGGCAAAAGTATCGACCTGGCTGTACCGGGTGACGCTGAACCTGTGCCTGGACATCAAACGCCGACAACGGTCGGTCGATCTGGACGCGGTGCCAGAGCCTGAAGACGCCGGGCCGAGCGTCGCCGAACGCTTGCAGGACACAAGCCGAATGGACGCGTTGCAACAGGCACTGATGCAGCTGCCCGATCGGCAAAGACAGGCTGTGGTGCTGCGCCACATCGAAGAACTGAGCAACCCTGAGATTGCGGGGATCATGGATATCAGCGTCGAGGCGGTCGAAAGCCTGACCGCCCGAGGCAAACGTGCGTTGACTGCGGCCTTGTCGGGACGACGTGCAGAACTGGGATACGACGATGACTGACGACATGGATCTGGAACAGATGTTTGCAAATGCGCGGACGCAGCGGGATCACCTGCCGGACGCATTGTCGGCCCGAATGTTGGCGGATGCGGCGCAGGTTCAAGCTGGGCGCGCCACGATGGAGCCTGCCGCTCGCCCCGGCCTTTGGGCGCAGCTGCGCGCGGGCCTCGGTGGGTGGACGGGGCTAAGCGGTTTGGCAACGGCTTGCGCTGCTGGGGTCTGGATTGGGTTGGCTCCGCCGGATTTCCTTCCTGACCCGGTGGGGTTTGTCTATCAGCAGGAGGTGGAGGTGGATCTTATTTTTGGTGTCGATGAGACGGGGATTCTGCCCGGAATTCTGACGGAGGACGGATAATTGGCCGAGCAATTCAAACGCAAATGGCCCTGGATGCGCATCCTGCTGATCACCTCGTTGGCAGTGAACTTGCTGTTTGTCGGGCTAATCGTTGGGGCCGCTCTGCGGTTCGGCGGCCCGGACAGCATGCGCGCGCCACCACGAAGCCTGGGTTCGGCTCTGTATCGGGCACTGCCCGACGACGTGCGACAAGAGATGCGGCAGCACAGCCGCTCGGGTCATGGCACGCGGCGCAGAGGCGGATTCAAGGATGTTGGGGTCATTGTGACCGCGCTGCGGGCCGTTCCGTTTGATGCTGAGGGGCTCGAGTCCGTGATGGACCGGCAACTGGCACAGCGCGAAACGTTTCACCGCTCAATCCAGGACAAATGGTTCGACTGGATCACATCAATGAGCGACGAAGGTCGTGCAACTTATGCGGATCGCCTCGAAGAGGTTTCGCAGCGCAAGACGCACAAAAATTAGGGTCAGGCGGCCGCCGCGATCAGAGAGACCTGATTGCGGCCCGCACCCTTGGCCTCGTACAGCGCCCGGTCGGCTTGCGCCAAGAGGTTCGGCGCGTCCTGCGGGTGGAACGGGGAAGACAGGCATTGGCCATCGATGGCAAAAAGTCCAATGCTGGTGGTGATCGGAATCGGTATCTTCTGACCGGGAATGCGAAACAGATCGCGGTTGATCCGCTGGCACAGCCGATCTGCCATCTCCAACGCCTGCGGTCGGGTGGTGTTGGGCAGTACCATCATGAATTCTTCGCCGCCCACACGCGCCAGCAGGTCATCGGACCTCAGTTGTGACTGCAGCCTGCGCGCAGTTTCCATCAGAACCGCATCACCAGCGGCATGGCCAAAACGGTCGTTGACCTGTTTGAAGTGATCCAGATCGGCCATCATGACAGCAAAACTTTGCCCACGTGCCGAGGCCTCGCGCGCGATGCGGGCCAGTTCCGGCAAGGCAAAACGGCGGTTGTGCAGCCCGGTCATCGGATCGATCAGCGCCGCACGCAACCCGTCACGCACCGTATCGCGGAACCGATCCGCTCGTGCCTTGCGCTGCAATTGGGTTTCCAGGCGCAGTGACAGTTCTTCGACGCAGAATCCAGCGGGCATCACATCGTCGGCCCCCCGGTCCAGCGCATCGGCGGCCAGATGCGCGTTGGCCGGGTTGGGGATGGCGATTACGGCAGAATTGCGGGTGACACCACGCGCCCTTAGATCCGCCAACAGGCGCAAGCCTGTGATGCTGTCGCACAGTTCGATCACAATGGCATCCGGCACACGCTCGGTCAGCAGGTGTTGCATGTCGTCGATCTTGTGCAAGTCCAGGTGATGCCGCGTGCACCCCTTGAGGCGCGATCGCCAGACCGCGCCGGTGCCGGGGCTCTGGGTGATCAGGGCGATGTTGCCGGTGGGCAGGGGGCCATGGAACGGTGGCGACGCCTCGGCCAGGCCAAGCGCTTGCGATCCGCCTTGCATGCGCAGCTCCTCTGATCCGGTGTGGGCCCGGATCAGGCTGCGGATGCGGGCCAGCAGGATCACATCGTCATAGGGTTGACTGAGCACGTCGTCGATCCCGGCGCCCAGGGCTGCGAGCCTCGATGCCCGGTCGTTTTCAGCCGTAATCGCGATGGTCGGGATACCTGCTGTGGCCTCGTCCTGTTGCAGCAGGTCGCGCACATCCAGCGCACTGCCATCTGGTAAGGTCATGGCGCAGAGAATCAGGTCCGGCTGAACCCGCCGCACCAGCGCCTCGAGCCCTGAGAGCCTGTCACCTTGCACAACGTGATACCAGGCCGCAGAAAGCTGCACCTTGAGCATGATGCGGTTCGTCGCAACACCATCGAGTATCAAGATCGTTCCCTGCACGGCTTCCGCCTTTCGACAGTTGCTTCCAATTCTTGCTAAAGTGTTTATGAGACTGGTTAACAAACCCTTTCCGCTTCGAAAATGATGGAGTTGACATGCCATTTTCCGCCGATGCCGCTCAAACCCTGGCCCTCAAGGCGTTGAGTTGGCTGATCGGAAATGACGAATTGTTGCCGGTTTTCCTGGGCTCTACCGGAGCATCCCAGGCGGACGTGAAGACGCAGGTGTCGAACCCGGAGTTTCTGGGCTCGGTCCTTGATTTCCTGATGATGGATGATGCCTGGATCGTCGCATTTTGCGATGCCAATACAATCCCTTACGATCACCCGATGCAGGCGCGCGCCGTTTTAGCGGGACCTGCAGATATGCATTGGACCTGATAGACCCATTGTGATGCAGATGGGTCTTTCCACACCTCAAGACCGGAGAAATTTTCATGCCTATCGACGCTCTGCTATTTGACAAGGACGGCACCCTGTTTGACTTTGCCGCCACGTGGGAGGCCTTTGCCCGTGCATTCCTGTTGCGGGTAACTGGCGATGATCTGGCTCGGGCGGCTGAAGTAGGGCAAGCCATCGGATTCGACATGGCAACGAACAGCTACGCGTCCGACAGCATCGTAATTGCAGGCACCCCTGGTGAAGTGGCTGAGGTGTTGGCTGATTTCTTCCCCGACATGTCGCACGAGGAACTGGTCGACATGATCAATGACGAAGCCGCCCGGGCACCCCAGGCCGAGGCAGTACCTTTGGCGGCGTTCTTGGATGACATGCGCGCCAAGGGGCTCAAGCTGGGCGTGGCGACCAATGATGCGGAACACCCTGCGCGTGCGCATCTGACCTCGGCGGGAGTGCAAGGGAAATTCGATTTCATCGCCGGGTTTGACAGTGGTCATGGTGCCAAGCCTGGGCCTGGGCAACTTTTGGCCTTTGCTGCGCATGTGGGCATGGCACCAGATCGGGTCGCGATGGTAGGGGACAGCACTCATGACCTGCTGGCTGGGCGCGCTGCCGGTATGACCACCATCGGTGTTCTAACGGGAATGGCGACAGTTGACGATTTGTCGCCACATGCGGATGTGGTCCTGCCGAACATCGGTCATATCGCGGAGTGGCTGGCCCGCTGATCCAGATGACTTGGGGAGAAAGTTCCAAATCCGTCTTCGCAGTGAGGGCAAAGACGTCGCACAGGTGGGCAGGGTGCAACCCATTTGTGTGCAACCGTAACATCCTACATCGGCGAACTGCGTCAGTCAGCCAGGCGCTCCCACCCGTCGTCGATGTTTCTGACGAAACACCTCCTCCCGTTGGGCCGGGCCTCGCTTCGCTCGGCGGTTGCGTTTGATCGCGCCTGTCACTTCGTTGGCAAATCTGACGGTAAGTCGCGTCTTGGCGGGGCCGCGCCGGGCTTTGCCCGGCGCTACGCCCAAAGCCGCTAGGGGTGTCGGCGAAGCCGGGACCGCTCGGGTGCGGGAGAACTACGTGTCCTCCTAGACATCTAAGCCGAACACCCAAAGCGCCCCATCTTACGTGAAATACGACAAGAATTGTCGCAGACAGAGCGGCGTATTCCCACGAGACTGGGGCCTTCTGACTCTCAAGGCAAAGAGGAGAAGGCTCATGGCAGACACGTCAGGACGAAAACGACGCGGCGGTGGCCGTGCAGGTGCCGCAGCCAGGCGCGGGGGTGCGGTGATCGAACAGATGCCTTGGCGCTTGCCGGTCAACGTGGACCGTCCCACTGAGCCCTTGGATCCTGATGGCGTAGAGGCCATCCATGACGGCGCCATGCGCATCCTCGAGGAAATCGGGATCGCCTTTCTGAACGAAGAGGCCTTGGGCCTTCTGCGTGAAGCTGGTTGCAAGGTTGACGGCGAGATTGTCCGCTTTGACCGCCACTGGATCATGGAGATGATTACCAAGGCACCCAGCACCTTCACCATCACGCCCCGGAACCCGGATCGTGAATTGACCGTCGGGGGCAATGTCATGCTATTTGGCAATGTCTCGTCCCCGCCCAACTATTGGGACATGGAAATCGGTAAAAAGGTCCCTGGCAATCGCGAGATGTGCCAGAATCTGCTCAAGCTGACTCAGTATTTCAATTGCATCCACTTCGCAGGAGGTTACCCGGTCGAGCCGGTCGATATCCACGCCAGCGTCCGTCATCTGGATGTGCTTTTTGATAAGCTGACGATCACCGACAAAGCGATGCACGCCTACTCGCTTGGCAAAGAGCGGGTCGAGGACGTGATGGAGATGGTGCGCATCGGCGGAGGGCTGACAGAAAAAGAGTTTCAAGCCAAACCGCGCATGTACACCAACATCAACTCGACCTCGCCGCTCAAACACGACCACCCGATGATCGATGGGTGTTTGCGTTTGGCGCGGCGGGGGCAGGCCATTGTGGTGACACCGTTCACCTTGGCCGGTGCCATGGCGCCAGTGACCATGGCGGGGGCTGTTGCGCAGTCCTTGGCCGAAGCGCTCTGCGCAATTGCCCTGTTCCAATATGTACGACCTGGTATCCCTTGCGTGATCGGCACGTTCACCTCAAACGTGGACATGAAATCCGGTGCGCCGGCATTTGGCACCCCTGAATATATGCGTGCCACCCAGATGACTGGGCAGATGGCGCGGTTCTACGGCCTGCCAATGCGGTCTTCTGGCGTATGCGCGGCCAATGTGCCGGATGGGCAAGCGATGTGGGAGACGTCGAATTCTCTTTGGGCGTCCGTTCAGTCGGGAACCAACATGGTCTATCACGCGGCCGGTTGGCTCGAAGGGGGGCTGATCGCCAGCCCCGAAAAATTCATCATGGATTGTGAGATACTGCAGCAGATTCAGAGGTATTTTGAGCCCGAAACCTTTGCCACAACGCCGGAGCATATTGCGCTGGACGCGATCAAGGCGGTCGGCAATGACGGTCATTTCTTTGGCATCCAGCACACCCAGGATCGCTATACCACGGCCTTTTATCAACCGTTCTTAAGCGATTGGAAAAACTATGAAGGGTGGGAAGCTGCCGGGGGCATCTGGACGCCCGAACGCGCTCATCACATGTTCAAAGAAATCGTTGCCAATTTTGAGGAACCACCGATGGACGTAGCGATCCGCGACGAATTGGCCGATTTTGTCGCCCGTCGCAAAGCCGAAGGCGGCGCACCTACTGATTTCTAAGATTAGATGCTGGCATATCTGTTGATTTGCCAGCATTTAAACTTGTGCACAACATTATTCCCCGGATGCCTTCCCTTGTTGGCGCTTTCTTAAGTTTTCCCGAGTGAAACTGACCCTGCAATGAACTTGGGGACCCTTGCATGCATGGGCTGATCAACAGGGCAATACAATCTTTTGTCTGTAACACCTACGGGCAGTCGCGCTGGATTCGCATGACCGAGGCGGCCAACCTTGGTTTTGTCGAATTCGAAGCCATGCTGATGTATGACGATGCCATGACGGCACAGGTGCTGGATGCCATGAGCGAAGAACTTGGGCGCCCCTTGCCGGAGGTGCTTGAGGATCTGGGCACCTATCTGGTGTCGAACCCGAATACAGAAGCCCTGCGGCGTCTGCTGCGGTTCGGCGGGGTAAACTACGTCGAATTTCTGCATTCGTTGGACGATCTGCCAGATCGGGCGCGTCTAGCGGTGTCTGATCTGTCCTTGCCGCCGCTTGAATTGGATGAACACGCCCAAAACGAATTCACCCTGACCTGTCACCCGGGTTTGCCTGGGTTTGAAAGTGTTATGATCGGGGTTTTGCGGGCCATGGCGGACGACTACGGGGCCTTGGCCATGCTCGAACACAACGGGCCAAAGGGAGAAGGCAATGTGATTTCGATAACACTGATCGAGACCTCATTTGCAGAAGGGCGCAGCTTTGATTTGGGGGCGACAGCCAGATGATTTCCCGTGATGATCTTGCCGCCTTGTTAGAGCGGCTGTGTCCGATGTTTGTTCTGCTTGATCACAGCGGGCACGTGCAACAGGTAGGGCCCACCTTGCAAAAGTTGCGACCTGACCAGCCAATGGCAGGTCAACGGTTTTTGGAATTGTTCGAGTTGATGCGCCCTCGGTCGATTTCGACCATGCCGGGCCTGCTATCCGTTTCCGGGGCCAAGTTGCATCTGCAATTCCGGGACGAACCGCGTACGGCGCTAAAAGGTGTGATCGTGCCCCTGCCGAACAACATGGGAGCAGTGGTCAACCTGTCCTTTGGTATTTCGATCCTGGATGCAGTGCGGGACTATGCGCTGACCAGTGCCGATTTTTCGGGCACGGATTTAGCGATCGAGCTGCTCTATCTGGTGGAGGCGAAATCAGCCGCGATGGAGGCTTCGCGCACGTTGAATCTGCGGTTACAGGGTGCGATGATTGCTGCTGAAGAGCAGGCCTTTACCGATACGTTGACCGGTCTCAAGAACCGCCGCGCGATGGATCACATTCTGGAGCGACTGACGGCGTCCTCCGCGTGTTTTGCGTTAATGCATCTGGATCTGGATTTCTTCAAGGCTGTCAATGATACCCTTGGTCACGCGGCGGGGGATCACGTACTGCAACAGGTAGCGCGGGTCATGGTCGAAGAAACCCGGGGGGACGATACAGTTGCGCGTGTCGGTGGGGACGAGTTTGTTCTTATATTCAATGGCCTACAAGGAAATGTTCGACTGGATAGCATCGCGTGCCGTCTGATCGACCGGCTCGAAGAGCCAATTGCATTCCAATCCGATGTTTGCCAAATTTCGGCGAGTATCGGAACAGTGCAATCGTCGCAATTCGAGACCCCTGATCCGGCTGCATTGCTACATGCCGCAGATATTGCGCTCTATTCGGCGAAACGGGCAGGGCGGGCCTGTCATCATTTCTATGATCCGTCGATGTCTGATCTGATGGGGACTTCTGCCTTGGCCGAAGGTGAGACGGAAGACCAGACATAAACCCGAGTGCGTTCTAATCGTGTCGTCTCTTGGCGGGGCGGTGTCAAAACCTTGGACGACTGGTTTTGATCTGGTCTGGATGCCCAAGGTGCGGTTTGAGTCGCGGTTCAGGATTGAGGGTCTTGCAGCAATCCCCTGTCTTGGGGCGGAATGCGGTGCAGGCAAATTCCCGCGCCCCGAAAACACTTGAGAAACAAGTCACTTGCAGGTTTCGGCCTGCAACGCCTAAGCTTGGCGTAAGTGCAAGTTGGGGCTGACGGTCCGACCTGAGGTGTATGAGTGCGCCGTGTCGGAACCATGTCGGAATGTAAATGCGATTTCTTGTTGCCGTCATGGCGGTTCTTCTGATCGGGGTGACCGGGGCTTCGGCCTATCTGTTGCTGCAATCTTGCGGCCTGCGTGTGCCGTTCAGTGATCGCGTGATCAGCTTTTGCACCCCAGATGAGGTTCTGACCACGCGACGGGCGCTGGTAGTTGCGGATCAACACACGGCGGATCTGTCTGCGGAAATTTTGGGGTTGGAGCGTAGGCTGGCCCTGTTGCAGTGCAAGGCGGAACCGCCACCGCCCCCACCTCCGCCGCCGCCCCCTCCGCCTCCGAAACCTCAGACGCCAAGCGGGCTGGCACCGGATGCCTTTAACGACAATGACATTTCGGTCATGGAGGGCTGCTGGCAGTTGTCGTCTGACTATGCGGTGCGAGAAATCAACACCGGCGCGATCACACGCTTTCGCTATTGGCGGATTTGCTTCGATAAGAACGGCAACGGGACCGAGATTATGCGCTCGACCAATGGCGTGCGGTGTCAGGGTAGTCTGACAGGGCGAATGCCCGGCAACGGGCGGCTGACCATGCGCGAGCCTGGCAATCTGCAATGCGACAACAATTCGTCGATCTTCCGCCGCGACATCACCTGTCGGCTGGACAATCGTGGCAATGCAAATTGCAGCACGTACCAACCGGAAACCAACGGGCGCAGCAATGCCACGCTGCGCCGGGCAAGGAGGTAACACCATGGCCGATCAGTTCCTGTCCAAGACCAAGCTCACGGTCGATGATCTGGTGACATCCGGTGACCGTCCGGTGTTGGCACGGTTTGACGAGCTGCGCGCGCTGCTCACGGACCGCGCAGGCCCTGAGGTTGCTGGGCTCTTTGCCGAGCCTTTGCTCAGCCGGGGCAATGACACAGCGGCCCCAAGCGTGTCGTGGTATGCGGATGCCAAATCCGAGCCGGTTCCGCTGTCGCGCGTGTCGCCAGCCGAACAGTCGCAGATCACGGCGTATCTGTCCGACCACCTGCGCCCGTTGCGGTCCCTGGCCGAAGAGCCCGCCCATGCCGATCTGGTCTGGGGCGCGTTGTCCACCTATGGCGCCGATGATGTGATGGTGGTCGATGGCCGTCCGGTGATCGTGAACTGGGGTTTGTTGCCGGGGGGGAAAGGTTCGAACGTCTCGACCCGCATGGCGCATTTTGATGCCACTTTGGGCCGCTACCTGCTGGCGCCCGTTCGGCCTCAGGTCGAAACAGCGACAGCGGCCCCGGTGTCAGCTTTTACACCGCAGCCCACGGATTCACCCACTGCGCCCGCTCCAGCCCGTAGGATCTCGAGGCTTGCCTGGGTACCCCTGCTTGCCCTTTTGTTGTTGTCTTCTGTGGTGCTCTTTTGGTTGCTTCAGCCGGGCACGCGGCTCTTTCCCAAGCAAGAGCCGTTGATTACAGAACAAGCCACGCTGGAGGCCCAGCATGCGCTGAATGACGAGTTGCGCACGCGCGGAGATACACTTCAGGCCGCCCTGGATGGCGCGGTGTGTCGCGCGGATGGCGTGCTGATCCTGCCGAACGGCCAAACGCCCGAGGGGCTTTTGCCGCCCAAACTGGGCGAGGCTTTTCCGCAAACCGCCGAGGCCGCGCCTGATGCCCTGTTGCCGAACACCACCGACCGCGTTCTTGTCGAGGATCCGGCCAACCCAGAGACACCGCAATCGCTGCTGAGGATGATAGAAGCACGCACCGTTCTGGTGCTCGTGGGCACCGCCAAAGGGTTGACTGCAGGGTCGGGGTTTGTGGTCGCACCAGGACTGGTTGTGACGAACCAGCATGTAATCGAAGGCGCGGCACCTGGCCAATTGGCCGTTGCAGGGCAGGCCGTGGGCACCCCCCTGGACGCAACCGTGGCCAAGGCAGCAGGGCCATTGTCGGACACAGGCCAGGATTTTGCCCTGCTTGAAGTGCCAGGCCTGTCCGCGCCCGCCTTTACCCTGTTCCAAGGGGCAGGGCCGTTAAAGCTCAACAATGTGATCGCTGCCGGGTATCCGGGCGATGTGCTTGAAATTGATGGCGATTTCGCGGCTCTTCAGGCGGGTGACGCCGAAGCGATCCCTGGGTTGACGGTCACTGATGGCATCGTCAACACCGAGCAGAAGATTGGCCCGAAAACCAACCTGCTGATGCATTCTGCCGCGCTGAGCAGTGGCAATTCGGGCGGGCCGCTGGTGGACATGTGCGGACGCGTTGTGGGTGTTAACAGTTTTGTACGCAAAGGGCCGCTTCAGAACCGCGGCTACGCATTGTCGGTGGGCGATCTCTTGTCCTTCCTTGACGGCACATCGGCCGCCCCGCAGCTGGTCGATTCACCGTGCCAACCTGTGGTGCGCCCATTCACAGCGGCTGCCGCCCCAAGCGAACCGGCCAAGGAGTGATCCAGACATGACCGGCGCGCTTCTTGTCACCACATCGACCCAAGGGTTGCAGCCCTTGGGGTCGGCCGCGCAGCGGTCGTACGAGCTGGTGGCGAACACGATCCGGCAGCGTTTGGGTGCACAGCATGCCGCGCTTTTTGCCGAACCGGTGGTGACCGATCATGGCGACCAAATTGACTGGTATGCGCATGTTTTGGGGCACGCTCAGCGGTTGACCGATCTACCGCCACCCGAACAACAGGTGGTAAAAGCAACGCTTGGGCGGCTCGTCGGCGAGATCGCGACCCAGGCCGAAGTTCTTCGAAACAGTGAGCAACCCGACGATCAACGGCTGGGAGAGGCCTGGGCCAACGCCGTCGAAGTTCCCGCCGAAAGCATGATTCATGTTGTTGAAGGCGAGGGAGGGTTGCAACCGGTTCTGGTGCATTGGGCCTGGCTGCGCGACGAACAGCATGGCGTACGCGGCATTCTGACGGCGATGGTGCCCCGAGCTGTGCCTTTGAACTCGCAAGGGGATGACGCGCCTGGGCGGTTCCGTCTGCTCTGGTGGTGGTTGATCGTGTTGGGATGGCTGCTGTTGGGCGCATTCCTTGCCCTGATCTTGTGGCTGACGCTTGCACCTTGTGCCCTTTCGCCATGGGGGCCGGATCATTGTCAGCCCGAAGCATCGGCGCTGTCGGCCGCCTATTCAGAGCAGCATGTGGCGCAGGAACGGATTGCGCGGCTTGAGCATGAAATTGCTCTGACGGACCGGGCGTGTCATGCTGAAATTCCCGTATTGCCCGTGACGCCTGCGCCGAACGCTAAGCCCGAAACCAAACCAGAATCCAAGCCCGAGCAAAAGGGCGGTTTGTCGCCATCACCTGACGAGACGCTGAAGCGCTTGGCAGGACGGGCACAGGCGCTCTACACTCGGTTAAACCCATTCTCATCAGCGAATTAAGGGAAATGTATGCAAAGCTCTGAACATCTGGCCCGGCTGGTGGATTGGCGGGATGAGATCACTCTGGTGCCTTACTCTGGCGTGCAGATCCTGGATTTCGGTTTTCAACTGGACACGCTGGAGCTGAAAAGCGCCCGCTTTGTTGAACGGGTCGTGGGCGGCGATGACGCGCAAGAGGAATGGGCGCTACTGCCGCTGAGCGGGGATGAAGATCGCGATCTGGCGCTGATGGGCGAAGAGCGGGCCGACGATGACGCCTATTCGGTGCGCTCGGTGGCCGCGCTGGAACCTTTCCTGTCGAAATGGGTGCCAGTGCCGGTGCTGCGGATCAAATCCGACCGGGGTACAGGGGGCGAAGAGCGTTTTGACCCTGGCCCGTCGGCCTGGGCGCGGATGCGGGTTGTCGAGCTGGACGAACCGGATCGCGACACGGGCCACACCCACCGTGTGCAGTTGTCGCTGGACACCACGTTGGCAATTGCAGAACAGGACATGCAATATCTGGCACCCGAGCGTGTGGACGCGGAAAAATCTCGGGATTTCAAATTCGTATCAGATCCCACGCGAATGGATTGGTTCCTGCGGCGGCTAGAGACGGACGCGGATGGCACTTTGCTGGATTTGCAAAAATGGGTGTCTGATTGGCTTGATGACCTGTTCATGTCCTACAAACGTGCAGAGCGTCCCGGTCGCCGGGTCACCCATGACACACTGGCGCACAAGTTCGAACATTGGGCGCGGTATCTGGCCTTTTTGCGTCTTGTGGATGCTGCGATCAATGTCCCAAGGCTGCGCCTGACCAACACCGTGTCCCAGCGCGAGAGGCTTACGCCGGTCGAGGTAGATCTGGTGTTGGACGTGGGCAACTCACGCACCTGCGGTATCTTGATCGAGCGGTTTCCGGGGGAAACGCGGCTCGATTTGGCACGGTCTTTCCCGCTGGAAATCCGCGACCTAAGCCAGCCGGAACGGATGTATTCGGGCCTGTTCGACAGCCGGGTAGAGTTTTCCGAGTTTCGCATGGGCAACGACCGCTTTGCCAGCAGGTCGGGGCGACGCAACGCGTTCATATGGCCCAGCTTTGTGCGCACCGGCCCAGAGGCGCTGCGCCTGGTGGCAGGAGAAGAAGGGACCGAGACGGCATCAGGCCTTAGCAGCCCCAAGCGCTACCTCTGGGATGACAGCCCGTTGCAGCAGGACTGGCGGTTCCATCACCACTCCGACCCAAACAACCTGCCCAAATCCCTGCGCGCGGGAATGCGGTTCCTGAATGAATCTGGCGATGTGCTGACGCAGATCGAGGCCGACGAACGCGCCAAGCTTCGCCCGCGCGGCAAGACCAATAAATCACAGGCTATCCGTCCTCGGTTCTCTCGCGCCTCACTCTTTGGCTTTATGCTGGCCGAGATCATCGCTCACGCGCTGGCCCAAGTGAACGCGCCCGCGTCTCGTGCGCGGCGTCCCCAGTCCGAGTTACCGCGCCGCCTTGACCGGATCATCTTGACCCTGCCCACGGCGACCACGGCGCAAGAACAGGCGATCATCCGCTCCAAAGCCAAGGGCGCACTGGATCTGGTTTGGTCGTTGATGGGGTTGAATGCAGGCGAAAGCGCCATCTCGCGCCCGCCCGAGTTAATCGTCGACTGGGACGAGGCGAGCTGCACGCAACTGGTCTACCTGTATTCGGAACTGACGCAAAAGTTCGATGGTCGCATCGACCGTTTCTTGAATCTCAAGGGTACGCCGCGCCTGCAAACTCTGGTGGGCGAGCCCGAGCCGTCCCTGCGGCTGGCCTGCATCGACATTGGCGGGGGAACGACGGACCTAATGGTCACGACCTATTGGGGCGAGGCCGGGCGCGTCCTGCACCCGCAACAGACGTTTCGGGAAGGGTTCCGGGTCGCAGGTGACGAGCTGCTGCAGCGGGTGATTGCCACGGTTATCCTGCCCGGCCTGCGTCGCGCGATCGAAGATGCAGGCGGTCGCTATGCCGAAGAAAAGATCCGCGAACTGTTCACCGGCGACACCGGCGGGCTGGATCAGCAAAGCATCCAGAAACGGCGGCAGTTTGCACTGCGTGTGCTGATGCCGGTGGCCGTAGCGATCCTCGAAGCTTGTGAGACGGCAGATGAATTCGAGGGACTGTCGATTGCCATCGCAGACGTGCTGCCCTTTGCCGATCATGCCGTGCCCGAGGCGCTGACCGCCTATCTGGAAGATGCGGCCACCGGTCTAGGCGCAGAACGTTTCAGGCTGGCCGATGTGATTCTATCGTTCAGCCGTGAAGACGTGGACGCCATTGCGCGCGAAGTGTTCCAGAAGGTGCTCAGCAATCTGGCCGAAGTGATCGCGCATTTGGGCGTGGACGTGGTGCTGCTCACTGGGCGCCCGTCGCGCCTCCCGGCCGTGCGGGCGATCTTGCTTGAGATGATGGTGGTGCCGCCCCATCGCCTGATCCCGATGCACAGCTACAAGACCGGGCGCTGGTATCCGTTCCGCGATCCGGTCACACAACGTATCGGCGACCCGAAATCGACTGTGGCTGTCGGGGGCATGCTGATCGCGCTCAGCGAGGCGCGCATCCCGAACTTTAAGGTCACGACACAGGCGTTTCGTATGCAATCCACCGCGCGCTACATCGGCGAAATGGACAGCTCGGGGCAGATCATGTCGGATCGTATCCTGTTTTCGAATGTCGATCTGGATGGTCGCAAATCGGCGCAGGATCTTGAGGCCGAGATCACCATGTACACGCCGGTCTATCTGGGGGCGCGGCAATTACCATTGGAACGCTGGACGACAACGCCGCTCTATCGACTTGATTTCACATCACAATCGGCGCAATCGCGCGCGCCTTTGCGCGTGACATTCGAGCGGACAGAATTTGACGAGGACCCCGAGGTCGAGACCTCGGAATCAGTTCTGCGGCGCGAGGCCATGCGCGAGGCGTTTTCCGTGACCGAAGTCGAGGACGCCGAAGGCGACGCGATGAAACCGGCCGAGGTGCAACTGCGGTTGCATACGCTGGGGTTTGAGGATGAATATTGGATCGACACCGGGTTGTTCCGGTTGTGAGGTGGGGATGAGCAAGAAAGAACAAGACCAGTTGGCACAGTCTTGCGCTGAGATCGCACAGTTGACGGGCAAGGCGCTGGCCTGGGTCGAAGACCCCGAAAACGCCGAGTTGGTGGGGGCCGAGGCGCGTTCTCTGGTGCAGATGATGCGCAAGTCCGCCCGTCGTGCGCGCAAGTTGAGCCGCGCGGCGCAAACCCGCATGTCAGTCAGCGTTTTTGGCCCCAGTCAGGCGGGTAAAAGTTTTCTGGTCTCGGTTCTGGCGCGCCCTGAAACCGGCCCTTTGGTGGCAGATTTCCAAGTCGCTGATGGCCAGCTGGACTACATCCGTGAGATCAACCCCGAAGGCGAAGGCGAGAGCACTGGCCTGGTCACTCGTTTCACGATGGAAAAAGCGGATACCCCTGCGGGCGCGCCTGTCAAGCTGACGTTGCTGTCCGAGGCGGACATCATCCGCACCATCGCCAACTCGTTTTTCATGGACGGCGACCGGTCCGAGCCGGTACCGGAACCTGCCGAGATCGCGGCGCATCTGGATGCGTTCAAGGCCCGCTCTGGGGCCGAGCAACCGGGCCTGAGCTATGACGAGGTCCACGAGATCGGCGAATACATCGAGGCGGCGTTTGGGCGCGAAGCTTATTCGGCGGCGTTGAAGCCGTTGTGGGAAGAGGCTGCGGTGATCGCACCGGGCCTGTCCCTGCCGGACCGGGCGGCGTTCTTTGCCGTGATCTGGGGCGGGCATCAGCCGTTTTCCAACCTCTACATCCGCCTTGCCGGAGCTTTGGCGCAACTGGGCCATGCCGAGGAGGCGTTTGCGGGCCTCGACGCGCTGGTGCCGCGCGAAACCTCGATCATTGACGTCAAGACGCTGTCGGGTGTCTCGGACGGCGCGCCGCTGAGCCTCACCACCACTGACGGGCGCAAGGTCACGCTGCCCCGGTCCGTGGTCTGCGGGCTGGCGGCGGAACTTGTGCTGCCCATGCGCGGTCTGCCGTCGCAGATGTTTGCCGAAACCGACCTGTTGGATTTCCCTGGTGCACGAAACCGGTTTGAGCAGGACCTGAGCCAGGCTTTTGCAGAGGCGGACAAGATCCTGCCTGAACTGCTGTTGCGTGGCAAGGTAGCGTATCTCTTTGACCGCTATGTGCAGAACCAGGAAATCACCTCGATGCTGTTGTGTATCCCGGACAGCAACATGGAAACGGTTGATCTGCCGGGGTTGGTGCAGAACTGGATCGCAGCGACCCATGGGGCGACAGCCGAACAACGCGCGGCGGGAGAGTGCGTCCTGTTCATGGTGATGACCAAATTCGACAAGCATCTGGGCGACAGTGCTGCCGAGGGTGGGGACGAGACGCGGTTTGAACGCCGCATGCAGGCCTCGCTGCTGGAAAAGTTCGGCAAGGGCAGTGATCCGTGGGTGTCCGAGTGGCAACCTGGACGCCCCTTTGACAACTGTTATTGGCTGCGCAACCCGAACTACTACGTCGACGGTTTGATCGACTATGGCGAAGGCAAGCAAGAGCTGCAGATCCGCCCGCAAAAGGCCGGTCGCGTCGCGGAATTGCGCGCAGGGTGCCTGCAAGCACCGTCCGTGCAGCGCCATTTCCACAACCCGGAACAGGCTTGGGATGCAGCCCTGTCGCTCAATGATGGCGGGGTCAGCTATCTGACGCAGGCGCTGCAGGCGGTGTGTAGACCCGACAGCAAACTGCGCCAGATACGATCTCAGTTAGAAGCATTACGTGGCGAACTGCGCCGGGCGATGGCGCCGTTCCATGTGTCGGACGATGTGGAAAAGCGGATTCTTGAAAAGCAGGAGGCCGCCAACCTGGTCATCGACGATTTGGAACAGGCGCTTAACCGGCACCGATTTGGCGCGCTGATGGCGGCGCTGATGGTCGATCAGGAGGAAATCGAAGGGCGCATTTCCCGCGTTCCCAGCTCGGTTCGTATCACGAGCGCTGTCAGCTCTGCGGCAGCAGAAGCTCCGGCGCCGTCCCGTCAACGCCCCGGCAGACAACGGCCCGGCCGTTCTGCGCCGGAAGGCACCGAAACCGATGTGCGCACCATGACGCTCGAACAGTTTCAGGCTGACACTGCGCTGGAGATCTGGATCGACGCGATGAAAGCCTTCCGCGATGATGTGGCTCGCCGCGAGGCATACGGCCTTGGGCTGGATACATCGGGTAATCTGGTGACTGAGCTGATCCACGCCGCCCGCCGCACAGGGCTGAGCACGCGGACCGCTGCGCAGTTGGAAGAGGTTAATTTTGGTCTGACAGTGGAAAAGCAAGCGCAACCGGCCTCGATCCTGGGGGCCGAAGCGATCAATCGGTTCGTGGCCACCTTGGGCATGATCGAGGTGCCTGAAGGCAAGCGTCCGAAAGTTGAGATGTCTGATGGGCAAACTCGGGCGATTTTCGCGCCACAAACACCGTCGGACTCGGTGAACGATCTGCCTGCGCAGCCCCGCGCGATGGCCGAAGAGATCTGGACCAATTGGGTTTTTGCAATCGAGGCGCTGTTTGTGGACAACGCGAAAGACGGGCTGGGGGGGCAGATCAACGTCGATCAGAACCTGCGCCTTGGCCGTATCCTGTCTGAACTGGCCGGGCAGGCGCGTTCATGAGCCTAGTGCTGCATCCCGACCCGCAAGAGCCCACGGGCGGCTACGGATTTCTGGAACTGACCGGCAGCAGTCTGCCGGATGTGGTCACGCTTGCGGTGCAGGATGCTTACTCTGAACGCTGGCTGACACCGGTCAAAGAGGCGCGGGTCGAGGTCGGTAATCCCAACTGGCAGCCGCAAAAGTCCAACTTTGGCCCCTATGGCGTATTGCGACATGACGGGGCGGATTGGGTGCGGATCGGGCCGGACATTGTCAACAAGCTCGAAGAATACACGCCCCTAGTGATCGAAGTGGACGGGCGCGCGTTCAGCGTGAACTGGCCCGATACCATCCCACCGCGCGCCGGACTGGCGGGGCTTGGCGGATTGCAGACGGCGCAGCCCAAACTGGCCTCTGCTCCAGAACCCGAAGTGAAACGACCACCGGAACCGGTTGTCTCCCCGAAATCAAAGATGGATACCGCGCCCCAGAAACGCAGCAAGCTATGGCTTTGGGTGCTTTTGCTGCTGCTCGCTGCTGCCGGGGCAGCCGCGTGGTTCTGGAGCCGCGAAGAGAGCGTCAGTCTGCCGATCAACACGACTCCGGTGTCGAACAACGAAAGCTGCGGGTTGACGGCTCTTAACGCGCTCGGTGGTTTTGCCGCCCAACTTGATGCACTTCGCGACTGTGGTGCGGACGTCAGCCCGGATACTGCTCTGGAACTGATCGAGGATGCGGCCAGAACGGGTGATTCACTGGCGTTGCGGGTGTTTGGCACGCTTTATGACGGTGAACAGTTGGACCCGCGTATTGAAAACCTGATTGGCCTCAGTTTTGCAGATGATCCTGCCCGCGCGGTCGAATATTATGCCCGCGCGGTTGAAGCCGGGGATACGCAGGCCAAGTCACATGTTACGGCTACCTGCGACCGGCTCAAGGGCTCGTCGCAGACGCTGGAAAAGGGGGCTTACGATGATTTCTGCCGTTAGGGTGATCTTGACATTTGTGGGCCTAGCCCTGTTGCCACTGACCGCTGGTCCGGTTCTGGCCAACGACCGCCCGTTGTTGGTCGAGGGGCGGCAGACCGTTTACCAACGGGTGTTGACCCGCCCTGGTGCGTTGATGTTTTCTGCACCAGAGGGGGACGTTCTGCGTCAATACCCAGCGTTTCAGCCACTCTATGTCTACGCCCGTCAAGGCGATTGGCAGCACGTCGGCCCGTCGCTGTCGGCAGGTCCGCAGGGTTGGGTGAAATCAGATCAGGTGGTCGTCTGGAAGCAAAACATTGTCGCGGCCTTTACAAACGCCGCCGGGCGCGAACGCCAGATCCTCTTCGAGACGGAAGATCAGCTGCGCGCCCTGATGGAACATGAGGCCCTGCGCGATCAGCAGCAAACGCTGCTGGAACAAGCCGCAAGTGACAATCTACCTGAGGACAGCGGTGTCGTCGCCGTGGAACCGCAAGAATACGTCAACATCGTCGAGCGGCTCTACCTGATGCCGATCCTGGAGTTTGCTCAAGACCTGCATCCGCTAAACTACGAGGAAAACCTGTTGATGCAGGTCGCTTCGGTCCCCTTGCAAGAGGGCGGGGTTCAGGCCGGTGCTATTGCCGATAACTTCGATGCTGGAATTGTCTTTGTCTTTGACACCACACAATCCATGGATCCCTACATCGAACGCACGCAAGAGGCCGTTGAACAGATCATTGAGGGCATTCGTGGCACAGAAGTAGGAACGAGGGTGCAATTCGGTGTCGTTGGCTTTCGCGACAACGACAAGGCAGCGCCGGGGCTTGGGTATCGGACCAAGACGCTTTTGCCGCTGGAACGCCGTCGTGATCAGTCGCAGGTGGTAGCCACAATCCGGGCGGCGACCGAAGTGGCACAGGTCAACTCTCCGGGCTTCAACGAGGATAGCCTTGCGGGGGTAGAGGACGCGATTGAGCTGACCGATTGGTCGCCCACTGGCAATGACCCGTTTGATGCGCGCATCGTGATCCTGATCACCGATGCAGGTCCCAAGGACCCGCGCGATCCCAACGCGCGATCTGATATTGGCCCGGCCGAGCTACAGCGCGCTGCGCAGGACAAAGGCATTGCCGTGATGACACTGCATCTGCAAACGCCAGCGGGCGGACAGGGGCAGCACGCCTGGGCCGCACAACAGTACAAGGCGCTATCACGCTTCAACGACGAGACCTATTACTACGGCATCGACAACGGCTCGCCGCAGGCGTTTCAGGCAACCGTGACCCGTCTTGTGACCGCGTTGACCGATGTGATCCGTGTCGCGCGCGACGAACAACCGGTGCTGGACCCGGCTGAGGCGGGCAAGGTGGTGAACCTTGGCCTGGCAATGCAGCTGGCCTATCTGGGGCGACTCAAAGACACGCAGGCGCCGGACGTAATCCGGGGCTGGGTGTCGGAAAAGGCGGTCGAAGACCCCACACGCTTAGCGATCGAGCCGCGACTGCTGGTTACTAAGAACGAGATGGCGACGATGGCCGATCTGCTGTCGCAGCTGCTGGAGTTGGGTGAGCAGAGCCGCAACCCCGATGATGCGGCAAACTTCTTTTCCCAAGTCCGCGACGTGGTGGCACGGATGGCGAAGAACCCCGACCGCCTGATCAGCACGGATGCGGATACGCTTGGTGGGTCGCTCGAATTTCTCGAAGATCTGCCGTATGAAAGCCAGCTGATGCTGACCACCGAACAACGCTGGCAGCAAAGCGCCATGAACCGCCGCAGCATCCTGGATGGGATGCGCCAGAAGCTGGTGCAGTATCGTAAATGGCTGCTTGATCCCACAATCTGGACCGCGCTGTACGAGGGCGCACCGGACGGTGAATACGTCTTTGCCATGCCGTTTGACGTGCTGCCTTAGCCAGATGAGCGCGGGGTTGCACATGGTTGACGGGCAGATCAGCCTGTCAGATGGGGACCGAAAGTTTGAGGTTCACGTACCAGAACTGCAACTTGAAACCGGGCAGGCGTTGGCGCTGACGGGGGCCAGTGGGTCGGGCAAAACCCTCATCCTGGAAATGTTGGGTCTGTTGCGCGCACCGCAGGCAGTAAACAGTTACTGTGTCGATGATATAGATTTGGCTGCGCTTTGGCGGGATGGCGCGCGCAATCCACGGCTGGCTGAGATGCGTGGGCGGCTCTTCGGCTTTGTCCCGCAATCTGGCGGTCTTCTGCCCTTTCTGACAGTGGCCGATAACATCGCACTGCCGCAACGTGTTTGCGAGCAACCCGATCCGGGCTGGTGCGCCTCTTTGGTGGACCGTTTGGGGTTGAGCGATCAGGCGGGGCAATACCCTGCCTCGCTGTCCATCGGGCAGCGACAGCGCACTGCCATTGCGCGTGCCTTGTCCCATCGCCCCCGGATTGTGATCGCGGACGAGCCGACTTCGGCGCTTGATCCCACCAGCGCCGACGAGGTGTTGGCACTGTTCCTGGACATTGCAGCCGAGCAGGGGGCCGGTGTGATCCTGTCGTCTCATGATCTGGACCGGATGGCGCGTCACGGGATTGCTCGCAGAAATCTGGAGGTGCAGGCAGGTCCCCCAGTGGTGAGCCGGTTAGAGGCGGGTCCATGTTGATCGTCTCGCTCGCCCTTCGCGATCTGTTCCGGGACAGGTTCTTTTTGATGTGCAACACGGCGATACTGGTCGGGGTTCTGGTGCCCTTGCTGTTGCTCTTTGGGGTCAAGAACGGCGTCTATGCGGTGCTGCTGAACGAAATGCTGGCCGACCCGGCCAGCCGTCAGATCGACACGGCAGGCAACACCACTTTTACCGAAGCTGACGTCGCCCCACTCCGCGATTGGCCCGGTGTGGCGTTTGCGACCCCCAAGGTTCGCAGCCAGTTCGATTATGTCAACGTCCGCTCCGTAGAAGGTAAGCGGTTGGCGGCAGCACTGGTGATCCCTTCGGGCACGGGGGACCCGACTTTGCCAAAAGGTGCGGCCCTGGCCCAGGATAGCCTTGCGATCAGTGCAGCGTTGGCGCGGCAGTTGAACCTGACAACGGGTGCGTCCTTGCAGCTCATCACCCAAGCCGAAGACCGCCCCCGGCAACTGGTGCTTGACGCACGTGTGGGCTTTGTGCTGCCCGAACAAGCGCTCGCAGGGCGAGCGGTGCTGGCCCCATTTGAAATTCTCGATCTGATCGAAGCTTTTTACGACGCCTATGAGCTGCCAGATCATGGTATCGTGGGCACGAAGTCGTTGAACCAGCGGGTGCCAAGTTACGGGGGCGTACGAGTTTATGCAGATAGCCTGGATAACCTGGCCCCACTACAGGCCCGGCTTGAGGACCATCTGGGTGTCGCAACCCTGGCCCGCACCCGCGAGGTTGAGGGCTTGTTGGGTTTGGGCCGCAACTTGACACTTGCGCTTGGGTTGACAGCAGGCTTGGCCTCGGTCGGGTTGGGGGCGGCATTGGGGTTTGCCTTTTGGAGCGATGTGGCGCGCAAAAAAGGCGTGTTGGCCTCGATCGCGCTGGTTGGCGTAACTGGGAGGAAGTTGATGTTTTTCCCTGTGGTGCAAGCAGCCGTGACGGGTGCTTTGGGATTGTTCATCTCTTGGATCGGGTATCACTTGGCAGGCCGGATCGCGCAAAACCTGTTCGGCAGCGGTTTGCCCGAGGGCGCGGCGTTAACGCTGATCGCGCCGAGCCAAGCCATCGGCATCGGGGCTGCGGTCATGGTGTTGTTGCTATGCGTATCGGCTATTGCAGGCTGGTCCGTGCAGCGGATCGACCCAGCGACAGTGTTGCGAGAGGTTACGTGATGCGTGCGGCTTTGATTGCTCTGATGATGCTCCCTGCACTTGCATCGGCTGAGACGTCCGAGGATTGGCCGGTTGAACAATATGATCCCGCAACAGAGCCCACTGCCGATCTGCTTTTGCCCATGCCTTGTGGGGGGCAAATGGCGTTTCAAAAAGTGGCTGTGCCGCTTGATGCCTCGGATCCGCTGGCGGATCGGCGGGTGCGATTGGGGCAATCGCTGGACCAGACGGGGTATGCCGAATATCTGCGGGATGACTTTTTGCGCGGACCTTTCGTGGATGACCTAGCCGGCACCACTTTTTTCTACATTGGCCGGTATGAACTGACACAAGGCCAGTTTCGCGCGCTTCAGGGGGATTGTGCGCCGGTCGCGCGACAGGACCGGATTGCGCGTGGCGGTCTTAGCTGGTTCGACGCGGTCACCCTGGCGCAAAACTATACCGCTTGGCTTTATGCCAATGCCGCCGAAACGCTGCCCACGGCAGACGGGGCAAAGGGTTATGTCCGTCTGCCGACGGAAACGGAATGGGAATATGCTACGCGGGGTGGGGCTGTGATCGACGCCAACCGGTTTTCGGATCTGACCTTTTTTGATGACGGCGAGATGCGGGACTATGCGATTCACCAGGGGGCAGGGGCCGGGCGCGGGCGGCTAAATCCGGTGGGGTTGCGGCGTCCCAATCCGCTGGGCATGTACGACGTATACGGCAACGCAGAAGAACTGATGCTGGAACCCTTTCGCCTGAATGCTTTGGGGCGAGCACATGGACAGGTGGGCGGGATTGTCACGCGAGGCGGGTCGGTTCTGTCGAGTGAGGATCAGATTTATTCCGCGCAGCGCACCGAGTATCCACCGTTCGATGTACGTACAGGCCGCCCCTTGCGCGGGGACAGTTTCGGGGCGCGGTTCGTGATCTCGACCTACATCGCCACGTCTGAGGCGCGTCTGACCGACATTCGCGACCGATGGATTGCGCGCGCAAAAGGAACCGAGGGGGACGGAGAGGCAGATCCGGCCGAATTGCTGTCAGGCTTGATCGAAGCCGAACCCGACCCGCGCAGGCGTGGGGCGTTGACGGATCTGCAATTGGACCTGCGCCGCAATCGCGATCAGGTTGAGATCGCACAGCAACAAATGGCGCGATCGACCTTGTTGGCGGGGACGGTTTTTGCCGAAGCTCTGGTTGAAAACGCGCGCGCGATCAATAACAAGGCCGCAAACATCCGCATGCTCGTGTCGCTGCAAAGGGCGGGTCGCAAGAGTGAGGTCTTTGACCGGCAGGTACAAAAGCACGTAACCGAAATTGAAGAGATGCGGCGTCAGCAGCAGGTGTATCTTTTGTCGTACCGAACGGCGCTGGACACCTTGGTGGCGGACATCGGGGCGGAGACCCGGCAAACGGCCTTGAACGTGCTCAAAGAGGAGCTGACCTTGTCGAGGCAAACCCAGTTGCGTGCAGGTTTGGACCGGTTTGCACAGACGCTGGGACAATATGAGACACAGCCCGACATGCAGGCCGATGACCTTCTTGATCTGACTTTGAGGCAACGCTAGCGGTATGAAAAGGCGAGGTGCTCCCGCCCGTCGTCGATGCCCCTTGCGGAACATCTCCTCCCGTTGGGCCAGGCTCACGCGGGCAAAGCCCGCGTGAGCCTGGCCCCCTGCCGTCCGCAGGACGCAAGGCCGAAAGGCCGCGCAGCTTGACCAGGGGGCTTCATCGTAGGCGTGCTTCTGCCGATTGAAGCGCGGGAACTGGCCAGCGAGCAGCCACACAGCCTTGTGCTAACAGCCCTGATATGTTCACATTTGATGTGAAATCCGGGTTTGGGCAGGTCTCAACCTTGACAATGAGGTGTCCGTTTGTTCGGCTTGTTGGATCAAGGGCTCAAATTCCATTAGCAAAGATCCCTGCAGGCTCAGCCAACGTGCGACTCTTGTCGGGATCGACGAGGTTATTGTTATGTTTACCAAAAGCGTTTGTGCCACTCTCGTGGCAACCAGTCTGGTTCTGGCCCCAGCCAAAGAGGCGCGAGCCGATGAAGCGGCAGCTCTGATTGGCGGTGCCATCCTGGGTGGGCTCATCATCAACGAAGTCAACAAAAACAAAGCCCGGCAGCGACAGCAGCAGCAACAGCAACAAACCCGGGCGCGGACATCTACCCGATCGACAGGGATTTCAGCTGCGCAACGAGAGCAAAACCGAAACGTGCAATCCGCGTTGAACTATTTTGGTTACAATGTGGGAACCGTGGATGGATCTATCGGGCGCAAGACGCGCGCGGGTATCTCGAATTATCAGTCAGACATGGGTTATTCCATCGACGGTCGCCTGGATGACGCGGAACGCAGCTTTTTGTTGAACAGCCACCATCGCGCGCAGGCGAGCGCCCATGTCGCGCCGTACAATCAGATCCTGGCCAGCCAGGGACAGCAGGGCTTGCTGCGGACCTATCGCGACGAACAGTTGGGCATTCCAACGCCGCAGGTTCAACAACCGCAGGTCCAGCAGGCCACGGCACCTGCGCCAACCCAGAATACAGTTCCGGCACGCGCCAACACAGGCGCCTTGCCCGATTTCACGTTTGGTGAACAAACGCGTTCCGCTAACGAACACTGCAACGAAATCAACGTCCTGACCGCCGCCAACGGTGGACTGACCGCAGGCGGCAACGTTGCGGATGCAGAATTTGCGCTGAATGAGCAGTTCTGCCTGGCCCGCACGCAGGCTATGGCTGAAAGCTCGCGGATCGAGGCGACGATCCCCAACCTTTCGGCGCCGCAGATCGAGGCACAATGCCAGGGCCTGACGCAGGCCATGGCGCCGCAGATGGTCGGGATTGACAGCAAGTCGCCCAGTGAAGTGATTGCAGATGGCTCATCCTTCCTACGCAATTCCGGTAAGCCGATGGATCAATTGGTGTCTGGCGGCAAGGTGTGTCTGGGAGTAGGCTATCGCACCGATGACGCTGAAATGGCGATGGCTTCGGGCGTGTTGTTGGCCTCAGCCGGGCAGCTCGGCTATGGCGAGATTGTCAGCCACCACTTGCGCGAGGGTTTTGGTGCCGCCAAGGGGCCAGCCAACGTTGCCAGCGAATGGATGCGAATGGCGATCAACGCCGCCCAAAGCGGGGCAACGGTTCTGGGGCAAACGCCTGACCGGATCGCCGTCTTGTCCGCTGCGATGACCGGTGTTCCGGCTCAGACAGGCACTGCTGCACTCCCCGCCTTTCCTGCGGTACCTACGGGCAACTAAAAAACAAAGTCACTCAGACGGGCTGTGATGGTTTTGCAGCCTGTCGGCAATAAGGCGAGGAATCCCCGGTGCCTCGCCCAGAACAGGCAGAAGTTTTCCCGAAAAACTCGCCTTTTCGAGTGCTTCCGGCACATCTTGTGTTGTGTGAAATCCAGGGCAGGCAAAGAGCGGCAGGCAAATCGACATAGGGCCGCATCCTGTGGCGGCCTGATCGACAAAGGGCTCTTCTTCGACAAATCCAACGCGAATGTCAGCCAGTGCCAGGCGCGTCGCGATGGCATCGGCAAAATTCTGTGCCATCTGTGCGGGTTTCCGGCTACGGCCCGAACCGTGAGCGGCCAGCAGAACTGTGGTCTGGGCGAGCGGCCATCCTGCCGTCTCTGCGGCCGTTCGCAGAGCCTGAGCCGCCAAATCTGGCAACGACGGTTCCAGACCCAGTGGGTCGACGACGGTGACTTGCGTGTCACCAAGTCGTTCTGGCAGGGCAGACGTGACGAACCAGCCTTTTGCCATGAACATTGGATAGACCAGCGCGCCAGCGGATAACGGTGTTAGCGCCTTTTCCAGGTGACCGTCGGCGGCCAGCGTCGCCGACTGAATATGCCAATCGGGCAGATGGGCCGCAATGTTCAACGCAAGCTTTTTCAGCGTGACCTCAGCCGGGGCGGGATCAGAGGGTTGCCCATGCGAGACAATCAGGGCCTGGCGAGGCAAAGGGGACATGTTCGGCGGCTCCATCTGGCGTTGTGCCATAAATGTCCTGCACTGCGCACTTGTCAATGTTGAGCCGAAGGCGCCTGTTGCGTGTCTCTTCTCCAGAGGCAAAACTGATCGCAAGAGCGACTCTGGGGAGAAAGAGTTCATGCGTCGGATTTTACGCGAACCTATTGTACATTTTGGACTTTTGGCGATTGGCCTGTTCATCTATTTCCAAGCTGTGGCCGAGCCTGAGCCGGAAGCGGTCGATGACGGGGTCATCGAGATATCCACTGCCGAAGCGAGGTTGCTTGTCGAACAATACAGCCAGGCCTGGAACAGGCCACCGACTCGCGAAGAGCTGGACGGGTTGATCCAGGCCCGCATTCGCGAGGAGGTTTTGGTGCGCGAGGCATTGGCGCTTGGGTTGGACAATGGCGATGGGGTGATCCGCAATCGTCTGCGCCAGAAGATGCAGTTTCTGACAGATAGCGCAGCCCAGGCCCTGACCCCCCAAACGCAAGTATTGCAAGCTCATCTGGAGGCCAACGCCGATCGGTTCGAACGATCTGGAACGCTCGCGTTTGAGCAGGTAATGCTTGGCAGCAACCCGACCGAGGGTGACGTAAAATCTGCCTTGAGTGCACTGCGCGACGGAGCAGAGCCCTTGTCCATGGGAACCGCGTCGATGCTGCCGACCGAGGTGCCCGCGTCCGCTCCTGTTCAGATTGATGGCGGCTTTGGACGTGGATTTTCAAAGGCGCTGATGGAATTACCTGTTGGTGAGTGGAGCGGCCCGGTGCGGTCCGGTTTTGGCATCCATTTGATCCGGGTGAGCGCAGCAGAGCCGCCCCGACTGCCCGATCTGACCGAGGTCGAAGACAAAGTTTTATTCGATTGGCGCCGGGAACAGGCCAACGCCCTGTCCGCGGCACAGTTCAAGGCGTTGCTGACAGCCTATGAGGTCGAGACTCCGTCCGATGACGACCTGAACACGCTGGTGGTGCAATGAAACAGCTTTTGGCCGCAATAATGGCGTTGTGGGTCTGGACCGGGATGGCGCAGGCCCATGCCTTGGACCCTGGCTATTTGCAACTACAGCATCTGGAAGGCGACGCGTGGCAAGTGTTTTGGCGTAAGCCAACCGTTCAGAGTGAGCCGATGGCGATCGACGCGATTTTGCCACCCAACTGCGGACCGAGGCAGGCCGAAGGTGATCCACAGTTCGACGGCGCGGCTTGGGTGTCGCAATGGGTGGCGCTGTGTCCCGGTGGATTGGCCGGACAGCCCATCGTGATCAAAGGGCTGGAAGCGACACGCACAGATGTTTTGGTCCGTTTATCCGGGCCAGATGGTCAGGCCCTGTCCAAACGGCTCACGGCGGATCAGACCGAATTCAACGTGCCTGTGGACATGACAGGGTGGGAGGTTTTTACCAGTTATGTCGCCCTTGGCTTTGATCACATCCTCGAAGGGTTCGATCATCTGCTCTTTGTCTTTGCACTACTTGTACTGATCCGTGATCCCTGGCGGCTGGTGGGGGCGGTCACTGCCTTTACGGTGGCGCATTCGATGACATTGGCACTGGCCACCTTGGACCTGATCCGGGTGCCATCGCCCCCGGTCGAGGCGGTTATTGCGCTGTCCATTGTCTTGCTGGCGGTTGAGATTCTGCGTCGCCGACGTGGCGGGGATCAACTGACTGAACGATACCCATGGCTGTTGTCCTTTGGTTTTGGCCTGCTGCACGGGCTGGGGTTTGCCGGAGCGTTGGCCGAGATCGGTCTACCACAAGGGGATATTCCGCTGGCGTTGCTGGCGTTTAACGTCGGGGTCGAAGCGGGACAGCTGGCCTTTGTTGCGGTCATTCTCACGCTCTTTGCCGTCTTACGTGGAGTGGCGCCAAGGGTGACCGCGATTCTACGCGATCCAACTTCATCCGGGACGTTGGTGATGGGCTATGCCATTGGCGGCGTGGCCACCTATTGGTTGGCAGAGCGGGTGGCCGGGTTCTGATCTTTCGGTCGATGTGCGGGTTTCCAAGGCGCTCCCGCCCGTCGTCGTTGTCCCTTGCGGGACACTCCTCCCGTTGCGCCGGGCGCCTCGCCTGCGGCGAGGCGCGGCACCGTCGAAGGCAAGCGCTGCATGACGTCGAAATCGCGCAGGCGCGGAAGGCTGGACTATCCCAAGACTGTCAGCCACAGCCAGACCGACAGGATCGATGCCCCGGTCGCCATCAATACCGATGACGCCGCCACCCGCTTGGCGCGCCCGTACATATTGGCAAAGATATAGGCGTTGAACCCAGGCGCCATCGAGGCATTGAGCACCGCCGAGCGGAACAGATCCTGCGGCAGCGACAGCGTCTTGCCAAAAATCCAAACCAGCGTCGGGTGCACCATCAGCGAGATACAGCAGACAAAAAGGATCGTGCGCATATCGCCCTCGGGCCGATATTGAACGAGCACGCCACCAAGCGCAAAAAGCGCGCCGGGCAGGGCCGCGCGGATCACCAGATCAAGCGCGTCATCCACCACTTGCGGCATCACCAGCCCGGTCAAATTCGCGATAAACCCCAGGGCGATCCCCAAGATCAGCACGTTTTTGAACATGGCGGACAGGATCGATCCCACCATTTTGGTTCCACCATTGCCACGATTACGGATCACTTCCATTACCGTGATTCCGACGCCGTAGCAAAAAGGCGAGTGAAAGGCGACGATTGCGTAGTTACCGGTCAGATTGTCTGCCCCATAGGCACGTTCGGTGATCGGCAAGCCCAGCAAGACCGAATTCGAGAACAGGCAACAAAAGCCGATGACAACCGCATCCTCCCAATCCCGCTTGAAGATCAACCGTGCTCCGGCCATGCCTGCGATGAAACAGAGCGCTGCCCCGGTGTAGAAACTCGCCAGCAAGCGCGGGTCAAAGCTGGCCGACAGATCCAGCGATGCAATAGCGCGAAACAGCAGACAGGGGATCGCAAAGCTTTGCGTGAACCGCATCAGCCCGTCGATATGGCTTTGGTTGAAATACCCGGCGCGGGTGACGGTGTAGCCCGCCCCGATGACCAGAAAAACCGGCAGGATGACGTCGATCAGGCTTTGAAACATGGGATGCGACGTCTTTTGCTGCTTGGGTTACAAACTGTAGCGGATCACCATGCCATCATAGGCCGGTGTGATATGGTCAGGGGTTTCGTCCTTGACCGTGGCATAATCCAGATCGATGTGCATGTTGGTCAGCACGGCGCGTTTCGGTGCCATGTTTTCGATCCATTCCAACGCGCGATCCAAGTGCACATGAGTCGGGTGTGGTGTGCGGCGCAGGGCATCCAAGATCCAACAATCCAGCCCTTCGAGCTCGGCCCATGAGTCGTCATAGATCTCGGCCACATCCGGCAGATACGCCAGATCGCCAATACGGAACCCCAGGCTGTCGATCGAACCATGACCGACCTTGAAGGGGCGAAAGGTGATCGGGCCGCCGGGTCCGTCAATCTCAAACGGGCCGCCGATTGTTTTCAGATCCAGGATTGGCGGATAGGGCGAGCCTTCGGGCTGAATGAAGGCATACCCAAACCGCGACAGCAGAGCGTTCTGCGTGTCGCCATCGGCCCAGACGGGAACACGGGCGCGCATATTGTAAACAATCATGCGCAGATCATCGATGCCATGCACATGGTCGGCGTGCGAATGGGTGTAAACCACCCCGTCCAACCGCCCGGTGCCCGCATCCAGCAACTGGCTGCGCATATCCGGTGTGGTGTCGATCAGCACGGTTGTCGTGCCCTCTAGCCCTTCGCGTTCAACCAGCATCGAGCAGCGACGGCGTACATTGCGCGGATTGGCGGGGTCGCAATCGCCCCAATGACCGCCAAGGCGCGGTACGCCGCCGGACGAGCCGCAGCCCAGGATGGTGAAACGCAGCTCGTTTGTCATGCGGCTGCCTTGTGATTGGCGGCCTTTGAGAACAGCCGGTCAAAATTGGCCTGCGTCTGCGCGGCAAAGTCGGCGTAATCCATGCCGAACACGTCTGCACCCTTACGGGCGGTATGTGCAGTATAAGCAGGTTCGTTACGTTTGCCTCGATAGGGCGGGGGGGCCAGATAAGGCGCATCGGTTTCAACCAGAACGCGGTCGACCGGGGCCATGGCAAAGATGTCGCGCAGTTCCTGGCTTTTGGGAAAGGCTGCGATGCCCGACATCGACAGGTAGAACCCCAGATCAAGCGCCGCTTTGCCCAATTCGGCAGAGGACGAGAAGCAATGCATCACGCAAGAATAGGGCGCGTTGCGGTGTTCCTCGGCCAGGATGAGGGCCATGTCGTCATCAGCGGCGCGGGCGTGGATGATCAGCGGCAGGCCAGTGCGCTGTGCGGCTTCGATATGGTTGCGCAGGCTTTGTTTCTGCACCTCGGCGCTTTCAGCCGTGTAGTGATAGTCCAGGCCTGTTTCACCTATGCCTACGAATTTCGGATGCGCCGATAGGGCGACCAACTGGTCGACAGTAGCCATCGGTTCTTCGGCAGCGCTCATCGGGTGCGTGCCTGCGGCGTAGAACACCGGCGCGTGGGCTTCGGCGATGGCGCGCACTGATGGCTCATTGCGCAAGCGTGTGCAGATGGTCACCATGCGGGTGACGCCAGCTTCTGCCGCGTTTGCAATGATTGTATCCAACTGCCCCTCGAAATCAGGAAAGTCGAGGTGACAGTGGCTATCGGTGATTTCCGGTGTGATCTGGTGGTCGCTCATGAGCCCCAACTGGAGGTTTCCTGCATCTTGAAAACCGTATCTAGGACAAGTGCAGCGGGGTCAAGGTTCACCGCCTGACCATGGCGCGCACGGGCCGTGATCGTTGCGGCAATTTCCGCCCATTTGCGCCCGCGTTGCGGGTCGGACGCCAGCTTCAGCAGCACCTCGCCCTCGCCCAGAGCGGCTTGTGGTTCCGGTGGTTGGCCGGTGGCACCTGTCCGCGCAAGGCGGGCCAGCGAAATGTCGATGAGATTGAGAAGCAGTTCAAACTTCTCGGCCGCGCCGCGCTGCGCGGCGGCCTCGGCCAGTTTCAACGCACGGGCGCGATCCAGACGGGGCATGGTGCCCAGAATGGCGATCAGTTCCGCGTACATTTGCAACCCGCCAAGATTGATCAGCCTGAGGGCCGCACCAACCGAACCCGATGCCAAAGCGGCAAGGTGATCGGGGTTGGCGGGCGGCTCGGTCCCGGTTTGGGCAAGGGCGGCCTGCATGTCGGTCGCATCCAGCGGCGACAGCCGCAGGGTGCGACAACGCGAGCGGATCGTGGGCAAGAGGCGCGAGGGCTGGTGCGAAATCAGCAACAGCGTGGTGCGCGCGGGCGGCTCTTCGAGCATCTTGAGCAGGGCGTTGGCCGCACTGGTGTTCATCTCGTCGGCGCTGTCGACGATCACGATGCGGCGCCCGCCATCAGCCGATGAAAGGCCAAAGAAGCGGCCCAGCTTGCGAACGTCATCGACCACGATTTCACCCCGCATGGTGCCGCGATCATTGGCCGAGCGTGTGATCGAGGCCAATCCCGGTTCAGCGCCCGCCAGAATGCGATGCACCACCGGATGATCCGGGCCGATGTCCAGAGTTGTTGGCGGAGGCGGAGCGCCAAACAGGCCACCATCACCCACCGGCGGCGTGGCTAACAAGAACCGCGCGATGCGCCAGGCCAGCGTCGCCTTGCCGACACCCTGAGGGCCGGTCAGAAGCCAGCCGTGGTGCAGGCGGTCCGAGTTGAAGGCATCCAGAAACGCCGTCTGCGCC
This sequence comes from Tropicibacter sp. Alg240-R139, assembly GCF_900537075.1. Lineage (GTDB taxonomy): Bacteria > Pseudomonadota > Alphaproteobacteria > Rhodobacterales > Rhodobacteraceae > Falsiruegeria. The sequence goes on from NZ_UNRA01000004.1 coordinate 70,519, forward strand.
GCATCCTGGCCGAACAGTTGCGCGGTTTCACGCGGGTGTGGTGCACCGGGCGCTTGATCCGGGGAAGGGAGGTCGTCGCTCATGTCCGCTCTATACCAGAGCCTGTTCCACAACGCCCGCAATATCGCGCGCGACGGCGTCCATGTCCCGGTTGCCGTCGATCACGCGAAAGCGGCTCGCGAATTCGTCCGCCAGTCCAAGGAATCCGGAACGCATCTTACGTTGCAGCTCTGGCCCGAAATCTTCGAACCGCTCTTCTGTGCCCTGTCGGCCCTTGGCGCGGCTAAGGCCGGTTTCGGGGTCCATATCCACCAGGATCGTAAGGTCCGGTTCGCGCCCGATCATCAGCCCATGCAATTGATCTACCAGCGCGCGCAGATCGCCACGTGACAGGCCCTGATACATGCGGGTGCTGTCAGCAAATCGGTCGCAAATCACGACTTTACCCGCTTCCAGCGCAGGCAGGATTGTACGCTCCAGATGGTCGCGGCGCGCGGCGGTGAAGAGCAGGATCTCGGTTTCGGCAGACCAGCGATCGGGATCGCCTTCCAGAACCAGACGGCGGATTTCCTCGGCCCCGGGCGAACCGCCGGGTTCGCGGGTCAGCACAACGTCACGCCCCTGAGCCTGCAGGTGGTCGGCCAAACGCCGCGCTTGGGTGGATTTTCCTGACCCGTCGATACCCTCGAATGTCAGGAACAGACCTTGGGGAATTGTCACATTGCCCCCGTAGGACCGTTAGTGAATTGTTTGATCAACAGGCTCGCCGCCGTTTTCATGCGCACAACAAAACCACCGATAGGTACGTCCTGCGCAGCCACCAGCGGACGCCGCATTTCAGGTAGACCTTCGGGTTTGATTACCAGTTCAGCCAACTGCTGACCTTTGACGATTGGGGCGTTGAGCGGGCCATCATAGACCACATCGGCCTGAACCTCTTTATCCGACAGAACCGGGAGAAGTAGGCTTAGGTCCTCTGCCGGCACCAGACCTACCGATTGTTGACTTCCCATCCAGACTTGGGCCTGGGCGACGGGGGTGTCGGCCTTGGCGATGGTTTTTTGGCTAAAGTGGCGAAACGACCAGTTAACGATGGCTTCCGCCTCCTCTGCGCGTTGTGCCGTGCTGTCGAGGCCCGAGATCACAAAGATCACGCGGCGATCCGCTTGTTTGGCAGACCCAACAAGGCCGTATCCAGCTTCTTGCGTGTGGCCGGTTTTCAAGCCATCCGCGCCGATTCCCAAACGCAAGAGCGGGTTGCGATTGCGGGTGTTTGATGGCGCGCGCCCGTCAAATTCGAACTCGGTTTCGGCAAAAAGGGGGTAGTATTGAGGGAAATCCGCGATCAGCCGATTGGCCAGAATAGCCAAATCCTGCACCGACATCCGATGTCCCGCTGCTGGCCAGCCATTGGAATTGGCAAAGGTCGAGTTATCCATCCCCAATTGTTTGGCGCGTTGGGTCATGTAGCGCGCAAACCCGGCCTCAGATCCATCGGGGCTGAGGGCTTCGGCGATTACGGCGCAGGCGTCGTTGCCACTCAGCACGATGATGCCACGGATCAGATCCTCGACCCGGACGCGATCCTGTGTGTTCAGAAACATGGTCGAGCCGCCATAGTTCATCGCGTGCTGTGAGACGGGCAGGCGCTCATCCAGCGTCAACCGACCGTCGCGCAGCGCCTCAAACGCCACATAAAGCGTCATTAGCTTGGACATGGACGCGGGCGGCAGTGGCTCTTCGGCGTTTTTGGCCAATAAGACCGTGCCGGTGCTTTGATCCAGGACATAGGCCGCTGTGGCCTTGGTGTCAAAGGCATGGGCGGGCAGGGCTGCAAGCGCCAGGGTCAGCGCAGCAGCAGTTGTGCGGAGCAACGACAGCACGAGTTCAGCTCTCCTTAGTTGGTGACAGCATAGGCGTCAGAAAACCCGGTTTCCTTGACCTGCTTGAGCAGGGCCGTCCGTTCTGAAGTGGATTGCGCCGGGCCCACGACAACCCGCCAAAAGGATTTGCCGTTCGATTTTTGCGCCAGGACGGTCGGAACCATACCAGAGTTGCGCATTTGATCGGCAGTGCGGTTGGCATTGGCTTCGACGCTGAAGATGCCGATCTGGATGTACGGCTTGGACAGCGACGAAGATTTGGGTTTGGGCGCTGGGGTTGCGGCAGACGCCGAGGCAGTCACGACTGGGGCCTCCGCCGTAGCAGGAACCGTGGCGTCGATCGCAGCGGCTGCACCAGCGATAGGATCCAACGTTGCTTCCGAAATCTCCGCTTCCGGCTCGACGACGGCCACTTCGGTCGCGTCAATTTCTGGAGCTTCTTCAACAGCCTCGCGGCGCAGTGCGGTCACGTGCAATTCAACCGGAGAACCGGCCAACATGCCAAGCGCAGCTGCGGCGTCAGACGAGGCTTGAATGCGCGGGCCGGGGATTTCACGCGCCCTGCGGAACAGGGCGCCGATCACAAACTTGCCGTTAGAGGCGTTGCGGATGATGACGCGTTCCGGTTCGGTCACGTCAGCATGGGCCACCCAGACACCGCCAAGCGACGGTCGACCGTCCCAAAGACCGGCTTCTGTCACCTCGAACACTTCGGGCGCTTCGACGTCGCGTTCGATCAGCTGGGTGCTTTGCCCGCTTTCTTCGGTCGTCGTTTCCTTGTCCTTGGGTTGCAAAAAGGACATGTTGGGCCCTTCTTCACAGCCGGCCAAGATGCCAAGTGTCGCCGCAAACAAAACAAGTCGTTTCGGCAACTTGCGTGGTTCTGTCCGTCGTTCAGCCCCGTAGGTCATGTCGTGTTCCTTGCCTGTTTTGGGCGTCTTTTGCACCCCTTGCGCCGGTTGTCCGGTCGTTTGCCCGCGTATCAAGCTCTAAGCTTGTTTGGCATGATCATAACGCGACAGGCCTTTCAATGAAAGTCCGCAGCGCATCGGTCGGCAAGTTTTCCCCATTTTCAGCTTGCGTCGACTGTGGGGAGGACCTAAATCACGTCGCACGCGGGGAGGTGGCAGAGTGGTCGAATGCGGCGGTCTTGAAAACCGTTGAACGTGAGAGCGTTCCCAGGGTTCGAATCCCTGTCTCCCCGCCATTCACGAACAGAAGTGGGAACCGCCGTTAGGTGAACTTTGCCTGACGCCAAGGCTTGTGCAATCGACGCACAGAATCCTTTAATTCTGATTTTTTTCTACCGACGTCGATCCTGTTGATGACAGATCGCAGGTACCCTTTTCGAACGGCCGCAGACTCGTCAGCCAATTCCGCCTGCTTCGAAGACACATAAATCACGAAACCTTCTCTGCGGTCCGTCGGCTTTTCGGGGGCGACGTCACTGGCACCCTGATCTTGTGCAGTATTAGAGCGTGCAGCAATTTCTGTTCCTGCACCAAATTTTCATTTGTTTTTTTGCCAAGTAGATCTGCACGAACCTGGTAAGAATTCAGCTGTTCGAGGGACACGATCAGATGTCGACATTTGTGCAGGCTGCCTTGTTGGTCGTATTCAAGCATCTGACGGGGAGATACACGGAACTTGTTGTTTGAGCGCCTTTGGCGCAAGCTTACCCAAAAAATACAGGCGCGCATGTCCAACTGGACATTTTTTGTAGTTCTTGACGCCATCTTTTTCTGGGCCACGCCGATTTGTAAAATAGTCAAATAGAGGGAGACAACTGAATGTCATTGGATTTGGAATTGCACCTAGAAGAAGTGGCCGGCCCCTCAGACATTGGCTTCCCCGAAGGTCCTGTTGCAATGAACGATGGTTCGTTGTTGTTTGTCGACATCGAGAAAGAGACCTTGTCGAAGGTCACCTCCGATGGGACGATCAGGACTGTCGCCGAAATACCTGGTGGCCCAAACGGAGTGGCGATTGGGCCCGACAGCGCAGCTTATGTCTGCAACAATGGCGGTGTCTATACGTTCAAGGAGGTTCCCGTTCCCGGAGGGACGGCAAATGTGCCATGGCCAAGCCGGCCCAATTACACCGGTGGCTCGATACAGCGGGTTGATCTGAGTAACGGCAATGTCACAACTCTCTACCCTTCACCCTGGTCCAAGGAAAAATTGCTCGCGCCTGATGACATCGTGTTCGACAAAGAAGGTGGTTTTTGGTTCACCGATTCCGGTTATCAAGATGAGGACGTCCAATACAAGGGCGCTTTGTACTATGGGACGATAGACGGTCAGCCGCTGAAAAAGGTTGCCACAATACCCATGGCGAATGGTGTGGGGCTGTCACCAGATGGAAAGACGGTCTATGTCTCGGATACTATTTTTAGCCGCCTTTGGGCGCTGGACATTAAAGGCCCCGGCGAGGTCGAACCCGGACCATTGCCCGACATGCCCGGTCGGATTGTGCAATCTCTTCCGGTGCATCAATCCATCTATCAATGGCTTGATAGTCTGAAGGTAGAGGCGAGTGGGAAAGTCTGTGTCGGCACCATTTTCAATGGCGGCATCACCGTCTTTGAACCCAATGACGGCACGTTTGAACATGTCCCGATTCCGGCGCTGTTCGTGACCAACTTCTGCTTTGGGGGAACCGATATGCAGGATCTTTGGATCACGGCGTCGAGTTCGCGAAAAATCTATAAGGCGCGTTGGCCAAGAAAAGGTTTGAATTTGGCGTTTACGGCTTGAATATGCTGGGGCCACACTAACTTAAATTGCTGATCGTTCAGGCGGGAAACGCGCCTATTCGCCGAAGGTTGTCGTAAAGAGTTAATGCCGTTAACCTAATCTTTAGGGGGGCAACTGCATTGCTTCTGGATCAATGACACACGTGGGGGAGCGGCGTCAGGTCTCCGTTCTGTTCGCAGATATGGTCGGTTTCACGGCCGCTGTAGAACGGTTGGGAGAGGACGGAACGCTGCCGTTCGCGCAGGTGATTTACAACCTCATGGCTGATACCGTCGTTGAACATGGCGGCACTATCAGCAGCTATGGCGGCGACAGCGTTATGGCCCTCTTTGGCCTTCCCGAGGCGCTGGAAGACGGCGCTTTGCGGGCTTGTCGCGCAGCTTTAGCCATTCAAACAGCTTTTGCGGAAGCGGCTGACGAGATTGAACGCCGGTTTGGACTTCGACCGCGCATGAGGGTTGGGGTAAGCTCAGGTGTTGCATTGATGGCGTCGATTGAGGGGCAGGATGCACCGGCGACAGCTGTCGGGAATACAGTGAATTTGGCCTCGCGCATTCAGAACTTGGCCGCTGCGGGAAACTGCCTGATTTGTGACACGACAAGACGGCTAGTCGAAGGGCAGGTCGATCTGAATTTTGATGGCGAGTATGAAATCAAAGGCGTGTCAAAGCATCGGAAGCTGTGGAATCTGCTGGCGATACGCAAAGCTGCTTCCCGTTTCGATGGATCTGTTGCTCGGGGATTAAGCCATTTCGTTGGTCGCGAAAAGGAACTCGCAGCAATCTCCGCCAAATTCTCCGAAGCTGTTGGAGACTTGAAGGTCGTAGACCTTGCCGGTGAAGCAGGGTTAGGAAAAACGCGGCTGGTTTTCGAGTTTTTGCAGCGCATAAATCCAAAAGAAGCGCGTCTTTTTCGCGGGCATTGTGCTGCCGATCGCACCCAGGTTCCGTTTTTTCCATTTCTTGAGGTCGTCAATGAGGCGTTTCAAATCCGCTCTGAAGATGAACCCGCAGAGATTTCACAAAAACTGCAAAGGGGGCTACTCGGCTTGGGCTTGGATGACCCAGAGAGCCTGGGCTTGTTGCTGAACCTTTTGGGAAAAGAACCGCCCGCTGGATCGCTTGACGGTCTTGATGGTGTTTTGATCGGACATCGCACACGCAATTTGTTGCGTGCTATGTTGAAGGCGGAATGCGCCAACTCTGTGGTCATCTTCTTGATCGAGGATATTCATTGGATCGACAGTGCTTCGGCAGAATTTCTGGGCAAAATCGTTGAAGATGGCGAACCCAACAACCTCTTTGTTCTGCATACAAGGCGTCCAGAATATGAACCGAGTTGGATCGAGAATTCCAGAGTGACCGAAGTCGCCCTCTTGCCGCTGTCCTCTAGTGAAATTGGGCACCTCGTTCAGACCCGTCTGCAAGTCGACAACCTCCCCTCTAACCTTGTCGAACAAGTGAGCGAGCGTGCGGGAGGCAATCCACTCTTTGGTGAAGAGATCTTGTCTTTCTTGATCAGCAAGGGGGCGCTAAGCGTCGATGCAGAAAATGCCAATTTCGATATTGATCTCGCTTCAAGTGGGTTGCCCGAAAGCATGCGTAGCCTGTTCACGGTACGCATGGACCAGCTTGAACCCGCTGACAAAGCGTTGCTGCAGGCGGCTTCGGTGATCGGCCGGCGCTTTGATCCGGGCTTGCTGACGTCCGTTGTCAAGACCGACGGCTCCGTAGGCGAAGCGCTTCGCCGGTTGCAGACCCAGGATCTGATTCACCGTGACGACGGATCTTCTGATTATGCGTTCAAACACGTTCTGTTACGCGACACCGTGTATCAAAGTTTGTTGGCAGAGCGGGCGTCCGAATTGCACTTGGCCATTGCGGCGGCTCTGGAGCAGCGAAACGACAATCGTGTCGGAGAAGTCGCGGGCGCACTGGCACATCACTATTTGCGGACCGAGCGCGGGGACCTTGCGTTCAAATACAACGCGTTGGCCGGTGCCAGGAGCCTTGGTGTTTACTCTCTCGGGGATGCGAACAGGTATTTCGAAAGTGCACTTAGCCTGTACCAAAGCGATCCGGGCTGCGCGAACGACCACGAATTTGCGGCATTTCTTGTCGACTACTCGACCTGTTCGAATATCTCTTTGAAGATCACGGAATTTATCGAATTGGCACCCCAAGTCCGACCAATCCTGGGTCGATTGGGTGACACCTATCAGCATGTCGTCTTCCTACATCACTACATCGCTTGCCTTGTTTACAACGGTCGTTACGTAGATGCGTTTCAAACCCAACAAGATTTGACCGCGATGGCCGAGCGACAGGATACGCCGGAAGCAGCGGCCTATGCGCTTGTCAGTGAACTTTCGGTTTCTTGCTTTTTTGGACACCTATCCAATGAGGCTTTTGAGGCCAAGAGACGCGAGGCAGAAGTGGTAATGGGCAGTGTCGAAGACGCCTATTTGCAGAACTTTTTCCTGGCAATATTGGCCTGGAATGAGACGAGTCGGGGACGGTTCGCTCATGCGTATGACGCGACAAAACGCATGGTGGATCTTGGAGAAGCCAAGAATGATCCGCGATCATTGGGCTATGCGACGGCTCTCAACGCGCTGATCGCTATGCTCAACGACGATCACGCCAAGGCGCTGGAGATCGCGGAACAAGCGTTAAAGGTATCGCATGCCGAATTCGAACGCGCCTCGGCCGAGGCTGCGCGCACCGCGGCGTTGGTTCCACTTGAACGGCCGGAGGCCATTGACGAGGTCAATCGGTTCATCTCCAAATGCGAAGAAGACGGATGGGGAATGTTTTTGTCAGGCCCGGACATGATGCTGGGCGTCGCCCTGACGATGAATGGGCGCATCGACGAAGGTTTGCGCCACATGGAAGACGCCATCGGTCGACGTGAGCAGGAGGGCTATGGTCTTGCCGCGGACTGGTATCGCCTATTCCTTGGAGAGCTTTATCTTGGCATCCTTTCTGGCGAAGGCGAGGCGTCTCTGGGTCTGTTGTTCCGCAACATAAGATCGCTGAGTTGGGTTTTTACGTTCGGGGCCGGACGCATCATCAAGTTGATCGACCAGGCCTGCGCTAATCCACAGTTTGACCGAGATGGGTACTATTTCGCGCGGGGTCAGATGATCCTTGGTCTGCTGTACAAGCTTAAGAAAAAGAAGGGGTTGGCCGTCGAACACCTGCGTGACGCGCGCCGTATTGCCGAACAGATCGGCCCGTCCCCCTTCCTGACCCGCATTGATGTGGCACTGGCCGAACTTGAAGCAGCCAAGTAACTCAAAGCCACAGTCGGCCCCTGATTACGTGTCAAGCTGCGACAGATAGGCAATTGCCGACAGGCTGGGCAGGAAGGTGTATGCGCCACCGCGCGCTTTGATAAAGCGTGGAAAGCCACGCAATCGGATCGATCCACCATTCGCAAGCGTAAGATCAAACCAGCTTGTTTCCGGCTCGTTTGCGCCCAGTAGTGGGTCGTCAGCACCCGTGATATCAGGGTTTTGCAAGCCGACGTTGATCCAGTCACACATCACCGCTTCGAACTGGGCGCCCAGATTGGCGCATAAGAAATTACCCAGCAGACCGCGTTCCGGATTGTTTGCTTCGTCGAGGTTGGCGGGGTCAAAATCCGGTCCATAAGACATGCCACGTCTTACGATACGTCGAGAATAATTCGACATGCGCTGTACGATATGACCGTTGCGCGGATTGGCGCGGCGGGTGTGCGACCCAGCCGGGCAACGCGACTCGCGGTCGTAGTCAAAGTTGGTCAGGAAGCCAGGGGTGTCCGGTATAGGTCCGGTCGAATTGGGAGACTTTTCATAAGGCATCCCGTTGCGCCAACGCCCGCACATCTGGGCTGCCACAACCTCGCGAAGCGCACCGTGTCTATTATCCTTCATTCCAAATATGTTCTCTTCGGCTCCTGGAGGAAGCAGGTGATCCACTTCTGGGTGGTTCTCCAATTCAGTAGCGGCAGTCGAAAGGTATTTCTCAAACCCGACCGTGTCCTGAGCCAGCACGCGAAAGGCATTGAATGCGCCATTGCGCCCCAACTCATCAGGGTTCGGGACCCGAAACAGAAGACCTTCGTAGTGTGTCGGATACCCCAGTAGAACTGTCCCTAGAGGGTTGATCGGTTCATTGTCATTCGCGCGGTCCGGATTGATCACATGGGCAAAACGCGGCTGCGAAATGCTGTCGCGATACCCAAAAAAGACTTTACCTTCAGGCAGGTTACGCCCGTCTTGAACGCCAATGACACCGAAGGCCTTGGCGACTTGTGCTTGCACCTGTTCAACTTTTTCAAGCTGCTCGTCGGTGTCGCTGTAGATAGACGCGATCAGATGTACTCGATCAGGTTGGTTGAACGGTTCTGCCCAGTTCTTCGGCGCACTGTCCCCGAAGTCGCCAATCTTGGCTGCGCGTTTCGTCATTCCCTGACGGAACTCAGTCGGGAATGTATCCAAGTGATCCTGCGTTACACCTAAAGCCCGCAATCCGGCAAAGGTCACGCCAATGTTGAAGCACAGATCCGGCGGGTCTGCCCATTTTTCAGAGGATTCGCGGGTAATAGTTGGCACTGCGTCCGTTGTGCCGGACACCGCGGCGGCCAAAAACTGACGCGCCAGTGTCCGGTTTGTGACTTCCAGCACGAGGTGGCGCACACGGTTAAGGGAATACCCACGCAGGATGTTGCCTTGCACGTCTTCGTGGTTGAACTCTTTTGTCACCAGCCTACTCCAAATTTGCCGCGCACTTGCGCTGCTGAATAACCGGGGTAGGCACGATAGCCGCCACCCAACGACAGATCGGGATTTGCGTGCAGCAACAGAATAAGCTCGCGCGGCAAGGTCTTTAGATCATGGGGCGGGCTATCTTTTGATACCCCGCGTGCTTCGTCCAAAAGCTCAAACACATCGGTTGGATAATCGGGCGCTTGAAAGAGATCGTGTGCGTGAACCCAATCGATGAACTTTTCGATGTTGTGCGCCGTAGGTATCATCTCATCACCGCCCTCGACCACGGTCATCACGTCATCGAAAACGCTGCCGATCGTGATTATGAAGTCACGGATGTAGTTGCTGAAATCACCGTCATAGACCGAAATCATGCACAAATTGTCCCCCAAAATCAGGAAGCGGGCAAAGTGAACTGTGCCAACATTGTCCAGACCGGCGAAAATCTCGTCAACGTTCTGCGCAATGGCCAATGCGGCCTTGGCCCGCCCAATAGATGAGCTGTCCTTGAGCGGCATGACGAGGTTCATCATCCTCTGCACGTTTTCGCTGTTTTGCTGCGTTTCGCGTGGCCCGCCAGGCATCTTGGGGGCAGGGGCCTTCATTGCCCAATATGGAAGCACGACATTTTTGGAAAGAAACTTGAACCACCCACGCTCGGGCAGTGAATCAACATAACGATCAAACCAGCTTTCTTCGTTCGCCATAATTTCAATCCTTCGCAAACGGGCAGCGTGTGGCCTTGCGCCACTCGCTTGAAATTTCATAAGCATCCCGCCGGGCGGCCAGGATCGGGTCGTCAGAGGGTTCAATACCCTTCGTCAGAAGCCCCGGATTGAAGCTCAGATCTTCGCAATCTGCGGTTTGATCTTCGGCGACCTTGTCCAGCGTCAGTGTCCCCATAAGTATCCGGATTCTGTGGGGCGGCCAGGGTCGCGAACAATCGTTATAGTCATCGCCCGCTTCGCCAAGCTGCATCATCAACGAGAACTGCGCTTCCCCGTCGCCATCCAGCCGGGCTCTCAGTTCGTCGTGCAGATAGTTGTTGTCAGGTTCTTTGGTCAGCCTTCTCGGCTGAACGCCAGAAATCGGCTGCCACGTGAACCGGACATACCGGCGTACGCCATCAGGAGATGTGATAATGAACGTATGCACCGCATGGTAATCGGCACGGGTATATCCTGTTGGTGCTCCGATTGTGGCTGCTCCAAAAATCGGAAGCTGTGAGAACCGGTTCTTGTTTGCAAAATCGAACGCACCCTCGTCCGGGCTCAAGGTTTCGTTAGGGTAGGGATTGCGTTTGGGTATCATCATTCGCAGATAGTCAAATATCTTTGCCCATGCGTTTTCACGAAAATATGGGATTGCTGGGGACGCATTGATGAATGCCAGCGCCGTTTTCTTGGTTGGCCCAAAAAACGCGGGCAACGTCATTCCAAGCAGATCGGTCGCAGTGCCATCGGGCAGGTGGAACCGGATTGCCATGCCCCGCACGTCTGACCAATCATCACGTTCCGTCGCGCTGCCCGATCCATTCGAGAACCGGCCCGTAACCGGAATTTTGGCGCCCTGAAAATGGGCCGCCGTGCAAAAGTTGGGGGCAACGTCTGAAGCTATGAAATGTCCGCTCATCCCGATGCCCATCGTGTGAACAGGGCGGAGGTCAAGATCACCATCGGGTCGCTGGAGCGCTCTTACTAGGTCTGCTGCAATCGTCTGATCGTTCATATCCAACCTCACAGATTCTCCAATTTGAATATCATTACACGAAAAAGCGTAACAATTTGCGCAGAATCGCGTCTTATTGTAACAAAAGCGGGTTGAAGGTGATCATTGTGAGCATCGTCAGGGGCAAGCAAGACTGACCCTTGGCTTGTTTCACTGGCGAGTTCGCAGCTCGAATTTATCTGTGAAAACTGTCTTCGATTGCCGTTTCTACGTGCTTAAGGTGATTGCAATCTGCTCGGTCAGGAGGGGTCCGATGGCATTCAAACTCTTGTCCTGTGACGGTGGTGGGGTCAGAGGCTATCTGACCTGTCTGATCTTGAGTGGGCTGCACAAAGAGACCGGATTTCTGGACAAAGTAGATGGGTTTATCGGAACGTCTACGGGTGGGTTGATAGCTGTTGCATTGGCCGATGGCAGATCTCAGGGCAAGGATCTGGGGGCTTTGTTGGATGAGATCACATCCATTTACAGAAATCAGGCTGACAAAATATTCCGTGAGAATTATCATAACATATTCGACAGATCGTTTGATGCGATGGCGCACAAATTCGGTTTTGGCGATGGGCCAGGCATCAGATCGTCGCAGTTCACCTCGACGGGTTTGGCAGAAATTGGCAAGTCGTTGGTTGGCGACCGGGAGCTTGGGTCAATCCCACCCGATATTGTGTTGGCGGTACCGGCAGTCTGTTTGCACTGGAGCAATCGTGTCGGCTGGGCCCCGTTCACTCTGACGAACCAGGAACTGAGCAGGGATGATTGGTTGAACCTGAGCACCGTCAAATTGCTGGATATGGCCATGGCCACTTCGGCGGCCCCGACGTTTTTTCCGCCGCACCAGATTGTTTCTGAGGGTCATGATTACGGTTATTTTATCGACGGGGGCGTTTTTGCCAACAATCCGGTTTTGAACGGGATCAATGTTGCAATCGCTGCGGGGCACGCAAATGATCTTTCAGACATAGAAGTCATTTCAATTGGAACCGGACGTCAACCCATCTCGATCTCTGAAGAGATGGTGAAAAACCCCGATGACTGGGGTCTTCTCAAATGGTTCGGCCTGACCTCGGACGCCCCTGGGGGGGCATTGCTGGATCTCGGGTTGACCACGTCGGCCGAAAACCAATATTGGATCGCGAAGCTGGTCCTGGATGATCGCCTTGTTCGACTGGACCCGCCTCTTGCCAATACCGTTAGCCTGACCTCGCGTGATACCAAGTCGTACGAGCTGATGGACGAGGCGTCTCAATTCGCCAAGGACAGTCCGTATTGGCAGGATGCTCTTGTCCTGTTGCAAAGCTGGTGAGCCGTTTTCGCCAATCGGGGCTCACCATTGCAGCAGCCCAGGCTTTTGCGCTTGGAAACCTTTGGCCGTTGGAAACAGAGAGCGCATATTCGCAATCGTTTCCAACTCACCGTCCAGAAGGGGTTGGACAGTCTCCCACCAATTCTTGAAAGCGGATGTTTCCCTGTGTGCATGGGCGGCGGCTTCATCCCGAAACACTTCGTAGAAATAGAAACGGTTCGGATTGGCGGTATCCACCATGACGTGAAACTGGAAGACGCCTTGTTCCTCACTTATTACGCTTTGCGCCACAAAGATGCTTGCGTCCAAAAAGGCCTTTCGATGTATGGGTAGGACGTTGATCGCGAAAAAGGTCCCAAGCATTCCGTCTGACATCTTCAATCCCCTTTTTCCACAATTCCCTTCAGTGCAAAGGCAGCCACATGCGAACCTTGCGATCATCAGCCATCTCATCAACGACTGTTGCCTTATCCCGTTTGTAAGCTGGGTTAGGTTTCGCTCCACCCTAGTGTGGTTGAAAGTTTTCGCGACATTGCCTGTAAGGTTCGGCCAATTTCTTCTCGTGCCGCATCGTTGAACACCCGCGTGGACGCCGTGGCACCGATGGAAAGTGTCGCACCGGGTCCAGTTTCGGTCAAGATGGCCGCGACAGAGCACATACCGCGTTCAAGCTCTTCGACGCATTCAGCGTACCCTTGCTTGCGAATTACGTCGAACTCCGTCTCCAAATCCTGGAGATTGGTGATCGTACTTTCCGTGTATTTCTTGAGACGACCCTGAAGGTCGTGCTTTGACAGCAATTCGGGCGAGAAGGCCGCAATCACTTTGGAGCACGAGCAGGCGTGCAGTGGCCGTTTGCCTAAACCTGGATGCAAATACGACACGCCGTTTTCAGGGGTAGCGACGTGGATGATTTCCACCCGTTGCCCGCGTAGACGCGACAGAAAGAAAGCTGCACCTTGATCCGTTGCGGCGCGCGCAAGAACAGGTGTGATAACTTCCAAAAGCGCCGGATCGGACAGATCACGCAGGGTGATCCGTTTTAGTCGGGCACCAATAGCAAACCGGCCTCGTGCTGATGGGGTCAACAGGTCGGCAGAGACAAGGTCCTGTACCAATCTGTAGGCAGAGGGTTTGGGCAGGTCAGCATGCGTACAGATCTGGGCCACGGTGGCCTCGCCTTTCTGTCCTACAATTTCCAGGATCGACGTGAGGCGTTCGAGATGCATGATTTTACCTTGTGAGAATCTAATTATCGAATTACGAGAATATAGGTGGTTTCACAAGGGAGGAATGTGATGATGGATGGCACATGCTGCGGCCCCGGCTATGCAAGCCCGGCTGAGGCAATCAAGGCCCCCCGCGAGAAACTGCTGTACACGATCGCGATCTACACGGGCACCGGCATTCAAAAGCCAGACTATTTGGCCACTGTAGACGCTGATCCCGACAGCGCGACCTATTCCCAGGTCATTCACCGTCTTGAAATGCCTGGTATTGGGGACGAACTGCATCACATGGGGTGGAATGCCTGTTCGTCCTGCCATGATGATGCTGGCATGTCTCGAAAGTACCTGCTGGTGCCCGGTGTACGGTCAAACAACATTCACATCATCGACACCGCAACCGATCCGCGTGCGCCGCGCCTGCACAAGGTGATAGATGGGGCCGAGATCAAGTCAAAGACCGACCTCAGCGGTCCCCATACTGTGCATTGCCTAGGGTCCGAGATTATCATTTCTTTCCTTGGTGACGCGAAAGGTGAGGCACCGGGTGGCTATCTGCATCTCAACAAAGAATTCGAGATTGTCGGGCGTTGGGAAAACTCTATGGGTGATATCCCGTTCGGCTATGATTTTTGGTACCAGCCGCGCCATAACGTAATGGTGTCTTCGGAATGGGCGGCGCCAAACACCTTCATGCCGGGTTTTGACCTCGAAGAGGTTGGGCATCTAAAATATGGTCGCCGCCTGCATATCTGGGACTTTGAAAAGCGCGTACCGATCGAGACTATGTATCTGGGCGAAGATGGCTTGATCCCGCTTGAGGTGAAGTTCCATCACAACCCTGACAGCACCCACGGATTTTGCGGCGCAGCGCTAAGCGCCAATGTCATCCATTTCTGGAAATCCGATGCCGGCAAATGGGAATGGGAAAAAATCATCGATGTGGAGAACGAACCACATCCCGAATGGCCAATCCCCGTGCCGGGGGTAATGTCAGCGATCTTGGTATCGATGGATGACAAATTTCTTTACCTCAACAATTGGCTGCACGGGGACATGCGCCAATACAATATCGAGGATCCCCATAACCCCGTCTTGACCGGGCAGGTCTGGATGGGCGGGTTGTTGGGCAAAGCGCCTGAGGTCAACGGCGTGAAGGTCGCGGGTGGGCCGCAGATGTACCAGCTTTCGCTTGATGGAAAGCGGCTCTACGTCACAACTTCATTGTTTTCGACGTGGGACAACCAGTTTTACCCCGAAATTCGCACGCAAGGAGGCGTTATGGTCATGATCGATTGCGATGTCGAAAACGGCGGCATGAAGATCAACAAGGATTTCATCGTGGATTTCGGCAAGGAACCCAATGGGCCCAGCCGTTGCCACGAAACCCGCTACCCCGGTGGCGATTGCACCAGCGATATCTGGCTGTGACCTTGAGCCACACAATAACAATCGCCAACCGCGACGGGGCAACCTATAGCGTCGATGCCCGCCGCCCCTTGTTGAATACGCTGCGCGAGCAGGGGGTCGATCTGCCGTACGGCTGCAAATACGGTGGCTGCATCACTTGTGCGGCCAAACTGACTACTGGCGAAGTCGATCAACGGCGCCAGGTTGCGCTGAGCAACCGTCAGATCAACAACGGCTATGTCCTGCTGTGCGTTGCCCGCGCGACAACCGACTGCACGTTGGAAATCGGCGTCGAAAGCCACGACATGCTGTACCGCAACCCCTTTCTTGATCCGCTGGAACCACATGAGCTGAAAGCGGACATCGCGACACCGTTGCCCTCAAGCGATGAAGCGCTTGGGTCAAAACCGAAGAAGGAGGCCTGAGCCATGCCTGCGGCTGCCTTGGACGACCTGTATGACTATGATCCCAAATTTCTGGCCGATATTCTAAAATCGGTCAAATCCATTGCCATGGTCGGGGCCAGTGCTGACAAGACCAAGTTCAGCTACGGCGTGCTTCGGGTTTTGCACGAAACAGGATACGATATGATCCCGGTGAACCCGAACCCAAATCTGACAGAGATCCGCGGCATTCCCGTATTTCACTCGTTGGAAAAGATCGACCGCCCCGTCGACATGGTCGAGGTTTTTCGCCCCAAAGAAGAGCTGTTTGCCATCACCGAACAGGCCATTGCCATTGGTGCAAAGGTATTATGGGGGCAGATTGGTGTTTATGACGACGACGCGGCAAAACTCGCCGAAGACGCGGGGCTAAAAGTGGTCATGAACCGTTGCCCCAAAATCGAGCTGTTCCGCCCGTTCTGGAAGCCACGCCTTGATCTGGCAATCTGACACTAGCTGGCAGTTGCAAGGCTATGGGCCGACACAGGTATAGGTCGGCTCTAGCCGCTGCGAAGGGCAGGGAAAGGACAGAGTACATCCCAGTCATATGTGTGGCAGACATCCTGAGGAGGCCTGAAAGTAGCGTTGCAGCCGCTCGGCCTAGCCTGCCATTTTACCCATTTATGAGGGCAATATGTTGTGGTTTGGCCTGAACTTGTTGCCGGAATCGTAGGTTCCTTTAATTCGTGAAAGCCTCGCGCCACCCACGTGGGCGATAAAAGCTTCGCATGCGGGGTCGCGAAAATTGGAAATACCGTCCAAAAGCCCTGCAATCGCGTCCGAAGTAAGCCCGAAGAAATCATGGCTTTTCCCGTACTTCCGAGCACCCGGCGTCAGCAATGGATCGAATGCTGCTTGCCAATCCACGAACTTGTGAGGTGAGATGACATCGGCAATCGGTTCCCCGAGCCCGCGTAAGGCTGACATTGCCTTTTCGCCCTCATCCATTGGGCCACTGTAGCAAGCCGCAAGTATCAAAACTTCCCTCCCGTGCCACTCTTCAGGCAAAAACGGCAGTGGGGGCGCCGTTCTCATGACGCTCCATACGGTGAGTTCGTCGGGCGAGGTGTCCGCAATCTTTGCGTACTCTGCCAGCAGTTCTGGCGCATTTTCGATCGGGTGAACAATCAAGCCAGGCAGGACATCCGGTCCCAGGTCATGCAATTGGAACTTGAATGATGTCACGACACCAAAGTTGCCTCCACCCCCTCGGATTGCCCAAATAAGATCAGGGTGAGTGTTGGGGGATGCTGTGACGATCTCCCCGTTTGCTGTCACAACTTCGGCAGACAGCAAGTTGTCTATGGTCATGCCGAACTTGCGCGTGGTCCATCCGAACCCACCGCCAAGTGTCAGCCCGGCAATTCCGGTTGTGGAATTTATGCCTGTGGGTACGACAAGCCCATGGGCCTGTGTTTCCCGGTCGACATCGCCCAGCAATGCCCCCGGAGCCACGCGTGCGGTTTTGGCTTCTGGGTCCACATAAACCGATTGCATCATGGACAGATCCAGCAGCACCGTGTCGTCAGCGACGACATGCCCCGCGATTTGGTGGCCGCCGGATTTTATGGACAACATCAGGCCCGCGTTGCGCACAAAGTTTACCGCGACTTGGACGTCACTGGCCCCCATTGCCCTGATCACAACGCCGGGGTGGCGCTCGACCATGCTGTTCCATCTGGCCGGGCTTCGTCATATTCTTGGCTGCCTCGCAGATGGACTGCGCCACGCAGTGATGCATCAAGCAAATCCAGCGCTGCTTGATCCACAGTTGCCGTGTTTCCATCAAGTGACTTCAGGTCGTACATGGATCGCCTCCCTATTTCAGGTATGGCTTCTTGCACGGCTGCCTCAGCACCTTGGCAATTCCCTCACCTCACCTCACCTGTTGCCGGCGACGAGGATGATATTGCAGTCGTAAAATCGTTATGGGGATCAGGCGAATATTCCTGGATCAATCCGGTCTACAGGCGTTATCACGTCTGCGGGAATGTTCAGCCTTTCAGCAGCCTGTCGCAGGCTTTCCTCATCAGGGGCTTCGTACAAGCAATACGTCTTGCGCTTGTCCGCGCTGAGAAACGAAAAAATCCACTCTATGCCGATATCGTCGTTTATCTCTTTGATGTGAATTTTGTCCTCGTCGCTGACATTCAGCTGTTCGACATAATTTCTTTCAATAATGTATCTTGGCATAATGCTCCCCCCAGGCATTAAACGGACCTTAGCTTGCAACTCCTTCGAGCTTTGACCTTAGGGAAACCATACTCAGTTCCTGTGAAATTGCCAACGCTTCGGCTTCCAGTTGAAACGCCCGCCTTGTATCACTCGTGCTCCCACGACCTCTTAGGGCGGATGCATACGCCGCTTTGCTGTGTGCAATCCAGGGCGGGGACTTCATGCGTGTGTCAATCTCAATCGCCTTCTGGAACATCCTTTCAGCTGTGTCCCAGTCCCGCAATACTGCAGCCAGATTGCCCAATCGCCGGGCTGCCGCGCCGGTGCATACTGTCGTTGCCCCAGCCGTGATTGTCAGATCTTCGTAAGGTTTGAGCAAATTGTAGATCGTCTCTGCATATTCCAGATGTTCCACAGCGACGCAGATGTCCGAAAGGTATGATAATGTTGTCGAATACATTGCGTCCGGTGGCAGAACGAAACCACCTTCAGCGACTTCGTTCAGAATACGCCCGGCGTGATCCCTGAACCCCAGTTCTGCGGCAATTAGGCCAAAGCCCGGTTTCCAGGCCACATCTTCGGGGCTTTCCGTCATCAACCGCTTCATAACCGATGCAACTTCGTGCAGGCGGCTTTGCTCGCGGCGGATCGTGAACATTTGAACACCAAAGACACCTTCGACATGCTTGCCGTGTGTTTTTCGACCGATGTTCACGGCCTCTGTCGCGTGCAGTTCAGCCTGGTGAAAATCACCTTCCATGATCGCAACCATGGCTTGTGCGTGTTTTTGAACCCAGTAAAGCTGTAGATGATTGTCCTTGGTCGATATCTCGGTCAGACGTTCGAGCGAGCGGTCCATCAATTGACGGTCGGCCATTTCGGCCCCAACAAACAGGCTGAGCGTCCGGTTGCGCCCCTGGTCAATAGTGCCTAACTTTTCGGCGACCTGATGCATTGCTTTCAGATTTTCACGCCAGTTCTGCGCCTCGCTTTCCTTTCTTGCCACGAAAGGTGCCCCAAAATGCATCATCATGACAGAGAACTGAGACTTGTGGTCACCTAGGCGCGCTGCCAGTTCCATCGATTGCTGTCCATAGCGCGTGCCTTCGACAAACTGACCAACGAACATATAGGCGCGTGCAAGCTGGCTCATCAATCTGCATTGGCGAACCTCGTCGCTTGTCGGCAAATCTTTCAGCACGTCTCGGCAAAGCCCAATGGCCTCGCCGTATCGCTCGCTCGACATCATGCACGAGTCGGCAAAGTGATGCGCAGCATCAGCTGCGAGTTCCACATTGCCGATTTCTTGGGCTGTGTCGGCGGCTTCTTTCAGGATTGAAATACCCTCGGGCAACTGGCCCAGACTGTCATGGCTACGTCCAATCAGGATTTTGCTCTTGATCGTCTCAATGCCTGTCTCAGATGTCAGCTCTTCTGCAGCTTTCATAGTTTCGTGGGCGTTGACCATCGCCTCTTGGCTCGCGGACCGGGCCAGCGCCATTTCGGCCGCAGAGTGCCACCGGTCGAAAGCAGCACTCCAATCTTGAGCTTCTGAAAGGTGTCGGGCGACCAACTCGGGGCGGCGTTCAATTTCTGCCGAACGTAGTTGTGTCAAAGCACGGGCGACGTTCGCATGCTGTTCTCTTCGGGTAGAGCCCAACATAGAGTTGTAAGCGGTGTCACGGATGAGAGCGTGCCGGAACACGAAATGCCCCCGGTTGTGGCCGCTTTCATAAACCAAACCCGTGCGAGACAATTCTTCCAGGCGGGATTGAAGGTCACCCTTGTCAATTCCCATCGCTGCACAAAGCAACGTTGGTTCGAATTCACGACCGATGACGGAACCGGATAGAGCCGCCTGTTTGGCCTCTGGTGTAACCGCATCAAGACGGGCCATCAGCGCACCTTTCAATGATGATGGAACGTTGACTTGCCGCTGTTCACCGGCCTCGACGAGTGCCCTTGTCAATTCTTCTACAAACAGGGGTATACCGTCGGTCTTCTCTACAATCGCGGCGATCAGTTCGTCGTCAGGTGTACGTCCTGTAATTCTGCACACCAGGTTAGATACATCGGCTGTGTCGAACCGGCGCAGTTGTAGCGTTTGAACATGTGCGTCGCCATCGTCGCGGACCAGTTCCCAGCCGGGCCTGTGGGTTATCAGGATCATCAAGGGCAGGTCGGCGCAGATTGCCTTGAAGCGATCCAAAAGTGCTTGCGTAGATGGGTCGATCCAATGCGCGTCTTCGACGCACAGGATAACAGGGCAAACACTTGACCGTACCTGCACTGTTTGGACCAAAGTTTGAATTGTGATGTCGCGCTGTTCTTGCGGCGACAGGTCGAGCACCTTTCGCGCGGGAGCGCTACGTGGTGCCACCAGCGCTGCGAAGGCGGGCAAAACCTGATCCACGTTCAAGCCATCACGGGTTTCCAGCACTTTCCGTACGTGTTCAAGGATTTGGTCGTCATCAAAATCCGGCTCGACACCGGCGTCTTGAGATATTCTCTGGGTGACTGGATGGAAGGGGCTACTGGACAGGTAAGGAGAACAGTTCAGCCTTATGACGTCGGCCATGCCATTTGCAGCCACTTCGGAAAGGATGTCTTCGGTCAGCCTGGATTTTCCGATTCCGGCTTCACCAGCCAGCATGACAACTTCCCCGTGACCATTTTGGGCGCGGTGCCATGACTGTAATAGGATACCTTTTTCGTAATCCCGGCCAATCGTTTCTGTAACGCTGTCGTTCCTATGAGCCGCTCGAAAGCGGCTTTCCGCGCTGTGTTCCGCGATCACCCGCAACAATGTTCGTGGCTCATCGAACCCTTTCAGGTGGGTTTGCCCGAGAGACGAGCACTCGAATACCCGACGCACGGCGGCTTCGGTTTCTTCTGCCGGCAAGACAATCGTGTTGGGTTCTGCGAGCTCTTGAATTCGTGCGGCGAGGTTGACGATCGGACCGGTCATGGCGCCTTCTTCGTAAGTGTTTTCGCCAATTGTGTCGCCAACCACGACGTCACCGCTTGCGATGCCCAACCTGGCCGACAGGCGCTCACCATCTGGTGCTTTGAGCTCATGGACTCGTCTGATGGCTTCAAGACCGGCTTTAACTGCGCGGATTGCATGATCCTCGTAGGCCGTAGGCCAGCCAAAAAACACAAGAAGGCCATCGCCCAGATATTTCGCGACGT
This sequence comes from Tropicibacter sp. Alg240-R139, assembly GCF_900537075.1. Taxonomy (GTDB): domain Bacteria; phylum Pseudomonadota; class Alphaproteobacteria; order Rhodobacterales; family Rhodobacteraceae; genus Falsiruegeria. Next base: position 91,391 of record NZ_UNRA01000004.1, read on the forward strand.
ATCCACCATACCTGCTCACGGCTCCTGCAACGGCATCCTGATAGGTCTGGAGCAACTCTCGCATGTCTTCGGGATCAAGCTGATTGGTCAGTTCGGTGGAACCAACCAAATCTGCGAACATGACTGTCAGATGGCGCCGTTCAGCGGTGCCTTTGGTTGCGGGGCCTCCAATTGACGGATGTTCTTCTGGTCGAGCATTAGGGTCGGGTGTTCGGTCATTTTCTTCCGTCCGAAGGCTTGGTGCAGAACTTGATCTTGGCAACGCTTGCCCATCAGTCAGCTCTTGAACGGCGGCCAAAATGATTCTTCGATGGCCAAGGCTAACCCCCAGCTCCTTAAGGTCGTCGTTTGTCAAAAGCGGTAAGACGCGCGCGTCGACGTCATTTTCCGCAAAAGCGTCAGTGTACTGACCTAGTTTGAGATCTCTCAGCCACTTGCTAATATCGTTTACCATAACCCGATCATGCTGAGATAACGGGAGCTAATCAAGAAAACGCTACAGAAGCATGCTTTTCGCTTGTCTGGCATAGGTCGGATTCGGGGGAACGACAAACGTTGCAAAGGCCGATGTGACCTTGGTGCTTTGTGGTCGGGGTTGCGGCGGTCAACGGTTCGACGTTAGCGCCATTTCGCAACGGTTTTGGGATCAAACACCTAGTGCGCCAAATTTGGTGATGATCAGCGTGTGGCGACGTCCACGCGCGCCACGGCGACGGCCTTGATGACTGCGTGCACCTGCGCTCCGGGTTTCAATGACATCGCCTCGGCCGAGCGCCGTGTGATGCGAGCAAGCAAGAAATCAACGCCGCATTTGATTTGTATGATCATGCCAGGGCCGCTGCCCTGACGCAGGGATGTGATTTCTCCGGGCAGAATGTTGAGCGCCGAAATATCCTTGGGGTAATTGCGCGCGACGATGATGTCGTGCGCCAGGATACGCACGCGCGTTGCACTGCCTATTGGTTGGTCGATCTTTGGCAGGAACAGCCGCCCGCCTGATACGCTGAGCTCTGTTAGCCCATCGGGGTGGTGGGTCCGCACCGTTGCGGGCAGGATCGAACCGGCCTCACGCAGACCCAATTGACGCACTGTTGCCGGATCGGACAGCACCTGTTCGGCCGGGCCCGCCTGAGTGACACGGCCACCGTCCAGCATCACCACCGATGTCGCCAGACGCGCCACCTCGGCCACCGAATGGCTAACATAAAGCGTTGGGATGTCAGTATGCTCGCGCAGATTTTCCAGAAATGGCAGAATTTCCTCTTTGCGGGCGCTGTCCAACGCCGCCAGTGGTTCGTCCATCAACAACATCCGCGGGCGCGACAGCAGGGCGCGGCCAATGGCGACCCGTTGCTTTTCACCTCCTGAAAGCGGTCCGGGTCTGCGATCAAGCAGGGGGGCGATGCCAAGCAGGTCAACAACCTCGTCAAACGAGGGGCCACGGGCATCGGGTGGGGCATAGCGCGCGCCGTACATCAAGTTCTGGCGCACCGACAGATGCGGAAAAAGCCGACCATCCTGAAACACATATCCCAGGCGGCGCTTGTGCGGCGGGATATTGATCTTCATTGCCGTGTCAAAGATCGGTTCGCCATCCAGGATAATACGCCCCTGATCAGGGCGCAAAAGGCCGGATACGGCGTTGACCACACAGGTTTTTCCGGTGCCCGAGGCCCCAAACAAGGCCGTGATGCCACGGGGGGCCTCAAAGCTGACGTCCAAAGAGAAGTCGGCCAATTGATGTTGCATTGTCACGGACAAGTTCATGAGCCCGACACCCGTTTTCTGGCGCGCCGCGCAAGCAATTCGGATGCAATCAGCGCCCCCATCGCAACAATCACCGACACGATCACCAATCGTAATGCGGGGCCTTCGCCCCCAGGCACCTGCAGGAACGTGTAGATTGCTGATGGCAGAGTTTGGGTTTGGCCAGGAATGTTCGAGACAAATGTGATGGTCGCGCCAAATTCACCCATCGCTTTGGCAAAAGCCAGCACCACACCGGTGATCACCCCCGGCAGGATCAAGGGGAGTGTAACCGTTGTGAATACCGACAGGCGCGAGGCACCCAAGGTAGAAGCCGCCTGTTCAAGCTTTGGGTCCACCGCTTCGATCGCCAGACGAATGGCCCGAACCATCAGCGGAAAAGCCATGATCGCAGCGGCCAGAACTGCCCCTGTCCAGCGGAAGGCCAATATCAGGCCAAATGTTTCTTCCAGCCAGGCCCCAACCGGACCGCGCCGTCCAAAAGTCAGCAACAAAAGATACCCGGTGACGACAGGTGGCAGGATCAGTGGCAAATGGACCAGACCGTTGAGAACCTGATGCCCGCGAAACTGCCAGCGGGCCAGAGCATAGGCGGTGAGCGTGCCAAATGGCAGGCTCAACAAAACGGCCCAGAACGACACTTTTAGAGACAGCGCTACGGCTTGCCATTCTTCCGGGCCGAACCAATCCATCATTGCGCGTCCCCGACAAGACCAAAACCGTGCGCACGAAAAAGGTCGCCCGCTTGGGGTGATTGCAGATGGTCCCAAAAGGCGCGTGCTTCCGGGGTTTCGCCGTCGCGCACCAGGGCGACGGGATAGACAATTTGACTGTGAGATTCCTGAGGGAAAAGCCCCAAAAGCTTGACCTGATCACCGGTCGCCGCATCTGTTTCATAAACGATGCCCAAAGGCGCTTCGCCCAATGTGACCAACCGCAGGGCTGCGGTCACATTGTCGGTCTGAGCCAGCTGGCTGCGAACCTCGTCCCACTGTCCCAAATATTCTAACGCTTGCTGCCCATAAATCCCGGCCGGTACAGCCTGAACCAGGGCGATTGCCAGCCGATCGTCGCCCAGGGCCTGGATAAAGGACGCACCGGGCTCAGGTGAAAGTGTCAGGTGGCTGTCTGCGGGCGCGATCAGGGCCAGCCGGTTCGTCAGAAGATCGCGGCGGGTGCCATCCGCCAGCAGACGGTCCGCTTCCAGCGCGTCCATCCAGGCGGTATTGGCCGACAAGAAAACCTGCGCCGGTGCCCCATGCTGAATCTGGCGGGCCAAGGCAGAACTACCAGCATACGATAAATCGATTTCTTGACCGCTTGCCGTCTCATAGTTTTGCGCAATTTCGTCGAGGGCGGGCTTTAGACTGGCGGCGGCAAAGACGGTGACACTGTTTGCCAGCGACAAATTGGGCAGGCAAAGCAACGCGGCACAAGCCAACGTGAGCCCCCGAACGTTCCGCAATGGGTTGGCCATGGTTTGTCCTGTTTCCTCGCCCGGGTTGCCCATCAAATATGGCAAGCCAAAGGAAAGAGATGCAAGAGCAGGGCGCAACAAAGACAGCAGTCGTGATCAGGGGGCAATCAGGGTGACGCCGGGGATGCGTTGGATGGCAAAGACATCCTCATCGTAGATGTCGGTCAGTTCATCTACCAGTTCTTCGGTCCATCCTTCGAGGTCAAGTTCCTCTTCGACCTGATCTTCGATTGCATATTTGTCAAGGAACGCAGCAATGACGCGGCGTTTCTGCATCTCTGTCAGTTCGGGGTGCTGATGCAGGTATCCGCGAAAGCGAGTCATGCCTTCGTTGCTCATGATGTCTGAAAGCAGCGAAAAGCCTCCGGTCATCTTAGTGCCATGCTCTAGCCCTGCGAAATCCCGCATGATCTGTCCCCAGATAAGCGGGGTGTCTTCGTTGCACCAAACGGTAATCGGTATGTCAGGCACTGTGGAGCGCAAACGCTGAAACATTTCTGACCAGCGCAGGTTCAGCGGGTTGGTGGTTTCCGCGACCTCTTTGAGCCGCGCCGGCGATGCCTTGGACAAAAGTGCGGGAATGTAACTGGCTGGATTCCGGATCGCCATAAAGACTTCGAGCTGATCGAATTTGAACAGGTTGCGCAGTTGACGCAAGCGCACGTCAGCCAGTGGAAACAACGTATCACCATCCAATGAGAACCGCCGAGACCCAAAGAAATGAGGATTGGACAAGAGCATTCGATCAGCCGCTTCTTCGTCCAGAATGGCATCAATCAGGACATCGCGCGCGTCGTCGGCCGGATCAGCCGTTTCCATTGCGGCAAAGGCCTCTTCGAACAGGTTGCGATATTTTCCGGGGCCGGGCACGGCAATGCCGCGTTTTCCAAAAGGCTCTTTGTTGTATAACATGCATTTCAGCAGACGCTCATCATCCGTTGCATGTGCGCCGGTGTGAAAAGTAATCTGCATTGCTGTCGATACTGCCTCTGAAAACTTCCAACGTTGACTATGAGTTATCGCGTTGCTTCGGTGCAGTCAAACGGGTTGCAGATGTAGGGCGTTGGTCAGGATGCGCGTTGCGGTGACGTCGACCGGGTTCGGGGCATCATTATCATCGCAGCAAGAAGATAACTGCGACGTTGGGTGTGATGGCCGTCTTGCCCATACCGGCGCGCCAGCTCGACCGCCCGAGAAAGTCAGTACGCTCATGCGGGACGGATCATCGGCGTAATCACTAATTTTCGAACCTGCGCATTATTCGAGGTCAAGGATGCATTCTTGCCAGAGCCGTTCTTGAACAGACAACCAGATCGTCATTCGCGATGTGACGTACAGTGAAGTTCTGGGAAAAATGGCATCCCGTAGGGGAATCGAACCCCTCTTTCCAGGTTGAAAACCTGGCGTCCTAACCGATAGACGAACGGGACGCTCTTGGCGTGAGGGGGTATCTAATTAAGGCTGCGCTGCTGCGCAAGTGCCTTTTCCCAGAATGCGTAGATTTTTTCCCAGCGTTTGCGCGACACAGGAACGGCGAAATTTCCATATCTTTTTCAAAGGCTTGCATGGGGACGCATGAACGCTGCGGGCCGCCAGCGGTAACGTGCTTGAAGATGCCGATGGGGGAGAAAATGGCATCCCGTAGGGGAATCGAACCCCTCTTTCCAGGTTGAAAACCTGGCGTCCTAACCGATAGACGAACGGGACGCTCTTGGCGTGAGCGGGTATTTAGTTTCCCGCGCCCAAGTCCGCAAGTCAAAAAGTGCGGTTTAGTGAAAATACTTTGACCATCTACGGCCTCACGCCGGTGCGGCATCGTCCAGGCGCAGCTGTGCCGATTGGCGACCGCCCCAAGTGTTGATCTCAAGCCGTCCAGCAAAGTGAAAGCGTGCACCGCCGTGGTTCAGCAACCGGTCCCCAAGGGGGGTGTCAAACGCACCAAAGGCGATTGCGTCAATGCCGCCGGACAGGCCGTCTGACAGCGACAGTTTCAAGTGCGACTCGCCCACGCGTTTGGCAAAGCGGATGCTCAGATCGGGCAGGGCATAGCGCGGGGCAGGGGCACCCGCACCAAAGGGACCTGCCTGTTCGATCTGCTCGATCAGGTCCACCGTCGCCGCACCTGGCATCAGCATGCCGTCGAGCTTGAGGTCCGCAGGCCCACCCTGTCCCGCGCCTTGCTTTTCCAGCAACTCGCTCAACCGCGCCATCGCCGGTTCCAGCTGGTCGCGCATCACCGTCAGACCCGCCGCCATCTTGTGACCGCCGCCTTTGACCAGCAACCCCTCGGCCGCCAGCTTCTGGATTGACGCGCCCAGGTCGACGCCAGACACCGACCGGCCCGAGCCTTTGCCCTCGTCGCCATCAAAGCCGATGACCACAGCGGGACGGTTCGCGGCTTCTTTCAGGCGCGAGCTGACGATGCCCACCACGCCCGGGTGCCAACCTTCGCCAGCCGCCCAGACAAGAGGTGCCTCAAACCCGCGCTCTTCTGCCTGATCCATGGCAGCCGCGCGCACCGCGTTTTCGATGTCCCGACGCTCGCGGTTCAATTCATCCAACCGTTCGGCCATGGCTTCGGCCTCGATCATCGAATCCGTGCTCAGCAACCGCGCGCCCAGATCAGCCTTGCCGATACGCCCACCGGCGTTGACGCGCGGGCCCAACAGGAACCCCAGGTGATAGGTCGATGGTTGCGCATCCATACGCGACACGTCTGCCAAGGCCACCAAACCGGGCCGTTGGCGTTGCGCCATCACTTTGAGGCCTTGACGCACCAGTGCCCTGTTCGCATCGATCAACGGAGCTACATCGGCGACGGTGGCGAGCGCAACCAGATCCAGAAGCGCCATCAGGTCTGGGCCATTGGCACCGGCATCGCGCATCTGTCGACCTGCTTCGACCAGCATCAGAAAGACAACGCCAGCCGCGCAGAAATAGCCCAGATCGCCGCTTTCGTCCTGACGGTTTGGGTTCACCACGGCGACACAATCAGGCAGCGTCTCGCCACCCAAATGGTGGTCCAGAACAATCACGTCCGCGCCCTTGGCAGCCGCAATTGGTTCGTGACTGAGTGTGCCGCAATCAACGCAGATGATCAGGTCGTGATCCCGCGCAAGTGCCTGCATGGCCGGAACATTGGGGCCGTACCCTTCGTCAATTCGGTCCGGCACGTAAAGCGTCGCCTGCAACCCCATCTGCCGCAGCCAAACCAGAAGCAGCGCGGCAGAACTGCCGCCATCGACGTCATAATCTGCAAAAACCGCGATCTTCTCGCGATTGCGCACGGCTGTCAGATACCGCGCAGCCGCGACCTCCATGTCCTTCATCGACCGGGGGTCGGGCAAAAGCTCTTTCAGGGTGGGGGACAGGAACCCCGTGGCCTCTATCGCGGGAACACCGCGCCGCGCCAGAACTTGGCAGACCGAGGCAGGCAGGTCGGTGGTCTGTCCCATCATCTCGGCCGTGCGTTCGACTTCGATGGATGGTCCGACCCATTGGCGACCTGTCAAAGACTGTGAAACGCCCAGATAACTCATTCCCACCTCCGACAGAGCAAGGCCGGACCCAATGCGAACCCGGCCTCTTCATCTTTTCAAAATTACGCGCGCTCCAGGCAGCGGCGCAAGCCGCTTATTCTTCGTGCGAGGACAGCGGGGTGCGATAGCTCATGCGGCGAACCGAGCCGGTTTTTGAACGCATCAACAAGGTAGCAGTCTCAACCCAGCCCGGCTGACGCTTGATCGCAGGCAGCAGCGAGCCGCCTGTGACGCCGGTGGCGGCAAAGATCACATCTGCTGTAACCATCTCGTCGCGTGTATACACTCGGTCGAAATCGGTGATGCCCGCCTTGGCAGCACGGCCACGTTCGTCGTCGTTGCGAAACAACAGGCGGCCAAAGATCTGACCACCCATGCATTTCAGAGCCGCAGCCGCCAGCACACCCTCGGGCGCGCCGCCCGAACCCATGTACATGTCGATGCCGGTGATCTCGCTTTCGGCGCAGTGCATGACGCCAGCCACGTCACCATCGGTGATCAGTCGGATCGCGGCTCCGGTTTCGCGCACTTCGGCGATCATCGCTTCGTGGCGGGGGCGTTCCAGGATGCAGACGGTGATGTCGGCGGGGGCGCAGCCCTTGGCCTTGGCGAGGGCTTCGACCCGCTCGCGCGGGCTCATGTCCAGGGTCACAACGCCGGGTGCGAAACCGGGGCCGATGGCCAGCTTGTCCATGTAGGTGTCAGGCGCATGCAGCATCGAGCCGCGCGGGCCCATGGCGATCACGGTCAACGCGTTGGGCATGTCCTTGGCGGTCAGCGTGGTGCCCTCAAGCGGGTCCAGCGCGATGTCGACGCCGGGGCCGTTACCGGTGCCGACTTCTTCACCGATAAACAACATCGGGGCTTCGTCGCGTTCGCCTTCGCCGATCACGACGACACCGGCGATGTCCAGTTTGTTGAGCTGCTCGCGCATGGCGTTCACGGCGGCCTGGTCTGCGGCCTTTTCGTCGCCACGTCCCACCAGCGAGGCCGAAGCCAGCGCGGCCTGTTCCGCGACGCGGGCCAGACCCAGCGACAGCATGCGGTCGTCAAATGCGATTTGGGGTGCCGAAGCGCTCATGTTCACTATCCTTTTGGTCAATACAGACTGTTTTTTACCGGCATACCCCGGTCATGTTCATTCCCGCAAGGGGGTGGCCTGCGACAGGCCGAGTTCAAAGCTCTTCGATCCGCAAGGCGACCGGTTCCATAGCCACCACATCCGTGGCGTTCAGCGCCGAAAGCGCCTCGTCCAGCGCGGCGCGTGTGGTTTTGTGGGTGACGATCAGGATCGGGGCGGTGGCATCGGTGTGCCCGTATTGGCGCATCCGGTCGATGGAAACACCCGCATCACCTAGGATCGAGGCCACTTTTGCCAGCGCGCCGGGTTTGTCGAGCAGCGCCGTGCGCAGGTAATAGGGCGCAGGCAGGCCGGTACGGGCGGGTTTCGCCTCTTCCAACATTGCGGCAGGCTGACCGAAGGTCGGAATGCGCAGGCCGCGCGCCAGATCGCAGATGTCGCCCAATACCGCGCTGGCGGTGGGGCCTTCGCCGGCACCGGGACCGCGCAGAACGATCTGCTCGACCGCGTCGCCTTCGATCACGACCATGTTGGTGCCACCTTCAAGCTGACCGATGGGCGAGGTCGCGGGCACCAGGCAGGGCTGCATGCGCTGTTCCAGACCGCGCGCGGTGCGTTGGGCAACCCCAAGCAGCTTGATGCGATAGCCCATATCGGCGGCCTGATGGATGTCCTCTAGCGTGATGCGCTGAATGCCTTCGATTTCGATCCCGTCAAAGTTGGGCTTGGTTCCAAACGCGATGGACGACAGGATCGCCAGCTTGTGCGCCGCATCAATGCCGCCTACGTCCAGGTTCGGGTCAGCCTCAAGATAACCAAGCTCGGCGCATTCATCGAACAGCGCGTTATAGCCCAGTTCTTTGGCTTCCATGTTGGTCAGGATATAGTTGCAGGTGCCGTTCATAACACCCATGACGCGGGTAATCTCGTTCCCGGCCAGACCTTCGGTCAGGGATTTGATCACCGGGATGCCGCCAGCAACAGCGGCCTCGTACCGGATCACACGGTCTGCAGTTTCGGCCTGATCGGCCAGTGCCTGACCGTGGATGGCCAGTAGTGCCTTGTTGGCGGTCACGACGTCCTTGCCCGCGGCCAATGCGGCCTCGGTCGCGTTTTTTGCCGCGCCTTCTGATCCGCCCATTAGCTCGACAAAAACGTCCACGTCATCACGTTTAGCCAACGCCACAGGGTCAGTTTCCCAAGCATAACCTGACAGGTTGACACCCCGGTCCTTGTTCGCGTCGCGAGCAGAAATGGCCGAGATCTCGATCCGCGCGCCGGTGCGCGCCTCAAGCAGTGCGGCCTGACGGCGGATGATCTTGACGACCCCCACGCCCACGGTTCCCAAACCTGCAATTCCAAGCCGCAGCGTTCGTGTCATCGTGAGGGTCCTTCCATGCTATGAAACCCGCCGAAAATTCGGCCTAAGGTCGGATCGTGCCTTAGCGGGTTCAGCGCATGGGTGCAATCAGTCAGATGTGGGGCGGGGGACAGTTTCGTCCAAACGGTCACGATCATCGGCATCCACAACCGGATTTTGCAACGCCGCAGCCCGACGTTTCAGACTGTCGCGCCGCGCCTCGAGCTGTTGGGTGACCTTTCGTGCCTCTGCTTCGGGGGCAATTGGCGGGCCCAAGGCTTGATCAAGCGGGAGCAGTTCGGGATATTTTGCGTCCTGCAACTGCGACGAGACCTTTTCGTTCAACTCGGGCACTTGCGTACACGCAGCCAAAACAGGCAAAAGGCAGATGGCAAGGCGCAATTTCATGATCAGTGGTTCCCGTAATCGTGGCCCTTTGATGCCTGTTTGATCGAAAAGGCGCAAGCGGGGGTTTTTTCTGAACGTTTGTTCAGATAGCGTGAGGCGCATGGCACGTACCCAAGGTTCCCATTCTGACATCACCGGCCCCCGCATCCGGGATGCGGCGCAGCGGCTTTTTGCACAACACGGTTATGCGGCGGTGTCCATGCGCCAGATTGCGGGTGCGGTGGGGGTGCAGGCCGGGGCGCTCTACAATTACACGCCGGACAAACAGACGTTGCTGCTTGGGTTGATGCGGTCCCATCTGGAAGAGTTGCTGGAGGCTACCGCCGCGCAGCCCAACCCCAAGCGGGTGATGGACAGGCTAGAGGCATTCACCCGGTTCCACATCCGCTTTCATTCGGAACGCCCGGACGCGGTTTTCATCGCCTATATGGAGCTGCGCAACCTGAGCCCCGATAACTTTGCCACCATCGAAGGGTTGCGGGGGCAGTACGAAAACATGCTCGAAGAGATCCTGCACCAGGGCGTGGCCGACGGCGTCTTTGATGTGCCCGACCCCAAGATCGCCACACTGGCCGTTATCGCGATGCTGACCGGGGTCAACACCTGGTACCGCTCGGGCGGGCGCCTGTCGCTGCCCGAGGTCGAAGAGATCTATTGGGACATGGTCCGCAAATCGGTTGTGCGCTGATCAGGCCGTTTCCGCCAGATCGAAGTGATGCAGATAACGCTCTTTTACGATGCCTTCTTCATCAGGGTGAACATGGGGTTGGCGCCAATCTGCTCCGGCGAAATCCGCCAGTGCATCGACGGTTTCCCAAACCATAACCAAGCAAAACTCGTTGGGTGTTTCAGGGCGAGGCAGGCAAGGGGTGATTGACACAAGACCGGGCTGCTGTCGCATCAGCGGCAACGCAGTATCGAGCATGAATGCGCGAAAGTGGTCGATCTTGTTATCGTAGATGACGGCGCGAAAAATTCGAACGATCATGATGGCCTCCGTTCTAAGAAGGCCATCATAACACAAGTTCAGTGCGCAGCTTTGATGAAGGTGCCATTGTGCAGGTCGCGCATCGCTTGCTGCAATTCGGCCTGTGTGTTCATCACGATGGGGCCGTGCCAGGCCACCGGTTCCTCAATCGGTGCGCCTGAAATCAACAAAAAGCGAACACCTTCGGGACCGGCCTGAACCGTGACCTCGTCCCCAGTTCCAAAGCGGATCAACGTGCGATCACCGGACATGTCGCGGATGTTAAGTTCTTGGCCAGCCAACTCTTTTTCCAACAGAATGCCAGTGGGCTGGGAAGCATCAGCAAAGGCGGCGACCCCTTGGAACACGTAGGCAAAAGCACGACGATAGGTGTCGATCTTGAAGGTTTTCCTTACGCCGGCAGGTATGCTGATATCCAGATACTGCGGATCAGCGGCGATGCCATCCACAGGACCGGTCTTACCCCAAAACTCACCCACGATAATCCGAACCCGGGTGCCGTCATCGTCGATGACCTCGGGGATCTCTTTGCTTTCGACGTCTTGATAACGCGGCGCAGTCATCTTCTGGCTGGCAGGCAAGTTGCCCCACAGCTGAAACCCGTGCATCTGGCCGGTCGCGTTTCCCTCCGGCATCTCTTGGTGCAAAATGCCCGACCCGGCAGTCATCCACTGAACGTCGCCTGCGCCAAGCTGGCCGGCGTTGCCGAGCGAATCTGCGTGCTCGACCGTGCCGGAAAGAACATAGGTGATCGTCTCGATCCCGCGGTGTGGATGCCAGGGAAAGCCGCGCATGTAGTCCCGCGGGTGCTCGTTGCGGAAATCATCAAACAACAAAAACGGGTCGAGCTCGGACGGATCCTGAAACCCGAACGCCCGATGCAATTTGACGCCCGCGCCCTCCATTGTCGGGGTGGCGGGTCGGGATTCAAGGATCGGTCTGATGGACATTATGATACCTCTGACGATGTGGTGTTCACCTATACATAATGAGCTGGAGCCTCTGCACAAATCCGCGAAACGGCACGCGCTATGTGCAAAATCGCACAGGTCTGCACCTGACACCAAGAATATTATTTCGCATCACCGCCCAATTGCCGTCGTTACCAGTGATTGTCCCGATGCAGGAGCCGGATGAATGCGAATATATGCTTGGATTTAGAAAATCTGCTATAGATTTAGGTCATTAAGGGGGGGCGAATGAATCGACGCACATTTTCTATTTCAGCCTTTGTTGCTTTGACATTGGGCCAGGTCCCATTGTTCAAGCGCTATTTCCCGCAGCGGGTTCAGAACGGATGGCTGCTCAAGGATGAAGACGTCTGATGCTGTTTGATTTTGCGCAGGGTTCTATTGTGTCGGACAAGCAGTACGACGTTTGCATTCTAGGCGCCGGAGCGGCCGGAATAACCTTGGCGGTCCGTCTGGGTCGCGCGGGCAAGCGTGTGGCATTGTGCGAAGGCGGGGGCCTGGATTATGAGGATGAGTCGCAAGAGATTTATGCTGGCTCAACCCTAGGTGACCCGTATTTTGATCTGGACATCGCGCGTCTGCGGTACTTTGGCGGTTCAACCAATCATTGGGGTGGGTATTGCCGTTCTTTTGAAGCCGCAGATTTCAATCGTGGACACATGGGGGACGATTTTCGCTGGCCCATCACCTACGATGAACTTCTGGCTTACCGGTCCGACGCGTGCGAGATTGTCGAGATCGACTCTGACTACCAGGACCATCTTGTGGACGAGCAGCTTGGGCTGCGGCAAGTGGATTTCAAGTATTCTCCGCCAGTCGTTTTTAGTGAAAAATTTCACGACGAGATCGAAGCCTCAAAGAACATCGATCTGTTCCTGAATGCGAATTTTGTAGACTTGATGGGCGCTGACAGGCGTGTCCGCTCTGTCAAACTTAGAAACTATGCCGATCAAGAGCTGGAAATCCGATCAGATGCCGTTGTGTTTGCCATGGGTGGGATCGACAACTCGCGGCAACTTTTGTGGATGGAGGGGAGACACGGCGCCTCCTTGTTCGACCGTGATTTGCCCATCGGTCGATATTGGATGGAGCATCCGCATTTCACCATTGGTGAGGCGTTGATCAAATCCTGGGATCAGGCAAACACGTATTTTGCCCTGACCGAAAAGATGCAGCGCACGTTGGGTATCTTGGGATGCGGCGTTGTCGTCGAAGAGCAAGGGGACAGCAACACCAAACGCCTGGTCAAAGATTTGTTGTGCGTGGCGCCAGGCATTGGCGCCTGGGCGGCGGATCTGGCTGGCAAAAAGTTGATCTGTTCGTACAAATTCCACGCTGCGTGGGAACAGGCGCCAAATCGGGAAAACCGGGTGGCTTTGTCTGATCGAGATGTGGACCGCTTCGGCGTTCCCTTGTCCGAACTACATTGGACCAAGGCACCGATCGATCGAGAAACCATGCTGGCCTCGACGCAGCAGTTCAATGCCTACATCCTCCGAGAAAACCTGGGGCGTCTGCAGCTGCGCGATTGGGTATATCAGGGGGATGAATACCCCGATGACGATGTGCTGGCGGGGTATCACCACATGGGTGGCACGCGCATGTCGCATTCGCCGCGTTACGGGGTGGTTGATGGCAATTGCAAAGTGTTTGGGTCCGAGAACCTGTATATGGCTGGTTCGTCGCTCTACACCACGGCTGGATACAACAACCCGACATTGGCCATCGTGCAGTTTGCGCTTCGCCTGGCGGATCACCTTGGGGCAGGTGTTTAAGGATTTGCCCACCAGTCCCCTGGTTTTGACCGCTGCCCATGATCTTTTGCCAGGCGCAAAGCCAGTTTGCGCAGGGGGGACAGCGCCAGCTTTAGCCACAACTTGTGTCGCCGTTTGGAATAGTCGCGGTTAAACGGGCACACCCGCATACATATCGCGCAATCGGATGAAAGCTTGGCCCAGAACGAAAAGCACTTTTCAGCGTCAGACGTCCATTTTCGCACGCCCTTGATCGCCGAGACATTGGCCGTGTCGGTCGATGGTGGGCCGTAGGGCAGGGCCTTAACCGGGCAGGCGTCGGCGCATTTGGTGCAGATATTACAGAAAGCCTTTACCCCTTTTGGTTCGGGGATGTCATGGGCCAGTGGCAGGTTGGTGAAGATCTTGGAAAACCGCAGACGAGGGCCAAATTCGGGCGTGATCACCATCTGGTTGCGGGCATATTCACCCAGGCCAGCCTTTACCGCATAGGGGATGACCAACCCGGTGTCATTCATTGACGGCACGGCCTCATACCCCAAATTGCGGATGTAGGCGGCCAGTTGCATGACGACCGATGCCTCATGGCTATACTCACGCCCAGTGGCGGCGCCGGCCAGGGCCGAAGGGTAGGTGGCCACCAGTTCCTTGTCCATCTCGTGCCCCAGCACGATCACCGAGTTCAGCCCCTCGGGCAGATCGAGCGGTGCTTCGGTCAGGTCACGGGTATCCACGCGCGAGGTATAAAGCCAGCGGTCATCCAGATCGGTCACGCCACACAGATCAGCACCAAAGAACTTGGCGATGCGTTTGACCTCGTCGCTCATTTTGGCCGGATCGTCGATCTCGGCCTGCAGGGGCGCGACAGGGGTGTCGCTGCTGATCGGAGCCTGAAACCCTTCACGCCGACCTTGATCCGCGAAACGGTTGGTCATTACGTCCGAGATCAGCCAGGCGGCGTTGCGCAGGGCAAAGTCCTTTTGCGTGAACCCGTCCCCGCGCCGGGGCGTGGCCTCCATCCGGTAAGAGGCAAAGAACTTCGCCGTGTGCTTGGATTTCACCCTGTTGTCCCACATGGCGCGGGTGAAGACGTCGTTGCGCTGCGTGAACCGTTCGAAATCTTCGGTCACGTCGATGCCGGCGGCGGCGTCATTGGCTTTTTGCGGGGTGTCCCGGTTCGATGGATAGCTCATGATCTGGACGCTATCTGCGGTTTGTGGGTAGGGCAATGGCCCTGTTGCCCGCGCGCTGGATGCGCTATGCCCGGGACCGTAGACCAACGGAGGGGCAGATGAACGAAGAGATATTGGCAGTGGTCGAGGCCTCGGCCCCGCGCAGGTGGATGGGGGTCGGCATGCTCGCCGCTATGTCGCTGATGTCGTTCTATGTCGCTTTGCTGGGCGGACCAGACTTATTGTGGCAGGCGTTTTTGATCGTCGTGGGCGGTGCGGCCATGTGGCTGGCGCTCAAGATGTGGCGCGCCACCACGGCGCAAGTTGAACTGACCGAGACCGAGCTGCGGTCAACCGATGGTCAGCTGATCGCACGGGTCGAAGATATCGAAAACATGGATCGGGGCGTTTTTGCGTTCAAACCCTCGAATGGTTTCCTGCTGCGGACCAGCCAGCCAGCGTCTCGTGTTTGGCAACCGGGTCTGTGGTGGCGGATGGGGCGCCGCGTCGGGATCGGGGGCGTGACGCCCGGATCACAGAGCAAATTCATGGCCGAAATGATCTCGGCCATGATCGCGCAGCGGGATTGAGGACAAAACGCCAGCCGTCTGCGACCGGATTGTGTTGGTGGCTGTCAAGAAAACGGGGTGCTCCCGCCAGTCGTCGATGCATCAAAGATGCACGTCCTCCCGTTGGGCGTGGCCTCGCCTTTGGCGAGGTGCCAATCGTTGCGCCGCGAAGCTTTCGGACGCGCAGCAGATAGCAGAGGGCGCAATCGTGGCCAGTTTCAGGACGCCCAGGCCACTTGGTTGGTGAAACGCGGACGGGTAAAGACAAAATTGTCCATTTCCATCTCGTTGATCCCAACTTTGAAGGGCGGCACATAGGTGTTGCTGGTCTCGATCAGGATCACGCGCTCTTCGTCCGGCATCGTTGGCAGGCGGTCGGCCATGTCACCGATGGTCGCATTGGTCAGTTCGTCCTGATAGCCGCGGACACGCGACCAATCAACGTAATAACGGTCGTCTTCTTCATCCCAGCGGATGACAGAAATGCGCACTTTGGTGGACGACTGGCTGCGAGTCATCAGGTTCAGGAGCCGCTGCATCGAATCGATGTAGGTATCGTTAATACCAGCAGTCTCGCGTGAGACCAGATCGCTGATGGTAAACGCTGCCTTAAGGTTGGCCGCGCTCTGGCGGTAGCCGTCAAAGTAGGTGTAGCAGGCCATGATGACCCAGAAGAGCACCGGGAACATCAGGACAAATTCGACAGAAACCGACCCGCTTTCGTCGCGGGCAAACCGACCCAGGAAGTTTTTGAACATTGAACGGGACATGGCTTACTGCGGCTCCTGCACAAATACGGTTGTTGCGACCAGCGCATATTGGCCTTCGGCGTTGTCTGCCAATTGCTTGCCCAGTCCCGAGGTTGGGAACAGTGGGTCGATTTTGGCGCAGGCGCGCAAGATCATCAGGTCGTTGCTTGCTCCGCTGACAAAGCTTCGCACCGGTTTGACCTCTTCGGTGCGGTCTGTGCAATCGGGATCGCCATCGATGTCCAGCGGGCTGCGCGGATCCACCTGGATCATTTCTAGCCGCATGTTGGCATCACAGCTTTTGATAAAGGTGGCACGTTCACAGATCGTCGTTTTCAGATCGTCGTGTTGAAAGTTGACACCGGTGCCCAGACGGATGTCACGCACCGTCATGTCGACGGCGCGTTCCAGCATGGCGTGTTTGAGTGTGACAAAGGCCAGTTCGATCCCCGATAACATGGCCACCATGAGCAAGGGAAACAGCAGCGCGAATTCGACCGTTGCATTGCCCCGTTCGTCGTCCGAAAAGCGGCGGAACCGTTTAACCATACGCTTGATCATTGGGTCAGCCTCAACTTGCGGATCGAGGAGGCGATTGACGCAAAGGCGTCTGAAATCTCCAACCCGTCCACATCATAGAAATGGCTGTCCGAACTGGCGCAGTTCTTGAGGACCGCCAGGCCGTTACTGGGGGCTTCGAAACCGATGGTGTAAACGATCACGTTCTCCGCCTTTGCGGCGTCACAGATATCTTTGGTGCGATTGTCCTTGGTGCTGGAGCCTACATAACTCCGCACGCCGTAGTACCATTCATCCCGCGCTTGGCTGTCGTTCATCCAAGGATAATAATGTTTGCTGAGATTGAACTGCAGCGAAGTCTGTTCCCACAGCTGAGGATATGCCAGACGCTCGGCACTCCCTGGTTCTTCGACGGTTTCCTGAACCCAACTGCCATAGTAGCAGTTACCGTAGTAAAGGGTACCGGTGCACTCCCACTCCGTGGTTGTACCGTTGCCATAGGGATGATCTTCCCAGCTGTTTTCGTGCGGCCAGTAATAGCGGTCGGTAGACGGTCTGTAGACCGAATACTTCTCTTCTTGTGAATTCCACCAGATGTTCGAATTGCCCTGACGATACTGGTCACGCAGATAATACTGGCTGGTGTTCTGGCCGTCCGTCATCAACACGATGACTTTTAGCGTTTCGCCATCCGAATAGCGGTGCGGGCGCAGCGCGAAATCGTTGGGAATATCGCCATCCGTGATCAGGTTGGTGACAACACCGTTCATGCTGTAATCCAACAGAGCAGTGCCCCATTTCATACCCACATCGATCGACGTGTTGCCACGCGCGGTCAGCGCCGTGATGAAGTTCTTCAGTGTGTCGCGGTCTTTTTGCAGTGGCATAATCTCGCGGCGGCTGTCGGATTCGCACACCGGGAATATTACCAGATCGCCATAAGGGCGGCCGTCGCTGCGGCTGGAACCTGAACTGGTGAACGTGTCGAAATGCAAGGTCCGCGGGCGTGCTGCAGTGGGGTTCAGAAGCGTCGATGAAAAGTCGTTGGATGGGAAGTTGATACAATTCGAGTGGGCGTTTTCGCCAGTCACGTTGAACTCGTCCATCATGTTGTCCGTCACAGACACCTGGGTGGCGTAGGGAACGATGGAAATCGACAATTTCCCGTCTTCGGTATTGTCAGCCATCTGGTCGACAAAATCGCGCGCGGCGACCTTCAGGTTTGTTAGACGGCTGTTCGAATTCATGGATCCCGACACGTCCAGAACCAATGAAATCTCGACGCCACCGATACTTTCTTCGGCGGTGCTGGCCGCCGGAGCGCTCAGCGTGTCGACGCCTGTCATATGCATGAACTGGGTTGGAAATTCTGATTCCGCAGTCGCCTTCACGTTCCGGTAACCTAAACCCTCGGAGACGGTCACGCTGGTCAGAAACTGTAGAAGATCGGCCTTCTCCAGATACTCGCGGACCACGGCTTCGGGTTCGAGGGATTGGTCAAGGTCAGCCGCTGCCAAAACGGCGCGGTCCATTGTGTATTGCAGCTTTGCGCGGTCCCGTTCGTATCGCATGACATCGATTCCGATGCCGCCTACGGCCAGCATGATGACGAACAGAAACAATACGAAAATGGCGATCACGCCGCTTTCATCGGACGCAAAACGCTTTGCGCGACGTGACAGATTACGACGCATGGCACGGTTAAGCCTGGTCTTGTTATCACCGTCAGTAAACATGACTCACCTCTCTCTTCAGCGTCTCGCAAGTACTCTGAAGACAAACTTCCACTGAATGTTTTTGCCGTGAGATGATGGCTAAATTGGGGCGCAATATGTTCCAAACAAAGGATATTAACTCTTGGTTTGAGACATTTCGAGTGGCCGCTCAGGCTTTGTTTCCTTGGGTGAAACAATGGGCGCGTTGCGCAATTCGGGGCGTGATTCGGCATTTACCGTAAGTCCGGCATTTTGCAAGTGATTAAAAATGTCGCACTTATTAATCGAACGGTCATACTGTCGCTGCGACAACTCATCCTTGAGCGAGTCGCAGAAGGTCATGGAGGAAGTATTGTGAGTATGACCCGTACAAATGAGCCCAGTTTTCGTGAAAGCGTAGATTTGATGTTCAACAGAGCGGTTGCCCTGATGGACCTGCCGCCGGGGCTGGAAGAGAAGATCCGGGTCTGCAATGCGACCTACACGGTGCGGTTCGGCGTGCGATTGCGCGGACAGATCCAAACCTTTGTCGGCTATCGCTCGGTACATTCCGAGCACATGGAGCCGGTCAAGGGCGGTATCCGTTACGCGCCATCGGTGAACCAGGACGAGGTCGAGGCGTTGGCCGCCCTGATGACGTACAAATGCGCGCTGGTCGAGGCGCCGTTTGGCGGCTCCAAGGGCGGGTTGTGCATTGATCCGCGTCAGTATGACGAGCACGAGTTGGAGCAGATCACCCGCCGCTTCGCCTATGAGTTGGCCAAGCGTGATCTGATCCACCCGTCTCAGAACGTTCCGGCCCCGGACATGGGCACCGGCGAGCGCGAGATGGCCTGGATTGCGGACCAATACGCGCGGATGAACACCACGGACATCAACGCGCGTGCCTGTGTCACCGGCAAGCCGCTGAATGCGGGCGGTATCTCGGGCCGGGTCGAGGCGACGGGGCGCGGCGTGCAATACGCCCTGCGCGAATTCTTCCGCGATCCGCGTGATGTGGCCAAGGCAGGGCTTAGCGGTTCGCTTGATGGCAAACGTGTGATCGTGCAGGGCCTTGGTAATGTGGGGTATCACGCGGCCAAGTTCCTGCAAGAGGAAGACGGCTCCAAAATCATCGGCATCATCGAGCGCGATGGCGGTTTGTTCAATGCTGATGGGTTGGACGTCGAAGGTGTGCGGAACTGGATCATCAAACATGGCGGCGTGACCGGGTATCCGGATGCAACCCATACAGCCGATGGTGCGGTTCTTATGGAAGAGGACTGTGACATTCTCATTCCGGCGGCGCTGGAAGGTGTGATCAATCTGGGCAACGCGGCCAACGTCAAAGCCCCGCTGATCATCGAGGCCGCGAATGGCCCCGTTACCGCCGGCGCTGATGATATACTGCGTAAGAAAGGCACAGTGATCATTCCCGACATGTACGCCAACGCGGGCGGTGTGACAGTGTCATACTTTGAATGGGTCAAAAACTTGAGCCATATCCGCTTTGGCCGGATGCAGCGCCGTCAGGAAGAGGCGCGCCATCAGCTGGTTATCGACGAGCTGCAGCGTCTGGACAATTACTTGGGCGATGCCTGGTCGATGTCGCCGGACTTCAAACAGAAGTATCTGCGTGGTGCCGGTGAATTGGAACTGGTGCGCTCGGGCCTCGATGACACCATGCGGATCGCCTATCAGTCGATGCGCGAGATCTGGCACGACCGTGCGGATGTCGAAGACCTGCGAACGGCGGCCTATCTGGTGTCGATCAACAAGGTCGCAGCGAGCTATCGCGCCAAAGGCCTCTAATTTTATGGAAACAACAATCAAAGCGGTGTGCAGTTTTGCGCGCCGCTTTTTTGCCTATTGGGCGCTCTGTGTCCGAAAAGGCAGTGTTTTTAGATTTTAGCCAGCTTGGGTTGGGATGAACGCGGCATCGCTCTATTATTTCGGTATGAGATGCAAAAGGAATTGCCGGTGACCTATCTAACACGTCTGCTTGCCGTTTGCACCGGCGCTATTTTGCTCACCGGAGATCCAGCCGCGTCGCAACAGCGCACGGGGTGGGTGTCCCAGTTTGAAGGGCTCGCGGTTTTTCAGGGCAACGCAGGCTTAAGCGCCGGGGGCGAATTCAGCGCATCGCGTGCGTTCGTGCGCGGGGGCGGGCTCTACCGGTTCGACAGCGGCGCTTCGGCGGGCCTGTTTCTTAGCTACGGCGAGTTCTCTTACGATTTCAGCTTTGCGGGCAACCAACCCTGGGACCGCATCCGGGATGTCAGGATTTCAGCTCCAGTTCGGTTTTCTGTTGGTGAGACCGCCACGGTCTTTGTCTCGCCGCAAGTTCGTTGGGATTACGAGAAAGGGGCACAGTCGTCTGATGGGCGGACTTACGGGGTTTTTGCCGGCATCAGCTGGCAGGTGAACCCGAACTTGCGGATTGGCCCTGCATTTGGCGCGTTTTCTGAAGTGGGAACCGACGGCACCGAAATCTTTCCCGCGGTTTTGGTAGATTGGGACTTCTCGCCCAATTGGAACCTGAGCACAGGTACGGGTCTAGGGGCAACACAGGGACCCGGAGTGATCCTGAGCTACCAGCATTCGGATGCATGGAGCTTTTCGTTGGCAGCACGATCGGAACGAGTTCGCTTTCGCCTGGACAACACTGGCCTTGCGCCTGGCGGGGTTGGCGAAGACAGAAGCATTCCGGTGGTTCTGTCTGTGGCATACGAGCCCAACCCAGGCGTCCGCGTGAGCGCCTTTGTCGGGGCCGAATTTGACGGACGTCTGACGCTGGATTCAGCGACTGGCACCGAAATCAGTCGCCAAGATTATGACACCGCACCAATCGTCGGCTTAGCCGCGCGAATTCGGTTTTAGGGAAAGTCGTGGCATTCCTGCATCCTCTGCGGGGCGTCTTTGCAACAGATCCGGTCGCACTCTGACATGTTTTTGTCGAAAAGCGATATGGTGATCTGAAAGTGGATTGATACATCTATTCTGACGGGCGCATTCCGGCCCAACAGGAGGAAGCAGATCATGCGTTTTTCAGGCCTTCGCGTTATCAAGGAAGGGTTGACCGGCAACAAGGGCTGGAAACCCCATTGGCGCGATCCCGAACCCAAGTCGGAATATGACATCGTCATCATTGGCGGCGGGGGGCACGGGTTGGCGACAGCCTATTACCTGGCCAAGGAACACGGGTTGACCAATATCGCGGTTCTGGAAAAGGGCTATATCGGCGGCGGCAACGTGGGCCGGAATACGACGATCATTCGCGCCAATTACTTCCTGCAGGGCAATTCCGAATTCTACTCGCATTCGCTGAAATTGTGGGAAGGGCTGGAACAAGACCTGAACTACAACGTGATGCATTCGCAGCGTGGAATCATCAACCTGTTCCATTCCGACGGGCAGCGTGATGCGCGGGCGCGACAAGGCAACATGATGCTGAGCCAGGGCGATGATGCTGTTCTGCTGGGCCGGGACGAGCTGCGCAAAATGCTGCCTTATCTGGATTTCGACAACGCGCGTTTCCCGATTTACGGCGGGCTGTATCACCCGCGCGGCGGCACTGCGCGCCACGATGCTGTGGCCTGGGGTTTTGCTCGCGGTGCAGACCAGCGCGGCGTCGATCTGCTGCAGAACTGCGAAGTGACGGGCATCGATATAGAGGATGGCACGGTCAAGGGCGTGCAAACCTCTCGCGGGCCGATCCGGGCCAAGAAAGTGGCGATGGTCGTCGCAGGCCGTTCCAGCCAGGTGGCAGCGATGGCGGGCATGACCCTGCCAATCGAAAGCCACGTGCTGCAAGCCTTTGTCACCGAGGGGCTGAAGCCGGTGATCGACAATGTCGTCACCTTTGGCATGGGCCATTTCTATATCAGCCAGTCGGACAAGGGGGGGCTGGTCTTTGGCGGCGATCTGGATTTCTACGCATCCTATGCGGCGCGGGGCAATCTGGCGACGGCGGAACATGTGATGGAGGCGGGCATGGCCCTGATGCCGATGATCGGCAAGGCCAAGATGCTGCGCAGTTGGGGCGGGATTATGGACATGTCGCCCGATGGCTCGCCCATCATAGACCGAACCCATATCGACGGGCTCTATCTGAACTGCGGCTGGAACTACGGCGGGTTCAAAGCGGTGCCGGGGTCGGGCAACGTCTTTGCCCATCTGATCGCGACGGACCGCTATCACGAGAACGCCTCTGGCTATCAGCTGGATCGCTTCCGCACCGGGCGGGGCATCATCGACGAAGAGAGCAAGGGCTCTCAACACAACCTGCACTAGGGGGTAAGGCAGATGTCGGATTTCCGTATTTGTAACAAAATGAAGCAGGGGTTTGAGGCATGAGGATCACCTGTCCGTTGTGCGGCGAGCGGGATCGCCGCGAGTTCTATTACAAAGGGCACGCTGTGTCGTTGAACAGGCCTGAACCGGATGCAGGTGAAGAGGTTTGGGACAACTACGTCTATCTGCGCGACAACCCGGCTGGGGAGACACGCGATCTGTGGTATCACGAAGGCGGTTGCGGCGCCTGGATTGAAGTGACCCGCAACACCGTGACCCATGAGATCACCGCAACGCAGCTGGTGTCGGAGGAAACGTCATGAGGGTCGCAGGTAAGGGGCTGCTGGATTACAGCAAGCCGGTCACCTTCTCCTTTGATGGGGTGAACTACACAGGACTTGAGGGCGACACGTTGGCCTCGGCACTGTTGGCCAACGAGGTGCGGCTGGTGGGCCGCTCGTTCAAATATCACCGCCCGCGCGGCATCCTGACGGCGGGCAGCGAAGAGCCCAATGCGCTTGTGACCGTGGGTCAGGGAGGGCGGCAGGAACCAAACGTGCGCGCCACGATGCAGGAACTGTACGAGGGGCTGTCGGCGCGTAGTCAGAACCGCGGCCTGTCGCTTCAGTTCGATCCGATGGCGATCACCGATCTGGCCGCGCCGTTCCTGGGTGCAGGGTTCTACTACAAGACATTCATGTGGCCGCGCGCGTTCTGGGAAAAGTTGTACGAGCCGATCATTCGTCGAGCCGCCGGTCTGGGTGCGCTGTCGGGTGAGGACAACGCGGATGTCTATGACAAGGCCTATGCCTTTTGCGATCTGCTGGTGATCGGGTCTGGCCCTGCCGGGTTGATGGCGGCTTTGGTCGCGGGGCGCGCCGGTGCCGATGTGATCCTGGCCGAGGAAGACAGCCGTATGGGCGGTCGACTGTTGGCCGAGACACAAGAGTTCGACGGCAAGCCGGGTCATGTCTGGGCTGACGAAGTGCTGACGGAACTCCGGTCGATGGACAATGTGCGCCTGATGACACGTACGGCCGTGACGGGAGCCTATGATGGCGGCACCTTTGGTGCACTGGAGCGGGTGCGCCATCATCTGGGCAGCCGCCCGGCGGGTGCGCCGATCGAGACGTTCTGGCGGATTGCGTCGAAGCGTGCCGTGCTGGCAGCGGGCGCTTTGGAGCGTCCCGTCGCTTTCCGCAACAACGACCGCCCCGGCATCATGACAGCGGGCGCGGTGCGGACCTATCTGAACCGTTGGGGCGTGGCCCCTGGTCAGCGGGTTGCCGTCTTTGGCAACACCAATGACATACACCGCACGGCGCGCGATCTGTTGGATGCAGGCGTGCATGTGGCAGGCGTCATCGACAGCCGTCATGACGGGCCGACGTCTGAGGACTATCCGGTCTATCGCGGGGCGCAGGTCAGCAACAGCGCTGGGCGCAAGGCGCTGGAATCCATCACCATCCGCAGCGCGAGCGGCGAACAGAACCTGCATGCCGACTGTCTGGCAATGAGTGGCGGGTGGAATCCGACCGTGCATCTGACCTGTCACATGAACGGGCGACCAACCTGGAAGCGCGAGATTGAAAGCTTTGTGCCGACACCGGGCGCGATCCCGGGGATGGAAGCAGCAGGGGCTTGCAACGGGACCTTCTCGACCGCAGCCTGTTTGCGCGAAGGGGCCGAGGTTGTCACCCGTGCGCTTGCCGATCTGGGGCACACCGCACCGAAGGTGACACAGCCGCGGGCAGAGGATGACGCTTACGAGATCGCGCCACTATGGGCCGTTCCGGGCAAAGGTCGCGCCTGGCTCGATTTCCAGAATGACGTCACGGTCAAGGACGTGAAACAGGCGGCGGTCGAAAACTTCCGCTCGGTCGAGCACATGAAGCGCTACACCACCCAAGGGATGGCGACCGATCAGGGCAAGAACTCGAACGTGGCAGCGCTGGCCATTTTGGCCGATGCGACCGGCAGGGGTATACCTGAGACCGGCACAACCACCTTCCGTCCGCCGTATTCCCCAGTGCCGATTGCGGCCTTGGGGGCAGGCGGTACGGGCAAAAGCTTTGCCGCGGAACGTTTCACGACCTCTCACGCGGCGAACGTGGAGCGCGGTGCGCCGCTGATCGAGGCCGGGCTGTGGTATCGCCCCAGTTATTTCACCAAAGCGGGGGAGACCACCTGGCGCGAAAGCTGTGATCGTGAGGTTGGCTATGTCCGCAATGCGGTCGGGGTGGCTGATGTGTCGACACTTGGCAAGATTGACGTTCAAGGCAAGGACGCGGGGCAGTTTCTGGATTTCGTCTACACCAACATGTTTAGCTCGTTGAAGGTCGGGCGCACGCGCTATGGTCTGATGCTGCGCGAGGACGGGTTCGTCATGGACGACGGTACCACGGCGCGGTTGGGCGAGAACCACTATGTGATGACCACCACCACGGCAGGTGCAGGCGACGTGATGAAACATCTGGAGTTCGTCAATCAGGCGCTGCGCCGTGATCTGGATGTGCAGTTCACCTCTGTCACCGAACAGTGGGCGCAATTTGCTGTTGCTGGTCCGAAATCGCGCGAAGTTCTGGACGCGCTGCTGGACCAGCCGCTGACCGATGAAGACTGGCCCTTTATGGCCTGTGGCCCGGTCAAGGTTCTGGGCGTGGACGCCCGCCTGTTCCGGATCTCGTTCTCGGGCGAGCACGCTTACGAGGTTGCGGTGCCCGCGCGATACGGAGACAGCCTGTTCCGCCTGCTGGCCAAAAAGGCCGAAGCGTTGGGCGGCGGCGTCTATGGGATGGAGGCGTTGAATGTTCTGCGGATTGAAAAGGGGTTCATCACCCACTCGGAAATCCACGGGCGGACAACGGCGTATGACATTGGCATGGGGCGAATGGTCTCGGCCAAGAAGGACTGCATTGGCAAGACCATGACCCAGCGACCGGGGCTTGAGGAGCCGGGGCGCGAGGTTCTGGTGGGTCTGAAACCGGTCGACACCAACGGTCAGGTTCTGGCGGGGGCGCATCTGTACAAGCAGGGTGACGAGCCTGTGCGGACCAATGATCAGGGCTATCTGACTTCGGTCTGCCATTCGCCGACCTTAGGCCACATGCTGGCTCTTGGGTTTATGGCCGACGGGCGCGAGCGCCATGGCGAGATCGTGAAAATGGTCGACGGGCTGCGCGGGGTAGAAACGCTCTGCGAGGTGGTTGATCCGGTGTTTTTTGACCAGCAGGGGGAACGGGTCCGTGGATAAACTTAGTGCACTTTCGCCCTGTTCGGGCCTGTTGCCGCTGACGATTGGCGCCGCAAAGGTGGTCGAGGTTGAACCGGGGCACCTGACCTCTGTCGCGCCTTACAATAGGCAGCACGACAAGCTGTCCAAGGCGATGAAGGCGGTGTGTGGGGTCGCGTACCCGCAGGCCAATGGTCTGACACGGGATGGCGATACGCAAGCCATCTGGTTTGGCCACGCGCAAGCAATATTGGTTGGTCCGGCGGCGGATGCGGGTTTGGCCAAACACGCGGCGCTGACGGATCAGTCCGACGCCTGGGCGGTTGTCACCTTGTCTGGCGATGCGGCCGAGGATGTTCTGGCACGGCTGGTGCCGGTGGATGTGCGGCTGGCGCATTTCGCTGTAGGCCAAGCGGTTCGCACGCAACTTATGCACCTGTCGGTGTCTCTGGCGCGTGTGGATGAGGGCACGTTCCAAATCATGGCGTTTCGCTCGATGGCGCACACTCTGGTTCACGATCTGAAAACGGCCATGGAAGCTGTGGCCGCGCGGGGGTAACCTGCGCGGAACCAGAACTGATTCCGGGAGAGACCGTTGATGATCCGCCTTGCACTTGCCGCTGCCCTGTTGGCGACACCCGTTGCCGCTGCTGATACCAAACAACAGAGCTGCACTTATCAGGCGCAGGTGGTCGCAGCCGTTCAAAACGCACGGCTGGATCGGGTCAAGGAACGCGACGTGGCCAAAGTGGTTGCTGCCACCAACCCCACCTGGCCCGAGAACTATAGCGCGGCAATTCCGCTGATCGCGCCGTGGGTTTATGAGCAGAAGATGTCTACCGTGCGCAAGGAAAACCTTGGCGAGGCGTGGCTGGAACTCTGCCTGAAACAATAAGCGGATCAACGATGGTGACGCCCACGGGGCTTGACCCAGACCACTTGGCGACGGCGCTCATCTCTGACACAGTACGCACATGTCACTGACACCCGGATTTATGGATGAGCTGCGCAGCCGCGTCAGCCTGACCCAAGTGGTTGGGCGCAAGGTGACATGGGACATGCGCAAGTCGAACCAGGGCAAGGGTGACATGTGGTCCCCGTGCCCATTTCACCACGAAAAAACCGCGTCTTTTCATGTGGATGACCGTAAGGGGTTCTATTACTGCTTTGGCTGTCACGCCAAAGGTGACGCCATAAAGTTTGTGCAGGAAACCGAAAACGTCGCCTTTATGGAAGCGGTCGAGATTCTGGCGCGCGAGGTCGGCTTGCCCATGCCCGCCCGTGACCCCAAGGCGCAGGAAAAGCAGGATCGCCGGAGCCAATTGGCCGAAGTGATGGAGCAGGCGGTGCAATTCTTCCGCCTACAACTCAACACCGGTGGCGGTAGCGCGGCGCGCGATTACATCACCCGGCGCGGGCTGGATGGCCAAGCACTGGAGCGGTGGGAGATCGGCTTTGCGCCCGATGGGTGGCAAGGTCTGTGGGATCACCTGCGCGGTAAAAGCGTGGCTGAAGAGCTGATCCTGGGCGCGGGGCTGGCCAAACCGTCGAACAAGGGCAAGGAACCCTATGATACTTTTCGCAACCGGATCATATTCCCGATCCGGGACGCACGCGGGCGTTGTGTTGCCTTTGGTGGCCGCGCGATGGACCCCAATGACAACGCCAAATATCTGAACTCGCCCGAGACCGAGCTGTTTGACAAGGGTCGCAACCTTTATAACCACGGGCCTGCACGGCAGGCTGCGGGACAGGGGCAACCCTTGATCGTGGCCGAGGGGTATATGGATGTGATCGCTCTGGCCGAAGGCGGTTTCGGCGCTTCGGTCGCCCCTTTGGGCACTGCGATCACCGAAAACCAGCTGCAACTGTTGTGGCGAATCTCGGACGAGCCGATCATCGCTCTGGACGGGGACAAGGCTGGGGTTCGCGCCGCGATGCGCGTGATCGACCTGGCCCTGCCGCTGCTAGAGGCCGGAAAGTCGGTCCGCTTTGCGCTGATGCCCGAAGGCAAGGACCCCGACGATTTGATCAAGGCCGAAGGTCCTGCGGCTGTGCAGAGCGTGCTGGATGCGGCGATCCCCATGGTGCGCTTGCTTTGGCAGCGCGAAACCGAAGGCAAGGTCTTTGACAGTCCTGAACGCAAGGCCGCACTGGACAAAACACTGCGCGAAAAGATCAAACTGATCCGTGACCCCTCTATCCGCTCGCACTATGGGCAAGAGATCAAGGATCTGCGGTGGGACCTGTTCCGCCCCAATCGCAAACAGGGGGGCAAGAGCAGCTGGCAACCACGGGGCAAATGGAAACCTGAACGCCTGTCTGCCTTGCCGGGTACGCGCCAATCGCTTCTGGCTTCGGCGGGGGCGAATGCACAGATACAAATGCGCGAGGCTGTTATTCTGGCCACAGCCATCGCCACGCCCGAGGTGGTCGTGCAGTTCGAGGTCCAGATCGAGGACATGGAATGCCGCGATCCCGACTATGGGGTCCTGCGAGACGTGATCCTGCGCTATGCCATCGACGCACCTGATCAGTTGACGGATCGGATTTATGACGCTTTGGGCCCTGATGCCCTTGAAAACCTGCGATCCCTTCGCCATGTCGCAATCAGCCCCTGTGTCCGCAATCCCGGCGATGTCGAACTGGCCGAGCTTACGCTCAACGAAGAACTCGCAAAACTGACCGCGCATCGGGGGCTGAGTGCCGAGATTGCCGAGGCCGAAGAAGAGATGGCCGGGCAGACGGACGAGGCGATCACCTGGCGTCTGGGCCAGGCCGCCGAGGCCCGCAATAAGGCAAACCGAAGCGAGAATGAGGACAAGGCGATCTATGACGTTGGTGACAACGGAGCACGAATCAATCGGGAAGAACGGGACGCCTTTGCTGCAATCGCGGCGGGAATCAATTTCGAGAAGAAGCGCAGATAATGCGTTTTGGTAAAGAATAGGTAGAAAAAAACGGGTAAACGGGTGGCCGAATCATTTCATCGCGCTAATGATTCGGGCTAACCGAATCACCCAGCCCTGCAGGAGCACTGAATGGCCGCCAAAGATACCAACGACGACCGCAAGCCCGAGGACCAGGAACAGGAAATCTCGCTCGACATGAGTCAGACAGCGGTCAAGAAGATGATCGCCGAGGCCCGCGAGAAAGGCTACATCACCTACGATCAGCTCAATCAGGTGCTGCCGCCCGATCAGGTCAGCTCGGAGCAGATCGAGGACGTGATGTCGATGCTGTCTGAAATGGGCATCAACATCATTGAAGATGAAGAGGCCGAGGACGAAGAGCAAAAAGGCGCGACCGAACTGGTGACGACGGACAGCAACCGCGAGGTTACACTGTCCAGCGGCACGGCCGAAAAGCTTGACCGCACCGACGACCCGGTTCGCATGTACCTGCGCGAAATGGGCAGCGTCGAACTGCTAAGCCGCGAGGGCGAGATCGCCATCGCCAAGCGGATCGAGGCCGGTCGCAACACGATGATCGCCGGGCTTTGCGAAAGCCCGCTGACCTTTCAGGCGATCACCATCTGGCACGACGAACTTCTGAGCGAAGATATTCTTCTGCGCGACGTTATTGATCTGGAAACCACATTTTCCGGTCAGATGGACGACGAAGAAGAAGCGCCTGTTGTTGACACGTCGGCCGTTCAGGCGGCCAAGCCTGAAAAGGACGAAGGCCCGGAACTGGACGCCGATGGCAACCCGATCGCCAAGGACGATGACGACGACGAAGACGAACAGGCCAACATGTCGCTTGCCGCGATGGAGGCCGCGCTCAAGGATCAGGTGCTGACCACGCTCGAGCAGATCTCGTCGGATTATGCACAGCTGTCTGAAATGCAGGACAGCCGGATTTCGGCGACTTTGAACGAGGACGGCTCGTTCAGCTCCAAGGACGAGGAGATTTATCAGGCTCTGCGCTCCGAGATCGTCGAACTGGTGAACGGTCTGCACCTGCACAACAACCGCATCGAAGCGTTGATCGACCAGCTTTATGGTATCAACCGCCGGATCATGTCGCTGGACAGCTCGATGGTGAAACTGGCCGACCAGGCCCGTATCAATCGCCGCGAGTTTGTCGAAGCGTATCGCGGCCGCGAACTCGATCCGAACTGGTTGTCGGACATGGCTGAAAAGCCGGGCCGTGGCTGGCAGATGTTCATCGAACGCTCGACTGCCAAAGTCGAAGAACTGCGCAGCGATATGGCGCAGGTCGGTCAGTACGTCGGTCTGGACATCAGCGAATTCCGCCGCATCGTGCAGCAGGTTCAAAAGGGTGAGAAAGAAGCCCGTCAGGCCAAGAAAGAGATGGTCGAGGCCAACTTGCGCCTCGTAATCTCGATCGCCAAGAAGTACACCAACCGTGGCCTGCAGTTCCTGGATCTTATTCAGGAAGGCAACATCGGCCTGATGAAAGCGGTCGACAAGTTCGAATACCGTCGCGGGTACAAGTTCTCGACCTATGCGACCTGGTGGATCCGCCAGGCGATCACGCGCTCGATCGCGGATCAGGCCCGCACCATCCGTATCCCGGTCCATATGATCGAAACGATCAACAAGCTGGTCCGCACCGGTCGCCAGATGCTGCACGAAATCGGTCGCGAGCCGACGCCAGAGGAACTGGCTGAAAAGCTGCAGATGCCGCTGGAAAAAGTCCGCAAGGTGATGAAAATCGCCAAGGAGCCGATTTCACTGGAAACCCCGATTGGCGATGAAGAAGACAGCCAGCTGGGCGATTTCATCGAGGACAAGAATGCCGTGCTGCCACTGGACAGCGCCATTCAGGAAAACCTCAAGGAAACCACGACCCGTGTTCTGGCCTCGCTCACCCCGCGCGAGGAACGGGTTCTGCGGATGCGTTTCGGCATCGGCATGAACACTGATCACACGCTCGAGGAAGTGGGTCAGCAGTTCAGCGTTACGCGTGAGCGTATTCGTCAGATCGAAGCCAAGGCGCTGCGCAAGCTCAAGCACCCCAGCCGGTCGCGCAAACTTCGGTCCTTCCTGGATCAGTAACGCCGGGAATGTCGGAAACTGTGATAAGATCGAGGGCGTCCAGTGTGGCGCCCTTTTTCTTTAGGAGTTTCTTTAGATGTTTCGTTTTGCTGTCTCATTGATTTTTTCGGCTGGCGTTGCCTCTGCTCAATGTCCCGAGCAGTCCCAGACGCTCGTGTCTTGCACGTTGAAAGGTGGGGCCAAGAAATTGACCACCTGTTTGGATGGAACGCGCGCCAGCTATGCGTATGGATCGACTGGGCGCGCTCCCGAATTGTTGCTGGATCACTCTGTGCGTGATGTGGGCATGCGCCCCTGGCCTGGGGTCGGGTCAACCATCTGGGAGGAGTTCACTTTTTACAACAAGGATGTTTCCTATGTCATCCACTATGCTGTCGAACGCACCCCGGAGGGAAACGTGAGTGGCGGGATCACTGTCATGAAAGGAAACCAGGAACTGGCCCATCTAGCTTGCGATCGAGGGTCGATCGAGTCTGCTGGCTATGGCCTTCCGTTGTTTGAGGCCAAAGAACGTGCCGGACAAATCTACTCGCCAGAAACGCAAAGCTGGAACTGAGGTCGACATGCCGAAGGTCGGCACGATGCTGCCAGTCTGCGCCGATCCCAAGCACAAGCCATGACAACGCTGTGAAACGCTCTGTCCGGCGCTGGTTGGACGCACTACACTGTGTGCAAGAAATTTAACATTTGGGTATCGATTCATGAAACATATCGTCACTGCCTGCACTGTTGCAGCGGCCCTGGCCACCGCGCTTCCCAATCACGCCGACGCGTTTTCGGCTCGCAGTGGCGCGCGGGTGAACCCGGTCAACGCCGCCATTTTCGAGGTCGTGCCGCGCAACTCGGGCCGCACCAATGACATCTGGTGTGCAGCGTCTGAATTTGCGCGGCGCCAACTGGGGGCAGGGTGGAAAACCCAAGTCTACGTAGCCCGCGGGCGCGGCGCGAGTGTCACGACGGGCCGCCGTTCAGCCGTTCAATTCACCATTGATCCGCAGGCCGCTGGCATCACGCCAACCGACGGCGGATTTTTCAAAACTGGCTTTAACGTGGGCGACAGCATGTCAGTGCAGCAAGCCGACGGGATGTGTGAACCGGTGCCGATCCGGTTTTGATTTTGACCTGACACCCTTGCGGGCGCGCGTGCGGTTGTCCACAGTCGCCTCATGCAGACCGAGTTTGAAATCACCACCCAAGGTCAGGGCCTTTATGAGTTCACGTCCCAGGTCAAACACTGGACCCGCAGCAGCCCGCAAGATGGGCTGCTGACGCTTTTTGTGCGCCACACGTCCTGTTCTCTGCTGATCCAGGAAAACGCCGACCCCGAGGTTCAGACCGATCTGAGGGCGTTCTTTCATCGTCTTGTGCCACCAACAACCGAACCATCGATGTCCTATCTCACGCACACATATGAGGGGCCAGATGACATGCCCGCCCACATCAAAGCGGCGATGATGCCGGTGTCGTTGTCGATCCCGATGTCAGGCGGTGTACCAGTTTTGGGCACCTGGCAGGGGATTTATCTGTTCGAACACCGCAACGCGCCGCATAACCGCAAAGTTGTTGCGCATCTGAGTTGATTTTGCCCCATGATCTAGCGGTGTGATTTCCCCTCTACCCAAACTGTAGAGGCTGCCCTATAGTTGTGGATAAGTGGGTCGGAGTGCTCACAATCAGAGGCGGAAACGAACGAGGGAGAAGGCGGATGCGCTGCCCGTTTTGCGGAAATATAGACACACAGGTCAAGGATTCACGCCCAGCCGAGGATCATGTTTCGATCCGGCGGCGTCGGTTCTGCCCGGCTTGTGGCGGACGGTTCACAACCTACGAGCGGGTACAACTGCGCGATCTGGTGGTGATCAAGACCAATGGCAAGCGCGAGGACTTTGACCGGGACAAGCTGGAACGGTCCATTCGCATTTCGATGCAGAAACGACCGATCGAGCCTGAACGCATCGATCAGATGATTTCCGGTATCGTACGGCGGCTCGAGAGCATGGGGGAAACTGACATTCCATCGAAACAGATCGGTGAGATTGTCATGGAAGCTCTGGCCCGCATCGACACGGTCGCATACGTGCGATTTGCAAGTGTATACAAAAACTTCCAGGCGGCGGATGACTTCGAGGACTTTGTTCATGAACTACGCCCACCGGTGCCCCCTAACGAAGAGTAAAGACTTTGGACAATAGGTACATGGCGCTGGCCCTATCACTGGGGCGGCGCGGTCAGGGGTCGTGCTGGCCAAACCCGGCTGTGGGCTGTGTTGTCGTTAAAGATAGGCGCATTGTTGGTCGCGGCTGGACCCAACCCGGTGGTCGACCTCATGCTGAACCTGTCGCTTTGGCCCAGGCGGGCGAGGCCGCGCGTGGTGCTATAGCCTATGTCACGCTGGAGCCGTGTTCGCATCACGGTAAGACACCACCATGTGCGCAAGCATTGATTGATGCCGGTATTGCCCGCGTTGTCTGTGCCTTGCAGGACAGTGATCCGCGCGTGTCTGGGCAAGGCTTCGACATGCTGCGCGCCGCCGGGATCGAAGTGACGATCGGCGTTCTCGGCAACGATGCCGCTCGCGATCATGCCGGGTTCCTGTTGCGTACCGAACAAGGGCGTCCGCTGGTGACACTGAAACTTGCCAACAGCTTTGATGGCCGCATTGCCACCGCGACCGGTGAAAGCAAATGGATCACTGGGCCAGAGGCGCGGCGCGTGGTGCATGCCATGCGCTCTCGTCATGACGCGGTGCTTGTTGGGGCAGGGACGGCGCGAGCAGATGACCCGTCGTTGACTGTGCGCGATATGGGTGTTGATCGCCAACCCGTGCGCGTTGTCGTTTCGCGCCATTTGGATTTGCCGCTGATGAGCCAGCTTGCCCGCACCGCCAAGGATGTGCCGGTCTGGCTCTGTCACGGACCCGGAGCCGACATCGAACGCATTCGCGCGTGGGAGGGAATCGGCGCCAAGCTGATCCCGTGTGCATTGCATGGCGTGCAGATCGACGCGGGTGATCTGTTGCAACAACTGGGAACGGCTGGTTTGACACGGGTGTTCTGCGAGGGCGGTTCGGCTCTGGCGGCTTCGCTTTTGGTGGATGATCTGGTGGACGAGTTGATCGGGTTCACGGCAGGATTGGCCATCGGGGCCGAGGGGCTGCCGTCGCTGGGGGCCATGGGGTTGGACCGGCTGGCCCAAGCGCCACGCTTTCAATTGACCGAGACGCGCCCAGTGGGGGCCGACGTCGTGCATCGCTGGACGCGCGCGCTGCGCTGAAGCGCGACAAATACCTAGAAATATCTGATTATCAGAATGCTATTCCTGCAGGTCTCAACAGGAGAGTATTCATGAATTGGTCCATTGTGTCGGCGGTTCTCGCCGCGTTGCCTATTGTCGTGCAAGCACAATCCAACAGGCTCAACCCAACTGCCGACTACGCGCTGATTAACGGGCGTGTTCACACGATGGACGCAGACAGCCGGGTTGTCAGCGCCGTCGGGATCGAGGGTGATAAGATCGTCTATGTGGGCGCGGCGGATGGCCTGAAGGACGTGATCGGGATCGGGACCGAGGTGATCGACCTTGAGGGGCGCATGGTGTTGCCGGGTTTTGTCGATGGTCATATTCACGCCGCAGCGGGTGGCTTGATCATGCTGGGCGTCGATCTGCAAACCGATGAAAAGGACGAATTGTTCAACCGCATTCGCAAAGAAGTCGAGACCAATACAGATGACATCATCCTGGGCAATGGCATCCGGTTCAATCCCTGGACCGATGGTAACCCAACCGCCGACATGCTGGACGAGATCGAAAGCGAACGACCTGTCTTTCTGTGGGCGATTGATGGGCACGCAGCCTGGGTGAACTCTAAGGCTTTGGAGCTTGCAGGTGTTGATAAGGATACGCCCGAGACGGTGCCGGGGTTTTCGTTTTTTGAACGGGACGCGGATGGCAACCCAACCGGGTGGATCGTTGAAATCCCGGCGCAGATGCAGGTGCTGACCTCTCTTATCGACGTTACGCCGGACTT
The DNA here is from genome assembly GCF_900537075.1 of Tropicibacter sp. Alg240-R139. GTDB lineage: Bacteria > Pseudomonadota > Alphaproteobacteria > Rhodobacterales > Rhodobacteraceae > Falsiruegeria. The sequence continues at coordinate 126,015 of NZ_UNRA01000004.1, forward strand.
CATGTCCGAAGGCGTGGGGCAGTGGTTGCAACGCTTTGCGGCTGCAGGCATCACAACTGTGCATGACCATGGCATTCAGGGGATGAGCCAGCAGGAAGGCTTTCAGATGATGGCTGACTTTGAACAACGGGGCGAATTACCAGTTCGCTTTGTCGGTTCGTTCTATTGGAACGACGGCGGGGTTGATCCCTTGCCGGGCACGATGGAGTTGCGCGAACAGTTCAACTCGGATCTGGTGCAGGCGCAGTACCTCAAGATCAACATGGACGGGGGCGACGACAAGTGGAACGCGCTTTACGTCGATCCATACACCGACAAGCCAGATCATACGCCGGATCCGATTATCCCAGTCGATATTGTAATGGATGCTGTGCGCAGGGCGGACGCGGTGGGGATCAACGTGACCTGTCACTGTTTCGGGGATCTCGCTGTGCGTGCTCTGCTGGACGCAATCGAAGCCGCGATTGCAGCCAACCCACCGCGCGAGCGGGCGCATAAGATCACCCATGGCACGTTGATCCACCCCGACGACTACGCGCGCTTTGCGGAACTGGGCGTGATCTACGACAGCACAGGCTCTTGGATGTCGCTTGATCCCTTGCTGCAATCGGTGTCGACGACCCGGCTGGGGATGGAGCGGGTACAGGCGATGTTTCCGGTCAACCGCGTGGCGGATGCGGGCGGCATATTCTCGTTCGGGTCAGACTGGCCGGTGTCTGGCTATGTCTCTGAATACCGCCCCTTGGCCGCGATCGAGGTCGGCACCACGCGGCAATTGCGTGGGCGCGAGGATGTGGCGCCTTTAGGTGGAGACGGGGCGAAATTGCTGCTGCAATTGGCGTTGGAGGCGCACACCATCAATGCGGCCCGCGGGATGGGAATGCAGGCACAGATCGGCAGTCTGGAGGTTGGAAAGATGGCGGATCTCGTGGTGTTGGAGCAGGATTTGTTCAAGGTTGCGCCTGCGCAGATTTCAGATGTCGACGTGTCATATACGATCATGAACGGGGAACTGACCTATGAAAAGGTCGAGTAACTTATCGCCAGAGATGCGCGTAAGTGGCAAAGGCGCCCTGAAGCTTTGACAACAACCGGTTGGCCAGTCCGGGATGGGGAACTTTGCCCGTGGCAAGCCGGTCTATAGCAACCTCGACCGGGCAGGGTTGTCCGGTGACGGGATCAAAATAGCGTGGATAATCGATCAGCGCGGCATGGACCAGGCCGTATAGGGTTGGCTGTGCCGCACGCCGCGCCGGGACGTTGCCCAGGTCACGGGTCAAACCCCAGCCTGCATAAAACGGCGCGCCGAGCGTTGTCACCTCTACCCCGCGCAGCAGTGCCTCGAATCCCAGAAGCGAGGTCATGGTCCAGATCTCTTGCACCTGATCCAGCAGGGCGGTCGGATCGGCATCTGTTGCGACGACATCGGCCAGGTCGCGGGCATCGACATCGCCCGTGCGCAGACCTGCCTCGACGTCCGGGTGCGGTTTGTAGATGATCACCGCGTCTGGATTGGCCGCGCGTGCATGTTCCAGCAGGGCGAGGTTGGTGTTGACCTGTCCCGCCCCCTTGCGGATCGAAGCGTCGTCTTCGACCTGACCGGGAACCAGAATGCGGTGTCCATCGGGCAGGGTGGGCATTGCACCGCCCAGATTGTATTTGCTCAGCCGTTTTTGGGTCAGGCTGGTGATCAAGCGTTCGGCGCGCAGGTGCTGATCGGGACGCAGGGTGGCGCGTTGGGTGATCAACACCTCAAGCCGACTGGGTCGGGTTGGGTCATAGTAGATGCCCAGATCATCGGTCACGAGCGACAGGGGCGGCACCAATTCAGCACCCAATCCCCGAGAGCGCAAGAACCCATCCTCGATCCGCGCCGCGTCGCTCTGATCTTCCGCGCGTCCGGCCCAGACCATGTGAGAGCGGCCCTGCAAATCGCTCGGGGCTTCATCAAACACCAGCTTCTTTTGTTGGCCAAAAAAGGCCTGCATCGGTTTGCGTTTCCACAGGCGCATGCCGCTGGCCACCCATCCCCGATGATCCTGTCGCCAGGCACGCGCCTGCGCCTCGAGCGTGGCCATCACGTCCTCAAGTTCGCACAGGCGGTCATGGTAGGGATCGTACCATGTCGGGGCCAGGATCATTGCCGCGCCAAAGAGCTGTGCCTTGGTCAGTTTTCGCTGACGACGCGGCACAGGAAACTCGTCTATTGTCAGCCCCCAGCCCGCATAAAACGGTTGACCAAAAACACGGGGTTTATGCCCGGCGATGATCGCCTCGAACCCCAGCTGCGAGGACAGTGTATAGACCCCAACCGCCCCTTCGAGCAGCGCCCAGGGGCTCACCGGGTTGCTCAGCAATTGAATGCGACTCGATGCATCCCGTTCCGAGTAGTACCCGCTGCGATACCCGGCGACTGTTTCAGGATGGGTTTTGATCACAACGGGCGCGCCGGGGTGTTCTTCTTGCGCAAAAACGAGCATTTCGCGAAACAGTGCGTCGTTGCCTTTGCTTGCGCGAACCGATGCATCATCGCGGGTTTGATCGACCACCAGAACATAGCCCGGCGCAGGCACCTGTGCCGTGGGATCAAAGCCCGAATATTTGCTCAGGTGGCTTTCTTTCATCCGCGCCATCGCATTTCGGGCGCGGTTCAAAAGGGCGGTATCGTCCAGCGGATCGGTGGTAAGGAGTTGTTCCAGATCCGACGGAATAGCAGGATCAAAATGCACGCCGGACCGGTCCAACATTAGCCCCAAAGGGGGCTCGCCCCCGCGACCGGGCTGAAGCGAGCGTAAAAACGCATCCTCGACCCTCAAAATGGGGGTGTCGTGTTTTTCAGCTGCGGCGCGGCCGCGATGTGCAGTTGGGCTGTCACCCCAAATTCCGACCAGGTCACCGTCACGGGGTACACCCAAACGCAGGTCATAGCCCTCCAGTGACAGAATACGCCTAAGCCTTCTTTGCCACAAAAAGCCCCCGTTATACACAAACAGCCGAGAGCGGGGGCTCTCGGCTGTTTCGACTTGATCTGGGATCATCAGGTTAGCTGCCGGCGATAGTCTGCAGGTTGGCCAGCGGTGTCAGGCCACCAGAGATAAGCGAGATGGTCTTGGTCCACTGTGCATAAGGCGCCTCGGTCACATACAAAGTGTCTTCGTCGCGGATGACAAAATCACGGGCGATAAACAGGCCGTTGGGTTGGGTCAGGTTTAGTACATAGACCATGCGCTGTGCCCCTTGCAGATCGTCGCGGCCCAAAACCTGTCCTGCGACTTCGGCTGGTTCATTGCGGAAAATGAAGACACCCGTGGGGTCTGACGCAATGGAAATGAGACCGCCAACCTGTGCGATGGCCTCCAAAGCTGACAGATCCTGGGTTTCGAATGGTACGCGGGCCTGCGCGTTTGTGGCACCAAGTGCGGTGAACGATCGGGTGTCTTCTTCGACCAGAATGCGATCACCGCCGCGCAGTGCGATGTCGAGCTGAGGGTTGTCGAACAGATCCTGGAACCAGATTTTCCCCTGTTGGCTGCCACGTATCACCGTGACCTGTGCGATATCAGGTTGGATAGTTACGCCACCGGCTTGCGCCAACATGGTGCCCAATGTCCGGGTTGGGCGTTCGATCGGGTAAATACCCTGCGCGCCAACCGCGCCTACCAGCGAAACGGTCGACCCGTCGCCGGCCAGGCGGCGCACCTGCACTTGTGGGTCAGGTGTCTGATCTTCTAGCTTGGCGGTGATCATCTCACGCAGCTGTTCGGGGGTGTTGCCCGAGGCGCGGATGCGTCCCGCATAGGGCACAAAGATAAAGCCAGCGCTGTCGACTTGCACTTCTTCCAGAATGGTGGAATTCGCCGCTTCACCTGCCAAAAGGCCATCATCGACGTTTTCCCAAACGGTCAGACCCAAGACGTCGCCGGGACGAATGGTGTCGGAGGTCAGTTGGGATGCATTCTGAAACCCGCTGGTAAATCCAAGGGCGGGAACAACGGCGGTGGCGCGGGTGACACGGTCGTTGACCGAGACGATAAAGGCGTCGCCTTCTTTTTGAACCGACCCGGCAAAAATTTCACGTTTGTTCGGGCCCACTTTGGGCAATGAACACGAGGCCACGATTCCAATCGCAGCCAGCACGGCAACGGGCTTCGCCCAGCGGACGGACATGGATTTCACTGCTCGGTCTCCTCGACCTATTGTTATTCTGCCTGAGTTTTTTTTAGCAACCTATCGGAATCCGTCATTAAAATCCAGTCCCCGGTCTTGTGTCTTTCAGTTCACAAGGCGCAACTGTTGCCTTGGTGCCGCTGTGCCTGATTTGAGCGCATCATACGGGTCATCCGACGACAGCATCATGTCGACCACTTGGCGCAGCAATTGACGCCGCCCTTTCAGGGAATAGAACCCCCCAGGGACTTGGCTGGTTTCCAGCAGGTAACGGCGGTAATCTTTGTAGGCGCGATTATCTGGTCGGCTGGCTCCGGCAAAAAAGTCGCGCAGCGGTTGATCCGAAACGAATTCGGGCTTGGCGTAGACAGCGCGACCAAAGACCTTGAGCGGAATCCCGCGCCAGAGCACCTGTTGGCCGGCGGTCGAGTTCACAGTCACGGCTGTGCGCGCGTCATTCAGCAAGCGAGCCAGCTTGCCGCCGCGTACATAGTGCACACGCCCATCAAGCCCGTGTTGTTTCGCCAAGCGCTTAACCTCGCGCTTAATCGGAACGCGTCCATCTTCCAGCGGGTGCGCTTTGACCACCAGGTGGTGATGCTGCGGTGCGCCTGCGGCAAAGCCTTCGAACATCTCGGTCAGAAACTCGGTCATCGTGGAAAAAGGCGAGTGCATCTGGAATGAACTGTCGTGCTCCAACTGCAAGAGCGCCAGATGATAGGGAAAGCCACCATTGCGCACGCGCCAGGTCGCTAACCCACGCTCGGCCCAATGGGCTGGCATCAAGAGCAAGCGCTTGAGGTAGAGGCGGAATTCCTTGGTCACGGTCAAATCGCGGTGCGGCTTGAAATTGCGATAATCGCCGTTCCGGAACATCACAAACCAATGATAGAGCGCGCCGTAAAAGACATGGTGCCGGGTGTCCCCCCAATGGGACGGGGGCAGGGGGGCCTCCATATCCGACAGTTCAAGCGCGGTTTGCATTTCGGCGATGGACATGTCCATCAGTCGCGAGTTGCCATTTGATCCACCGCGTTCGTAAGTGACCCAATAGGGTCGCATATAGCCCTCTTCGAAAACATGGACGGTTAGCCCGCGGGTCCTTGCGATCTCTATTGCTTTGGCATGAATTGGGCGGGTGTCACCGTATAACACGATGTCGCTCACACCGCGCGCTTCGAGCAGTTGGATGAAGACGTCGGGCCATTCATCGGGTGTGCCGCGATAGGGGATGTAGCTTTGGGGATGAAACCAGAACGCGCGGTCGCCTGCATTGAACCCCACGCGCCAGACGTCGACCCCGGCGGCGCGTAACATCCGCCCAAGGGCGTTGAAAAATGGCCCGTGGGGACCCTGTAGAAACAGGAATACGCGCTGAGATTTTGCCGGTTCTGGCATCTTTCGTCCTTTGGGCCGGGTTGGCTGTTGATAACCCTTTACCCGGTGTTTCAGGCAAAACTATGACTCTCGCATTGCGCCAGAGCAAGCAGCGGGGGCTTGTCGGGCGCGAAACAGACCGTTACGTCAGGTGCTGATTTAGGCATGCAGAGGCAAATGAAATGTTTACCGGGATCATCACTGACGTCGGAACCGTGGCCGAATTGGAGCAGCAAGGCGATTTGCGGGCGCGCATTCGTACTGGATACGACACGAAAGGCATCGACATTGGCGCTTCTATTGCCAGTGATGGCGTGTGTCTGACTGTGATTGCGCTCGGTGATGACTGGTATGACGTGCAGGTGAGCGCTGAAACCGTAGATAAGACCAGCCTGGGTGCATGGGCCGTAGGGCGTCGCGTGAACCTGGAGCGTGCGCTGAAAGTGGGCGACGAGTTGGGTGGTCATATCGTGTCTGGCCATGTGGATGGAGTGGCCGAGGTGATCGCGATGGTGGACGAGGGCGACAGCACCCGCGTGACCCTGCGTGCGCCCGAGGCGCTGGCGCGGTTCATAGCACCCAAGGGGTCGGTCGCATTGAACGGGACGTCTCTTACGGTGAATGAAGTTGATGGTTGTGACTTTGGTATCAACTTCATCCCGCACACGAAAGAAGTAACAACTTGGGGTGACGTGACCGTAGGGGACTGTATCAACCTCGAGATCGACACTCTGGCGCGCTATGTGGCGCGGTTGAACGAGATGTCCTGAATCCTCTAGTTTCAGTGTGCCTAAGAAGGGGCACTCCCGCCCGTCGTCGATGTTTCTTGCGAAACATCTCCTCCCGTTGGGCCGGGCCTCGCTACGCTCGGCGGTCCGCGCTTTATTGCGGTCTCGCACTGCAGGGCGGTTTGAGCGTCGATGGTCGAGCGAAACACTTGCTACAGGCCGGRCTGCGCCGCGCGCAGCGCGGCGCTACGCCCAAAGCCGCTAGCGGTGCCGACGAAGTCGGGRTCGCTCGGGTGCGGGAGCTCCCCCGGACTGACTGGACGCTGGATGTTCAGCTTCCATGCGTTGGTCTAGACCCTCCGACTTTCAGTCGGGCCCGCTTTAGTGCGAAGCATCGTGTCATGTCCTTTTCCGCGAGTAAGGACATGAAATATGACACCGGCAAGAACTGCGTTTTCTGTCACCTCGTCAGGTCGTCCAAGTTTCGCTGCGAGGTGCTGACCGGGGCGCCGCTCTGCGGAAGTGTAACATCTGTCGTCAGGGCAGTTCGTCCGTCAATGTGTCGGGAGTTTCCTGCAATCCGCAAGCACTACTGGGGTTGCCGGTTTTTGGGACAGGGGTGGTTTTCAGCCATCAACGGTTTCGTCACCGAAGACATCGCGCGTCGGTACCTGGAAAAACACATCTCTGATCCCATCGGTTCAGTCCCCGCTTCTGTCAGATCGTGTCGGCAATGAGACGACCCTTTTGTGAATTCCAGGTTCAAAAGACGCATACCTACGTAGTTAAGCCGCTGAGTGTCTGTAATCGAAGGGCGTGATGATAGGCATCAGCGAAGTCGGCCAGATGCGAAAGGAGTAGGTCTTGGCGTTCGGGGTGATGCCGCTTGACGGTCGTGTTCCCGATAGTGCGGTTCATGTGTGCGACCGGGTCACCGACCCATGGGCGTTGGGCCACGGCAGACTTGTTGGTGCGGCAAGGGCTACACAGAGAAAGATCTTGCCCTGCGCGATCCGGAGTTCGGCGATGTCTCCTCTCGGTAGCATCCATGGGATGCACCTGCCGGGCGGTGGATATGTAAAAAGCCGATTGCATACCGCTAAAATGTCCGCCGGATCGGCATGTCCCTGTCCATTTCAGGCGGACGCGTAAGGCTGCGCTGCAGCAGGCAATGATGCAATAGAGATCGCGTGGGATAGGGAAAAGAGAGCTGTAAGCCATAGAGGCAATCATCAAGCGGAAGCACAGCAGGGCGTCGAAAGGCAACGATCATCGCCTCTCTACCTTTATCTTTGAATTGTCCTTTATTTCCTGGACACCTTCTTGGTTCATGTTGCGCTGAGTGTTTTCAAAGCTTGTCCCTCTTGTTGAGTGCCGTGCAAGCAACTGCTGGACAGCAATGCGTGACGCAGTCGTGACGTATCTGTCCCACAAGGTGTCCATCGTTTCCATCGAATGGATCGCACCATCAGAGCATGGAAACAAACACACACGGACACGAAGTCCGACCGGTCAGCCCCAAATATCCCCGATGGTATAACCGTTCTGGAACGGATCTGACGGATCGCGGAACCAGTTTGCCGTGCCATAGATCCAACCTTGGCCTGACAATGTCGGGACAATTGCAGGGTAGGGGCCGACTGTCGTGGTTTCCTCGATCCGTCCTGTGAACGTTGTCCCCATAGGCCCTGCGTTCACATAGTCCCGCCCAGCATCCAGCATACCCTTGGCATGCAGCACGGCCATCTTGGCGCACGTGCCTGTGCCGCACGGGGATCGATCCAGAATACCGGTTAAGGCTTCGGGCCTGGCGGGGTCAAAGTCCCCGGTTGATACAGTGATCGCCCCCAGCCCATCTGTCGTCGAATCGACCGGATCAGCATAGAGGTTGGTAATCGTCGGGCCGGTGATCGCCGGGTTTTCCGGGTGGATCACAGGCAATTGTTCCGCACATGCAGCGCGCACGGCCTCAGAAAGTTTCACAATCCGGGCGCCGTTCTCTGGGATCAGTTCCAACCCGAACTGATCAGACTGGGCTAGAACAAAAAACATCCCGCCCCAGGCCACATCAACCACGACCTTTCCCAAGCTCGGCACCTCGATTTCGGCGTCCAGATGCACCGCAAAGGCAGGAACATTGCGAAATGCGACCCGTGTTACCTTGCCGTCGCGGCATTCAGCCTTGACCCGCACCAACCCAGCGGGCGATTCCAAGGTCAGCTCGGTCACGGGCTCGACCATCGGTAGGATACCGGTTTCCAATAATACAGTGACGACGCAGATCGTGTTCGATCCGGACATGGGCGGATATTCGGTCTGCTCCATGATAATGAACCCGGCATCAGCCCGAGGATCACAAGGCGGCACCAGCACGTTGCAGCACAGAGCCGGATGCCCACGCGGTTCGCGCAGCATCATCAGGCGAATGTCGTCTGCATGTTCCTGCATCCATTGCATTTTCTCGAACACGCTGTTTCCCGGTAAATGCGGCATGCCGCCAGTGATGACGCGCCCCGGTTCTCCCTCGGCATGTGCTTCGACCGCTGTGATTATGCGTGATGTCCGCATTTGGCCCCTCCGCCATATGTCGTTGGTACGCTAACACACCGACGGTGCGTTATGAACACTGTAGAAGGGCGGCTAATGACTCGCAATTGCCGTGTGAGTGAGGTATTTCGCCAGTCAAACACTTCTCCTCGAAAGGCCGTGATATGAGCTTTGAAACACCGGGACCCGTCGAAACCACCTGGAGCGATGCCATTTCGCCAATCGACGAGATCATCAACGAAGCTCGCAATGGCCGGATGTTCATCCTGATCGACCATGAAGACCGCGAAAACGAGGGCGATTTGGTCATTCCAGCGCAGATGGCGACGCCCGAAGCGATCAACTTCATGGCCAAACACGGACGCGGTCTGATCTGCCTGACCTTGACCGAGGATCGCATTGACGCGCTTGGGCTGGAACTGATGTCGACCAATAACTCGTCGCGTCACGAAACCGCTTTTACCATTTCGATCGAAGCGCGCGAAGGCGTCAGCACCGGCATTTCGGCCCATGACCGCGCCCGTACCGTGGCTGTGGCCATTGACGCGGGAAAGTCTGGATCTGATATCGCCACGCCAGGTCACGTGTTCCCGCTGCGTGCCCGCGATGGTGGCGTTCTCGTGCGAGCTGGCCATACCGAGGCCGCGGTGGATGTCAGCCGACTGGCTGGCCTGAATCCTTCGGGCGTGATCTGCGAGATCATGAACGAAGACGGCACCATGTCGCGTCTGCCCGAGTTGGTGGCTTTTGCACAACGGCACAGTCTGAAAATCGGAACCATCAGCGACCTGATTGCTTATCGTCGCCGCAACGACAATCTGGTGCGGGTTATCGACGAGGAAACCGTCAACAGCGAGTTCGGCGGCGACTGGACCATGCGCATCTATCGCGATGAAACCCACGGCGATGAGCACATTGCCATGATCAAGGGCGATATTTCCGGGGCAGAGCCGGTCATGGTGCGGATGCATGTTCTGAACGCGATGCGCGATGTTCTGGCAATCGGTGGCGCCAAGCGGGCCGGTAAATTGGGCACCGCAATGAAACGAATTGCCGAAGAAGGGCGCGGCGTTGTCGTGCTGTTGCGCGACGTGGACCACGCGGTGAGATCTGAGGGCGGCGTTGGGCAAGAGGTGTCGACCAAAGTGCTGCGCCAATACGGTCTGGGCGCTCAGATTTTGTCGTCGCTGGGGCTGAGCAAGTTGAACCTGATGACCAATTCGCCCGCGCCGAGCGTTGTGGGGCTGGATGCTTATGGTCTGGAAATCACCGGCACCAGCCGGTTGGACAAGGAATAATCGCCAATGGCTGGTCACGAGCAGCATTACATCATGCCCCGCGCCGAGTTCGACAAACCGGTCAAGATCCTGATTGTCGTTTCTCCGTATTATAAGGACATTGCCGACAATATGGTCGCCGGTGCTGTGGCCGAGATTGAAGCAGCAGGCGGGACGTATGAGGTCGTTCAGGTGCCTGGAGCGTTGGAAATCCCGACTGCCATCGGCATTTCGGATCGTCAGAGCAACTTTGATGGTTATGTTGCTCTCGGCTGCGTCATCCGCGGCGAGACCACCCACTATGACACCGTCTGCAATGACTCGAGCCGGGCCATTCAGCTGCTGGGTTTGCAGGGGCTGTGCATCGGGAACGGCATATTGACGGTTGAAAACCGTCCACAGGCCGAAGTGCGCGCTGATCCTGCCGATCAGAACAAAGGTGGCGGGGCTGCGGCTGCGGCCTTGCATCTTATCGCGCTGCGCCGTAAATGGGGCGCTTCGAAAGAGGGTGTCGGATTCAAGCCGCCCTCTGAGTCCATCCTTATGGCTGGCGATAGCAACGGATCCACAACCGCATGACCGATACAGGCGCGCCCCTTTCGGGCAACCAGAAACGCAAGATGAAGTCCGCCGCCCGGCTTTATGCCGTGCAGGCGCTTTATCAGATGGAACAGACCGGACAGACCACAGAACAGATCATCGTCGAGTTTCTGGATCACCGTTTCGGGGCCGTCTACGAAGATGTCGAAATGCAAGAAGGCGACAGCACGCTCTTTCGCAAGCTGGTGCATGACGCGGTGAACAATCAGGCTCTGATCGACCAGATGACTGACCGGGCGCTGGTGGCGAAGTGGCCGATTGCACGTATCGACCCGACCCTGCGGGGGCTATTCCGGGCCGCCGGAGCAGAGCTGACTCAAGGCGACACGCCACCCAAAGTGGTTATTGTCGAATTTGTGGATATTGCGCGTGCCTTCTTTCCGGATGGGCGTGAGGCGAACTTCGTCAATGCTGTTTTGGATCACATGGCGCGCGCGGCCAAGCCTGAAGCATTCTGAATCTCTATTGCATTGAGTTCAGTCAGAAAAAATTGGTGCAGACGCCTGGGAAATAGAACGCCTGCACCAGATATTTTCGAAAAATAGTCCACTCAATACAGCTCCTAAGTTTCCACCACTCACTCACGGGATTCTCAGGTGCACACCAACAGTATCTCCGCGAGACTGTGGGAAAAACCTATCGTTTTCGATAGTGCTCCGGTGCGATCAGTCCCATTTGAACGGCGCGAACCAATGCAGCCTCACGCGTGGGTGCCCCCAATTTGTCGCGTGCTGACTTGATATGGGTGCGAACCGTGATTTCCTTGATTCCCAGAAGATTGCTGATCCGGTCATTTCTCAGGCCTTCGCTGAGCAGTGCCAAAACCTGCTGTTCACGGTTGCTGAGGGGGCGCGTACTGGCAAGAATGGGCCCAAAATCCACCACGCCCCCCTCGTCGTCTTGGGTTTCGGGTCCAAGGTTTGTCGCAATAACGGTGGCCAGGATTCGCATTTCGCGCGCCTGATCCGTCATCACCTGTTCGGCGTCGGGGCGGTCGGAGCTGAGCACGACGATCTTTGCCTCGTCTCCGGGGCAGGGCACCACAAGGCTGAACAAATGCACATAGCCGGATGCTTTGAGACCGTTGTATAGGCTGATAGATTTCTCGCTGTTGGCAGTTACCGCCCGTTCTTCGCTTTTGAGGTAAATCGATTCGATTCCGTTCGTGACCTGCGCCAGCAGCGGGTCCTCATCTGCGTAGTTACCTGATGAATACTCCTCCAACCATTCAGCGCTCATCGAACTGCGCGACCATTTAAGGACGCCAGTGGTCGGGGAGAAACAACCCATGTTCAGCGCGTTGAACCCGATGTTTTGCAAGCTGGAAATGACGAAATCCCAACGATCCTGATCGGAAAATCGCTGTGACAGCTGGTCCAGCAACTCAAGAGCAAACTCGCTGATGGGCTTCATTCGGTCTCCGGTCAATTGGGCCGCGGTATTGAGTGCACAACTGGCCGCAGTGTCATTGAAACAAACTTGCGCTAAATTGTAGTCGGAGAAAAGGAAAATGGCCCATGCCCAAGCTTATCCGCCTCTATATCACGAATGTGTGTACTGGATTTGGCCTGTCCGCCATCTTTGTGGGCGCTTTGTTGTGGCTCAACGTCGCCAATCTGTGGGTTTTGATCAGCGGATCGGGTGTGGCTGCGCTGGCGGTTTTCATGCTGTGGTTCATGAACGGAATCGTTTTTGCAGGCGTACAATTTGCATTGGCGGTGATGAATTTGGCCCAAAGGGATGATGATCGCCACCGGGGCACACCGATTGCGGTCAGTTTTTCACCGGATTCTTCTGTTGCTCGGGGCAAACCGGGCCGCTAAGGCGTTGAAGTTTTTGGAAATGTGGCGGGACCACCAGTCAACCGTGGTGCTTTGATTCCCGAGGACCTGTATATACAGGTGGGCGCCAGGTAACCGGACCACGGTCCGGACAGAGCCAGCTCCCTCGGAATTGCTTAAGGCCACCGGAATGCTGCATATCACGAGAAGGGCAGAACCCGCCACAGCCCTAACTAGGCCGCATGGCGGGCTCTTACAAGGGTTCAGGCCGCAACAAGTTCGTGTATCGCGCTTCGCATCCGGGCAATATGATCGTCCCACCCTTTGTCCAGGGCAAGAATAAGGCCGAAGGCTTCGGCACCCTGTGGCAGCCCCTCATGCTCTAATGACAGCTGTGTACCGCCAGCGACGGGCGTCAATGTCCATTTTACCGTACTTACGGCGTCGCCCATGGGTTTAACCGTAAACGAATATTCCAGATATTCGGGAGCACGCGCCGCTATAACCTCACCCCAGATCAACAGATCACCGCTTTCAGTTCCGAACATTTCCAGCTTTGATCCCTGTTCCAAGGGACGTTCGGGGCGGTGGAACCACTCGGCCAGCCGATCGGGTTGTGTCAGGTAATCCCATACGGTTTCCCGCTCGGCCTTCAGGTAGATGGTCTTTTTCAGAACGGCGTCAGTCATGTTGTTCTCCTTCAATGGCCGTTTTCAAATCACTCAGGCGGGCATCCCAGAAGCGGTCGAAGAAGCTCAGCCAGTCGAACACCGGTGCGAGCCCCGCAGGATTCAGCCGGTTGATCCGCTCGCGGCCTCGAACTTCGACCGTGATCAACCCACCGTCCGACAGCATGGTCAGGTGCTTTTTGACAGCTGCGCGGGTCATGTCGAACTGGGTCGAGACTTCGGCAATGGTCATGTCCTGGTCCGTCAGGAGGCGCATGATCTCGCGTCGTGTCGGATCCGCCAGGGCGCGAAAAGCAAGGTGGGGATTTTGGGTCATCTTGGGTCACCGCAAAAGAGATACTAATTGGTATCATTTATGGGGTACCGTTTGGTATCATGTCAAGCTTCGTAAATCAGGCTTGAAGTTTGTTCACGAATTGTTCACTATTTAAGTATGGAGCTGGATCTGCAACCTGGTCAGAAACTTGCCCGCGGGGTCGCTCGACACTTGCGCGGCCACAACTTTGTTTCTGTTGAAGAATTTGTGCCCACCCGTGGCTTGCGCGTTGACGTTCTCGGCCTTGGTCCCAAGGGCGAGGTCTGGGTGATCGAATGCAAATCCAGCCGTGCCGATTTTCAATCCGACGCCAAATGGCAGGGCTATTTGGAATGGTGCGATCGCTATTTTTGGGCTGTCGATATCGACTTTCCGACCGAACTTTTGCCGCCCGAGTCTGGGCTGATCATAGCTGATTCCTACGGCGCCGAAATCATCCGCATGCCGGATGAGCAGAAACTTGCGCCCGCGCGGCGTAAAGTGATGGTACAGAAATTCGCGACCCACGCAGCCCGCAGATTGCAGGCATTACGCGATCCCGGCATTCCCCCCGAGATGTTACCCTGAGACGCCGCGCGCGGCTTGAGCAGCGGCACGAATTTCCTCGGCGATTTCCTCGGCCTCTTCGGGATCGAAATCCATCGGGACTTCCACGCCTTGCGATTCGATGAAAATGCGCACCATGCCCTCGTCTGTGGGGCCGATTTGCATGTTGGCTTCGACGTCGCGTTCGGTGTTGATACCCATGGGTGCCTCTTTTGTCAGTAGGGCCTTGTGCTATCGCGCAGGGGCTTGAAAATCAAGCCGGGTTCGGGGTCTGTTTAAGGTATGTCACAGGTAAACTTACGCAGATTCGAAGCAGGCGATATCGCCTGGCTGGTTGAGCAGCACGGCACGCTTTATGCGCAGACTGAGGGATTCGACAGCAGCTTTGGCGAGCTGGTGGCGCAGATTTTGGCGGATTTCGTGACCGATCATGATCCCGTGCGGGAAAGAGGATGGATTGCAGAAGAGGATGGGCAGAGGCTCGGCAGTATTTTTTGCGTCTCAGCCGGGCCCGGCTCTGCCAAATTGAGGTTGTTTCTGCTGACGCCCCAGGCGCGTGGCAAGGGGTTGGGCAAGCAGTTGTTGCAGGCTTGCATGGATTACGCACGCGAAACCGGGTATAGTGAAATGGTGTTGTGGACCCACGAAAGCCACGAAGCTGCATGCGCTTTGTACGTCAAGTTCGGGTGGCAGTTGGTCGACAGCAAACCGGTTCGATCCTTTGGGGTAGATTTGGTCGAACAAAGCTGGCGGATTGATCTTTAGACTATTGCAATCCATTGGCGGGTTATATAAATCGCCCCCAGTGCCGCCATAGCTCAGTAGGTTAGAGCGCCTGATTGTGGATCAGGAGGTCCCCCGTTCGAGCCGGGGTGGTGGTACCATCCAAATCAATCATCGAGCATACACAGGCGCTGAAACTTATGCGCATCGGGTACGTTTTGCCTAGTGTTTCATGCGTTTCGCCCATGGATCGAAACGCCACGACACGGCGGTTGGCGCTGTTCAACGCAGTGATGCAGAGCAAGATCAATCGACCAGCGCGGTACTCTTGCCAGGTGCCCAACTTTAAGACGTGTAAAGCGTCGCGGGGAAGAACGACATTTGAGGGTTTGGCGATCGGTTTCAGGCTGATCGCCTATTGAAACCAGTCATATGCAGGCTCAGGGTCGGCGTCTGTCGTTTCTTGTGCACTGATCCACGTAGTAGCCAGTCATCTTGCTTTGATGGTTAAAACGCTTGTCGAAAATAATCAAATCGATGGCCGAAAAGGAATAATTTCTGATTTCACTTGAAATAGTCTGAATCTACCGTGGGAGGCGCATCATGACTGATTATGAATCAATATCTTCTGGCTATTACCCCGATCCATCGCGCTCCAGTTCATTGCAGGCTGCTGCATACACCAAAGAGAAGTGGTTTGATGCTGACCTTCGGTCCGTCCTTTCCAGAACTTGGCAGTGGGTGTGTCACGTCGAGAAAACACGTGAGCCGGGTTCTTACGTAACGGCGGATGTAGCTGGCCAACCCATTGCGGTGGTGCGTGATAAGGAGGGTAAGCTTCGTGCCTTTTACAATGTCTGCAAACACCGTGCGCATGCGCTGCTGTCGGGCGAGGGCAGTACAACACGGATCATGTGCCCCTATCATGCGTGGGTCTATAGGCTAGATGGCCAACTGGCGCGTGCGCCACATACCGAAAACCTCGAAGACTTCAGCACAGACGAGATTTGCCTCGACACAGTGCAGGTCGAAGAATTTTGCGGCTTTGTTTTCGTCAACTTGGATCCGACGGCAGCCTCTTTGTCAGAGCAATCTGGAAACTTGGAAACCGAGGTGCGCCATTGGGCGCCAGATGTGGATCAGCTCACTTTTGGCCACCGTCTGACCTATGACATCCAGTCGAACTGGAAGAACGTCGTCGACAACTTCCTTGAGTGTTATCACTGTCCCACGGCCCACAAGGATTTTTGTGACCTTGTGGACATGGATACCTACAAGGTCACAACCTATGGCATCTACTCAAGCCACATGGCCGATGCCGGCACCAGTCCGAATGCCGCCTATGATGTGTCGAATGCCACCGTCAAAACCCATGCGGTTTGGTGGCTTTACCCGACCACCTGCCTGATGCGGTATCCGGGACGATCCAGCATGATCGTGCTGAACATCATCCCTGTTGGGCCAGATCGGACGCTTGAAACCTACGACTTCTTTCTTGAGACGCCGGAACCTGACGCGATGGAGTTGGATGCAATTCGCTATCTGGACGAGGTTCTTCAGGTCGAAGACATCAGTCTTGTCGAAAGTGTGCAGCGCGGGATGAACACGCCAGCCTTCACCCAAGGTCGGATCGTCAATGACCCGGATGGGTCAGGTAAGTCTGAACACGCCGTTCACCATTTCCATGGCCTGATCCTGGATGCCTATGCCAAAGGTGCTGCATGACTCAGCCGAACATCCTGGTGATCATGGCGGACCAATTGGCCCCGCAGTTCACTGGGACTTACGGACATAAGATCGCCAAAACGCCACATCTTGATGCTCTCGCTGCACGCGGCATGCGTTTTGATGCGGCGTATTGCAATTCGCCACTCTGTGCGCCGTCACGGTTTGCGTTCATGTCGGGCCAGCATATCAGCCGCGTCGCCGCTTATGACAATGCATCCGAGTTCAGGGCCTCGGTGCCGACATTTGCGCATTACCTTAAATCGCTCGGCTATCGCACGTGCCTTTCTGGCAAGATGCATTTTGTTGGCCCGGATCAGATGCATGGGTTCGAAGACAGGGTGACGACTGACATTTATCCTGCCGACTTCGCATGGACCCCAGATTGGGAGGCCCCCGACGAGCGGATCGACAAGTGGTATCACAACATGCAAACCGTCAAGGAAAGCGGTTTGGCCCATGCGACCTTTCAAATCGATTATGACGATGAAGTGGGCTTTGCGGCCAAACGTTGGCTGTTTGACGTGGCCCGTGACAAAGCGCGTGGGAACGATGCGCCCTTTGCGATGGTGGCAAGTTTCATCCATCCGCATGATCCCTATGTGGCACGACCCGTGTGGTGGAACCTGTATGCGGATGATGACATCGACTTACCCGCGTTTGTGCCCGCGCTAGAGGATCAGGATCCGTTTTCCCGCCGGTTGATGGATGGAATCGAGGCATCATATGTGCCGCTCAGTGAGGGCGAAATACGCCGTGCGCGTCGGGCATACCTGGCCAATGTCAGCTACTTCGACAGCAAAATCGGGGAACTGGTACAAACCCTCGAAGAGACAGGCGAGTTGGACAATACCGTTGTGATCGTCACGGCCGACCATGGCGACATGCTGGGCGAACGTGGACTGTGGTACAAAATGAACTTCTTCGAGCACTCGGCGCGCGTGCCGCTGGTGATGGCAGGGCCGGGCGTAGTCCAAGGTACTGCGCAGAATGCGGTGTCGCTCGTTGATCTGCTACCGACATTTATCGACGTTGGTGGCGGTGATGAGGCGATGATCGGAGAACCGATCGACGGTCGCAGCCTGATGCCATTGGCCCGGGGTGAAGACGACCCAATTGATGAGGCTGTCGGAGAATATTGTGCCGAGATGACGGGCTATCCTGTGATTATGATCCGACGCGGCCCTTTGAAATACATTCATTGCGATAGCGACCCGCCACAGCTCTACGACCTAAGCGCTGATCCGATGGAAACAACGAATGTGGCCACTGATCCAGACTATGCTGACGCCAAGGCTCGTTTTGCGACCGAAGTCGCCAAACGGTGGGATGGTCGCGATTTGCGAGAGAAGATAATCGCCACGCAAAAATCGCGTCGCGCGCTACATGCCGCGATGGAGGCAGGGGCCAGCGCGCCTTGGGACTACAACCCGCCGTCAGACGCCAGCCAGCAATATGTTCGCAACAATATGGATTGGACGGTGGCCGCAAGTCGTTACCGCTATCCACCTTTGAAGGATTGAACCCCATGATGTTGAACGGAAAAATCGCCCTTGTGACGGGTGCGCGCGGCGGTATCGGGCGTGCGATTGTCGCGCGGTTCCTAAAAGAAGGCGCAACAGTTTATGCAGCTGATCTGACACCGGAAGGGTCGCTGGACCAGCACGACGATGATGGCAGTCAATTTGTTAAGCTTGACGTGACGCAAGAAGCAGATGCGATTGCGGCAATGGATCATGTGCGCGCCGAACATGGACAGTTGGACATCCTTGTAAACGCGGCGGGCATCGAGATCGAGAAAACGGTCGAAGAAACCACGCTAGAGGAATGGAACCAAAGCTTTGCTGTAAATTCCACCGGCACTTTCCTGACCTCGAAATACGCCATTCCGTTGATGCGTGAAGCGGCGAAATCAGGCAACAGCGCAAGCCTCATCAATTTCGGCTCATACGATGGGTTCATCGCCGACCCAGGCCTTGCGGCTTATTGCGCAACCAAAGGTGCGGTGCACGCATTGACTCGTGCAATGGCCTGCGATCATGGCCCCGAAGGTATCCGCGTGAACGCCATCTGCCCCGGCTATATCGATACGCCAATGCTGCAAAGCTTCTTCAACGGCGATGGATCGGGCGCGGGCGGCGGCAACATTGAAACGCTGCAAAGGGCGGTACGCGATGTTCATCCGATGCGCACCTATGGGACGCCAACGGACATCGCGAACCTGGTCAACTGGCTGGCCTCGGACGAAGCACGATATGCCTCTGGTCAGTTGTGGGTTCTGGACGGGGGGCTGTCTGCACAAGTGCAGCAGATGAAGCTGTGATGCCCAAACCCGTCATCATCACCTGCGCGCCAACGGGCGGCATTCACACGCCGTCGATGTCACCTTATCTGCCGATAACACCTGCCGAAATCGCAACAGCCAGTATTGAAGCTGCACAAGCAGGTGCATCGATCATCCACTTGCACGCGCGACACCCAGAAACCGGTAAACCCGATCCCCGACCAGAGCTGTTCAAGCAGTTCCTGCCTGTGATCAAACAGTCCACCGATGTGGTTATGAACGTCTCTACCGGCGGCGGTTTGGGCATGTCGATAGATGAGCGGCTGCTGGCAGCGACCTCGACCAGCCCCGAGATGGCGTCTCTCAACATGGGGTCCATGAACTTTGGCATCTTTCCCATGCTGCAAAAATACACCGAGTTTCAGCACGATTGGGAACAGCCATTTCTTGAGATGACAGAGGATTTCATCTTTCCCAACACCTTTAAGACAATTCGTTACGCCATCGAAAAACTTGGTGGCGATCATGGCACCAAGTTCGAATTCGAATGCTACGACCTTGGCCATCTCTACAACGTCAAATGGTTTGTGGATCAGGGCCTGATCAAACCGCCGTTTTTCATTCAGATGGTGTTTGGTATTCTGGGCGGCGTCGGGGCAGATGCTGACCACCTGACCCACATGCACAACACTGCCGACAAGCTGTTCGGGGCAGAAAATTATGAATGGTCCGTCCTTGCCGCTGGTCGCCATCAAATGCCTTTTGCAACCCAAAGCGCCATGCGGGGCGGAAACCTCCGGGTAGGGCTCGAAGACAGCCTGTTCATCGGCAAGGGTGAGCTGGCAAAATCCAACGCGGAACAAGTCACCCGCATCCGATCAATCATTGAAAACCTTGGCTTTACGGTCGCAACCCCGGCTGAGGCGCGCGTGCGGCTTGCCCTGAAGGGCGGCGATCAGGTTGGGTTCTAAGGAGAGACATATGCAGACGACGGAAGCGAGCCCAATCGGTCACATCCTGGTGGCACTGTGATGCGGTTGGCCGGAAAACGCGCTTTTGTCACCGGCGGCAGGCAGGGAATTGGACGCGGCATCGTTGAGGTGTTCCTGACTGAAGGGGCCGAGGTTATCACCTGTGGGCGTGGGCCTGCACCAAGTGATTTAGATGCCGGTTGGATGTCCTTGGATGTATCCGATCCCACAGCTGTTGCGGCTTGTGCGCAAGGGCTTGGGCCGCTGGACATCGTCGTGAACAACGCAGGGGTGCAGGTGGAAAAGACAGTTGTGGAAAGCTCCGATGATGACTGGGACTTGATCATGGGGGTCAATGCCAAGGGTGTATTCAACGTTTGTCGCGCTTTGATCCCGCAAATGCGGGCGGGTGGCTCGATCATCAATATCGGTTCGATCTCGGGCAAGGTCGCAGATCCATCCATGGCGCTCTACAATGCGTCAAAAGCGTTCGTTCATGGGCTCACACGTTCTATCGCGGTGGACCATGGACCGGCGGTGCGTTGCAATGCGATCTGTCCGGGATGGATTGAAACGGGAATGTTGGACGCCGGTTTTGATCTCGCCCAAGACCCTGAAAAGGCAAAAAGGGATGCGTTGGCTCGACACGCTGTCAAACGTTTTGGCAAGCCTGGCGATATTGCTGCGATGGCCCTGTGGTTGGCCTCAGACGAGTCGTCTTTTGCAACCGGCCAGTTATTCACTGTGGACGGGGGTATGACGGCTGCCTCCCCCCTTAATCCGGGACTGTTCTGATGTCAGAGATTAAAAGAACCGCCATCCTTGGTGCGGGTGTCATCGGGGCAAGCTGGGCCACACTGTTTCTCGCTTCGGGCCGCAGCGTGACCGTGTTTGATCCCGATCCCAAGGCAGAAGCGTCGGTCCGTGAGTACATTGAGCAGGCGTGGACTGCCCTAGAAGAACTGGACTTGACGGACCGCGCTACGCCTGATGCGATCAAATTCGTGCCGACCCTCGCTGAGGCCGTTCAAGACGCACAATTCATACAGGAAAACGTGCCAGAGCGACTGCCGATCAAGCACGAGACCTATGCCGAGATTGAGCTAGAGTTGAACGCAGATGCCATCGTCTCCAGCTCAACCTCTGGTCTGACGCTCGAAGCCTTGCAAGAGGGATGGCGCGAACCGGGCAAACTGATTCTGGGTCATCCATTTAACCCGCCACATCTCATCCCACTGGTCGAGCTAACGTCGAATAATGCCACGGGGTCAGATGTTTTGGACCGCACGGAAGCGTTCTACAAAGACATCGGCAAGGTCACGATCCGGATCAATAAAGGCCTGCCCGGGCATGTCGCAAACCGGTTGCAGGCCGCAGTTTGGCGCGAGGCTGTCCATATGGCGGTCGAAGGTGTTGCCAGTGTCGAAGACATTGACAAGGCGATGTGGGCCGGACCGGGGCTGCGTTGGGCTGCGATGGGGCCAACGACCCTTTTTCACCTGGGCGCCGGGGAGGGTGGGCTACGGGCCTTTTGCGATCATTTCAAAGACACGTTCAATGGCTGGTGGGACGATCTTGGCGACCCCCGCCTCGATGAGGATGTGATCAAACTGTTGGTCGATGGCATTGCAGAGCAAGCTCAGGGGCAAACCACCCAAGAGCTATCAGCGCAGCGTGACAAGATGCTGACCGCGATGCAAAAGGCTACCCAACATCTTCGGACTTGATGTCGGGCTTGAACATTGGCCAGGCGCGAAACTCGAACGGTGTGCGGCCCTCTATGCGGTCCGCACTTGGTGTCAGGCCAAAGCGTTTGCGATATGCGCGGCTGAAGTGAACCTGCCCATTAAACCCTGAGGCTTGCGCAATCTCGCTAAACTTCAGCTCGGTTTGTGTCACCAATCCGCGAGCGCGATCAAGGCGGATGTCACGGTAATACTCGACCGGCGATTTATGTACATAGTGCCGGAACAGTCTGCTTAGCTGTCGTTGCGAAATATTTAGCCGCGCTGATATGTCGGGGATCGACAAGGTGGTTTCCAAGTGCGCCTCCATCAGGTCGATCGCCTTCCGCACGCTTTCAGATGTGACATACCCCAGCGGTTCCACGTCTTTTGGGTTCTGCGACTGTCCTTCACCGCGCACGGTGTGATGAAATAAATACCGCGCAGATGCATTGGCAAGGCTTTCGCCAGCGACAGAATGCACAAACCGCAAACCTAGATCGGTTGCTGCTGATCCCCCACAGCAAGTGAATATCTTGCCATCCGTAATGAACATGTTTTCCGACACGGTGGTATCATGAGCCATTTCGGAAAAGGCATCAATGTGTTCATAATGAACCGTTGCAGTCTTGCCCTTGAGCAGCCCAGCAGTCGCAAGAACGATCGCGCCAGTATCCAATCCGCCAACGATTGAGCCACCCGAACCCCACTTCTGAAGGGCCGTTTTGAATTGAGGCGTCCCGTGACGTTCAGGTGTCCAACTTGTACTTACAAGAACAAGCCAAGGATTGCGCCCGTTCACGTCCGCCAAGGGGGTCGTATCAACTACCAAGCCGCTGCTGGATTCAACCAGGCCACCCGTGTCAGAGACATAAGTCCAGGAAAAACGAGCAAACCCTGACAGGTAATTTGCAATTCTGAATGGATCCACAAAAGATGTCGTCGCCGAAACATTGAAATGCGGACTCACTAAAACAACGATGTCCAGTCTGTGGTCATTTGCCTTCGTCATGACCGATTTTGTAAAATGATGTCCAAAATTGTCAATTCCATTTCGATGGTTGGAGTGTCCTGTTGTGGTGTCCGAAGGGCGCGTAGGGCTCGGAGCTTGGACCCAAGATGCACGAAATCCTCGCGCAAATACTGCTAGAATATGAATGTTGAACCAGCCAGAGCTGGGCTCATTTGTTGTCTGGGCCCACAAAACCCGACATTCGGTCAATTGCGGCAGATGCCAACAGACAGAACTCAACGCGATGAAAGATAGGGAGGCGAGTGAACATTGATCTCATTGATGCACCCCATGCCGTTCGAGAGTACTTTGAAACGTTGAACGCGGCCGCGTTTGGCGCGGCGACACTGGTTGCACCCTAGTTCACCAACCGTTCTGAGCCGATCTACCATTAGACAGTGACTCGTAAAAATCATTTATTATTAACTTGTTACGGTAATTATCCGATCGACCTAAAGGCAATGTCCGCGTTTTTGCTGCGGTCTTCGCGGGCTATTTTGGTCGCTTGTATCGCGGTCGGGATAACACGGTCCCTAAGTGTGATGGTACGATCAATTCGTCCCGACTGCCCCATCCATGCAGACTGTCGTTTTGCTCTGTGGGTGAATACGGCCTTGCAGCAGGAATACGCGCAGTTGCGGACCGATCCATGAGCTAAGATAGGCTGCTTGATGGTCGGCGTCAGTCGACGGTCACCGTTTGCTTTAACTTACCGGTGGTTTTGTCAAAAATCAGGATGCGACTGTCGTCTGTTACAACAGCAAACCAATTCGGCCCAATCGTTACGGCCTGAGCAGACGCCCCGTCCGGCAGTTCGACTTCTTCAGGCAATGTGGGGGTGCGGTCAGACAAGCGGATGACAATCAGGGCAAATGTCAATAAAACCCCGCCAATCATCACCGCGGTCAACAGCATGACCATCCGTCGCAGCAGTCTAAGCTGCGGTGTTTCCTGCGGTTCCACAGGCTCATCAGAGGGGATCGTCATGGGCACCCGCCAGATTGAATTCGTCATC
Source organism: Tropicibacter sp. Alg240-R139 (assembly GCF_900537075.1). Classification (GTDB taxonomy): domain Bacteria; phylum Pseudomonadota; class Alphaproteobacteria; order Rhodobacterales; family Rhodobacteraceae; genus Falsiruegeria. Next base: position 149,497 of record NZ_UNRA01000004.1, read on the forward strand.
GCGGACGCACCGCCGCCCCGCCTTGATAAGGCGCTTTCGCGGGATGTGCCAGCCGAAGCCACCCTGTCGCGCACTCGTTTGGCGCGGCTGATCGAGGCGGGGCAGGTCGCGATCAACGGCGTGGTTGTAAGCGATGCCAAGGCCAAGGTGGCCGCGGAAGCGGTCGTTGTCATCACTGTCGAAGAAGCCGAAGACAGCCACATCGGTCCCGAAGAGATCCCGCTGCATGTTGTGTTCGAAGATGAAAATCTGATTGTGATCAACAAACCGGCCGGGATGGTGGTGCACCCGGCACCGGGTACTCCGTCGGGGACGCTGGTGAATGCATTGTTGCATCATTGTGGGGACAATCTGTCTGGTGTGGGCGGTGTCAAGCGCCCCGGCATTGTGCATCGAATTGACAAGGAAACCAGTGGCTTGTTGGTTGTTGCTAAATCTGACGCCGCGCATCAGGGACTTGCTGCGCAGTTCGAGAAACACACGGTTGAGCGGTACTACCGCGCGCTGTGTTATGGTGTGCCGGATGCCAACGATCCTCGTTTGCGTGGGGTCAAAGGCGTGAGCTTTGAGCCCGGAAACATCATGAAACTGACTACCAATCTGGCCCGCCACAAGACCGATCGTCAGCGCCAAGCAGTGCTGTTTCACGGCGGCCGTCATGCGGTCACACGGGTGCGCATTGTTGAACCTTTCGGCAAACCGTATGTGGCGTCTTTGGTCGAATGTTGGCTGGAAACCGGACGGACGCATCAGATTCGCGTACATATGGCCCACGCGGGGCATAGTTTGATCGGTGACCCAACCTATGGCGGCAAGCGCAAGCTGTCAGCCAAGGCATTGAACCCGGTGGCGCAAGAGGCGGTAAGAGCCTTCCCGCGTCAGGCACTTCATGCGGCTGTTCTGGGGTTCGTGCATCCAGTGACAGGCGAAGACTTGCGATTCGAAGCGTCGCTGCCACAAGATATGGACGACCTGCTTGTTGCACTTAGGATGCCGATGACATGAACAGCACAAAACTGTGAGAGTGTCATTGTCACCTTTCCTTAATCAAAGCTTAATCTCAAAATTGTACACCCAGCCCTTGTAAGGGCAACAAACGTGACCCATATCCTATGTTAAGTCCTTAAACATTTAAGGGAGGGACATCAAAATGGCAAATTACGCAAATCTCCCCGCACCGACGCCTGAGGGCGGCCTGAACCGTTACATGCAGGAAATCCGTAAGTTTCCACTGCTTGAGCCGGAAGAAGAATACATGCTGGCCAAACGCTGGGTCGAAGAGCAGGATGCTGAATCAGCGCATAAAATGGTCACCTCGCACCTGCGTTTGGCAGCTAAGATCGCCATGGGCTACCGTGGTTACGGTCTGCCGCAGGCCGAGGTCATTTCAGAGGCTAATGTTGGTCTGATGCAGGCAGTCAAGAAGTTCGACCCCGAAAGAGGGTTCCGCCTTGCAACTTATGCGATGTGGTGGATACGGGCTTCGATCCAGGAATACGTCCTGCGTTCGTGGTCGATGGTCAAACTGGGTACGACTTCTGCGCAAAAGAAACTGTTCTTTAACCTGCGCAAGGCCAAGGCCCGTATCGGCGCCCTGGAAGAGGGCGACCTGCGCCCGGAGAACGTCAAGCGGATTGCGACCGATCTGGGCGTGACCGAGCAGGAAGTCATCAGCATGAACCGCCGTATGTCGGGTGGTGATGCGTCGCTGAACGCGACGGTGGGCTCTGAAGGTGAAGGGACCATGCAATGGCAGGACTGGCTTGAGGATGAAGATGCCGATCAGGCCGGTGATTATGAAGCGCGTGATGAATTGGATGCCCGCCGCGAGCTTCTGGCGCAGGCGTTGGACGTGCTGAATGATCGAGAAAAGGACATTCTGACTCAACGCCGCTTGGCAGAACGGACTGTCACACTCGAAGATCTGAGCACGCAATACAATGTCAGCCGTGAACGTATTCGTCAGATCGAAGTGCGCGCGTTTGAAAAGCTGCAAAAGAAAATGCGCGAACTGGCGCGTGAAAAGGGGATGCTGGGCAACAGCTGACTTTTCTAGACGCCCCTCGTGCGCAAGTCCCGACCTTGGTCGGGGCTTGTTGCGTTTCTGACCAGGTGGACTTTGAGAAACGGGGCTCTCCCGCCCGTCGTCGATGTTTCTGGCGAAACATTTCCTCCCGTTGGGCCGGGCGCCGCGCTGCGCGCTGCGCGTCATCGCAGAACGCCGATTATGCCGATAAAGTCGCAACTGCGTGCGTGCAGGAGCATCCAGCAGCAAAGCTTGCCCGAGTTATTCAATCGGATCAGTTTGATACAGCGTGACCTTGATCCCACCATGGGCAACCGGCGGCGCAGTAGGTTTGAACCGCAGACCAGTGGCTTTGGCGAGGCCGACCTCGTTGGTCACAATGCCCACTCGCCACCCTTTGAAGCGCTCGGTCAATGTACGGCCTAAGGCCCCATAGAGTGCGAAAAGCGCCTTTTTGTCTCCGATCCGTCCCCCATAGGGCGGGTTTACGATCACCAATCCCGGCGGCCCATCGGGGCGTTCAATCTCGCTGATGCTACATTGGCGGAACTGGGTTACATCGCTGACATCAGCACGACCCGCGTTTGCTATGCTCATTTCAACGGCACCTGCATTTCGATCTGAGCCATAGAATTTGATTTTTATATCAGAGGCTTGCGACGGCTTCTTCAACGCATCGAACGCATTTGATTCAAATGTTGTCAGTCGCTCGAAGGCAAATCCTCGAGCCCGGCCCGGTTGCAACCCGTTGGCGATTTCGGCTGCTTCGATCACAAATGTGCCCGACCCACACATCGGGTCCAGCACCGGCTCGATCCCGTTGAAACCGCATTGGCGCAAGAAGAGGGCTGCCATGTTTTCGCGCATGGGCGCCTTTCCAACGGCCACCTTGTGACCCCTCTTGTGCAAGAGCTCCCCGGAGGTGTCGACGCTGAGGGTGCAGCTGTCCTCTTCGATCCGCGCCTTCAGAGTGACCTGAGCCTCCGCATCAATCGGCGCGCCCAATTCCTCGGCAATCGCGCGTTCTATGCGTTCGGCTGCAGCGCCCGCATGATAGATTTTCGAGCGTTTGCACGTCACCTCGACCCGCACTGGCACATCTGCGCGCAAAACGGTGGCCCAGTCGAATTCGCGGGCCAGCTTGTCGAGCTGCGCCAGATGCGTCACCCGAAAGCTGCCGATTCGGGCCAATACCTTGGACGCACCACGCAGCTCCAGATTGGCGCGCCAGACGTCCGCCCAATTGCCGCGAAACCGCACGCCGCCGGGGGTGGCTTTGGCCTTGCGAAAACCCAACTCCAGGGCTTCGTCCCGCAGGGCAAGCTCTAGCCCCGGAGCGACAACGGCAAAGATCTCGAATTTGGCGTATGTGTTCATTGCGCCTCTGTAATGGCAACCGGGTCCGAGTTCGACCGTTTTTTGGGGGCACGGCGCAGACGGGTGTCTTCTCCAAGGCCCGAGTTCATCTTGTGTTGCGGTGACGGCCGACTTTACGTTGCCTGATCTACTGTGGAATACTTGCAGCCTGACTTCGACGAGGAGGAGGCAGATGGCCGGAGGGTGGGCCCGCGATGGCGCGGTAGGCGAACAGATCGAGGCGTCGATCTCGGATGAGTTGGCGCGGATGAAGCAGCGCGGTGCGCCGCAGGGCGAGAGCCGGACCCATTGCGCCGAATGCGAAGAACCGATCCCTGAAAAACGCCGCCTTGCCTTGCCGGGCGTCAAACTGTGCATCGATTGTCAGCAAGAGCGCGATGGTGCCTTTCAGGCCCGCGCCGGGATCAACCGGCGCGGATCGAAGGACAGTCAGCTCAAGTGATTATGCCAGGGCAAAGGCGCGGCGTTCGTCCACAGCCTGGCGAAAGATCTGGATGGCCGAGGACAGGAACAAGCCGCCCATGATGCCTGCGACGATCAGGTCAGGCCAACCGGTGGTCGTGCCCCAGACACCGGCGGCCGCCAGCATGACCGCAACATTGCCGATGGCGTCGTTGCGTGAACACAGCCAGACCGACCGCACGTTGGCGTCACCGTCCTTATAGCGCACCAGAAGCGCCACACTGGCGAGGTTTGCGACCAGCGCCATGAAGCCGATCAGCCCCATGATCTGCGCCTCGGGGACGCCGACATAGGCCACGCGGTAGAGGGTTGCTCCCATGACCCAGAGGCCCATGATCAGTAGGCTGACAGCTTTGAACAGCGCTGCATTGGTCCGCACCCGGACCGAGGCGCCGATCACGGCCAGCGAGATGCCATAGGTCAGTGCGTCACCCAAAAAATCGAGAGCGTCGGCCTGCAAGGCTTGCGAGCGTGCCACGTGACCAGCGCCCATCTCGACCGTGAACATGGTCGCGTTGATGGCGATCACCAGCCAGAGCCGTCGTTTATAGTCGGCGGACAGCCCGTCGAATTTGGTGTTGTTGTTGCAGCATCCGGCCATGGGCCGCTCTCCTTGATCTTTGGTTTGACCGTTAAGGTAATTGCTCTAGCGGCTGTAGGTTCAAGAGAGAGTTTTAGGTTTTTTATGAAAAATTTCAGGCGGGCTGTTGCAGGGCTTTGTCATGGGCTGCCTGTTGGTCGATCTTGTGCAAGTATCGCGGCGCCCGTTTGAACGGGTCGTGCAGATATTGGTCGGGCCCAGCATCTTGCGGGCGTTGAGGGCCTGCGTGCTCAACAAATTAAATGCGACCCGCTCGAGCCTGCAATGCCAGCCCTGTGTATACTCTTCGGCCCAGTTGTTGGTGTAATAGCGCAGCAGAAGATGGCGCAAGGAACAGCCGTGATAGTCAAATGCCACGGTGCCGTCGGTGACATAGATGTGGTTTCCGGCAAAGCCGTCGCCCGGAAGGGTGCGCTCGGCATAAAAACCGGGCAGGGGCGGGGCTTGCAGATAGACACCGGCCAGGATGTGACAGGCCCCGTTGCCAAAGATCACCCGATCCGGCAGCGCCCATCGTCGTTCGGGGTCCTTTTTGACACCGGGTTTCATGCGGTACAGGGGCGTTACTTCCGGTTGTTGCGACGGCTGCGCCAGCGGCGGTACAGGCGCACATCCATGGCCGCCACCATCACGCCCAGGGGGATCATCCAGAACCCCAGAATGGGCAGAAAGCCAAAGGTGCCGCCGATGATCAACAGTATGCCCAGAACGAGACGCATGCCCCTTGGCACGTTGCGGCGAACCCAGGCAAAGAAAGGTTTGAAGCGCTCTCGCAATGTGGGTTTGGCGGGCTCGGTCGCCACGTCCATCCGAATGATGTGCTGCGGACCGGCCTCGCCATTTGGCCAGGTTTCGCCGGTATCCTCGAACCCACCTTTAAGGTAGCAGCGGATGGCGGTTGGGTTTGCCATGTTAACGCTTAGAACTACCGACTTCGTGTCGGGATAGTGCTGTGGGATGTAGATCTTGAGCATCTCGACCGCCCGAGTTGCCATCCCCTGACCCTGTTGGTTCGCATCGATCATGAAGGCCCGCAGGCCCAGATCACCCTCGCCCGCAAAGGGATAGCGGGAGTGATAGAGACGGTCGATCTTGTAAAAGCCCACCGGCTGATCGCCCAGCCAAATGCCGTGAAAGTCGATGCCCTCTTCGGCTGATCCATAAGCCTCGGCCACCGTGCCCGAGAAATTGATCTGATCAGAGGTGACCGAAACGGACAGGAATTGCCCGCAGTTTGACTCGGTGATCGGACTGAGCGAAAGGGCAGAGTTGGGCATGAGAGTTGGACCGTGAAAGATATAGGCACACTCTCAGACAGATACCGGAGAAACGCCAGTCAATTTGGCCCCGGATCGCTTGCGATCCAGTTCGCGCCCACCCACGGGAACGGGCGCGAACCTGGCGTTGGTGGAGGTTAGTCCTCCATCGCCTCCAATTCATCAATGAAGCCCGAGATCATCGACAGGCCCTTGTCCCAGAAGGTCGGGTCGCTGGCGTCCAGACCGAAGGGGGCCAGCAGCTCTTTGTGGTGCTTTGATCCACCCGCGCGGAGCATGTCGAAATAGAGGTCTTCGAACCCTTCCTTGCCGTCGGCATAAACCGAGTAGAGCGCGTTCACGAGGCCATCGCCGAACGCATAGGCGTAGACGTAGAAGGGAGAGTGGACGAAGTGTGGGATATAGGCCCAGAAGGTTTCATAGCCTTCCATGTACTCAAATGCCGGGCCAAGGCTCTCGGCTTGGACGCTCATCCACAGGGCGTTGATGTCGTCCGGGGTCAGCTCGCCTGTCGCACGGGCAGCATGCAGTTTGCATTCAAAGTCATAGAACGCGATCTGACGCACGACCGTGTTGATCATATCCTCGACCTTGCCGGCCAGCAGTACCTTGCGCTGTTCCTTGGTTTCGGCTTTGTCCAGCATCTTGCGGAAAGTCAGCATCTCGCCAAAGACAGAGGCTGTTTCGGCCAGCGTCAGCGGGGTCGATGACAACATCTCGCCCTGTTCAGCGGCGAGAACCTGATGCACGCCGTGGCCCAGCTCATGCGCCAGCGTCATCACATCGCGCGGCTTGCCCAGGTAGTTGAGCATCACATAGGGGTGCACGTCTGTGACAGTGGGGTGGGCAAAGGCGCCGGGCGCTTTGCCCGGTTTCACTTCGGCGTCGATCCAGCCTTTCGAAAAGAAGGGAGCAGCGAGATCACCCATGCGTGGGTCAAAGGCAGAATAGGCGTCCATCACCATCTTTTCGGCTTCGGGCCAGGCGACGGTGCGGGTGTCTTCCATCGGCAGGGGCGCGTTGCGGTCCCAGACCTGCATGACATCCAGACCCAGCCATTTGCGTTTCAGCTCATAATAGCGGTGCGACAGCTTGGGGTAGGCGGCAACAACGGCCTCGCGCAGCGCCTCGACCACTTCGGGTTCCACGTCGTTGGACAGGTGACGGCCGGTCTGCGGGCTGGGCATGCCGCGCCAGCGGTCGATGATTTCCTTTTCCTTGGCTTGCGTGTTGTGGACGCGGGCAAAGGTCTTGATGTTGTCGGCAAAGACGCGGGCCAACTCGCGCGAGGCAGCTTCGCGCTTGGCGCGGTCCTGCTCGGTCAACAGGTTCAGCGTGCCTTCGATGTTCAGCTCTTCGCCGTCGACGTCAAAGGTGAGGCCTGCGATGGTCTCGTCAAAGAGCCGCTCCCAGGCGTCGCCGACCATGCCCAGATCATGCATGAAGCGTTCCAACTCGTCGCTAAGCTGATAGGGTTTCATTGCACGAATGCGACGGAAGACGGGTTCATAGCGAGAGAGATCGGTATTTTCTGCAAAATGCGCCGCCAGAACATCATCGTCGATGCGGTTCAGTTCCAGCGTGAAGAACACCAGCGGTGTGGTGTAGTTGGTAATTGCTTCCTGCGCATCCGACATGAACTTGGCGCGCTCAGAATCGGTGGTCAGCTGGTAATAACGCAAGCCCGCATAAGACATGATGCGCCCGGCGATGGCGTTGATCTTTTCGTTGCGCAGTACGCACTCCAGCAGGCCCGCAGCGTCCAGATCAGCCAGCTTGCCCTCATAATCCGCAGCAAACTCGGCACAGGCTTCTTCCAGCCATTCCAGGTCCCGCTTCAGCTCGGGCGCGTCATCTGCGGTGTAAAGATCGCTCAAGTCCCATTCGGGCAAGTTGCCCAAGGGATCGGATCCGCCGCCAGCATTGGCATCGCGCACGGGAAAAGGAAGGTGGAGCATGTGGGACCTCATGAAAATCTGTCTTACCGGTATCTAAGGCGCAGGTGAGGCGACCACAAGTTACGCTTTGGCCGCCGCGTGGGCATCGCCCGTGGTAAAGAGGTGGTCGAGCTGATCAAAGATTGGGCCACGCACATCGGGCGCTTCCATCAGCACCTCATGCTCGCCGCCGGGAACCTCGACCAGATGGCCGCGTGGCCAGTTTGGCATGCGGGCGCGGATGGCGTCGCGGTCGACGATCTGCTCATGCGTGCCCAGATATGTTAGGCAGGGCATGTCGGGCGAGGCACGTTCGGCCAGATGGGCGCACTCTGTGACAGACTCTTTCAGCCAATGAATCGAGGGTGCACCCAGCGACAGGTCCGGGTGTGCGGTCAGCTGATCGCGCATCATCTGGTACATGTCGGAGTCGCGGGTCAGGGTGTTGCCGTCAAACTCCTGTTCCAGAACATAGCTGCCAAGGGATGTGCTGGGCGGGTTCTTGTGCGCGGCCCCAAATACGGGCGCCAACGCCATGGTCACCTTGCTTAGCGGCTTCATCAGCGGCGAGAAATAGATGCCCCACATCGGACCGGTAAAGGCGCAGGTCTGAACCGGCATCCCTTCCATCACTGCGCGCAGCGTGATGGCGCCGCCCATGGAGTGACCGATGACGTGCCAAGGCTTGGGCAGCTCTTGCTCACGCGCCACCCGCAGAACGGCAGCGATGTCTTTTTGGTAGTCGGTGAAATGGCCCACGTGACCCACGCGGGTGTCATCCAGCAGGCGGTCGGCCAGACCCTGGCCACGCCAATCCACCGACAGAACGGTGTAGCCGCGCGAGACCAACTGCGTCGCCGTCTCGCCATATTTTTCGATGTATTCGGTGCGTCCGGGGAACATCAGGACCGTGCCCTTAACTGTTCCTTCAGCGCGCCAAACACCCACGCGTATGCGCACATTATCCGAGGTCTGCACCCACCAAGCCGCACCCCCAGCGGGTCCGCCGGCCACATCTGCAAAGAACGGGGCCAGCGGCAAACTCATCAGGCCAGTACCGAGGCCAGTTTCATCGCGATGCCCATGTCACCGTCGATGGTCAGCTTGCCCGACATGAAGGCACCAGTCGGGTTCAGCTCGCCGGTAAAGATCTGCGTGAATGTGTCTGCGTCCGCGGTCATGGTCACGTCGGCCTCGTCATCGCTGATGCGTGCGCCGTCGCCGTCCAGAACAATGGCGCCCACGTCTGCGATGGCAAATTTGGCCGAGCCGTCAAAGCCAGCACCGCCCAGTTTTTCGTTCAATCCGGCCAGAGCCTGGTCAAGAAGTTCGCTCATGGTTTTTCTCCATCTAACATCGTTGAGACAACGGCGCTGTGAATGGACATCCACGCACGCCACGCTACACTGAGGATTGTTATGGGCATTGCAAGCATCAATCTCAAAGCTATCGTTGCGGCAACCATCACAATAGTGATGTTTTCCGTTGCGGTACAAGCGCAAGAGGCGGATTTGAACGACGAATCCGAGCTGCTCGAAGCGTTGGTGATGGCTGACCCAGTCGAGGCCAAACGGTTGGAGCGGCAGTTGCAGGCGCTGTGGTCAAAATCCGGGTCTGCGTCTGCCGATCTGCTGTTGAAGCGCGGGCGCGAGGCGATGGAGGCCGAAGACTATGGCGCTGCCATCGAGCATTTCACAGCTCTGACCGATCACGCGCCCGAGTTCGCCGAAGGATGGCACATGCGCGCGTCGGCCTTTTACAACGCCAACCTCTTTGGCCCGGCGATTACCGATCTGGAACGTACGTTGTCGCTCAACCCCAACAACTACACAGCGATGCTGGGTTTGGGGCACATTCTAGAGCAGATCAACCAACCCGAACTGGCCTATGACGCCTATGTACGGGCGCAGTCTATACATCCGCATCACGAAGACGTATCCAAAGCCGTCTCACGACTGGCGCCTCACGTGCAGGGCAAGTCCATCTGAGGCGACAAATCAAAGCCCGGAGCAATCGGGCAGGGGGCAAATGGTGAGCGGGTCATCCCGGATCGTGGCCGTTTTGGGCCCGACCAACACTGGCAAAACACACTATGCGATCGAACGAATGCTGGGCTATCGCACCGGCATTATCGGTCTGCCGCTGCGGCTGCTTGCGCGCGAGGTCTATGACAAGATCGTCGCCGTGCGTGGGCCATCGGTCGTGGCACTTGTCACTGGCGAAGAACGAATCGTTCCGCCCCGAACCCAATATTGGGTCTGCACCGTCGAAGCGATGCCCGAAGGCATGGGCACCGATTTCCTGGCCGTCGACGAAATCCAGCTTTGCGCTGACCCAGAGCGTGGTCATGTGTTCACCGACCGTCTGCTTCGGTCACGTGGTACGAATGAGACGCTGTTTATGGGCTCGGACACCATGCGCGGCCCGATCCGCGAATTGGTGCCCGAGGCGCAGTTCATGCAACGCGAGCGGATGTCGCAGCTGGTTTATTCAGGGTCGAAAAAAATCAGCCGCATGCCCGCCCGCAGCGCCATCGTCGGATTTTCCGTCGACAACGTCTATGCCATCGCGGAATTGCTTCGCCGACAAAAGGGCGGGGCGGCTGTAGTTATGGGGGCGCTTAGTCCGCGCACCCGGAACGCGCAGGTCGACCTGTATCAGAATGGCGAGGTCGACTATCTGGTCGCAACTGACGCCATCGGTATGGGGCTGAACCTGGATGTGGATCATGTTGCCTTTTCCGCGCTGAGCAAATTTGACGGCCGTCGCATGCGCCCCTTGGCCCCCAACGAGTTGGCCCAGATCGCGGGCCGGGCCGGGCGGGGCATGTCGGATGGCACATTTGGTGTTACTGGCGAGGCGCGGCCCTTGGACGATGGCATGGCGCAGGCGATCATGGATCACCGATTTACCCCGCTCAAGAAACTTAACTGGCGCAACGCCGCCTTGCAGTTCGGGTCGATCGAGTCGCTGATCCGCTCGCTTGAGGTCAGCCCGACTGGCGAACATCTGCTCAAAGCGCGCGAGGCGGATGATCTGCAAGCGCTGAAATCGCTATCCCAAGTGGCTGAAGTCACGGCGCGTGCCAGTAGCGGCGATAGCGTGCGACTGTTGTGGGATGTCTGCCGAATTCCCGATTTCCGTGGCATCAGCCACGCCGAACACGCCAGCCTGCTTGAGGTAATTTTCGGCCATCTGCACGAGCGCGGGCACATCCCTGACGACTTCCTCGCGCGGCAAATCCGCCGAATCGACAAGACCCACGGAGATATTGATGCGCTGTCGAAACGGCTGGCGTATATTCGTACGTGGACATATGTCGCGCAACGGAACGGTTGGGTTCGTGACGAAAACCATTGGCGCGACGAAACGCGCGCTGTAGAAGACCGTGTATCTGACGCTCTGCATGAGCGTCTGACCCAGAGATTTGTGGACCGGCGTACATCTGTATTGCTGCGCCGGCTCAAACAGAAGGAGGCCCTTTTGGCCGAAGTGAATGACAAGGGTGATGTGACCGTCGAAGGCGAATTTGTCGGACGGTTGGAAGGATTCCGGTTTTCCCCGGATAAAAGCGCGCAAGGTGCCGAGGCGAAGGCGTTGAAAGCCGCCTCGCTCCAGGCTCTCGCACCGCAATTCCATCTGCGGGCGGATCGCTTTTACAATGCGCCCGATACCGAGATTGATTTTACCGAACAGGGTGGCCTCATGTGGGGCGAACACGCTGTGGGTAAACTGGTGGCCGGTGCGGAACCGCTCAAGCCCATGGTCGATGTGTTCGTGGACGAGGCCGCAGGCCCGGACGTCGAACAGAAAGTGCAGCGCCGCTTGCAGCATTTCATCGACCGCAAGGTGGCAGCGCTGTTTGAACCGCTGCTAAACCTGTCGCGCGACGAAGAGCTGAACGGCCTGGCCCGTGGCTTTGCCTTCCGCATGGTCGAAGCGCTTGGTGTTCTGCCGCGTGCCGACGTGGCCCAAGATGTGAAGGATCTGGATCAGGACGCCCGTGGCGCGCTGCGCAAGCACGGCATTCGCTTTGGTCAGTTCACCATCTTTATGCCGCTGCTGCTCAAGCCCGCGCCGACGCGCTTGCGTCTGGTTCTGTGGTCGCTGGCCCAAGGGTTGCAAGAATTCCCCGAATCGCCCCCGCCGGGCCTGGTCACCGTGCCGACGGTTGCGGATGCGCCGCGGGGTTATGACACCATGTGCGGCTACCGCAACGCAGGCGAGCGGGCGATCCGCATCGACATGCTGGAGCGTCTGGCAGACATGCTGCGGTCCGAGGACAGCAGGGGTGGTTTTGAAGCCAAGGCCGACATGCTCTCGATCACGGGCATGACGCTGGATCAATTTTCTGACCTGATGGGTGGTCTGGGCTACAAGGCTGAAAAGGGCGAACGCCCCAAAGTCAAAGCCCCTGCCGAGCCTGCACCTGAAGGTGGCGAAGAAGCGGCTGCAACGCCAGAGACAGAAGCGCCCACCGAGGCAACGCCCGAAGAAGCAGCGGTAGAAGTCGCACCCGCCGAGGCGCTAGCCGAGGCTACGACAAGCACCGAGGCGGCAGCCGAGGCCCCCGCGACCAAAGACGCTACGACCGAAGAACCCGCAACCGATGCCCCCGCAGTCGACGCACCGGCTGAACCCGAGATCGAAGTGTTCTACACCTTCACCTGGGGTGGCCGCGCCAATCAGGGTGGACGGGGTCCCCGCCGGGACCAGCAGTCGCAAGGTCGCAACGAGGCCCGTGGCAAAGGCAAGCCGCGCGGCAAGCCGCAGGACGGTGGCCGTGGCAAACCAGGTGGTAAGCCGGGCAAGAAGGGTGGCAAACCGCAAGGCGCCAAAACCTTCTCGTCGCGCCCACCGCGCCGCGAAAAGCAGATCGATCCCGACAACCCCTTCGCCGCTGCGCTGATGGGGCTGAAAGAGGGCAAGTAAGCCTTGAACGACACACCTGCCGCAAAACTGCGGATCGACAAGTGGCTGTGGCAGGCGCGGTTTTTCAAAACCCGCTCGCTGTCGGCCAAGCAAGTCAGCGGCGGGCATGTGCGTGTGAATAGAAACCGGGTGCTCAAACCCTCATACGGTGTGAGCCCCGGTGACGTTCTGACCTTTCCCCAAGCCAAAATCGTGCGTGTTGTGCGCATCGAGTCCCTTGGCGAGCGCCGTGGACCGGCATCCGAGGCGCAAACGTTGTATGCCGATTTGACCCCAAAGCAGGAAAAACCCCCACTAAATCCCAAGTACGAGGGAAAAGGTCGTCCATCCAAGCGGGATCGCAGGGCTCTTGATCTTTCCAACCCCTTTGAGCCTGAATGATCCCTTGAAGAAGCGCGCACTCTGATTTAGCTAGTCCGGCAATAGGCGAAACTGGAAAGCTGCACATGACCTATATCGTCACCGACAATTGCATCTCTTGCAAATACACCGACTGCGTCGAGGTCTGCCCCGTGGATTGTTTCTACGAGGGCGAGAACATGCTGGTCATCCACCCCGATGAATGTATCGACTGTGGTGTGTGTGAACCCGAATGCCCTGCTGACGCCATCCGCCCCGATACCGAGCCGGATATGGACAAATGGGTCGAGATGAACCGCAAGTATGCCGAGCTCTGGCCGGTGATCGTCACCAAAAAAGACCAGCTTCCCGAAGCCGAAGAACGCGATGGCGAGACCGGCAAGATGGAGAAGTATTTCTCGGAAACACCGGGTGAGGGTGGATAACCCAAGTTGGGTAAGCGATTCGCACCTTTTTGACATTCTGTATGTCGAATGAATGCCGTTAAGGCGCTGAAAACAGGAAATAAAGCCGAAGTTGACCCTGCGTCGGCTTCCAGTTTCTTGTTTTTTGTGTTACGTTCTCTGTTCAAATGATGTCAACGACCGGGATGTGCTCCACCCAGATGCTCGTGTTGGAGCTATAGAGTTTACGAACATTTAACCGCCTGTCGGGGAAACGCATTCCCCGCTCGTGGTTTTTTTGTCGCCCAATGTCCGGTTCGCAGCAAGGAAAGACCTGTATGACCAAATCGAAGAAGCTCGATTTCCGCCCCAACGAATATGTGGTCTATCCGGCGCATGGTGTCGGCCAGATCATCTCCATCGAAGAGCAGGAAGTCGCAGGCTATGCGCTTGAGCTGTTTGTGGTGTCCTTTGAAAAGGACAAGATGACCCTGAGGGTGCCTACCAACAAAGCGACCGAGATCGGCATGCGGGGCCTCAGTTCGCCCGACGTCATAAATCAGGCGATGAAAACGCTCAGAGGCAAAGCCAAGGTGAAACGCGCCATGTGGTCGCGTCGTGCGCAGGAATACGAACAGAAAATCAACTCGGGCGATCTGATCGCGATCGCCGAGGTGGTTCGCGACCTGCACCGCACCGACGATCAGCGCGAACAAAGCTATTCCGAGCGTCAGCTGTATGAAGCCGCGCTCGAGCGTCTGACCCGCGAAGTGGCCGCCGTGGCCGGTGGCGACGAAATCCAGGCCGCCAAGCAGGTGGATGAGGTTCTGATGTCGCGCGCTGCCGCAGCGTAATCCGGATTTGACATATGGTTCGGGCCGTCCCATCTCTGGGGCGGCTCTTTTCGTTCGTGGGGTGAACAATGACTGATCTTGATCAGATCTGGTCCGACTACGGGCACGCGTTGCGTGGTTTTTTTTCGGGCCCGCGTCAGCAATCCCGACGATGTCGAGGACCTGCTACAAGAAATTATGATCCGCACCCATCGCAACCTGCCTCAGTTGCGCGAAGACACCAAACTGCGGGCATGGATCTATCAGATCGCGCGCAACGTGGTCATTGATCATTATCGCGTGTCGGGACGCGGTGACGACCTGCAAGTCGACGACCTCTGGTATCAAGACCCCGATCCTGCCACGGCGCGGGATGAGCTGGCCGACTGCATTGCTCCGATGGTGCGTGCCCTGCCGCAGGAATACGCCAAGGTTTTGACTGCAGTAGATTTGGAGGGTCAGGCGCAAAAGGACTATGCAGCCGCCCATGGAGTTCCATATTCAACGCTCAAGTCACAGGTGCAATCAGGCCGCAAACAGTTGCGGTCCTTGTTTGAAAACTGTTGCCGCTTCAGTTTCGACACGCGGGGTGGTGTATCCGATTACGAAAGAAAATCAGACGGTTGCAAAAAATGTTGATCTGAATGTCGTCTTTTTCCATCCGTTTGCGTCTTCAGAGGTGAAAGCAGTTGGATAGGAAAAGGACACCTCCAATGATCAAAATCGTCAGCTTCAAGATCTGCCCGTTTGTGCAACGTGTGACCGCCATGCTTGACGCACGCAACATCCCGTATCACGTCGACTACATCTCACTTAGTGACAAGCCGCACTGGTTCCTTGACATCTCGCCGACCGGCCAGGTGCCGGTGTTGATCACTGAGGATGGTGAACCGATCTTCGAATCCGACGCCATTGCGGAATACATCGACGAGATCGCGCCAGCGCTGGAGGCCGACTTGACTCCGGTTGCGCGCGCCAGAAATCGGGCGTGGGGCTACCAGGCTTCGAAACACTATCTGGTGCAATGCTCGGCGATGCGCAGTGCGGACAAGGAGACCCTAGCTGAGCGCAGTGCCAACCTGTCCAGGGCCTTTGCCCGCGCCGAAGGGGAACTGGGCGAGGGGCCATTTTTCAACGGCAAGACACTGGGTAACGTGGACCTGGCCTGGTTGCCGCTACTGGACCGTGCACGGATCATCACCAAGTATACTGGCCATGATTTCCTGAGTGACTTTCCCAAGGTCAAGGCATGGCAGCAATCGCTGGATCAGACCGGATTGCCGGCCAAGTCCGTAGCGGCGGATTTCGAACAAGCGTTCAGTGAATTCTACCTGTCGGACCAGACCTATTTGGGTACAGGCAAGTGTCAGGCTCCGCGGCGCGGTTCTGGCACCTGTTGCTAACAAAATCCGGGGCGCGCGACTTGCGCCCCAAGCCCCCTTTGCGCTTAGATAATTCCTGAGGGAGAAGAACGCATGAGGGCATTGAAAAAGCAGGTTCGTGGCTTGTACCTGGGTTCTGGAACGGTGCCGCGATGGTTTCGCTACTGCCTCATCGTTTTTGATCTTGCGACGATCGTCTTTTTTGTGGGGACCGCACACAAAACACACGGACCAATGCTGACCACGATCAGCCAGGCTGTGGGGTTGATCATTCTTTTGGATTTCAGTGCCCGGTTGTGGATTGCCCGGGATCGCAGGAAATTCCTTCGCCAGATTTATACCCTGGCGGACATCATCGTCATCTTGTCGCTGATACTTGACCCGATTTTGAATGAGAGCTTGGCCTTCTTGCGCATTCTTCGGGGGCTGCGCCTTATCCATTCGTATCACCTGCTTCGAGATCTGCGTCGTGACAGTCAGTTCTTTCGAACGCACGAAGACGCCGTGATAGCGGCCATTAATCTGATGGTGTTCGTCTTTGCGACATCAACGGCTGTTTTTGTGTTCTTTATCGACCACGACACCAGCCAGACACCGTATATCGATGCGCTCTATTTCACCATGGCGACGCTGACAACGACCGGGTTTGGCGACATTACGCTGGGGACGTCTGGGGGGAAGCTCTTTTCAGTTTTCATCATGGTTGTTGGGGTGGCGTTGTTCGTGCGGTTGGCTCAGGCGATATTCATGCCTCAGAAAGTACGTCACAAATGCGGTGGGTGCGGTCTCTATCGCCACGACCCGGATGCAGTGCATTGTAAACATTGTGGCGGGCTGTTGAACATCGAAACCGGGGGTGTGAGCTAGAATTCGGGGGAGCTCCCGCACCCGAGCGATCCCGACTTCGTCGGCACCGCTAGCGGCTTTGGGCCGGGCACTGCGCTACGCGCAGTGCCCGGCCCAACGGGAGGAGGTGTTTCGTCAGAAACATCGACGACGGGCGGGAGTGCTTGGGTGCATGCCACCCGTCACTGCCAGTGTGTTGGCGCTTGTCAGACCAGTGCCAACAGTGTCAGCAGCGTGGTAACTTCGGCCAGTTGTTGACTGGCGCCCAGGACATCACCTGTCTGCCCACCGATCTTTGAACGTGCCACAACCACCAGGGCCAAGACGACCAACGTCGACATCAGCATTGGCACCAAGGCCAAAGAGCCGAGCCAGAGTATGCCAAAGCCAACGCCCAACAAAACGCCAACTGCGCTTGTGACAAGGGACGGTGCCCCCACGCTTTGGCTCAGGCCCGAGCCGCGCGCGTTGGGTAGGGTTGTCATCAGAACCGGCATCAAAGCCCGTGACCAGATTGGCGCCAAGAGAGCCAACCAAAGCGTGCCGTCGGAGATCAGTCCTGATAGCGCCGTAAATCGCATCAGCTGGACCAGGATGAGCGTAAGCACCCCGTAAGTGCCAATGTGACTGTCCTTCATGATCTCCAGACGTCGCTCGCGCGTGAACCCGCCCCAAAGCCCGTCGGCAGTGTCCGCCAATCCGTCTTCATGCATTGCGCCGGTGGTCATGATCAGCATCGCGAGCAGGACACCTGCCACTGCAGCAGGTGGCAATCCGATCCAAGACAGCAGCGCACCAGCACCGCAGGCCAATCCCCCAATGATCAGCCCGACAATCGGAAAGGCCCAGGCGCTTGCAGCCTGACGGGCAAAGACACGCTCGGGCAGTCGGGGCAGGGGCAGGCGCGTCAGCAGCACCAAAGCCAACGGGATATCCCACACCCAAGACGTGGAAGTGTCGTTTTTGTGCACGTCCTGTCCTTTCGGGGTCTTGTGACACGGGATGCATTGGTTAAACACATGTGACCACTCAGATGCAACGAGGCTTTACATGCTGCCCGAACTCACCGATCTTTCGACCTTTCGCGCGCAATTGGCGGCGGCTCCTGGCCCGGATGCGACCGCGATCCAAGGCGCACATGAGCGCAACGGTCAATTGACCAAACCACCGGGTGCGCTTGGGCGGCTCGAAGATTTGGCGATCTGGTATGCAGGCTGGCGTGGGGATGCGCGGCCCAGTGTTGAGGCGCCGCAGGTCATTGTCTTTGCAGGCAACCACGGGGTGACGGCGCAGGGCGTGTCAGCTTTCCCTTCGGAAGTAACCGTCCAGATGGTCGCAAACTTTCAGCATGGCGGCGCTGCGATCAATCAGCTGGCCAAGGCGGCCGGGGCCAAGATGGATGTGCATGCGCTCAATCTGGACAACCCCACTGCGGATTTCACCCAAGGCTCCGCCATGAGCGAGGACGAGTTGCTGGCTGCTTTGCAAACCGGTTGGAACGCGGTTGACGCGAACTCGGATCTGTTGGTCGTGGGCGAGATGGGGATTGGCAACACCACCCCTGCGGCGGCCATCGGCTGTGCGCTTTTCGGGGGTGACGCCGGTGATTGGACCGGGCGTGGCACGGGTGTGGATGATGCCGGCCTTGCCAACAAGAAACGTGTTGTGACCGAAGGCGTCGCCCTA
Organism: Tropicibacter sp. Alg240-R139; assembly: GCF_900537075.1. Taxonomy (GTDB): domain Bacteria; phylum Pseudomonadota; class Alphaproteobacteria; order Rhodobacterales; family Rhodobacteraceae; genus Falsiruegeria. Next base: position 167,599 of record NZ_UNRA01000004.1, read on the forward strand.
CACGGCTCGAACGATGGCCTAAAAGTTCTGCAACGTCTGGGTGGGCGCGAGATTGCCGCCATGGCGGGTGCGATTGCTGCGGCGCGCGTGCTGCGCATTCCGGTTATTCTGGACGGGTTCATTTGCTGCGCGGCGGCGGCTTGTCTGGCCAAGATCGAGGGTGGCGCCTTGGATCACGCCGTTGCGGGCCACCAAAGCGCCGAAGGCGCGCATGGCGCTCTGCTGGGTCATCTGGGCAAGGAACCGCTCTTGTCGTTGGGCCTGCGATTGGGTGAGGGGTCGGGCGGCGCTCTGGCGATCAACATCGTCAAAAGCGCGGTGGCCTGCCACTCTGGCATGGCCACATTTGCCGAAGCGGGCGTGTCCGACGGATGATGGTTGCAGTCTGACCCCAATCTGGGGTCAGGCGGACTTCTTGGCGTGCTCCTCTGCCAGTTGGAGGAGCGCGGTTTCCAAATCCTTCTCCAACTTTTTGCCGCGTTCGATATAGGCTGTGTTTTCGGCCGTAGGCACGCCTGGAATCCACAGTTCTGCCAATTCCCGAACCGTGTCGCGGTCGTGATGGTAGAAGGTCTTTTCCGCTTCTGCGGCCTCATACTCGCTCAACCCGATGTTTTCGAGCACATAGCGGCCCGCGCGCAGTGAACTGTCAAAGGTTTCGCGCACAATGTCGTTGGCCCCCGCCTGATAGAGCTCGTAGACGTGATTGCGATCTGCGGCGCGGGCGATGATGTGCAAGTCGGGTCTGATCCGGCGGGCATAGGCCACCAGCTTGGTCACCTCGGCGCGCTGATCCATGGCCGCCACCAACACCTGCGCCTTGTCGACGCCAGCAGCCTTGAGCAGTTCGGGCCGGGTGGGATCGCCCAGGAACCCTTTGACTCCGAACCGGCGCATCAGCTGAATCGTGTCCATGTCATGATCTAGTACGATGGTCTTGAACCCGGTCGCGCGCACCAGCCGGTTTACGATCTGACCAAAACGACCGATGCCCGCAATGATCACCGGGCCTTTCTCGTCGATCTCATCTGCGACCTGCGCCGGTGTGCTGTCTTTGATATTGCGGCTTAAGATGTCGTAGATGATGAACAGAAGTGGCGTGATCAGCATTGTCAAAGCAATGATCAGCAGCAGCTTTTGTGAAAGATCAGTCGGAATCACGTTTTGCTGTACCGAAAAGGCCAGCAAAACAAACCCGAACTCTCCCGCTTGGGCAAGACCAAGGGTGAACAGCCAATGATCGCGCCCTTTCAGATTAAAGGCACGCCCGACCACGTAGAGGATGGCGCCCTTTGCCACGATCACCAGCAAGGCCAACCCGATCAGGTCCAGCGGCTCTTGAAAGAAAAAGCCAAAGTTGATGCCTGCCCCGACGGTGATAAAGAACAACCCCAATAGCAGCCCTTTGAACGGCTCCAGGTCGCTTTCCAATTCATGTCGGAATTCGGAACTGGCCAGAACCACGCCGGCAAGAAATGCGCCCAAAGCCGGGGACAGCCCCACCAAGGTCATCAGAAACGAAATACCAACCACGATCATCAGGGCCAGCGCGGTATACATTTCGCGCAGCCGGGTTGCATGGATAAAGCGGAACAGGGGGCGTGTCAGGTAAACACCCGCCAGAATTACGAACACTACAGCAGCGATGGTGACCAGTGTCACGGCCCAACCTGGGAGCCCCTCGACCAGTGACAAGGATTGGTGCGCAGCTTCGTGGCCGTGCTCGAGACTGCGAACAATTGAGCCATCAGATTCGATGTGCAGCCCTGACTGCATCGCCAGCAACGGAAGAAATGCAAGGATCGGAATGACGGCGATGTCTTGCGTCAGCAACACAGAAAACGTCGCACGGCCCCCATTGGTCTGCATCAATCCCTTTTCTGACAGGGTTTGCAGAACGATGGCTGTCGAGGATAATGAAAGCGTCAGACCGACGGCCAATGAGACGGACCATGGGTGCCCCGCCACCATCGCCGCCACCATCAAAGCGAGCGTCGACACGCCCACTTGCAGCCCGCCAAGACCAAGCAGTTTGTCGCGCATATCCCACAGGGCGCGCGGTTCCAGTTCTAGGCCGATCAAGAACAGCATCATGACAACGCCAAACTCGGCCACATGCTGCAAGTCTTCGGTTTCAGCGCCCACCAGTCCCAAAACCGGGCCAATTATGATCCCAGCCGCCAGATAGCCCAGCACCGAACCCAACCCCAGCCGAGCCGATAAGGGGACCGCAATCACCGCCGCAGCAAGGTAGATCGAGGCTTGGTACAGGAAGTTTTCCATACGGGGGCAGTCCTATGTTGGTTTTTGTCCGGTCTCGTGGTCCGGTTTTATGGGGCCCGATTCAAGTGGGCAGCGGGGCGTCTCGTTTCAATTGATCCATAACAATCTGGCTTTGCACCCGTGCCACTGCAGGATGCGGCAAGATCACATGATGAATCAAGCTGTTGAGCGCGGGCAAATCCGCACAATAGACGTGCAGCAGGTAATCGGCATCCCCGGTCATCGTCCAGGCGCTGGTGATCTCGGGGCGGGTATCTACCATCCGGGCAAAGGCCTGGGACTGATCCGGTCCATGTGTGCCAAGGTGCACCTGCACAAACCCTTGTACGTGCAGGCCAAGACGGGCAGGGTCCAGCTTCGCGGCGTAATTGGTGATGAACCCGTCTGCCTCTAACCGTTGTCGGCGACGTCCCGCCTGACTGGGTGATAGATTCAGCATCTCTCCCAATTGCTGCGCTGTCAGATGGGCGTCCTTTTGCAGGGCATCCAGCAATCGATTGTCGGTTTCGTCCAGCACGTGCGGGGTTTCCTTGTGTTATCTGATAATCATGCGGAACTTACGCATAAAATTACGTTCTCGAGCTAGAATACGCGCAAACGCCGTATCGTGCATGGGTTATTTTTGTATCAACGCCTCATATTTAGCCAGGAGATGCGCGATGGGTCCTTTCCCGCACAATGCCCCCAAGTCCGTCATCAACGAAGAAAACCCCGCCGGCACTGACGGCTTCGAGTTTGTCGAGTTTGCTCATCCCGAACCGCAGGAATTGCGCGATCTCTTTGCGCGCATGGGTTATGCGCTGACCGGCCGCCACAAGACCAAAAACGTCGAACTGTGGCAGCAGGGCGATGTGACTTACATCCTGAACGCAGAACCGGGTAGCTTTGGCGCGCGTTTTGTCGAAGAGCACGGGCCCTGCGCCCCGGCCATGGGTTGGCGTGTTGTAGATGCGCAAAAGGCGTATGAGCATGCGGTGTCCAAAGGCGCCGAGCCTTATGACGCGGGCGACAAAACCATGGACGTGCCTGCAATCAAGGGGATCGGTGGATCGTTGATCTATTTCATCGACCAGTATTATGACACCTCACCCTATAATACCGAGTTCGAATGGCTGACCCAATCCAAGCCACGCGGCGACGGATTCTTTTACCTGGATCACCTGACCCACAACGTATTCAAGGGCAACATGGACAAGTGGTTCGGGTTCTATGGCGACCTGTTCAACTTCAAGGAAATTCGTTTCTTTGACATTCAGGGCAAGTTTACCGGCCTTCTGAGCCGCGCGTTGACTTCGCCTTGTGGCCGTATCCGCATTCCGATCAACGAGGACCGCGGTGAAACCGGTCAGATCGTGTCGTATCTGAAAAAGTACAAGGGTGAGGGTATCCAGCACATCGCCGTTGGGTCGGATGACATCTATGCCAGCACGGACGCGATCGCAGATAAGGGCCTCAAGTTTATGCCTGGCCCGAACGAGTCCTATTATGACATGTCTTATGACCGTGTCGTGGGGCACGACGAGCCCAAGGATCGAATGGTGAAACACGGCATCCTGATCGACGGCGAAGGTGTCGTGGATGGGGGCGAAACCAAGATCCTGCTGCAAATCTTTTCGAAGACCGTGATCGGTCCGATCTTCTTCGAGTTTATCCAGCGCAAGGGCGACGACGGCTTTGGCGAAGGCAACTTCAAGGCCCTGTTTGAATCGATTGAGCGTGAGCAGATCGAAAGCGGAGAAATCACCGCCGCAGAATAATCAGATCGGATGTGGTCCGGGTGACCTGACCATTCCAGACTGGCCGTTATCTGTCTCGCGGCAGATGGCGGTTTTTTTCTGCACGAGTAGGGGCACATAGCCGGGGGAGCTCCCGCCCGTCGTCAATGTTTCTTGCGAAACATCTCCTCCCGTTGGGCCGGGCCTCGCTGCGCTCGGCTGTTGGTGCTTTGTCGCGACCAAATGTGTCACAGCAGTTCGGCCGCGCGAAATGGGCGCAACACTTGCCGCAGGCGGGACCGCGCCGAGCGCAGCGAGGCGCTAGGCCCAAGGCCGCTAACGGTGCTGACGAAGTCAGGACCGCTCGGGCGCGGGAGCACTTCGAGTAAATGGGCGCTAGAGGTTCTTTCAGACGCGAAATCACCCGCTAGGAATCTTGAGCGTCATGTTGCGACCGCCTTTTTGGTAGCGCAGCTCGCTGTCACCAATGGCGACGACACGGCCACCATCCACCCGATCACCCACTTTGACTTTTTTGTAGCGACCACTCGGCAGACGCACCAATGCGCGGCGGTTGGCCGGGGTTCCGTAAACCCCGATCAAGTTCACCCGACGCAGGTTGATTGCATTGTCGAGAGTTGCCTGACGAGCCACTGATGCTGGCGATGGTGTCTTGGGTTTCACAGTGCGCGGAGCGACTGTTCCCACGTCACCCGAATCCCGCCCCACGCCAGCGGTCGAACCCAGGCTGGCCGTGCGCCGCGTGGCCCTGGCGGCCAGACCCTGTGGCCGCAATTTCGGACGCGGACCGCGGACGACGGCAAGCGCCGTAGGGGTCTGGTCCTCTTCGGCCTTCTGCTTTTCGGTAATAGGACGGAGCTTGGGTCGGAGGCCGGCCAGTTCTTCCAGGCTGCGACCGCCCAACTGACCACGCTCGGCCTGTTCGATCAGGTTGCCGGGGCGCACTCTGGGCCGCAAACCCGCCAGACGCTCTTGCGCTTCGTCTGTTTCGGGGGCGGCTTCAAATCGCACTGGAACCGCAGGCGGCACGCGCGCCGGTCGGCCGAGGAACACGACGATGCCATCGGGATTCAGCGTGCCCTCGGGCGTTGGTGTCACAAGCCCCTGATCGTTCAACACAAAGGCGGTTCCTGCGGCAGTTGGCGAAGCAGGCAAATCCACATCCAAGTCCGTTTGATACGAAATCGGGGTGGGCAAGGCCACAGCGTCTTGTGACAAGTCCGTCCGGTCGATTGAAGCGACATACAGATCGTCCAGATGAATGAGGGACGGCGTAAAGGGCTCCTCCGGGGCCAGATCCCAGATCCCAGTCGCCGCATAGCGGGTTTCAGGATTGGTCCCCTCCAGCGGGTCCTTATCGTTCGCCAGATCCTGTGACGCGGTTTCGGCGTCTTCTTCGGGGGTGACAGTCTCGACTGTTTCTGGCTCTACCCTGAGGGCATCCAGTACGGCGTTGTCCGTCCCGCTCAAATCCTGATCCTGCGGGAGTGAAGCAAGGTTTTCTTCTTGCGGGGTATTTTCGCTCAAGCCTGCTGTCGGCGGCGGCGTCGCAAGGGCCGGATCGGGCAGAGCGGGGGCCGTGCCTGGTGACTGCGGCTTTACTGGGTCCAGCGGGGAGGGAACCGGCGCAGGTGTCAGCTCGCGCTGCTCTGATCGGTCGTCAAACAGTCCAATGCCGGAAAAGAGGCCTGCCCATGTGGCAACAGCCGCCAGAACCAGGATCAGCGCAGCCGTCAGCATCAGACCCAGATACTTGGGCTTGCCACCAATGCCGCCATCGCGCGCGCCGAAGATGGTCATGCGGTCTTTTTCGGTTGCAGCCTCTTGTCCAGGCAGGCGCGGTGCCGCAAAGCCTGCCGAAGGTTCCACCTCGGCGACGGCTATGGCTGTCGGTTCGTGCCGAATGGGTTCTGGCGTTGGTGGGGGCGGTGCAACAGGTGGCGCAGGTGCCGTCACTGGCGGCGCAGACCGCTTGCTTGCAAAAGCCACAACTTCGGGCGTGGGCTCGGCCGACGTCTCAGAGATCGGTTCAGGGGTGGGCTCTGGCTTTGTGGTTGCGGCTTTGGCCCTTCGGCTCGCGAATCCAACGGCGGGTTGAACTTCAGATACAGCGGGTTTTTCCGGCTCTTCCGGCGTTGTAGCTGGAACTTCAGAAGCCTCAGGTGCAGGCTCCTCGACTTCAACTTCGACTTCGGGTTCCGGGGCAGGCTCGACCACTGGAAGCTCGGCGGGCCCAATAACCACAACGGCGATCCCGTCCGGCTCCACCGCATCGGCGCCGGTCAGTCCCAGTGCGGCCTGCGACGGGCCAAAATACGGCTCCCCAAGAAAATCATACTCACCCGGCACAGCGACAAAGCTTACCGGTCCAAACCCATTGCTGGTCGCAAAATCTTCGGCCTCTTGCAGGGTTTCGCGCGCGACGATCGCGATATGCGTCAGATGCCCGTCCGGCGAGGTGTCATAGACCAACTCGTCCATCGCATAAGGCGTCGCCTCATTCACGGCACTTTCGATGATCGACGTTCGTGTTTCGCCTTCGAAAGAACCGGTGTTGATGCTTAGATAGCGGATTTGATCGTTTGGCAGGATCAGTTTGCAGCCGACCCCATCAGGTGACAAAAGCAGTGCCTTGTCGCGCAATGCGGACAGGTTTTGAATGAAATCGTCATTGTTGATGTCGACGTCGCCAACCAGACGCCAACCTCCGGCTGCGCGATGCAGCAGAGAGATCCCCTCGAACGACAAAGAAAGCGCAAATGCGGGTTTCATTTTGCGGCCATACCATCCCAGTTCACAATCGGGCGTCGCGCCACCCGGGTTTCGCGGAGCCAATGTGTACGGCTGAAATGCCCGCACATGAATGCCCGCGCGATGACCATAAAGCAGACATTCGCCGAGGGAAAGAAAAACACAAATCTTCCCCCTTGTTGGGCAAGGGGGCGCACCCGATGTATAACTTAAATCAACAGGAGAAGTTCATTGAAGACGCTTGTTTTTCTCGTGACCGCCCTCATGATCACTGCTGCCACGCTTGTGCGCGCCGAAGAGCCGCCTCGCACGATTCAGGTTTCAGGTCAGGCACAGGTCCAAGCCGAGCCGGATCAGGCGTTGATCAACCTTGGTGTAACCAATGAGGCCGCCACTGCTGCCGAGGCGATGGATGCGACTTCGCAAGCTCTGGCCGAAGTGATCGCGCGGCTCAAGGATCAAGGTGTCGAGGCACGTGATATCCAGACGCAGCAGGTGTCACTGCACCCGATCTGGTCGCAGAAGGTCGACAAATCCACAGGCCAGAACCGTAACCATATAACGGGCTTTTCAGCGTCGAACATCCTGGCCGTGCGGGTCAAGGATATGGACAAACTGGGGGTGATCCTGGGTGAGGTCGTGGGTGATGGCGTCAACGATTTTCAGGGCCTGCGCTTTTTGGTTCAAGACCCCAAGCCGCTGGTCGATCAGGCCCGCGCAGATGCCGTTAAGGATGCTATGGATCGGGCACAGCAGCTGGCCGAAGCGGCAGGCGTCAAACTTGGCGACGTTCTGAGCATCTCGGAAAACAGTGTGCAACCCTATGCGCGTGGCGCAAACGCACGCTTTGCTGCGATGGAATCCGCAGCCGTGCCCATCGAAGTAGGCGAGATCAGCTATCAATCCACGGTTTCGATGGTGTTTGTCATCGGTCAGTGAGCTTTGGCAGGCCGTTTGCCTGATATACAAGATTTGGGGATGAACCCGTACAACGCAGCTCGCTATCAACTGGCGGGCTGAGTTTGTTGGGCACTGTTCTACCCCCAATTGGCAGCCAGATGATGCAGCCTAACCTGTTCTTCCGGTGATACGAGGGTCTCGCAAGAGCGCTTTGAACCTTGGACATTCCAGATGGGACGGGGCCGAACAGGCTGCAATGTGATCAAGCAGATCGGCAGTGGCCTGCAGTTCCTTCGCTTTCGCCCGCAGCGTGGTGGCTTGGCTCTGCAATTCAGTCCGGCTGAGATCGAGCTCTCCTTCTTTCAGGCGCAGTAACGTGGCGATCTCATCCAAGGAATAACCCGCCCGTTGTCCGAGCGCGATCAACGCGAGTCTCGTCAATACTCCGTCGTCGTATTGCCGACGCAAGCCCTGCCGCCCGTCCGAGGTGATCAAGCCCCGCTTTTCATAAAAACGCAGGGTCGACGGCGGGAAGCCGCTTTGGTGGGCGACCTCGGCAATATCCAGGCGGAACATGTTGACTTAAACCTCACTTCAAGTTGCACACATCTTGCGCGACTATTGAAAAGAAGGAAAGCGCATGGAATTCACTGAATTGATGGCCTGGGGTAGCGCCCTTGGCCTTGGAGCGACCTTGCTAACCGATTGCGTCGGTTTTCTGCGCCAGGGGGTTGCCGCGACACATGGGTTTTATTGCCTGGTTGGGCGATGGGTGGGATCAGTCCACTGTCAGGGGGTGTTTCACGATGACATACGCACCACGCCGCCGGTCAGAGCAGAGGCTGCATTGGGGTGGGCTGCTCACATTGGCTTGGGGCTTGTGTTCGGCATGGCGTTCGCTGTGCTTTTTGGGGCAGCAGCCCTGCGATCGCCCCAAGCCTGGCAGGGTTTGAGCTTTGGTGTGCTGACGGTTCTGGTGCCTTGGCTCATTTTTCAACCGTTCTTTGGTTGGGGCGTCGCTGTTGCAAGAGCACCAGAGCCATGGAAACTGCGCCTGCGCGGGTTGATCACGCATGCAGTGTTTGGCCTGGGACTTTGGTTGAGCGCGGTGCTGCTGAACAGGTTGATCACTTGATGAGAATGATAAAAGCCCCCGCCAAAGTGTGGCGGGGGCTTTATTGTACATACCGATAACTTGGTCGGCTGGACTTAACCGCAGGCTGCGGCCAGCGCCTTGTCCAGATCGGCGATCAGGTCATCGGCGTCTTCGATCCCGATAGAGATACGCACCACGCCCGGACCTGCGCCTGCGGCTTCCTGCTGTTCGGGCGTCAGCTGGCGGTGTGTGGTCGAGGCCGAGTGGATGATCAGCGAGCGCGCGTCGCCCAGGTTGGCGACGTGGCTGAAGATTTCCAGCGAGTTGACCAGCTTGACGCAGGCGTCATAGCCGCCTTTGACCGCAAAGGTGAACAGACCACCAGCGCCGAGCGGATAGTGCTTTTTGGCGCGGTCGTGATAGGGCGACGACGCCAGACCAGCATAGGTCACGTAGTCGACGCGGTCGTCCTTTTCGAGCCAGGTTGCAACTTTTTCGGCGTTTTCGACGTGGCGCTGCATCCGCAGCGACAAGGTTTCGATCCCCATCAGCGTGTAATGCGCCGCCTGCGGGTTCATGGTCATGCCCAGATCACGCAAGCCAATGGCGATGCCGTGGAAAGTATACGCCAACCCGCCAAACGTTTCGTGGAACCGTAACCCGTGATAGGCGGGCTCGGGCGCGCTGAGCGAGGGGAACTTGTCGCTGGCCGACCAGTCGAATGTGCCGCTGTCGACGACGCAGCCGCCGGTGACAGTGCCGTTGCCGGTCAGGTATTTGGTGGTTGAATGCACCACCAAGGTCGCGCCGTGTTCGATCGGGCGGCACAGGTATGGCGTGGCCGAGGTATTGTCGATGATCAGAGGGATGCCAGCAGCGTCGGCCACATCAGCAATCGAACGGATGTCGGTAACATAGCCGCCCGGGTTGGCGATGGACTCGCCAAAGATCGCACGGGTGTCGTCGTCGATGGCGTCTGCCACCGCCTTGGGGTCGTCGAAGTCGACAAACTTGGCCGACCAGCCAAAGCGCTTGATGGTCTGGCTGAACTGCGTGACCGTTCCGCCATACAAGCGGGTCGAGGCGACCACGTTGCGGCCCGGCTCCATCAGGGGGAACAGCGCCATGATCTGGGCTGCGTGTCCCGACGAGCAGCAAACCGCGCCAACACCACCTTCAAGCGTGGCGATGCGTTCCTGCAGAACCGCCACAGTCGGGTTGGTCAGACGCGAATAGATATAGCCCACTTCTTGCAGGTTAAAGAGCGCAGCGGCGTGATCCGCATCGCGGAATACATAAGCGGTGGTCTGATAGATTGGTGTCTGGCGGGCACCGGTTGCCGGATCGGGCCGGGCACCTGCGTGAATCTGCAATGTATCAAAGCCGTAGGTCGGGCCGTCGGTCATGGTCAAAGTCTCCCTGGTCAAATTCTTGGCACCAGAGTTAGAGGACAGATGCCGGTTGCACAACCGTTCAGGGCGTCCGGTTGAGCGGTGCGATGATCTCGCTCAGGCGGGGCCAGCTTTGCGGCGCCAAAGGGATGGCGGCCGCAACGTTGATGAATTTCCTGCTGTAGGTGATGATCGAGAATATTGTTCCAGCTGAGGCCGCCAAAACATGTGCGGCGTACGCCAAATTGAAGATGATCGCCGCTAACAGGACAGAGAGGATGACGCCATAAACCAGCGTCTTGGTGTCCGACAAGTTCACGGTGAATTTGCGCAAAGCCTGCAAATTGGGGTCGAAATGCAACGCGATCACCAGTTGCAGCACCACCTTCATGCAATCCGGCAGCTATTGTTCTAGGAAATCCACCAGCTCCCGCGCCATAAGCACCTCGGCGCTAAGAGATAACACCGGCAATGAGGCATTGCGATCTGCCAGTTCCGCCCCCAAAGCGACCCGGATTGTGCCGAGCAAGCACAGTGAGAAGACGTCACGCCCCATAAACCCGTCGATCGCGAATCCGATGAAAAGAGGGATCAAGGTCAGCGGGGCTGTTTTCAGCACGGTTACCACGCAGGTTAGGCGGAATTTCCAACGAAAGACGCGCAGAAGTGTTGAAAGAGAAGGGCTTTTTCTAGCAGCTGAGACAGCTTACCTTTGAATGACTATCAGATGGGCGTTACCGATTGCGCGTGCATTACTTACCGCATCCACCATCCGTTGGACTTGATCCGGTTGCGGATCGCTTGTTCTTTGCGCGGCAAGTTGTCTTGATCAAAGAGCGCACGCACTTTTTGCCCCTTGCTCTGATAGATCATTTTTTTCATCGGCTCGTAGTTCTTGAGAACCTTTTTGATCTTGTTGGGCGCGGCCACGTTTTCCAGCACATCAATCACATAGTCGCTCTCGCGGGCGTACAGCAGCGGGAAGTTGCGATAATGGCAGCTGACCGTGCCGTCCAACATGCCCGGTGGCAGCGTCCGGCGACCGCCCCGGAACGAATGGATCACCAGCGGCAGAGCGACTTGATCCAGCCAGGGGTCAAGGCTTTGACAGATCAATTCGGGTGGGGGATCGCGATAGATGCTGGTGGCATATTCCATGAACCGCTGACCGAACTTGTGCGGGCAGGAATAGTAGAAATAGCCGGCATTGAAATACAGGTATCGCCCCCAGTATTCGTCCGGCTGGGTCTTGTCCAACGAGCTTTCAAAGTTCAACCCGAACCGATCGTAAAGTGACTTCCATATGGCCGTGTAGCCGGGGCCATACAGTGTGGGTTCCGGCCACGTACCCTCGCGCCGCATAGATGCGGACGGGCGGTCGAAATTGAACGGAACAGTGCTGACATCGCCGGTGATCAGCGTGTCGGTATCAAAGAAGACAAACGGTTCGCCCTTGGGCAGAACACTCAGCGCCTCGATCTTGTTACCGTGCGGATAACTTTCGCCAAAGACCTTGTTCGAAAAGGGCACAACCTCGGCATCCAGATCGAGCAGGGCCTTGAGAACGTCCACATTGCGGATGCTGGGATCGCCGGTCCATCGCTTGCCCGGCTGCGGGGTCGCAACAAACAACCGCCCCTGAAACCCAGGCGAGGAATAGCGCAACGAGGCCGCAAACAGCAGCGCCTCATACTGAAGTCTGTTGTTCTGACCAACGATCACGATGTTAAACAATTGGCGCGACGCCTGTTTTTTTGCCATACTACCTGAAAGCCGCAATTGAATTTTGAATGTGGCACCTGCTTTTGCAGGCACTATAGAACGCGTTGGCCGATCACAAAAGGCCGGAATTCCGACTTAGAAATTCTACGAATTTGGTTCAGCATCTGGTGGTCAAAATGATTGAAATTCTGTTGTTCCTTGCCGCGGCAGCAGCGCAATCCAACCAAGGGGGCGGGGCGGCTGCGGTCGATGGCCAATCCGCTGAAGCGCCGCCTGCCTTTCTGGCGCCTCAGAGCAAGCTTGTGGCCGAGCCGCAGGTGCCATCGGGCAAGTTCACCACGGCCATCGAGATCAAGCCGATCCTTGGTGCCACACGGGGGAACTGGATCGGGGTGCGTGAATATGACGGTCAGGATCTTCTCTATGTGACGCATCTGTGGTCGTGGCGTTGCGGGCTGGTGGAACTGCGCATCGGCATCAATGGGACCGCGCCCGAGGTCTGGCCACTGCCCACCTGTCACGAGGACGAGCCCGCGCCTAACGCGATCAAGGAACAAGACGGTTTGCCGTACGGCGTTTTTGACCTGGGTTCGGTTCAGGCAATCGAGGTTCAGCTGACCTATGATGATTTGACGACCGAAAACGCCAGCTTTGAACGGCAGGCCGTTAAGATTCCGTGAACACTCTCGCGAGACAATTGAACTATGATCCAAGAAAGACGGACAGACCAAGACCCCAATTTACGCTGCCAACCGAAAGGACTGTTGATGTCAGAGCCTCGAGAGATTGCCCCCAAGCCCCTGGGAAGACGGTGTATTCGAAGTTTGGCGGCCGGCCTTTTATGTTGCATACCGATTTGGGCTGAGGCTCAGGACAATTGGGAATGGCGAATCGCACCTTATCTATGGGGCACATCCTTGTCCGGGCCGGTGGCCACTGTGCCGGGGTTGCCCCCTGTAGATGTGGATGCCAGCTTCAGCGATATCTTGGATAATCTGGATTTTGCCGGGATGGTGGTTGTTCAGGCGCGCAATGGGCGGTGGGGGCTATCAGGCGATGTGCAATACGTCAAACTGAGCGCGGCCAGCGGGCCTTTGGGGCCAACGTTTGGTCAAGCCAATGCAAAGATTCGCAACACAATTGTGTCGCTCTACGCAGATTATCAAGTGGGCCAAAGCCAGGAGCACGAGCTTTGGGTTTCAGGCGGGGTCCGACATTGGTCTGTTTCAACCGACCTGTCCCTGACGGCCGGCACCGCCGCCGCACGTACCGCGAACGGATCGGATAGCTGGCTCGATCCGGTCATAGGCATCTACGGACGCCGCGACATTGGCGAGCGCACCTATGTGTCCGGCTGGGCCTATGTTGGCGGGTTTGGCGCCGGTTCTGACAGTATGGTCGATCTGTTCGGCGGCGTTGGATATCAGTTCACGCCGACCACATCAGGCGTTCTGGGCTATCGCTATATGTCAGTGGACCGCTCCAACGGCAGTTTCCTGTATGATGTCGAACAACAGGGGCCGTTGCTGGGGGTCGTCTTTAATTTCTGACCCCCAACCTAGGCTCAAATCAACGCCGTGCTGAGGATCGGGAAGTAGCTCAGCAAAACCAGCACCACCGCGACCGCCAGCAGGAAGGGCCAAAGGGCGGCAAAGATGGTGAACGGGCGCACCCCGGACATGGCTGACGCGATGTAAAGGCCCACACCCACGGGTGGCGTCAGCAGGCCGAGAACCAGATTCAGACTTACGACAACCCCAAAATGGAAGGGGTCAATGTTGTAGGTGTTCATCGCAATCGGCAACAGGATGGGTGTGATCAAAATCAGCGCGGCGATGCCGTCGATCAGCATGCCAACAAATAGCAAGCACAGGTTCACGATCAGCAAAAAGGTGAACGGGTCCGACGTCACGGTCGAGATGAAGGCCGCCAATTTCTGTGGCAGCTCCTCATAAACGACAACCCAGCCGAACACATTGGCGGCGGCGATCATAAAGATCACCAGTGAGGAGTTTGTGGCCGTGCGTACAAACAGCTGACCCAGATTGCGCGGGGTGATTTCGCGGTAGAATAGCCACCCAACAGCAAAGGCGATGAGCGAGGCGACAGCGGCGGATTCGGTCGGTGTGGCAATGCCAAACAGGATGCCCCCCACAATGGCGATCGGGATCAGAAAGGCAGGCAGAGCGTTACGCAGCGCAATGGTCGCTTCGGGCAAGGTCATCCATTCCCCCTTGGGGAAATCCTTGGCCAACCCAATCAAGGCGACGACAACAAAGAACGTGCCCGCCAGAATGAGCCCGGGAATGATACCAGCGATGAACATGTCACCAATCGGCAATTGCGCCAGAACGCCGTAGATGACGAACAGCATCGACGGTGGGATCACCGGTGCCAACAGGCCCCCTGCAGCCGTGGTGGCGGCCGAAAATCCGGGGTCATAGCCCTCTTTTACCATAGCCGGGACCATGGCCCGGCTCATCACAGCGATCTGGCTGGCGGCCGAGCCGATGATGGCGGCCATGAACATATTGGCCAGCAGGTTGATATAGGCCAGCCCGCCCCGGAACCCGCCCACAAATACCCGCGCCGCGTGGACCAGACGTTGGGTCATGCCGCCTTCGTTCATCAGCTCTCCGGTAAGGATGAACAGCGGAATCGCCAGCAGGCCATAGTTTTCAACGCCAGAAAAGATTTGCTGCGCATAACTGTCATACAGCACCAGATTGCCGCTGTCGTAGATGTACCACAGCGCGGTCAGTGCCAGCACCAAGGCAATAGGGACAGAGCCGAACAGCAGAACAAGAAAGAGGAGAGGGGTCATTTACACGGCCTCCACTTGAGATGTCTTGCCGGGGTGCAGCAGGTTGGCACCCGAATGCAGTAGTGCACCAAGAGTAAAGAGCGGCATCACGAGCCAGATCCAGACCTTTTTCAACCCGATGGTGTTCGTGGGTTCGGCATAGATGAAATTGAACGTCTGGCCCTGGAACGCCTTCACGTCCCATCCCGCCTGCATCAATTGCAGTGGCATGAACCAGCGCAGGCAGATCCAGACCATCAGGCAGGCAAAGACAAAGATGGTCAGATCGACAAAGCGGTTGATCCAAGTGCGGCCCGATGCAGGCAGCATCTCGTTCAGGATCGTGACCGAAATGGCCGAGCGAAAGTGGATCGCGGCGGATGCGGCCAGGAACGTCATCCAGACCATCGCGTAAATCGCGGCCTCATCGACCCAATAGATCGCGTTGCCTGATGCGCGGGTGATGACGTTGAGAAGGATGAGCCCGGTAACCGATGCGGCAAATGCTGCCGCAAAGAAAATCTCGACCCGTGCCCAGAAGTGGGAAGCCCGATAGAGCATGTGCCTGCCTTTGGTATTTTAAGCAAACGGGCCGGTGCGTGACCGGCCCGAGCGCGTATGTCAGAGCTTACTTGGTCGCGTCTGCGGTCTTGCGCAGATCGGGCAGTGACGGTGCTTTGGCGGCCCAAATCTCTTCCCACTTGCCCATCACGTCACCGAAGTATTCTGCGTCTACGGTGTGCACGGTGATGCCCACGGTGTTCAGCTTGTCAGTCCAAGCCGGTGATTTCTCGATATAAGCGTCCAGCGTGGTGTCTACGTGCTTGGCCATCAGCTCGGACACCATCGCCTTGTCTTCGTCGCTCATGCCTGCATAAACGCGCGCCGAGATCAGGCCGACCATCGGGAACATCATGTGGTTCGAGATCAGCAGCGTGTCGGCGTGCTCATAGTACTTCAGCACGTTGATCAGTTCGACGTCCATGTCGATGGCGTCCACCTGACCGTTGGCCAGCGCGTCATAAACCGCGGGCAGGGGCATCGGCGTCGGGGCCGAGCCCAGTAGGTTGTAGAAATCCAGGATCGGGTCAAACGGTGTGATCCGCAGCTTCACACCAGACAGATCGGCGGCTGAATTCACCTCGCCCCGGCTGAGAATCTGGCGCATGCCCGCGCTGCCGTAACCGACACCAACAACGCCTGCCTCTTGTGGCAGAACGTCAAGCATACCCTTGGCGGTGTCCGAGCGCAGGATCGCGGCAGCGTGGGTCATGTCATTGGCCAGATAGGGGGCATAAAACGCACCCATGTTCGGCACCCGGTTTGACACTTCGGCAACTGTCATGAACGCCATGTCCAGCGCGCCGGTCTGCAATTGCTGCAGCATTTGCGCTTCGTTGCCCAGCTGACGGGCGGGGAACACGGTGACGCTGTGTTCACCGCCCGACTTTTCGGCCAGCTCGGCGCCAAAGGCCTCGGCGGCTTTGGTCCAGACGTGTGGCGGCGGCGTGATCAGGCCCAGCTTGAATTCCTTGGCGGTGGCGGGCAGCGCGGCCAGCACCAGCGCAGCGGCTGTGACACCCTTGGTCAGGCCCTTTAGGCTGATTGTCATGTTCTCTCTCTCCCTGATAGAATCATTGTTGTTTTTGGCGAGTTTAAGCGCGGATCAGAGTTTCACCCAACCCTCTGGCGGTTCCTTCCCTGGGTGAACCTCGCCGCAGCTTTTGCAAGTGCGTGCCTGTTCGTCGGCATAAAACGCCTGATAGACGGGCGGCAGGTCGCGGACGATGCTTTCCAGGATCAGCTCGGACCGATGCACCAGATCACCGCAGTTGAAGCAGTACCATTCGATGGCGTCTTGCTCGCCTGTGGGGCGCTTGGGCTCGATCACCAGACCAATCGAGCCCTCTTGCGGTCGCTGAGGTGAGTGGCGGACATGTGCGGGCAGCAGGAAAACCTCGCCTTCGCGGATCGGGACATCATAAAACGCGCCGCCCTCATAGAGCTTGAGCACCATGTCCCCCTTGAGCTGATAAAAGAACTCTTCGACCGGGTCGTCGTGATAGTCGGTGCGCTTGTTTGGTCCACCCACAACAGTCACCATCAGGTCCGCGTCCTCCCAGACCTGTTGATTGCCCACAGGCGGTTTCAACAGATGTTTGTGCTCGTCGATCCATTTCTGGAAATTGAAGGCGCTCAGGCGTGCCATGGTTCATTATCCTCCCAAAGGGGCCGGGCTGGCCATGCACCAAAGGTCGGGCAACCAAGGGCATTGGAACAAGGTAATTGTCCGAATGTTGATATCAAAAACATGGATACCTGTTTCCCTTGGCATAACTCACCCGGATAGGTGAAGAGCGGTTCACGACAGCAGTTCAAGTTGCTTCATGCTTGAAAGTTTAGGTTTAAAATATGTGCGCGAGTCAAGAATTTTTCTGAAGAGATTGTGGTTCACCGTTTGGGCGGGTTTTTACTGAGGCAGGTAAGGGGTTGTATTTGTTGTTGTTTGTAGCGGTGAAACGATCCAAGTTGCACAGACTTAATTCAGGCGTCATTTTACGTCGCGGTGATGAGCGTTTGTCTGATCCGACAAAAGACCCACATTCCAGACCGGATATCGCCCAAGGAGAGCCCCATGCGGATCAATGCCGACTTCACCAAGCGCGTCGCCGTTCACTTTGACGAAGCCGAGTGGGTGCCATCCCCCTCCGCAGGCGTCGAACGCAAGATGCTGGACCGGATCGGCGAAGAGGTGGCCCGCGCCACCACTATCGTGCGCTTTGCGCCCAGCAGTGCCTTTGCTGCGCATACCCATGACGGAGGAGAGGAATATCTGGTGCTGGATGGCGTGTTTCAGGACGAGTTGGGTGATTTCCCCACTGGCACATATGTGCGTAACCCGCCCACCTCCTCCCACACGCCCGCGACAAAGCCGGGGGCGACCATTCTGGTCAAGCTGCACCAGTTCGACCCGGACGACCGGACCGAGGTGCGCCAACCGATTGCTGGAGAGGGGCGGGTCGATTTGCACCGCGACGCGGTTGAGGATGTGCGGGTTGAACGGTGGGCTGCGGGTGAGGTGGTCGAGTTGGACGCCGGAGGCGGGCTGGAGGTTTTTGTGCTGTCCGGGAGCTACGTAGAAAGCGGCGAAACTTTCGTCAAATGGGACTGGCTGCGGGTGCCGCCCAACGGGGCGTTTCGGGCGGTCGCCGGGCCCGATGGGTCCGAAGTTTGGGTGAAATCTGGTCATTTGAACCAAATGATCTGATCTTTTGCTTATCCCTAACCTGATGAAATTTGCAGTAAAACCGGGCCATTGGTCCGGTTTTTTCAATTTTTTGACCCTTTGATAAATTTTACCAATTGATAAAAAATTCAAATGTGGCAGTCTGGAGGGCAAGAACAACATATCTCAGGGAGAGAGTGATGGCACAGGGCCAGACAGCACCCGGTATCGTGTCCGGGCGGCTATCCAGCGAAGACATTGCCGCGAACTTTGACGACCTTCACCCGGCGTACGCGCCGCACGAGGCCGCAGTTGCCGCAGATCGTTGCTATTTCTGTTATGACGCGCCGTGTGTGACGGCCTGTCCCACGGACATCGACATTCCGCTATTCATCCGCCAGATTCAGACGGGACACCCGCAGGCGGCCGCACAGACCATTTTGGATCAGAACATTCTGGGCGGCATGTGCGCGCGGGTCTGTCCGACGGAAACACTGTGCGAGGAATCCTGCGTCCGCGAAACAGCCGAAGGCAAGCCGGTCGAGATTGGCCGATTGCAGCGTTACGCCACCGACACCGTCATGTCGGCGGGCGTGCATCCGTTCGAACGCGCCGCATCCACCGGCAAGACCGTTGCCGTTGTCGGGGCAGGGCCTGCGGGTCTGGCCGCTGCGCACCGTCTGGCGATGCTGGGCCATGACGTTGTGATCCACGAGGCGCGTCCAAAGGCGGGCGGGTTAAACGAATTTGGCATCGCCGCCTACAAAAGCACTGAAAACTACGCCGAGGCCGAGGTCGATTGGTTGCTGAAAATCGGTGGCATCACCATCGAGAACGGCTCGGCTCTGGGGCAGGGCGTGACGCTGGCGGGTTTGCAAGAGGCGTATGACGCCGTGTTCCTGTCCATCGGTTTGGGCGGCGTAAACGCGCTGCGCGCTGAGGGGGAGGACAAGGATGGTGTGCGCGACGCGGTCGATTTCATCGCTGATCTGCGCCAGGCCGACGATCTGTCGGCGCTGCCAGTGGGCCGCAATGTCGTGGTGATCGGTGGCGGCATGACAGCGGTTGACGCCGCCGTGCAGTCGAAACTGCTGGGCGCAGAGAACGTCACCATCGCATACCGCCGGGGCCGCGAGGCCATGGGCGCCAGCCGGTTCGAACAGGATTTGGCTGCCTCCAAAGGTGTGAAACTGATGTTCAACGTCCAGCCGGTCGCCGTGCATGGCAACGGGGCTGCGACAGAGATCGAGTTGGAGTATACTTCATACACGGGCGGCGAACTGACCGGCACTGGCGAAACTGTCCGCCTGTCCGCTGATCAAGTGTTCAAAGCCATCGGCCAGACGCTTGAGGACGCACCTGGTGAGCTGACCTTGGACGGTCGCAAGATCGCTGTGACGGGCGCGGGCCGGACCTCGCTAGAACGTGTCTGGGCCGGAGGTGACTGCGCCGCTGGTGGCGACGATCTGACCGTGACAGCCGTGGCCGAAGGCCGCGACGCCGCGATGGACATTCACGCCAGCCTGAGCGCTTAAGCCGCGCCGCTGGATGTGAGTATGTATGACATGATGAAGGTGCAAGATTTGCATCAGAAAGGCCGGACAAATGGCTGATTTAAAAACAAACTTCCTCGGAATAGAAAGTCCCAACCCGTTCTGGCTGGCGTCAGCTCCGCCCACGGACAAGGAATACAACGTCCGCCGCGCATTCGAGGCCGGCTGGGGCGGCGTGGTCTGGAAAACACTGGGGGCCGAAGGGCCGCCGGTGGTGAACGTGAACGGCCCGCGTTATGGCGCGATCTGGGGCGCGGACCGGCGCTTGCTTGGGCTCAACAACATTGAGCTGATCACTGATCGACCACTGCAAACCAACCTGGATGAAATCACGCGCGTCAAGAAAGACTATCCTGACCGTGCGATCATCGTCTCGTTGATGGTGCCCTGCGAAGAAGCGGCCTGGAAAGCGATCTTGCCGCGCGTGATGGAAACCGGCGCTGATGGGATCGAGCTGAACTTTGGCTGCCCGCACGGGATGGCCGAACGGGGCATGGGCTCGGCCGTGGGGCAGGTGCCGGAATACATCGAGATGGTCACCCGCTGGTGCAAGGAAAATTACGACAAGCCGGCGATCGTCAAGCTGACGCCCAACATCACCGACGTCCGCTTTCCGGCGCGCGCGGCAAAAGCGGGCGGCGCGGATGCGGTCAGCCTGATCAACACCATCAATTCGATTGTTTCGGTCGATCTGGACCAGATGGCACCCGAGCCGATCATTGGCGACAAGGGCACCCACGGCGGCTATTGCGGCCCGGCGGTCAAGCCGATTGCCATGAACATGGTGGCCGAAATCGCCCGCTGCCCGCAGACCCATGGCCTGCCAATCTCGGCCATTGGCGGCATCACCACCTGGCGCGACGCGGCAGAGTTCATGGCGCTGGGTGCCGGCAACGTGCAGGTCTGCACGGCGGCGATGACCTATGGTTTCAAAATCGTCGAAGAGATGATTTCGGGCCTGTCGCAGTGGATGGACGAAAAGGGTTATGCCTCGACGTCGGACTTCATCGGCATGGCGGTGCCTAATGTCACCGATTGGCAGTATCTGAACCTGAATTCGATCTCGAAAGCCAAGATCGATCAGGACGCCTGCATCAAATGCGGCCGCTGCTATGCCGCTTGCGA
This sequence comes from Tropicibacter sp. Alg240-R139, assembly GCF_900537075.1. Classification (GTDB taxonomy): domain Bacteria; phylum Pseudomonadota; class Alphaproteobacteria; order Rhodobacterales; family Rhodobacteraceae; genus Falsiruegeria. Next base: position 188,185 of record NZ_UNRA01000004.1, read on the forward strand.
GGACACATCACACCAGGCGATCGCGATGAGCGAAGACCGCACATTCACCGTCAAGGACGACGAATGCGTGGCTTGTAACTTGTGTGTCAACGTCTGCCCGGTCGAAAATTGCATCTCGATGGTCGAGTTGCAGCCCGGCGAGCTGGACGAGCGTACCGGTGAAACCGTGAGCGCGGACTACGCCAACTGGACGACGCATCCCAACAACCCGTCCGCACAAGCAGCCGAGTGAGGGGCGCCTTCAGCGACCGTATTTGGAACAAAAAGAACAAAGGGCGGTGCGATACGCGCCGCCCTTTGTTGTAGGCAGTGCCTTCTAACCGTATTGCTCTGCAAACTGGACTTTGCTGCCATTCGGTTTTCTTGGTATTTGGAAACCTGCGCGAACAACGGAATGGAATTTCCCAATGCGACACGCCGATCATTGGATGGAGAAGCTCGATCAAGATGCGACGCTTCCAAAGGAGTTTCGTCTAACACGGTCACGAATTATGTACATCGAATCCAAGTTTGAAGGGCTTGAAGGAGTTGCTGTAATCGGCCGTGTGTACTTCTCAAAATCAGGAAAAACCCTTTATTATAAGGGGCTTCGCTTCCAGAGTCTCAAGGGCGCCGGTTTCAAAGCAAACTACTTCGAAACTGCTAGCGGCGATTTTTATTGGATATCAGGACCTCGAAAAGATCAGAACGACAGGCTCTATGGGGGCAATCAAGGGGTCTTGGTCGATGACGATGTGCGCGATGAATACGAGACGCTGATACGCTAGAATAACGATATAGGTTCTCGGGCTCAGGACGGACCAAAGCGACACTCAGACATTGGTTTGCTTAGGGAGTGAGCAGCCGCAAGTAGAGCGTTTCAAGAAACGGGTCAGCACCGTCGAATGGATCCTCGTCGCCCAAAATTGCGCGGACTTGAACGTCGAAATCGGCATAGTGCTGGGTCAGCGACCAGACCGAAAACAGCAGGTGATAAGGGTGGACGCGGGCGATTTTGCCGTCCGCCATCCAGCGCTCCAGCAGTTTGGTTTTCTCGTCCACCAGTGTTTTCAGATCGTGGTTCAGCGCGTCGTGAATGCGGGGCGCGCCTTGCACGATTTCATTAGCAAACAGCCGACTTTCACGCGGGAAATCTCGGCTCATCTGCAGTTTACGGCGAACATAAGCCATGATCTCGGTCAGCGGCTCGCCGTCTTCATCCATCTCGCGCAGCGGATCCAGCCAGGTGTCCATCAGCTGCGCCAAAAGCGCGTTGTGCATGTCGACTTTGGAGGGGAAATAATACAGCAGGTTTGGCTTGGACAGCCCGGCCTCACTCGCGATCTGATCGACGGTTGCACCCCGGAATCCGTTGGCCGAAAACACGTTCAACGACGCTTCAAGGATCGCGGCACGGTTCTTTTTCTGGATCCGTGTCGGGGTGCGGTCCTTTGGCATGGGGCGATTGTCCTTTGTTGGCTGCGCGATTGCCGAGCAGATTGCATTTTTTACCAGCATTTTTGCAGACATGTGCCGCAATTTCTTGACTGGTGTCAAACCCGTGATAGCGTGAGTTTGACCGTTTGGTCAAATCACATACCAAGAGCGAGCCAATCGCAAGCAAGCAACAGGGGATGAGACATGGCAGCGCCTGCCGCGAATATGAAGATCAACGGCGAACGCCTGTGGGACAGTCTGATGGAGATGGCCAAGATCGGCCCGGGCGTCGCAGGTGGCAACAATCGCCAAACCCTGACCGACGAGGATGGCGATGGCCGCGCCCTGTTCCAAAGTTGGTGCGAGGCGGCGGGCTGCTCGATGGGCCTGGACCAGATGGGCAATATGTTTGCCCGACGCGAAGGGACGGACCCTGACGCGCTGCCGGTCTATGTCGGCTCTCACTTGGATACGCAGCCGACGGGTGGCAAGTATGACGGCGTACTTGGGGTGCTTGGCGGACTGGAAATTCTACGCACTCTCAATGATTTGGGGATCAAAACCAAACATCCCATCGTGGTGACCAACTTCACCAACGAAGAGGGGACACGCTATGCTCCGGCGATGCTGTCGTCGGGTGTGTTTGCGGGCATTCACACGCAGGATTGGGCGTATGAGCGCGAGGATGCCGAGGGCAAAACGTTCGGTGATGAGCTGAAGCGCATTGGCTGGCGTGGCGATGAAGAGGTTGGCGCGCGCAAGATGCATGCTTTCTTTGAGCTGCATATTGAACAAGGCCCGATTTTGGAGACCGAAGGCAAGGATATTGGGGTTGTCACCCATGGCCAGGGCCTTAGCTGGACGCAGGTCACGATCGAGGGCAAGGATTCACATACTGGTTCCACTCCGATGCCGATGCGCAAGAATGCGGGCCTTGGCATGGCGCGGGTGCTGGAGAAGGTGGATGAAATCGCCTGGTCCCACGCACCGCATGCGGTGGGGGCGGCGGGTCATATTGACGTTTATCCGAACTCACGCAATGTGATTCCGGGCAAGGTGGTGTTCACAGTCGATTTCCGATCGCCCGATCTGTCAGTGATCGAGGATATGGAGGCGCGGCTGCGGATCGAGGGCCAAAAGATTGCTGACGACATGGGCCTGAGCATCAGTTTCGAGAAGGTAGGCGGGTTTGATCCGGTGACCTTTGACGAAGGCTGTGTTTCGGCTGTGCGCAGTGCGGCCGAGCGGCTAGGGCATTCGCATCTGGATATCATTTCAGGCGCCGGTCATGATGCTTGCTGGATCAACCGGGTCGCACCTACGGCGATGGTCATGTGCCCCTGTGTGGATGGGTTGAGCCATAATGAAGCCGAAGAAATCAGCCGCGAATGGGCTGCAGCCGGGGCAGATGTCCTGTTTCATGCCGTTGTTGAGACGGCGGAAATCGTGGAGTGATTGGGGGCTAGCCCCCAAAACCCCCGGTGTATTTGAGAAAAGATGAAGAGGTGCGCGGGAGGCGCGCCAAGGGAGGAATGACATGAGCACCGTCATCAAAAACGGAACCATCGTAACTGCCGATTTGACGTACAAGGCCGATGTGCTGATCGAAGGGGGCGTGATCGCTCAGATCGGGCCGGACCTGAAAGGGGACGAGCAGCTGGACGCGACGGGCTGCTATGTGATGCCCGGTGGGATCGACCCGCACACGCATCTGGAAATGCCCTTTATGGGGACGTACTCCTCTGATGACTTTGAAAGCGGCACGCGCGCGGGTCTGGCTGGGGGCACGACCATGGTTGTGGACTTTGCGCTGCCCAATCCGGGTGAAAGCCTGCTGGATGCGCTCAAGCGATGGGACAACAAATCGACGCGCGCAAATTGTGACTATTCTTTCCACATGGCGGTGACCTGGTGGGGCGAGCAGGTGTTCGATGACATGAAGACCGTGGTTGAACAACGCGGCATCAACACGTTTAAACACTTCATGGCCTACAAGGGCGCGTTGATGGTGAATGACGATGAATTGTATTCGTCTTTCCAAAGGCTTGCCGAACTGGGTGGTATCGCCATGGTGCACGCCGAAAATGGCGATGTGGTGGCGGAGCTGAGCGCAAAACTGCTGGCCGAAGGCAACAATGGCCCCGAGGCACACGCCTATTCGCGCCCGCCGCAAGTCGAAGGCGAGGCGACCAACCGCGCCATCATGATTGCGGATATGGCGGGCGTGCCGCTTTATGTGGTGCATACTTCGTGCGAGGACAGCCACGAGGCCATTCGTCGGGCGCGTATGCAGGGCAAGCGGGTCTGGGGCGAGCCATTGATCCAGCATCTGACATTGGATGAAAGCGAGTATTTCAACAAAGATTGGGACCATGCGGCGCGGCGTGTGATGTCGCCACCTTTCCGCAATAAACAGCATCAAGACAGCCTGTGGAACGGGTTGCAGTCGGGATCACTTAGCGTTGTGGCCACTGACCACTGTGCTTTCAGCACCGAACAGAAACGATATGGCGTCGGCGATTTCACCAAGATCCCCAATGGAACCGGCGGGTTGGAAGATCGGATGCCGATGCTTTGGACCTATGGGGTGGGCACGGGCCGTCTGACACCGAATGAGTTTGTCGCTGTCACTTCGACCAACATCGCCAAGATCCTGAACTGTTATCCCAAGAAAGGCGCGGTTCTCGTCGGCGCGGATGCAGATTTGGTTGTATGGGATCCGGAAAAGAGCAAGACAATTCAGGCTTCTAACCAGCAAAGTTCGATTGACTACAACGTCTTTGAAGGCAAAGAGGTCAAAGGTCTGCCGCGCTTTACTCTGAGCCGGGGTCAGGTGGCCGTACATGACGGCGAAATCCGGACGCAGGAGGGCCACGGCAAGTTCGTCAAACGCGAGGCAAACACGCCAGTCAACCGCGCGCTCAGCAGTTGGAAAGAACTGACCTCGCCCCGACCGGTCGAGCGGACAGGTATTCCGGCCACTGGCGTGTAAACCGGAGTTGGGCTGCTGTATCAGCAGCCCGTTTCCCAGTCTTTACAAGGCGATAGAATGACTACTGAAAGCACCACCCAGCCTGTAATCAAGGCGAGGCAATTGGATCTGACGTTTCAAACCAACGACGGTCCTGTTCATGCTCTCAAGGATGTAAACCTTGATATCAACAAAGGCGATTTTGTCAGCTTCATCGGTCCTTCGGGCTGTGGCAAAACGACGTTTTTGCGCTGTATTGCAGCGCTGGAAACACCCACTGGTGGCACGCTCAGCGTCAACGGGATGAGTGCCGATGAGGCGCGGCGAAACCGGGCCTATGGCTATGTGTTTCAGGCGGCGGGGCTCTATCCTTGGCGCACCATTTCAAAGAACATCAAGTTGCCGCTTGAGATCATGGGATATTCCAAATCCGATCAAGACAAGCGCGTGAGCGAAGTTCTGGAACTTGTTGATTTGGCTGGATTTGGTGGCAAGTACCCATGGCAATTGTCGGGTGGAATGCAGCAGCGCGCGTCTATCGCACGGGCGCTGGCCTTTGACGCCGATCTCTTGCTGATGGACGAACCCTTTGGGGCATTGGACGAAATCGTGCGTGATCATCTGAACGAGCAGCTTTTGCAGCTGTGGGCGCGGACCAACAAGACCATCGGATTTGTCACACACTCGATCCCTGAGGCGGTCTATCTGTCGACCAAGATCGTGGTGATGAGCCCGCGTCCGGGCCGGATCACGGATGTGATCGAAAGCCCGCTGCCCAAGGAACGCCCCTTGGACATCCGTGACACTCCCGAATTCATCGAAGTGGCGCACCGCGTGCGTGAAGGCTTGCGGGCGGGGCATTCAGATGACTGACACAAACACTACGAACGGGTTTGATCTAGATGCGTGGGTGTGGGCGTGCTACAAACTGCGTTTGCTTCGTTACGCGATAATTGCGGGTGTGGGCATCGGGACACAGCTATTCAGCGTTTTATTCGGCGGCTCTTACCAAGTCGGACATACGGTGGGGCTGTTGGTGTTCTTTTTTTGCGCAGCATTCTTCATGAAACTTCATTTGGACGGCGAAGCACGCCGTGCCGAGCGTCGGTTCGAGGAGCGGATGGCATCAGAAGCTGAGTGCCGGGAGTTGGGAGCATGAAATCCATTCTGGCCGTTCTGACCGTCATCGCTGTCATCATCGCGCTTTGGTACGCCGCCTGCGTGCCGATGAACATCAAGGGTGTTCTGGTCGAGGCCGAGCGCGCTGGCGCCGAGGTGCAACCGCCATCTGCCAAAGTTCGCCGCGATATGGGTGAGATTGGTCTGATAATCGACAACAGCTTTGCCATCCCTGCCACTTGGGAGCAGGCCCGCCCGCGTCTGCCTGCACCCCATCAGGTTGCGACCGAGCTGTGGAATACCACGGTGGGCAAAAAGATTACTTCGAAACGTTCGCTGATCTATCACGGCTGGGTGACGCTGAGCGCGACGTTGCTTGGTTTCGCCATTGGTACGGGGCTGGGCATCTTGCTGGCTGTGGGTATCGTGCATTCGCGCGTCATGGATATGTCGGTGATGCCCTGGGCCATCGTCAGCCAGACCATCCCGATCATCGCACTCGCGCCGATGATCATCGTGGTGCTCTATTCCGTGGGAGTTCAGGGGATCATACCCAAGGCGGTGATCTCGGCCTATCTGAGTTTCTTTCCAGTGGTTGTCGGCATGGTAAAGGGGTTGCGCAGCCCTGATCACATGCAGCTGGATCTCTTACGGACCTACAGTGCCTCTCAATCGCAGGGATTCTGGAAGCTCCGCCTGCCGGCGTCGATGCCGTATCTCTTTGCCTCGCTCAAGATCGGTATCGCCGCATCGCTTGTAGGGGCCATCGTGGGTGAGCTGCCGACAGGGGCGGTGGCCGGTCTTGGCGCGCGTCTGTTGGCGGGGAGCTATTATGGTCAGACGGTGCAGATCTGGTCGGCGCTGTTTGCCGCTGCCATTCTTGCCGCTTGTCTGGTGGCGTTGCTAGGGCTGATCGAACGGATGGTTCTGAAACGGATGGGGATCGCGTCATGATGGAACGTTGGATTGGGGGCTCTGCCCCCGTCGCTCTGCGACTCCCCCGGGATATTTTCGGTCAGATGAAGGGGGCGGTTGCATGATTTTGCTAGGGCTGGCTTTTATGATCTGGATGGGCGCGTGGTTTTTGAACACGCGGCTGGCCGAGGGCCCACAGGCGAAGACGCGGGCAGTGCGGTTGCTTGTGCCGGTGATCTTTGGTGTGACCATCCTGATTGTTTGGGAAATGGTGGTGCGCGGGCTGGAGGTGCCTTTGGTGATCCTGCCGCCGCCGTCGATGATTGCCGATCGGTTCGGATCCTCGATGCCGATCTTATGGGCGGATTTTTCACAGACCTTCGTGAAGGGCGCGCTGAGCGGTTATATCATCGGGTGCGGTGGTGCGTTCCTGATGGCGATAGCGGTGGACCGGTATGAGTTTTTGCGTCTGGGGCTGCTTCCAGTGGGCAACTTTGTCGCCGCGTTGCCCATCGTGGGCACCGCGCCCATTCTGGTGATGTGGTTCGGGTTTGACTGGCAGTCCAAGGCGGCCGTTGTCGTGGTTATGGTGTTCTTTCCTGTGCTGGTGAACACGGTGGCGGGCCTGCGCGAAACCACAGCGATGCAGCGGGACCTGATGGAGACCTATGCCGCCAGCTATTGGCAGAGTTTTTTCAAGCTGCGCCTGCCCGCGGCGATGCCGTTCATTTTCAACGGGCTTAAGATCTCGACCACGTTGGCGCTCATTGGTGCAATTGTGGCTGAGTTCTTTGGCTCGCCGACGGTGGGCATGGGGTTTCGTATCTCGACGAGTGTGGGGCAGCTGGCGCTCGATATGGTCTGGGCTGAAATTGTGGTGGCTGCATTGGCCGGTTCGCTGTTTTATGGCTGTGTCGCGATGATCGAGAGATCGATGACCTTTTGGCATCCATCGCAGAGGGGGTAATCGGCGGGGATAAGAGCATATCAATTTCAAGACCCTGATAAACGGGGTAGAAAAACAAACCAACAAGGAGAAAAGACAATGAAAAAGCTACTGAGTGGTGCCGCTTCGGCCCTGGTGATGGGGGCCGCGAGCTTTGCCGCTACATCGGCCTTGGCAGCGGATGAGGTCAAACTGCAGCTGCAGTGGGTGACCCAAGCGCAATTCGCCGGGTATTACGTGGCGCTCGACAAAGGATATTACGGCGAAGAGGATCTGGATGTGACCATCCTGCCGGGTGGCCCGGACATCGCACCGCCGCAGGTGCTGGCGGGTGGTGGCGCGGATGCCATGCTGAACTGGATGCCGTCGGCGCTGGCAGCCCGCGAAAAGGGCCTGCCGGTGGTCAACATTGCGCAGCCTTTCAAGTCGTCGGGTCTGATGCTGACCTGCTGGAAGGACACCGGGATCACCGGGCCGCAGGATTTCAAGGGTAAGACCATCGGCGTCTGGTTCTTTGGCAACGAGTACCCGTTCCTGAGCTGGATGAGCCAGGAGGGGATCAGCACCGATGGTGGTGATGATGGCGTGACGGTTCTGAAGCAGGGCTTTAACGTTGATCCGCTGCTGCAACGCCAGGCAGACTGTATCTCGACCATGACATACAACGAATACGGTCAGGTGCTGGATGCGGGCGTGTCCGAGGATGAGCTGGTGACCTTCAAGTACGAAGACATGGGCGTCGCCACGTTGGAGGACGGGATCTATGTGCTGGAAGACAAGCTGAGCGATCCGGCATTCAAGGACAAGATGACCCGCTTTGTGCGTGCTTCGATGAAGGGCTGGAAATACGCCGAAGCGAACCCGGATGAAGCGGCAGGTATCGTGCTGGACAATGACGCCAGCGGTGCCCAGACCGAAGCGCATCAGGTGCGTATGATGGGCGAAATCGCCAAGCTGACTGCGGGCAGCAATGGCGCACTGGACCCGGCGGATTTCGACCGAACGGTAAGCACGCTGCTGGCCGGTGGTTCTGATCCGGTGATCACGGCAAAGCCTGAAGGTGCCTGGACACATGACATCACTGATGCGGCGTTGAATTAAGCTGCTGTACTAAGCGATTGGCAGCGCCCTGGGTTGGGGCGCTGCGACCTTGAGGCCCTAATTGTGTCTCATGTGCGTTGTGTAGCGGACACCGATGATCCGACTGCTGCTTCAATTTCCATTGTTTTCAGAGGCGCTCCCGCCCGTCGTCGATGTTCCTGACGGAACAGCTCCTCCTGTTGGGCCGGGCATTGCGCTTTGCGCAATGCCCGGCCCAGAGCCGCCAGCGGTGCCGACGCAGTCGGGATCGCGCGGGTGCGGGAGTTTCCCGGGTTTTTAGTTGGTGCTTAGCTGCGGGACGCGAAGAGGCAGCTGAAATGTGTCGATCGACGCATCAACACGCACGCTTTTCACAATCGCGTTGAGCCATTTAGCAGCCCACTGTCCAGAGCATGGATTTCTGGTTGACCCGCGATCAGTGGCGTCGCGCGCTTTTTGTGTGTGGTTGGTCGTTTCTGATGTGGAAATGAATCCCGCATATGTTAGGTTTCTGATGCATACCACTGAAGAACCTCCACAAAACATCAATCGAACGTAAATAATGCAGGATTTCACGCAAGAATTCATAATCGCACTTAAGCTTGTCGGGACCGGTGATCCCGAGCTGTGGGCGATTGTTCTGCTGTCACTCAAGGTTTCTGTTTTGGCGGTGATCATTTCGGCTCTGATCGGCATGCCTTTGGGGGCTGGTCTGGCGGTGGGACGGTTCCCGGGGCGTCGGGTTCTGATCGTGCTGATCAACGCTTTGATGGGTTTGCCGCCGGTGGTGGTGGGGCTGTTGGTTTACCTGATGCTGTCCCGTTCGGGGCCTTTGGGCGTGTTGCAGTTGCTCTACACCCCCACGGCGATGATCATTGCGCAGGTGGTTCTGGTGACGCCGATCATCGCGGCCCTGACGCGGCAAGTGGTCGAGATGTTGGCCACCGAATATGACGAACAGTTGCGGTCCTTGGGCGTGTCGCGCCTGTCGTCAGTTCCGGTATTGTTGTGGGACGGGCGGTTGGCGTTGATGACCGCTCTGCTGGCGGGTTTTGGTCGCGCCATCGCCGAGGTGGGCGCGGTGATCATTGTTGGTGGCAATATCAACCATGTGACCCGCGTGATGACGACGACCATTGCGCTAGAGACCTCCAAGGGCAATTTGGCGCTGGCCCTTGCTCTTGGGGCGATCCTGATTTCTCTTGCTGTGAGCGTCACGGGGGCAGTGAGCGTGTTGAGCCTGCGCGGCGAGCGTCAAGGGGTGGGCCATGCGTGATTATCAGGCCCCAAGCGATCACCCGATCATCAGCGTCCGTGGGCTCTGCATTGCACGGGATGGCAGGGCGATTCTGGATGTCGATCATCTGGATTTGGACGGTCCGGGGCCGACGATCATTCTTGGCCCGAACGGGGCCGGCAAGAGCCTGCTATTGCGCTGTCTGCACGGATTGATCACGCCGGACGGTGGTGCGGTCAGCCAGAACGGGCAAGCACTGACCGATCAGGTGCGGGCCGGACAGGCGATGGTGTTTCAGCGCCCTGTACTGCTGCGTCGGAGCGTAGCAGGTAATCTGGACTTTGTATTGCGACGTCGGGGGCTGTCGCGCGTGGCGCGCAAGGCGGAACGCGAGGCGCTGCTGGCGCAGGGCAGGTTGGCCGACAAGGCGCGACAATCGGCGCGGTCCCTGTCCGGGGGGGAGGCGCAGAGGTTGGCAATTTTGCGGGCACTGGCCTGCAAGCCTGCGGTGCTGTTTCTGGACGAGCCAACCAGTGCGCTGGACCCAGAGGCGACGCAGGAGGTCGAACAGATGGTTCTGCGAGCTTCGGGGCAAGGGTTGCGGGTGGTGATGGTGACACATGACATCGGCCAGGCACGACGCCTTGCGCGGGAAGTGGTGATGATGCATGGCGGGCGCGTGATCGAAAAGGGGCTGGCCGCGCAGTTGTTTTCAGGACCCCAAAACGATTTGACCCGGCGGTTTCTATCCGGCGGATTGATGGTGTGACCTCGAGATGAGTGGAGAGACACGAGGCATGATAAGAGAATGCGCGCGCGCAGCAGCGGCGGTGATTGCGCTGATAGCGGGGTCTGCCCAGGCGGCCGATCACTTCATTGTGGTACAATCGACGACGTCGACACAGAATTCGGGCCTTTTCGACGCGATTTTACCGTGGTTCGAGGCCGAGAGCGGGATCGATGTGCGCGTCGTAGCGGTCGGTACGGGCCACGCGATCCGCAATGCGCGCAACGGTGATGGGGATGTGCTGCTGGTGCATGCCAAGCTAGCCGAAGAGGCCTTTGTGGCCGAGGGCTGGGGCGTGTTGCGGCAAGACGTGATGTATAATGATTTCGTCATAGTTGGTCCCACGGGCGATCCGGCGGGTATTCGGAAAGGCACCGATGCGGTCGCCGCGCTGACGATGATAGCCCAAGCCGAAGCGGTCTTTGTTTCGCGCGGGGATGACAGCGGTACTCATAAGGCCGAGTTGCACCAATGGGTCAGGGCCGGTGTGGATGTAGCGCAGGCCTCGGGCGGTTGGTACCGCGAGACCGGGTCTGGCATGGGGGCGACGCTCAATGTGGCAGCAGGCATGGGGGCCTATACCCTGACAGACCGAGCAACTTGGTTGGCCTTTGGCAATGCCAGCGGGCTGGAGGTTCTGGTCGAGGGCGATCCGAGGCTTTTCAACCAATACGGTGTCATACTGGTGAACCCCGAAAAACACCCAAGCGTTCGGGCGGAAGCCGGGCAACGGTTCATCGACTGGCTGGTGGGACCGGATGGCCAGGCCGCGATTGCCAGCTACAAGCTGGGTGGTGAACAGCTGTTTTTTCCGAACGCACGCTAATTCCTGCGCGACCTGTCGGCCCTGCGTTCTGCGGATAGTACGGAAACTTGGCGTGGGCCAGGCTCATCCGGGCTTTGCCCGGATGAGCCTGGCCCAACGGAAGGAGATGCCCCGTCGGGGGCATCGACGACGGGCGGGAGCGCTACCTGTCCGCATGGATTGGCCTGCGGCCAAAGCCTTGGTTGAGCGAATTTAAGATGAAAAGAAAAAGGCGTGTCAGCCGCTGGCGCCGTTGTGGTGGATTTCTCCTGCTTGGCTAACGTCATAACCCCCCAATTCTTCAGCTCGGGCCGTAAACCGACCCGAGCGCAGAAAGGACAAGAGCGCCTGCATCGGCGGATCAAACGCGGCGCGGCGCCAGATCGCCAGATCGACGCGTTCGCTGTGGGTCGGAACGAAGCCCAACCGATAGAGTTTGGCCATCGCGCCCAACCCGAACCCGGCGTCTCCCTTGGCAGATTGAAGAGCGATTGCCATGTCCTCTTCGGTGCGCGCGCAAGGGGCGGGGGTCTGCAAGTCCGCCGCCGACAGATCATGTGCGGCGAGTTCGGACAGGAACAGGTGCTGGCTCGCGGCGCTCGGCTGGCGCAGGATCACGCGGCGCCCGGCCAGATCAGAAAAGCCTTTGATGCCCGAGACATCCGGGGCTAGCAGAAGCCCGCGTTGTCGCCGCGCCACCTCGATCAGCACCACCGGTGCCTCGCCCAAGCGGTCGCGTAAGGACGCAGTGTTGAACCCGTCCGCTTCGTGGATATGCAGTGCTGCCGCCTGTGCCGAGCGGTCAGCTAGCCGCGTCAGACCATCAAATGAACCGTCATAATATGTCGCCAGGCCCGAGCCGCTTTCGCGGATCGCCCAGTCCAGCAGCGGGTCGTGACTGCCTGCGACAATAGCGGGCAGGGGCGGCTCGGCCACCTGTGGCCCGGTGCGTGAGGAAGCGAGCCAGGCGGCGATCTCGGCCCGTGGGAATAGCAGTTTTCCGGTGGCGCGTACGCACGGGATCTCGCCCGACGACGTCAGGTCATAGACCTTGCGCTCGCCCAGACGCAGCAGCTCTGCCAGTTCACGGGTGGTCAGATAGTCGGACATCTACGGTTCGATACGCCTTTTGTTCTGAGTGGGACGCAACATGCCTTAATCCAGGCGCACCGAAGAGCTGGTGGTGCTGTCGGCGGCCGTGAACCCCACGGTCTCTAGCGCAAAGGGGGCGGCAACGGTGATCACGGCCATCGCGGCAACGGCTGCAAGAAAGGCTTTCATTTCGTGTCCTCCAGAGCTGTAGCTTGACGCAAATACGCGATCAGATCGGCGCGGTCCTGTTCTGCGGTGATGCGTTGCATCGGCATCTTTGTTCCCGGAATGTAGTGGTCCGGGCCCTGATCGAAAAGCAGATTTATCGTGTCATCTGACCAGATTATGTCCGATCCCGTCAATGTCTGAGAGTACAAATATCCCGGCACGGTTCCGGCAGGGCGACCGAACAGGCCGTGCAACGTCGGGCCAGCACGCCGTTTTCCTTCCGGTGTCAGAGCGTGGCAGATGGAACATTTGCGTGCAAACTGCCGTTCGCCGTTGCCCATCTCGGCCGGGTTTTTCAGAAAACTGAGGTCTGCTTGGGCCATTTGTCCGTGTTCGCCGAGCGAGGCCAGCGGCCAGCTGTAAAGGGCGTCATCAATGCCGCCTGCGTGGATATTCTTGCCATCCGAAGAAAACGCCAGTGCCCAAACGGGTCCGCGCAGTGTGGCGCGAAAATCGCGGGCAATGCGCCAGTTTTGGGTGTCTATCACCATGATATATCCCTCGCCATCCCCAACGGCGAGGTGACGGCGGTCCGGGCTGAGCGCGAGCGCCAAAATTGGACGGCGCTCAAGGGTAAAATCATGCAGCTCTTGGCCGCTGTGCAGATCCAGAATGCGGGTGCCACCGTCGACGGCACCATAGGCCAGCCAGCCGTCATCTGAGTTGATCAGCAGTACATTCAGGCCAAAGCCTTGGCGCAGGAGTTGTTGGCGTTCTTCGCCCGTCGCAACATCCCACAGGCGAAGAGTGCCGTCGGTTCCGGCGGAATAAAGCTTTGCCCCATCCGGTGAGAAGGCGACCGCGTTGATGCCGCCACTGCCCACTGGCAGGATCTGTGAGGGACTTCCGTCAAGCGGCCAGAGGCCGATGGTGCCGTCCCAGCTGGCACTGGCGACATGGGTTTTACTGGCCGCCAGATCGACGATCTTGCCTTTGTGGCGGCCCAAAACCTCGCCGCCCGGCCAGTGGCGCAGGGTAAAATCGTCGCCTGCGGAATAGATACCGGTGCCGTTGAACAGCACCACGTTGACGGCGGCGTCGTGCCCCTCAAACCACTGCGGAACGCCGTCTGTCCACAGTCCGACCGTATTGTCGAAACTCGCGGTGGCGATGCGCCCATCAGGCGCGCTGGCGATGCCCATGATCGGGCCGCCGTGACCTTTAAGAGTAAAGAAATCCGCCGCTGCCCCTGTGGGCGGCAGCAATAGAAACGCGGCCAGCAGCGCGCGCATTTATTCGGCGCGAGAGGTCGCGCCGCTTTGTGTTTCAGCGTCCTTGACCTCTTCCAGCCAATTGGGGTGATGTTCGCGGGCCCATTGTTCTTCGACCTTGCCAGTGCTCATGGCGTCGAAGGCGCCTTCCATCCCGACCGAGCCGAGATAGATGTGTGCAAAGATGATGGCGAGGAAGCCATAGGCGACCATGACGTGCCACACTTGGGCATATTGCATCTCTTCATGGGGTGACATCTGTTCGGGCAGGTTCAGCCCTATGAATTCAGGGAGGCCGGTTGCATTTGCAAGCACAAAGGTCTTGGCAAACATCGGCATCTCGAACGGAAAGAGCAGAGATAGACCAGACAGGCTGATCGACACGCCAAGGATCACGCAGGCCCAGAAGATCAATTTTTGCCCAGCGTTGAACTTGCGAGCAGGCGGGTGCGAGCCCTTTGTGAACAATCCACCGCCAGCGGCGAGCCATTTCAGATCAAGCTTGTTGGGAATATTGTGGGCGATCCAGTTCACTGTGATGATCAACAGTCCCAACATAAAGGCCCAGGCAATGTTGTTATGCAGCCACTTGCAGCCCTGCGCGATCATGGCAAAGCCGTCGTGGCCAAAAAGCGGGATCAGGAAGTCGCGGCCATAGAGCGTGATCAACCCCGTGGCGCCAAGGATCAGGAAGGAGCCGCCAAACAGCCAATGGCCAAAGCGCTCAAAGCCGTTGAAACGCAGGATGCGGCGGCCGGTGCGCTCGCCTTCGATGCGGATCTTGCCGCGCAGGATGAAGAAAAGGATCAGAAGGCCAAGCATCCCGCCAAGGATGTAGGTTCCATAGGTACGCAGGGGCCCAGTGCGGAAAGTGAGCCACCACATGCCGCCGTCCTGAATGATCACATCTGCGGCAGGGCCACGGGACGAAACGGTGATGTCGGCCGAGCCATAGCGCAGGGACCGATAAAGATCGCTGTCAGAGGCGACGCCGCGTGTACCGAGTTGGCCGATCAAGGCCTCGGTGTTGCTGGCACCTGTGTTGGAGGATCGATAGTCGTCGTCGACTTTTTCCCCGCGCTGTCGAGCCATGATGTCCTCGAGCGTGGTGGCACCGCCCGTTTCAGCGCGCGGAATTGCATCTGCTGGAGGCACGACGCTTTGCGCCACAGCACTGGTTACACCAAAAACAATTGCCAGCAGAAGGATCAAAAGCCTGAAAGTGATCATGGCCTGGTTCCTATTGATACAGGTTTCGAGTTCTTTTGCGCCAATCTCCCAACCTTTGCGGCTGGAAACGCTCCGATCGCGGTATTGCGGGACAAGAAAATTACAAATTTTCTTACCAAGAATTTTTGTAAAATTCTTGCACCGAGTGTGGCCAACGACGGGGCCTTTCCCGTCGTTGACCTTGTTTTTTAGCCGCCTTTTTGTTCGTAGGCGGTTCCCCAGCCCCAAGCGCCAGAGCCAAAACCGCGCGCCACGACGCGTTCTCGGTAGATGGCCGACACCACGTCGCCGTCACCGGCGAGCAGGGCCTTGGTGGCGCACATCTCGGCGCACAGCGGCAGCTTGCCCTCGGCGATCCGGTTGCGGCCATATTTGGCGAACTCGGCGGTGGAGTGGTTCTCTTCGGGGCCACCGGCGCAGAAGGTACATTTGTCCATCTTGCCGCGTGAGCCGAAGTTGCCCGCCTGCGGATATTGCGGCGCGCCAAAGGGGCACGCGTAGAAGCAATAGCCACAACCGATGCACAGGTCCTTGGAGTGCAGAACCACGCCTTCCTCGTTCTGGTAGAAACAATCCACCGGACACACCGCCATGCAGGGCGCGTCAGAACAGTGCATGCAGGCTACGGAAATCGACCGTTCACCGGGTTTACCATCATTGATGGTTACCACGCGGCGGCGGTTGATGCCCCAGGGCACTTCATGTTCGTTCTTACAGGCCGTGACACAGGCATTGCATTCGATGCAGCGTTCAGAGTCACAAAGAAACTTTGCTCTTGCCATGTTGGGTCCTCCTTACGCTGTCCAGATTTTGCAGAGAGTGGTCTTGGTCTCTTGCATCTGGGTCACTGAATCATAGCCATAGGTCTGCGCCGTGTTCGAGCTTTCGCCCAGCACATAAGGATCAGCGCCCGAGGGGTATTTGTGCCTCAGATCCTCTCCCTGGAAATGGCCTCCGAAATGGAATGGCATGAACGCCACCCCGGCTCCGACCCGTTCGGTCAGCATCGCCATCACTTTGACTTTGCCACCCTCAGGGCCTTCGACCCAGACCTGAGAGCCATCCCGAATGCCAAGGTTGTTGGCATCGCGTGGATTGATCTCGACGAACATGTCTTGCTGTAGTTCGGCAAGCCAGGGGTTCGACCGGCTCTCTTCGCCGCCGCCTTCGTATTCCACCAGGCGACCAGACGTCAGGATTATCGGGTAGTCCTTTGAAAAGTCGTTCTTCTGGATCGACGCATAAAGGGTCGGCAGGCGATAGCTCTGACGGTCCTCGTAGGTGGGATAGTCCTCCACCAGATCGCGACGCGGCGTATAGAGCGGCTCGCGGTGGATCGGGATCGGATCCGGGAAAGTCCAGACCACGGCGCGGGCCTTGGCGTTGCCAAAGGGGGCACAGCCGTGTTCGATCGCAACCCGCTGGATGCCGCCCGACAGGTCGGTCTTCCAGTTGGTCTTGGGACCGGCAACCGCGTCGATTGAGGCGCGTTCATCGTCGGTCAGATCGCCGTCCCAGCCCAGATCCATCAGCATCTGCATTGTGAATTCAGGATAGCCATCCTGAATTTCGGAGCCCGCTGAGTAGACCCCTTCGGCCAGCAGGTTGGAACCATCACGCTCCACGCCAAAGCGGGCGCGGAAGGTCAGGCCACCCTCGGCCACCGGTTTGGACATGTCATAGAGGTTTGGTGTCCCCGGGTGACCCATCTCGGCGGTGCCCCAGCAGGGCCATGGCAGACCATAATAGTCACCATCTGCCGGTCCACCATTGGCGCGCAGCGTGGTGCGGTCAAAGGTGTGCTGGTTCGCCATATGCAGCTTGAGCCGGTCCGGATCCTGCCCAGTATACCCGATGGTCCAGAGACCGCGGTTGAACTCTCGCGTGATGCTTTCGACGTTTGGCGTTTCCGGATTGTCCATCTCGATGTTGCGGAACAGGCGATCTGCCCACCCGAACTTGTTGGCGAATTTGGCCATGATGACCTCATCCGGCAAACTCTCGAATAGGGGATCGACAACCTTGTCGCGCCACTGGAACGAGCGGTTGGACGCAGTGACAGACCCACGGGTTTCAAACTGCGTACACGCAGGCAGCAGGTAAACACCGTCTGTGCGATCATGCAGAACGGCCGAGACAGTCGGGTAGGGATCAACCACCACCAGCATGTCCAGCTGTTCCATCGCCGTCTTCATCTCAGGCCCGCGCGTTTGCGAGTTCGGGGCGTGACCCCAGAGCACCATGGCCCGAACCTTGTTCGGCTGGTCCATGTTGTCGACGTCTTCGAGAACCCCGTCGATCCAGCGACTGACCGGGATGCCGCGCTCATTCTGGAGCGACTTGTCCTTGCCGTCCTTGTCCTTGATGGAATCGAACTGGCTGGCAAGCCATTCGGGCTCTTCCTCCCAGACTCGCGCCCAGTGACCCCATGCACCTTTGGACAGGCCATAATAGCCGGGCAGGGTGTGGGACAAAACGCCCAAATCGGTCGCGCCCTGCACGTTGTCGTGGCCGCGGAAGATGTTGGTGCCGCCACCGCTGGTGCCCATGTTGCCAAGGGCCAGTTGCAGGATGCAGTAGGCGCGGGTGTTGTTGTTGCCATTGGTGTGCTGCGTGCCACCCATGCACCAGATCACCGTGCCGGGACGGTTGTTTGCCATGGTGCGCGCCACGCGGCGCAATTGGGTTCCCGGCGTGCCGGTGACGCGTTCGACCTCTTCCGGGTTCCATTTGCGCACTTCTTCGCGGATTTGGTCCATGCCCCAGACACGGGTGCGGATGAACTCTTTGTCCTCCCAGCTGTTTTCAAAGATATGCCACAGGATGCCCCAGACCAGGGCAACGTCGGTGCCCGGGCGGAAGCGGACATATTCATCAGCATGGGCTGCGGTGCGCGTAAAGCGCGGGTCGCAGACGATGAGCGGTGCGTTGTTCTGCTCTTTCGCGCGCAGAACGTGCAACAGCGAGACGGGGTGCGCCTCGGCCGGGTTGCCGCCGATGATGAAGATGGCCTTGGAATTGTGGATGTCATTGTAGCTGTTGGTCATGGCGCCGTAGCCCCATGTGTTGGCCACACCCGCAACAGTGGTCGAGTGACAGATACGGGCCTGGTGATCCACGTTGTTCGTGCCCCAATAGGCGGCGAACTTGCGGAACAGATAGGCCTGTTCGTTGTTGTGCTTGGCTGATCCCAGCCAATACACGCTGTCAGGTCCGCTCTCGCTGCGGATATTCATCATGCCGTCGCCGATCTCATCAATCGCCTGTTCCCAGCTGATGCGCTTCCACTCGCCACCCTCTTTTTTCATCGGGTATTTGAGGCGGCGTTCGCCGTGTGCGTGTTCACGCACCGACGCACCCTTGGCGCAATGGGCGCCCAGGTTAAAGGGGCTGTCCCAACCGGGCTCTTGCCCGATCCAGACGCCGCTGGAAACCTCGGCCACCACGGTGCAGCCGACGGAACAATGGGTACAAACGGATTTGACTGTCTCGACGGCCCTGGTCGCCGCTGTCTGGGCGCTGGCCTGTGTCACGGTTCCACCCGTGGCACTGATCGCGGCAAGGCCACCGATCGCCAGACCCGAGCCACGCAGGAATGCGCGACGGTCGACGGTTTTCTCGCCGACCTGGGACAGGATACTTGTCCGCTGGGGGCGTCTCGCAACCCCGTTGGTCTTTTTCCTTAGCATTTCTTTCCTCCCTTGCTGGCCACGTATCGTGGCTGGCTTGGTACTCTCTCCCTAAAACCGGGGATCAAGGGCCTCTCGCTACCTCTCTCTCCGGGGTGACTGGCGTCCGGCGGGGCCGGGCGGCGTCTTTTGTGTGTCCGCGCTGGGCGCGAAGAGGTGTCAGAAACGGGCGCTATCGAGATAGGCGCGGGTGTGCGCGGTATCCTGAATGCGGGTTTCGTTCACCGGCGGTTCGGCGGCTTCGGCCTTACCACTCAACGTGGCCGCAGCAACGGCAGCGGGCGCTGCGGTTCCGGCCAGTTTCAGGAAGTCGCGGCGGGTTGCGCCACTTTCCTCTGGTTTGCTCATGGGAGTCTCCTTTCCCTTGGCAGTTATGGCACCCTGACGGGCACCGGTTGGTGGCGGGTCAATCCGCCGACATTCGAAAGCCGTCGCGCTCGATCTCCATGAACACCCGGCCGGCTGCGCCGACCGAAGCATAGAGAACCGAGTGTTCGGCAGCTTCGAGATCTGAATAAAAATGCCCGGCCCAGGGGCCGATGTGTTTGTTGTAGAACGCTTTTTGAGCGTCGAGCGGGGCGGGAGCACCAAAACGACCCACGATAAGCCCGGCCATCATCTCCATCAGAGAGGCGATGTTGTCTTCGGGTTCATAGACGTTGGGCGCGCGGGTGATGGTGCGTGCGGCCATGTCGTTGCGCAGTTGCGCCAGCGGCTTTTCGTTCAGGAACCCGGTGAGGTAGTAGCTGGCGTAGGGCAGCAACTCACCCCGACCCAGACCGATGAAGAGCGCGTTGAACTCGCGTTCAGCGGCGGCGGGTTTGGTAACATGGGCGACACGAGACAGCGCCGTGATGGCTTTGCCCAAATCTGTGTCGCCGCCGGTCAGGCCTGCGATCTGGTCCAGCAGAATCTGGTCCGGGGGACCGGCCAGGACCAGCCCGAGGAAGTTGTAAAAGTCGGCGCGCAGCCGGTCTTCCTCGGAGGTGGTCGTTGTTGGCTGCTGTTGGGCTGTGACCATGGATTATCCTTCGAATTCAAACCGCATACGGCGCGGCGTGGGAGAGTGCAGGGTGAGTTCGTCAGGTGCAGGTTCTTCGCCAACCCCTGACGGGGTCACCTCATCGCCCGCGTCGGATGCATGCGCATCCTCCGTCAGTGCCGCCGGTGGTGTGGCTTCGTCCTGGTCGGGGAGACTGGCGGAGATGTCGTCGGCCAGATCTTCGGCGGTGGTGTTTTCTTCGGGAACTTCGTCGGCCTTGGCCAGTGCTTCGACATGGGCCAGCATGCCCTTGCCGACCTGATAGGTGGTTTGCAGGTTTTCAATCACACAAGCCGCGTCGGTATAGTCTTCGCCATAGTCCACCAGTCCATCGACATTGGCCAGCACCGGGTTGAGCCGCCAGAGCCTGCGCAGAGCGCGGCGACGGAGGCGGTCGGGCACCGCTTTGGCCATAAAACCTGACACGTCATCGCCCATTTGCAGGCCGTCTGGGTCGGGAAGGTTCAGATCGGCGAGAATCTCGGCATCACTGCGCTCGTCGACCTCCATCTCCGTGTCTTCCTGTTGCAAGGCCAGGGCACTCTCGTCCGCTTCTGTCTCGGCCTGAACGGCCGCTTTGCGCTTGCTCCAGAAATCGCGGGCTTGGGTCATTGCAAGACCTTCCTGGGTGCCCTGTAGACATCCGATGTCTGCCTAATCCTTTGATCGCCTTTGCCGTCTTCGGATAAATCCACGCGGGACTTGTCGCGGCGGCGTTTGACGAATGTTTCCGGTTGGTAGTGTTCCATTGCGAAATCACGAACCCAGGCGATCAGGCCCGGTGTCATCGGGATTTTTTCAACGATGTCCTCGCCGGTGTCGGCGTAATCCTGACCCTCGAAGGGTGAAGCAGTCACCAGCACAGCTTCAAGCGGCGGGTCTCCATCGCGTTCTTCGCGCAGAACCAGATAGATCGAGGGCTGGCCGTCGGCCAAATTGGTGACATAGGCTTCGGCCTCGGCCGCCCAGAGCGTAAGAGGAAGGGTGGCGGCGTGGTAGTCCACAACCGCCCCCTCGTGGCGCACCATGACCCAATCCGCAGGGCCAGCACCTGGAAGCACCGCAACAGCCTTCCACGTCCATTTGGCCCAGCGGGTCACGCCGGGTGACTTCCGGACGACCACGCCCAGAGGCATTTGTATGTGAATAGCGGCCTGCGCCACGATCTCCTCCCCGAAAGGCTCTCCCCTTCCTTCCGTAAGGGGAACTATAAACGGAACAGGCAGTCTGCCAAGCCCTGCAGCGGCTTATGTGGACATTTGATTGTTACATTTTTTGGCGTAATGGCAGAATGCTGTATCGTATAACGCCACATGTAGCGTTTGGTGGTTTCAGGGAAAGGGCGGCCTGTGAAAACGTGACTTGGGTGCAGCGCAGGGTTTACCCGTGTGCTGTCCTGGGCCTAGGCTACGGCCAGGAGAAGAGCGGTTCGCGTTGCGTGATCCAAGGGGAGAACATGGTCAAGTCATTGATTTTATGCGACTGCGCAGGGTCGCAGCATCTGGACGTAACCGCCATCGAGGCGGGGTGTGGGCTGAGGTGCAGTAGGGTTCACACGGCGCTTTGCACCACTGAACTGTCTGCGGTCGAGAGTGCTTTGCGTGGTGGTGAGGTGCTGATCGCCTGCCAACAGGAACGCGCGACGTTCGAGGCATTGGCGGAGGATATGGAGGTTGACCTGCCCGGCTTTGTCGATCTGCGCGATCGCGCCGGATGGGGGGAAGGCGAAGCAGGTCCGAAAATGGCAGCACTTGCGGCCGAGGCGCTGTTGCCAACCCCCGAGACGCCTGCAGTGGATGTGATCAGCGAAGGCGTCTGTTTTGTTGTTGGACCGGGTGAGGTGGTTGAGCCGCTGGCGTTCAAGTTGGGACCGGTTCTGGCGGTGACAGTTTTGATCACGGATGAAGCCGAGGTGACGCCGTCTGAGACCTTCGACGTGATCCGGGGACAGGTGCGGCAGGTGCACGGCGCATTGGGTGGGTTTGAGATCCACATTGACCGCTTGCAGATGATCGAACCGGCGGGGCGTGGGGCGCAAGCGTTAAGCACGCCTCGGGACGGTGCACGTTCGGCTTGTGACATTGTGATTGATCTGACGGGCGGCCCGTCTTTGGTGCCCGGACCAGAAAAGCGCGAGGGGTATTTGCGTGCGGACCCACGCGATCCGGTGGCCGTGGCTGATTTGGCGTTTGAGGCGGTGCAGATGACCGGCACCTTTGAAAAACCTTTGTATGTGCGGGTCGAGGAAACGCTCTGCGCCCATTCCCGTGCCGAGCAAGTGGGATGTTCGAACTGTCTGGACATCTGCCCGACCGGGGCGATCACGTCGGCGGGCGATTATGTGGCGATTGATCCGATGGTTTGTGCCGGGTGTGGGGCGTGCTCGGCGCTGTGTCCGTCGAGCGCAATTACATATCAGGATCCGGGTGTCGGCTTTGTTTTGGCACGGATGCAGATACTGGCGCGTAGCTATCGCAAGGGTGGGGGCGTTGCGCCGCG
Source organism: Tropicibacter sp. Alg240-R139 (assembly GCF_900537075.1). GTDB lineage: Bacteria > Pseudomonadota > Alphaproteobacteria > Rhodobacterales > Rhodobacteraceae > Falsiruegeria. The sequence continues at coordinate 210,452 of NZ_UNRA01000004.1, forward strand.
GCTGTTGGTGCATGATGCGCATGGTGCCGAGATGGTCCGGCTCGCGGCGCGTTTTGGGCGTGGGTTACCTGCGGATGTTATCCCGATGGAATTGCAGGTGATTTCCGGCTTTGGTCATGCAGAGATGCTAGCTGGTCTGGCGCATGGGTTTGCGCAGGTCCAAGTGTTGCTTGCCCCAACCACCGAACGGGCTGCGCTGGACCGGGAGTTGGCCTTGGCCAAGGCGATTGGGGGAACGGGCAAGCTGGGGCTGATTGACGTGGTCGACCCCGACGCGCTGTCCGATTTGCTGTATGAAGCAGACGTCCCCAAGCCGCTGAAAGATCCGGTGCTGCCCTTAGGCAATCGACGTCAGATCGCGCGGCTGGCGGCGCAGGCATTGAACCCCGGCGGCGAGACGCTGACCTTGCCCGAAGGTGCGCCCTATGGGGCGGTGTCGGTGAATACTGACAGTTGCACCTTGTGCCTGAGCTGCGTTTCGCTGTGCCCGTCGGGGGCGTTGATCGACAACCCGGATATGCCGCAGTTGAATTTCCAAGAGGACGCCTGTTTGCAATGTGGCATGTGTCAGACGATCTGCCCGGAAACGGCGATCACGTTGGTGCCCCAACTTGACCTGAGTGATGGGGCATTAAGCCAGCGGGTGCTGAACGAGGAAGAACCTTTTGCCTGTGTCGAATGCGGGTCGCTTTTTGGGGTAAAATCGACGATTGAGCGCGTCATGGACAAGCTGGCGGGCGTCAATCCGATGTTTGCGACGTCAGATCAGGCGCGGGTGATGCAGATGTGTGATGACTGCCGGGTCGAGGCACAGTTTCACATCGAAAACAACCCATTCCAGGCGGCTCCTAAACCGCGCGTCGTACGAACCGAGGATTATTTCAGCAAACGCAAGGATCACTGAAATTGCAGCGGAGCCCCCAGATCGGCCGCGGGAACGGCGGCGACAAAGGCCAGGATCGCGTCCAGATCATCCAGCGTGATTTCCACCGGCACGATGGGCGGCGGGCGTTCGGGACTGAAAGGTTCGGTCACATCCGCAACTTGTGTGAACGCGCCGTGGGGCTTGAGGACATAGAACTGTTGAAACCGGTCGGACCAATCAGGAAAGGCGCGCAGCACCGCAAAGGATGGCGTCGAGCCCAAGCCGCTCATACGGTTTCTCGGACCAATCACATGGCAGCGCCCGCAATGCGTCAACGCCAGATCGGCGCCAAGCACGGCGTCTCCTTCGAAATCGGGGGCTTCTTCGACCTCGACCACTTCGAAGCTTGCGGTGAACGGATTGGTGTCGTCGATCTGAAAGCTTTCGATGGTGCGCTTGCCAATGTCCGACAGCATCCAGTCGCGGAACCTTTGCGGTTTCGGGTCGTCCACCGCACGCAGATAATAGGTGACCTGATCATACTGAAACACCGGATCTCCGGGCGCGCTGTCCGTTATCTGCAGCGTTCCGCTTGTTTCTTCCAGCTGAATGCGCACTCCGGTCTTGAGAGAGAAGCGCGGAAGGATATGTTTCAGCAGACCGGATCGTGCCACTTTGTCCGGCGCAGTCAGTCCAAGCGCCTCTTGGCACCAAGAGGGGCTGGCGGTCAGGGCAAGGCTCAGGCACAAAAGGGCAAAGCGCATGGGTTCAGCCTAAGTCGGGCGGGGGCGATGCGTCAAATACACGAAATGAATGAACGGAGACCGATGCGATGAGCGGCGATTACAACATGTCCATGCGCAAGTTCCTAAAACAGGTTGGCGTGACCAGCCAGCAGGCCATCGAAGAAGGGCTGCGCAAGGCGGGCGCGCCGGATGGCGGCAGTTTCGAAGCCAAGGTGGTGCTGACCATCGACGGGCTCGAGGTCGAGCATGTGGTCACAGGTCTGATCAAGGATGGCGACGCATGAGCCTGCGCGATGCGGTTCTGGCGAACCTGAAGAAGATCACCGACCCGGTCAGCGGGCAGGACATCGTAAGTGCGGGCGTGGTACGTGCGCTCAACGTCGAAGGCGACACCGTGCGTTTTGTCATCGAAGTGGACCCAAAGCTGGCCGAAAAAATGGAACCGGTGCGCGCGGCTGCTGAACAAGCCGCCCAGATGGTGGATGGCGTTGCCAAGGTCACGGCCATGTTGACTGCGCATTCCGAAAAGGCCCCACCAGATTTGAAGCCCAAGCCCAAACCGTCGGAAACCGGCCCGGCCCATGTTGCAGGTGTTGACAGGATTGTGGCGATTGCCAGTGGCAAGGGCGGCGTCGGCAAATCCACCGTTTCGGCCAACCTGGCCTGTGCCTTGGCTGCTGAAGGGCGTCGGGTGGGTCTGCTGGATGCCGACGTTTACGGTCCGTCTCAGCCGCGCATGTTGGGTGTGTCGGGTCGCCCTGCCAGCCCGGACGGCAAGACCATCCTGCCGCTACGCAACCATGGTGTCACCATGATGTCGATGGGGCTGATGACCAACGAAGGGCAGGCAGTTGTTTGGCGTGGTCCGATGTTGATGGGCGCGCTGCAGCAGATGATGAACCAGGTGCAGTGGGGCGCATTGGATGTACTGATCGTGGATCTTCCACCTGGCACCGGTGACGTGCAACTGACGTTGACGCAAAAGTTCGCGTTGGATGGTGCCATTGTGGTGTCCACACCGCAGGATGTGGCGCTGATCGACGCACGCAAGGGCATCGACATGTTCCGCCAGACCAAGACGCCGATCTTGGGTATGATCGAGAATATGTCGACGCACATCTGCTCGAACTGCGGTCATGAAGAGCACATTTTTGGTCACGGCGGTGTGGGCGATGAGGCCGACAAGATGGGCGTCCCACTGATGGGGGAGATCCCCTTGCATCTGGACGTTCGTCTGGCGGCGGATAGCGGTGCCCCCATTGTGGTCAGCAAGCCCGACAGCCCGCAGGCCGAGGCGTTCCGCGCCATTGCCCGCGACATGATCGCCAAGGGACACGCCTGATGACGCCGTCCTTTCCGCCACTGATGCAGGGACATCCCGCCGGTGGCGGAGAGGACCCTTGTGACAAAGCGAAGGCGTTGGCCGCCTTGGGTTGTGACGGCGGCACCGTCGTGCATTCCGTGCAAGCCGACCGCCTGCGCGCCGCGCTGGTCTTTGCCCCAGAGGTGGCGCTGGAGCAGGCGATGGTCATGTTGCCGCTTTGCGCCGTGGGGTTCCAGAATGCCCTTGGCGCGCTGGCCCCGCCCGAGGTTGCTGTGCATCTGGGCTGGGACGGGGTGATCCGTGTAAATGGTGCGCGCTGTGGGCGGTTGCGAGTTGCCGCGTCGACCCGCGCACCGGAACAGGTGCCCGATTGGCTGGTGATCGGAATCGACATCACGATCTTGCAAACAGGCGAGGACCCCGGTTCAAACCCGGACGTCACCGCGCTTTATGACGAAGGTTGCGCCGAGGTGGAACCGCTGGCACTTCTGGAAAGCTGGGCCAGGCATACGCTTGTCTGGATCAACCGCTGGGACGCCGAAGGCAATGCGCCGCTGCACGCCGAGTGGATGGGGTTGGTGCAGGGGGTAGGTGAACCTGTTTCGCGTGCCGGACACAACGGCACTTTTCTGGGCGTGGACGAAGATTTCGGAATGCTGGTGCGAGAAGGCGATGCAACCGAGCTGATCGCGCTGAGTTCGCTGTTGGAGGAACAGACATGAAACTGGCTCGAGCCATCCATTTCGACGACAGCGACAGGAATGTGTTCCACTCTCCGGCTCGCACGGGCGAGTTGTGCATTTCCGGGGGCTTTGAATTTTCCAATTGGTCCGAGGGCGATCTGGAAGGCAAAGCGCGTCAAGCCTTTGCCAACGGCTGGTTGGGCCTGGAAACCTTTGGCCGGGTGACATTTGTCGCCGTAACCCAGATCGAACTGGCTGAGCGCGAAGCGGCAGAGCAGGCGCTGGCGCAGCATTTCGTCGACCTCTACGGAGCGCCCTCGATCGAGGCGGCGCTGTCAGTGGCGCAAGAAGAGATTGATCAGATGGTGGACCTGTGTGACGCGCACGACGCCAACACATTGCTGACTGTGGCGCGAGAGCTGTCCGAGGGTGGCGTGCGTGAGGCGTACCGCGTGATCGAGCCGCAAGAGGCTGCATTGGACCTGTTGGCGGTGCATGTCACTGACGACTAATTCCCCCGTCAGCTATCCCCGTGGTGCGAAATCGCCGTACTGCCCACGCTTGAAGATCAGCCCGCGACCGGGGCGATGCATGGCCGCATCCACCTGACCCACGATGATCGAATGATCGCCTGCGTCATGGACAGCCTGTTGGGTGCATTCGAACCGAGCCAGACAGCCGTGCAAGAGCGGTGCGCCGGTTTGACTGGGCGACCAATCCGCAACCGAGAAATCCGCGCCGTTCATGGCAAAGCCTTTGGCAACGCTATGCTGATCTTCGGCCATGACGTGGATGACATAATGCCGGGCAGCCATGAATTCGGCATAACGGGTCGAGATTTTGGCCGGGCACCACAGCACAAGAGCGGGATCCAGCGAGACGGACGCAAAGGAATTCACCGTGATTGCCATCGGCCCTTGCGGTGCCATGGTGGTTACAACGGTCACGCCGGTACCGAAACAGCCAAGTGCCTCGCGAAAGGCAAGGGTGGTGTCGGGGCCGGGGTTAAAGTGGGTCTCGGTCATCGCGCGCCTGTCCTCGTGGTCTTGGCCCACGTGCCACGGGCCGCGCGCCTTGTCCACGATTTAGTTCAGGTCCTGCAAAAGGCGCCCATGTTTCTGGGTCTCGGTCACCACCTCGCCAAAGGTGATCAGTCCGCGCGCCTCAAGCATCGGGATCATGCGGGCCAGAACATTGGCTGTGGCCCGGGCATCTCCCAATGCGGTGTGGCGGTCCCGTTGTTCGATCACAATTCCCAGCCGGTCGCAAATGGCGTCAAGCGTGTGGGTTTCGCTGGCCCCAAAAAGCACGGCGGACAAAAGCACCGTGTCCAGCACCGGGTGATCCCATGTTACGGCGCAAGCATCAGCCTGCCTGCGCAGGAATGCCAGATCAAAGGGCGCGTTGTGGGCCACCAGAACGGCGTCGGTGGCAAAGCTGTGAAATCCGCGTGCCGCCTCGACCACATCGGGCGCGCCTGCGACCATCACATCGGTGATGCCGTGCACGGCGCTGGACGCGGCCGGGATCGGGCGTCCCGGATTGACCAGCGTGTCAAACACCTCACCCTCGATGATCCGGCCATGTACCATCCGCAGGGCGCCGATCTGTACGATGTCGTCCTTATGTGGCAAGAGCCCGGTGGTTTCGGTGTCAAACACTGCATAGGTCAGTGCTGCCAGGGGTGTGTCCTCGGTCCGTGCCTGCCCGTCGGTGTCCAGAAGATCAAAGTTATAGACCAGAGGACGGGGTTGATCGACGCGCAGAGTGCTGTCTGCGTCGCCGAATGACAGAAGATAACCCTGTGTGCTTTCCAATGGCCGCATCAAAGCCTGGCAGCTGTATGCACCATCAAGGCTGGTGAGGGTGCAGCGCACCGGTAAACCGGTGCGATTGACCTTTGATAGGGCCCGTTCCAGAGCGTCGGCTTCAAAATATTGGGTCAGGGACGCGTTCAGGCGTGGTTGTGCGATGCGGCTGAGCAGATCGGCAGATTGCCCATCATAGAGCACGATCTGCAGATCCGCGCTCAGCACGGTCATGGCTACCGGAATGTCTGTGAGCAAGGCCGTCAGCTGATCCCGTTCTGCGGCCAGTTGGGCGGTGTGATCTGCGAGGTTTGACGCCAAATCTTGCGCAACACTGCCTGCGCGATCTGCCAAACCGGCGGCAGCGGGGGCCAGATCGCCCAAATAGCGTGCCAACTCGGTGTCGATCCCGGTGCCAGCGTCCGAATGCGCACGCACCCGCATGAGCGCGGCTACCCGCTCGATCGGTTTGGCGACGTTTTCGTCAAACAGCAACCAGATGCCTGCGCTTAACGCGAGCAGTCCAAAGCTGGCCAGGATGGCGCTGAAAGTGAACCCACCGGCCACCCCGGCCTCGGCGCTGCGTTGCAAACCAACGTAGAGCGAGACAAGAACCACGGCCACACCCCCCAGGGCGATCAGGCCAAAGAACAGGAAAATTCGCAGCCGAAGGCTCAGGCGTGCCAGCATCAGGACACTCCGCAGATCGCCAACACCACACTGTCGTCGGGAGCCACAGACACCCAGCTGGCTCCATTGATTGCACCGTCTGCATCAAACTCGACACCGTCGGCCAAATTGGCACGGCGTGATCCGGCGCAGTCGACGGCCACCGGCAGCTTGGACACTGGCGCCCAACGGCCCAGCAGATAGAGATCGGCCAATCGCTGATCAGGGCGTGCACCGTGGGTCTGGACCGAGGCCGTATCAACAGCGGCAAAGCGTTCTACAAATGGGACCACATAGGTCCAGGGGCGATAGATTGCGCGGCTCTCGACCGTCTCTATCACCATGAACTCGACTGGGAGGGACGCGCGCGTGCGCTCGTACCAGCCGTATTCGCTGGCAATCGTCGCGGCGATCATTGCGGCACCCGCGACCACCGGGGTCAACCAGCGGGGCAGGCCGGGGATCCAGCGCCCTACCAGCATCATGACGCCCGCAGCGGCGAAGCCTGCAAAAACCGTTGCTATCAACTCCAGAAACATGCGCTTACTCTCCAGACCCAGTTCTTCTTTTTGTCCCAAATACGGTCGCCGAAGGCGTCCCGCACGTTCATCCCAGCATACCCTTGCCGTGACCCACGGCCGATTGCATCGTCTTTACCACGACAAAGGCGTCACGCAGATGACTTCGCTCAAAGTCTGACAATTCTGCGGGCGCGAGGTAGTTGTCGGGCGTCAGCCCGCGTTTGATTCGCGCCACCTGATGCTCCAGCCGTGTTTCAGCGATCAGGTCATAGGCGTCCAGCAGATCACGCGCACCCGATGGGCTGAGCACGCCTGCCTCTTGCCCCGCCTGCAAACGTGCGCGGGTGCCTGCCACTGGCAGTCGACCTTGCAGTGCATAGATCCGCCCAAGATCGACCACCGGCACAACGCCGTTGTGTTTCAGATCCAGCGTGTTGCGATGCTCGCCGGAGCGGATGGTGGCAAAGCCGCGCAGCAGACCCAAGGGGGGAGTGTGTTTGAGCGAATTTGAAATCATATGCGCCACAAAGATCGAATTGGCGCTGGCTGCTTTCAGCGTTTCGGCCTGAAGATCGGCAAACAGATCGAAAGTACCACCAATGGGGCGCAGGTCGAACATGACCGAGGCCAGCATCTGCGCCTCGGGGTTGGGTTTGCCGATCCAGCTTGCAAAGTAGTCACGCCACACGCGCACCGGCTGACACCAACGCGGGTTTGTGGCCATCATGTCGCCGGGGCAATAGAAGTATCCGCAGGTGTCCAGCCCGTCGCTGACGAACTTTGCCAGATCGGCGAAATAGGGCATGTCAGCATCACTTACCGCATCATCCAGTAGTAAACAGTTGTCCTGATCGCTGACGCCAGTCTGCTCCTGCCTGCCTTGCGAGCCGCAAGCCAGCCACAGATACGGCACGGGAGCAGGGCCCAGCTTGGCCTCGGCCAACGCTAGCAGGCGGCGGGTGGCGGTATCGGCGATGTCGGTGATCAGCCGCGTCACCACCTCGTGCCGATTGCCACTGGCCACCAGCTGCACCAACAGTTGCGGTATCTCGGCCGTAACCTTGCCCATTTCCTCAGCCGTGGTTGCCTTGGCGATCTGACTGACCAGCTCGGCAGAGCTGACGGCCTGAAACCGGGTCAGGTCGGTTTGCGTCACGATCCCCACGACGCGGTCGCCCTGGGTGATCGGGATGTGGCCGATATGATGCTCCATCATCGCGTGCAGCACGTCCGAGCCGATGGCCGAGGGCGACAGTGTCAGAGGATCCGCGGTCATGACCTGCGACACGGGCGTGTTGGCGGGCAGGGCCTGCGCCACCACTTTGCCGGACAGATCACGGGTTGTCAGGATGCCGCGCAGTGCCTCGCCCCCGGTCACGCAGAGCGATGAAATCCCACGGTCGCGCATCAGCTGCGCCGCCGCCTGCACCGTGGCGTCGGGCGCGCAGGTGGCCGGGTTGCGGGCCATCAGCGTGTCGACGGAACTGGTGGCCAATGTCTCTTGTTGCGGGCGCGGCGCTCGGGCGCGGTTAAAGAATTTCGCGACCACGCCGTGTCGGGCGATCAGATCAGCAAACAGCGCGGACGGCAGAACCAAAAGCACCGAATGGGCATCCGCGCGGGCGCTGGTGACGGCCTTGCCCTCGCGGAGCAGGCCACGCTCGCCAAACGAATTGCGCAGGCCCAGGTGCGAGACCACGACGCCGTTCTCGTCCGTCACCTCGATCTGGCCCTCGTAAACAATGAAGAGGCCGGGCAGGGCCTCGCCATGATCATAGACGGCAAAGTCGCGCTCGACCTCCCACACGTCCAGTTGCGGCGCGATGGTGTCGAGCTCTGCAATCGGCAGCGCATCATAGGGATGCACGGACTTCAGGAAACGGGTGATTTGCGCATGTGTCAGGGGCATTTGGTCTTGCCTGTCAAAAGTGTAAAAAGCCCCGCCCGGTAAGAAACGCCGGGCGGGACCATGGTCAGTTGAAGCAGACCCCAAACGGGAGGGAACGGGGCCTGCGGCACATATCAGTGATCCTGAGCTGTGCCAGCGCCACGGGGAATGCGAACGCTTTCGACCAGGTCTTTGATCTCCTGCGGGGTTTCCTTGGTCATGCCAGCCACGATGTAGGCGACAGCAAAGTTGACCGCGGCACCGACCGCGCCGAACGAGGTCGACTTGATCGTCCCCAACAGCGGGTCCGCGTCAGTGAACGAGTTGGTGCCCGGAATGAACAACCAGCCCTTGTGCAGGAAGATGTAGATCAGGGTAACACCCAAGCCAGCGAGCATACCTGCCACGGCACCGGTGTTGTTGATCTTCTTGGAGAAGATACCCATCATCAGCGCCGGGAAGATCGAGGCCGCCGCGAGACCAAAGGCCAGCGCAACCGTCTGAGCCGCAAAGCCTGGAGGGTTGAGACCCAGGTAGGTTGCAACCGCGATGGCCACGCCCATGGCGATACGGGCCGACAACAGCTCACCCTTTTCGCTGATCTGCGGGTTGATAGACCCCTTGATCAAATCGTGGGACACGGCCGACGAGATCGCCAGCAGCAAGCCAGCAGCCGTCGACAGAGCAGCCGCAAGACCACCCGCCGCGACCAGACCGATGACCCAACCCGGCAGGTTGGCAATCTCGGGGTTGGCCAGAACCAGGATGTCACGGTTGAACTTGGTCAGCTCGTTGCCTTCCCAGCCGTTTTCGGCCGCCTTTGCCTGCATCGATTCAGATTTGTCGTTGTAGTACTGAATCTTGCCGTCGCCGTTCTTGTCTTCCCAATCCAGCAGACCGGTTTTCTGCCAGGTTGCCATCCAATCATAGCGCGGCTCGTTTTCGATCATCTCGACCGAGACAGCCTCGCCATCCGTGCCACCCGGCCACATCATGTCAGTGATGTTCAGACGTGCCATGGCACCAACAGCCGGAGCCGTCAGATAAAGCAGAGCGATGAACACTAGTGCCCAACCGGCTGACCAGCGTGCGTCAGCAACGCGAGGGACGGTGAAGAAGCGCATGATCACGTGGGGCAGGCCCGCAGTACCGATCATCAACGACAAGGTGAAAAGCACCATGTTCAAGGTATCAGAATGGTGTGCAGTGTATTCCTTGAAGCCCAACTCGGACACGATGGCATCCAGCTTGGTCAAGAGAGGCTCGCCGGATGCAACGTGATCGCCAAACAGACCCAATGCCGGGATCGGATTTCCGGTCAGTTGAAGCGAGATGAAGATGGCCGGGATGGTATAAGCCATGATCAGCACGCAGTACTGCGCCACTTGGGTGTAGGTCACACCCTTCATGCCGCCGAATACGGCGTAGGCGAAGACCACACAGGCACCGATCAGCAGACCCGTGGTGTTGGACACCTCAAGGAAACGACCAAAGGCCACGCCAACACCGGTCATCTGACCGATCACATAGGTGGTCGAGGCAACGATCAGGCAGATCACGGCCACGATGCGCGCTGTGGGGCTGTAAAAACGGTCGCCGATGAATTCCGACACGGTGTATTTGCCGAACTTGCGCAGGTAAGGCGCAAGCAGCAGGGCCAGCAGCACGTAGCCGCCAGTCCAGCCCATCAAGAAGGACGAGTTGTCGTAACCGGTAAAGGCAATCAGGCCGGCCATCGAAATGAACGAGGCTGCCGACATCCAGTCAGCCGCTGTCGCCATACCGTTGGTGACCGGGTGAATGCCGCGACCGGCGGCGTAAAATTCCGATGTGGAACCCGCGCGGGCCCAAATCGCGATGCCGATGTAAAGTGCGAATGACGCGCCCACAAACAGCAGGTTGATGGTAAACTGGTCCATCTTATTCCTCCTCAACGCCGAATTCGGCGTCCAGCTTGTTCATGCGCCAGGCGTAGAAAAAGATCAGGCCCAGGAACACCAGGATCGAGCCTTGCTGGGCGAACCAGAAGCCTAGATCGGTGCCGCCAACGGCGATGCCCGACAGCATGGGGCGCAGCAGAATGCCGAACCCGAACGATACGACGGCCCAGATCACTAGGCTGACGAGGATGATCCGCACGTTGGCCTGCCAATAGCCCTTGTCGCTTTCGGCAGTCTGTGCGGAGGTGGTTGTTTGATCCGCCATAACTGCGGTCCTCCTTTTGCTTCCTCCTGGTTTGTCCGATTGCGGGCGGGCAAACCTTCTCCGTTTGTCCGCGCGTGTTTTCAGAACGCGGACATGCCTCCTCTGGTCCGCCAAAGCGGGTCCATCGGGTATTGCTGGTTTTGGAAACCCAAGGCCCCCTGTTGGGTAGGGGGGAGCGGGGGGCCTTGGGGTCCGGTTACGTCATGGCTGACGCAACGATGTCGTTCAGGCCATGGGCGATCTCGTCGATCTCGCCCATGGCGTTGATGGTCTTGAGCGCGCCCTTGCCCCGGTAGTAGGCGATCAGGGGCGCGGTTTGCGCGTGATAGGCTTCAAGGCGGCTTGCAACCGTCTCGGCATTGTCATCGGCGCGGCGTTCCATGTCGGTGCTGCCGCATTTGTCGCAGGTGCCTGTCGTGGCGGGCTGCTTGAACGTGTCGTGATACCCCTCGCCACAGCCACCACAGGTGTAGCGACCCGAGATCCGGGTGACCATTTCACCGTCTTCAACCTCAAGGCTGATGGCGGCGTTGATCTTTTGCCCGGTGCTCTCCAGCAGCCCATCCAGTGCTTCGGCCTGCACAGTGGTGCGGGGGAAACCATCAAGGATCACGCCCTTGGCGCAGTCAGGTTCGGCCAGACGGTCGCGCAGGATGGCGATGACGATCCCGTCGCTGACCAGATCGCCGGCTTCCATCACGGCTTTGGCGGCTTTACCCGCTTCGGTTCCAGCAGCAACTGCGGCCCGCAACAGGTCGCCGGTGCTGAGTTGAACCAGTCCGAAGTTTTCTTCGAGCATGCGGGCCTGTGTACCCTTCCCGGCGCCCGGAGGGCCGAGAAGGATCAGAACGGCGGGGGATGTCATCACGGCAGCGTCCATGTCAGCCTCACCCGCCTGCACGATTGGCGATCAGATCGTCAACAACCGAGGGATCGGCCAGGGTCGATGTGTCACCAAGCGCGCCAAAGTCATTCTCTGCGATTTTGCGCAGGATGCGGCGCATGATTTTCCCTGAGCGGGTTTTCGGCAGACCGGGCGCCCACTGGATCACGTCAGGCGACGCAATCGGGCCAATCTCTGTCCGGACCCAGGTGCGCAGCTCTTTCAGCAGCTCATCCGAAGGTTCGCGGTCGTTCATCAGGGTGACATAGCAATAGATGCCCTGACCCTTGATGTCATGCGGGTAGCCAACAACAGCGGCCTCGGCTACGGCGGCGTGTGCCACCAGCGCGCTTTCGACCTCTGCCGTGCCCATGCGGTGACCCGAGACGTTGATCACGTCGTCTACGCGGCCCGTGATCCAGTAATCGCCATCGGCATCGCGTTTGCAGCCGTCGCCGGTAAAGTAGTAACCTTTGTAATCGGCAAAATACGTCTTCTGGAACCGCTCGTGATCGCCCCAGACAGTACGCATCTGGCCCGGCCAACTGTCTTTGATGCACAGCACGCCCTCGACGTCATTGCCGCTGATTTCAACCCCCGACTGCGGGTCCAGCACAACAGGCTCGATGCCAAAGAAGGGTTTCATCGCCGAGCCGGGCTTCATCGCATGCGCGCCGGGCAGGGGGGTCATCAGGTGACCGCCGGTTTCGGTCTGCCACCAGGTGTCCACGATCGGGCAGCGACCGCCGCCAACAACCTCATTGTACCAGTTCCATGCCTCGGGGTTGATCGGCTCACCTACGGTGCCCAGGGTGCGCAGATCGCTCAGGTCGCATTTCTCGACCCACTCCTTGCCTTGACCCATCAGGGCGCGCAGGGCGGTGGGGGCGGTGTAGAACTGGTTCACCTTGTGCTTTTCACAGACTTGCCAAAAACGGCTGGCGTCTGGATAGGTGGGCACACCTTCGAACATCAGCGTGGTACCGCCGTTGGCCAACGGGCCATAGACGATGTAGCTGTGGCCGGTGACCCAGCCCACATCTGCTGTACACCAATAGATGTCGCCGTCGTGGTAATCAAACGTCACCTCATGCGTCATCGCGGCATAAACCAGATAGCCGCCGGTGGTGTGCACCACGCCCTTGGGCTGACCTGTGGAACCCGATGTGTAGAGGATGAACAGCGGATCTTCGGCGTTCATCTCGGCCGGGGCGCAATAATCCGACGCTTCAAGCGCCATTTCGTTGTAGTCGAAATCGCGTCCGTCGATCCAAGTGGTCTGACCGCCGGTGCGCTTGACGACCAGGCATTTCACACTGTCCTTGCAATGCAGCAGCGCCGCGTCGACGTTGGACTTCAGGGCGGTCTTGCGGCCCCCTCGTGGGGCCTCGTCTGCGGTGATCACAACCTTGGCGTCACAGCCGTTGACGCGGGCCGCTAGAGCGTCCGAGGAGAAGCCAGCGAAAACGATGGAATGGATGGCACCAATGCGGGCACAGGCCAGCATGGCATAAGCGGCCTCGGGGATCATCGGGAGGTAGATGACAACCCGGTCGCCTTTGCGCACGCCCAGGGATTCCAGAATATTGGCCATGCGGCACACGTCGCGGTGCAGCTCTTTGTAAGTAATGTGTTTGGCCGGATCGGTCGGCTCGTCAGGTTCCCAGATGATCGCGGTTTGATCGCCACGGGTCTCCAGATGACGGTCGATGCAGTTGGCCGAAACGTTCAGCGCGCCATCGGCGAACCAGTTGATGCTGACCTCGCCAAAGGCGTAGTTGACGTCCTTAACTTGGCTGAATGGCTTGATCCAGTCGACGCGCTTGCCCTGTTCGGACCAGAATCCTTCGGGATCGGCGATCGAGGCAGCATACATCGCATCATATTTGGCGGCGTCCACATGGGCGCGAGCAACGGTGTCTGCAGATGGGGGAAAGACCGGGGAATCGGTCTGGGCTGCGGTTGTCATATGAGGCTCCTCCCTCGAAGTTCTGTTCGAAGACCGTTTTCACCCGAAGTTCAGGTTTTGTCGATCTGGTTCCATCCCTGCCCAAATAATAGTCAGGGCTGAAAATAATGAAATAACTTGCCGTAATATAACGATTTGCTTGTAAATCTGTTTCTTGATGTCGCTGGGAATTTGTAAAGTATTTGTGTGACAGGTTGTGAAAGTCACAGTTTTTCAAGCAATTCCGTGTCAATGCAAATTTACAAAACCCGACCTCCATGGGCCCCCGGACTCAGGACGTTGGGTCACTTTGCTCTCGAATCCGGTGTGACATTTTGTTTCGGCCAGCCATGCATGGGCGCAAAAATGCTGCGCGTGCATCATTCGCCGACTCGGATTGGATGCGCTTTGGTTCAGGACTTGGCAGCTAGGTGTGTTGGCGCTAGCTTTATCTTCAAGCGCCGCCCAAGAGGGGGCGCATGTAAGGGAGAGACTTTTATGAACAAGATGTTGACGGGGGCAGTGGCCGCTGCTGCCAGCTTTGCTTTTGTGTCCGAAGCCATGGCGACCGAATGGAATGTGTCCCTGTGGGGCAAGCGCCGTGCTTTTACTGAGCACGTTGAAAAATTGGCCGAGCTGGTGGACGAAAAGACCGGCGGTGATTTCACGCTGAACATCAGCTATGGTGGCTTGTCCAAGAACAAGGAGAACCTGGACGGGATTTCCATTGGCGCCTTTGAGATGGCCCAGTTCTGCGCTGGTTATCACCGTGACAAGAACCGCGCGATCACCGTTCTGGAACTGCCGTTCCTTGGTGTGAATACGCTGGACGAAGAAGTGGCCGTCAGCCACGCGATCTATGATCATCCTGCCGTGCAGGAAGAGATGGCGCAATGGAACGCGCGCATCATCATGACCTCGCCCATGCCGCAGTACAATCTGGTCGGCACTGGCGAGCCGCGCGATGAACTGGCCGAGTTCAAGGACATGCGCGTCCGGGCAACCGGCGGCATCGGTCAGGCGTTTTCCGCTGTTGGTGGTGTGCCCACATCTGTGACCGCCACTGAGGCCTACAACGCGATGGAATCGGGTGTTGTGGATACAGTGGCCTTTGCCCAGCACGCGCATCTGGCGTTCGGCACCATCAACCGCGCCGACTGGTGGACTGCAAACTTGAACCCCGGCACCGTGAACTGCCCGGTGGTGGTGAACATCGACGCCTATGAGGCGCTGAGCCCTGAGCACCGCGAAGCATTGGACAGCTCGATTGATGAAGCGATCGGTCACTATCTGGCCAACTATGGCGCCCTGCTTGAAAAGTGGGACAGCGTTCTGACCGAGAAGAATGTCCAGAAGGTCGAACTGGCTGAAAGCGAGCTGGATGCGTTCCGCAAGGCGGCGGCTGATCCGATCCGCGAAAAGTGGATTGCCGACATGACCGCGCAGGGCCTGCCTGCGCAGGATCTGTATGATCTGGTCATGGCCACGCTCAAAGCGCAGCGCGGCGGCAACTAAGACACTCGGGCCGGGCGCATCTGTCGCCCGGCCTTTTCCTTTCAAACACTCCCCGCTTTGACATGAAGGAGTTCTGCCATGGCAGGACAGGCCTCGGTATTAGAGGATCACAGCCTGCTCAGCAGGTTGGATCGGTCGCTTTTGACGATCGAACGATTTCTGGCGTTGCTCAGCGGGTTGGCTGTTTTCAGCCTGATGGTGCTGGCGGTGGTGTCGGTGGGGGGGCGCAATGCGTTCAACGCGCCGCTGCCGGGCTATGTGGACTGGATCGAACAGGCGATGCCGCTGATCGCATTCATGGGGATTGCCTATGTGCAGCGCGACGGAGGGCATATCCGTATGGATCTGGTGGTTGGCAAACTGTCAGGCCGCGCCTTGTGGTTCTTTGAGATGCTGTCGGTGACCCTAATCCTTCTGTTGATGATGGCGCTGGTCTGGGGCAGCTGGGAACATTTCCTGCGCGCCTTTGATTTCAACGCTCCACTCTGGAGCCGGGACAGTTCCATCGACATCGGCATCCCGATCTGGCCTGCAAAACTGTTGGCACCAGTGGCGTTTTCGGTGCTGTGCCTGCGGCTGGTCTTGCAGATATGGGGCTATGGTCGGGCGTTTATCCTAGGGCTTGAAAGCCCCGTGGCAGTGCCCTTGATCCAGGATGTGGCGGCACAGGCGGCCGCCGAAGCCGAGCAGCTTGAAGGGCACGACAATGGATAGCATTGATATTGGCCTTTGGGTCACCGGCGGTCTGCTGCTGATGGTCGTTCTGGGCATGCGCGTTGCCTTTGCTGCTGGTATGGCTGGTCTGATCGGTCTGGTCTGGATCTTCTGGGCCAAGTTCGGCTATGCGCCCGACAAGTTCGGCAAGGCGTTGACCGTGTCGATCAAAGTTGCGGGGCAGGTACCCCATTCCAAAGTGTCGTCTCAGGCGCTTTCCCTGATTCCAACCTTTATCCTGATCGGGTATCTGGCCTATTACGCGGGCCTGACCAAGGCGTTGTTTGAGGCAGCAAAACGCTGGATCGCGTGGTTGCCGGGTGGGCTGGCGGTGTCGACGGTGTTTGCGACTGCTGGCTTTGCCGCAGTGTCTGGCGCTTCTGTCGCCACCTCAGCCGTCTTTGCACGCATCGCCATCCCCGAGATGTTGGCAATCGGTTACAACAAGCGATTTGCAGCCGGAGTTGTTGCAGCAGGTGGTACGCTTGCCTCGCTGATCCCGCCGTCCGCCATTCTGGTGATCTACGCGATCATCGTTGAACAGGACGTGGGCAAGTTGCTGCTGGCGGGTTTCATTCCCGGCGCCTTTTCCGCCATCATCTATGGCTTGTTGATCGTGGGCATCGCGGTGATCTTCAAATCCGTTGGCCCGCCTGTGACGGGCTTTACCTGGCGCCAGCGGTTTGCAGCGCTGCCGGGCGCGTTGCCAATCGTCTTTGTCGTCGTGATCATCATTTGCTTTGTCTACAATCCCTTTGGCGGTGATGCCTGGGGCACCCCGACCGAGGGCGGGGCGCTAGGCGCATTCGTTGTGTTCTGCATGGCCATGGTTCAGGGCATGAAATGGGCCGAATTCAAGTCTGCGCTGTTGGAAACCGCCAAGCTGACGGTGATGATCTTTACCATCATCTGGGGCGTTCTGATCTATGTGCGCTTTTTAGGTTTTGCCGATCTGCCCGGCGCGTTTTCCGACTGGATCACTGCGCTGGAAATGTCGCCCATGCTGATCCTGGTCTGCATCCTTTTGGCCTATGCGGTGCTCGGCATGTTCATGGACGCAATCGGGATGCTGCTGCTCACGCTTCCGGTGGTGTATCCGGCAGTCATGGCGCTCAATGGGGGCGAGGCTGTGTCAGCGGCTGACAGCGCTTTTGGCATGTCAGGCACCATGTGCGCGATCTGGTTCGGCATTCTTGTGGTCAAGATGGCCGAGTTCTGCCTGATCACGCCGCCCATCGGCCTGAACTGCTTTGTCGTGGCAGGTGTACGTCCGGATTTAAGCGTGCAGGACGTGTTCCGAGGCGTGATGCCATTCTTTGTGGCGGACGCCATTACCATCGCTCTGCTGGTCGCCTTTCCGGGGATTGTTCTGTATCTGCCATCTTTGGCGCAATAACGGGATTGCCTGCTTCGCTCATTCACGCATAGGATGCGCTGGATTTTATATGTGATTTGAGTGATTTGATGCCAGAGTTTTCGTATCCGGGTGTTTACGTACAAGAATTTGGTGGTGGGATTGCAGGGATTGCCCCCTGCGCCACTTCGGTCACAGTCTTTGTTGGACATGTCCCCATGGGGGGCGTGCCCGAGGGAGAGCTGGTTGACTTGAGCGTGAACAGTTTTCCGCCACCCGATTATCAGGATTGGCCTGACGGGGTGCTGAAACGAGCGGTGACGGGGTTCTATCAGAACGGCGGCGCGGACCTGTTTGTGCTTAACATTGGACCCGATGTCGATGTGATCACCGATCAGGTTTTGTTGCCGCTGACCCAAGTGGACCATCCAAACCTGGTTGCGGCGCCCGGATATGTGGATGCCGCCAGCCACAAGGCGTTGATCGCCCATTGCGAGGGGCGTAGTAATCGCTTTGCCGTTCTGGATGGGCCTGCCGAGATTGCAGATGCGAGCGCTCTACAGAAAGAGCCCTTGGCGGCAAGCGGCAAGGCGGCGCTCTATCTGCCGTGGGTGGTGCCCAAGGATACCCAAGGCACACTCTTTGACCCGACACCGCCGTCAGGTCATATATGCGGCGCAATCGCCCGCACTGATCAACAACGGGGTGTATGGCAGGCACCGGCCAATGTAGGGCTTTGGGGCGTGGGCGCTGTGACCCAGGATCTGACGGACGAGGATCAAGAGGGGCTGAATGCGGCTAACGTCAACGCCATCCGCGAGATTGAGGGTCGCGGCGTGCGCATCTGGGGCGCGCGGACCCGAGCTCCCGAAGGGCACGAGATGCGGTATATCTCGGAGCGGCGGTTGATGTGCATGCTGGAACAATCGCTTAAGCGTGGTTTGGATTGGGTGGTGTTTGACCCCAACGGCGCGGCGCTTTGGGTCGACGTGCGCCAGCAGGTCGACACCTTCATGAACGCTCTGTGGCGCAGCGGCGCGTTGGTTGGCGAAACAGTCGAGCAGTCGTTCTTTGTGCGCTGCGGCCACGAGACGATGTCGCAGGCCGATCTGGATCAAGGCAGGTTGATCTGCGAGGTGGGCATCAGCATGTTGCGACCAGCTGAGTTTTCAATGCTGCGGTTGGAATTTCAGACGGCGATAGAGTAGATTCCGACGCCGTCTGAGGGTTCACGTCGTGCCCGTCTCACGCATTTACGGCAAAGGGTATGGTCGGCCTGTCGACAAGGTGCGAGTTTCAGAGCGGCTTTGCCGTCTTTGAGAGCGCGACCTACACCCGAAATCCTGCCGGTCAACCACGTTTGCGCTGTGCGTCCCGAAGCAGAGCGGCCAGTCGATAAAACCCGTGTGCCATCTTGGTGTAGGGTGTCAGCAGAAAGAAACTCAGCACTGCGCCCAGGTGAATGGCCAAAAGGGAGGGCATCAGCGATGTCGTCCCCAGCCAGTAGAGCAATAGGCCGCTGAGCCCGACAAATCCCAAGAGCGCGACGAACCCGATGTCGCCGCCCCAGGCCGCAACATCACCCAATTGGCGGTCGGCACGCAATTTCAGGGCAATCATTCCACTGCACCCCAGCGTCAGCAGCAGACCGCCGGAGACGCCCAAAAGCTTGGGCAGCGACCAGAACGGGTAAGGCGCGGGCATGTCGAACACGTAGTGCAGAACAGTGCCCATGCTGGTCGCACCAAAGCACAGCAAGAACCCCCACATGACGGCTTGGTGCAGATGGCGGCGGGCCTGGGAAAAGCGGTCTTCATCTTCGAAATTGCATCCCTCTCCATGTCCCGCGGCAAGATCGGTCATCCGCGCGGCACGGGTGAAGGCAATCTTGACATCCGACACGTTCAGCATGCTCCCGCCTACTGCGCGCCAATAGCGACGCAGGCTGATTGTCAGGCTAACAAGCGGTATCAGGAAGGCGGGCAGAAAGATCGCCACCATCGCGTTGTGGGACAGAACGCCATAGAACCCGTCACCACGGGGCGAGCCAAGAGCCCGGATGGCCCAGAACAGCAGGGCAAAGCCCGCGACCAGCGCCAGCGCAATTGCACCGCCCTGCGTGTGGAACCGGCGCGCCAGCGGGGCGGGCCAGGCATAGGTTTCCCAACTGTCGCGGCGCACCTCTGCAAGGGTTTTGGGAAGGTTCAGGTCGAACTCATGCGGGGCGGTGTATTGGCACGCGTAATAACACCCCCGGCAGTTGTGGCAGAGGTTGGCCAACTGCGTGATCGTGCCGTCTGCAAAGGCGCGTTCTGCATGCAGTGCCGGAAAGACTGAGCAATAGCCCTCACAGTACCGACACGCGTTGCAGATGGTGGCCTGGCGACGGACCTCTTCGATCAATTGGGCGGTGGTCTCAGTTTGCATAGCCTGCAGCCTCTTTCCCTGCGATACGGCCAAACACGGTACCAATCGTCATGCCAAACCCTGCCAAGTAACCCTGGCCAAGGATTGATCCGGCCATGGTTTCACCTGCGGCCCACAGGTTTTCGACTTTTTGCCCGCCCGCGGAACACTGTGCATGTTCGTCAACCTTGAGGCCCAGGTAAGTGAAGGTCACGCCGGTTCGCAAGGAATAGCCGTAAAAGGGCGGCTCTGAGATAGGGCGCGCCCAATTGGTTTTTTCGGGCATGATCCCGGACGTGGTGACCCCGTCCAGCTCGGTTGGATGAAAGCCTGCGGTATCGCCACAGGCCATGTTGAACGCCTCGACGGTTGCTTGCAGACGGTCGGCGGGTAAATCCATGAGCTCTGCCAACCCCCTGACCGTGTCGGCCTGAAGCGGAGGGAAGACCGACGGCATGAACAGGTCCCGCGCCTTGGCGTCGATGATGGCATACCCCACCTGATCGGGTTGTGCCGCCACCAGTCGACCCCAGATCGCATAGCGCTTGGGCCAGACGTCCTCTCCCTCGTCATAGAACCGCTCGGCGTTCTTGTTCACAACGATGGAAAAGGGCACGCAGTCCAAACGGGTGACAATGCCACCGTCAAACTTGGGTGCTCGCCCGTCGATGGCGACCGCGTGGCATTGTGTCGGATCGCCGACGCTGTCGACGCCCTGGTCCAGCAGATCGGCCAGCACGACGCCGCGATTGTAAGGCGTGCCGCGGATCAGAAAGTTCTGCGCCGCTGGACCCCAGGCCCGCGTCAGCCAATCGGTGTCGGCCTGAAACCCGCCCGCGGCCACGATCACTGCCTTGGGGGTGATCCGGTGGGATCGGCCCTGATGGGTATAATCGACCCATACGACGCGATTGCCGCTAAGCTCCAAATGGGTCACATGCGCCTCATAAAGCGCCGTGACCCCGAGCGCATCCGCTGTGCGGTAATAGGCATTCACCAGCGATTTCCCCCCGCCCATGAAAAACGCATTGGTGCGGCCCAAGGACAGTGTACCAGAGAGAGAGGGCTGAAAGCGCACGCCGTGCCGCTCCATCCAGGGCAGGCATTCTTCGGACGTGCGGATGGCAAGCCGCGCCAGATCCCGGTCTGTTTTGCCGTCCGTGACCTTGAGCAGGTCGGCCAGATATTCTTCTTCGTCGTAGCTGTCGGTCAGGGGGCCGAGCGGGGCGGCATGCATGCAGCGAAAATTCCGGGTGTGGCGTGAGTTGCCACCACGATAGGCCTGCGGTGCCGTTTCCAAGATCAGCACATGGGCGCCCGCGCGGGCAGCCACCATAGCTGCACACAAGGCTGCGTTGCCGCCTCCGAGCACTGCGATGTCGTAATCACTCATGGCTGAGTTCCCTTGCTGCCTTGGTTCTAGGTCTGCGGGTTTGATTTGACCAATCATCGGTTTTCGATAATTAATGCGAAATGGTTATCAATTTTGATTTCGGGGACCTTCAGGCCTTTCTGGCGGTCAAGGAAACAGGGTCCTTTCACATGGCGGCGGACCGGCTCAACCTGTCCCAGCCGGCAGTCACCCGGCGGGTGCGCAAGCTGGAGGAAGCACTGGGATCGACCCTTTTCGAGCGCACAACCCGAGCGGTGAAGCCGACGCTTGCGGCCAAGCGGTTGCAGGTCCGGGCCGAAGCGATCCTTGAGGATGCGCAGGAAACCGCACGCGCCATGCGCGATGAAAGCGTGGCCTTTGCCCACCAAAGAAACCTGGTGGTAACGGTGGCAACGATACCGACAGTGGTCTCTCGTGTAATCACTCCTGCATTGGCGGCTTTTCGCACAGCGGGTCACAAGGCGCGTATTCGCGTTCTGGATTCGGATGCCAACGAGGTCACCGAAGCGGTGGCCGGAGGCGAGGCTGATTTCGGCCTGTGTTCCATCCCTGCGATGGATCCGGGCACTGTGTTTGAACCATTGTTGGACGATCGGATCTCTCTTGTTGCTCCGATCGGGCACGGGCTGACCGGCACTGAACTGGTGAACCTGTCGGACTTGTCGGACGAGCCGCTGATCCTGCCTGCCCGAGGAACGGGTAATCGCCTGTTGATTGACGAGGCGATGGCGCGGGCAATGGTGCCGCTGCGTTGGACCTATGAGGTAGGGCGTACCGCGACCGCATTGGAGATGGTCGCCGACGGGCTTGGCCTGGCATTGGTGCCGCAATCGGCCATCGAGCGTGCCCGGGTCGCAATCTGCGCGCTGGACCTGCCTGACATTCGGCGCCCCATCGGGTTGCTGACGCGAGCAGGGCGGGCGGACACAGCCGCCGCCGCCGCTCTCAAACAGGCGATCCGGTCTGTGGCCATGGGCTGACAGGTGGTTGTGGTGGCAACCAGTCCCGAAATGATGTTACAGGCACATTCAGGAAAATCATACGCTGCACGGCCCAGCATGCCGTTGCAGTGCGAACAAGGACCGCGAGCCGAATGTCGATCTTGCAAGATCACCCAACACGAACATTTCACGATCTGGCTCAAGCCGCGCGTCTTAGCGTGGCACCCATGATGGATTGGACGGATCGACATTGCCGGTACTTGCATCGATTGCTGAGCAGTAAGACGTTGCTTTACACCGAAATGGTGACTGCGCCCGCGTTGGTTCGGGGGGGGGCTTTGCATTTGCTGGATTTCAGCGCCGATGAACACCCTCTGGCCTTGCAACTCGGGGGTTCGGACCCGGTGGAATTGGCCAAGGCGGCCAAGTTGGGCGCAGATGCGGGTTATGATGAAATCAATCTGAATTGCGGCTGCCCTTCGGACCGGGTGCAATCCGGGACTTTTGGGGCTGTGTTGATGCAGCATCCGCAGGTGGTTGCCGATTGTGTTGCCGCCATGCGAGAAGCAGTGAACGTGGACGTCACGGTGAAATGCCGCATTGGGGTGGATGATCAGAACTCCGAATTGGTACTGCCAGACTTTCTGGAACATATCTCTAAGGCAGGCTGCAATCGCGTGACGATCCATGCCCGCAAGGCTTGGCTGCAGGGCCTGAGTCCCAAAGAAAACCGCGATATTCCGCCCTTGAACTATGATCTGGTGCACCGGATGAAGACACGCTTCCCTGAGCTGCATATATCGATCAACGGCGGCATCACCTCGCTGGAACAGGCCAAGACGCACCTGGATGCGGGGCTGGACGGCGTTATGATCGGGCGCGCGGCCTATCATCAGCCGTCAGACGTTCTCTGTTCAGCAGATCCAGAGATTTTTGGGACTGGCGCGACCACAGACCCGGTCGAAGTCGTTCACAAGATGGTGCCCTATATCGAGGCACATCTTGCCGACGGGGGGCGCTTGCACCAGATCACCCGTCACATGCTGGGCCTCTTTGCAGGTCGCCCAGGTGCCCGACAGTGGCGCCGGACGCTGTCCGAAGGGGCCGCGCGTAAGGACGCCGGGACGGATGTACTCCTTCAGGCTCTGGCGAGCGTGACCCCTCTGGCGCAGGCGGGCTGATCGGGCTAGGCATAGCGCGACAAAGAGGGGGAGAGGTCCATGCCGGATACCATGTTGTTGGTGCAGATGCTGGTCATGTTGCTGGTAATCGGCGGGTTTGCCGGGGTTTTGGCAGGGCTGTTGGGCGTGGGCGGCGGGATCGTTCTGGTGCCTGCGTTTTTCTATGCATTTCAGACGCTTGGTTATGGTGGTCCGCAACTGATGCAAATGTGTTTGGCGACCTCTTTGGCGACGATCATCGTAACCTCACTGCGCTCGGTTCTGAGCCACAACAAGAAGGGGGCGGTAGATTGGTCGATCCTGCGCGGCTGGGGACCAGGGATCGCCGTAGGGGCGGTTTTGGGGGTTCTGGCTGCTGCCTCGCTAAAGTCAGTTGCGCTGCAGGCTTTGTTCGGTGTTCTGGGGATCGTGATCGGTGCCTATCTGGGATTGGGCAAAGCTGAATGGCGGCTGGGACAAGCCATGCCTCGCGGTCTGCGCCGCGCGGTTCTTTCGCCTATGGTTGGCTTTCTGTCGGTGCTGATGGGCATTGGCGGGGGCAGCTTTGGCGTGCCGCTCATGAGCCTTTACGACTCACCCATTCACCGCGCCGTGGCCACGGCAGCCGGGTTCGGCGTGATCATTGCGGTGCCGTCGGTTCTGGGCTTTCTGTTTCTGGAAATCGACCCAGTTCAGCGTCCGCCGTTGACCATCGGGGCCGTCAATCTGGTGGCTTTTGTTATCGTCATCTGTATGACTTTGATCACCGCGCCTTGGGGTGTGAAGCTGGCCCATGCGATGGACCCCAAACCGCTCAAGCGTGTCTTTGCGGTGTTTCTGACATTGGTCGCTCTCAACATGTTGCGCAAGGCGCTCGGGTGGTAGAGGCGTTCCACGCGCGGGGTTGGGTTCGGTTTTCATCTGACCCGCTAACACGCGCCTGGGCGCGGAGCGCGCTTCCTGCAGCGCGAGCATCCGTGACCAGCCCGGCCCACGCGCCATGGCTGGATTGCAAGGGGACGTGGTTCATAGGGGTCGACGCTTTGCCCAACGATCCCACGGGCTGTGTCGACGGATTAACGCCACTGGCGGGGGCCGCGATGAATTTCATCGCGCAGGAGTATGGGTTGCAGCCGCTGCACTCGGGGCAGGTCTCGGTGATCTATCCCGGCTATCCTCAGGCGCGAAGGGGTGAGGGTGAGGCGGCGTTGCGGTACCGCCGCAACCGGGATGCGGCGCATGTGGATGGGTTGAAACCCTCGGGACCCGATCGCCGCCGCCACGTGGACGAACCGCACAGTTGGATCCTTGGCCTGCCGTTGACCAAGGCCAGTCCGACGGCGGCGCCTATGGTTGTTTGGGACGGCAGCCACAAGATCATGGCTGATGCGTTTCGCGAGGCGTTGAAGGGCCACGACCCAGCCACGATGCATAAGGTCGACGTGACCGACGCTTATCAGGCCGCCCGCCGCGAAGTGTTTGAAACCTGCCCACGGGTCGAGGTGCATGCACAACCCGGCGAGGCTTATCTGCTTCATCGGCATTGCCTGCACGGGGTAGCCCCCTGGGGCGCGGAAGCCGCTGCTGGCCCGGATGGTCGGATGATCGCCTATTTCCGACCCGAAATGCCGGGCGGTGTAGCCGGATGGATCGAATCCCCATAACCTTGGCTCATCATTGTGTGAGAGGATTATGTTTCGATGATTTCCATAGAAATTCAAAATGATGGCGCGATTTTGGAAATGACCGCGTCGGGTACAATCACAAGCTCGGATTATGACAAGATCTTGATGCCTGCCATCGAGGCGGCGCTGATCGATCATGATCAGATCAGGCTGTTGATCAAGGTGGGCCAAGAGTTTTCAGGCTTTGATCTGTCCGCGGTCTGGGCCGACACAAAGCTGGGCCTTAGTCACTGGCGCGGGTTTGATCGGATTGCATTGGTTACTGATACCGGCTGGGCGCAGACCGCGGCAAAGCTGGCGTCACCGATGATGCCGTGCCCGATGCAGACGTTTTCACTGGAGGGCATTGAAGAGGCGCGTCGTTGGCTGCGCGAGTCGTTGGGGGCGATCCATGTGATCGACCTGGGCGGCCCATGCGTGCAGGTGCGGCTGTTGGGGCAGGTGGACCCGTCTGAGTATGCGCAGGCCACCGGTGATCTGGATGCACTGATTGATCAGAAACAGGGGTTCCGCCTGCTTGTCGACCTGACCGAGTTCGACGGCTGGCAGGGGCTTTCCGCGCTGGATGCACATTTCCATCTGGGCCGCACCCATGCGCCGCTTTTGGAAAAGGCTGCAATTGTCGGCAATAAAGGCTGGCAACACATGGCCCAACGGATAGGAAATCAGCTGATCAAAGCCAAGATTCAGTATTTTCCCGAAGAAGAGATGGACAACGCCAAGGCCTGGCTGGCAGCAGGATGAACGGTCGTTTTAAGTAGGCTCAGGGTGAAACTAGATCCCAGAAACTTTCAAAGTTTCTGGGCACAATTTCTTTCAAAGAAATTGGCACCACCAGAATCCGTTGGCCTTGGGTTCTAGCGTTTGACCCGCGCAGCACGGCCGCCGCGGCGTTTGGCCAGACGCGGGGCGCGATCGGGCAGGTCTTGCATGATCTCGGCACGCTCGTTGCTCTCCATCTTGGACCATCGGGTGATCTCGTCGATGGTGCGATAGCAACCGGTGCAGATGCGTTCGGTGGGGTGCACCACGCAAATCTGAATGCAGGGCGATTCAATCTCGTCGCGTTTCCAGACCATGTCGTTCATATCGTCGTCAGGCTCCGGCAAGGGCTAGTTCAGAAAGCGCATCCGGTCGAGCGCTCCTTGCAAGATATACCCGGCGGCGACGTGATCAATCACCTCTGCGCGACGTTTTCGTGTCGTATCCGCCTCAAGAAGTGCTTTTTCGGCCGCAACTGTGCTCAAACGCTCGTCCCAGAACCCGATTGGCAGCTCTGTCAGACGACCAAGGTTGCGGGCAAAGGCGCGGGTGGACTGGCACCGTGGGCCTTCTGTGCCGTCCATATTTCGGGGCAATCCAAGAAGAATCCCCCCAATCTCGCGGTCGCTGACGATCTTAAGGAGCTTTTCGGCATCGACGCCAAATTTCTTGCGCCGGATGGTTTCCAGCGGCGAAGCCACGGTCAACATCCGGTCAGACACGGCGACACCAATGGTCTTGTCACCCAGATCCAACCCGGTAAGGGCAGACATTTTTGGCACGGCCGCGGCGAAGTCTTCGAAGGCGTCAAAAATCATCCGTCGATCCCCGCGGTTTGGGCTGCGGCTTTCAACAAGGCGATTGCATTGGCATCGTTGCCAAAGACCTGTTGCGCCTCAGCATAGATTGCGCGCGCGCGGTCCGTTTCGCCCAGGACCCCCAGCGTCTGGATCAAGCGCGCCCATTCGGGCGGCGAGCCGCCTTCAGTGGCCAGCCGTTCTGACAGGCGCTCGACCATGCCGCGCGCCATGTCTTTGACCTCTTCGGCATTCATGTCGCCTGCGGCCTGGATATCTTCAGCGCTTGGACCAGACAGGGCAATGGGGTTCGGGGCATCAGGCATGCGATAATCCACCCCGGCGCGGAACGCCAGATCAACGATCTGCGATCGGATCGCGGACACCCAGGGTGCATCGCTCGGGCTTTCGCGCAGGGTTTCCTCCCAGATGCGGAACGCGATGTCGGGGCGACCAGTTTGCGACAGGCTGAGGCCATAGTAATAGCGAGCAGGCCCGTGCGTTGGATCGCGCTCCAGCGCGGTTTCCAGCACCGCCTCGGCTTGTGGAGAGACATAGCCCCCCGCCGCCAGGATCATCATTTCGGCCTGTTCGGCATAGTCTTGTGCGCTGGCCTGCGTGCCCAGAATTTCGATGACACGCGCCTTGGCCTCATACGCGGCCTTGTGGTTGCCGCTGTTGGCCTCGTGCTGGGCCAGCAGGATCTGACCTTGCAGATCATCGGGGCGCTTTTTGACCGTTTCACGCAATTGTTCGATCAGCCTGGCATAGCCGGGATCAATCTCGGGTTTCGGGATCGCTGGCATCCGCTCTTCGGCGCGGGTCTGGTCGGGGCGGTTTTCGCGCGCCTCTTGCGCCAGTTCCACACGCAGCGACAGCGGCAGGTCGCCGTAACCAGGTGCGCCCATGTCGCGATACATGAAAAACGCGCCTGCAATGACGATCACGGCGACGCCACCAGCAACAAGTGTCGTCAGGTTGCGGGGCTGTCCCGCGCCATCAACCTCGGCCTGCATCTGTGTATCTGCGGCCAGAATCCGACGCGAGATTTCGGACCGGATACGTTCGGCATCGCCTTCGGCGATCACACCACGTGCCAGATCGCGATCCACACCCTTGAGTTGGTCACGATAGACCTGCAAATCAAAGGCCGCTGCCGGGGTTTGACCGGCACGCCCCCTTAGCAAAGCCAACAGCAGCAGGCAGGTCACGGCCAAGGCCATCAAGGCAATAAGGATCCAGAATGTCATGGGGTCTCCCGCGTCATGTGCCTTTCATCTATCTTTGTAAGGCTGCTGACAAAAGAGGCAAAAGGCCGCTGGATGTCGCAATGTTGGATACCATGTCGCAACTGCTCATTATTGCGGCGGAACGCGGCGTGGCTAAAATGCCTATGCGCGGCATATCTGCGACAACCTACGAACCGGATGGATTCGCTCATGAAACATTACTCAGCCTTTGCTGTGGCGCGAGAAGCCTTACGCTATCACACCGGATGGGAGCGCGCGTGGCGCTCGCCGGAGCCCAAGAAGCGCTATGACGTGATCATTGTCGGCGCTGGCGGCCATGGTCTGGCCACGGCGTATTACCTGGGCAAAAACTATGGCATCCAGAACGTTGCCATCATCGAAAAGGGGTGGCTGGGCGGTGGCAACACCGGGCGCAACACCACCATTATCCGTTCCAACTATCTGCAAGATCCGTCGGCTGCAATCTATGAAAAGGCGCGCTCGCTCTACGAAGGTCTCAGCCAGGACCTGAATTATAACGTCATGTTCAGCCCGCGCGGCGTCATGATGCTGGCCCAGACCCAGCACGAGATCCGCGGCTATCAGCGCACGGCACATGCCAACGCCTTGCAGGGCGTCAAGACCGAATGGATCACACCCGAGCGTGTGAAGGAGCTGGTGCCGATCATTAATCTGGACGGCCCGCGCTATCCGGTTCTGGGTGCGCTCTGGCAGGAGCGAGGCGGCACTGCGCGCCACGACGCCGTGGCCTGGGGCTATGCGCGTGCCTGTTCGGCTATGGGCATGGACATCATCCAGCAGTGCGAAGTCACCGGCGTGCGGTCCGAAAACGGCCACGTTGTGGGCGTTGACACCACCAAGGGCGCGATCGACTGCGACAAGCTGGGAATGGTGGTCGCGGGTCATTCGGGCCAGCTGGCCGAGATGGCGGGTTTCCGCCTGCCACTTGAAGGGATCGCGCTGCAAGCTCTGGTATCCGAGCCGATCAAACCTTGCATGGACGTGGTCGTGATGGCCAACACCGTGCACGGTTACATGAGCCAATCGGACAAGGGCGAGATGGTCATCGGCGGCGGCACGGATGGGTTCAACAACTACACTCAACGCGGCAGCTTCCATCATGCCGAGGAAACCGTGCGCGCCTTGGTCGAAACCTTCCCGATGATTTCACGCCTGAAAATGCTGCGCCAGTGGGGCGGGATCGTGGACATGACCGGCGACCGCTCGCCGCTGATCTCGAAAACCCCCTTGGGTGGCTGTTTCATCAACGGTGGCTGGGGCACGGGCGGCTTCAAGGCGATCCCCGGCTCGGGCTGGGGCATGGCGCAGCTGATGGCCACGGGTCATTCCCCGCTGACCGAAGCCTTCTCGCTTGACCGCTTCAAAGAGGGCCGCTTCATCGACGAAAGCGTCGCCGCCGGGGTGGCGCATTGAGCCAGATTTTTTCAAAAAATCTGGCACAGAGTTTCGACGAAACTCTGCCCCGCGCCTGTGGGAACGGGGGCGTGTGATGGCCTATTCCGAAGCTTTGGCTGAAACCATGCGGACCGACCTTGGGGTCGAGCCGGGCCTGTCCGAGAAAAAGATGTTCGGCGGCCTGTGCTTTTTGCTCCACGGCAACATGGTCTGCGGTGTGACCAAAGACGGGGCGATGTATCGCCCCGGCAAGGACCGCGAAACCCAGGCTTTAAAGGCGGGCGCTGAGCCACTGTCATTCACCGGTCGCCCCATGGGCGGCATGGTCGAGGTTGACGCAGGCGCGTTCGAAGACGCAGCCCTGCGCGCCACACTAACCGAATTGTCGCTGGCCAATGCGGCCCGCCTGCCACCGAAATGAACATGTAAGGATGATCACATGCTGACCCTGCATTGCCCCTATTGCGGCGTGAACGCCGATGAAACCGAATTGGATGCCGGTGGCGAGGCGCATATCAAGCGCCATGGCCCCGGTTCGGATGATAATCAGTTTCACGACTATCTGTTCACCCGCGAGAACCCCAAAGGCGTCCATCTGGAACGCTGGCGTCACGCTGCGGGCTGCGGCAAGTGGTTCCACGCGGCGCGCTGCACGGCCACGCTCGAGGTGTTTGGCACCTATCCCGCGCAGGTCTATGAGCCGCCCCAAGACATCAAGGACGCCATCAGCGCCAAGCGCCCCGGCTGGTCATGGAGAGAGTTCGAATGAGCCTTCATCTTTTCATAAATACTCCCGCCGGAGGCTCCGACGCCTCCTCATGCGAAAGGTTCTGACCCATGAGCACCCGTCTCGCAAAACAAGGCCGTCTGATTGACCGGTCGAAACAGATCACATTCAAGTTCAATGGAACCACCATGCGTGGGTTCGAGGGCGACACGCTGGCCTCGGCCCTGATGGCCAATGACCAGATGATGATGGGCCGTTCGTTCAAATACCACCGTCCGCGTGGCGTGGTGGCCAGTGGTGCCGAAGAACCCAATGCTCTGGTTGGCTTGGGCGAGGGGGCGCGGTTCGAGCCGAACCAGCGCGCCACCACCACCGAGCTGTTCGAAGGGCTGACATCCATCTCGCAGAACCACTGGCCGAACCTGGAATTCGACGTGGGGGCAGTGAATACGGCGTTGGCGCGATTCCTGCCTGCCGGGTTCTACTACAAGATGTTCATCCACCCGCAACCCTTCTGGAAGCACGTGTACGAGCCGATCATTCGCCACTCGGCGGGTCTGGGTAAAGCACCTGACAAAGAAACCAAGGACGCCGACACCTATGAGCATTTCTATGCCTTTGCGGATGTTTTGGTTGTGGGCGGCGGTGTTGCCGGTCTGCAAGCGGCCAAGGCAGCGGCTCAGTCTGGTGCCAAGGTTCTGCTGGTTGAGCAAACCAGCCATTGGGGCGGTCGTGCACCGGTTGATGGCGGCACCATTGATGGCCTGGCGCCTGACGCTTGGGTCGAGCAGACGCTGACCGAACTTAAGGCGACGGACAATGTTACCATTCGCACCCGCACCATGGGGTCGGGCGTCTATGACCACGGCTATGCCTTGGCATACGAACGCCTGACAGACCACACACCCGGCGCACCGGGGCCGCGCCACCGTCTGTGGCGTATTCGTGCCAAGCAGATCGTCACCGCAACCGGTGCGATCGAGCGTCCGCTGTCTTTTGCGGGCAACGATGTTCCTGGTGTCATGCTGGCCTCGGCGATGCGCGACTATGTGGTGAACTGGGGCGTGACCCCCGGTCAGCGCGTGATTGTCGCAACGAACAATGACGACGCTTACCGCACGGCGATTTCTCTGAAAAAAGCCGGTGTTGACGTGCTGCGCGTGATTGATGCGCGCACCTCGGGCGGTGGCGCATTGGCGGACGAGGCACGTAGCCTTGGCATTCGTGTTGATCCGGGCAAGGCGATTGCCAAGGTCAAAGGTGGCAAGCGGGTCAAGAAGGTTGCGATCTGTAATCAGGATGGCATCGGAGGTGCGCGTGAAGAAGTTGCGTGCGATGCGATTGCCATGTCGGGCGGCTGGTCGCCGGTTGTGCACCTGTGGTCGCACTGCGGTGGCAAGCTGATCTGGGACGACGCACTGGCCCATTTCCGCCCCGATCCTGCGCGTCCGCCACTTGGTGCAGATGGCAACGGTTTTGTTGTGCCTGCAGGGGCCGCCAACGGTCCCGTTTCGCTGGGTGATGTTCTAGCAGATGCTCAGACTGCGGGTGAGGCTGCGGCCAATGCGGCTGGCTTTACGCCCAAAACCGCGGATGCGCCGAAAGGCGTGTCCGAGCTTGAACTGCCTCTGGAACCCGTCTGGCTGATGCCCGCCAACGCCGATATGCCGCTGCGCATGAAGGCTTGGTTGGATTTTCAGAACGACGTCAAGGTCTCGGATGTGCAGCTGGCTGCGCGCGAGGGGTACGAAAGCGTCGAGCACACCAAACGCTACACCACTTTGGGTATGGCAACCGATCAAGGTAAATTAAGCAACATCAATGGTCTGGCGACGCTTGCAAATGCACTGGGTGAAGACATTCCTCAAGTCGGCACCACCACCTTCCGCCCGCCGTACACCCCGATTTCGATGGGTTCTATCGGCGGCGAGGCGCGTGGCGAAGTGTTCCAGCCGATCCGCAAGACGCCGGTCCACGAGTGGAACGACGCCAACGGCGCGGATTGGGAACCGGTAGGCCATTGGCGCCGTCCATATGCCTATGTCCGTCCGGGCGAAGGTGTGCATGACGCGGTGAACCGCGAGGTCAAAAACGCGCGGGAAAACCTTGGGCTTCTCGATGCCTCGACCTTGGGCAAGATCATTGTCAAAGGCCCGGACGCGGGCAAGTTCCTGGACATGATGTACACCAACATGATGTCGAACCTGAAACCGGGCAAATGCCGCTATGGCCTGATGTGCTCGGAAAACGGCTTTCTGATCGACGACGGTGTTGTGGCGCGTATGGATGACGACACCTGGCTGTGTCACACCACCACCGGCGGGGCCGAGCGTATCCATGGCCACATGGAAGAATGGATGCAGACCGAATGGTGGGACTGGAACGTCTATGTCGCCAACGTGACCGAGCAATACGCTCAGATCGCCGTTGTTGGCCCCAATGCCCGCAAGGTTCTGGAAAAGCTTGGTGGCATGGATGTCAGCGACGCGGCGATCCCGTTCATGGGTTGGGCCGACGGCAAGATCGGTGACTTTGACTGCCGCATGTTCCGCATCTCGTTTTCGGGCGAGTTGTCCTGCGAAATCGCGGTTCCGGCAAGTCAGGGTCTGGCTTTCTGGGAGGCTCTGATTGAGGCGGGCAAGGAGTTCGGCGTGATGCCTTATGGCACCGAAGCGCTGCACATCCTGCGGGCCGAGAAGGGCTTTATCATGATCGGGGACGAGACCGACGGGACTATTATTCCGCAGGACTTGGGCCTGAACTGGGCGATCTCGAAAAAGAAAGAGGACTTCCTGGGCAAGCGAGCGCAACAGCGCAGCCACATGACCGACCGCAACCGCTGGAAACTGGTGGGCCTGGAAACCGTCGACGGTTCGGTTCTGCCGGATGGCGCCTATGCGGCGGGCGAGGGAGTCAATGCCAACGGCCAGCGCAACGTGATTGGGCGGGTGACCTCAACCTATTACTCGGCCAACCTGGATCGCGGCATCGCCATGGGGCTGGTGCTGCACGGCCCCGACCGTATGGGCGAGGTGATCGAGTTCCCCGGAACCGACGGCAAGATCTACAAAGCAAAAATCGTGGACCCTGTGTTCTATGACAAGGAAGGGAAAAAGCAGAATGTCTGATCCCGTAAGCGCGCCCGTAAGTGCCATGAACCACGCCTCGTATGTGGGCATCGCCCGCGTCGAAGAAACCGGCCTGCAAGGCATGATCACCCTGCGCGGTGATCTGTCCTCGGCCACTTTGGGCAAGGCCATAAAGGCCGCCACCGGTCAAGGCGTCCCGGATGTCCGCCGCGTGGCCGTGGACGGCGACAGCGGCGCCTGCTGGATGTCGCCGGACGAACTCCTGCTTTTGGTGCCTTATGCTGAGGTCGAAGCTAAACTGGCGGCGCTGAACGAGACGCTTAAAGGCGAGCACGCATTGGCGGTCAACGTATCGGACGCCCGCGCCGTGTTCCGCGTTTCGAACGGCCCCGCACGCGAGGTCATGGCCAAGCTTGCCCCTGTCGATCTGTCGCCCGGCGCATTTGAGCCCGGCGAAATCCGCCGCACGCGTTTGGCTCAGGTGGCCGGCGCAATCTGGATGGAAGAAGATGGCGCATTCCGCGTGATCTGCTTCCGCTCGGTCGCGGATTACGTGTTCAAACTTCTTAGCGTTGCGGCGCAGCCAGGCAGTGAGGTTGGGGTGTTCTAAGAAAACTTCTTACGGTTGCGAATCTAATTAGCGTCATTTAAGCAGCTCACTGAACACAGTGGGCTGTTTTTGTTTGAAAAACAAGCCTGGGAACTATTTGATTTCTGGAGACTACACTTGACCTCACCTCGTATCATACCTGTTCTGGTTGTATCGGCGTTGTCCTTCGTACCGACACAAACCGTCGCAAAATCCGCCAACAGCTATTTGTGCGAAACGGATTTTTCAAAGAGCCACGCAAAAGGATTCAGACCGGATGACGTTGCTTTTCAGATTATTGAAGGGGCGAAAAAGGGACTGGCCGTTGATCCGTTAAACTATCATTATGGAAAAATCGCCAAGGCCAAACAGACTTTTGCAGAGGACGGAAGTGTCACATTGGCTTGGCGCATGCAGGTACCGACCACCGAGGGGTTCCAGATGGGGGGGAACATGAAGGTTGTATTCAACCCCACGTCGATGACTGGCACGATCCGCTCGCACATCCCGTCGCGACTGGTCGATGGCGGCACCGTCATTGGCAACTTGTCTTGCAAGAAGATCAAAAATTTGCCGCAGAAAAAAACCTAAACCGGGGGCGGAGCAGGGGTATGTCAGGCTTTGAATAAATAGCTGCGGAAGCTGGACAACACTTGGGGTGATGTCCAATCCTCCGGCTTCACCGCCTCACCAGTGTCGTCTGTGCAGCTGTCATAAAAGGACAGCGATGACATGAGTTGCCGTGTCTGCTCAACCCGTGTGCTTTCATCCAGATATGGCGCATGGGTCGACAGATAGAGGGTCGGTCGGTGCTCTTTCAGCCAGGGCAGCAACGAGGGCAAAACGCCGTATTCCGCGCCTTCGATGTCCATCTTTACCAGCGAGACACGCGATAGATCATTTGCTCCCGCAAACTGATCCCAGCTGATGGTCAGCGCGTCCGTGCCGTGGGTGCCGTCATTCAGCAGGGACGAGGTGGAATCGCCCGCTTCGCCATGCATCGACGCCATGCGGGTCACGCCAAAACTGTCCGACAGTGCCACGCCAAAGGCCGAGACATTGCGGATGTCGTTCAGTTCCAAGTTCCATAGCAGATGCCGCAGTGCCACGGGGTCGGGTTCGAAACACATCACCCGGCGCGCCTTGCGCGCGCCGTAGAGCACCGTGGGGCCAATCCAGGCACCAATGTCCAGATAATCGCTCGCGGCGTTTAGGTGCCGGTCGAGGATGGAAAAAGTCTCGGGCTCCCAGGTGCCAGCGGAGGCTTTGCGCCAGAATTTCGAATGATAGGGGTCCAGACGAAAGGGTTCGCCGTTCAGGGTGCCCGCGTAATACCCACGCGCGCGATAAACCATTTTGCGCAGCTTTGTCAGCATTGCCCTGCCTCCTTGTGGTTGTTTTCGCCTCTCGGCCCTTGACCTGCGCGCGTGGTCAAAGCATGTAACCTTGGGAACCGCAACATTTATTATACAGGAGGCCACCATGGCTTTTGAACTTCCTGATCTTCCTTACGCACACGACGCTCTGGCTGCCAAGGGCATGTCGGCGGAAACGCTGGAATATCACCACGACCTGCACCACAACGCCTATGTCACCAACGGCAACGCCGCGATTGCAGGCACCGAATGGGACGGCAAGTCGCTGGAAGAGATCATCGTTGGCACCTACAACGCCACTTCGGTTGCGCAGAACGGCATCTTCAACAACATCAGCCAGCTGTGGAACCACAACCAGTTCTGGGAAATGATGGGCCCGAACGGCAACGCCATGCCCGGTGAGCTGGAAAAGGCACTGATTGAAAGCTTTGGCTCGGTCGACGAGTTCAAGTCGCAGTTTTCCGCCGCAGGTGCCGGTCAGTTCGGTTCGGGCTGGTGTTGGCTGGTCAAGAACGCCGACGGTTCGCTGGCCGTGACCAAGACCGAAAACGGCGTGAACCCGCTGTGCTTCAATCAGACCGCTCTGCTGGGTTGCGACGTGTGGGAGCATTCCTACTACATCGACTTCCGCAACAAGCGCCCCGTTTACCTGTCGAACTTCCTCGACAATCTGGTGAACTGGGAAAACGTCGCCTCGCGCATGTGACTATGGACCCTGAGGTCACCGAAAACCCGGCCAACAGGCCGGGTTTTTTGGTTCGGTCGGAGGATTTTGCGGAAAAGTCCGGTTTCAGCCACCTTTGAGCAATGATGTAGAGTTTGCGAACCGCGGCTCCGCGCAGGTAGCGACCTTTTCAAAGTCGCGAGAACGGCCCATTGCTGCCGTTGACTCACAACCTTAGATGCTGCACTTGCAGCCCGCTTTCCGGACATTCGCTGCATCTTCGCTATCGCCCAACGGCAAGGCGCAAGATGACCCAGAATTCCCCCGTGTAATTATGTGTCGAGCATGTCCCAGTCGTCACCCAATACCCAACGTAGAGCGGAGAGTTTGCCATTCAGCTTACCCCATTCGAAATCGTCCCATGGCCCGAGATTTTCTATCCCGACCTCCTGACGAGTTCGTTCGCCCTCAGCAAGTGCCCCTTCCCAGACGGAATCAAGTATCTGGTCCGATCTGTTCGGGCTTCGAGAATAATCAGCCTCGGGCACCACTTTCGTAATTCCCTGCTCCACACGGTAGCGAAGGTTCATAAGTCGGTTGTACCAGACTTTTCGAAGAAGAAGGTTTTCCGCCTCGGTTAGCTCTGTAAACGTGCGGAATTCAGGGCTATAGCCCAGTTCGAAATCCCCCAGTTCAAGTGCGCCGGGGTCTGCCTCTTCGACGAACTTGGCAATGTCCAAGATGTATTGAGACCGTACACCGAACGAATGAGCCAGCTCTGGATGTGGCGTGCGGTTGTCACCTCGGGGATCGCTAAAATCGGTGTGATTAGTCGTCGCGAAACCGAACGCGATGTGGGCCCTGACAGGCTCCTGTCGCATTTCGTCATAGACCTCAAAGAGAATGGCATCGGCGATACTGCCTTTGTCACGATGGCAAGGTGCCTCACCATACAGGGAGCGATTTGCCGCTTTTGCCCGATGGAAAATGGAAGTCTCAAGATTGATATTCTCACCGTGATCCATCAACTCCTGCACCTGATCCACGATGCTGATTTCTTGAGTCGCGTTCAAAAAATCTAAACCCTGTAGGACATCTTGCGCCTGTTTAGCGATGTCTTGGTCCGCATGTCCTTTCAGGGCGTAAAGGAGCGATTTCACGTGGGATTGCAGGGCCTTCGTGGATTGTGTTGCCACCCGATCCTTGTTTCGGGCGAATTCTTCGCGAACGATGTCCGGCACAATGATTTCCAGTTGAGCGTCGTCACACATCTCGTGCAGAGCGCGGACCAGCGGCGCTGCTCTATAGCTCCCAGCCATGTCCAGCCAAACACTGGTGTCGATCAGCACCCTTTAGAGCGAAACTGCCATTCTCATTGCCCTCTAATACTTCCACCCTCAAACCAAGCTCTGTCAGGGGATTCCCTTAAAAAATCATCGAGACCGTCACATTAGCTTCGCCTCGCACTTTTGTGTCTTCTGCTGGCGCTTTTGGCGCATCGGGTCAACTACCCCGATCCACCGTTACCGAGATATGTCTTAACAGAATTGACAATGCGTCTTAGTATCCGCCCACCGTAGTTCTCTTGAGCAGCATTCGTGACACAGGGCTTATTGCAGCCGTCGGAACCGGTGCATCATCAAGCACGCTGGGTCGCCACGCTCTAGTGACGACGGCCCATTCCTGCCGTTCAGCTGGCAGCGCATATGCTACCGTGTAGTTTCCCAGAAGCGGACTTTTGCAACCCTATTTGGGGTCGCAATATTTTCAGCGTCTGATCGCGTTGTTTACGGCCAGCTCGATGAGGTTCGCACGCGCCGTCCAATCATACCCTTGCATAGTTATGAGAGAATGCATGATCCCATGGAGATGGCAGATCAGTCCATCCGTCGACGTCTTCACCTTTGCATGGCTGCACGGAAGTTTAAGGGCTTGTGCCACATTGTCGAAAAAGATCTCGTAGGCATCAATCACGGATTCTTGCGACACGAATGACGTCACATCCCTGTTGGTGACGCCTGAATTCATGAAGACGAGCTGATAGTGCTCAATGTTGCGGAACCAGTAGCCAACATAGGAATGGCTAGCGCTGCGTAGCTTATCGTCGGGACTATGGGCCTGGTGAACGGCGGTTGCTACATCCTTGAATGCCTCGCCTAAAATATAACTCCAGAGAGTAGACAGGATTTCGTGTTTGCTCGGAAAATACCGGTAGAGCGCCATGGGTGTGAGCCCTACTTCTCTGCCAAGACGGCGCATTGAAACCGATGCAAAGCCCTCTGTTTTAAACAACTGTAGCGCCACCGCGGCGATCTCTGCACGCCGAACTGAAAACTCATCCTCGGACAATGCTGGCCGACCTCGTTTAAGCTTTGCTTTTTGCTTGCTTTGATCACCAGTCATCCGAAATCTGATCCCTTCTCACAATTATATGTACGCGTAAATTTTTTTGTGGCCAAGTGCAGATATAAAATATACACGTAAATTAAACTACGGATGCTTTAGACTTCAATAAGAGAGATGAAACAATGCAACACGTCTTGAGAACGGTTTTAGCCCTCACCGGGTGTGTCATCATTTGGCTCGGCCTGAATGTGAGCTTGGGTGGGATCCAAACCCTCGGCTGGCAGGGGGCAACTCCCTTTGTCAATGTGACCGATGCAGACGTATTCGCAGTGCGAGACAACCATATCAGGTTCATTGCAGGCGTCTGGCTCTCCGTCGGTTTGCTTATGATCATCGGCTCGTTTTTTCTGCAGCAAATGCGAATTGTCTTACTGTCGCTGATAGCTATGGTTATTGTTGGCGGCTTGATGCGTCTGTCTTCAGCGGATGCCGGTCTGCTATCAAGTATCGAGATCGCTCCCTCGCTTATCGCCGAACTCTTTCTATTTCCATTGCTGGGTTTGTGGATCTTCACGGCGACCAATAGGGCAGTACGGGTGGATTCTGGTGCCAGGCTGTAGAAACTCGGCCCATTCCTGCCGCTGGTCGAAGGGTCGATATGCTGTGGCGCGGCCCGTCAGAGCCGCCTTTCGCTGCGAGTGCAAAATCTCGAACTGGCGGAACTCACAGTTTGCGGAGATATTGCTGAAGAAGCAGAGAAACCTGATCTTACATTTTTTCGTCCAACCCCGTTGCATCGGAGAAGCTAGCTCTTGTCGCGCAGAAGAGGTCAAGAGGTCCCCTCTAATGCGCGAGCCGGTGTTTTGGCCGACAGGCCTCCGCCAATACTACTTACTGGCCTTGTTTGGTCAAAAAGCTGAGTCGCCTTGAGCTAAAATCGGATTTTTTCGACACTACCGGACACAGCAACAATTGCCGAAGGAAAGTGCCACCGCGGCGAATGGCTCCTACTAGATGCGTGGCCGATCAGGATATTGCTGCAAGATAATCTCTCTTTTACGCGCGCAAAACGTTATCTTTACATAGATACATGTTTCTGAGAACTTTTGGAAAGCGCAGATATCGCAGAGCTATAGAAGGCCTCGCCTATGAGCGATCCCAAAATCAGGAATATGGAGGATTTTGCAGCCGTTAGCGGAATTTCCCGTCCAACGGTTTCGAAATACTTCAATGATCCGGACAGTGTTCGAAAGTCGACACGCGAAAAAATCGAGGCTGCGCTCAAGAAGCACAACTATCGACCGAACATTTATGCGGTCAATCAGAACCGACGCCAGACCAAGAACATCGGTCTTGTGGTTCCTAACTTAACTGATCCGTTTTTTGCCGGTATTGCGCGAACAATCGAGGGGCTTATCGTCAAGGCTGGCTTCAATCCATTGTTGCTCAGCTCGCATGGCGGGCCGGAACAAGAAATTGCCAACCTTGATAGCCTTCGTTCCATCAAGCCTGCGGCTGTGCTGTTGGCCCCTCTCGGTCGGGCATCGCTTGATGAGCAGGTCGCAGAGTTCGCGCGCGAAGTTCCGACGGTACTTTTTGACGCCAACCTCGATAACGTCGGCGAGGCATTTTTTGGCTCGGATAACGAACAAAGTGTCAACTTGATCGTCGAGTATCTGTGCCGATCCGGAGAAGCCCCCGCGTTCTTTGAAGTAAGGCAGCCGATAAATCCGAATGCCTACAAACGTCGCACGGCCTATAAAGCAGCGATGGAACGCCTGGGGCATGAACCCCATCTTATCCAGGTCGATGGACAGGGCTGGAATTTCGAAGAGATCGGATTTCGCGAGGGCGCACGGGTGCTCACAAGCCGCAAACTTCCGACGAATACAATTCTTTGCTCGAATGACAGGCTCGCCATCGGATTGCTCTCGGCAGCCTATGAAAACGGTATCCGGGTTGGGCTGCGTGAGGGCGACGCTCTTAGGATCGCGGGGCACGATGATCACCCATTTTCGCGTTTTACATGTCCAAGTTTAACCACTGTTTCGCAAAATTATGATGCCATTGCCGCCAGAAGTGTTGAGACGGCTTTGTTGCTGATCGAATCTAAGGAACGCATGAAAACGCGCGAAGAAACGTTGTTTGAAGGTAAGTTGGAGATGCGAGGCTCCGCGTAAGTGGTTGAAATACAGTGCACGATTATAGAAATTTACGCGCGTAAATATTGTAATTGACGCGAAGCAATAGAACTTGCTACCGTTCCTGCATCACATCCAACCTAGGGAGGAACCCGGATGTCCTTTGGAAAAGCACTTTGCGCGGCCAGCGCCATTGCTCTCATGTCGGGCTCTGCTGCGACTGCTGAAAGTCTGACAATCGCGATCGTAAACAACGGCCATATGATCAACATGCAGAAGGTGGCCGAAGCTTACACCGCCGAAACTGGTGTCGAGCTTAACTGGGTATCCCTCGAAGAAGGTGTTCTGCGCGAGCAGGTCACTTCCGATACTGCAACCGGTGGCGGTCAATACGACATCATCAATATCGGCATGCAGGAGGCACCGATCTGGGGCGCGGCTGGTTGGATCGAACCACTGACTTTCGGAACTGACTATGACGTAGACGATATCCTGCCCGCCATGCGTAATGGTTTGTCGCACGACGGAACGCTCTATGCAGCCCCGTTTTACGGTGAATCGTCGATGGTCATGTACCGCAAGGATTTGACGGACGCGGCTGGTGTTTCCATCGCTGACAATGACAGCTGGGATAATGTCAAAGCAGCGGCAGCCGCGATCCACGACCCGGACAACGGTGTCTATGGCGCCTGCCTTCGCGGCAAGCCGGGTTGGGGCGACAACATGGCGTTTATCACGACAGTCGTGAACTCTTTTGGTGGCGCATGGTTCGACAAAGACATGAAGCCTGCGTTGGACTCTCCAGAGTGGAACGCTGCAATCAACTTCTACGTTGACCTGCTTGGCAACTACGGCCCTCCGGGTTCAGAAGGCAATTCGTTCAACGAGATCCTAGCGCTTTACAACGAAGGCAAGTGCGGCATGTGGATTGACGCGACCATCGCGGCTTCGTTTCTTGAAGTTGACGGTGTCGCATATGCTCAGTCGCCGAACGCTGGAAACCCGGTTGGTGCCAACTGGTTGTGGGCGTGGGCAATGGCAATTCCGGCAGGTTCACCAAACGCCGAAGCGGCGGGTGCTTTCATCGAATGGGCAACGTCAAAAGAATATGTCCAGGCTGTTGGAAACCATCCGGACTTTGGTTGGGGGGCTGTTCCGACCGGCCAGCGTGCATCGACCTATGCGATCCCCGAGTTCCAGGCCGCAGCTGGCTTTGCAGCGGCTGAACTGGCCGCGATCGACAGCGCAGCACCTGCTGCAACCGACCTGAAGCCTTATGTTGGCGTTCAGTTCGCGGCCATCCCTGAATTCCCAGAAGTGGGCTCAGCCGTTGCGCAGGAAATGGCAGCCGCTTTGTCTGGCGCCAAATCCGTCGAAGACGCCCTGGCCGCATCGCAGGACGCAGCAGATTCGATTATGCGCGAAGCTGGTTATTACGACTAACAACACTGATGAGGGCCCAGGTTCCCCGGGCCCTCTCATAACCCTGCAGCTTTTGTTGATAAAACGATCAAGCCGCAGATACAGTTCAAGCATTCGCAACGCTCTCATCACAAGCTGAACGAAATCACCGTTCCGCTCGAAGGATAGATTCATGTCTGACAGAAAGCTTCCCCGGCTTCTTCAAACACCTGCGGTTTTGCTGCTTTTGATTTGGATGCTGATCCCGCTTGGGATGACCCTTTATTTCTCTTTCATTCGGTACGTGCTGAACAACCTGCGCCGACCCGAATGGACATCGCCAAGCCTGAGCAACTGGCGTGGTTTCGGCAACTACGAATTTGTTTTGAAATCCAAGGACTTCGTTCTCGCCATTCAGAACAGCCTGTTCATCGTGTGCAGCATTCTGTTCCTGACGGTCATACTGGGTATTTTGATTGCCGTCCTGATCAACAAGGCCTTTCCCGGACAGGGGATTGTGCGGGTACTGCTGATCTCGCCGTTTTTTGTGATGCCTGCGGTCAATGCGGTTCTCTGGATCAACATGATCCTTGATCCCGTTCTTGGCCTGCAAGGCATCGCAGTTGCCGGCGTGAACGACATGCTGGACAGCCTGAGGCAAATGCCCGTGCTGGGCAGCTTCTTTTCGCTTTGGCCTGAATTCGAACCGATATCCTTTCGTGCAACACAGACATCGGCCATCGCCGTTATCATGATGGTCACGTGGCAGTGGACGCCGTTTGCTGTACTGATCTTTATGACCTCGCTTCAGTCCGAGGATCAGCAGCAAAAAGAAGCGGCGGTTCTGGATGGCGCGGGCACCTGGTCACAGTTCCGCTTTTTGACGTTGCCGCATCTGGGCCGACCGATCGCAATCGTGGTGATGATCCAAGCCATTTTTCACCTGTCGCTTTATGCGGAAATAGAAATCGTCAGCCGGGGCAATGGCAACAAGAACCTGCCGTACCTGATTGGAGAGTTTGCCAACAACAACATTGGCGCCGCCAGCGCAACCGGCATCTTTGCCGTCATCCTAGCCAACATCGTAGCCATTTTCCTGCTGCGGATGGTTGGCAAGACCCTGATGGAATAGGAGCGCCAGATCATGCCAATCGTTGCACAAACTTCGAAATTCAGCACCTTTGGGCGGCCTGTTCTGGCCTGGGGTGTCGGATTGCTCTTTTTCTTTCCGATTTTCTGGATGGTTTTGACCAGCTTTAAGACAGATGCCGACGCGGTAAAGCCAGAGAACCTGGTCTTTTTCACACCAACGCTTGAGAACTATTTCAACATGGTGGAAAACTACGACTACTGGCGCTTTGCACGCAATTCGATCATCACGGCTGTATCGGCCACGATATTTACGCTTTTTGTCAGTATCCCCGCAGCATATTCGATGGCGTTCAATCCAAGCCGTGCGACCAAAGACATCCTGATGTGGATGTTGTCGACCAAAATGCTTCCGGCAGCGGCAGTGCTCTATCCGATGATATTTCTTGCCAAAGGCATCGGGCTATATGACACGCATATCTTGATCATTACCGTGCTGAGCCTGATCAACCTGCCAATCGCAATCTGGATGCTGTTCACCTACTTCAAGGAAATCCCAAGGGACATCATCGAAGCGGGCAAGATGGACGGCGTCAATACCTGGGGTGAGATCAAGGAGATCCTTATTCCCCTTGCCTGGGGTGGCATCGCCTCTACTGCGCTTTTGGTTTTCATTTTTTGCTGGAACGAAGCCTATTGGACGGTCCGTCTGACTACGATCGATGCCGCAACGCTCTCCAAGCTCATCGAAGGCAACCGTGCACCAGAAGGCTTGTTCTTTGGCCGCCTGTCCGCCGTATCGACCGCCGCAGTTGGGCCCATCGTTGTCCTTGGATGGTTCTGCCAGAAACAACTTGTCCAAGGCTTGACCTTTGGCGCCGTGAAATAAGGAAAGACCATGGGACGTATTGTACTCGATCAAGTATCCAAGCGGTTCGGTGATGTCGAAGTCATTCCTCCGCTGGACCTGACCATCGAAGACGGTGAGTTCGCAGTTTTTGTCGGCCCGTCCGGTTGCGGTAAATCCACGCTGTTGCGCATGATCGCCGGGCTTGAAAACCTGACCTCCGGCGGCATCGCGATTGACGGCATGGATATGACCGAAGTGCCCCCGTCGAAACGGGGCTTGGCCATGGTGTTCCAGTCCTATGCGCTTTACCCGCATATGACGGTGCGCAAGAACATTGGCTTTCCACTTCGTATGGAAAAGATGGATCAGGCAGAAATCGACAAGCGTGTTGAAACTGCGGCCCGATCTTTGAACCTGATGGATTATCTGGATCGCAAGCCAGGGCAACTGTCCGGTGGGCAGCGGCAGCGGGTCGCCATTGGCCGCGCCATTGTTCGGGACCCTTCGGCCTTTTTGTTTGACGAGCCACTATCGAACCTCGACGCTGCATTGCGCGTGGGAATGCGGCTTGAAATCAGCGAGATGCATGAGCGCATGCAGACCACCATGATCTACGTGACACACGATCAGGTCGAGGCGATGACAATGGCCGACAAGATCGTGGTTCTTCAGGCAGGTGTGATCGAGCAGGTCGGCTCACCGCTGGATCTGTACCACAAACCACAGAATGTCTTTGTTGCCGGCTTCATCGGCTCACCAAAGATGAACCTTTTCACTGGGCCAGAGGCCGAGAAACATGGCGCGCATACGATCGGCATCCGCCCGGAGCATACCGAGGTCAGCATGACTGCAGGCCAATGGGAAGGGCGCGTTGGCGTCGCCGAACATCTGGGGTCCGACACATTCATCCACGTTCATGACACCGGGCTTGCCGACATGGTCACCGTCCGCATTACCGGGGACATTTCGGTGAAACACGGCGATACGATTTACCTGACGCCCCAAGCCAACCAGATCCATAAATTCGGTGCGCAGGGGCTGCGGATCGAATGAAACGGCTGGACGGTAAATCGGCGCTGATTACGGGGGCTGCCCGGGGGATCGGGCTGGCCTTTTCCAAGGCCTATGTCATCGAAGGCGCCCGAGTTGCCATCGCGGACATCAACGGTGATCGCGCGCGGGACGCCGCTGCCGAAATCGATGGGGGTGCTATTGCCATTGAAATGGATGTCACCCGGCAAGACAGCATTGATGCCGCCGTTGCGCAAACCGTCGAAAGCCTGGGCCAGATAGACATCTTGATCAACAACGCGGCGGTGTTCACGGCTGCCCCGATTGTGGAAATCACACGCGAGGAATACGCGCGGGTTTTTGATGCAAATGTCGCCGGGCCATTGTTCACGCTGCAAGCCGTTGCGCGACACATGATTAATCACGGCATCAAGGGCAAGATCATCAACATGGCCAGCCAGGCCGGTCGACGCGGTGAACCTTTGGTCGCCGTTTATTGCGCCAGCAAGGCCGCCGTTATCAGCTTGACCCAATCGGCGGGTCTCGACCTGATCAAACATGGGATCAACGTGAATGCCATCGCACCGGGTGTGGTGGATGGTGAACACTGGGACGGTGTAGATGCCTTTTTTGCAAAGCACG
This sequence comes from Tropicibacter sp. Alg240-R139, assembly GCF_900537075.1. Taxonomy (GTDB): domain Bacteria; phylum Pseudomonadota; class Alphaproteobacteria; order Rhodobacterales; family Rhodobacteraceae; genus Falsiruegeria. Next base: position 255,310 of record NZ_UNRA01000004.1, read on the forward strand.
AAGGCAAAGCCCCCGGACAAAAGAAAAAGGAAGTTGGCGAAGCTGTTCCTTTTGGGCGCATGGCACAGGCTGAAGATCTGACTGGAATGGCGGTTTATCTCGCCTCGCAAGACGCCGACTACATTGTTGCGCAAACCTACAATGTGGACGGTGGAAACTGGATGAGTTGATGGAAGATCAATCGCAGGGAACCGATCTGGTGAAACTGAGCAATGCAACTCTGAGTGAACTTCCAGAGGCTGTTTTGCGCCCGTCTTATGATCGTGCCAAGTTGAAACCGGGTATTGTCCACATTGGCCTTGGCAACTTCCATCGTGCCCATCAGGCATGGTATCTACATCGCCTGATGCAAAGCGGCGCGGCGTTGGATTGGGCGATCATTGGCGCCGGTGTTCGACCCCACGATGCCACCATGCGGCAAAAGCTGGTGGCACAGGATTGCCTGACAACCCTGATTGAGTTGGACCCATCATCCTCATTTGCCGAAGTCGTCGGCTCGATGATTGATTTCCTGCCGATTGAACAAGGTAACGGGCAGCTGATCGAACGGATGGCTCGCCCAGACATTCGCATTGTTTCGATGACTGTGACCGAGGGCGGTTACTTTATTGACCCCGCCAACAAGGGATTTGACCCGACGCACCCGGATATTGTCCATGACAGCCGCAAACCCAACCAGCCCAAAACCGCATTTGGTGCAGTTGTTGCAGCGCTTCGCTTGCGTCGCGAAAATGGATCCGGTCCGTTTACCTGCCTGTGTTGCGACAACTTGCAGGGCAACGGAGATGTATTGCGGCAAACGGTGGTGTCTTTGGCGCGCATGTCCGACCCCGAGCTGGCAGATTGGATTGATCTCAACTGTACGTTCCCGAATTCAATGGTCGATTGCATCGTCCCGGCAACAGGTCCGAATGAGCTGGCCTTGGTCCATCAGTTTGGCATCGGTGATCAGGCCCCGGTGACCCATGAAAATTTCCGGCAATGGGTGATCGAAGATGACTTCTGTGCCGGACGGCCTGATCTGGACGACGTCGGCGTGACATTCACAGATGATGTTCACGGCTATGAAGCGATGAAAATCCGAATACTGAACGGCGGTCATCAGGTGATCTCGGTGCCCGGAGAAGTTCTTGCGGTCAAGACGATTGCGGATTGTATGAAACATGATCTGATCAGCCAGTTGTTCACCAAGGTTGCAACGGAAGAAATCGCGCCATCGGTAAAACCTGTCTTGGGAACGACACCCAAAGATTATGTCGTACTGATCCATGGCCGGTTCTCGAACCCAAAGATTGTCGATACAACCCGGCGGGTAGCATTTGATGGCTCGTCTCGCCATGCTGGTTTTGTGATCCCGTCAATCCGTGATGGTCTGACGAATGGCACGCCAATCAAGGGGCTTGCCCTGATCGAAGCGGCCTGGGCGCGGATGTGCCAAGGCACCCGCGAGGATGGCAGCACAATCGAACCCAATGACCCATTCTGGGACGAATTGAGAACGAAAGCCAATCAAGCGCGCGAAAACCCACGTGTATGGCTTGAGATGCGCCAGATCTACGGAGACCTGGCAGATCAGCCTCAATTTTCGGACAACTTCACAAAGTGGCTAAACTTGATCTGGGACGAAGGGCTTGAAACAGCGATCGCAACTTACCTCGCCCAGTGAGAATTGCCAAAATTTGGAATAACCATGTGTGCAACACGATTCAGTATCTTAGCCTTTGTTGAGGGAAGCCAATGATCCTGTGCTGCGGTGAAGCTCTCATCGACATGATCCCCGAGCCAACGCTTGGGGGTTCGGATGGCTATGTACCGCGATCGGGTGGCGCGATATTCAACACGGCAATTGGGTTGGGGCGGCTTGGCTGCCGAACGGGCCTATTGAGCGGGATTTCAACTGATATGTTCGGTCATCAGCTTATGGCCGACTTGCGCGCAAGTAACGTCGAAACGCACTGGGTTATACGATCAGAGCGCCCTACGACTTTGGCCTTTGTTAAACTGTCTGAAGGTCACGCGTCGTATTCATTTTTTGACGAGAACTCGGCCGGGCGGATGATCGCAACCGATGATTTACCTGGCAATGTGGGCGATGTTTCCGCTCTTTACTTTGGGGGCATCAGTTTAGCCTGTGATCCGGGGGCTGAAACATACATGCAGTTTGCGCAAATGCACGCAGGAAATTGTGTTGTGATGGTCGATCCCAACATTCGACCCAGCTTTGTCACCGATGAGCCGAATTTCAGAAACCGCATCGAACGGATGCTCAAGCTGGCGGATATCGTAAAGGTGTCCGACGAAGATCTGAACTGGATCATTCCAACAACCGATGCGCTTGAAACGAAAGTTGCCCAACTATGCTCGCTTGGTCCCTCTGTCGTGATCTTGACGCGCGGCAGCTCGGGTGCCCAGGCATGGCTGCCGGACGGGCAATCTGTTTTTGTTGCCAGTCGAAAAGTCAATGTCGTCGACACCGTTGGCGCAGGCGACACGTTCAATGCCGGTGTGCTTGCAGGACTGTCCGAGGCAGGCGTGTTAACCAAATCTGCAATGCAAACGGTTTCAGTGCGGGTCATCGAGCGGGCAATTGAATTTGGCGCGCAGGTTGCAGCAATCAATGTAAGCCGGGCCGGCGCAAATCCGCCATGGCGTGATGAGCTTTGACGACGCCAAGAGTCCGTGTAGCTCGGAACTGCCGATCTTCAGTGCCAGCAAGGACCAGGACATAGTGTTAAGTCGACGTCCGCCTCCAACATCTTAAAATGACAGCCCCGCTAGTACGCCCGCAATGTAAACCTGTCTTGTCCGCTCTTTCGCATCTCCGCCATTCATGCAACTCGCAGCATTGTCCCATTGGGGCTCTGACCAGACCTCGGATGCGACGCAGCATTCTGGGATATATTGCCTCGGTCACCTGAGGTGCCCTTAGGTTGATAGACGCCTTGCTTGGAAATTTTGGAACCAAAGAGAGACGGATATGAACAAGGGCATTCGGTTTACCGATGAGTTTAAGCAGGACGCTGTGGCGCAGATTTTCGAGAAGACTGGCAACCTGAGCACGGTCCAACTGCTGCTCGGTCCCACGAAGATGGATAGCACCGTCCGGTTTCTCGGAGTTGAATAGGAAGATGCCTTGGCTATCGCAGACCTGAATTATCAGTATTTTTACTCGGGTCTGCAACGAATTTTCTTACTCTGGCCGCTTCCAGTTCTGACCGTCGCAGAAACCAGAAACACAGCCTTCTACTCTGATAGCAGTTTTGCCCAGTGTAACGCGTGCGTCGTAGTCAGCGTCAGTTAGAACGTCATAAACCGTTCCGTTTTCCCAGCGGTTTTCCTCGACACGTTCCATGTCCCAGAAAATGGCGCGCCCGATCAGTTCCTGTGCTGCCGGATTGTCCGAATTTACAACTTCGGTCACTGTGCTGCACAGGTTTTCGTCGGCATCTTGGCATGGGTGGATGTCCACCAACAAATGAGCACCAGTGTCATCCGTGATCGTGCGCCAGATGCCGTATGGTTCGTTGGCGAGAGCCGGTCCAGCGAGCATCAGCGCCACAGCGCCGACATACAGTTTTTTCATGATCTCCTCCTCTTGGATCTGAGTGTTCTGTGAGTGATGGGCTTAAGGGGCCACGTCATTCTGCAGCCTTTCGCCCTTGTGTACCGGCCAGCGTTCCTAAACGTGCGGCAATGTCGTGCAAGGCCTCAGCGGCGTCCGGAACGATACCGGCCCAGCTTTTGAACCCGTGGATCAGGCTGCTGTATTCGACATAATCAACCGGTACGCCCGCATCCCTTAGCGCGGTGGCAAATTCCTGTCCTGCGTCACGCAACGGATCAAAACCTGCGGTCGCAATCAACGCAGGCGGCAGGTTTGCATGACTGTCCGCCTTTAGTGGTGAAATTCGCGGATCATCCCAATCAACGCCCTCGGGGATGTAGTGGCGCGCAAACCAATCCTGCAACGTGGCATCCAACCCGAACCCTTCGGCAAACTCGATGGACGATGGCGTTTCATGCCCCGCAGCGACCGAAGGATAGATCAACGCGCTCCAGGCACATTGCGGACCGCCTGCGTCGCGCAACAACTGAGCAGTGACGGCCGCCAGATTGGCGCCTGCGGAATCACCTCCTACGCCTATGCGCGTCGCATCCAGCCCAAGCGCGGCTGCGTTCCGAACCACCCAGAGATATGCGTCTTGGGCATCCTCGACAGGCGCGGGGAATTGGAACTCGGGTGCGCGGCGGTAGTCGACAGAAACCAGTGTTACACCGCTGCCCGCAGCAAGGGCGCGGCAGGCATTGTCATGTGTGTCCAAATCCCCGATCACCCATCCGCCGCCGTGGAAATAGACCATTCCAGCCTCTTCCGAACCCGCTTTGTCTGGCCTGTAGACGCGATAGTTCAAGGTTCTGCCGTCAAGTTCCATAGTCCCGTTTTCAACCGCGCATACGATCGAGATCGGAGCTTCCAATCTTTCGACCATCGCCGAAAACAGCACGCGGGCGTCCACGGCGGACATCTCGTGCATCTTGGGCCCATTCTTGGCGTCCGGCGATGACAAGATTGCCCCGATTGTGGAATCCAGTTTACGTGCCAGTGCCAGGTCTTTGTTTACTTGTCTTCTGGGTGTCCAGTTGTGGGGCGGTTTGCCCTTGTTGGCGGTGAGTTTGGTCAGAACAAACTCTGCTTCATCCACATGGCTCATCTGGTTCGCGAAATCCTGTGCGTTGCCCGGGTAAAGCGTTTCGATGCGGCCGTTTGATCCGATGTACCAGCTGTCACACCCGGACGCCCAAACGGTGTTGTCCAATTGCGATTGCATCGCGTCACCGAACCCAAGACACGTCTCTTTGCTCACGGACACCAGGCGATCTCGCCCGGCCAGTTTGATAACGTCAACGATCCAATCCACCGATTGTTCGATCAGATACACAACCGAAGTTGTGCCTACTCCGGAGTTGGGGCCGGTCACCAAGAAATAGTTCGGCAAGTCCGGAACCATGCTGGATTTATAGGCGTCTGCGCGGGTCTGCCAGATGTCATCCAAAGAACGGCCACGTTGGCCGGTTACACGGAATGCTGACCTCTGCCCCTCGATGTCAAACCCGGTCGCATAGATGATTGCATCCACCTGCGTCAGTGTCTCTTTGGAGATGACACCAGTCGGTTCAATTGCCGTGATCGGCGCTGTTTCCAACGCGACGTTGGAGCGATTGAGCGTTGGCAGGAAATCGTCCGATATCAGGATGCGTTTACATCCAAGTTCGTAGTCCGGCATCAGCTTTTCAGCAAGGTCAGGATCGTCGATCTGCGACCGCATGTGAGCCTTGATTTCAGCCTCGGCAACCCTTCGGATCGCGGGGCTCACGACGATCGGGTAAAGCCGGGTGTCCTTGTCTTTGAACTGTTCATCCCGAACCGCCTGCATTTGGGCGAGATCTCGGCGGAAGCTGTGTTTTTGCTCGTCGGAATAGGCAAAATCCTGACGCGCTGCGATATAGTTGGGCGTGCGCTGAAATAGTGTGACTTGCGCTGCGGTTTTCGCCAGTTGGGGAACTGCTTGGATCGCGCTTGCCGCGCTGCCAATAACAGCGATGCGTTTGCCGGACGGGTCGAAACCCTCGTCCCATTCTGCTGTATGCATTTCTATGCCGTCAAAATTCTCGCGCCCCGGCAATTCGGGAATGAACGGCTTGTGCAACCCGCCAGCCCCGTTCACGACAAAGCGCGTGCGAACTTCGGAACCGTCTGCAAAAAGCACGATCCACAGTGAGCTGGATTCGTCGAATTGAAGGTCCGTTATCTCGCAATTCAGGCTTATCCGGTCCCGCACGCTATATTTGTCGGCGCAATGCGCGATATAGGACTGAATCTCTTGTTGGGGCGCGTAAAACCGGCTCCAGTCGGGGTTCATCTCGAAAGAGTAACAATAGAAATGCGAGGGGATGTCACAGGCGGCCCCAGGATAACGGTTGTGCCACCAAGTCCCACCAATGCCACTGCTTTTTTCAAAGACACGAAAGTTAACGATGCCACTTTCCTGCAGTTTGATTGCCGCGCAGACACCGGAAAATCCAGCACCGATAACTGCCACATCCAACGGTTCCTGTCCGCTGGCAATCGCATGCTCAAGCGCATAATCTTCAATGCTGGTGCTTGCTTGCAAACCAGTCTCTATTTCGGCGAACCGGCCAGCAACAAAAGGCGCAAGATCGGCTTGAGTGAAAATGTAAAACCGGCCCTTGCCGATTTGATCCAGGGTCCATTCCGCGACCACGTCGGGTTCTAATCCCGCGTCGATTGCGGCTGCCACCTGCCGATCCTGATCCGTTTCTTCGCGTGTGGCATCACCTTCTTTGTTCGAAGGACTCTCTTGGGCGCTTTTGTGAATGTCCGTGCGTACCCAGCCGGGGCACAAAAGGCCAACACCAATATCTGTCGATGCAAATTCCTGGCGTAGCGCTTCGCTATAGCCTACAAGACCAAACTTGGAGGCATTGTAAGGGCCACCACCGGGCAAAGCGAGATGCCCAGCCATGGACGCTGTATTCAGGATAAAGCCACCCTCGTTTTGCGCTTTGAAAACGGGGACGAACACTTCGGTACAATGTACCGCGCCCATCAAGTTGATACCAAGAATCCAATTCCAGTCTTTTATGGGAATTGTTCCTGTCTGCCCCCCCAAGGACACACCGGCATTGTTGGCAAGAAAATGAACCTTGCCGAACCGCGCAAGGGTGGCTTCGGCGGCCCGGCCTACCGAAGCCGGGTCCGAGACATCACATTCTACCCACGCAGCATCAATGCCTTCGCTGCAAAGCATGGCACAACTTGCAATCAGTTTGTCGCCGTCAATATCCGTGAGCATGACGCGCATGCCGCGCCGACCCAGCGATTTGGAAATTGCCAAACCGATGCCATTCGCGGCTCCCGTGACAAATGCGATTTTACCTTCGAATTCCATGCATCATCCTCAACTCACAATTCAAAGTTTGACCTGCTAACCTTATTTGTAAACACTGTAAGTATTGCTTACAGAGGACTCGAAATGGATGGTCTTAACTCTCTCAGGCAGCTCGTCGCGCTTGGTGACACTGGCAATTTTCGTTTGGCTGGTGAGGCTTTAGGTGTTTCCCATTCGGCCGTGAGCCAAACAATACGCAAGCTTGAAGATAACTACGGTGTCGAGCTGTTTGATCGGACCCGAGGGCGCACAGTGCCCACGGCTTTTGGCGAAAGACTGATCGAATCGGCGAGACGTTCATTGAACGACATGGAAACTGCGGCGCGCGATCTGCAACTTATGGAAAGCCATCAAGGCGGCAGGCTGGTCATCGGAGTGGACCCCGCGGTCAGCGAAAGCCTGCTTTCTTTGCCTCTTGCGAAGATGATGAACAAATATCCATCGTTGCAATTTACCGTCCTCGCGTGCAATCGCGCCCGTTGGGAAAAGCGCCTGCGCAACCGCGAAATCGACATGTATCTTGGCCTGCAACCGGATCGCGAGGAGGAGGTGTTGAGCTATCGCAAACTTGTTCTTCAACCACCTGAGTTGTTTTGCCGAGCTGATCACGATCTGCTGTCGAAACCACGTATTCTCATCCATGAACTGCGGCATATGTCGGTGATAGGTGGGGATGTTCCTGACTGGTTCCTGTGGCGTATTCTTGATGCGTATCCCGATGCATTCTCGGGCCTTCAAGACCTGCGCGGTACGTTTCTGACCTCGCAGGATTTCGGCTTGCTGCGTCAGCTTTTGTTAAGGACCAACGCGTTGGCCATATTGCCCGAATTCGTTGTCCAGAAAGAGATCGCCAAGGGTCTTGTGCACAAGGTCGAAATCCAAGGGTGGCCGTTTAGCGAAGGCACCATATCGGGCGTTGCTGCATGGCTGCGTGAACGCCCACTGCCACCGGCGGCCAAACAGCTTTTGTCCCAAGTGCAGCGCATGTTGGATCAATCCGTCTACCTGCGTCGCAACGGGAGTGAAGCCTAGCCTTTTCCAAGAGCTTGGAGGTTATCGCTATGTTCGGAACGGGTCAGTGTGAACCCCTTTAGCACCCAAACAGAGATCACGTAGAGCACCGCGATCAGGATGACGTAGGGGATGGCGATTGACTGCATCGTACTCTGGTCGATCAGCCTGCCACTTTGCGCTCCGAGGCTGAGCATAACGCCCGACACAAAGATTCCGAGACCCGTCACGACCTTGCGCGTGAAGGAAAACGCTGCAAAATACATGCCTTCCGCGCGGTGACCGGTGCGGATTTGATCGACTTCCACAAGATCAATTGTCATCGAAAACTTCACAGCGCTCAGCAGAACCGTCACGGTTGTCGTCAGGAAAGTCAGGATCGCGACCACGTAAAACAATTCCGAGCTGCGCGGCGCTGGAAGCAAGTCAAAGTATTTTCCAACAATCAGGGAAACGGACAACACCAGTGCCATCCAGCTTAGTGTGACAGCTACAGATTTCTTTTCAAAACCGCGCACGACAAATGCAGTGGACAGGTACGCGATGATCGCTGCAGGTACCATCGTCAATGTCACGAGGGCGATTTGGGTCGAACTTAGGCCGAAGTAAAAGATCCCGAAATAAAGTTGCAACGACATGGCAATGCCCGACACAAGGTTGGTGCACAGCGAAGCGAGAAAAACCGACCTAAAGGAACTGTCGGCAAAGATATGCCCCACATTCTTGAAGAACCGGAATCCGTAACCTTGGCTACTGGTGTCGGGGGTGCTGAAAACCTTGATGGAACGGTGGGTTCCAACCGATGACATCAACATCGTCACCACCATGACAAGCGTGGCCCAGAAAGCGTATCGTGTATAACCCTCAGGGTTCAGAATGCCCGGATCATAATCCACCGAATCCGGCAAGAACACCTGATAGACAACCACCGCCATGAAGACCCCACCCAGCCAGCCGAACATAAGGCGCAAACCGGTGATTGCCGTTCGTTTGTCGTAGTCATGAGAGATTTCACCGATCAACGCCGAGTTGGGGATCTCAAAGAAAGTAAGCGTCAGTCGAACCGCCACAGACATGAATGTCAGATAGAGAAACAGCATGAACTCGCTGGTCTCGGGCGGAGTCCAAAGCAGGTAATAGGTGATCGCAATCGGTACAATTGAGGCATACATGAACGGATGTCGTCGCCCCCACCGGGAAGTGCAACGATCTGACAAGTAACCGGCCCAGGGGTCTGAAACTGCGTCAACCAACATCGCAATCAACAAGGCGATCCCGACCAGATACGCCGGAAGCCCTAGCACCTGGTTGAAGTAGATCATTAGGAATGTCGAGAACCCGTTGTCCTTGATCCCATAGGCAATCGATCCGATGCCGTATGAAACAATACCTCCCAAACCCACTTTTTGCGTCATGGCCGTTCCTCCCGGTCGCCATGATGTCCAAGGGGTAAATGTTCGTAAACTGCGTAAGGGTTGCTTACTGGAGCGCAGGGACGGTGCGATAATGAACCTTATAACCAGAAAGCCTGCATCCTGACTGACTGCTTTCTTTGACGATCAGTTCTCATCATTTTGCGAAGAAGAGCGACTGCGCGCCTTCGAATTAAGCGCGAATTGCAGTGAACATCCACTTCCCACCCGACGGATCGACGCTTTCGATTGGACGAAAACTCTGCAATCCAAATGTCCGCTTCCAAGCCGGAGACCGGAGTCACTAACACCCGCAGCGAACTTCCGCTGTCCGCCCGAGGAGCAAGAAAGCCATGTCTGCTTTGGACTGAGAGCAGCCACTCCGGCGCCCGTGAGAATGACTGTTTCGTCCCGCATAACGGACAAACACAGCCGTTGGTCTTCTGGCTCGTTTTGACAAGGTTGCGTGTTGTGCAGCCGTTTTGAAGTGACGTGTCGCCCAGGTTTCTCTTTCAATGACGGTTCTTGCCAAGTCGCTCACCAACGGTCACACCGGGAGCTGTAAATCTGAAGAGGGTAGGCCATGAGCGACACACTGCGCGGGATACTGGCCATGATTACATCCTGCTTGGTGTGGGGCCTGTCGCCGCTGTATTATAAGCTGCTGGAGCATGTGCCCCCGGCCGAGCTGCTTTCTCATCGCACCCTGTGGGCGGTGATCTTCTTTGTGGTGCTACTGGCCGTGCAGGGACGCTTGTCAGATCTGCGCAAAGTCCTGCGGGGGCGCAAACAAGTGGCGTTGATTGCAATGGCCTCACTTATGGTGGCAACGAACTGGTTCTGCTTCATCCTGTCGATCCAGATCGGAAAAGCCACCGAAGCGTCGCTGGGGTATTATATCTTTCCGCTCATCGCTGTGGTGATTGCCCGTATTTGGTTTTCGGAACAGTTGGCCCTGGGACAGTGGTTGGCGGTGGGATTGGCGGCGATGGCCGTGGTGATCCTGACCTGGGGTCTGGGCGTGGCGCCGTGGATTGCGTTGATCATCTCGACCACTTTTGCGCTATATGGAGCGATCAAGAAGGGGCTTGCATTGGGGCCAGTCGTTTCGGTCACAGCCGAGGTTCTTTTGGTGTTGCCACTGTGGCTGATGGTGATGGGCTGGTTCCATCTGCAGGGGCAGGGGAGCTTTGGGTCGGATCTGGGCACCAGCTTGCTTTTGATGCTGTCGGGGCCACTGACGGCGGTGCCGCTGATTTTGTTCAGCTACGCTGCGCGTCGGGTGGCACTGTCGACGATCGGGTTATTGCAGTACATCAACCCAACGCTGCAATTCCTGTGTGCCGTGGTGGTTTTTGGCGAGCCATTCTCAGAATGGCACGCCATCGCCTTTCCGCTGATCTGGGTCGCTCTGGCGGTGTTTTCGGTCTCGGCTTTGCGTCAGGAGAGGGCCATGCGCAAAGCCGCCACCGTGGCCTCGGGATCGTCAACCCATGTAATGAAGTCCCCAAGCGATGCATCGGCAAAGCCCTGATCCATAGTGTGATTCATCAGATCACGCAGCGTGTCCCAATAGCCGTCCACGTTCATCACCAGGATCGGCTTTTCATGCAGGCCCAACTGACGCCAGGTGAGTGCTTCGAAAAACTCGTCCAGTGATCCTGGGCCGCCGGGCAGCACGACCACCGCATCGGCGTTCATGATCATCACCTTCTTGCGCTCGTGCATCGTCTCGGTCACGACAAAGCTGGTGAGGTCGGTCTTGCCCACTTCGCGATTCAGCAGATGGGTGGGGATCACGCCAAACGTGTCGCCGCCAGCCGCTTGTGCAGCGCGTGCAACCGCCCCCATCAGCCCCACATCGCCCGCGCCGTAGACCAGCCGCCAACCCTCGTTGGCGAGCAACGTGCCAAAGGTTTCAGCGGCCTGTGAATACGCAGGCATTGCTCCGAAGCGCGATCCGCAATACACACAGACGGATTTGACAGTCATGGCTGGCCTTTCAGTGGGAATGAAACATGCGTTTTGCCCCCTGATAGCGGGATTGCTAGGCTGGCTCAACTACGCGGTTGATGGTTCGGGATGGGGCCCGGGTCATGCGCCGTGGATGGGGAAGGAAGAACATGGCAGCGAGTGCCGGAGCTGGGGGGCTAAGTGCCCTTGGATGGGTCGTTGTGGCAGGCGGCGTTGCCGTTGCCGGAGCAGCAGGGCTTTATTTTTCAGGGGTTTTGACACCTGCGCCAGAAGTCGAACAAGTTGTTGTTGTTGACACCAAGCCGGAAGATGCACCCGCCAAGGCCGTCGAGGCAACCGATCCAGTCGTCGAAGCACCGGCGCCGGTCGGAGCCTCTGATCCCGAGCCAGCTGAAGACGTAAGCGAGACGGCGGAACCTGAGGCCGATCCTGCGCCCGAAGAAACCGAATCCAATCAGACGACCGAGGCCGATCCTGAGGCGACAACAGAGCCTGAGGTCGCCCCTGAACCGGTTGTACCTCCGCTTGCAGCCCCGTCGCTCGATACCATTCGCATCGAGCCGGATGGTTCGGCTGTTCTTGCGGGCAAAGCCGCACCCGGCAGCGAATTGTCCGTGCATCTGGATGGGCAAGAGATCGAGCGCGCTCAGGTTGATCGAAGTGGCGCTTTCGCCTTGTTCCTGACACTACCGTTCAGCGACGCACCCCGTGGGCTGAACCTGACCGCCGAGTTGGACGGTCAAACCGCGCAGTCCGACGACTATTTGTTGGCTGCATTGCCGAAACCGCGGCCCGTCCAGGTGGCAGAGGCGGTGGCGGAACCTGAAGAACAAGCGCCAGCAACCGAGGCGGCGCAGACTGACCCTCAGCAAGAGGTCGAGACGTCATCGCTAGAACCGCAACCCGAAACGACGGCAAATACGGCAGAAGCGGGCCAAGTGGCCGAAGTCGAAGCACCCGCAGATCCGACACCGGTTGACGACGCTCCGGACAGTGAGAGTGCAGAGACGCAAGACAGCGCACCCGAGCCGGTTCAAGTGGCCGAGGCCGAACAATCGGCAGATCCTGAGCCGGTTCAAGACACAGAATTGGCCCAAAGCACCGCCGCGCCGTCTGAAGAAAGTGCAGAGGACTCTACAGCTCAAGTTGCGGCCAATGCGGCCAATGCGGCCGAGGAGGCTTCCGCCGCAGAAACGGGAATTGTGATTTATGAAACTGCCTCAGAATCCGAGGAGGCGGTCGAAGAAGAACCGCGTGCCGTCGCGATCTTGAAATCTGACGAAAAAGGTGTCGAGCTGGTTCAAGCGCCGACGCCCGCAACGCCTGACGCCAAGGTTCAAATCGCGCTGGATACCATCGGGTATTCCGACGCGGGGGATGTGCAACTGACCGGTCGTGCCACGCAAGGGGCGCTTGTTCGGGTTTATCTGAACAACCTCGCGGTCTCGGATGTCGTCACTGATACCGAAGGCCGTTGGCGGGGTCAGCTGGATGACGTGAGCCCCGGTATCTACACCCTGCGCGTGGATGAGCTTGGCCCCGGAGACGTGGTGTTGAGCCGCTTGGAAACCCCGTTTAAACGCGAGGCACCTGAGGTGTTGCTGCCCAAGGCGGCCGAACCGGGAATCGCGCCGGAAACACCTGCGATCCGTGCGGTAACGGTGCAAAAGGGCGATACGCTTTGGGCGATCTCTCGCGCCCGCTACGGCGACGGTGTGCTTTACGTCAAAGTGTTCGAGGCCAACCGAGGGGCAATTCGCAATCCCGACCTGATTTACCCCGGCCAGGTGTTCAACATTCCCGAATAGCGTTGCATTCCGGCCCCTTCGGGCCAACATGTCAGACGTAAACAAATTAAAGGCAGGCCATGCGACGCAGTGCGCCAACCCATTCTGATGACAGCGTAACAGATGCCGAGCGCAGCTCGGGCTGGCGCACCTTGCGCAGGGTGGCCCCCTATTTGTGGCCCGATGACCAGGCTTGGGTGAAACGGCGGGTCGTTCTGGCCCTGGTGATGCTGGTGTTTGCCAAGATCATCGCCGTTTACACACCGATCCTTTACAAAGGCGCGGTAGACGGCCTGGCCGGCGAAGGTGTGCCGCCTTTGGCGCTTGGGGCCGTGGGGCTGACTGTGGCCTATGGCGTGGCGCGGATGATGACCGTGGGCTTTCAACAGCTGCGAGACGCGATCTTTGCCCCTGTTGGGCAGCGCGCACTGCGGGCTTTGGCGCTGGAAACCTTCCGCCATATCCATCGATTGTCGATGCGCTACCACATCACACGCAAGACCGGTGGCCTTAGCCGGATCATCGAACGTGGCGTCAAAGGCGTCGAATTCCTGCTGCGCTTTATGCTGTTTTCCATCGGCCCGCTGATCCTGGAACTGTTGATGATCGCGGTGATCCTGCTGTGGTTGTTTGATGTTTGGTATCTGGTGATCGTCGCCGTCACCATCGCGCTTTATATCTGGTTCACCTTTGCCGTGACCGAGTGGCGGGTGAAACTGCGGCGTGAGATGAATGATCAGGACACGGACGCGAACCAAAAGGCGATCGACAGTCTGCTGAACTTTGAAACGGTCAAGTATTTCGGCGCCGAAGAGCGCGAGGCCATGCGTTACGATGCTTCGATGCGGGCCTATGCACGCGCAGCATTGAAAACGTCCTATTCGCTGGCGTTTCTGAATTTTGGTCAGTCGCTGTTGATTACTGCCGGTCTGGTGGGCGTCATGGTTCTGGCGGCAGTCGGTGTGCAAAAGGGTGGTTTGACGGTAGGCGATTTTGTCATGGTCAACGCCTATATGATCCAGATCACCGTACCATTGAACTTTTTGGGCACCGTCTATCGCGAGATTCGTCAGTCGCTTGTGGACATGGGCGAAATGTTCGATCTGCTGGAACAGCCCTCAGAAGTGTCGAACAAACCAAACGCCAAGGCCCTGCAGGTGAACGGCGGAGAGATTACGTTGGAAAATGTGCGGTTCGGCTATGATCCCGACCGCGAGATCCTGAAAGGCGTGTCGCTGACCGTGCCTGCGGGCAAGACCGTGGCCATTGTTGGCTCGACAGGGTCGGGCAAATCCACCATCGGGCGGCTGCTGTTCCGGTTCTATGACGTGACTGGCGGGGCGCTAAAAATCGACGGGCAGGACGTGCGCGACGTGACACTGTCCAGCCTGCACGACGTCATTGGTGTGGTGCCGCAAGACACGGTGCTGTTTAACGACACGATCCGCTACAACATCGCCTACGGTCGCGAAAACGCCACACAAGACGATGTCGAGGCCGCCGCGCGTGCTGCGCAAATTCACGAGTTCATCGAAGAGTTGCCCGAAGGCTATGACACCAAGGTCGGCGAACGTGGACTGAAGTTGTCAGGCGGCGAGAAACAGCGCGTTGGCATCGCGCGCACCTTGCTAAAGAACCCGCCGATCCTGTTGCTGGACGAGGCGACCAGCGCGCTTGACACCGAGACCGAACAGGACATCAAAGAGGCGCTGGAACGCGCGGGCGAGGGGCGTTCGGTGATCACCATTGCACACCGTCTGAGCACCATCGCCGAAGCAGACCGCATTGTGGTTCTGGACAAGGGCGAAATCGTCGAGCAGGGCAGCCATGATGAACTGTTGGCGCGCAAGGGTCGCTATTCGCAGCTCTGGAACCGACAACAGGCGGACGCTGACGCGGCTTAAGGGCGGTTGCGCGGGGGCGACTTGCGCGGCTAGGCTGAACCGGATTGCATCTGCATCCCGGAGGCCTAAATGCTGAAAACCCTGCGATTTCTGATCATTGCTACGCTTTGTTATGTTTTCGCCAGCTTTGGCTTCCAGTGGCTTTTCCCGGTGCCTCACGATCCGGGTCGCGAGAATTCATCTGCGTTGCCTGCAAGGTCCGACACCACATTGGGCGGGGTTGTCTTGCCGCTGATGGAACAACACGTGGGCACTTCGGGGGTGGCGGGTTTGCAGGATGGGGCGGCGGCCTTTGCCGCGCGACTTCTGTTGATTGATGCCGCCGAGCAGAGCCTCGATGTGCGTTACTACATCTGGCAAAAAGACATCACCGGCCTGTTGTTGCTGGACGCGCTTCAGCGCGCAGCAGAGCGGGGCGTGCGGGTGCGGTTGTTGTTGGATGACAACGGCACGCCTGATCTGGACCCAGAACTGGCCGAGATGGACGCGCATGAAAACATCGAGGTACGTCTGTTCAACCCTTTCATGCTGCGCAGCCCGCGCATGGCGAGTTATGCGCTGGACTTTGGCCGGATCAATCGCCGGATGCACAACAAGAGCCTGACCGTGGACGGGGTTGCGACCGTGGTCGGCGGGCGCAACGTGGGCGACATCTATTTTTCGCGCAGCGAAGGGGTGAATTATTTCGATATGGATGTGGTGGCCATCGGCGATGCGGCGGCGGATGTGTCGGTTGATTTCGACATTTACTGGGCCAGCTCTTCGGCCGTTCCAGTCTCGGATGTGCTGGTGCCACGGCCTGTGGATGGGGGGATTCTGGATGCCTCGGTAGCGCAGATCAAGGCGCTGCCGGGCGGTGAGGCTTATGCCGAAAGCGTCCGCGCCTCGAACCTGATGGAGGAGTTATTGGACGATGCGCGCGGCTTTGACTGGGTGCCGATGCAGATGGTCAGTGACAGTCCGGTCAAGGGGCAGGGGGCGGCGCAGGAGGATGATCTGATGATGACGCGGCTGATCAAACTGCTGCCCAATCCTGAAATCGAAGTCAGCGTAATCTCAGCCTATTTTGTGCCCGGCAACCGATTTACCGAAGTTCTGACGACGTGGGCGGGGGACGGGATCAGGGTGCGCACCCTGACCAACGCGCAAGAGGCGACAGATGTACTGCCAGTGCACTCGGGCTATGTGCCTTATCGAGACCGTTTGATCGACGGCGGGGTCGAGGTTTATGAGCTGAAGTCCAATCAGGTTAAACCTGACCTTCTGGAACAGTTCGGTTTGGTGGGCTCATCGAACACCAGCCTGCACGCGAAGACGTTTGAAATTGACGGGCAGCATATTTTCGTCGGGTCGTTCAACTTCGATCCGCGCTCGGCCCGGTTGAACACCGAAATGGGCTTTTTGATCGACAGTTCTGAGTTGGCCGGGAACATGGCGCGGGGGCTGGACCGACAGTTGCCCGAACGGGCCTACAAGGTCGAGCGGGGCGATAGCGGAGAACTGCATTGGATTGAAACCGAACAGAATGGGGCAGATCACATCTACCCCAAAGAACCAAAAACCACCGCGCTCAGCCGCACGGTGGTTTGGATCATGGGGTTGTTGCCCATTCAATGGATGCTCTGATGAGCAAACGATCCGATCTATTCGGCGGCGCGCAGGGGCGCTCCGATTGTCGGCTGGGTGTCATCCGTCTCGGTGTCGGGCTTTGGTGTTGAAACCGGAGCGTCATCCCAGATGATCTCGGTCGCTTGCAGCTTTTTCGCTGACTTGTTCAACCGCATGTCGCGGGCAATCCTGCTGGACCGACCGCGGGTGGCGCGGGCCAACAGCCGACCGATCCAGACCGCGTAGGTCGTGAACCAGACCCGCAGCGCCAGGAACGAAGGTGTCACGATCAGCGTCAGAACCGTCGCGATGCCCAGGCCAAAGACCACCGCTGTCGCCAGCTGCTTCCACCACAGCGCAGTGGGGCTGTCGATGGAATAGCCGCCGCCGATGAAGTCCAGGCTCAGGCCGAACATCATCGGTGTCAGACCGGCCATCGTAGTGATGGTGGTCAGCAGAACCGGACGGATACGCGCCTCGGCCGTGCGAATGATCGCCTCGATCCGGGGCATGTAGCGGCTGTATTCCTGGTAAGTGTCGATCAGAACGATGTTGTTGTTCACCACGATTCCCGCAAGCGCCACGATGCCGGTGCCGGTCATGATGATCGAGAAGGGTTGTTGCATCACCATCATTCCGATCAGGACGCCGGTGGTCGACAGGATCACTGCCAACAGAACCAGGACCGAGTTGTAGAAGCTGTTGAATTGCGCCAACAGGATCACGAACATCAGCCCCAAGGCCGCCAGAAACGCGCTGGACAGGAAGGCCTGGCTTTCGGCCTGTTCTTCCTGATCGCCTGTCCATTCCCATTCCAGACCTGCGGGCAGGGGATTGGCCTCAAGCCATTCGGTCAGCACGCCGATGCGTTCGTTGGGGTTGATCGGTACGAATTTCGCTCCGTCGTCGATGGCCGTGGTCAGTGTGTCAAGGTCAGCGTCATCCAAAAAGGCAACGACATCAAATTCCGCGCCGGTTGCGTTTACTAAGGCAGGCCCTTGGGCAGAATCTCCATCAGGCACAGCGCGCAGGACCGCCAGACGGGTGTTGCTGCCGTCGTCGGCGGCAACTTCCAGGCTGATCAGCCCCGGTTCCACATCCGATTTGACGTCGAAATACCGTTTCTGGTCGACGCGTTTGATTTCTGACAGTTTCGCTACCGGTTTGCGAGTGATGAAGTTTGCCAGCGGCACCAAGCCATCCGGCGTGCGTACGCGCAGGGTGTCGAGCGTCGACAGCACCCGGTCGTTGTCGGGCAGGCGCACGCGGATTTCGATCTCTTCGTCGCTGTTGTTGGGGCGCATTTCACCCAGCAGGATACCGCGCGTCACCAGCTGCACCATTGCGCCCACGGTCACGACATCGGCGCCATAGCGACCGGCCTTGGCCACGTCGACCGAGATTTCCCAATCGATGCCGGGCAGGGGCAGCGTATCGTCGATCTTGATCAGACCGGGGACCGTGTCGAAATGCGCACGCGCCACTTCGGTGCTGGCGACCAGCTGGTCCCAATCATCGCCTTTGATGCGCAGGTGAATGGGTTTGGCTGATCCGGGGCCCTGTTCCAGCGCCTCGATTTCGGCCACGATACCGGGCAGTTTCGCCAGTTCAACGTTGATCTCGTCAATCACCGTGTTGCCGTCATAATCGGTCGCGGTGACTTCGCGGGTGAGCAACCCATAGAACCATGTTTCGGTCTCGGTGGGGCGGTTTTCCCACGGGATCATTTCGAACTGGACCTGACCAACCGTGTCAGCAGGGGACTGACCGCCGCCGGGGCCGCCGGTGTCCAAGCCACCTTCGCCCGCGAAGGAGAAGACGTTGATGACCGCCGGATGCTCGGCAATGATGTCTTCGACCTGACGGACCATTTCGTCCTTTTCGGTCAGCGACAGGTTGCCCCGTGCGCGCACATAGGTGGTGGCCTGTTCCGGTTCGTTTTCGACAAAGAATTCAACCCCGCGCGAGTTGGCGGGGAAAAGGACCGCAACCACATAGAACACCGCCGCAAAGACGGCCGCGATCGACACGATCGGCATGATCGGGTTGCCAACGAGGAACTTCACCACATGGCCAAACGGGGTGTGCCCCGTCTGGGTGCGAACCTGACGCGCCTGAAATGTGACCTTGGCGGCGCTCAGCGTGATCGAAGAGGCAAACGCTGAAAGGACAAAGAACAAGGCACCCGCAATCGACCCGCCGGGCAGAAAGTAACCGGGGTTCAGCATTTGCATCGCGCCCAAGAACATCCCGTAGAGCGATGGTGGCACCAGCAATGCGCGCACAATCCAAGGTGTGCGCGCACGCAGCCAATCTGATGCATAGGTGAACGTGCGGCTGATGCGGCCCGATACACCGCCCACGACGGGAAGGTACACCAGCGCAACCACCAGCGAGGCCGACAGAACAAAGATCAGGGTCACGGGCAACATACCCATGAACTCACCCGGAACACCGGGCCAGAACAGCATCGGCAAGAAAGCGCAAAGCGTTGTTGCCGTGGACGAAATCACCGGCCAGAACATGCGTTTGGCGGCCTCGACATAAGCGTGCATCGGGCCGATGCCGTCCTTGATACGCTTGTCGGCGTATTCCACCACAACGATGGCGCCATCGACCAGCATCCCCACGGCCAGGATCAAGCCAAACATCACGATGTTCGAAACGCTGATGCCCATCAAAGCGAGAAAGGCAAAGCACAACAGGAAGGAGGTCGGAATCGCAAAGCCAACCAACAACGCAGCGCGGCTGCCAAGGCTGGCCAGAACAACGATCATCACCAATGCCACAGCTGTCAGAACCGAGCCTTCGAGCTGACTGACCATAGAACCCACAACGCGACTTTGGTCATTTGATGTGTCGACGTGAATTGCGGTTTTTAGCTCGTCGGGCCATTCGGTTTGCGATTGTGCAAGCGTTTCTTTGACCTGATCCACTGTGTCGATCAGGTTGTAGCCCTTGCGCTTTACCACTTGCAAAGCAACGGTCGATTCACCGTCAAAACGTGCAGTGCCTGCGCGGTCTTCAAACGTATAATTGATCTGTGCTAGCTCGCCCAAGGTCACAACGCGGTCGCCGTTGACCTTGACCGGCAGACCATAGACGTCTTCGGCCTTCTTGAACGACGACGGGATCTTGACCGAGAACGTGCCCTGTTCGCTTTCAACTTCACCGGCTGCGATCAGCTGGTTATTGTTGTTCACCACAT
Organism: Tropicibacter sp. Alg240-R139; assembly: GCF_900537075.1. Taxonomy (GTDB): domain Bacteria; phylum Pseudomonadota; class Alphaproteobacteria; order Rhodobacterales; family Rhodobacteraceae; genus Falsiruegeria. The sequence goes on from NZ_UNRA01000004.1 coordinate 275,185, forward strand.
TAATCAGCTCAGTGGCGGTGACGTTGTACGCCTCAAGCCGCAGCGGGTCGATCACGACCTCTAGCATTTCGTCCCGATTGCCCGCGATCCCGGCTTCGAGCACAGAATCAAGTGCTTCGATGTCGTCCTGAAGCTCTTTGGCAATGCGCGCCATGGTGCGTTCGGGGACATCACCCGTCAGGCTGATGATGACGATCGGAAATTCCGAGAAATTGATTTCGGTAATCGTGTATTGTTCGGCACCGTCCGGGAAATTCCCCTGCGCTGTGTTCATCGCGTCGCGTACATCGGCAATGGTTGCGGACTTGTCCCAGCCGAATTCGAATTCGAGCAACACACCGGCATAGTTTTCCGCAGCGGTGGCCGTCATCTTGTCTAGGCCGTCGATGTCCACCATTTCGGTTTCCATCGGCTTGATCAGCAGGTTTTCACTGTCTTCGGCTGAAATCCCCGGAAATTGAGCCGAGACAAAGAGCATCGGAATGTCGATGTCCGGCTCGCCCTCTTTGGGCAGGTTCACGTAAGAATAGCCCCCAATCACCAGCGAGATGATGATGAAGGCGATGACCATCCGCGCCCGGGACGCGGCCCAGTCGACGATACCGGTCATTGCGCGGCCTCCTGGTAGGTGGGCACAACACGCACGCCCTGGGTAACGAATTCCTGACCCACAACGATCACGTCCGTCCGCTCGCTCAAGCCGCCAACCCAGACGCCGTCAGCCTGATCCTTGATCAGTGTAACAGGATGGAACTGAACAATGTTATTTGCCCCGACCGCGCGCACGCCCAGCTGACCATCATTGTTCAACGTCAGCGAAGATTGCGGCAGAAGATGCGCCAATGTGCCGTCCGAGGCGACGCCGATGGTGGCCGTCTGGCCGTCACGGATCAGCAATTCGTCGTTGGGCACGGTGATCTCGACCTCGAACGTGCGGGTGGTAGGATCCGCCGAACGGCTGAGGAAGGTCACGCGCCCCTGCACCTCAAGCCCTGTGGCCAGGCGCGCGCCAGCGGGCGAGCCCACGGTCACACGGTTTACTTCGGTTTCGGGGACAAAGCCCACAAGCTTGATGGGGTTCAACTGGATCACCGTGGCGCACAGGGTGCCGGGTTGCATCAGGCTGCCAATCTCGGCGGTGTCGCTTTCCAGCAAGCCACGGAACGGCGCAGTGATCGACAAGCGCGCAATTTCGCGTTCGGCTGCAGCCACCGCAGCGCTGGCGGCTTCGATCCCGGCGCTTGTTGCCTCCAGCTGTGCCTTAGCGCTTTCGATGCCTGCTTCGGCCGAGCTTACGGCGGCTTCGGTGGCGACGCGGCGGGTTTCCGAGGCGTAGCCGCCTTCGGACAGCTTTTGCGCGGCATTGTTGTTGATTTCGGCCTCTAGCAGGCGGGCTTTGGCCTCTTCCAGGCGGGCTTGGGCTTCGGGAACACGGCTTTCAGCCTCAAGCTTGCGGGCGTGCATTTCGGCCAGCACGGCGTCGCGGGTGCCGGTGTCCAGTTGGCAAAGCAAGTCGCCTTCTTCGACAAAGGCGCCTTTGCGCTTGGGTTCTGACACAACGATCGCAGAGGTTTCGGCGCGCACCTCTACCTGCCGGATGGCTCGGGTCTGGCCGCGCAGAACCACCGCGCTGTCGATCTGACGCGCAACGGATTTCAGGGCAACCACGCCAACAGCGTTTTCGCTTGCCTGTGCCACCGCTTCGGATGTGTCCTCGGGCGCGTCTGAAGGTGCCGCATCCTGGGCCTGTGCGGCGTCGCCCTTAGCAAAGGCCAACAACGCCTCACGCTCGAACACAGCCAGATACAACCCAGCTGTTACCAAAATCGCGGTGATGAAAGGGATCAATCGCATGTTGCGCCTTCCTGAAAATTCTCGGTTCTGTCCCACGCGCCACAGTCGGCACTTGGGCACCACATGGGGGTTGGGTTTCTCGATGTCTATACTGAACCGAACAGTTCAGATCACTTTTTTTTACTTATAGCACACATACGGCAGGCAAATGACGCATTTCCAACACTTGGCTTGATGCGAGGGGCACGGTATGAGGGGCTTCAACACTATGCACCAGGGGGCAGGGATGAGCGATACGGACAGTTTCATTGACGAGGTGACCGAAGAGGTCCGCCGAGACCGGATGTATCTGTTGCTGCGCCGTTACGGTTGGATTGCAGCCGTGGTTGTCGTCGGCGTTGTCGGTGGGGCAGCGTTCAACGAATTCCGCAAATCGCAGATCACTGCAAGTGCGCAGAGCTTGGGTGATGACATCATAGCCGCGTTGGCCGTCAATGACGCCGCCGACCGGGCAACGAACCTGGCAGCGATAGAGGCCGGTTCTCCCGGCGGTCAGGCCGTGGTTGACATGCTGACCTCGGCGGCACAGGCCAATTCGGATCAATTGGCGGCCTCGGTCGCAGGGCTGAACAATGTGGCCACAAATGGTGAACTGCCCGAGATTTATCGCCACATCGCCACCTTCAAGGCGTTGACCCTGCAAGCCGACACCCTGGACGTGGCCGACCGTCGTCAACAGTTCAGCGCATTGGCGGCACCGGGCGCGCCGCTGCGCCTTTTGGCCGAAGAACAATTGGCCTTGATCGATGTGACCGAAGGCGACGCATCGGCAGCCATTGACCGGTTGCAGGCGATCTTGCAGGATTCCGAGGCAACCACTGACTTGCAACAGCGCGCAAGCCAGTTGATTGTGGCCTTGGGTGCCACGCCCGAACCCCTGCCGGGGCAACAAGGCTAAGCCGGGCCGACTGAGAGCCCGGGCTTAACAGGAATTGAACAGGACAACAGGCCAGAGCGATGATTGCAAAGTTTTCCGTTTCCCGTGTCGGGGCCGCGTTTTTGGGCGGATCACTGCTGCTCTTGTCGGCCTGCGCAGAGCCCGAGGTCATCCTACCGGGTGAGCGAGAGGACATTCGCGGCGCAGATGCGCCGGTTGAGGCCGTAAACCAGTCCAAACCGATCAGCCTGCCAAAACAGGTGAGCAACACGACCTGGGCACAGAACTACGGCACGCCGGCGTTTCGCACCAATAACGCCGCAATGCGGGCCTCACCTCAGCTGATCTGGTCTACTCCAATCGGGGATGGCGATGAAAAACGTCGCCGGATCACTGCTGATCCGGTTGTGGCGGGGGGGCTGATTTATACGCTCGATTCCGGCGCTATCGTGACTGGCGTTGCGCCGAATGGTGGCGTCGTGTGGTCAACCAACCTTGTGCCCGATGGTGAGGATGCTGGCCAGGCAACCGGGGGTGGTATGGCTTATGATGGGGGCGTGCTTTACGTATCTTCCGGATTTGGCCGCTTGACCGCGCTGGATGCCAAGACGGGCGCTGTGCGTTGGCGTCAAAGGTTGAACGCCACTGGCAGCGGTACGCCTACTGTGCGCGACGGCCTTCTGTATCTTGTGGCGGGCGATGAAACTGCCTGGGCCATCAACACCAAAGACGGTCGCATTGCTTGGCAATTGAGCGGCACGCCAAGTGTCGGCAACGTTTTGGGTGCTCCGGCTCCGGCATTGACTTCGGATCTGGTGATCTTTGCATTTGGTTCTGGCGATATCGTTGCCTCGTTTCGCAAGGGTGGCATCCGGCGTTGGTTTGCCTCGGTAACAGGGGAGCGTAAAGGACGCGCCGCCTCGCGCATCGGGGATGTGACCGGTAGTCCAGTGGTTTCGGGCAGCACCGTCTATACTGCCAACCACTCGGGCCGTACCGTAGCCTTTTCCACCGAATCCGGCGAACGCAAGTGGACCGCGACCGAAGGCGCAATTGGACCGGTTTGGCCTGTTGGAGACAGTGTGTTCCTGGTCAGTGACCGAAGCCAGCTGATGCGGTTGAGCGCGTCAGACGGGTCGGTGATCTGGGCACGCGATCTGCCGGGGTTCGTCAAAGACAAGCCCAGAAAACGCGGCGCGATCTTTGCTCACTATGGTCCGATTCTGGCCGGTGGGCGCATAGTTTTGGCCTCAAATGATGGCTATCTGCGGCTCTATAACCCAACTGATGGCGCTCTTCTGGGGCAGGTTCCGGTCCCTGGTGGCGCCACGACAGGCCCTGTGGTTGCAGGCAACACGCTTTACGTTGTCGGCGCCAAAGGGCAATTGCACGCTTTCCGTTGACGACCAGATGCGCTAAAGGGCGCATCTTGAGTCCTTTGCAAAGTTTGGAACCATGTCGCTGACCCTCGCCATCGTGGGGCGCCCCAATGTGGGCAAATCCACTCTGTTCAACCGCCTTGTGGGCAAACGCCTGGCCCTGGTCGATGACCAACCGGGGGTCACACGTGACCTGCGCGAAGGCGAGGCCCGCCTTGGCGACCTGCGCTTTACCGTGATCGACACCGCCGGTCTGGAGGACGCGACCGACGACAGCCTGCAGGGCCGCATGCGTCGCCTGACCGAGCGTGCTGTGGACATGGCTGACGTGTGTCTGTTCATGATCGACGCGCGCACGGGCGTCACGCCTACGGACGAGATCTTCGCCGATATTCTGCGCAAACGTGCCGATCACGTGATTCTGGCCGCCAACAAAGGCGAAGGATCGGCCGCAGATGCAGGTGTGCTCGAAGCATTTGCTCTGGGCCTGGGCGAACCCGTTCGACTGTCCGCCGAGCACGGCGAAGGGATGAACGAACTTTATACTCACCTGATGCCGTTGGCCGACAAGATGGCCGAGAAGGCCGAAGAGGATGCGCCTGTCACTGACGTTGAGTTGTCCGAAGACGACAATGACGAGTTTGAGGTTCCCGCGATTACGGCGGACAAACCGTTGCAGGTGGCTGTTGTCGGGCGTCCTAACGCGGGTAAATCGACACTGATCAACAAGATCCTGGGTGAAGACCGTCTGCTGACCGGGCCAGAGGCTGGAATCACCCGTGATGCCATCTCGCTGCGCACCGAATGGTCCGGCACGCCGATGCGGATTTTTGACACTGCTGGCATGCGCAAAAAGGCCAAAGTGCAGGAAAAGCTGGAAAAGCTTTCGGTTTCGGATGGTTTGCGCGCGGTAAAGTTTGCCGAAGTTGTGGTGGTCTTGCTGGATGCAGAGATTCCGTTTGAACAGCAGGACTTGCGGATTGCGGATTTGGCCGAACGCGAAGGACGGGCTGTTGTTGTCGCGGTCAACAAATGGGATGTCGAAGAGAACAAGCAGGAAAAACTGCGTGACCTGAAAGAAGCATTCAATCGCCTGCTGCCGCAGCTGCGAGGCGCTCCTTTGATCACGGTGTCGGCCAAAACGGGCCGAGGGCTGGAACGCCTTCACGACGCCATCCTGCGCGCACATGACGTCTGGAATCGCCGCGTTCCGACGGCCGCATTGAATCGCTGGCTGATCGGAATGCTTGAACAGCACCCGCCACCGGCACCCCAGGGCAAACGCATCAAATTGCGCTATATGACCCAGGCCAAGACGCGCCCGCCGCATTTCGTTGTCATGTGTTCACGCCCAGACAAGACCCCGGACAGCTATTCCCGCTATCTGGTGAACGGGCTGCGAGAGGATTTCGACATGCCCGGAACCCCAATCCGTCTGGTGTTGCGCGGGCAAGGGGACAAGAACCCCTTCAAGGGCAAGCGCAAGAAACAACCCAGCAAACTAAGCAAACACCTCAAGGGACGTCCCAGTTCCTGAGTTGGAAAATTACTCCGCCGCTTTGATGTGCCTTCATCGGGTGGCCACAGGCGCCAAGCAGTCGCGGGCGCAGCCCGCGCCTGCTTGGCCCAACGGGAGAAGATGCCCCGTAAGGGGCCTCGACGACGGGCGGGAGCCCCCCGAATTGCCTCGACCCGACGTCATGATTTCACCCAAGTTGCCATCAACACGGGTGACGCGCTATAAAAACCCGGCTAAGCATGTTGTTAACGCACAAGTTTTTACCCAACCCCTCGGACTGGGATGGGCTTTGAAATGATTAAGTTGAAATGAACCGGGCCATCCAGGGGAGAGGAAGGGCATGGATCTACGGGAACATACGCGGGCCTATTGCAAGAAAGACAACCGACTTGCGAAGCTCAGCTACTTCGCCACATTTGCGGTCTATTTCTTATCGCTTTACCTGGCCATCACATTTGTGGACGTCTGGTATTTGATGCTGCCGGCGGGGATAGTGCACGCCTTTTCCGCCGTGCGCCTTTACGTGCTGCAACATGATTGCGGCCATCATTCCCTGTTTGAGACCCGTCAGCAGAACGAATTGGCAGGCCATGGCCTGTCCCCGTTCACCTTTGCGCCGTTTGAGGTGATGAAGCAGAACCACAACCTGCATCACGGCGGCATCGGGAACCTGGATCATCGCGAAACAGGTGAGATCAACACCATGACCCTGCGCGAATGGAACGCGGCCGGCTTTTGGCCACGCCTGTTCTACCGGCTCTATCGCAACCCGTTTGTGCTGGTGCCTGTGGGTGCGGCCTTTACCTATTTTGTACGCTACCGCTGGCCCAAGAATACCATGCGTTTCGGTCTAGTGGGCGTCTTGCTGCACAATCTTTCGATCCTGGTCTATCTGAGTGCGCTCTATGCCCTGGCCGGATCAACCGGCGTATTGGTGTGGCTGGTGTTTTCTTTCCTGGGCGGGATGATTGGCGTGTTTCTTGTCTACTTGCAGCATAACTTTGAGGACACATATTGGGATCGCCGCCCTGATCTCGATCCGCAGATCGCGGCCCTGCAGGGGTCATCAGCGTTGGATTTCGGCTGGTTCTTTGATTTGATTGTGGCCTGTATTACCCTGCACGACATTCATCATTTCAATGCACGTATACCGTCGTACCGCCTGCGAGCGTGCCATTACAGCCTGCCGCCTGAGGTTGCGCCGCGCCGGATCAAATTCCCCGAGGCAATTGGTGCGCTCAACCTCAAACTCTGGGACGAGGACAACAAGCGTCTCGTTCCTTTCCCAAAAGCCAATAGGGCGGACAAAAACGAAGGAGCGCTTGTCCAGTAAAATGGACCTGAGGGCCCGCTATTCGCAGTTTGTATATCTAATGTATATACAATTTTTCAAGAGATGAAGACGTTGAATTGAAAGGACTTATAATGACATCTGTTTCCTCTTTGCGGGGTGTCGGTAAAGCACTGGAACAAGCGTTGAGTGCGGCTGGATTTAAGTCGCTCGAAGATGTAGCTGGCGCGACGGAGGAGCAGTTGAGGCAGGTCCCTCGCGTCGGGGCAGCGCGCGCCAAAGCGCTTTTGGCGGCGGCCAGGGCCGACGCAACTACGGCGCAAGCGATCGCATCAAAACCAGCCCGCAAAGCCGCGCCCCGCAAATCTGGCGCCCGGACACCTGTCACGCGCAAAGCCCCTGCCAAGGCAACGGTCAAGCCGACGGTGTCTTCGGCGGCGGCCAAGACAGCTGCTGTGAAGCCCAAAGCGCAAGCCGCTGAAAAGATGCGCAAAGAGGCCGAGAAGGCCCGCAAGGATGAGAAAGCGCATAAAGAGGCGGAAAAGGCCAAGAAGAAGGCCAAGACCAAGGCCAAGGCGGCAAAGGCAGCAAAGAAGATCGAAGAGCTTGAGGCCAAGATCCAGAAGGCCAAGGAAAAGGCGAAATCGAACGCCTGGGCCAAAAAGGACAAAAAGGCCAAGTCCAAGGATAAAGACAAATCTAAGAACAAGCCGAAAGGCAAGACATCCAAGAAGAAGGATAAGAAAAAGGCGAAGAAGTAACCTTCCTCGCCATTTTGGTTCTTGTTTCAGCGGGCGATCAGCCCCCTAGGTTCAGCCCAGGTTGCCGTCCAACCGCAACGTGGTTTTGCCGCCCATATAAGGTGCCAGAACCTGCGGCAGGGTTACGGTGCCATCTGCGTTCTGACCATTTTCCAGCACCGCAATCAGGCACCGCCCCACCGCCAGGCCAGAACCATTCAGCGTGTGCACGAATTGCGGCTTGCTGCCATCAGCAGGCTTGAACCGGGCGTTCATGCGGCGAGCCTGGAATGCACCTGTGCTCGAAACGGAAGAGATTTCGCGATAGGTGTCCTGACCGGGCAACCAGGCCTCGATGTCAAAGGTCCGGCGCGCACCAAAGCCCATGTCGCCGGTGCACAGTATGACGGTGCGATAAGGAATGCCCAGCTGTTCCAGCAGATCCTCGGCGCAGCGCAGCATGCGCTTTTGCTCGTCGTCCGATTTGTCGGGGTGGGTCACTGACACCATCTCTACCTTTTCGAACTGGTGCTGACGCAGCATGCCCGATGTGTCCTTGCCCGCACTGCCCGCTTCGGAACGGAAACAGGCGGTGTGCGCGGTCATGCGGCGGGGCAGGTCGGCCTCATTCAGAACGTCACCGGCCACCGAATAGGTCAGCGTCACTTCAGACGTCGGGATCAGCCACCAGCCATTGGTGGTCTGATAGCTGTCATCGCCGAATTTGGGCAGCTTGTCGGTGCCATACATCGCCTCATCGCGCACCAGAACCGGGGTCTGCGTCTCGGTCAGCCCGTTCTTGTCCACATGGGTGTCCAGCATGAACTGCGCCAGCGCGCGGTGAATACGGGCGACGCCCTTGGTCAGGTTCACAAACCGGCTGCCGGATGTTTTGACGGCGGTTTCAAAGTCCATCGCCGCAGCCACGGCGGGGATGTCGAAATGCTCTTTGGGGGCAAAACCCAGCTCACGCGGGGTGCCCCAGCGGGTCACCTCGACGTTGTCGTCCTCATCCGCGCCCTCGGGCACATCGTCGGCGGGCAGGTTGGGGATGCGGGCCAGCTGATCGGTCAGCTTGGCGTCCAGCTCTTTGGCCTCGGTCTGCATCGTGGCCACTTCGGCCTTTTTGGCGGAAACCTCGGCGCGCAGCCGCTCGAATTCACCCTCATCGCCCTTGGCCTTGGCGGCCCCAATGGCCTTGGCGGCCTTGTTCTGCTCGGCCTGAGCGGTCTCGGCCGCCAGAATCTTGGCCCGGCGCGCCTCGTCCAGTTCCAACAGCGACGACGACATCGCATCATCCCCACGGCGTGCCAGAGCGGCATCAAAGGCGGCAGGATTTTCGCGAATAGCGCGGATGTCGTGCATGGGTCTTGTCCCTTTGGGTGATTCAACTGTGGGCGTTATGCCTGATGTACGGGGGGAAGGGTAGAGGGTGCGAAGCTGTCAACCTGTCCCGCTCGGACAAAGGCTGGGCAGCCCCTGAATGTCACTCCGCGTTTGGGCTGTCCCATGTCGAGGAGTCGTCAGGATCAAAGTCGATTACGTTAGGAAAGACATGCCACTGTTCAAGGAATTTACTGATTTCTAATGTTTCGTCCCTGTCGATTGCTCTAGTTAAACCTTTTGGTAAAGTCACCGAGCCGTCGTAGAATGTCTCGTCGATTTGAAGCTGAGACAGAATTAAATCTGAATAATCAGTCAGCTTCAAAGCTGCACCGCGGAGAGAGGTGGCCTCAAGACTGGTCGAAGCGCTCACTTTTACCCCGACTAAGTTTACCCCTTGCATCTTTGCTGACCCAAAGTTCGTGCCTTGCATTTTGGCCCCTGTTAGGTCGACGGCTTGCATGTCGGCTGAATCGAAGTAGGCCTCTTGTAAATCTGCAAAACTGAGGTCTGCCCCTTGCATTTTCGCACTTAAAAGGCTTGCGCCCCGTAGATCTGCACGTGTGAGGTCAACTTGCTGCATTTGTGCCTCGATGAAGAACACTCGTTGCAACTTTGCGCCGGTTAGGTTTGCCCCTTGCATGTCTGCTAAACTGATGGACGCCCTTTTCATATCGGCCCAGCCAAAGTTCGCCCATTGTGCACCCACCAATTCAAGGTTTGCCTGTTGCATATTAGTGCGGAGCAACATTGCTCCCTGCAACTGGGCCCCAGTGAGCTTCGCCGCTTGGAAATTCAAATCCTTGAGATCGAAACCCTGCAAATTGGCTTCGCGAAGATCGATGACTATGTCCTCCGAATTTACTCCTCTAGATTTCGTCAATCGTCCTAGCACTTGCGTCGCGTTTTCCATGTCTGAGCGAACGACGGTCAAATTTCTGGCCCATGCTCTCAACTCGATTAGCGTCATATCTTTAGGAGGCGGAACAGGAGGATGTTCTTTGGACAGTTCTCTAACGTAAACGCTCAGCATCATCGAAATTCGGAGAGCGACGTCTTTCCGCTCATTTGCTAACCCCTTGAGCCTGTCGATAGCTACGTTGCGGCGGACGATGTCGTCCTCCCAGATATTCTGCTTCAGATTGTCATCCCACCTTTGTCGAGTCGCGTGAAGGTCGGCGCTTGCAGCAATAATTTTTTCGTTAAACAGCGCTTCGTTTGCTGTATGCGCTTGCTTTTGAGCGACAACAGTCCGCCAGATCACAAACGGCACACCGATGATAGCGGCAACCACAAGGCCGATGTTGCGGATGGCGGCGCTTTGGGACACGGTGTCCTCGAAGCCACCCATTCCAGTGAGCGCCAAGAAGAACTCGTAGAAGACAAGGCCAACAAAGCCGACGATTAGGATCGTTCCAACAACTGAGATCAACCCACCCAACCAACGCGCCTTGGTGAAATCGGGCAGGGTGTTGATCCCCAGCCAGTCGGATATTTTGTTTGATTGTTTCGCGATACACACAACTCTCGAATAGGTTGCGCACACTATGACGCCATTGAACGTCAGGGTCGAGGGTTAGGTGTCGTCCATATGGGCCAGTTGGCCGCTCCAGTCTTTGGGGGGGATTTTGGCCTCGGGCGGGTCGGCGATGTAGGACGGCGTCATGATTTGCACGCCATTTTCCGTGAACACCGCCATGATGTTGCGGTGCAGGTCGGATTTGATGCGCGGGATGGATGCGCCTCGGGTCGTGTAGGCGTTGATTTGATAGTTGATCGCGTAATCGGCCAGCGCGGTCCACAGCACAAACGGGGCGGGGCGCGCCTTGAGGTCCTTGGTGCGGTGCGCGGCCTCGATCAGCATCGCCTCGACCTTTTCGGGGGGCTCTTCATAGCCGATGCCGACGGTGGTGTGCAGCAGCAGGCCCGAACCGTCGATTTTCTTGGTGTAGTTGATCACTTCAGAATTCAGAAGCTGTGCGTTGGGGATCGAGATCAGCTCGTTCTTGATCGACTTTAGATGCGTCTCCATCAGTTTGATCTGAACCACGTCACCGATGTGTTCACCGACCTGGATGCGGTCCCCCAGCGAGGTCGAGCGGCGATAGATCACGAACAGCCCGGCGATCACATTGCCCACGACCGAGTTTGACCCCAGCGACAGCATTGCCCCCACAAGAATGGTCAGCCCCTGAAAGGCCGCCGAATCCGAGCCGGGGATGTAGGGAAAGGAAAAGACCAACGCGATCAGGATGATGACCGTGCGGGCGATGTTGAAGGTCGGGTTGATCCAGTGCTTTTCGAAATCGCGCAAGCGAAAGGTCCCGGCCTCGACCGCGTCAAAGAACACCCGCATCCCTTTGATCACGTATTGGGTCAGCAGGCCGATGATGAGCAGCGTGATCAGATTGGGCAGATAGCCTACGAACCCCAGCACGATATTGAGCACCGGCTCGGTCACATAGACCAGAAGGATCTGCGCCACATAGCGGGTTTCGGCAAAGGCCAGCAGGATGAACGACAGGTAGTAATAGGCGCCCAGGAAGAAGAGCACGAAGAGGATGAAGTTCACGCCGAACCGGATCAAGGCCGCGATGGCGTCGGCCTGGACTTGCTCATTGGTGGCAGTTTCAACCTCGGCAAAGTTTCGGCGCACGATGGCATTGATTCCCAGTTTGAACCGCCTGCGCAGCCAAAAGATAAGGACCGAGAACAGCGCAAACCCGACGGTCCATAGACCTGCCTCGATTGCGCCGGTGACGCGGGCTTCGTTCGTGCGTTCGTTCCGATAGGACAGAATGGCATCGCGGATTGCATCGCCCTGCAGTTGAGCCAGCACATCCACATCCATCTGGTCCAGCTCGCCATCAGCGGCCGTCACGATGCTGATGGGGGTGCCATCGGCCAGGATCTCGATGCCCAGTTCGGTCTCCTGGAATGTGATATCGACGGTCTTTTTGGTGGAATTTGCGGCCAACGCGACGATGCGTTCCTGAACCAGAGCCACCCGTTCTGCCGCGGGCAGGGCGCTGGAGCCGCGCAATAGAAACAATTCATGCCCGTCGACAATGACGGTGGCCTGAAAGGTGCCGTCGGGTTCTTCTTCGGCCAAGGGCGGCGGGGGAACCTCGCTCTGAGCTTGAGCCGGTGGTGGGGTCATCGCGATCAGGACAAAACACAGGCCGATCAAAATCTGGCGCCAGAGAGGCCAAAGCGCGGTTCGTTCCTGTGTCATGATCTTCTCCCCTTAACTCGACTATATCGGCGCGAGCGGGCCTGCCTAGGACTTATCTGCAACGGTGCCCGAGAAAGAGCAGGGCCGTGACAACGTCGATGTCCCGCGCGGCGTCAGGTTCCCTTGCAAACCCCCCGGTCTGCGCATAGGTTCCGGCCAAATTTGCGAGGGGAACAGCCCCTTGCCTCTGACACAAAGGAATATCCCATGGACGTTGGTGCACTCGGTCAGTTTCTGCCGCTCATCCTGATCTTTGCCATCATGTACTTCTTGCTGATCCGCCCGCAGCAGAAGAAGGTCAAGGAACACCAGGCTATGGTCGATGCTGTGCGTCGCGGCGATCAGGTGATCACTCAAGGTGGTCTGATCGGCAAGGTTGTGAAGGTGAAAGACGACGGCGAGCTAGAGGTTGAACTGGCTGAAAACGTCAAGGTGCGCGTGGTCAAGGCCACCATCGCCCAGGTTCTGAGTAAGACCGAGCCAGCAAAGTAATCGCGACCTATAACACATTCAAAAGGCAGGGTAATGCTGCAAATTGATACCTGGAAGCGGGTTCTGATCTGGCTGGTTTGTGTGACCGGCCTGCTGATGGCCCTGCCGAATGCGTTCTACACGCGCGTCGAGCAAAGCAACGACGCGATCGCCGAGATCGAGCTGAAGGGTGAAACTCCCGAGCGGCTCGTTTTGGCGGAAAACTGGCCCGGCTGGATGCCATCCTCTCTGGTCAACCTTGGTCTGGACCTGCGCGGTGGGGCCCATCTGCTGGCCGAGGTCAAGGTTCGGGACGTCTATGCCAGCCGGATGGAGGCCATGTGGCCGGAAATCCGCGATGTTTTGCGTCCCGAACGCGCCACCATTGGCACCGTCCGACTGCAGCAATCCCCTGCGGATGAGATTCGCGTTCGCATCTCTCAGCCCGAGGGCATGTCGCGTGCGATAGAAGTTGTGCGTGAATTGGCCCGCCCGATCCAATCACTGACCGGTGCCGGTTCCACCGATATAGAGGTAAGCGGGCAGGGCGATGTTCTGACCGTGCGCCTGTCCGAGGCAGAAAAGCTGGCGTCGGACGACCGCACCGTGCGTCAGGCGCTGGAAATCATCCGCCGCCGGATTGACGAGGTTGGAACCCGTGAACCTACAATCCAACGCCAAGGCGCCGACCGCATCCTGATTCAGGTGCCGGGCATCGGCAGCGCGTCTGAGTTGAAAGAGATCATCGGGACAACCGCGCAGCTGACATTCAACCCGGTTGTGTCGCGCGGCACGGACGCCAATGCAATCGCAGGTGTCGGAAACGAAATCATCCCGTCAATCGGCGAAGACAGCGTTTACTACACAATCGAATCCGCGCCGGTCGTGACCGGCGAAGAGCTGGTCGATGCACAGCCCAGCTTTGATCAAAACGGTCGCCCGGCGGTCAGTTTCCGGTTCAACACATCCGGTGCGCGCAAATTTGGCGACTATACCCGAGACAACATCGGTTCGCCCTTTGCCATTGTCTTGGATGACGAGGTGATCAGCGCCCCGGTGATCCAAAGCCACATTCCCGGCGGCTCGGGCATTATCACAGGTAGCTTCACTGTCGAGGAAAGCACCAATCTGGCTGTTTTGCTCCGAGCTGGTGCCCTGCCTGCTGGGCTTGAGTTCCTAGAAGAGCGCACCATCGGTCCCGAGTTGGGTCAAGACAGCATTGACGCGGGTAAGATCGCAACCGTTGTAGCCTTTGTCGCCGTGTTGGTGTTCATGGCGCTCAGCTATGGTCTGTTTGGCATCTTTGCCAACATCGCTCTCATCATCAACGTCGGCTTGATCTTTGGTCTGTTGTCCACAATCGGTGCGACGCTGACCCTGCCGGGGATCGCTGGTATCGTGCTGACGGTCGGTATGGCGGTGGACGCCAACGTGCTGATCTTTGAACGTATCCGCGAAGAGCTGAAAACCGCCAAGGGCCCGGCGCGCGCCATCGAGCTGGGCTATGAAAAGGCGCTGTCGGCCATTCTGGATGCCAACATCACCACATTCATCACGGCCGTAATCCTGTTTGCCATGGGGTCTGGCCCTGTGCGCGGCTTTGCCATCACGCTTGGGCTGGGGATCTTGACCTCGGTCTTTACCGCCATTTTCGTGACGCGCCTGATGATTGTCATCTGGTTCGAACGCCGCCGCCCCAAGATGATCGAGGTTTGATATGAGACTGAAACTTGTCCCCCAAAGTACCTCGTTCGACTTTTTCAGCCGCTGGAAGCTGTGGTTGGGTATTTCGGCCCTGATGATGGTGGTTGGTATGGCGTCGTTCGCCTATCAGGGCCTGAACTTCGGCATCGATTTCCGCGGCGGTACAACGGTGCGAACTGAAAGTGCACAGCCCGTGGATGTCGCGGCTTATCGCGCCGCGATGGCCCCACTTGGCCTGGGTGACATCTCGATCACCGAGGTGTTCGACCCAACTTTTGAAGACGACGAAAACGTGGCCATGATCCGCATCCAAGCCCAAGAAGGCGCGGAATCAGTCACGGCTCAGGTCGTCAACGACGTGCAGACAGCCTTGCAGGCACTGGACCCCGAGATCAAGTTCCCCTCGGTTGAATCCGTGGGACCCAAGGTTTCGGGCGAGCTGGTCCAGACCGCCGTTCTGGCCGTGGCGCTCGCCATCGGGGCGGTGCTTGTTTACATTTGGTTGCGGTTTGAATGGCAGTTCGCGCTTGGCGCGGTTGCGGCGCTGGTGCATGACGTGGTCCTGACCATCGGCATCTTTTCCGAACTGCAGATCAAGTTCGATCTGGCCATCATCGCCGCATTGCTGACCATCGTGGGCTATTCGCTGAACGATACTGTGGTCGTCTTTGACCGGGTTCGCGAGAACCTGCGCAAATACAAGAAAAAGGACCTCAAAGAGGTTCTGAACGTGTCCATCAACGAAACCCTCAGCCGAACGGTCATGACGTCGGTCACGACCCTGCTTGCGCTGATTTCGCTTTACGTCCTCGGTGGCGATGTGATCCGTGGGTTTGTCTTTGCGATGATCTGGGGCGTGATCGTGGGGACCTATTCGTCAGTCTTCGTGGCCTCAGCCATCCTGCTGTATCTTGGCGTCAAGCGCGACTGGTCCAAACCGTCGAACACCGCCGGCAGTCAATACGCAGACATCGATGCCTGAGACACTTCTGGCGGCGCTTGAGACGTCGGGCCTCTGGTGGCTTGCCGGGGCGGCCTTTGTCGCCGCCGTGGTGCGCGGGTTTTCGGGCTTTGGCACGGCGCTGGTGTTTCTACCCGCCGCTGCCCAGGTGCTGCCCCCCGTTTGGGCCGTGATCGTGCTGACAGTGATGGACGCCTTTGGTCCGCTGCCGATCCTGCCGCGCGCCTGGCGTGAATGCCACCGCAATGACCTGCGCAGATTGCTGATTGGCACGGTTGTCACAGTCCCAATTGGTGTGCTGATCCTTCGCAACACTGACCCCGACATCTATCGCTATGGCATTTCCGGGCTGGCGCTGATCATGCTGGTAATTTTGCTCTCGGGCTTTCGCTATTCGGGAGAGGTCTCGCGCCCGATGGTCTATGGCATCGGCGGCGGTGCAGGGTTTGTCGGTGGCGTCGCCGGCTTGCCGGGACCGGTTGTGATCCTGTTCTACATGGCCAGCCGCCATGGCCCAACAGTGATTCGTGCCAACACGCTGCTCTATCTCTGGGCTTTTGATATCTTGTTTTTCACTGCTCTGATCTTGCAGGGGGGCTTTGTGGGCACCGCCGCCTGGATCGGCCTGTTCATGGTTGTGCCGACATTCATTGGCAATCTCATCGGAACTGCTATCTTCAATCCTGACCGCGAGCGGCTGTATCGCACTGCCGCCTATGTCATCATCGCTGCCTCGGCTATTTCGGGGCTGCCTTTCTGGAACACTGGAGCGCACTGATGCAGCTGAACGAGATGTCATTCACAGGTGCGGTCCCAGTTGATGGATATGGACCGGGGTTCTTCCGCGTGGGTGGAAACGTGGTTCAAGGCGGGCTTATTACAGGTCCCAATGGCACCGCCAACTGGGGCGGTTACGAGGATACCGAAGCCCTGCTGGCTCTGGCAGACGATATCGACGTGCTCTTTGTCGGTACAGGCGCCGAGATCGCCCATGTTCCCGCCGACCTGCGCCAATCTCTCGAAGCCGCAGGCCTGGGTGTCGAAGTGATGAATTCGCCCGCCGCTTGCCGCACCTACAACGTCCTGTTGTCCGAAGGCCGCCGCATCGCATTGGCCGCGTTGCCTGTCTGATCCGCTTCTTGATCTGGCCAAGAATATTCCGGGGAGCGCCAGGGGCATCGTCCATGGTTCTTGAACCAATGGCGAACCATGAACGATACTCGCTCCCAACTTTGCGGCAACAACGCCCCTTTTGCGTGATGCATCAATCGGCTAAGCGGGTTTCATGACACTGACCGTCTCAAACCTGACCATCGCCCGGGGTGGCGTGCCCGTCCTCGAAGGGCTGAACCTGACGCTTGCACCGAGGCAGGCATTGGTGATCCGTGGCCCCAATGGGATCGGCAAGACGACACTCTTGCGAACCATCGCTGGTTTGCAGCCCGCCGTTGCTGGAGACATGCAGGGCGCAGATGAGACCATCGCTTACGCCGGGCATTCCGATGGGTTGAAACCCACGCTGACGGTTGCCGAGAACCTGTTGTTCTGGGCCGCGGTCTTTGGCCAGGGCTCCATCCAACCCGCATTGGATGCGTTTGAATTAAACGAGTTGTCTGACCGACATGCCGGAAATCTGTCTGCGGGACAGAAACGTCGCCTTGGCCTATCGCGCTTGCTGGTGACCGGTCGTCCGATTTGGGTACTGGATGAGCCCACCGTATCGCTGGACACCCGCGCCGTGGGGATGTTTGCCGACGCCGTGCATGCGCATCTGGGGCAGGGGGGATCGGCGCTGATTGCAACCCACATCGACCTTGGGCTGGACGCGCAAGTTCTCGATGTCGGAGCGTTTCGCGCCAAGCTGCCCGCGCTCGATGATTTTGATGGGGGCTTCCTGTGATCGCGCTTTTGATACGCGATCTGCGGCTTGCCCTCCGGGCCGGTGGCGGATTTGGGCTGGGTTTGGCGTTCTTTCTGATCCTGACCGTTTTGGTGCCTTTCTCGGTTGGGCCGCAATCAGCTTTGCTGGCCGTCATCGCACCGGGTGTCTTGTGGCTTGGGGCCTTGCTGGCCTGTCTATTGTCTCTCGATCGTCTTTTGGCTCTGGATTGGGAGGACGGGACGCTTGATCTGTTGGCAACCGCACCATTGCCGTTGGAATCGGTCGTGACGGTCAAGGCGCTGGCTCATTGGTTGACCACGGGCTTGCCGCTGGTGCTGGCAGCCCCTGTGTTGGGTGTTCTGCTAAACTTGCCGACACCGGGCTATGCGTGGCTGGTTGTGTCGCTGCTTGTTGGCACGCCTGCGCTGTCGGTGATTGGCACATTCGGCGCGGCGCTGACCGTTGGCCTAAAACGTGGTGGGCTGCTGCTGTCCTTGCTGGTGCTGCCGATGTACGTGCCAACGCTTATTTTCGGGGCCGAAGTTGCGCGTCGCGGGGCTGAGGGGATGGCGACCTCGACGCCGCTGTTGCTGCTTGCCGGGATCACGGCGGCGGTCATCGCGTTGTTGCCGTTCGCCAGCGCCGCTGTGCTGCGCGTCAATCTGCGCTAGCGATGTGAATTGAGGCCGTATGAAATCCGGGCTAGATACCAAGACATGACACAGACCACCAAGCTCAATTCCCTGTGGGAATACGCCAACCCGAAAAAGTTTCTGTCCACGACCGAGCGGTTTTTGCCCGGCCTGTGGATCATCACGGCCCTATGTCTGGTAGTCGGGCTGACCTGGGGGTTTTTCTTCACCGGTGACGACTACAAGCAGGGTTCGACTGTCAAGATTATTTACCTGCATGTGCCTGCCGCGCTGATGGCGATCAATGCGTGGCTGATGATGCTGGTAACCTCGTTGATCTGGGTGATCCGTCGCCACCATGTGAGTGCCTTGGCCGCTCGCGCTGCCGCGCCAGTGGGTGCCGTTTTTACCCTCATCGCGCTGGTGACCGGGGCGATCTGGGGCCAGCCGATGTGGGGCACATGGTGGGAGTGGGACCCACGCTTGACGTCGTTCCTGATCCTGTTCTTGTTCTACTTGGGCTACATCGCCTTGTGGGAGTCGATCGAGGACCCCGACACTGCCGCCGATCTGACCTCGGTCCTGTGTCTGGTGGGGTCCGTGTTCGCAATCCTCAGCCGCTATGCCGTCAACTTCTGGAACCAGGGACTGCATCAGGGGGCATCGGTGTTCCGCGCGGGAGCGGTGACCGGGGCAGACACCGCCGAAAAGGTGAGCAATGTCTATTTCTACCCGCTGCTGATCTGCATGATCGGTTTTGTTCTGCTGTTTGTGGCACTGGTGTTTTACCGCACCGGAACCGAGATTCGGGCGCGCCGGATCAAGGCCCTGCAAGCCCGCGAAAGGATGAGCGCATGATGCCCGATTTGGGGAAATACGCGGATACCGTGCTGTCGGCCTATGCGGCCTCTCTGGTGTTGCTGGTTGTCTTGGTGGTGATGTCTGTTCTTCGCGGGCGCAAGGTACGCGCCGAGATGGAAGAGATCGAAAAGAGAGTGCGTCGAGATGGCTAAGTTTTCACCTCTGATGATCGCCCCGCCGCTGATCTTTAGCGGCTTCGTGCTGCTCGCCGCTGTCGGCATGTTCCGCGAAGATCCTGACAGCCTGCCATCAGCACGCGAAGGGCAACCAGCGCCGCCTGTGGTGATGACTGAATTCCCGGGTAAAACCGGATTTGACGACGCCACCTTGCGTGATGGCAAGGTCAAGTTGGTCAACTATTGGGCCAGCTGGTGCGCGCCGTGCCGTGCGGAACACCCCAGCCTTGAGGCGCTGTCCGAGCAGGGCATTCCGGTTTACGGCGTGAACTACAAGGACTCACAAGGCAACGCTTCGGACTTCCTTGATGAACTTGGTGATCCCTACGCTGGCATTGGCCGTGACGAGCAGGGCCGCATGGCGCTGGATTGGGGCGTCTATGGCGTGCCCGAGACCTATGTGATCGCGGGCGATGGCACCATCATTTTGCGCTTTGCCGGGCCAATCACGCAGCGGGTGATCGAAAGCCGGATTCGCCCGGCGCTGGAACAGGCAGCCGGAAACTGATCACTTGCGCACTAAGATCCAGACCATCGCGCCGATAAAGGCAAAGGTGGTCAGGTTCATCATGGTATCCGTCAGATCACCGGTCAGCATTTTGATGCACCCTTTCTTCGCGAAGCCCGCGGAACAGGCAGACCAGCAGCATCACCGAGATAAAGACAAAGGGCAGCGCGCCCATCGAGATCAGTATTTTCACCGAGTCGACCGAGCCCGACAGGATCATCGCGACGCTTAGCAGGCCCAGAAGCAGACCCCAAATCAGGCGGATGCGCGGCGCGGGGTTCGCATCGCCACCGCTTGAAAACGTCCCCAACACAAAGGCCGCGCTGACCACGCTGGTGACGATAAACAAAAAGGCCGCCAGAACCGTCGCCAGTGTTGTCACCCGGGTCAGGGGCAGGCGATCCAGCAGGCCAAAGGTGACCCGCTCGACGTTGGTCTCAGTCATCGAAAGCAGTTCTCCGGCTCCGTTCAGGGCCTCGAACAGGCCGATGCCGCCAAAGGCGCTGAACCAGAAAATCGAGAACAGCGTCGGAGCAAAGAGCACGCCCAAAACGAACTCTCGGATCGTGCGTCCGCGGGAAATCCGGGCCACGAAAACACCAACAAACGGTCCCCAAGCGATCCACCAGACCATATACGTGAGCGTCCAGTCGCTGAACCATTGGTTCACTGCGTCGCCATAGAAGGTAAACGTCTGAAATCCGCGCGGAATAACATGCGCGACATAATCTCCAAAGCTCTGCACCACGGTGTTTAATAGATACTCGGTCGGGCCGAGGATGATTGTGTAAAGCACCAGTGCGATTGCGATCAGCATTGCCGTGTTCGAAAGCTTGGCCATGCCCTGACCCAGATCGATGAGCAGGGCAGGGACATAAGCCGCAACCATCGCCACAAGAACGCCGCCAATCAAGTAGGACGACACCGGCCAGTTGGTCAAAGCTGAAATGCCATCGGCGACCTGAAACACGCCCATTGCCATGGAACCACCGACTCCGATGGCAATCGCGATGATAGCGGAAAAATCCGAAAACCAGCCCACCGCTTTTGCCCAACGTTCGCCTGGGAACAACGAGATGAGCGGTGCGCTGACCATCATTCCGGTGCCCCGCCTGAAGCTGAAGAACGCGATAGTCAGGGCTGTTGAACCATAGATGGCCCAAGCGTGCAGCCCCCAATGGAAATTTGTGGCCAGCATGGCCTGCCTAGCCGCTTCGGGCGATCCTTCGAATTCGTCAATAAAGCGATAGTGGGTCAGGGGTTCCGCCACGGCCCAGAACAGCAAACCCACGCCCATGCCCGCCGAGAACAACATGGCAATCCACGATGGGGTCGAAAACTCGGGGCGATCTTCGTCTTTACCGAGGCGGATGTTCCCGTATTTTGAAAAGGCAAGGAATAGACAACTTACCAGCATCCCACTTGCCGAGAGCATCACGAACCATCCACGGCTGTGAAATGTCTTGCGCACGATTCCGTCTGCCCAATCGACCAGACCGCCGATGTCGACGATGCCCCAGACACCGACCGTCGCGATGACGATCAATGAACACAAAAGCAATGCGTTGGGTTTGCCCATTATCAGGCTCCGATCAGGGGGTGACCCTGCAAAGACTGCCCAAACCCAGGACAAAGGTCCAGAAGATAACAAAAGAACCCGGCGCTGTGGCCGGGTTTTTTCGTGATAGGTTCTAGCGTCCTACAACTTGGCAAGATTGCGTAGCACGTAGTGCAGCACGCCGCCGTGTTCGATGTATTCAATCTCGGGCGCGGTATCGATCCGGCACTTCAGGGTGATGTCTTTTACCGAGCCGTCCGCCATGGTGATCGAGCAGGGCACCTCTTGCAGCGGCTGGACGCTGTCCAGACCGGTGATCGTAACGGTTTCTTCGCCGGTCAGACCTAGCGACTTGCGGGAGTCCCCACCGGTGAATTCAAGCGGGATGACGCCCATGCCAACCAGGTTCGAGCGATGGATGCGCTCAAAGCTTTCGGCAATCACGGCCTTGACGCCCAACAACGCGGTGCCCTTGGCTGCCCAGTCTCGCGACGACCCAGCACCATATTGCTCGCCACCAAAGACCACCAGAGGCGTGCCATTGACCTGATGCGCCATCGAGGCGTCATAGACGCTGGTCTGCGCGCCATCCGGCCCTTTGGTATAGCCGCCTTCGACACCATCAAGCATCTCGTTCTTGATACGGATGTTGGCAAAGGTGCCGCGCATCATGATCTCATGATTACCCCGGCGCGAGCCGTAAGAGTTGAATTCGCGCGGCTGGACTTGACGCTCGATCAGATACTGACCAGCGGGCGATGAGGCGGCAAAGGACCCGGCGGGCGAGATATGGTCGGTGGTGATCATGTCGCCCAGAACCAGCAGCACTTTGGCGCCTTTGATGTTTTTGATGGTGCCCGGCTCATCGCTCATGCCCTGGAAATAGGGCGGGTTCTGGATGTAGGTCGAATTGGCGGGCCAATCATAAGTCTCCTGCTGCGGAACCTCGACCCCGCGCCATTTTTCGTCGCCTTTGAAGACATCGGCGTACTTCGACTGAAATGCCTCGCGGGTTACAGTCTGCTGCACCAGTTCGGCGATCTCTTCGGTCGAGGGCCAGATGTCTTTCAGATAGACGTCATTGCCGTTCTTGTCCTGCGCGATCACATCCGACGACAGGTCAATGTCCAACGTCCCGGCCAATGCATAGGCCACCACGAGCGGCGGTGAGGCGAGGTAGTTGGCGCGCACATCCGGGCTGATCCGCCCCTCAAAGTTGCGGTTGCCCGACAGGACCGATGTTGCCACCAGATCGCCCTCGGCAATGGCGTCGCTGATCTCTTTCTGGATGGGGCCAGAGTTGCCGATGCAGGTGGTGCAGCCATAGCCCACAAGGTTGAACCCGATGGCGTCCAGATCATCCTGCAGGCCTGCTGCCTCTAGATAGGCGCTCACGACCTGTGACCCCGGCGCCAGCGAGGTCTTGACCCAGGGCTTGCGGTTCAGGCCCAATTCAGCGGCCTTGCGCGCCACCAGACCGGCGCCAATCATGACATAGGGGTTCGAGGTGTTGGTGCACGACGTGATCGAGGCGATGACGACTTTGCCGCTTTCCATGGTGTAATCCTCGCCCGCGACGGCGACTTCTTTGCCCATGGGGCGTTTGAAGGTCTCATCCATCTCGCGGAGGAATTCCGTCTTGCCATCGCTCAACGCGACATAGTCCTGCGGGCGTTTGGGGCCGGAAATCGCCGGAACAATCGTGCCCATGTCCAAATGCAGGGTGTCGGTGTAGATCGGGGCGTAATCGGCATCGCGCCAGAACCCGTTGGCCTTTGCATAGGCCTCGACCAGTGCAATACGGTCCTCGTCGCGGCCCGTATTGGTCAGGTAGCGGATGGTTTCGCCGTCGATCGGGAAAAAGCCGCAGGTGGCGCCGTATTCTGGTGCCATGTTGGCGATGGTGGCCCGGTCGGCCAAAGGCAGACGGTCCAGACCGTCGCCATAGAATTCAACGAATTTACCGACAACACCCTTTTCGCGCAGCATTTCAACAACTTTCAGCACCAGATCGGTGCCGGTTGTGCCTTCCGTCATCGCACCGGTCAGTTCGAACCCGATCACCTCGGGGATCAGCATGGAAATCGGCTGGCCCAGCATCGCGGCCTCGGCCTCGATCCCGCCAACGCCCCAGCCCAGAACCGCAACCCCGTTGACCATGGTGGTGTGGCTGTCGGTGCCCACCAGCGTATCGGGATAGGCGACCTCGACCCCGTTCTGGTCCGTGTCGGTCCAGATGGTCTGGGCCAGATACTCCAGGTTGACCTGGTGACAGATGCCAGTGCCGGGGGGCACAACGCGAAAGTTGTTAAACGCGTTCTGACCCCATTTCAAAAAGGTATAGCGCTCCATATTACGCTCGTACTCGCGGTCCACGTTCATCTGGAACGCACGCGGATTGCCGAATTCGTCAATCATGACCGAGTGGTCGATGACCAGATCGACCGGCACCAGAGGGTTGATCTTGGACGCCGAGCCCTTGAGGCCCACGATCCCGTCACGCATCGCCGCCAGATCCACAACGGCCGGAACCCCGGTGAAATCCTGCATCAACACGCGGGCAGGGCGGTATGAAATCTCGCGCGGGTTCTTGCCGCCGTTCGCGCCCCATTCGGCAAACGCCTTGATGTCGTCGACCGAAACGGAAAAGTCGCCATCTTCGAACCGCAGCATGTTTTCCAACACGACTTTCAGCGCGGCGGGCAGCTTGGAAAAATCACCAAGCCCGGCCTCGGTCGCGGCGGGGATCGAGAAATACGAGATGGTCTTGCCATTCACGCTTAGCTCGCGGCGTGTCTTGGCGGTGTCTTGTCCAACGGTGATGGGCATAAGGTGGCTTCCCTCTAATGAGATGTGAAAATGAGGTTTTGCTATGGGTTTTCTGCATGACCGGGCGTCGTGTTTCAAGGGGAATGGCGCTGCTTAGATAAAAATGTATGCAATGGTATGCAATTTGCAATGCGCGGACATTGATTTATTCACTTGCCTCTCAAGAA
Source organism: Tropicibacter sp. Alg240-R139 (assembly GCF_900537075.1). Taxonomy (GTDB): domain Bacteria; phylum Pseudomonadota; class Alphaproteobacteria; order Rhodobacterales; family Rhodobacteraceae; genus Falsiruegeria. The sequence goes on from NZ_UNRA01000004.1 coordinate 299,212, forward strand.
ACCTTGATTGGCCTTTGATTACGCTGCGTCCTAGACCTGTAATCACCCCAAGCAGGATAGTGCCAGCCATGAAACGCGCCCTTTTTTCCATCGCCCTGACCGTGTTGTCGGCCACCGCAGCTTTTGCCGAAAACAGCAATCCGGTTGTTGTCGAGCTTTATACGTCTCAGGGGTGTTCATCCTGTCCCCCGGCCGATGCCCTGATGCAGAAATTGGCTCAACGGGACGACGTGCTGGGGCTAGCGCTGCACGTGGATTACTGGGACTACATTGGATGGAAGGACGAATACGCCAAACCTTCCCACACCACGCGCCAGCAGGGGTACGCACAATCTGGAGGGCGCACGATGATTTACACCCCGCAAATGGTGATCAACGGTAACGAGAGCGTGGTTGGTGCGCGTGGTATGGAGTTGATGGAACTTATTGCTCGGCATCGCGACCGCGCCCCGATGGCCACGGTTGAAACAACCAAATCAGGTAATGAGGTCGAAGTCAGCGTTTCGGCATCCGATAAGCTGCCCAAAGGAACCTATGCCGTGCAACTGGTCCGGTATGCCCCGATGCGTCACGCAAGCATCAAGCGAGGTGAGCTTGCTGGTCACGATCTGGATTACGCCAATGTGGTCGACAGTTTGAACTTGCTGGGACGCTGGGACGGGAACGCAGACGCAACTTTTACCGTGCACTTGGCTGATGGCCTGAAAACCGCCGTGTTGGTGCAGGTGCCTGGCTATGGCCCAATCGTGGCAGCCGCCAAGCTGGATTAACCGTCAGCCGACCCCAAGCCGTTCCACATTTTCCAGCGGCGGTGAATCCAAAACCACTGATCCATGTGTTTGCGAACGATAGCTTCGAGGTCGTCGTTCATTTGCTGGGTCATGGTCGTGGGATCGCTATGTTCTATCGGGTCATGAAGCACGATCTCGAAATCCAGACCGTTGGGTTCACGCACGGCGTAGCAGGGGATGGTCACAGCATTGTACTTGATCGCCAATTCCGCGTTCAGCACGGATGTCACCGCAGGCTGACCAAAGAATTGCAGCTCTTCGCCGCCATGGGCATGCAGGTCCGAAACAATCGCGATGATGCCGCCCTTTTTCAGCGAGCGAACCATCTCCATCATGCCGCGGCGGCCCTGTTCGAACATCGGTTTGCCGGTCTTGTGAAAGGCTTCGACGTAGATCTTGTTGAAATAGGGGTTCGCCATGCGGCGATACAGGCACCCGATAGGCTTGCCGACACGATGTTGCAGGGCAGGGCGCGCGGCCAGATAATGCCCAAAATGGGCGGTGATGAACATGACTGGGCGCCCCTCGGCGCAAGCCTTTTCAAAAGCTTCGAACCCGGGACCAGAAACTTTGGCGTTCTTCTGACGTTCGGTGAATTCCTCGGGCGAAAAATGTTCCATCACGGCACGGCCAGCTGTGTTGGGCACGGCCTTGGTCAGGCGTTTGACCTCGGCTTCTGGTAGGTCCGGACAAGCCAGATTCAGATTCTTGCGGATGCGGTTGCGGAACCCCACAAGGGGCGAGATTGCGCTGACGATCCACCCCATGGTCGCGATCCGCGTGTCATAAGGCAGCTTGCGCATGCCGCCAATGAAGGCGCGCAGGAAGAAAAAAGACGCACGATATTTCGCCCGCTCAAACCGGGAGAGTTCTGATTTTTCAACGGGCATGGCTGCGCCTCAGGTGTTTCTTGTTTCGCGATGCCACACATATAGTCCCGCCCCAGCGATCACAAGCGCACCGCAGATCGTCCAGATGTCGGGACGCTCGCCAAAAAACACCGCGCCCCAGACAGCGGCAAAACCCAACCCGCAATAGGCATAAGGCGCCAGCATTGAGGCCTGACCAAGCGAAAAGGCCCGGATCAGCAGCAATTGCGCCATCGTGCCAAAGCCTGAAACCAGGGCAATCAACCCCCATCCGGTCGCATCTGGCATGGTCCAGTAAGGTGGGGCAACGAGGCTCAGGATGATGGTGCCGACAAGGCCGGTGTAAAACAGCGAGGTCCAGACATCCTCGTCCGGGCCGACTTTGCGGGTGAGCAGCGCATAGCCCGAGTAACAGCAGGCGGCGGCCAGCGGGTAAAGCGAGGCCAGCGAAAAGACGCTGCTGCCAGGGCGGATGATCACGATCGCGCCGCAAAGTGCAATTATGATACCGAAGATTCGGCGGGGTCCGAGCGGTTCACGCAGGAACAGCGCAGCCCCCAGCGTAATCAGGACCGGATTTACGGACATCAGCGCCGAGGCGTCGGTGAGCGGGATCAGCGTGAGCGCGAGAAAAAAGAAACCGGTGGCCCCCATCAGCAAGAGCGAGCGCAGGAACTGCAAGCCGGGATAGCGGGTGCGCACCACGCGATGCAGACGGGGCAATACCAGGATGAAAACAAACAGCATCTGACCCGCATAACGCGCCCAAAGGCTGGGGATTACCCCGATGCGTGGGGCCAGCGCCTTGACCGAGGCATCCATCAGCGAGAAAAACAGGACTGCGCCAACCATCAGAAGTATGGCCTTGCTATGGGTGTCTGACCCGTTGGTCATGGGCGGGAACAGTTCAATGAAATCATACGCGGCCTGCAGCTGATCATCGCTCGATTATTGTGAGCATGCTAACGTCATAGGCGCGGCCCGCACGGCTGTCCATGCGGGAAATGCTTGGCCTAACAAACACCGCAGCGTTCTTTGCTTCCTGGCAGTGACGCTAGGCACATGGTGTATAATATCACTTGCCTAGGTAGGGCTCTTTCTCAGTGATCTGGGGCTTCGATTGCCACCAGACCATCAATGCCTTTGCACCAAGTCATTTGATGACAGAAGGGTGCGGACCCAGAACGCGCGTTCTGGACTAGGTTCGAACAGAATGGTCGGCTGCCTTAAGTAACCACGATTAAGTCAGTGCGCTATGGGATTATTCTTCGTCCTCTTCTTCAACCACCAGGGTAATGGTGCCTTCTTCTTCCAAACCGCGGACCGCGTTGACGACCGCGTTCATGGCCCGTTCGCCATCGGCGCGTTTGACGGTGCCACGTTCCTGAACCTCTTCCCTCAGGTTGTCGGCCATGCGGCTGGACATGTTGCCAAGTAGGAATTCACTAACAGGGGCGTTCTTTTCGTCGGTTGCCGCCGCCAATGCAGTCACCAGCTCCTCCTGGTCCACGGCGCGCACCACAGCAGGAACATCGCGTTCGCTCACCCGATCGGGGATGTGGGCAAAGGTAAAGATCATCTTGCGAACAGAAGTGGCAAATACCTCGTCCTCGGCATCCAGAGAGGTCAGCATGTCGTCGCGGGTGTTTGCGGCAGACTGGTTAAGGATGGCACCAACACGTTTGTCGGGGTCATCAGAAAAGGCCGAGATCGGGCGTTGGTCCATTTGCGCAACCAAGGAAAACCCTATTCTATCAACAGCTTCTGGCGTAACATTGCCAGTTTTTGACACCGCATAGGTGATCTGACGTGCCATGGGTCCTGGCAGTTGGCCCAGCATCTCGGCGGCCTTGGGGGTGTCGAGCTTTGACAGTAGAACAGCGGCCACCTCGGTGCTTTCAGCCTGCGCCAGTTCCGCCAGTTCAGCGGCTGACATAGCCTTGAGCCGAACCCACGGGTCGCCCGATTGCTTGACGCCTGCCTGCTTGCGTAATTTGGCGGCAGTGCGTGCGCCGATCTTGCCGTCCAGCACACTGAGTGCTCCTGCCAGGTCATGAGGCATCGACAGCCCGATCCCTTCGAGTGCTTCGGCAAACTCATGCGCCACGGCCCCGAGCGTCACGCGGTCCACCAGGCCGATTTCCCCCATTTGTTCGGTCAACTTGGTTTGCAACTCTTCAGGCAACTCCTCCAACGGGATGTCCGCGCCGTCATTGAGCAAAAGCCGGACCACGATGGCGGCTTTGGCCCGCCCGCTAAGGTGTCGAGCGACACGAACCTCTACCGTCGGGGCGTCGGTATTCACCGTGATAACACTATCGCCCACCGGGGTTCCCAGTGGGGCCAATTGCATCAATGCTCTGTCTTCTTGCATCTGCCCGCCTGTAGGTCCGTCATCATCATGGGCACGCTAGCCCACAGGCAGTAAAGAAAGACTGAAAATCAGTAGCTGTATGTGGTTCCTGTGCGAATGGCTTCGCGCAGCGAGGCTTCGGCCCAGGACCCTTCGCCGCCGCGTGCTTTGATCTCGCGCCATTGCGCGATCGCCAAATCAAGTTTCCCTTGTTCGACAAAGCCTTGGCCTATGTAGCTGCGTGCCAGGATGTTGTCGGGGTTGGTGGTGATAGCCTTTTCGTAAAAGGCGTTTGCCAACTCGACCTGACCCAGCTTGCGGTGGGTAAAGCCCCAGTAAGTCAACACGCGGTCGTCGCTTTGATCCTGCATCGCGGTCAACACACCCTGTGCGTCCGCATAGCGCCCGGCATAGGCCAGTTCGCGCACCGCGCCGTAAAGCGTATCGGTGTCCAACGACGAGTTCTTGGGTTTCACGCAACGCTTCTTTTTCTCATCCCAGACGCGCACACCCTTGCAGGTCTTGGTGGTCTCAGACGGTTCAGGCGGGTTGGTCCAAGTGGTGCCGCCGTCTCCATTGCCACCTGCGGCAAAAGCAAATCCGGGCATGGCAACGGCCAATGAAAGCAACATACGCATTAAACTCACTCCAAATGATCACTTGGAATGAGTTTAGTGCAAAAAGATGAGGACGCCCCTCAAAACGGCGCGCCTGCAATAAAAAACTTGTGAGATTTGCGTCAACTGTTGACGATCTTGACGCAGCTTTGACTGTTTGCATCCCAAGTCGAGCCTGCCGCGCAGGACTGCACCTGATGTTCGCGCCCTGAGCAGCCCATGGCCGCAGCCATGGACGGCAACAAGAGTGCCGCGGTCAGGACAAGAGTTCCGACTTTCATAATCCGTCCTCCTCTGATGTGGGGTCAGGATAGCCTGAGCCCCGCATTTTCCAAAGTAAAAGATTTCGTGCGTTGTCCGCCCACGTCATCAATAGCTGTAAGTGACGCCGGTTCGAATGGCCTCGCGCAGTGATGACTCGGCCCAGGTGCCTTGTCCGCCACGCACGTTAATCTCGCGCCATTGGGCGATGGCCAAATCCAGCTTGCCCTCAGCTACAAAGCCCTGACCCATGTAGCTGCGTGCCAGAATGTTGTCGGGGTTGATGGCGATGGCCGAGCGGTAATAGGCGTCTGCCAGTTCGCGGTGGCCCAATTTGCGATGGGTAAAGCCCCAATAGGTCAGAACACGGTCGTCGGTCTGGTCGTGCATCACCTGCAGGATGCTTTGAGCATCGCGGTAGCGGCCCGCATAGGCCAGTTCGCGCACAGCATGATAGAGAGTTTGCGTGTCAAAGCTTGCAAATGTCGGGGCCTGACAGGTTTCACTGGCCGTGTCCCAGATGGTCACGTGCTGGCAGATGGTGGTGTTTTCAGTCTTTTCAGGCGGGTTGACCCAGAGTGTTCCAGTCTTGCCCTCAGTGCCGCCACCGTCTGCGTCACCATTGGCACCGCCCGCGCTGCCTCCTCCGCCGCTGCCTCCTGCACCACCGCCGTCGCTGCCCCCACCACTGCCGCCACCGTCACCGCCACCGGCAGCCATGACGCCCAAAGGCAGCATGATTGAAAAAGCCAAAGTTAAAAGTATTCGCATGAGAACTCTCCATGGTTATGGAACAGTTCCCCTGATGATAACGAAAATTGGTGCTAAATGACAGGAAACCGCAGGTTGGGCGCCGTCAAACTTTGGTGAACGACATGTCCTGAACGGGTGGAGCAGAAAAAGAAAAGGCCCCGAATTTCGAGGCCTTTGATCGCATTAGTCTTTGAAGACACGCTTGAAAATCGTGTCGACGTGTTTGGTGTGATAGCCCATGTCGAACTTCTCGTTGATGCCGTCTTCGCCAAGTGCGGCAACAACATCAGCATCCGCCAGCAGCTGTTCGCGGAAGTCGACGCGGTGTTCCCAGACTTTCAGCGCGTTGCGCTGCACCATGGAATAGGCGTCTTCGCGGCTGACGCCGGCCTGGGTCAGGGCCAGCAGAACGCGCTGCGACATGACAAGGCCGGGGAACTTGTTCATGTTGTGCAGCATGTTGTCGGGGAAGATCAGCATCTTTTCAACCACACCGGCCAGACGGTGCAGGGCAAAGTCCAGCGTGATGGTGGCGTCGGGACCAATCGCTCGCTCGACCGAACTATGCGAGATGTCGCGCTCGTGCCAGAGCGCCACGTTTTCCATTGCCGGAACAACAGCCATGCGTACCAGACGGGCCAGTCCGGTCAGGTTTTCAGTCAGAACGGGGTTCTTCTTATGCGGCATCGCCGACGAGCCCTTTTGGCCCATCGAGAAAAACTCGGCACCTTCCAGAACTTCGGTGCGCTGCATGTGGCGGATTTCAACAGCGACGTTTTCGATTGAGCTGGCGATGACGCCCAGAGTGGCAAAGAACATCGCGTGACGGTCGCGTGGGATCACCTGTGTGCTGATTGGTTCGGGGCGCAGGCCCAGTTTTTCGCAGACGTGATCCTCGACCGCCGGGTCGATATTAGCAAATGTGCCGACAGCGCCCGAGATGGCACCGGTGGCAATTTCCCAGCGGGCTTTTTCCAGGCGGTTTTTGTTGCGGTCCATCTCGGCGTAGAAACGCGCGAATGTCAGGCCCATGGTTGTGGGCTCGGCGTGGATGCCGTGGCTGCGGCCAACGCGGACAGTGTCCTTGTGTTCAAACGCACGGGTTTTCAGCGCGGCCAGAACCCGGTCCATGCCTTCCAGCAGGATGTCGGCGGCGCGCACCAATTGCACGTTCAGGCAGGTGTCCAGCACGTCCGAGGAGGTCATGCCCTGATGGACAAAACGGGCCTCTTCGGAACCGACATGCTCGGCCAGGTGGGTCAGGAACGCGATGACGTCATGTTTGGTGACGGCTTCGATCTCGTCGATGCGGTCCACATCAAATTCGACATCTTTGGCTTTCCACACCGCTTCGGCGTTTTCTTTCGGGATCACGCCCAGATCGGCCATCGCATCACAGGCGTGCGCCTCGATCTCGTACCAGATGCGGAACTTGGTCTGCGGCGACCAGATGGCGACCATGTCGGGGCGGGAATAGCGGGGAATCATTGGCGGCGGCACCTTATTGTGATTGGCACGGGGGATCGCGCGGGTCTTAAACTCGCAACGACAAATGAACAAGGCAGGAGCGGGTACATGAGACGGTTTGCCCTGATTTTGGCAGTTTTGGCGGGGGCAACGGCGGTAAACGCCAACGAAAAGCCCGAAGACGCGCGCGTGCTCGACGCGTTGATGGGCAAAAAGCTGGATTACGGCGAAGGCGCCTGGCAGGAGTTTCGCCCCTCGATGAAGACGCTTTACCACTCTGGTCGACCCAGCTGGGGATACTGGGCCGTGCGCGACGGCCAATATTGCTCCCAATGGCCGCCCTCCAGCCTGTGGGCCTGCTATGACATCGAACTCACCGAAGACGGTGTTCGTTTTGTGGGCGAGCGCGGGGACATCACGACAGGCAGCTACACGGATTGAGGCAACGCCGGAATTCCAGTTTACAAACGCAAATTTGCACCCGACATTTGTTGTGATTGAACAGGGGACGAAGCGCATCGCCCGAAGGGACGCCGATTGTGCGGCCGAAGTTGAGGTAAATGCTGATCCGTATACGAGGTTGATATGAAATCAAACCTGCTGCGCCGGTTTGTGGCTGGACTTCTTATTGCGATTCCAATCGTGGTTCTGGGGATCGCCCTTTATACTGTGTTCGAGGTTATTCAATTCATAGGTGATCCGCTGTTTGGCCTGATTGGCACCGGAACACCCTTTGATTCCGCAATCGAACATGTGCTTGCAGGATTTGCCGCTGGTGTGACCCTGTATCTGTTGGGGTACGCGGCTGAATTGCAGGTGATCAAAGATCGGGTCAATCGCTTGGATCGGTTGCTGGTTCTGCTGGTGCCCGGTTACACGATGATCAAGGGGTTCATCGGTGGGGTGGTTCACGAAGACGCCATGACAGAAGGGTTTCGTCCGGTGTTGGTCGACACCGTGGACAGCACCCGCATCGGGTTCGAGATCGAGCGTTCCGACAGCGGCAAGGTTGTGGTTTTTCTACCAAACGCCCCTGCTGCCAGCACCGGGATCATCGCGGCCTATGATGCCGAGCGCGTGACCCGGCTGAATGTTCCTCCGCACCGGGTCATGGAAATGCTCAGCTTTTACGGCGCGGGCCTCACCGACCTTGATAAGCTGCAGATCAATTAATCGCCTGCTCAGGCGGGTTCCTTGATCCGGTCCAAAATGGTCTCGACCTGGCTGGAGGCTTCAAGCGTGCGGTGCACTGGGCATTTGTCGGCGATCTCAAGCAGCCTTTTCTGCTGATCCGCCGTCAGTGCGCCTTGCAAGTGAATGCGACGCGTAAATCGGTCGATCTTGCCGCTGGCGGCAGAGTCGGCGTCTTGGGCGTGGACCTTGTTGTGGCTGACATCCACGCTGACATTGTCCAACGACCAGCCCTTGCGGCGGGCATACATGCGGATGGTCATCGACGTGCACGCGCCCAGGCCAGCCGCGACAAATCCATAAGGCGACATGCCCTGGTCCGTGCCGCCATAGGACAACGGCTCGTCAGCCACCGCATGGTGATCAGGGCCCGATTGCACATCTTGGCGGAACCCGCCCGGATCTGCCTCGGACACGCGCACGATCCCTTCGGGCGCACCGGGGGGCGGGGCAGGCGGGGTCAGATCCACATATCGTGCTGCCCAGGCCGCGATGACGTCGGCGGCGTATTCCGCATCCACCGCGCGGGTGATCAGGTGATCAGCGTCATCAAGTGTGACAAAGCTTTTGGGGTGTTTGGCGGCAAGAAAAATCTCGGCCGCGTTGTCGATGCTGACGGTGTCATCCAGCGGCGCATGCAGCACCAGAAGGGCGGTGTTCAGCTCGGCGATGGCTGGTTTCAGGGCTGCGCCCGAGATGTCGTGAACAAAGTCACGCCCAATGCGGAAGGGACGACCGGCCAGACAGACTTCGGCTGATCCTTCGGCCTCGATCTCGGGCAAGGCGGCGTCGAAATGGTGCGAGACATGGCCAGGATCGGCAGGGGCGCCCAATGTAACCACCCCTTTGACTGACGGGATGCCCGCGCGAGCCCGTAGGACCGCAGCCCCGCCAAGCGAGTGCCCAATGAGCAGCGCAGGCGCCATCCGGCGCGTCGCAAGATACTGAGCCGCCGCGATCAGGTCCTGCACATTCGAGGTAAAAGTGGTGTTGCCAAACTCACCCTCGGAGTGCCCCAAACCGGTAAAGTCGAACCTCAGCACGGCGATCCCCATGGCAGACAAGCGTGCAGCGATACGGCGGGCCGCCGGAATATCCTTGGAACATGTAAAGCAATGGGCAAAAAGCGCAGTCGCTAGTACTGGCCCATCCGGCAGATCAAGTCGGGCGGCGAGTTGGTTGCCATCGTGACCGGGAAAGGTGATGCGTTCTGTGGGCATGTCGGGCTCTTTGTCTGTGCGCAAGGGATGGCGCCAAGATGGGCCGGGACACCCCCTTGCGACAAGGCCTGTGACAGCCCAGTCACGGCATGGTGAGAGAAACGGAGCCACAGTTTCCCCACAATTGACCTCATTGTATCCGCAATTCTCTCAAAGTTTCCTCAAACTGTTCTGACCATATCAAGTCTCAATTGAATACCAGAATACACGTGAAGAACGACATGTAACCGACAGTGCGGCTTGGGGGCTGCGCGCTTGTCCCGGCAAACGGGGGTATCAGCAATGCTGGACCTGACGAGTGAACATGTAGTTGTGACGCCACCCTGGCGTGATCGGGTTTGTTTAGGTCTAAAGGGGAAGATTAACGAGGTTGCGCAGGCCATTGTCGGCGACACCGACGCCCGCAATATGACGTTCACGCTGATCAAGGAATCGGCGCAATCCGTATGTGCCGAAGTTGAGATCGGTGGGCAGAGCGCGTTCCTCAAGCTGTTTGACGGCGAGACAGAAGCGGACCAACTGGCGTATATGCGCGAAAAAACCTGCCTGCTGACCTTTCGTGGCAGCGGTTTGGTGCCACGTATCTTGGCGTTCAGCAATCCCGGCCGCTTTGTCATCACCGAATGGATCAGCAAAGGGCAGGTGCACGACCGTCTGGACCGGCTCAGCGCCGAGGGAACAGGTGACAAGCTGGGTCGTTGGCTGGCGCGATATGACGCCGTCAGCCCGGCGGAATCCGCCTGTGGCAATTGGTATTCCTATCTGAACCGCTTTGGGTCAGAGATTGATTTGCAGGCCGTTGAGACCGCGCAGGATCTGCTGTTGGAAATCCCGCTGTGCGGCCGTTCCCTGGCGCGCAATGATGCGGCGCTTGGCAATTTCATGCTCACCCACAAGGGCGACATCATCGCTTGTGACTTCGAGGCAGCGACCATGCGCCCAAGGGGGTGGGATTATCTGCAGCTCTATCGCGCGCTGGTTATGCGTTTTGCTGACCGGGCCTCGGATGCGGTCGAGGCGTTTGCTGCGGGCTATGCCGCCGAACACAAGGGTGCCTTGATTGCGGATGAGCTGAACGTTGTCGCGCGCACTCTGTTCTGCGCCGAGGCCGTGGCAGGTCGCAAGGATCGTGAGGCACTGGCATGGCTGTAGAGGTGCTGACGATCTCGCTGACCGAAAACGAGGACAAGGTCAAAGGCACGGATTACATCACCGGTGATCGGGACGACAATCAAATCGTTACTGTGTTGGACGGCGGCGATCTGGATGACGACGATCCTTACGTTTTTGAATTCTGGGGCAAAGATACTCCGACTGAACCAGGGGCCGGGCCGGGCGGGGATGACCAGTTCTCGTTTGACCTCTCCGGTTTTGACGATGACTTCGATATCGAGGTCAAAAGCTTCGACGAAGACGATTGCTTCATTTTCACCAACTTCGACAGTTACAGCGTCGTCGGCAACGTTTGGACGTTTGAATACACCGGTTCAGACGGGCAACCGCATACTGTGTCAATCGACGCGGAATCCACCAATGGCACCGGCGTGGCCTGCATCGTGGTTTGCTTTGCCAAGGGCACCAAGATCCGCGTGCCAGCCGGGCAGGTTTCCGTCGAGGATTTGCAGGTTGGTGACATGGTTCACTGCGGCGACGGCATCCCGCGTCCGATCCGCTGGATCGGGGGGCGTGCGATAGATCAGCAAACGCTCGACTTGCACCCCGAACTGCGTCCAGTGCGGTTCAAGGCGGGCGCATTAGAGCCGGGATATCCCGCACGCGATCTTTACCTGTCACCCCAACACCGCGTGTTGCTGCGCGACTGGCGAGCCGAGCTGTTGTTTGGCGAGGGTGAGGTGTTGGCCTCGGCATCAGCGCTGGTCAACGACGACACTATTCGACCTGACATGGACTGCACGCAGGTTGAATATTTCCACTTGCTGCTGGACGGCCATCAGACCATTTTTGCCAACGGGGTGGAATGTGAGACGCTCATGCCGGCCGAGATGGCGGTGAACGCCTTGCCTGCGGATGCCCGAACCGAGATTTGCGCCATATTTCCGGAACTTTCCGTCGATTTGAACGCTTTCGGTCCGCTCTATCGTATGGCCCTAAAACCGACCGAGATCAGGGCCATGATGGCGCTTTGAGGCACTATTTTCTCATCAGGGCAGCGTCAAAGGGGTATGTCGTCAGGTTCTCATAGCCGTCTTCGGTAATGAGAACCTGATCCTCGAGCTTGATCGAGAAGGCGCCGCCGACGGCCCCCACGCAGGCCTCGACGCACAAAACCATGCCGGGTTCCAGCGGATAGTCATAGGCGCCTTCGACGGCGGCGTCGGGGTAGGCCACAAGCGGCCACTCATCACATAAGCCCACGCCATGCATCAGGCAGCCGTATTTCTGCGCCTGGAACTGATCGTCCAGACGATGCGCGTTGGCTGACAACTCGGGGATCATCACGCCGGGTTTAAGCATCTCCATATTAGTCATGATGTGCTCATGTGCATGCTGCATGGCATAGACCATTTCGGCGGGTGGTTTTTCATCACCGATCCACCAGCTACGCGAGATGTCGATGCAGATTCCGTAAGACCCGATCAAGTCGGTGTCGAACGAAAGGATTTCGTTTGCTTGTGTGATCCGGGGGCCGCATTCTTGGAACCAGGGGTTGGTGCGCTGACCGGACGCCAGCAGGCGGGTTTCGATCCATTCGCCGCCCCGACGGATGTTTTCGGCGTGCAGCACCGCCCAGATGTCATCTTCGCTGGTCTTGCCGTCGCCCACATTGGCGCGGGCGAACTCCTCCATCGCGCGCACGGAAGTTTCGCAGGCGTGGTTGGCGCAGCGCATCGCCAGGATTTCGTCCGGGCCTTTGACGGCGCGCGCCTTTTCAGTAAGCTCTTCGCCCTCCATGATCTCGAACCCCTGCGCCTCCAAAGCGCGCAAACCGTGCAGCATGATCTTGTCCACGGCCAGGCGCATGTTGCCACCACCGTGTTCAGAGATCAGTTCACGCACCTCGTTGGACAGCTTGTCGGCGGCCACATCAACCTTGTCGCCCCGATCGAAATAGAACAAATCCGCGCCCGAGCGCTGCTCGCGCACGAGTGGGTTGAAGGTGCTCAGGAATGGCGACTGCTTGTAGTCCCAAATCACCATGTAGCCATCCGCGCATAGCAGTAGGGCGCGGAACGGGTTGTGGGTGTTCCAAAGCTGCATGTTGGTGCTGTCGGTAGCATAGCGGATATTGAGCGGGTCAAACAGCAGCGCACCGCCATAGCCGCGATCGACAACATGCTGGGTCAGCCGTTGCCAGCGATGTTTGCGCATGGCTTCGAGATTGGGCAGAACCAATCCGGCGGCCTCCCACTCGGCAAAGGCCAGTTGGGTTGGGCCAATCTCGACGCGGTCGTTATCATTGGGGGTTCCATCACCCAAAGTCGCGCCCTTGTTGGGGGCAATCTTGCGGCGATCTCGGTAATGCTGGTTCACTGACTGGCTCCCTATCTTTTGGCCGTCACTGTGCCATCGGGAAGGATGCGTTGTCCTATCGGAAAGCGACCGACACATGTGTCGTTTTTTGCTGAAAGGTGCTAGGGCAAGGGAATGAAAGAGATCCTTCAGACTTCGATCCCCTATGATTTTCGATCACCCAAGGCTTTGCCGGGTATCGCCCCTATTGGGAACGAGGGTTGGCTGCATCAGGACGAGGCTTTTGCCGAGCAAGTGGCTTATCGCGAAGAGTTGCTGACCCATAAACGCGACCGGGTTCTGGCGTTGGATGATCAAGCGCTCCCTGCAGCTGTGGAATTGTTGGATGACGTGTTGGCGCAGGTTTATCCGGGACAGGGGGGACAGGTCCGGCGTCGGGATGGCGTGATGGTTTCAATCGACCGAAGTGACCCGTTGGGAACCCTGGGGCGCATCGTTCAGGAAGATTTCTGTATTTTGCAAAAACAGGGTGACGAGCACATTCTGACGGGGGCCGTTTTGTGTTTTCCCGCCAGCTGGACCTTGTCCGAGAAGTTCATGCGCCCGTTGATCGCAATACATGACACGGTGAACGAGTATGACGATGGCATTGCCAAGCGAGTGCAGCGCTTGTTTGACGGGGTAAAGTCGGACCGTCCAATATGGCGGTTCAATGCGCTATGGTATGTCGATCCCGACCTGTACCAACCGCGCAGTGTTCACGACAGACGCCGAAAACCGGAACCGACCAAGGCCAGTTACTTTCGCTCGGAACGACAATGCATCCGTAGATTACCGCAAAGTGACGCGGTTGTTTTTTCAATTCATACCTACATTTTGGCACAAAAAGATGCGCCAAACGGTGAAAGCTCCGCAACCCGTTAGGGTGCGGAGCTTTGCAGTAATCAATCTATTTTCACATAGGAAGCATCGACATGACGCTTGCCATGGCGCCTGAACTTTGCAGGAACACCAGAGCGCCGGTCAGCGATAGCACCTGAGTGTTCAGGCGAAAGTCCTCGCCGCGAGCCAAGTTGACTGCTGCCAGTGACAATGCAACCGGGGCTGAGACAAAGGCGAGCGTACCGGTCATTGCCCAACTGGTCAGACGGCGGATGTCGTTTTGTGCTCGATCTTCGGGCGACAATCCGTCTAACTCGTCGGGGTGGGGGTCGCTGCGGAATGCAAGCGAGAGCGCCTCTTCATCGGTCAATTCGATCAATCCGAACTCGCCTCCGTGAGGCTTTTGTCCTGCGATTGTGTCGTAACGCATGGCCAAATCGGGGGCCGTATCATCAATCGGCGCAAAGCGATCGCCGTTATCATAGATGATCTCTTGCCGTCCCCGCACGCGGCGCGGCGAGACATTTGCAAAGGCGCCCAGAAACTGATCGATGGTTAGCGAAACGTTGGGGTCCAGCCACTCGATGTGCTCTGACGCGTAAAGGTCGACCATGCGATACAGCATAACCACCAACATCAATTCCGTTACGTCACGGTCGTCGGTCTGCTCGGACACGGGGCTGAGCGAAATCACCAGCCGGTTGCGTTCGCGGACACGGATTTCCCTTTTGCCACGCTTTAAACCCGCCGCGTCATCCAAACGCACGGTATGGTCGGCGCACATAGGATTTGGATCGAGCGTCAGCTTAATGTGGAACTGGCTGGTGACGATCCGAGCCTCGTGCGGGCCCGACAATGTTTGTCGTTCAACTGAATGGCCGTAGTCCTCGAGCGTCGCCGTAACAATGCGACTGAACCGATCCAAAGAGCCGTCTTGGTTACCCAGGAATACTAGTCCACCGTGATACTTGCCTGTCTGTGTCACAGTGAGAATCCTCCGTTGTGTGTGTTCTCGAGATCAAAACTACTCACCGATCAGGGAGAAAGTTTGACCCAAACAGACAGATCACGGGGCAATCTTGGGTTTTGTCAAAGATTGATGACAGATCGGAAACCAGTGTTTTTAAGGAAAATTCGTCTAAATCTGTCGGAATTGCGGCGGTCCCGCGGCGAGGGCAGGGCCGCGATGCGACCTCTAGTTGTCTATCCTAGCTCCCATGATCGCAATTGCCTTTTGATAAACCGTTGCTGCATTCCATTGCTTTATCACGGCAAAATTTGGCTCTCCGGGTTGATATCCCTTGCCTGGCTTCCATCCCTTCTGGCGAAGGAAGTTCGCCGTAGAGGCGAGTGCATCCGTCAGGTTGTAGAAATCGACCCTACCATCACCGGTTGCATCGACCCCATAGGTTAACGCATTTCCCGGCAAGAATTGGGTGTGCCCCAGCTCTCCGTGTTTTGCCCCTTTGGTGGCGGTCGTGATTGCACCCTGGTCCACCAGTCTGAGCGCGCCGATCGCGTGTGGGATGAAGAAATCAGAGCGGCGGCAGTCATAGGCCAAGGTGGTGATGGCCGAAACAACCTGACTGTCGCCCATGAAATTGCCAAAACCGGTTTCCATGCCGTGGATGGCAATCAGAACGCCAGCAGGTACCCCGTATTGCCGTTCCAGCGTGGCATAGAATTGGGCATTGCGCGCCTTGCGCTTGCGCCCTTGGGCCACAATCGTGTCGGCGCCCCGGATCTGCATGAATTTATCCAGCGTATAGCGAAAGCTCTTTTGATTACGATCTGCTGCAATGGTGCGTGTCGCATAGCGGGACTGGGCCAGTGCGTTGAGACCCTGTTTGCGCACACCGGCCTTGCGGGCCTGTTTGGCAAAATCTTTTTTCCAGGTTTCAAACCCGGCGCCGGTGTTGCCGCATGTTGCTGCCAGGATGGGTTGGCCAAATAAACCAAGGGCGACGAAGGCGGGGATCAAAATGGATCGTGGCATGGCGTAACTCTCAATTCTTCAAAATGGGTGCGCCGGAGGCGGACCTCCGGCGGCTGGGTTTAAGGCAGCGTGGGTGCCACCATGTGTAGGGCATCCAGGGCAAAGCCGGGCTCGACGCCGGGTAGGGCGGTCTGGAAAATGTCGGCCATGGCGCCAGTGCCGTAAAGATCGGACAGGACACTGTCGACCAGCAGGCGGAAATCCGCATCCCCGCGCGCCATCGCCAGCCCGTGCTTTTCGATGGTCATGATCTCTCCTGAGATCTTGAAGTCATTGGCCATGCCAGCGGCGACATAATTCACCAGCAGGATGGATTGGTCGGCAAAATAGGCAGAAATTTCGCCATTCTTCAGGGCCGTGATTCCGGCCGGGTGGGTGTCAAAGCGCACCATCTCTGCTTCGATCCCGGCGGCTGTGAACGAGTTCTTAACGGCCTCTTCAGTGGTGGTGCTGCTGCGCATGCCGATCTTTTTGCCAGCCAATTGCCGCAGATCACCGCTTGCGTCGCGTGGCAACAAGACATCGGTGCCGTCGATGTAGGTCGGGATCGAGAAGTCCACCAGTTCGCGGCGGCTGAGTGTTATGGTGGCGGCACCACACAGCAGATCGATCTCTCCGCTGGCGACTTTTTCAAATCGGGTCTTGGAATCGACAGGGATGAAAGTCGCGTTCATCTCTTTCAGGTCCAGCTTGTCGGCAATGGCCTGTGCGATCTGATCGCAGATGATAGGGGAATAGCCGGCAGGCTTGTCGTTGCCGTCTATGTAAGACAGAGGGGCCGCGTCGGTGCGGAACCCGATGTTGAATTGTTTGGTTTCTTTGATGCGGTCCAGGGTCTGGGCCGCGGCTACCCCGGCAACCAATGTGGCGGTTGCCAAGGCGAGGGAAAACAGGTGCATGAAAAACTTCCTTTGCGTTCAAACTTATCCAAACGTAGCGGGATAGACCGGGAAACCAAAGGGGAATGTGATCATGGCCGGTGTCAATTCACGGCTGGCGCATGCCAGACCAAATTGCGCCTTTAGTCCTTCGACAAGCGTCTCATCATCTCGTGTCTTGCGGGCAGCCATGAGTGAATCGGCTTCTGCCCCTGCTATAGTGCGCAGTGTGGGCGTGCCATTTGCTTCGGCGGCCCAGATTACCTCGGACACCAGATTGGGGTCAGATCCTGCATCACCGGAACCGAGCCGGGTAAAGGTCCGCATCAATGCCTGAATGATGGGGGCGTGGCCGGGAACGTTTTCGCTTTGAACAAAGCCGAAGGACTGGGCAGCGAAATCGGAGGGGTTCATGCCCGGTTCGACAATCTTCATTTGGATGCAAAGAGGCTCGTGTTCATAATGCGAGGTCTCGCTGAGGCACTCGACAGCAAATTTCGTGCGATGATAGAGAGTGCCCAAGGGCAAGGCCATGTTGCCACCGACAGAGTCGATATTGACCATCGGGCCGGGCCAGGGCGGGGCAGGCGGCGCGGATGTAGGACGGACCGGCTGTGGTGATGTCAAGCAGGTCGATTAAATTGGTGTCGAACTGTCGGTAGATACGTTCCCTTTCAAGAGAGTTGAGGGGGCCTTAGGTGCCGGAGCGCAAGATCGCAGTCTTGCGGGCGGATTGGGTTGTGGCGGCGTCGGCGACGTCCTGCCGAGTGACAAGGACGTTGTCGAGTCCATCCAAGCCGATGCCCGCTGCGGATCGTGCCAAACGGCATCGAAGAAACTGCGCGGCCAACTGGTATTGCGCCCTGGATACGGCGGCGATCAGGCTCATGTGGGCTCTGCCCACATGAGCCTGGCCCAACGGGAGGAGATGTTTCGTCAGAAACTTCGACGACGGGCGGGAGTGCCTCCAGCAATAAAGAAAAAGGGCGCCCTGAAAGGCGCCCTTGAGTGTGTGATAAGTCGCCGAGGATCAGCAGCTATAGTACATACCGTACTCAACCGGGTGCGGCGTGTGTTCGTAAGTTTCGATCTCTTCCATTTTCAGCGCGATGTAGCCATCGATCTGATCCTTGGTGAATACGTCGCCCTGCAGCAAGAAGTCGTGATCAGCCGCCAGGGCCTCCATCGCTTCGCGCAAGCTGCCGCAGACAGTCGGGATGCCAGCCAGCTCTTCGGCGGGCAGATCATACAGGTTCTTGTCCATGGCTTCGCCGGGATCGATCTTGTTCTTGATGCCGTCCAGGCCGGCCATCAGCAGGGCTGCAAACGCCAGATAGGGGTTCGCGGCCGGATCGGGGAAGCGAGCCTCAACGCGCTTGGCTTTGGGGCTTTCGGTCCATGGGATACGAACACAACCCGAGCGGTTGCGGGCCGAGTAGGCGCGCAGAACGGGGGCCTCAAAGCCCGGGATCAGACGCTTGTAGCTGTTGGTCGCCGGGTTGGTGAAGGCGTTCAGGGTCTTGGCGTGCTTCAGGATGCCGCCGATGAAGTACAGAGCTTCGCTCGACAGATCCGCGTATTTGTCACCTGCAAAGAGCGGCTTGCCGTCTTTCCAGATCGACATGTTCACATGCATGCCGGTGCCGTTATCACCATAGATCGGTTTCGGCATGAAGGTCGCCGATTTGCCATAGGCATGCGCCACGTTGTGGATGATGTACTTGTATTTCTGCAGCTCGTCGGCCTGTTTGGTCAGGCTGTCAAAGATCAGACCCAGTTCGTGCTGGCACGACGCAACCTCGTGGTGGTGCTTGTCCACTTTCATGCCCAGACGCTTCATGGTCGACAGCATTTCCGAACGCAGGTCCTGGGCTTCGTCGATCGGGTTCACAGGGAAATAGCCGCCCTTGACGCCCGGACGATGGCCCATATTGCCCATTTCGTATTCGGTGTCGGTGTTCCAGGACGCGTCTGTTGCATCCACCTCGAACGACACTTTGTTGATGGTGTTCGAGAAGCGAACATCGTCAAACAAAAAGAATTCGGCTTCGGGGCCCATATAAGCAACGTCGCCGATACCGGACGCTTTCAGATAGGCTTCGGCCTTCTGCGCGGTGCCGCGCGGGTCACGCTCATAAGCTTCGCCGGTGTCGGGCTCGACGATCGAGCAATGCAGACACAGGGTCTTTTCGGCGTAGAACGGATCGACATAAGCCGACTCGGTGTCCGCGATCAGTTTCATGTCCGAGTTTTCGATCGACTTCCAGCCCGCGATGGACGAACCGTCGAACATGAAGCCTTCTTCGAGGAAGTCTTCGTCGACCAGGTCAACGTCCACGGTCACGTGCTGCAGCTTGCCGCGCACGTCAGTGAAGCGGATGTCGACATAGGCTACGTCTTCATCCCGGATTGTCTGGAGAACTGCGTCTACGCTCATTCCCTTGGTCCTTCTGATAGATGTGTCAGGTTGTATGGTGAATTACAGCGCGTCCGAGCCGGTCTCGCCGGTACGGATGCGGATTGTCTGTTCGACTGGGCTGACGAAAATCTTGCCGTCGCCGATTTTGTCGGTCTTGGCAGCACCCACGATAGCGTCAATGGCGGCATCGACCTGATCGTCGTCCAGCACCACCTCGACCTTTACCTTGGGCAGAAAGTCGACGACGTACTCGGCGCCACGATACAGTTCGGTGTGACCCTTCTGGCGGCCAAAACCTTTGACCTCGATCACGCTAAGGCCTTGAACGCCCACGTCTTGCAGCGCTTCCTTCACCTCGTCCAGTTTGAACGGCTTGATGATGGCTTCGATCTTCTTCATGGCGGTACCTCGCATGCTTGTCATCGGCTCTCAGATCACGTCTAAGTTTTGCTCACAATCGGATTGCGCTTTGGCGGCTGTTGCATCGCAGCAATTTTGCGGACTGTATTAATTTTTGAGCAGGTTGCACAAAAAATGCGCAGAATTGAATCGGACGAGGTTTGAGCCATGACTGAATTGCTGACAGCGGCGCAAATGCGGGCCATCGAGCAGGCCGCCATCGAGTCAGGTAACGTGACCGGGCTGGAGCTGATGGAACGCGCGGGCCTTGGAGTGGTTGAGGCGATATTCGAGGAGTGGCCTGAACTGGCCGAGAGCGAAGAGGGGGGCGCTGCCCCCCGTCCTGCGGACTCCCCCCGGAGTATTTCCAAAAGGGTGAAACGGGCAGTGGTCCTGTGTGGTCCGGGCAACAACGGTGGAGATGGGTTTGTCGTGGCGCGGTTGTTGTGTGAGTTGGGGTGGGAACTGGAGGTATTCTTGTATGGAGACCCCGAGAAACTGCCACCGGATGCCAAAACCAATTACGACAGGTGGATCCATTTGGGGGGCGTTTCAGATTGGTCATTGTTGGATCCTGTAACCTGCGTCGCTGACTTGATTGTTGACGCGATGTTTGGTGCCGGATTGAGCCGCGCGCCATCGGACAGGATTATGGCACCGGTGACCGAGCTGTTCACGTCCGGTTGCGCCTTGGGAAACATCGTTGCCGTTGATGCACCGACGGGGTTGTGCATGGACAGTGGCCGGGCCCTGTCCGACTATTGGGGGGCGGTATATGCCAGTTTGACCGTGACTTTTCACCGACCACGAAGAGGCCATCATCTGGACGACGGCCCTCATTATTGCGGCAAAGTTGTCTGCAAACAGATTGACCTGAATGATCGACCCTCGCAGGATAGAGGGGTGAACCTTGTGTCTGTTGGCTCTGAACAGCTTTCGAAAGGTATCGGCGATCACAAATTTGATCATGGACATGCGGTTGTCCTGTCGGGCGGGACCGGGAGGAGTGGAGCCGCGCGTTTGGCGGCACGTGGTGCGCTCAGAATCGGGGCTGGGCTTGTGACATTGGGTGTTCCACCATCTGCAATGATGGAAGTGGCCGGACATATAACTGCGTTGATGATGGCCCGGGTTGAAGGCGGCGAGGGGCTGGGCGTCATTTTGGAAGATCCGCGTCTGAACGCCCTGTGTCTTGGGCCGGGGTTGGGACAGGCGCGGGCGCGCGACGTGGTGCCGGTGGCCTTGGCTGCGAAAAGGGCAACCGTATTGGACGCGGATGCGCTGTCAGCTTTTGCAGATGATCCGGAGATGTTGTTTTCTCAGGTGCACAAGGCCTGCGTGTTGACCCCGCATGGCGGGGAGTTTGCGCGCTTGTTCCCCGACATCGCAGACAAGCTGAACGAGGTGCCCATCAATGGCCCCGCCTATTCCAAGGTGGACGCGACGCGTGCGGCGGCCAAGCGGGCAGGGTGCGTGGTTCTGTTTAAGGGGGCGGATACGGTGATTGCTGACCCTGACGGGCACTGCTCGGTCAGCTCGGCGCAGTATGAGCGGTCGGCGCCTTGGCTGGCTACCGCCGGGTCCGGCGACGTGCTCGCGGGGTTCATCACAGGGCTGTTAGCGCGCGGGTTTAAGCCGATGCAGGCCGCCGAGACGGCAGCCTGGTTGCATGTGGAATGCGCGTTGGAGTTTGGCCCTGGCCTGATCGCCGAGGATTTGCCGGAACAGCTTCCGGCTGTTTTCCGAAAGCTTGGTGTTTAAGCCGCAGGACGAATTTCAGCAGCCAGCGTTTGTGCGCCCAGCTCTAGCCCTCCGGCATAAAGAATGTGGGACCCTTCGAACTGCAGCTGATAAAGCTCCATTTCGCGTTCGCCCAAATCGCGGATGAACTCGCCGTCCAACAGGGCATCGGCCCGCACCATCGCTTGGGGAGCACCAAACATCGCCTTGGCGCGCCAGTCGCGGATCAGAACAGGTTGGCCTGCGGGCAGGACAAGATCCTGATCCGGGCGGGTATCACCCAGCGATCCGGCAGCAAAAGAAATCGCCCGTACGGTCTGAATCGTGCGCGTGACGCCCAGAACCTTCACGAATCCCGCGTCGCGGGTGATGATTTTGTCTCCGCCCGAGATGAACTCGACTGGCATTTCACCATCCTGGGTCAGCAGGATGGTTCCAGACAGAAATCCGATGTCATTCATCGGAGTGGAATAGGGGTGCGAAAGCGGAGTTTCCCCGCCTGCACGCCTGACCGTATTCGGTTTCATGGCGCTTCTCGCTCAGTTGCCTCAATATATTGCATGTCAGAATATGGCAAAATCGTGCACAAGTCGCGGCTTTTTTTGACAAACATGCCTCTGGGATCTGCAATTAATCAGATCAGAGGGCAGCCAGGCGGCGTAAAACTGCAACGGCGGCTCTTGCCCCCGGTTCGGGGGATGTGTATCAGACGCCGAGTCTCGCGAACGGGCCCCTTGGGGCTTTGTGGCGAGCGATGGATGCGGGCGTGGCGGAATTGGTAGACGCACCAGATTTAGGTTCTGGCGCCGCAAGGTGTGGGAGTTCGAGTCTCCCCGCCCGCACCACTACTCTCAGATGTGTGACTGGAAACCGGTGCTTAGTCACCGGGGTCGAACCGATCCTGTGAGCGGATTGGCGCGCATGTCGCAGGTTTTGGGCGGGGCAATGCCAAGAGTTTGATACTCAATGAATATCGGATATGTTGTTGGAACATGGATCGCGATTTGGATTTTGCTTGTCATGGTATCCGCCGGTGATCTGACTATGCGCTAAGCCCCCTAATTTATGGAGTTTTTCATGCAAAGGCGCGAATTGACTGTTACATTAATGCAATAACAACGGGGCCAGATGTTGCGGCCTCTTCAACAAACAAGGTGGGGTTCCACATGTTTTATACATCAATTCCAGAACTCCCAGTGGTGAAGAATATGACACAGACGCTTAAACTAACTTCGGCAGCTGCGCTGTTGGCGGCAGGTATCGCGGCCCCAGCTGCAGCTGAATTCAAATGGGACAACGCTTCGGGCGGGTATGTAAAGATTTACGGCCAATTTTCCCCGGCCTTCCAATCCGTCGATGACGGTGTGACGACCACCGATAACCTGGTGGACAACGCGCATTCGAACACGCGGGTTGGCATGTGGGTCCGTCAGCCCCTGTCCAGTGGCGAGTTCAGCTTTAACTTTGAAACCGCTCTTGGTCTGCGCAGTTCGGGCGCCGTGAGCCAGACCTCGACCCCTAAGGGGATCGATTGGGATCGCACCGATATTCGTAAGGTCGATTTCGCTTTCAAGGGGGACTGGGGTACGGTCTACTTGGGGCAGGGGTCGATGGCGACCGACGGCGTGGCTGACAAATCGCTGAACAATAACGCTATGACCACCTACAACGGCATCGGCGACTTTGCGGGCAGCTTTCAGTTCCGCACCGCAGCTGGTGGTGCTTTGTCGGGCATAAGCATCAGCAGCGTGACACCCAGCCTCGATGGCGGCCGGCAGGGTCGCGTTCGCTACGATTCGCCTTCGTTCAACGGGTTCCAGGTCGCTCTGTCGGCGGGTAAGGACGTTCTGACACCCAACAGCAACGACAAATACTATGACGTCGCGCTGAAGTATGTGCGCGAGTTTGGTGGCACCAAGGTTGCTGGCGGCGTCGGCTTCTCTCGGATGGATCGCAACGGCGTGGATCGTGACGACACCTTTGGGACGCTCGCGGTGAAACTGGAGAATGGTTTGAACTTTGCATTCTCGGCCGGTAGCCGGAAGAATGACGGCGATTACACTTACTTTTTGGCCGGGTATGAAGCCGACTGGTGGCAGGCGGGAACCACCTCGATCGCGGTGGACTTCTACAACGGCAACGACTTTGGTCTTGCAGGCCGGAAATCCAAGAGCATTGGTGTGGGCCTCAACCAGAATATCGACAGCATCAGTACGCAGGTATACCTGGGTTACCGGACGCACGAGCTGTCGGACCCTGGCGTGGCCTATCAGGACGTGAACGCCGTCCTTTTTGGTGCCCGCTGGCGCTTCTGATCTAAATCAGAGAACACAAATCTTGGAACGCCGCGTTGTTGCGCGGCGTTTTTTTGTGATCTGTCAGAATTGAGTTTCAAAGGTTCTTGGCAGGTCAGTCGGTCCTGGGTTGTGGGTAGTTGATTTTAGGCGGATTGCTGCAGGAGCGATGGGTGTGATGAGCGGATCGACGCCACCGCTATCGCGCATTCGCAATGCCGATATGAGTCCACGTCATAAATGTGTGTACGATTATCTCTTGTGACAGTTTTCCCGAGATTGCGCCATGTTTCTCAAACCCCTTTTTCCGTTGGTTAAGAGGTGTTTCCGACTCAAGTTCACTGTGACCGAATTGCAATAGAGAGCATCGCTGGCGGGATGAACTCTTCAAGTTTCGCCATCCAAGTTCATATTCCTGACTGTTACTATCAGAAACACACCGTGGTGAAAAAAATGTCACAAAAACTTAAACTTACGTCTGTCTCTGCACTAGTTGCGGCGAGCATTGCTGCGCCAGCTGCAGCTGAATTACGCTATGAAAACGGCTCGGGCGGTTGGGTCCGTCTGTACGGTCAGTTCAACCCATCGATCACGCGCGTAGATGATGGTCAGCAGACCGAAACAAACCTCACGGACAGCTCGATCTCGGCAAGCCGCATCGGTGTACGTGGTGCGCAGGATTTTGGTGCGAACACCTTCCTGTTCCGCTTTGAAACCAGCCTGAATCTGCCTGGGTCGGCTGATATTGACCAGAACGGTCGCAACACCAGCGGCTGGTCGCGGACGGATATCCGTTACGTCGACTTTGCGTTGCGCGGCAACTACGGTACGTTTTCGGCCGGTCAGGGCAGCATGGCGGCAGACGGTGCAACCAGCGTTGACCTGTCTTATGTGAGCGAAGTGCTGAACTCGGCCACCACCGACGTCAACGACAGCTTTATTTTCCGCAACCCCAATGGCGCGCTGAACGGCCCGACTGTTGGCAGCACTTTCGGCACCTTTGATGGCTCGCGTCGTGGCCGCGTGCGGTATGACACGCCCGAGTTCAGCGGTTTTATCGCCGCTTTTGCTTATGGTAAAAACGTCCTGTCGACCACTGATGACGACGATTACTATGACGTCGCTCTGAACTACGCCAAGGACTTTGGCGGCGCAGAATTCGCAGCTGCGGTCGCCTACTCGGTGCGCGATCGCAGCAACGGCGCCAAGCGTTCGGACACCATCGGTTCGGCCTCGGTCAAACTGCAAAACGGCCTGAGCTTCACCATGGCGGCCGGCACGCGTAGCGATGACTCAGCTGGTGCAACTGATCCGAACTATGTTTACGGCAAGATCGCCTATGAGCAGGACTGGTTCTCGATCGGCAAGACCGGCATTGGTATCCACTATAAAGATGGCAGCGATTTTGACACCAACGGGTCGAAATCCAAAGTGATCGGCATCGGTATCGCGCAGCGTATCGATCCGATCAACGCCGACGCATACTTTGGTGTCCAGCGCCACGAACACGACTCGACCGCGGTTTCCTACCAGGACAACCAGTCGATGATCCTGGGTGCCCGCTGGAAGTTCTGATTTTCTGATCAGACTGTCAAAGTGAACACGCCGCATTCCCTCGTGCGGCGTGTTTTTTATTGGTTTGACGGCAAGTCCTGGCCTGTTCTTGTGCAATGCCTCTTGCACCGGCGGGGCAGGGCAAATAGAAGGCGTCAAATTTCCCGGCGCGCCCGTTTTGCGCGCCCCAAATCCTATGGGGACTAAGAATGCAGGTTACCGAGACGCTGAACGAAGGTCTGAAGCGCGGCTACAACATCGTGGTTACTGCGGCTGAGCTGGACGATAAGGTCAACGAAAAGCTGGTCGAAGCGCAGCCCGAAGTTGAAATGAAGGGCTTTCGCAAGGGCAAGGTGCCCATGGCCCTGCTGAAAAAGCAGTTTGGTCAGCGTCTGCTTGGCGAAGCGATGCAGGAAACCATCGACGGCGCCATGAACCAGCACTTTGAGGACAGCGGTGACCGTCCGGCGCTGCAGCCCGAAGTCAAGATGACCAACGAAGACTGGAAAGAGGGCGACGACGTCCACGTCGAGATGGCCTATGAGGCGCTGCCCGAGATCCCCGAAGTCGATCTGAAGTCGATCTCGTTGGAGAAGCTGGTCGTTAAAGCAGACGACGCCGCTGTGGAAGAGGCCCTGGGCAACCTGGCCGAAACTGCGCAAGATTTCAAAGCGCGCCGCAAAGGCTCCAAGGCCAAAGACGGCGACCAGGTTGTGTTTGATTTCGTCGGTAAGGTTGACGGCGAAGCGTTTGAAGGTGGTTCCGCCGAAGATTACCCGCTGGTTCTGGGCTCCAACAGCTTCATCCCCGGTTTCGAAGAGCAGCTGGTTGGTGTGAAAGCCGAAGAAGAAAAAGACGTAACGGTCTCTTTCCCGGATGACTATCAGGCAGAACACTTGGCCGGCAAAGAAGCCGTCTTCTCGTGCAACGTCAAAGAAGTTAAAGAGCCGGTTGCTGCAGAGATCAACGACGAAATGGCCCAAAAGTTCGGTGCCGAAGACCTGGCTGGCCTGAAAGGTCAGATCAGCGAGCGTCTGGAAGCGGAATACGCTGGCGCATCGCGTGCGGTTCAAAAGCGCGCTCTGCTCGACGCGCTGGACGGCAAAGTGTCGTTCGACCTGCCGCCGTCGCTGTTGGACGCCGAAGCCAAGCAGATCGCACATCAGCTGTGGCATGAAGAAAACCCAGAAGTGGAAGGTCACGACCACCCTGAGGTTGAAGCGACCGAAGAGCACACCAAGTTGGCCGCGCGCCGCGTGCGTCTTGGCCTGCTGCTGGCCGAGCTTGGCCAGAAAGCCGAAGTCGAAGTGACCGACGCCGAGATGACCCAGGCGATCATGGCGCAGGCGCGTCAGTACCCGGGTCAGGAACGTCAGTTCTTTGAGTTCATCCAGCAGAACGCTCAGATGCAGCAACAGATGCGCGCTCCGATCTTTGAAGACAAAGTCGTCGACTATGTGTTCGAACTGGCCGAAGTGACCGAGAAAGAGGTCTCTAAGGACGATCTGGAGAAGGCTGTTGAGGCGCTGGAAGACGAATAATCGTCCCAGGCTGTCACAAGCAGAAACAGAAGGAGCCGCCCAATGGGCGGCTCTTTTCGTTTGAGGAGCATTGTTTGGTCAGGGCCGGTCGGCCCGATTCATGCTTCGTTGGCCAGGGCCCAGGGCGTTTGGCGCAAGGTTTGGCGTTGCTCGGCCGAAAAGCTGTCGCTAAGCGCCTCGATCAGATCCAGAACCGATTTGACCTCTTCTTCTGTCTTGGCCGCTCGCATTTGCTCGACAAAGTACTTTTCCAACGAACTGAGCGGTTTATGGTCGCGGTTAGCGGGAGTGGTGGCCGTTGTAGTATCCAGTGGCATTTTTGTTGTGCTCTTTGAGTGGATTAAAAGTCTCAGTGCCTCTTCCTCAGTGAGGAAAACGTCATGTTCGATGCCTGCAAATTCACGAACATTGTTGATGCGCTCTTCGGTGCAATCCAGCAATGCGGCGAGCGCGGGGACCTTGCCCATGGGAACGGTCCTGCCGACATAGCCGTATGGCGCGTTGTTGGACCGTTTCAGAACACGATCCATGACAGGATCCATGACTGTTACGATGTCCTGGATTCCTGATCGGCGGGCGAATTCGAGCGAACCAATCATCAGCTCGCATGTCGCATACGAGACCGAATTGCGGTCTTTGCCACGGGTCAGGCGTTGCGTGTCAACGCAAAAGCGGGTTGATTCCCACATGGTTGCGCTGCGTAGAGGTGCCTCGCCATCGAGAATGGCGTGAAACACGTCGGCCAGCATGTGGGGCCCAGTTGTCTGCAGGGCACGCACGGCCGAAACGACGTTGCCGTCGTCATCAAGTCCCACCACATAGGCAGGGTCCAAGTTGTCGAAGTCGTCAATTTCCTTACCATCTTCGAGCGTCACGTCCCATCCCAGACGACCCCCGAAGACCCTACCGCGAAGACGAAACATATCCTCAAGAACTGAACTGAACAGGTGCTTGTTAAGAGCATCAATCACAATAATCATCTTTTCCCCCATCGAGTGGTTAACGGTAAACCAATGGTTACCTATCTGGACGGGAGGGACTATTGGGGGATTCCCGTAGTCTGGCGGGAATGATAATTTAACCGGGGAAAATCAAGCCAAAGCCAATAGCTCGACCAACGGCTTGGGCGGTTGTGAGCGCATACAATTTTTCGCGGCTGGAACGCAGATGAACTTCTACGGTTCGGTGGGAAATCGACAAAATATCACCGATATCCTGTTGCGACTTGCCTGCGGCCACCCATTGCAAGATCTCTACTTCGCGTTTGGACAAAGAAGGATGCAGCAAAACCTGGGTGAGGGCGTCCGAACTCATGACGGAATCATGAATGTGTACTGCCATGGATTGCAGGTCGCTGATCACGTGCCCCACCAGTTTGTTCCATTCCGACTTGCTGCAGTCGCGGGTGACACTGAGCAGGCCAACATCGCCATATGGTCCACGCACGGGTATGGTCAGTCCCTGGTCACCAATACCAAAATCATTGGCGTCTCGAAACACCTGACGAAACTGGTCGCTGCGTTCAAGCCTGCTCCAGTCCACTGGCGCGATACTGCGTTGGGGCATGTGCAGAGTCGGGTCGATCAGTTGAAAATTCTGTTCGGTGTAATGTGTTTTCCAGGCGTCGTCATAAGTGACATGTCCATGGATAGTTCCACTGACAGGGTTGATTCCTGCGTAGGCAACATTATCCAGTTCAAATTTTTCGCGCACCTGATCGAGAAAACCACTATAGTGACTTTCTGTTTTTGGCAGGGTGCCAAGATCCACTATATCCATTTTAGACATCAGCCAGGACCGCTAGGATGTCGGGACTTAACCTTCTATGTCTACTGTAGACGGGTGTGAGCGGGCCGACATGTTCTTGATTATGGTAAGAACAGCATGCTTTTGTTCTGCTGACAAGTCTGTAAAGAATTCAATTAGTTCCAGTGTGTCCTGTTCGTCGCGGGTTTTGCCGAAATTATCGGGCCGGTGAAATGGCTTGCTGAGGGGAGAAGGAAGTAGCGGTGTTTCTTCGAAAAAATGATTGATGTGAAGGTCCAAAGTCTCGGCGATCAACCAAAGCCGCGAAGCGCTGACCCGGTTTGCCCCAGATTCGTATTTCTGAACCTGTTGAAAGCGCACTCCAATAGCACGGCCGAGTTCGACCTGGCTGATGCCCAGGGATTTCCGCCGGGCGCGTATCTTTGAGCCAACTAGGCTGTCTATCGAGTTCATACGTTGCTCACCTGTAAATCATCAACGAACGAAGGCGTTCAATTCACCGCAATTTCAAGCGGCTCATGTGCCGAGGTCGCTGGTCTCATATCTGTTTCCAAACAGTGCCTGACATGAGTGTCTCAAGCAACAATAATTCCCCTTATGGTTGATCGTTTCGTTGGGTAACAAACGACTTTCTTGAAAAATTTGAAAAAAAGGTCCTAGATACATGTGTTTGTAGTGAACGATTTCCGGTGCAATGGGCCAGTCCGGGAAGTGGCTCTGTTTCCGTAAGTTTGAACAGGGCAACAAGGCAAAAGTGGCAATAAGGATATGGGTCGCCCAATGGCGTCCGCAGTGAATTGGAGTACGCGACATGATGAACAAATTGGCGGCAGAGTTTGTCGGAACCTTTTGGCTGGTGTTGGGCGGTTGCGGTAGCGCCGTTCTGGCTGCGGGCGTGGCAGACGTTGGGATCGGATGGCTTGGGGTGTCCCTTGCCTTTGGTTTGACCGTTTTGACGATGGCGTTTGCGGTGGGGCATATATCGGGCGGGCATTTCAATCCGGCAGTGACGCTTGGCTTGGTCATCGGTGGACGGCACGATGCCAAAGAGCTGTTGCCCTATTGGATTGCACAGGTGGTGGGCGCAATCGCCGCCGCCGTAGTTCTATATATTATCGTGTCAGGCCAGAGTGGATTTGAAAGCGTTGGTGGTTTTGCCTCGAACGGTTATGGCGAGGCCTCGCCGCAAGGATATTCAATGATGTCTGGGTTCGTGATCGAGGTTGTGATGACCGCGTTTTTCCTGATCATCATTTTGGGGGCTACGTCCAAAGGCGCCCCTGCCGGGTTCGCACCAATTGCGATTGGTCTGGGGCTGACGCTGATCCACCTGATCTCAATCCCGGTGACTAACACTTCGGTCAACCCGGCTCGCTCGACCGGTGTGGCGCTTTTTGCTGATGGTCCAGCCATGGCGCAGTTGTGGATGTTCTGGGTCGCGCCGCTGATTGGGGCGGCTGTAGGTGCTGTGATCTGGAAGGTGCTTTCGTCGGACGATTGATCCGCGCAATAGATGTTCTGCCCGCCCTTTAATATCAGGGGCGGGCAGAGGATCAGTTTTTGGGCTTCACCAGACCCGTTTCCACCAGCATTCCACGGCGCTTGGCCTCATAGTAGTACCCGGTGGCATAAAGCCGTATGGCGCGCGCCTGATCGCCGTCTGCCAGCAGCCAGGCGCCTTTGAGGTACTTGCCCGCAAATTCAAGATTGGTTTCGGCGTTCAGCAGGTCCTTTGGCTGCCCCTTGAACCCCATCGACCGCGCTGTAGCAGGCAAGATCTGCAACAGGCCATAATACGGGCGGTTCACGGCCCACGGGCGATGCGTACTTTCCCGAATGGCCAGCTTGTGTACCATTTCGCGAGGTAACTCATAGTGATCCGCCCATTTGTTGATGGACGCGCGCAGCTCGGGTGTTTCGTTTGGGTAAAGTGGCGGGTCATAGGCGGGCGGAGACGGTTCCTCCCGGCTACACGCGGTGGTCGCAAAGCTCAAAGTGATCAAAATGGCGGAACGGCGTGTCAGATGTTTCATTTTGGGTCTCCGCTCTGTGCTGAGCAAATCCTATCCCACCAAGACTTACACGGAAACTCGTATCAGCCAAATGTGCCGAAACTTGCCGACCCATCGTGTTCGGACCTTGTAGCTGATTGTCAGGTGCCGCTCTTAGTAGAACCCGACCTCTGCGACATCGATCCGTGCCGCGTGATCACGTCCAAAGGCCACTACTCCAACCGAAATTACCGACTCCGGGGAAACTGTCGAACGCAACAGGCGACCAGACCGTTCAAACGCTGAAAACGGCAAAAGAACTTCGGTCCAGTTGTCGCGGGTGTCAAATTTGGTCTGATAATACTGCCACGGCAACAGGGTTCCTGTGGTGCGCAAATGAAGGAAATAGGGTTGGTTATTACCCCTGACGACAATCCGAACGCCCTGGGCATCGGAAGGCGGGCGAGTTTGGAGCGTATTTCGAAACTGTATGAAGCCGCCGTTGTTTTCGGTGCTGACCTGACCTTCGAGGCGGGCAAAGGATTCCTTGGGCCCTTGCTCGAACTGCAAACGTCCAGTTGAAACGCCCCCCATCACTGTATCCGCGACGTATTGCCAACGGGTTTCCGGGTTATCTTCAAAGGCTTCAAAAGGTTCTGCGCTCAAAATCACGCCTCCGAAAAGCCAGACGGGAGCCACGATCAGCGAAAGTTTGAAAAGTTTCATTGGGTGCCTCTCAGTTCAGCAATATGATCGAAAGATTCAGTAAAGAAGCGAAGCTTACCCAAGCCAGATAAGGAACCATTGCCAGGGCGGACGTTCGATCAGAGATCCAGCTGATGCGGATGAAGAGGGCAATCGCGAACAGTAGTGCTGCAATGACTGCAAAGGCAAACACAGGTTGTTGCAGGAAGAAAAAGACAGGCGACCAAGCGAAGTTTAGCCCAAGCTGTATCCACCATAGCCTTGATTGACGCGACAGTGGACCAGCCGCAAAGGAACGCCACCCGGCCATTGCAATCAGTAGGTACAGCAGCGTCCAAGCCGGGCCAAACACCCAATTGGGCGGGTTGAACCACGGTTTGTTCAACGCGACATACCAATCCCCCGGTGCCGTCATGATGCCGATGGTAATGCCGCCGCCCATTACTAAGACAAGGAAAGCAAAACGCACGGTCCGGCTTGGGCCGTTCGACTGAAGAGTTGATGCGCTCATTTCAGTTCACCCTACGTGGCTAGCAGGAACGAGATGGAAGGGTTGCGGTGGCTGCGCTCGAGAAAGCTGCAGAGTTCGTTCGATTGCCTTGTGTCAGATGTAATGTTGCACCGGAAATTTCGGAACCGGTGACTGTGATCTCGCGTGCGCCCAAGGTATCATCGACGTCAATTGTGAAGGCAATCGATGCACCTGACTTCAGGTGATCAATATCGAGGTCTAGAGCAGTTTGACCGTCCATCACAGATGGGATTTTCGACAACGCGGACCGGCCTTCGATCAATTCAAAGGGTTGATAAACTTCAACCCCGGCGCCGGAACCGGTCACGTCAAAGATCAATGCGCCTTTCGACGACGACAGTTCGAGACGAAGGGTTCCGGAAACAATGTCACAAGAGCCGCTATTGCTGATCACAAAACGGTCTTTTGGGGCGCTTTCTATAAAGGTGACGCTTAACTCGGCTTGGGCTGCGGATGCAGACATAAGGGTTGCAGCGAAAAGGGCGGTGCAGATTGTTGAGATTGCAGTATTCACAGAGATCCTCGGGGTTTCAGACGCGGTTAAGTTAATTACGTAGCTGGCAGGGAGCGGGATCAAAATAAGTTGAGGACGTTGGCCTCAACAAAAAAAGCCGCGCAATGAAGTGCGCGGCTTTTTGATGTTTTTAGCAGAAAAGCTTAGGCGTTGGTGTTGTCCTCGGCCGGTGCTTCTTCGGCAGGGGCCAGCTCGTCGTCGTCCGACGCAGCGGAACCGATATCGTCGAACAGTTCGGCGATCTCAAATTCTGCGGCGGCTTCTTCTTCGGCGGCCAGTTCCTGGATCGACTTGCCCGATGCCTGCAGCTCGGCTTCTTCTTGCGAACGGGCAACGTTCATGTTGATCGTAACTTCAACCTCGGGGTGCAGTTTGACCGCGACGGCGTGCAGACCCAGATCCTTGATCGGAGCGATCAGGACGATCTGTTTCTTGTCGACGGTAAAGCCTGCTTCGGTTGCTGCGTCTGCGGCGTCACGGGGCGTGACCGAACCGTAGAGAGCGCCAGCATCCGATGCCGAGCGAATCACGATGAACTGCTGGCCATCCAGCTTTTCAGCCAGTGTTTCGGCTTCTGCTTTGGTTTCCAGGTTGCGTGCTTCGAGCTGAGCTTTCATCGTTTCAAATGCGGCCAGGTTGGCAGCTGAAGCGGTTTTGGCTTTGCCCTGAGGCAACAGGAAGTTGCGAGCGTAACCGGATTTGACGTCTACGACGTCGCCCATCTGGCCCAGTTTCGCAACGCGTTCGAGAAGGATAACTTGCATGTCAGTCTCTCCTTACTTCACAGCGTATGGCAGCAGGGCGAGGAAGCGGGCGCGCTTGATAGCACGGGACAGTTCACGCTGCTTTTTTGCCGAAACGGCGGTGATACGGCTGGGGACAATCTTGCCACGCTCAGAGATGTAGCGCTGCAGCAGACGAGTGTCCTTGTAGTCGATTGCCGGTGCATTGTCGCCCGAGAAGGGGCAGACCTTACGACGGCGGAAAAATGGTTTTGCGGCCATGGTTTAGTGTCCTTTTCTCAAGCTAAGATCAGCGGCGCTCGCGGCGGCCTTCGCGCTCATCGCGCTTCTGCATCTGGACCGAGGGGCCCTCTTTGTGCTCGTCGACCTTGATGGTCAGAACGCGCATCACGTCGTCATGCAGGCGCATCAGGCGTTCCATTTCCTGAACGGCCGGAGCAGGTGCATCCGAACGCAGGAAGGAATAGTGGCCCTTGCGGTTCTTGTTGATCTTGTAGGCCATTGTTTTGACGCCCCAGTACTCGCTGTCAACAAGGCTACCGCCATTGTCGGACAGAACGGCACCAAAGTGTTCGATAAGACCTTCGGCTTGCGTGTTGGACAGGTCCTGACGCGCAATCATTACATGCTCATACAGCGGCATGCGAACTCCTGTTTCTATCTAGGCGCATTTCAAAGGCGGGGTCAAATCCCTTTCACGACCCTGCCACGAGAGGCTGCGCGGTTATCCGTTTTGTGAAAGGATGGCCCCATATACACGGCTGGGCGGTGTGGGCAAGGGGGGATCGCCGCGGATCCTTGGCAGGAGGGGGAGCAGGGCCCTTGCGGAAGGCAGCTTTTGGGACGAAGCCGCTATTGACTGAAAATCAAATCGAGCACTATTTAGTTGAGGTATCAGCCTTTTAGTTGAGGTATCAGCCTTTCGCGCTAATTTTCTGCCAAGAAAATTTCTGTCCTTCGATGATTGGAGCTTCGCGATGTTAAAGAAAATGCTTCCTCTTCTCCTGTTTCCCGTTTCGGCGCTTGCCGATATCTCCGATGAAGCGAATGCGTGTATTGATGAGCTGATCTCCCGCCACGGCAACGTGGGTGGAGAAGTTTTGGGTCAGGAGTATAGTGAAGCAGCAATCATGGTGCGACTACGCGACGGGAACGGTGTCGAATACGAATGTATCGTATGGTCCGGCCCCGAGGTCGCTGAGCTGCGTCCCCTCAATGGCGAGGGCAAGGCAGCGAATAATGGTGGCGGTGTATCGGCGGGTGCAAGTGCCGCATCGCAAACTGTGTCTGGTGAGCAGAGAGTGAAATTCGACGCGGGCACCAGTGGCACAGCAATGAGTGGAACCCTCCAACCCGGTACGTCCGTCCGTTACATTCTCGGCGCAAACGATGGGAAGTTTCTAAATGTGGATGTCGGTTCGTACGGCGGAGCTCTGGACTACAAAATTTTCAATCCGGACGGCTCTCTGCTGCTCGATCTGACTTCCTCCGACACACCGTATCGAGGGCAGTTATGGCAGTCTGGCGACCATGTCGTGGAAGTCGTCAACGCGGGGGCACAACCTGTATCATTCGATGTCGGAATGGGTATTGAATGATCAAAGCAATTCCAATTCGGTACGTAGGGCTGTCGCAGGAGACTTAGGCAAACTCTGCGAGATTGACGTCTGAATTGGGCTCATAGCTGCCATTGAAGTTCACCGAAACACGTGATGGCAAATCAGCCGTTGGCCAACTGTGCCCCCCAGTTTCGTTAACCAAATGCCCGCGTATTTCCCAGCCATTGCCCCAATTGGCCGCGCCTTTGCCCCATTCCCGTCATCTTGCTTACCCATGGTTAACCAAAGCAGGCGGGATTGGCTCGTCTCAGGAGCTTAGTGCGACAGGACACGACAGAGATGACTGCGGTTCAACAGCAAGTACTTCAACACCCCCTCGCGATGCCGTCGTTCGAGGAGACCGTTCCCCTAATGATCACCTTTGCGCCCAACTGGCCCATTCGCACGGTGATCTTCCGTATTGCCGGAACAGCCCTGATCCTTGGGTCCGCGGGCATGTGGGTTTTGCCGGGAACATCCGTTGATCCAGATCTGATCGTGATGAAACTGGGCGTTTCGTTTTTCCTGCTGCTCTGTGGCATGGTTTTGCTGATGATGCACCATGTGGACAACCAGCCTGACGCCTATTTTGACCCGATCCGCCGGGAGGTGCGCGTTCTGCAAAAGAACAACCGTGGCCGCCCGCAAACCGTGCTGCGCCGCAGCTATGAAAGCCTGGGCAGCGTCAAATTTCACGAACGCCAGATGGATCTGTATGACGTAGACGGTTCTATCCTGATGAAGCTGCCGCTGGCCTCACCTGACGTGCGTCAGGCCCTGCGCGCCCAGCTGAGCGGCATGGTGAATATCGCCAGCTGATCACGGAGTGTTCATCTAGGAACAGACTCTGTTGGATAATTGAGACTTGTTTGCCGCCCTCGGGCGGCACATCTCTTTTCACGTGGTCGTGATGCGGCCGCGTAATTTTTGCGTATTCAATGCATGGAGCCATTCCAATGAAAACCACTCTGCTGGCCGCCGCCCTGGCAACTGTTGCAACCGCGGGCCTTGCGGCCCCTGAAAAGTATGTACTGGACTCCAGCCACAGTCAGGTTCTGTTTGACTACAACCACCTGGGGTTCTCGACCACATATGGCATGTTCTCGGGCTTTGAGGGCGAGATTATGTTCGATCAGGAAGACCCGGCGAATTCGTCCGTTTCCGTTTCGATGCCAGTGATGTCGATGTTCACGGGCTGGGAGCAGCGTGACGGTCATTTTATGTCTGATGACTTCTTTGGTGCAGCCGAAGGCGATCTGGTGACCTTTACTTCGACCGCCATCGAGGTGACCGGTGACAACACGGCCAAGATTACTGGCGACCTGACACTGAACGATGTGACAAAATCCGTTGTTCTGGATGCAAAGCTGAACCAAGCGGGCGAGCACCCGATGGCTGGTAAGCCTTGGGCCGGTTTTGATGCGACCACCACGCTGGTGCGTTCGGATTTCGACTTGGGCAAGTTCGCTCCGTTTGTTGGCGACGAAGTGAACCTGAAGATTTCGGTTGAGGCGATGAAGGCGGAATAATTGCCTTTCGCCAGAAACAAGAAAGGGCCGCCAGAAATGATCTGGCGGCCCTTTTCGTTTTTGGCGGCGTTACTGCCCGCGCGCGGCCGTCAGGGAGATGTCAACATCCACCCCAAAGCCCAGTGACCCTTCGTCTGGCATGTGAGCGCCGACAGCAAATTCCAATCGGTTGAGCTGTAGTTTGCCGGTCATGGAGGCCGTGTCGTCTCGCACATTCAAGGCAAAGGGTAGGGTGATTGGCACCGATTGGTCTCGGATAGTGAGGGGGCCGGTGGCCTCGTATCCGGTCTCGGACTTGGTGATCTCGCCTTTGAAGGTGGCGGTTGGGAAGGCCTCGACGTTGAAGAAGTCCGCGCCCATGGCTTGATCGGTGACCGACCCCAATGTTAGCGAGCCGATGGAGATGGTGACGTCGACCGAACCGGCCGGGCCGGGGGCGGCCGGTTCGTCAAAGGTGATCGCGGCGGTCCAGTCAGAGAACGCGCCTGACACCGGGCTGCCAAATTGCTGCACAGTGATGGCCAGCGTGCCCTCGGTCACTTGCCAATCCGACTGGACGGCGTCCAGCATTGCCGCCTCGGTCGTTGCTTCGTGGTGAGCGTAAGAGCCCCGCATCGCGCCCCAGGACAGAGCAACGCCCCACAGAACCAACGCACAAAGGAGCGGCAAGAGCGAGTGTTTCTGTTGGGGGGGCTGCGGCAAGTCGGCGGAACCGGGCAACATCCGGCGCAGGGTCATGTCGCGGTCGATGACGTGGTGTTTGACGGCCCCTGCAATGTGCAGGGCCAGCGCCGCAATCAGCACCCATTGCAGTACCCAATGGAGCCCAGCAAAGAACTCAGCCACGGCAGCGTCCTTGGGGACAAACGGCAGGTTTTGACTAAAGGGCCACCAAATTGGAGCAAAGCCAGTGGTGGCGGCGTGATGGATCCAGCCGGTTAGCGGGACAAAGACCAACGAGCCATAGAGCAACCAGTGTACGGTTTCGGCAGCCAATGCCTCGGCCTTGTGGTCGGCGTTGAGCAAGCCGGGCTTGGGCTGCGTCAACGCCCAGAGGATGCGAAGGAGCGCTACGAAGAAGACCGTGACGCCAACAGTTTTGTGGAGCGAGAAGAAGAGCGCGGCCCGTGCCACTTCGGTATCGGTGCTGGGAATGCTTGGATCAATGACCGCTTCGGCCAGGTTGTCTGCGAGCATGCCAAGGGGCAGGGCCGTCAAGATCAGCAGGGCGGTGAGCCAGTGAAACGTCTTGGCCACACCTCCGTAGCTTTGGAAGGAGTTGGAGAGGGACATGGGGGAGTGCTCCTGTATTTTCTTGCGATCACCCTACCTGCGATGACACCACGCACAATATGCGATGCTGCACAGATGTCGTGCCTAAACGCAGGCTCCAGTATGTTCTTGTGCATTTGCTTGTGCGGCGGGTCCGGGCAGTCTAAACCGTGCGTCAACTTTGGACAGTTCAGGACGAGATCGCAATGAGCACAGCTTTTGTTTTCCCCGGTCAGGGGGCACAGACCATCGGCATGGGCAAGGCCCTGGCCGACGCCTATCCTGCCGCGCAGGCCATCTTTGACGAGGTGGACGAGGCGCTTGGGGAAAAGCTGAGTGCGCTGATCTGGGAAGGCGACATTGCCGAGCTGACGCTGACACAGAACGCGCAGCCTGCGTTGATGGCAACGTCTATGGCGGCAGTGCGCGCGTTGGAGGCTGAGGGCGTCACGATGGGCGCCGCTTCGTTTGTGGCGGGTCACTCGTTGGGTGAATATTCGGCTTTGGCAGCGGTTGGGGCGATTTCGGTTGCCGATACGGCGCGCCTGTTGCGCACCCGTGGTCAGGCGATGCAGAGCGCCGTGCCTGTTGGCGAGGGTGCCATGGCCGCGATCCTTGGATTGGATCTGGACGCTGTACGCGCCGTGGCAGAAGAGGCCGCGCAGGGTGACGTTTGTCAGGCTGCCAACGACAACGATCCGATGCAGGTTGTTGTGTCAGGCACTAAGGCCGCTGTTGAGCGTGCGGCCGAGATTGCCAAGGAAAAAGGTGCCAAGCGTGCCATTATGTTGCCCGTCAGCGCGCCGTTCCACTGTGCTTTGATGCAACCGGCTGCAGATGCGATGGCCGAGGCTTTGGCTAGTGTAACCGTCAATGCACCTGCAGTGCCTGTCATCGCCAATGTGCGGGCCGAGGCCGTGACGGACCCGGACACCATTCGCCAGTTGCTGGTCGAGCAGGTCACCGGTTCTGTTCGTTGGCGCGAAAGCGTACAGTATATGGCTGCACAAGGCGTAACCGAGGCGTGGGAAATCGGTGCGGGCAAAGCCTTGTCCGGTATGATCCGCAAAATTGACCGTTCGATTGCTTCGAAAGCAGTTGGTACACCCGAAGATGTGCAAAAAGTCGTCCAAAACGACTCTTGAATGTTTGCAATATTCACACCCCTGGCGGCATGGTTAACGCCGGGGGTGCAGGAAGGATATGAATATGTTTGATTTAACCGGAAAGACCGCCCTGATCACCGGGGCGTCTGGTGGCATTGGTGGCGAGATCGCCCGCGTCCTGCATGCGGCCGGAGCAACCGTGGGCTTGTCGGGTACACGGGTCGAGCCTTTGCAGGCGCTGGCCGATGAGTTGGGCGAGCGCGCCCATGTACTGCCGTGCAACCTGAGCGATGCCGAAGCCGTCACGGCGCTGCCCAAACAAGCTGTGGAGGCGATGGGATCGGTCGATATTCTGGTGAACAACGCGGGTATCACGCGCGACAACCTGTTCATGCGGATGTCAGATGACGAATGGCAAAGCGTCATCGACGTCAATCTGAGCGCGACCATGCGTCTGTGCCGTGGCGTCATGCGCCCCATGATGAAAGCGCGCTGGGGCCGGATCGTGAATGTCTCGTCTGTGGTTGGGTCTATCGGTAACCCAGGACAGGTGAACTATGCGGCGTCCAAGGCGGGCATGGTTGGTATGGCTAAATCCATCGCACATGAGGTCGCCAGCCGGGGAATCACCGTTAACACGGTTGCACCTGGTTTCATC
Organism: Tropicibacter sp. Alg240-R139; assembly: GCF_900537075.1. GTDB lineage: Bacteria > Pseudomonadota > Alphaproteobacteria > Rhodobacterales > Rhodobacteraceae > Falsiruegeria. The sequence continues at coordinate 338,284 of NZ_UNRA01000004.1, forward strand.
ACCACAGCAATGACCGACAAACTGACCGACGACCAAAAAGCTGGCCTTTTGACCAAGGTTCCTGCTGGTCGCATGGGCGAAGCTAATGAAATCGCAGCAGCAGTTTTGTACCTTGCAAGCCCCGAGGCAGCATATGTCACAGGCTCGACCTTGCATGTGAACGGCGGTATGGCCATGTTGTAGGCGCAGCGCAGGGGCAGACGGCGAAATCGTTTGCCTCTGCGTCCGTCTATGCTATAGGCGGCGCATCTTTGATGGGGACGGGCGATGGGGCCGGTTCCCGCAGTTGCCCGGGACCCCGGGACCTTAACCGCCCAGTTCGGGCAAAACCAAGCCACCCCGAGCGGGCAAGGGCAGAACCGGGCACATGTGCCCTGAATGAATGAGGAATTGACATGAGCGACGTCGCAGATCGCGTGAAGAAGATCGTTGTAGAGCACCTGGGTGTTGAAGAAGACAAAGTGACCGAGAACGCCTCGTTCATCGACGATCTGGGCGCAGACAGCTTGGACACCGTCGAGCTGGTCATGGCTTTTGAAGAAGAGTTCGGCATCGAAATCCCTGATGACGCAGCCGAGACCATCCAGACCTTTGGCGACGCAGTCAAATTCATCACCGAAGCTTCCTAAGCTTTGTCGTGAGCAAAAAAGCGGCGCTTCCCCGGCGGGGAGGCGCCGTTTTTCTTTTGCGCGGCTGAATTGCGCTTGCCCTAAACGTGTGGCGGTTGCACGGTGGGACTGAGGCAGCATCAAACAAGACCACACGCGCAATGAATCGCAACATTCCCATGATCAACACCGCCAGGGTGACTCTGAGCGGTATGAGGCCCGAGGATTTCGAACGCTTTGTCGAGATTTGGACCGATAAAGACGTCGTCCGTTTCATAGGCGGGGACGCTAGGACCCGTGGCGAGGCTTGGGATGCGTTTCTGCGCAACGCGGGACATTGGCAGATGACGGGATTTGGCCAATGGGCCATCGTGCTGCAACGCTCGCGCCAGATGGTTGGGCAGGCTGGATTTTTCTTTAAGGACCGCGCGTTGGGTGAAGACTTTGACGTCTACCCTGAAGCTGGTTGGGTTTTGTTGCCCGAAGCACAAGGGCAAGGTTTGGGGTTTGAAGCGGTGCAGGCTGCGCACGACTGGTTCGACCGGGTCATTCCTGGTGTTCTTGTGGCAATGGTCGACACGCGGAATCAGCCATCGGTTAAGCTGGCGCGCAAGCTCGGGTACACCTCGCTGCGGACAGCCGAGTACTTAGGGACAGAGGTCGAATTGTTTCGGCGGAAAGGGCCACCGTCACGGTCTTGAAACACCCCGAGTTTCGGACGCCGCAAACAGAACGGGCGATGCCGAAACTGGGTCATAGTCCCAAGATTCTCCGCTGTATGGTACACTCGATTAATGCGTGGCCACATTGAGCGGAGGAATAAGCTCATGATGATTTACCCAACCATGGAGCTTCAGCAGGGGAAATGCGTGACCCTGGACAAGGGGCGCTTGGATTCGGCGATGCTGTGGCATGTCGATCCGGTGGAAACCGCACGGGCCTGGGCTGCTGCGGGGGCCGAATGGATGCACCTGACCGATTTCGATGCCATTGACGGCAGCGACGTAAATGCCGAACTGGTTGAAGAAATCATTCGTTCGGCCGGTATCCCGGTTCAGCTGGGCGGTGGCATGCGCACGCGTGATTCCATCGAGAGCTGGATCGACAAAGGCGCCGGGCGCATTGTTGTCGGTACGTTGGCGGCGCGTGATCCCGAGTTGATCAAGGAACTGGCCAAGCACCACCCGGATCAGATCGTTCTGGCTGTTGACGTCTGGCAGGGCCAGGTGATGACCGAAGGCTGGCGCAGTTCCAGCGCATTCACGCCCGAAGGGTTCGTCGAGGCCTTTGGTGACACGCCTTTTGCGGGCATCGTGGTAACCGACATCGACAGCGACATGGACGATGTCGAGGCGCAGCTGGGTCTGATTTCCGGTCTAGCCGAAAAGTCGCGCACCCCGGTGATAGCCAGCGGGGTTGTACGCAGTGTCGATGACATCGCGCGACTGACATATTTGCCCAACATCTCGGGCGCGTTGGTCGGTAGGGCTTTGTTCCGCAAGTCCGTGGATCTGGCCGAAGCCCTGTCGGTGTCGCAACCGGGGCCGGAACCGGTGGCCGAATTTCAGTAGTCAGGAAAAATTGCACAGCACCCCTTGAGGGTGCGAAAATTAGCCCAATTTGGGCGTTTGGGCCGAATTGCGCTTGTGTCAATTCGGCCCTTGCTCTTGCCCCCATACCCTTGGGCGGGGTATGAGCGGTTTTCAAAGGCAAGCAGGCAAGAGGGCAGTTTATGCGCAGAGTCGTTGTAACCGGTTTGGGTTTGGTCACACCGTTGGCCAGCGGAGTCGAGGAAACCTGGTCGCGATTGCTGGATGGGCAATCGGGCGCGGGTCCGATCACGTTGTTCGATGCAGAAGCATCGGGCGTGACCACAACCTATGCCTGCGAAGTACCGCGCGGCGATGGCACGGACGGGACATTTAATCCAAATGATTGGATGCCGCCGAAAGAGCAGCGTAAGATTGAGGACTTTATCCTCTATTCCATCGCGGCCGCTGATATGGCTGTGCAGGATGCGGGCTGGACGCCTGAAGATGAAGAAGACAAGTTGCGCACTGGCGTTTTGATCGGTTCGGGCATTGGTGGCCTGGGCTCGATCGCCAACACGGCCAATCTGATCCGCGACAAAGGTCCGCGTCGGGTGTCGCCGTTCTTTATTCCGGGTGCGCTGATCAACCTGGCCTCGGGTCAGGTGTCGATCCGTCATGGCTTTAAGGGCCCGAACCACTCGGTTGTGACTGCGTGTTCTACTGGCGCACACGCCATTGGTGACGCAAGCCGGATCATCCGAGCTGGCGATGCGGACGTGATGATTGCGGGCGGCGGCGAAGGCTGTATCTGTGAAATCGGGATCGCGGGCTTTAACGCGTGCAAGGCGCTGTCGACCAAATATGCAGACAACCCACAGGCCGCGAGCCGCCCCTATGACAACGACCGCGACGGGTTTGTTATGGGCGAGGGCGCTGGTATTGTGGTTCTGGAAGACTATGAGCACGCCAAGGCGCGCGGCGCCAAGATTTATGCCGAGGTGCTGGGATACGGCATGTCGGGCGACGCTTACCACATCACGGCCCCGGCTGAAGATGGTGACGGTGCTGAGCGTTCGATGCGTGCCGCGCTGCGCAGTGCCGGCCTTGAACCTTCGGATCTGGATTACATCAACGCGCACGGCACCTCGACCATGGCGGATACTATTGAATTGGGTGCTGTGGAACGTATGCTGGGTGATCACGCAGCAAACGCCACCATGACTTCGACTAAATCCGCCACGGGCCACCTGTTGGGAGCTGCTGGTGCGATCGAAGCCATTTTCTCGATCCTTGCGATCCGGGATCAGGTGGCGCCGCCAACCATCAACCTGGACAATCCTGCAGTCGAAACTGCAATTGACTTGGCACCCAATGCCAAGCGTGAGCGCAAGATTGACGTGGCCTTGTCGAACTCGTTCGGGTTTGGTGGCACCAACGCAAGCGTGATCTTCGGGAAACCTGAGTAATGTGGCGTTCTCTTGCCTCGAATATGCTGACCATCCTTGTGGTTGGCATGTTTCTGGTTGCGGGTGTGATCCTGTGGGGACAGTCGCAGTACACGGCCCAGGGGCCTTTGGATCAGGCGATTTGTCTGCGGGTCAAGACCGGCTCGAACATGGGGCAGGTCAGCAAAGAGCTAGAGAACACTGGCGCCGTAACTAACGGAACGATCTTTCGCTTGGGCGCAGATTACAGTGACAAGGCCAACCTGCTGAAAGCCGGTAGCTTTCTGATCAACGAACGCTCCAGCATGGAGCAGATCGTCGAGCAGATCACCAAAGGGGGTGCGAGCACCTGCGGGACCGAGATTGTCTATCGCATCGGTGTGACTCGCTTGCAAACCCAGATCCGTGAGCTGGATCCGGGGACCGAGCGGTTCGTGGAACTGGCCTCGTTTGATCCGTCGGCCGAGGATGTTCCTGCCGTTTATGGCGAGAAACGCGCCGAACGGGATACCCGGTATCGTATTGCTGTGGCCGAAGGCGTGACCAGCTGGCAGATCGTTGAAGGCCTGAAAGCGCTGGATGTGCTGGAAGGTAACGTGACCGAGATTCCCGACGAGGGGATGCTGGCACCTGACAGCTATGAAGTGTCGCCGGGGACGCAGCGCGGTGCAATTCTGACCCAGATGCAGGAAAAGCAAGAGCTGCGCATCAATTCGGTTTGGGAAAGCCGTCAGGACGGGTTGCCGTTGGCGACACCCGAAGAGATGCTGATCCTGGCCTCGATCATCGAAAAGGAAACCGGTATTGCCGGGGAGCGCGGGCAAGTGGCGAGCGTGTTCACCAATCGTCTGAACCAGGGGATGAAGCTGCAGACAGACCCGACCGTGATCTATGGTGTCACCAAGGGTCAGGGCGTGCTGGGACGTGGCCTGCGCCGGAGTGAACTTCGACGTATTACGCCTTGGAACACTTATCTGATCGATGGTCTCCCGCCGACGCCGATTGCCAATCCAGGACTTGCTAGCTTGGAAGCTGCGGTGGCCCCAGATGAGACCGATTTCATCTTCTTTGTTGCTGATGGGACTGGCGGTCATGCCTTTGCCGAGACATTACAAGAGCACAATCGGAACGTGGCCAAATGGCGCGAGATTGAAGCTGAAAGAAACAACAACTGAAATGGGCGGCTTAGGCTGCCCTTTTCCTTTCTACTTAAGAATTCCTTAATGATATCGAACGCTTAGGTGTTGCGCCTGTTGCGTGAAACCTTGACAGAGCGCGCTGTTTCGGCTATAGGTTGTGTCATGCTAGAAGAAGTGGGCAAACGGCCCCGGAGATGATCCGGAGGCCGTTTTTTCGTTTCTCTCGTGCGGAGATCACTCACGCATGAGGTCAAAAGCACACATGACTTTGATTACCCCGGAGGAGCGGATTTCGCAGACGGCTGAACTTTTGCAGTCCCTGGAGAATTCCATTCGCGATTTGCGGCAAGCGGCGGAAGACCTGCGCAAGCAGATCGAGACCGGGGAGGATGCAAATCTTGCTGGAACCAGCAAGCAGTTGGGATCGGTCGAGGGGCTGATCCGAAACTGTCAGAAAGTGGAGACGAGTTTTGTCGAACAACACAACAGACAGGCCGGAATTGCCCAAGGAGGCTATGCGCTCGACCTTGACCGAGCTCGGTTTGAGATCGGGTGCAGGTTGGCTCGCCTCCGCACCTGCTGCGACACGCGAGACATTTCTGAGTGAGATCGGGGAGGGAGGGCTATGTGCCCTCCCTTTCCTATTTGAGTTCTGGGCGCTGCCACATCAGCTGCCGCCTGAGGGGGATTGGCGGTCCTGGGTGATCATGGGCGGGCGAGGTGCCGGCAAGACGCGCGCCGGGGCCGAATGGGTGCGTTCGATCACTGAGGGGAGCAAACCGCTGGACGAAGGGCGGTGCAAACGCATCGCTCTGATTGGCGAGACGTTTGATCAGCTGCGAGACGTGATGATTTTTGGCGACAGTGGCATTTTGCAGTGTTCGCCGCCGGATCGGCGTCCGGTGTGGAAAGCGTCAGAGCGCAAGTTAACCTGGCCCAATGGGGCCGAGGCGCAGGCGTTTTCGGCGCATGACCCCGAGGGGCTGCGCGGGCCGCAGTTTGACGGGGCTTGGGTCGATGAGTTGGCGAAGTGGAAAAAGGCAGGTGAGACTTGGGACATGCTGCAGTTTGCGCTGCGGTTGGGGGACCGGCCGCAGGTGTGCGTGACGACCACGCCGCGCAATGTTGGCGTTTTGAAACAGTTGCTTGAGTCGCCGTCGACGGTGACGACCCGCGCGCCGACCGAAGCCAACCGGGCCAATCTGGCAGCGTCTTTTCTGGAAGAAGTGCGGGCGCGCTATGCGGGGACGCGGTTGGGGCGGCAAGAGCTGGATGGGGTTTTGTTGCAGGACGCTGAGGGGGCCTTGTGGTCATCGGAACAGTTGGAACGGGCGCGCAAATCAGAGCCTCCTGCGTTGGATCGGGTTGTGGTGGCGATTGACCCGTCTGTGACGTCCGGCGCGCGGGCGGATGAATGCGGGATCGTTGTCGCGGGTGTGCAGATGAAAGGCCCACCGCAGGACTGGCGCGGATATGTGCTGGCAGATCGCACGGTGCGCGGCAAGGGGCCGTCTGGCTGGGCTGCTGCAGCGATCGCGGCGATGGATGAGTTCGGAGCCGAGCGGCTGGTGGCCGAGGTGAATCAGGGCGGACAGTTGGTTGAGGAGGTTGTGCGCCAGATCGATCCTTTGGTGCCGTACAAGGGGGTCCATGCCTCGCGGGGCAAGGTCGCACGGGCGGAACCTGTGGCGGCTTTGTATGAGCAGGACAAGGTGCGCCATGTAGGGGATCTGTCCGAATTGGAGGAACAGATGTGCCAGATGACAGCGCATGGGTTCGAGGGGCAGGGATCGCCCGACCGCGTGGATGCGTTGGTATGGGCCATGCATGAGCTGATGATTGCCCCTGCGTCGCAGTTCCGACGTCCGCGTGTGCGGGTGCTGTGACCCAGGTGTTGCGGCAGTAGCGTTCGCACTGTTTCCAAGCCTTCAACAATCTTTAGCGATAACTCTCATCAACAGGCCGAGCAGCGCGTCCGGCGCAGCGGTGAGCAGATAGGAGCATCAGATATGGTTTTCGATTTCTTGCGACGTGGTGCCGGGAATGGGGCCGGGGGCAAAGCGCCCGAAAGCAAGGCAAGCGCAGCAGGTCCGATTGTAGCCTGGCAGACCGGCGGCCGTGTGGCGTGGAGCCCGCGGGACACGGCATCGCTGACGCGGACAGGGTTTGCTGGCAATCCGGTGGGGTTCCGGTCCGTCAAGCTGATCGCCGAGGCAGCGGCGGCGTTGCCGCTGGTGTTGCAGGATCGTGAACAACGCTTTGAGGTGCATCCGCTGCTGTCGCTGATCAAGCGGCCAAACGGCGCGCAAGGTCGGGCCGAATTGATGGAGGCGCTGTTTGGTCAGCTGCTGTTGTCGGGCAACGCCTATGTCGAGGCAGTGCAGGCCGAGGATGGTCTGCCGTTGGAGCTGCATGTACTGCGTTCGGACCGGATGTCGGTGGTGCCGGGTACGGACGGTTGGCCGGTGGCGTTTGATTATACGGTGGGGGCCAAGAAGCATCGGTTTGATGCGCAGGCGATCTGCCATATCAAGTCGTTCCATCCGCAGGATGATCATTACGGCTTTGCACCGATGCAGGCGGCGGCGATGGCGGTGGATGTGCACAATAGTGCCTCGCGCTGGTCCAAGTCGCTGTTGGATAACGCGGCGCGCCCTTCTGGTGCTCTGGTTTGGAATGGTGGCGACGGTCAGGGGGTTATGGCCGAGGATCAGTTCCGCCGTTTGAGTGACGAGATCGAAGCCAATTATCAGGGTGCACGCAATGCGGGGCGTCCGATGGTGTTGGAGGGCGGATTGGATTGGAAGCCGATGGGCTTTTCGCCCTCGGATATGGAGTTTCAAAAGACCAAGGAAGCCGCCGCCCGCGAGATCGCTTTGGCCTTTGGGGTGCCGCCTATGTTGCTGGGCATCCAGGGCGACGCGACCTATTCGAACTATCAGGAGGCCAACCGGGCGTTTTACCGCCTGACGGTTCTGCCCCTGGTGACGCGGGTGGCGGCAGCGCTGGTAGAGTGGCTGTCGGGGTTCAATGGCGAGGAACTGACGTTGAAGCCGGACCTTGATCAGGTGCCTGCCTTGGCCTCGGAGCGGGATGCGCAGTGGTCGCGGGTGACCGGTGCGGGTTTCCTGACGGATGCCGAAAAACGTGCCCTGTTGGGGTTGCCAGCGGTGAGTGGTGACTCGGATGGTTGATGGCAATGGGCATCCGACGTTCGAATGTGCGCCGGGTTTGAAACTGGCCGCGCATGAACGAGTGGTGACCATTCAACTGGAGCACATCAACCGCCGACTCGAGCAGCTAGAAGAGGTAATAGAACGGCTGGAAAAACGTCTGTGGCTGACGGTGTACGGCGTGGTCGCGGTAATTCTGGCTCAAGCATTCCAATCGGTTCTGACGGCCGCCGCAAATTGAAACATCAGTGAGTTACGAGGAGTATCTTATGGAAATTGATACTGGACTTGAACACAAATTCGCGCGTTTCGGTGACGGTTTGACCGTATCCGATGACGCCGTGATCGAAGGCTATGCGAGCCTGTTTGGGGAGACCGATCAGGGCGGCGATAGTGTGCGAAAAGGGGCCTATAGGGGCTCCCTCAAAACTTTGAGTTCTTCGGGTCAGCGGGTCAAGATGCTGTGGCAGCACGACCCGGCGCAACCCATCGGGGTCTGGGACGAGGTGCGCGAGGACGACAGGGGTCTTTGGGTCAAGGGGCGGTTGTTGGAGACCACCCAGAAAGGGCGCGAAGCAGCGGCTTTGATTCAGGCTGGTGCCATTGACGGGCTGTCGATTGGCTATCGCACCAAACGGGCGACGAAGAATGACAAGGGCCAGCGGCTCTTGACCGAACTGGAGCTGTGGGAGGTGTCACTGGTGACGTTCCCGATGCTTCCCAGTGCGCGAGTTGCGGCAAAGGGGACGATCCCCGAAGTCGAGGACACCTGGCGCAGTATTGTCGAGGTGTTTGACAACGCCCGGCGTGAAATGGCGCGCAGGTAACGGCGCGGCAAACACACCCAAGAAAAGGACGTGCTGATGAGCAAGACCGATATCGCGGCCTTGGCCGGAGAGGGTGCGCCCCTGGTTCAGGATGTGAAGCAGGCAGTGACCGGCTTTGTGAGTGAATTCAAGGGCTTTCAAGACGAAGTGCAATTCAAACTGAAACAGACAGAAGAGCGACTGACCATGCTGGATCGTAAATCTCAATTCGCGGCACGTCCGCATCTGGCCGCCTCGATCGACGAGGGTGCGCCGCATCAAAAGGCGTTCAACGCCTATGTGCGTTCAGGTGACGACGACGCCTTGCGTGGCTTGAACATGGAAGGCAAATCGTTGTCAACGTCCGTAAACAGCGATGGCGGCTACCTGGTCGATCCACAGACTGCGGACACCGTCAAGTCGGTTCTGAAATCGACGGCATCAATCCGGTCGATTGCCAATGTGGTGAACGTCGAGTCGAACTCGTTCGACGTGCTGATTGACCACACCGACGTCAGTGCCGGTTGGGCTGATGAAACCTCGGCCACTGCAGAAACCGGCACGCCGTCCATCGACCGTATCTCGATCCCGCTGCACGAACTGTCGGCTCTGCCCAAGGCGTCGCAGCGTCTGTTGGATGACAGTGCGTTCGATATCGAAGGGTGGTTGGCGGGCCGTATTGCGGACAAGTTTGCCCGTGCCGAGGCGGATGCGTTCGTCAACGGTGACGGCGCAGACAAGCCGCGCGGCTTTCTAAATCACACGGCAGTTGAAAACGACAGCTGGAGCTGGGGCAACATCGGCTATGTCGCGTCTGGCGTGGCCGGTGGTGTCGACGCGGACGACATTGTCGACCTGGTCTATGCCCTGGGTGCGCAGTACCGCGCCAACGGCGCCTTTGTGATGAATTCGAAGACTGCCGGCCTGATCCGCAAGCTGAAGGATGCCGATGGCCGCTTCCTGTGGTCCGATGGTCTGGCCGCGGCTGAGCCTGCACGCTTGATGGGCTACCCGGTGGTCATTGCCGAGGACATGCCGGATGCGGGCACTGACAGTTATTCCGTCGCTTTTGGCGACTTTGCTGCCGGGTACACCGTGGCCGAGCGTCCTGATCTGCGCGTTTTGCGTGATCCGTTCAGCGCCAAGCCCCACGTCCTGTTTTATGCCACCAAGCGTGTAGGCGGTGACGTGAGCGACTTTGCTGCGATCAAGCTGCTGAAATTCGGCACCGCGTAAGCGGTGTTGATGCTGGGGCCGGTTCGCCGGTTCCGGGGCGGGCATGCGTCGGGAATGGGTCCTTGCGTTGTCTAGCTGCTCCCCTCCGTCCGAGCAACGTGAGGCGGCGTATGCCCGCAGTTATCCGAAGGATTTGGCCCGTTTGCGGCCCCGAGCTTGCGGAGAGAAGCGATGATGTTGATCGAAGAAACCACGATCCCGGTGACGGCGCTGCCGGTGGAACAATTCAAGGCGCATATGCGGTTGGGCAGCGGCTTTGCCGATGACACGGTTCAGGATGGCACGCTGCGCGGGTTTCTGGTGGCCGCGATTGCGGCGATTGAGGCCCGCATTGGTAAGGTTCTGATCACGCGGGAGTTTTCCTGGAGTGTAAACTCCTGGCGTGACCGTTCAGGTGAAGCGCTGCCAGTGTCGCCCGTGCGGGAGATCTCGACCCTGGTGTTGTCGAGCGCAGTTGGAGCAGAAACGGTTGTTGCTCCGGAAGATTACCGGTTGGAAAAAGATAGTCAGCGCCCGCGCTTGCGCCCGGATGGTGCCTTGCTGCCGGTGATTTTGACCGGAGGATCAGCAAAGATCACCTTCAACGCGGGTATGGCGGCGGACTGGGGTGGTTTGCCTGCGGATCTTGGGCATGCGGTGCTGTTGTTGGCAGCGCATTACTATGAATATCGCGACGAAACGGCGCTGAGCGACGGGTGCATGCCCTTTGGCGTGACCAGCCTGATCCAGCGGTATCGCACGGTTCGCTTTGGCCTGGGGGCGGCGCAATGAAGCGGCCACACCTGAACCGTCGATTGACGTTGGAGCGCCCTGCGCGCGCTGCAGATGGCGCCGGGGGGTTCACTGAAACCTGGACCACAGTCGGGCAGCTATGGGCCGAGGTGGCAGCCCGAACAGGGGCCGAGCGCCGCGTGGGCGGTGCCGCCCGCTCGCAGATGAGGTTCAAGATTGTGGTTCGGAACGCGCCTATGGGGGCGGCCAGCCGTCCTTCACCGGACCAGCGCTTTCGTGAAGGCGATCGGGTGTTTGTGATCCGGGCCGTGGCCGAGCGCGATCCGGCCGGAATGTACCTGACATGTTTTGCAGATGAAGAGGTGGCGGTATGAGCTATGGAGCGGCGGCGGCGTTGCAAAGCGCTGTGTATCAGGTTTTGCAGGCTGATAGCCAAGTAGATAGTTTGATCGGCGATGCGATCTATGACGCGTTGCCTACGGGCACCTTGCCGCAAACCTACGTGCTGCTGGGGCCTGAGGACGTGCGCGATGCATCTGATCAGACCGGGCAGGGCGCACGGCATCGTTTCACCGTCACGGTGATGTCTGAGGTGTCGGGTTTTGCGGCGGCCAAGGAATTGGCCGTGGCCATTGGTGACGCGCTGCGAGCAACCTCGCTAACCCTGACACGGGGGCGTGTCGTGGGCCTGTGGTTTGATCGGGCCACGGCCAAGAAAACCGGTTCGACCGGGCAATTCCGTCAGATCGACCTGAGGTTCCACGCCCGCGTGGAAGACAACTAATCAACCTATCATTGGAGAGACGATATGGGTGCTCAAAACGGTAAAGACTTGCTGATCAAGGTGGACATGAACGGCGCTGGCCAGTTCGAAACAGTTGCTGGTCTGCGGGCCACGCGGGTCAGTTTCAACGCCGAGAGCGTGGATGTGACAAGCCTGGAGAGTCAGGGAGGTTGGCGTGAATTGCTGTCGGGCGCCGGTGTGAAATCGGCTTCGATCTCGGGCTCGGGTGTGTTCAAAGACGAAAGCACCGATGAACGTACACGTCAGCTGTTTTTTGACGGTATGACTCCGGCGTTCCAAGTGATCATCCCGGACTTTGGCACCGTCGAGGGGCCGTTCCAGGTGACCGCAATCGAATACGCGGGCTCGCACAATGGCGAAGCAACCTATGAACTGAGCCTGGCAAGTGCCGGCGCGCTGAACTTTACGGCGCTGTAATCCGATGGCCAATCCGTGGACGGGAGAGGTGGCTTTGACCATCGATGGAGAGCGGCGGGTGCTCAAGTTGACGTTGGGTGCATTGGCCGAGTTGGAAGGCAGCCTGGAGTGCGGTTCGTTAATCGAGCTGGTGCAACGGTTTGAAGAGGCAGAGTTTTCCAGCCGTGATGTGCTGGCTCTGGTCTTAGCCGGATTGCGGGGCGGCGGCGCGAATGTCGCAAAGGCCGACTTGCTGCAGGCCGAGATTGAGGGCGGACCGCTGGCGGCGGCGCGTGCAGCGGGAACCCTGCTGGCGCGAGCCTTTGTTCTACCGGAACAGGCATGAACAGGTTCGACTGGCCCGCCCTTATGCAGGCGGGGTTGTACGGGCTGAAACTGACGCCAGAGCAATTCTGGCGTCTGACACCTGCCGAATTGAGGTTGATGCTGGGACAGGGCGGTGCCTTGGCCCCGCTGAATCGGGCCGGCCTGGATGCGCTGCTTGCGGCATATCCGGACCAGTACCTAGGCCAGAAAGATGGAGAATGTGATGGCGGAGAGTGAGAGCTTAATCGAGCTGGAAGAAGCCAGCGAGAATGCATCCCAGGCGGTGCGTGGAACCAACCTGAGCTTGGCTGAGTTGGGTCGCGCGTCTGAAACGACCGACAAAGCTTTGGCGCATCTGGTCAAGGATATGTCGGGTCTGGAGCGCGGTATGCGCTCGGGCCTGAAAGGCGCGTTCGAGGATCTGGTGTTCGAGGGCGGCAAGCTTTCGGATGTGCTGAAAGATGCGGCTAACTCTGTTGTACGCTCGACCTACAACGCTGCGGTGAACCCGGCCATCGACGGTATCGCGGGGTCGCTGTCCAGCGACATAGGCGATTTTGTCGGCGGCCTGTTTGGATTTGCCAATGGCGGCAGCTTTTCCCAAGGCCGTGTCATGCCATTTGCCAATGGTGGCGTCGTCAATGGCCCAGTGACCTTTCCCATGCGTGGCGGCACCGGGTTGATGGGCGAAGCAGGTCCTGAGGCGATCATGCCGTTGACACGCGGTGCCGACGGCAAGCTTGGCGTGCGCAGCGCGGGCGGTGGACGCCCTGTGAGCGTGGTCATGAATATTTCGACACCGGACGCGCAGAGCTTTCAGCGCTCGCAGGGGCAAATCGCGGCGCAGATGGCGCGCGCGTTGAACCGCGGCAACCGCAATCGTTAAGACGGGGAGAGAGACATGAATTTTCACGAGGTGAGATTTCCCGCCAACTTGAGTTTTGGTTCGGTTGGTGGACCAGTGCGTCGGACCGAAGTCGTGACTCTGGCGAATGGGTTCGAGGAGCGAAACACTCCATGGGCGCATTCACGCCGTCGTTACGACGCGGGGCTGGGGATGCGGTCGCTGGACGACATTGAGACACTGATTGCGTTCTACGAGGCGCGCCAGGGGCAGATGTTCGGGTTCCGCTGGAAAGATTGGTCGGATTTCAAAACTTCGAAAGCGACGGAGGAGGTGTCTTTTGACGACCAGGTGATCGCAACGGGAGACGGCCATACCACACGCTTTCAACTGAGCAAGACTTATCGGTCGGGCGAATATACTTATCAGCGACCGATCACCAAGCCGGTTCTGGGTTCCGTTCGAATTGGTATCGAACAGGACGAGTTGAAAGAGACAGTGGACTACACGTTGGACTTGACCACGGGTGAGGTTGTTTTTGTCCATCCCCCGACAGAGCAGTTGCAGATTGTGGCGGGGTTCGAATTTGATGTGCCAGTGCGCTTTGACACCGACGGGATCCAGACGAGTGTCGCGAGTTTTCAAGCAGGCGATGTACCGAATGTGCCCGTCGTCGAAGTGAGAGTGTGAGCAGGCCAATGGATGAACGTTTCAAATCACATTTGCGCACCGGCATGACCACTTTGGCGCGGTGCTGGGCCATTCGCAGATCGGATGGCCGGGAATACGGTTTCACCGATCATGACCGGTCGTTGAGTTTTGATGGGTTGGAGTTCAAGGCTGACACAGGGCTGACGGCTTTGGCGGTTGAACAGAGCACGGGGCTGTCTGTTGACAACACTGAAGCCTTGGGCGCGATCAGCGACTTGTCGGTCCGGGCTGAGGACATCGAAGCGGGCCGCTTTGATGGGGCCGAGGTGACAGCGTGGCTGGTCAACTGGGCGGACACGGACATGCGCTGGATGCAGTTTCGCGGTACGATTGGCGAACTGCGGCGGACGGGTAATGCATTTCAGGCGGAACTGCGTGGCCTGACTGAAGCCCTGAACCAGCCGACCGGGCGCATTTTTCAGAAGCCCTGCACTGCGGTTCTAGGCGATGGCGCTTGCCGCTTTGACACAAACGAGCCGGGTTATGCCGTCGAGCTTGAGGTTGAGGCCTTTGAAGACGGGTTGGTCCTGCGGTGGAAAGAACTGCCTGGGTTCGAACCCGGTTGGTTCGAGCGTGGACGGCTGAATGTTTTGTCGGGTTCTGCCAATGGCCTGTGGGGGTTGATCAAACGCGATCTCAATGACGGGGACATGCGTGCCATCCATTTGTGGGAACCTATGCGTGGCGGCTTACAGGTGGGCGATACCGTAAAACTGTTGGCCGGGTGCGACAAGCGATTAGAGACTTGTCGTTTGAAGTTCAATAACGTGCTGAACTTTCAGGGTTTCCCCGACATCCCATCCGAGGATTGGGTGTTGGCTGTACCCAAGCAGACCGGCCAAAACACTGGGGGGAGCCTCCGGTGACACCTGAACAAAGCAAGATTGTGTCGGTCACCAGATCGTGGATTGGCACACCGTATGTGCATCAAGCCTCGACCAAGGGGGCGGGCAGCGATTGCCTTGGGCTGGTGCGAGGTGTCTGGCGGGAACTGTTCGGGCAAGAGCCCGAGCTGGTTCCAGCCTATTCGATGGATTGGTCCGAGCCTCAGGGCGAAGAGCAGTTGTGGGCGGCGGCGTGCAGGCATTTGACCGAAGTTCGTTCAGATGGGATCGAGTCTGGTGATGTTTTGCTTTTTCGCATGCGTCAAGGATCGGTTGCCAAGCACGTGGGTATCGTCACTGAGGCCGAAAGTGCCCGGTTTGTGCATGCCTATTCTGGCCACGGCGTTGTCGAAAGCCGTTTGAGCCTACCCTGGGCCAAACGGCTGGTCACGCGTTTCAAATTTCCACAGGAGGGTAACTGATGGCGACCATTCTTCTTTCTGCGGCAGGTGCTGCACTTGGCGGTTCTGTTGGCGGCACGGTTGCAGGCATTGCCAGCGGCATTGTTGGGCGCGCCGTGGGTGCAACTGTTGGCCGGGTTATAGATCAGCGATTGTTGGGCAGTGGCGGCGAGGCCGTCGAGACGGGCCGAGTTGATCGGTTCCGCCTGACCCAAACAGGCGAGGGGGCGTCAGTCGCGCGCGTCTTTGGGCGCGTGCGAACCGGAGGGCAAGTGATTTGGGCCTCGGATTTTAAGGAGAGCTCGACCACGTCCGGTGGCGGGGGCAAAGGCTCGCGTCCGCAGCCAAAGACCACCTCATTTAGTTACAGTGTTTCGCTTGCCGTCGCCGTCTGTGAAGGTGAGATCGCGTCGATTGGCCGGGTCTGGGCAGATGGTGAAGAGGTGGCCATCGAAGACCTGAACATGCGCGTCTATCCGGGGTCGGTTGATCAGTTTCCCGACCCAGTGATCGAGGCCATTGAGGGCGAGGGAGAAGTTCCGGCGTATCGTGGAACGGCCTATGTTGTTTTGGAAGACCTGTCGCTGGAGCAATTTGGCAACCGTGTGCCACAGTTTTCGTTCGAAGTGGTCCGTCAAGAGCAGCGCGATGATCCGAAGTTTTCAGACGGCGTCGCTCAGGCCATCAAGGGCGTCGCGATTATACCGGGCACGGGTGAATATGCATTGGCGACCTCGCAAGTGAACTATTCGGATGGGCCAGGCAGCACCTGGGCCGCTAATGTGAACTCGCCATCGGGCAAGAGCGATTTTGTGACGTCGATGGATGCTTTGTCAGACGAGCTGTCGCAATGTCAGGCGACCTCTCTTGTGGTGTCCTGGTTTGGGGGCGATCTGCGGTGCGGGCTTTGTGATCTTGAGCCAAAGGTGGGCAAGAAGACCATCGAAGGGTCCAATATGCCCTGGACTGTTGCTGGTCTTGTGCGTGACGATGCCAAGGAAATCACCCGTGTTGAAGATCGCCCAATCTATGGCGCGACCCCTGCTGATGCCTCGGTGGTTGAGGCGATCCGGCACCTCAATGAAGGTGGAAAACGGGTGATGTTCTACCCCTTCATTCTTATGGATCAATTGGCCAACAACGGATTGCCAGATCCGTGGAGCACGGCGGATAACCAGGCAAAATTGCCATGGCGCGGGCGGATCACCCTTAGCAAGGCTCCGGGGCAGGACGACAGCCCCGATAAAACCGCAGATGCAGACGCGCAAGTTGCGACCTTTGTGGGCACAGCCACGGCGTCTGAGTTTACTGTGGACGACGGTGTGGTGACCTATTCTGGCCCGGACGAATGGACCTTTAGTCGCTTCATTTTGCATTATGCGGCGCTTTGTGCGGCAGCTGGTGGTGTGGCTTCGTTCTGTATCGGTTCTGAGCTGCGTGGACTGACTCAGATCCGCGGCGCGAGTGGTTTTCCGATGGTTGCCGCGCTCAAGGAGCTGGCGGCGCAGGCTCGCGTTCTGCTGGGGGCAGAGACCAAGATAGGCTATGCAGCGGATTGGTCGGAGTATTTCGGGTACAAACCCGTGTCCGAGCCGGACAGCCGGTATTTCCATCTTGATCCACTTTGGGCCGATGACAACATCGATTTTATTGGTATCGATAACTACATGCCGCTGTCAGATTGGCGCGATGATGAGGATCACCGCGACGCGGAAGCAGGCTGGAAAAGCATCTATGACGAAGCCTATCTGCGCGCCAATATTGAAGGCGGTGAGGGGTTCGATTGGTACTATCACTCGCCTGAGGCGCGCGCGGCTCAGATCCGCACCACGATTGAGGACCAGGCGCATCAAGAGCATTGGATCTGGCGCTACAAGGACTTGCGTGGTTGGTGGTCGAACCCGCACCACGAGCGGGTGGATGGCGTGCGCCAGGCGGATTCCACTGATTGGGTTCCGCAGTCGAAACCGATCTGGTTCACCGAACTGGGCTGTGGGGCGGTCGATAAAGGGACCAACCAGCCTAACAAGTTCCTTGATCCAAAGTCGTCGGAATCAAGTTTGCCCTATTTCTCGAATGGGTTCCGGGATGATCTGATCCAGCATCAATATCTGAAAGCGATGTTGGGTTATTGGTTGGAATCGGAAAACAACCCGGCATCGAGCGAGTATGACGGAACCATGATCGACATGAGAAATGCCTTTGTGTGGTCTTGGGATGCGCGGCCTTATCCGGCGTTTCCCAACAACTCCAAACTTTGGAGCGATGGTGAGAACTACTCTCGCGGGCATTGGCTCAATGGGCGCAGCGGTAGCCGGACATTATCCTCGGTCGTGTCCGAAATTTGCCGACGCTCTGGATTAGTCGCCTTTGATGTCAGCGAGCTTCATGGTGTTGTTCAGGGCTATAGCATGGATGCAGTGGGGGACGCGCGTTCGGCGTTGCAGCCGCTTATGCTTAAGTACGGGTTTGATGCGATTGACCGGGATGGCAAGCTGCATTTCGTATTGCGTGGCTCGCGCAAGCCGGTCAAAATCACGGACGCTGACTTCGCCGTTTCCGGAGATCTGTCGGCATCGGTCGAACACGGTCGGGATGCGGATGCGGAAATGAGCGGCCGCGTGCGTCTGCGTTTTGTGCAGGCAGGTGCCGATCATGATGTGGTCTCGGAAGAAGCGGTCCTGGCGGACGATGCAACTCATGCGGTGTCAACCAGCGAGTTTTCCTTGACTATGTCACGCGCAGACGGGCGCCAGACGGTTGAACGCTGGCTGGCCGAGGCGCGTGTATCGCGCGATAAGGTACGTTTTGCCCTGCCGCTGTCCAAGCTGCACTTGGGCGCGGGCGACGTGGTCGAGTTGAACGGAGCGCAAGTTGCAGAGCCGGGGCTCTACCGGATCGACCGGGTCGAACAGGCAGAAAGCCAGATATTCGACGCCGTTCGCACCGAGCCCAAGCTGTATGAGCCGTCCGAAATGGCCGACGATCAACCAAGCTTGCGAGAGTTTGTGCCACCACTGCCGGTGTTGCCATACTTTTTGGATTTACCTCTGCTAAGTGGTGACGAGGAACCTCACGCGCCCCATATAGCGGTCACGGCTGATCCATGGCCAGGCACGGCTGCGGTCTATTCTTCAGCCAGTGATGCGGACTATGTTTTGGACGAGATCATTGCGGCGCGTGCTGTCATCGGAACGACTGAGACGGTTCTGCGCAAAGCTGCGCCGGGGCTTTGGGACCGTGGCGACGGGCTACAGATCAAACTCATTTCAGGCGATTTGGAAAGCAAGTCGACTGAGGCGGTTTTGGGCGGTGGGAACCTTTGTGCCATCGGCGATGGCACCAGTGGGAATTGGGAGTTGTTCCAGTTCCAGACCGCCGAATTGGTCGGATCTAAAACCTATGTTCTGAAGGGACGGTTGCGAGGGCAGTCGGGCACCGATGCCCTGATGCCGGACGTCTGGCCCGAAGGGTCAGTGGTTGTCCTGCTTGACGATCGGGTAGACCAGATCCCGTTGAAAAGCGCACAACGTCGTATCGCACGACATTATCGCATTGGTCCCGCGCGGCGTGGATATGATGATCCGTCCTATCTGCACCGGGTCGAGGCCTTTGACGGCAACGGTTTACGTCCCTACTCGCCGACACATCTGCGGGCTGTCCAAGTGGACTCGGGTGATATTGAGTTCAGCTGGATTCGCCGAACCCGGATCGAGGGGGATGACTGGACCGGATTAGATGTTCCACTGGGCGAGGAAAGCGAAAGCTATCTGGTGCGTGTGATGAACGGCGACACAGTGGTGCGTGAAATCACAGTTGGTTCCGCGGACTGGACTTATACCTCAGCGCAGCAGATCTCGGACGGGGGAATAAATCTGCTAAGTCTCGAGGTGGCACAAATCTCGTCGCGCTTTGGGACGGGTCCAGGAACGCGCATTGACCTGTCTGGGTAGGGTGTCCACAAATCGTATGAGCCGGAGCGGGCGCTGAATTCGAACGGCGTTCACTCTGGTATATGTGAGAATCCTTTTCAAACCGTGATCAACACGGTCAATATATTTCATGGTCGATCCCTTTGCGGGGGGGGCATTGTGCGTTACATAGAGTGTCTCGCATAACGCTAGGACATTGAGCCATGGTAGAAACACGCGCAAAGATTTCGACGGTTGATCCGGTTTGGGATCAAATTACCACCGAAGCCCATGATGCAGTTCGTTCCGAGCCCCTGATGGGCGGGCTGGTTCACGCTTGTATCCTGCACCACAAATCGCTGGAGAAGGCGCTGTCCTATCGTATCGCGGCCAAGCTGGCATCCAATGAGATGTCGATGGTTGTGCTGCGCGAAATTGCTGACTCTGCTTATCAGGAGAACCCCGATCTGCTGGAAGCGGCGCGGGCCGATCTGGTTGCGGTCTATGAACGCGATCCAGCTTGCTACCGGCTGCTGCAACCGATCCTGTACTTCAAAGGGTATCAGGCGATGCAAGGCTATCGCGTGGCACACTGGCTTTGGACCCAAGGCAAACGGGATCTGGCCTATTTTTTCCAGATGCGAATTTCCGAAATTTTTGGCATCGACATTCACCCCGGTGCCCGGATCGGTCGCGGCATCATGATCGACCATGCCCATTCCATCGTAATTGGCGAAACGGCTGTGGTGGGCGACAACGTCTCAATGCTGCATTCGGTGACACTTGGCGGCACCGGCAAGGAAGAAGAGGACCGCCACCCCAAAATCGAAGATGGGGTGTTGATCGGTGCTGGTGCCAAGGTGCTGGGCAACATTCGCGTGGGCCATTGCAGCCGCATTGCGGCAGGCTCGGTGGTGCTGTCCGAAGTGCCCCCTTGCAAGACCGTGGCCGGCATTCCGGCGAAAATCGTGGGCGAGGCGGGCTGTGAACAACCAGCCGTCAGCATGGATCACATGCTCGGCCCAAACGCCAACTGAGAGATTGATAGTAAAAGGGGCGGCCTGAGATATCAGGCCGCCCCTTTTTTGTGATCTGGTGCTGGATCAGGCCAGCATCATCATTGGGTTTTCCAGGTTCTCGACGATTGCTTTCAGCAGATTTGCGCCAAGTGCACCATCGATGACACGGTGATCAACCGACATGGTGACTGACATGACGGTGGCCACAGTCAGCTCGCCATCCGCGCCCACAACCGGTTTTTTGACGCCGGAACCGACGGCCAGGATGCCTGCGTGGGGCGGGTTCACGATGGCGTCAAAATTGTCGATGCCGAACATGCCCAAGTTCGAGATGGCAAAGGTGCCGCCCTGGTATTCATGCGGTGCCAGTTTGCGCTCGCGGGCGCGGCCAGCCAGGTCTTTCATCTCCGTCGAGAGCGCCGAGAGCGATTTGGTGTCGGCGTCCTGCAGGACCGGCGTGAACAGACCGCCTTCGATCGCGACGGCGACGGCCACGTCCGAAGGTTTAAGCTGCAGTACCCGGTCACCGGCCCAGACTGCGTTGCATTCCGGCACCTGCTGCAAAGCGTTGGCAACGGCCTTGATGATGAAGTCGTTGACGCTGAGTTTCACGCCACGCCCTTCGAGCTGTTTGTTGAGCTGGCTGCGGAACTTGAGCAGCGCGTCCAGTTGGATGTCACGACGCAGGTAGAAATGCGGGATGGTCTGTTTGGCCTCAGACAGGCGCGCCGCGATGGTTTTGCGCATGCCGTCGAGTTTGATTTCTTCGTACTCGCGACCTTCGTACATGCGGGCCACCATATCGGCCGACGGGCCGGTCGCGGGTGCCACGGCAGGTGCTGCTGCAGGAGAAACGGCTGCTGGGACCGGGGTCGGAGCAGTCGCTGTGGCGCCTTCGACGTCGGCCTTTACGATACGGCCATGCGGGCCGGAACCGCTGAGCTGTGCCAGATCGAGGCCCTTTTGCGCAGCGATGCGGCGGGCCAGAGGTGAGGCGAATATACGGCCGCCGTCAGCTTTGGCCGGAGCAGCTGGTGCAGGGCTGGCGGCAGGGGCGGGCGCCTCGGAGCCCCCTGCGGGGGCCGCCTCGTTGCCCGCGGCGGCTGCAGGCGCAGCCGCTGGCGTTGCGCCGATATCGTCCGCGCTTTCGCCCTCTTCGAGCAGGACGGCGATCAGGGTGTTCACCTTGACGCCTTCGGTGCCTTCAGCGATCAGGATCTTGCCGATGGTGCCTTCGTCGACGGCTTCGAATTCCATCGTGGCTTTGTCGGTTTCGATCTCGGCCAGAAGATCGCCGGAGGAAACGGTATCACCCTCTTTGACGAGCCATTTTGCGAGCGTGCCTTCCTCCATCGTGGGGGAGAGGGCAGGCATCAGGATTTCGGTGGGCATGTCAGCGCTCCTCAATCAATGTGATTTGGTCAAATGGGGGCCGGGGAGCCCCCTTGCCGCGTGCCAATCTGGCAATTGCGGCTTCGATTTTAACTTTGTTCTCGGCCATCCAGACGTAAGCGATCTGATGGGAAGGCCTGGAACCGAAGAGTCGGAGGTCAGCGGCAAGTCGTTCTGGAACCAGAGCTGTCACTTCGCGCCCATCCACATCATGTGTGACGCGATAGCTTTCGGTTCCTGGATCACGGCCGCGGACCTCCATTCGCTCAGCGGTAGGTTACTTGTTTGACTGCGGCGATCACCTCGTCCGTAGTCACCAGTGCCAGCTTTTCGAGGTTGGCTGCGTAGGGCATCGGGACATCCTTGCCAGTAAGGTTGATAACGGGCGCGTCCAGGTAATCGAACGCCTCCTGCATCACCACCGAAGAGATGTAGCTGCCAACAGACCCTTGGGGCCAGCCTTCTTCGACCGTCACCAGGCGGTTGGTTTTCATCACCGAATTGATGATGCTGCCCGTGTCCATCGGGCGCAGGGTGCGCAGGTCGATGACCTCGGCCGAGATCCCTTCTTCGGCCAGCTTATCAGCTGCTTCCAATGCATACTGCATGCCGATGCCGAAGGAGACGATGGTGACGTCTGTGCCTTCGCGCCAGATGCGGGCCTTGCCGAAGGGGACGGTGAAATCATCCATCGAGGGCACGTCGAATGAACGGCCGTAGAGGATCTCGTTTTCCAGGAAGATCACCGGGTTGTCATCGCGGATGGCGGTTTTCATCAGGCCTTTGGCGTCAGAGGCCGAATAGGGCATGACCACTTTCAAGCCAGGGATCTGCATGTACCAGGCAGCGTAGTCCTGACTGTGCTGCGCACCCACGCGGGCGGCGGCGCCGTTGGGACCACGAAACACCATGGGAGCACCCATCTGACCACCAGACATGTAAAGCGTCTTGGCAGCCGAGTTCAGGATGTGATCGATCGCCTGCATGGCGAAGTTGAAGGTCATGAATTCCACGATCGGGCGCAGACCTGCCATGGCGGAACCCGTGGCGATGCCGGCAAAGCCGTGCTCGGTGATCGGCGTGTCGATGACGCGCTTGGATCCGAACTCGTCCAGCATACCCTGCGAGACCTTGTAGGCGCCCTGATATTCGGCGACTTCTTCGCCCATCAGATAGACGTCCTCGTCGCGGCGCATTTCTTCGGCCATGGCGTCACGCAGCGCTTCGCGCACGGTCTGCTGTTTCATCTCGGTGCCTTCGGGCCATTCTGGCGTCAGATCGACTTGCGGCGCTGCGGGAGCAGCGGCCGCGGCAGGGGCGGGCGCCTCAACCGCGACAGGCGCGGCATCGTTGCCCGCTGCGGCTGCCGTCGGCGCGCTGACGATGGCGTCGGCGCTTTCGCCTTCTTCCAGCAGCACTGCGATCGGGGTGTTCACCTTGACCCCTTCGGTGCCCTCGGCAATCAGGATCTTACCGATGGTGCCTTCGTCCACTGCTTCGAACTCCATCGTGGCCTTATCGGTTTCGATCTCGGCCATGATATCGCCCGAGGATACAGTATCGCCCTCTTTGACGAGCCATTTGGCCAGCGTGCCTTCCTCCATGGTCGGCGACAGGGCGGGCATGAGAATTTCGGTTGCCATGTCTATCTTTCCCCTCAGGCGTAAATGTCGGTCCAGAGCTCTTCAACAGCAGGCTCGGGGCTTTCCTTGGCGAAATCGGCGGCCGCGTTCACCACGTCCTTGATTTCCTTGTCGATGGCCTTGAGGTCATCTTCGCTGGCGTGTTTGCCGGTCAACAGCATTGAACGGACCTGTTCAATCGGATCGCGCTCTTCGCGCATCTTCTGCACCTCTTCGCGGGTCCGGTATTTTGCCGGGTCCGACATCGAGTGGCCACGATAGCGATAGGTCTTAATTTCCAGAATGTAGGGGCCTTTGCCCGCCCGGCAGTGGGCTACGGCCTTCTCGCTGGCTTCTTTGACCGCCAATACGTTCATGCCATCCACAGCTTCACCGGGGATGCCAAAAGCTTCGCCTCGGGTGTAAATGTCAGGTGTCGAGGTCGAGCGTGATTGTGCAGTGCCCATGGCATACTGATTGTTCTCGATCACAAAGATCACCGGCAGATCCCAGATCGCGGCCATGTTAAAGGCCTCGTACACCTGGCCCTGGTTGGCTGCGCCATCCCCGAAATAGGTGAAGGTCACACGACCGTTGCCCTTGTATTTGTCGGCAAATGCCAGACCTGCGCCCAAAGGCACCTGCGCGCCCACGATGCCGTGGCCACCATAGAAATGCTTCTCTTTCGAGAACATGTGCATCGAGCCGCCCTTACCCTTGGACAGACCACCCTCGCGGCCCGTCAGTTCGGCCATAACGCCGCCTGGGTCCATGCCACAGGCCAGCATGTGGCCGTGATCGCGATAAGATGTGATGCGTTTGTCGCCTTCTTCGGCTGCAGCCTCAAGGCCGACAACAACGGCTTCTTGTCCAATGTAAAGGTGACAGAAACCACCGATCAAACCCATGCCATAAAGCTGACCGGCCTTTTCTTCGAATCGACGGATCAACAACATTTCACGGTAATAGGTAAGTAGCTCTTCGGCAGAAACGTTTGGTTTCTTTGTGCTTTTTCGCGCGGCCATCGTGGCGATCTCCCCCTTCCGGCAAGATAGTTTAGCGTTAAACTATCTAATAGAGCATTTCCCGCAGCATGGCGAGTGAAATTGTGACGCCGGGGAAGGTTGCGCCACTCGTTGCCTAATTTGGATGGGAATTGGATCAGCGGATGACGATTTCGTCGGCCCGCAGCAGACCCAGAATCGAACGTGCCTGTTGATCCAGCAGATCCAGGTCCAGATAGCTGTCAGACAGACGAAGGGTCAGGTTGCTCATCTCGTCGATTTCGGCGTTTAGTCGACCTAGATCACGCGACAAGGCGTCTGCCTCTGCCGCGATCTCGGCCCGGCGGAACAGACCAAAATCCCCTTGCACGGCAGCAAAGGTGAAATAGGTGCCCAGGGCAAATGCCACTGCGAAAAAAATCAAAGCACCAAAACTAGGTCTGTTGGAACGGGTCACGCCGAAAACTTGCCTCTGGATGTTATCCTGCTCGCGCCCTTTGCGGACGTCTGTCTGCAGTATGGCATAGGCGAATCACCTTGTGAATCCCCTAAATGCGGAAATTCACAATGATTTCAGCCGGTAAGGTCGCGTGGATCAGCCTGCGGTTTCCAACGCGGCAACACCGGGCAGGGCTTTGCCTTCCATCCACTCCAGGAACGCGCCGCCAGCGGTTGAAATGTAAGTAAAGTCGCGGGCCGCACCAGATGCGTTCAAAGCAGCAACCGTATCTCCGCCGCCTGCAACCGATGTCAGCTGTCCGGCACGCGTCATCGCCGCAACTTTGAGCGCTGCGGCATTCGTGGCTGCGTCAAAGGGTTCCAGCTCGAACGCACCCAGGGGGCCATTCCAGATGACAGTCCTGCTTTGACCAAAGATTTCGGTGATGCGGGCAACGCTGTCGGGGCCTGCATCCAGGATCATACCGTCGCCAGGGCACTGATCGGCAGGCAGCACCTGATGTGGGGCGTGGCTTTCGAACTTTTCGGCCACAACGATGTCGGACGGTAAAACGATCTGGCATCCCAGCGTCTCTGCCTTGGCGATGATCTCTGCTGCGGTGTCCTTCATGATGCGTTCGGCCAGCGATTTGCCGACATCCAGGCCTTTGGCCACAAGAAACGTATTGGCCATGCCGCCACCGATCACCAGGTAATCCACCTTTTCGATCAGATTGCTCAGCAGTTCCAGCTTGGTGGACACTTTGGCACCACCTACAACTGCCGTTACCGGGCGCTCGGGCTGACCCAATGCGCTTTCCAACGCCTCAAGCTCGGCTTGCATCAAACGGCCAGCGCAAGCGGGCAGCAGGCGCGCAAGCGCCTCGGTCGATGAATGAGCACGGTGTGCAGCCGAAAAGGCATCGTTGCAATAGACGTCGCCCAAACGCGCCATTCCCGCCGCCAGATCGGGATCGTTCTTGGTTTCAGCGGCATGAAAGCGGGTATTTTCCAACAACAAAACCTCGCCCGGCTGCAATTGTTCGGCGGCCAACTCGGCCTCGGTGCCGACACAGTCAGCGGCGAAGCGTACTTTGGTTTCAAACGCGCGTTCGAGTGTGGGCACCAGCTGGTTCAGCGACAAGTTCTCGCGGCGTTCACCACCCGGACGGCCAAAGTGCGCCAACAGGATCGGGCGTCCGCCTGCGGCCAGGATATCGCGAACCGATGGGGCAATGCGGCGGATACGGGTCGAGTCGGTCACCGTGCCATCTACGATGGGCACGTTGATGTCCACGCGCACCAAAACGCGTTTGCCGTTCAGATCCATGTCGTCGAGTGTTTTCCAGGCCATCGTATGCTCCGCTCAAAATCAACAAAACTTGCTGCTCTTTCCCCGGAATCGGCCTTCAGGTCAATGCGCGACTTGGCAATCGGGCAGGGGGCGCTTAGGTATTCGCCCAACAACATTCTACAGGAGAGCCCAATGGCCGAGATCAAGGATCCAGAAAACACCGTCATCGTCGAACTGACAGGTGGCAATGTCGTCATCGAACTGCTGGCGGACGTCGCGCCCAAGCACGCCGAGCGGATGAAGGAACTGGCACGCGCAGGTGAATACGACAACGTCGCGTTCCACCGCGTGATTGACGGCTTCATGGCGCAGACCGGCGATGTACAGCACGGCGACATGGAAGACGGCTTTAACATCCGCATGGCGGGTACAGGCGGGTCCTCGATGCCGAACCTGCCGGCCGAGTTTTCCAAACTGCCGCACGATCGTGGCACCTTGGGTGCGGCGCGCTCGGCCAGCCCCGACAGCGCAAACTCGCAGTTCTTCATCAACTTCAAGGACAACCACTTCTTGAACGGTCAGTACACCGTTTATGGTCGTGTCATCGAAGGTATGGAGCATGTCGACGCCATCGTGCGCGGCGAGCCGCCTGCGACCCCCGACCGCATGATCAGCGTCAAGGTTGCTGCAGATGCGTAAGCTTGCAGCTGTTTTTGCCCTGATGGCCAGCCCTGCGCTGGCCACAGGATTGCAGATCGAGGTCGAAGGCGAGGCCAACGGCACGATCACCGTCGACCTGCTGGATGACGTGGCACCCAAACATGTGGAACAGATCGCCGCTCTGGCTGGCGAAGGTCAGTATGACGGCGTGGTGTTTCACCGTGTGATCGACGGTTTCATGGCGCAGACTGGCGATGTCGAATTTGGCAAGCTGGGCGGCGACATGTCAGCGGCAGGTCGTGGTGGGTCTAGCCGCCCGGATCTCCCGGCCGAGTTCTCGGACATTCCGTTTGATCGTGGCGTCGTGGGCATGGCGCGGTCGCAGAACCCGAATTCTGCCAACTCGCAGTTCTTCATCATGTTTGACGCGGGCCATTTCCTGAACGGTCAGTACACCGTTGTGGGCAAAGTCACCGGCGGCATGGACGTGGTGGATCAAATCAAGCTTGGCAAAGGTCAGAACGGCGCGGTCGTCGGCCAGCCCGACGTGATGAAAAAGGTCACCGTGACCAAGTGATGCTTTTGGCGGTGCCCCACGCTGGGGCACCGCACCATTGGTCAAATCTGCGTGTATTGGGCTGTTCAGTCGCGCCGCACGCCTGCAGACTTTCCGCGTCATAACACTTCAAAGGTGTGACCCATGCGCGGATTGCTTGCTGCTGTCTTCTCCCTGATTGCCACTGCTGTTTTGGCCAGCCCCGAATTCTGGCGCAGCGAATGGCCAGACACTGATTTTTCTCGCAGTAGCGTAAAGAATTGGGGTGAAGTCTTGTCTGGTGGCCCGCCAAAAGATGGTATTCCGGCCCTGAGTGGCCCTAACTTTTTGCGTGTCGATGATGAACGCCGGATCAAGGGCCGCGAACCCGTGATAACGGTGGAAATCGACGGCACTGAGCCGCGCGCCTATCCGATCCGCTATCTGATGTGGCATGAGATTGTGAACGACACTGTGGGTGGCATTCCCGTGGCGGTGACGTTCTGTCCGCTCTGCAATTCTGGCCTGTCTTTTGACCGGCGGGTCAGTGGGCGGGTGTTGACTTTTGGCGTCTCGGGCAAGCTGCGCAATTCGGACATGGTGATGTACGACCATGAAACACAAAGCTGGTGGCAGCAGGCTGTTGGCGAGGCGATCGTTGGTGACCTCACTGGAACAAAGCTCAAGACGCTTCCGACCTGGATGGAAAGCTGGGACGAATTCAAGACCCGTAATCCGCAGGGTCTGGTAATGGCGCAGCCTAATTACAACCGTTCTTATGGCCGCAATCCCTACGAAGGCTACGACAGTCTCAGCCAACCGTTCCTTTACAATGGTGAGCTTCCACCACACGGCATCCCGCCGCTGGTGCGCGTGGTCCGTGTTGATGATCGTGCATGGCCCCTATCCCGCCTGCGGGACGCGACAGAGCTGCGTGAGTCGGGCGTTGTGCTTACGTGGAAGGCCGGGCAGGCCTCGGCCCTGGACACAGGGACAATTGCACGCGGCAAAGACGTGGGCAGCATCCGTGTAACGGACGCGCAGGGGCGGGATTTGCCCCACGATGTCATGTTCGCCTTTGCTTACCACGCCTTTTGGCCTGACGGTCACTGGATGCTAGGGCGTTAACCGTCGCTAAAAGTGTATGACCCCATGTCACACAGATCGAGCCCATAGTCTTCGAATTCGGCCCCATCCGAGAACTGACCGCGGATGTCATAGACGCAAGTGCTAAGCCCATCTGCGATCATAACGCCGATTTCATAGCCGGGTGCCAGATACGCACCATCGAGCAGGTTGTCTTCCCATGCGTCGGACGAAGCAGCGCTGATGTTAAAGCCGATTAGGTCAGCACTGGATTCGTTGATCAGAAAGAATTCCAGGTCTTCGGCCAAAGCTGCTGAACCGATAGTGAGAGTGGCCAACGCGGCCCCAAGAAGAATTCGCTTCATAAAGTTCCCCTACATGATGATGCCGCCGGTCGTGCGTTTCGCATTGGCTGCACACTCTCTATTGTGCGGAATTCCGCCGAGGAGGGAAGGGGCTATGTTCAAATCCGGCGAATCTTGGATCGGGTGCTCAAAAAAAACGCCGACACGGTGATCCCGTATCGGCGTATTCTGTTTTCTCGGCGCAAATGGCGCGGAATTACTTGCTTTCGCCGGGGGCCTTTGCAGGCGCCGCAGCTGCCGGGTTGGCGGCAGGCTTGGCTGCACGACCAGGATTCAGCGGATCGTCCTGACGCTGCACAGAACCCTCAAAGTGCGCACCGCTTTCGATTGCGATGGTTTTGTGGATGATGTCGCCTTCGACGCGAGCGGTCGAAGTCAGGCGTACTTTAAGGCCGCGCACGCGGCCCACGATACGACCGTTGATGACCACGTCATCTGCGGTCACTTCGCCTTTGATTGTTGCGCTTTCGCCAATGGTCAGCAGGTGCGCGCGGATGTCGCCCTCGACCGTGCCTTCAACCTGGATGTCACCGGTGGTCTTCAGATTCCCGGTGATGTGCAGATCAGACGACAGCACGGATGCGGGCGGCTTGGCCTTGGGGGCGCTGGCTTTGAAATCGCTTTGGGCAGGCGCTGCCGGTGCAGACGTCGGGGCCGCCGGCTTGGCGGTAGCTTCGGGAGCTTTTGCGCCCGGCTCGTTGATTTTGCTCTTAGAAAACATTTCTTGCAGCCTTGATGTAGATCATGGGGTTTACGGGTCTTCCGTTCACGCGTACCTCATAATGGAGGTGGGTTCCAGTCGACCGTCCGGTGCTACCCATATCAGCAATATGATCCCCGCGCGAGACCCTTTGACCCTTCTTCACGCGAATCCGCGTGTTATGAGCATAAAGCGTCTCAATTCCAAAGGCATGTTGGATTTTCACCAAACGACCAAAACCTGATTGCCAGCCTGCATGAGTCACGACGCCATCAGCGGTGGAAAAGATGTCGGTGCCGTGAGGGCCGGCAAAGTCTGACCCGTTGTGCATGCGCCGACCGCCGGTCTTAGGATCGCGGCGATAACCATAGCCGCTGGTATAGCGAACAGCAGCACGCACGGGGCTGGCAAATGGCGCTTTTTGGGCAGCAATGCGATAAAGGTTCAACTGGTCCATCTGCTGTAGCAGATGGTTCGCGCGGGCCTCGTCTGCCGAGGGTTCTTCACCGCGCGTGCTTAAGGATAAAGGGGTCAGCGGACCGCCCTGACCGCTGTAACCCCGCCGAACCTGCTCGATGATGCGGTCGGTGGGCATGCCTGCGCTGCGGAACATCTTGTCCAGCGGTTCGACCGAGACGGTCATAGCCTCTTCCAATTGACGGAAGATCTGGTCGTTTTGTTCCCGCATCAGGCGGATTTCAAGTTCCAGCGCGTCGCGCTGATCCAGCGCCGATTGCGCGTCGGTGATCACCTGATCGCGCTGTTGTGCCGTGCGTTCCAGGGCATCGGCCATAAAGGTCATCTGAACAGGAGCCGCAGCGGCCACGTGGTGAACCGTCGCTTCGTCCTGATTCTGGGTCTCAAGCTGGGCCAGCGCATCGCGGGCCGCTTCGCGGTCCTTCATCGTGTTGCGCAGCGTGCTTTGGATCACGTCGATCCCGGTTTCCAACTCGCGGCGATGGGTTTCAGATTCAAGCAGTTCCGACTGCATGACGGAAATCTGTTCCAGTGCCGCGTTGAAACGCGCCTGTGCGGCCAGCGCCTCTTCGGCGCGCGAGTCGCGTTCGTCAGACAAGGCGTTGAGCCGCTCTTGATAAGTCATCTGATCGCGTTTGGCCTGTTCTCGGAAATTGCCAGAGCCAATGCTGTCCATCAATAGGATTGCAGTGGCCATAATGGCCCAGGCCACAACCACAGTGACGCCGGCATAGGCGAGCAGCTGCGTCTCCGGTCGAAGCCGGATGAACCTGGTGTCCGTATCGGATTTTAGAAACAGGCGGCGTTCGGGAAAGATCCTCTCCAGAAACGCGTGTATTTTGATTGCCAGACGTGTTCGCACGCGTCTTTCCTTGTCTTACCCCACTTACGGCTTTTCGGTGAGTGACCGTCAGCCTTGAGGCGACTGAATAGCCAGACAGGACCGTTTGGGCAAGTTTGTTAACCAGATGGTCGATTCTGACGGGGTTTCGCGCTGAACGTGAGCGGAATTTCGCCGATTATGTCGGTTTTTCCGCTGTTGTTCAGTCGGTTGCCCCTAAGCAGCATCACGAAATCGTAAGGCGGCTGGGGATTGTACTCTCAGCGGACATGAGCCGGGTATTGGTCGGCCAGCGGCCAGTAGAAATCGGGCGGCAGCCCAGCGTCGGCGCGTTTCTCTTCGTTGAACGGGGGCTTGAGCCCGCCTTTGAAGTAATGGCGCACCAGCTTGTGGAATTCTTCTTTGGGGTCGATGTCGCTGCGCCCGCAAAGGAAGTTGAACCATTTCGAGCCATAGGCCACATGGCTCACCTCTTCGGCATATATCGTCTCAAGACAACCAACGGCTTGGGTCTCTTTGGCATTCTGGAATATCTTGATCATGCCAGGGGTCACGTCCAGGCCACGCGCCTCGAGCACCATGGGGACAATCGCCAGCCGCCCCAGCAAATCCTGGGACGTGTCGATGGCCGCGCGCCACATGCCTGCATGTGCGGGAAGCGCGCCATAGTGGCTGTCCATCGCCTCAAGGCAGTCGCACATCATGTTAAAGTGGTTCGATTCCTCATCCGCCGCCTGCACCCAGTCGTCATAAAACCCCATGGGCATCGGAACATCCGTGAACCGCGCGATGATGTCCCAATGCAGGTCAACGGCGTTCAATTCGATATGTGCAACAGCATGAAGCAGAGCGATGCGCCCCGCAGTCGAGCCTGGTTTGCGCTTTGGCACGTCACGGGGGCTGAGCAGGTCGGGCTTGTCTGGGCGGGCCGGATGATCGGGCGGCGCTGCCTGTCCGATCTCAATGAGTTTCCCTTCTGCGCGCGCCGCTTTCCATTGTGCCGCATAGTCACGGGATTTGCGCGTTTTCTCACGCCCGTTTGCTGTGGTCAGAACATCGACGGCCATGCCCGCCAATGTCTTTGCGGTGTCTGCGGTCTGTTGGGACAAGGGCTGTTGCTCCATCACTTTTGGGGTGTAGCGGGGTGAATATCAGGTTTCGCCATCAAGCCAACCGCTTTACCGGGGCAGTCTCGCCAACTCGGGATGCGCATAAGCTTTAGGGTAGGGCATCGGCTTGGCCGGTCCCAGCGGAACGACACCATTCCAACTGCGACCAAAGTAGCCCTGACGGCAATGGATCAGGGAACAGCTGTCCGCCACACCCGGCAGCGCATGCACCCGGCAAAGCCATCGCCACAGATGCGGATAGTCCAGGATTTTGGCCTCATTTAGCTTCATCCGCAGGTAATAGACAGGATCATGACGATAGAGCGTGGGGAAAAGACGCAAGTCAGCTTCGGTAAAGTGGTCACCCATTAGATAGGGCCGACCATCACTTAGGCGGCGCTCCAATTTGTCGAGGGTCTGGAAGTAGACGGTATAGGCCGTGGCATAGACCGATTGGTCCGAAGAGAAACCTGCTTTGTAGGCGCCATTGTTGATGGCGACGTAGATCGTTTCGTTCAATGCGTCGATCTCAGAGCGAAGCGCTGCATCATCAGGGTAAAGGCTAAGACCCGCATTGGCGCCACCAAGTGCCCCGGCGTGAATCCCCAACATCCGCACAATCTCGGCGCTTTCGTTGTTCACGATGCGCTTTTGCAGCTTGTCGTAGAGGATAGGAACCGACCGTTCCGTCGCGCCCTCGGCGGCGTAGATCTGTTTGACCACACGATACCCTTGTCCCGTGCCGGTTTCTTCTGTGCATTCCGGTAAGGTGGTGCCTGTGAGCATGGCCACCGTTTCCGGAGCGAACTGCCAATTGTTGGGGCCGTCTGGATCGTCTTCATCTGTTCGATTGGGAAAGGCCACGTCCAACGCGATTGCATCCTGCAATCCCAGAACATTGCGGGCCAGTGTCACGCGGTGACACCAGGGACAGTTGAGTGCCACGAACAGGTGATATCGACCGGGCTCTGCGGGAAACTCGGAATCCCCAATGGAATGGCGGAACCCGCTGACGCCGCGCACAAATTCACCTTGTGCGCGTCGCGTTTTGGCGCCGGTCTGGTCTTCTTGGGTCGAGCGGTCGCCCATGGGCTTATCCTCTCAGCCGGTGGTGCAGGATGATCGGAACGGCCAGTTCCTCTTCATCGCTTAGATGACGCTGCAGAAACGCCTCGATCGTTTCCAAGGTTTCATGCAGGGCGCCCACTTCGTCGCGCGCCTGACCGGGATCAAGCTGCATCAGTTTGATCGCACGATTTGCGCCCTTTGTGTAGCTGTCCAGAACCCTGTCCAGATCGGCATGGTCCTGTTCCAGCACCTCCAACCCCTGATCAAAGCGTGGATCGGCCTGCGACAGTTCAGGGAAGTAACTGTGGTCTTCCCATCCGTGATGACCGTGCAAGTTCCCGACCAGAGCATTGCCATAGTAGGACAGACGCCCGGCGTAATCCTCGTCTGACATGTCCTTGTCCAGATAGATCTGGGCATCAGTGCGCAGCAATTTAGCCAAACGGCGGAACATCTGATGCGCGCCCAGCCAATGGCGGGTCATTTCGCTGAAACCGGGGTGTGCGTCCCAACTGTCGCGCGGATAGCTGTCGAGCAAGACACGCATCTCGTCCGGCATGTTATGGGTTCGGATGTCAAAAGTGGTTTGTGTCATGGTCTCACTCCTTTCGCCACAGAACGTGGGAGGGGCGAAAGGTTTATCCTATCTCTGTCTTTGCACAGGGGCTGTGCCTATCCTCACAGGCATGAAAAAGGGCGCGGTTGGTAAACCACGCCCGCTAAAATCAGTCAGAAACGCTCAGAGCGCTTTTACAGCTTCCAGCACGTCCTCTACGTGGCCGGGCACTTTGACCTTGTGCCAGGCACGAGCGATCTTGCCCTCGCGATCCACGACAAAGGTGGATCGTTCGATCCCAAGGAATTTCTTGCCGTACATGCTCTTTTCCTTCCACACACCATAGTCCTCGCACATGGTGTCGTTTTCATCGGATAGGAGCGGCGTTGTGAGGTCATGCTTGGCAACGAACTTGTCATGTTTTGCTACGCTGTCCTTGGAGATGCCGAAAACTTGAGCCCCCGCATCGGCAAAGGCTTGCAACTGTTCAGAAAAGCCAATGGATTCTTTGGTACACCCCGGCGTATCATCACGGGGGTAAAAGAACAGGACAACAATATCGCCCCGCAAATCAGACAGGCTGACCGTACCACCACCATCACGGGGCAAGGTGAAATCAGGGGCGGTATCGGAAACTTCGGGCATCAGGCAACTCCGGTATGGGTTTCAAAAGTGTTCGCCTGAATAATAGGTGTCGAGAAAGAAGTTGGAAGGCGTAGACAGAAAATCCCAGAGATCTGATGTGAGCAAGGATCAAAAGCGCGATCAGGACAAGGCTCCGCGTCGCCGGGCCAAGGTAGGGCGTTGGACCTTTAGGGGGGTGCTGATCCTGATCTTTCTGGCCTCTGTTACCGCGGTCATGGCTATTGGTCAGACCATCAGCGCACCCGATTGGGTGCGGGAGCGCGTCGCTGATCGGATCGAGCGTAACTTGAACGGCCTGCAGCTGGAATTCGGTGAGGTGAGATTCATCATCCTGGATGGCTGGCGACCTCGGATCAACCTGCAGAACGTGGCGCTTAAGGCCGCCGATGGCCAGATGATCGCGCAACTGGCCCATGCCGAGGCCAGCCTGGCCATGCGACCCTTGTTGCAGGGACAGGTTAAACCCAAGCAGATAGAGCTGATCGGCGCTTTTTTCACCATGCAACGCGACGCGCTGGGCAATCTGTCGCTGTCTTTGGGCGAGGGGGCCGCGCCCGTCGGGCAAGCGGCCAACATGGCACAGATGATCAAGGCAACAGACCAGGTGTTCTTGTCCGAGCAGCTGTCAGCCCTGACCGCGATCGAAGTTCAGGGAATCACTTTGAGCCTTGAGGATTTGGGAAAGGCGCGCGCCTGGACCCTTGATGGTGGCCACATTCAATTCACCCGACATGACCGCGATGTTCGTATCGCCACCGGGTTCTCGCTTTTGTCGGGCCGTGATTATTCCAGTTCGATCGAGGCGAACTACACCAGCACTCTTGGCTCGCCTGAAGCCAAGTTCGGTGTTTCGGTCAGTGACATCGCCGCTGAAGATATTGCGCTGCAAAACGCCGCCGTCTCGTGGTTGGAGGTACTCGAAGCGCCGATATCGGGTGCCGTGCGGGGGGGCATTGACGCAAACGGCGAGCCAAGCCAGATCTCGGCGACCTTGCAAATCGGCAAAGGCGTCGTTCAGCCCAACCCCGAAACGCGCCCGGTGCATTTTACCGGCGCGCGGACGTATTTTACCTACGATCCCGCCGCGCAGTTGCTGGATTTCAACGAATTCTCGATCAACAGCTCTTGGGGTTCTGTCACGGCAGAAGGGCAGGCAGTCGTCAACGGCGTGGAAACTGGCGTGCTCGACAGCCTTGTGGGTCAACTGCGGTTGACTGGCATGTCGCTGAACCCCGCGCAATTGATGGACGAGCCGGTGGTTCTGGACAGCGCTGAATTAGACCTGAAGTTGGAATTGAACCCGTTCCGGCTTCAGGTGGGTCGCCTGTCGGTGTCGGATGACAACAAATTACTCAACGCCTGGGGTCGTTTTGCTGCTGATCCTGAAGGCTGGCGTGTTTCTCTGGATGGAACCCTGGACCGAATGACACCGGGCGAGCTGTTGAGCTATTGGCCGCGCGCCGTTGCGCGCAAGCCCCGCAAATGGGTTAAGGAAAATTTGCTCGAAGGTGAATTCACCAACGGCGATTTTGCGGTGCGTCTGGTGCCGGGGCAGCGGCCGGATCTTTACGCGGATTTCGATTTCGACAAGACGACGATCAGATATGCCAAGACCTTGCCACTCGCCGTGGACGCGCGCGGTCAGGCCAGTTTGACAGGGCAGCGCTTTGCGGTGTTGGCCCATGAGGGCCGGGTCATCACTGACCACGGGGACGAAATCGACGCAGCCGGGACATCGTTCATCATCCCTGATATCTCGATCAAAAAGGCGGCCCCGGGCATCGCGCGGATCATCGGCACGGGCAGTGTTCCCGCAGTGTTGTCATTGCTGGACCGTCCACCTTTGAGCCTGATGTCGAAAGCCAATCTTCCAATCGAACTGGCCGAGGGGCAGGTGTCGGTGCAAGGTACGTTATCACTGCCGCTCAAAGACAAGGTCAAAATCCATGACATGGAATTTCACCTGACCGGCGAGGTTTCTAATGTGTATAGCGACGCTTTGGTGCCTGGGCTGGAGTTGAGCGCGCCGCAGTTGATGGCGGTCGGGGACCAGACGCAGATTACTCTGTCGGGAAGTGGTTTTCTGGGGAAGGTGCCGATGACCGCGACCTGGACACAGCCCATCGGGGGCAAGGACACAGCGCGCAACAGTCAGGTGGTAGGCACCATCGAATTGTCCAAAGCATTGATGCAAGAATTCGACTCTACGTTCGCTGTGCGTGCACTTAGCGGCAAAGGGCAGGCGCGCTATACGCTGGATCTGCAACAGGGGCAGCCTCCGCGTTTGACTGCGCAATCGGATCTGGCCGGGATCGGCCTGCGAGTGACCGAGTTGGGATGGAGCAAGCCGCAATCGTCAACCGGAGAGCTGTCGCTGGCCGCCGAATTCGGAGAGAGCGACGCGATCGAGAACTTCAGTCTTCAGGCCGCGGGGCTGACGGCGGTAGGCAGCATGAATTTCAACGCCACCGGTACGATGGAGACTGCCCGGTTCAATACACTGCGCGTCGGCAACTGGCTGAATGTGCAGATGGACATGATCGGACGTGGCAGCCAGGCTCCAGACATGGTCATCCGAGGTGGTACGCTCGACATGCGAGGGGCTGGCTTCGGCAGTGGCGGGGGGGCATCCTCGGGTGCTTCGGGCGCCAGCGCAGGTCAGAACATGGCAGTGAACCTGACTAGACTGCAGATCACGGACAGCATCGCTTTGACAGGGTTTCAGGGCAAATTCACCCAAGCTGGGGGGATGTCCGGTAACTTTGCCGGCCGGATCAATGGACAAACGCCCATCAACGGGCAGGTGTTGCCCAAGGGGGGCCGCAGCGCGTTTTTTGTACAGGCCAACGACGCGGGCGGGGTGTTCCGCTCCGCGCAGCTGCTCAACCAAGCGCGCGGCGGATCCTTTCAGCTGTCCTTGACGCCGATTGATGGGCCGGGCTCGTATGATGGAACGCTGCGGGTACGTAACACCCAGATAAAGGACGCTCCGGCGATGGCCGCGTTGCTCAACGCGATCAGCGTCGTGGGCCTGTTGGATGAAATGGCAGGCGCGGGTATCCAGTTTTCAGCCATCGACGGCCGGTTCCGCTTGGATCCCGAAAAAGTCACCGTTTACGAAGGCAGCGCAGTTGGTCCATCGATGGGACTGTCGGTGGATGGCACCGTCGATACCGAGCGGCGATTGCTGAACCTGCGCGGCGTGATCTCGCCCGTCTATTTGCTGAATGTCATTGGCAGCGTTGTTTCCACCCGTCGCGGGGAAGGGTTGGTGGGGTTCAACTACACGCTCACCGGGGCGATGGCCTCGCCGCAGGTCTGGGTGAACCCGCTGTCGGGTCTGGCGCCGGGGTTTTTGCGTGATTTCCTGCGTGAACCTGCACCAAAAGCGCCCCCTGTGCCGGGACAGCCACCACAGCCACAAAAGGACCCGACCCACAACAGTGGCGCAGGCGACCGCTGAGGGGTGTGGCCAAGCGCGCGCGGGCGACGTATAGCGCGGGCATGAAACTGAGTGATTTTGATTTCGACTTGCGGGATACGCTGATCGCCACCCGTCCGGCGCAACCGCGCAGCTCTGCCCGCCTGCTTGTGGCTCAGGGGGACACGATTACAGATGCGATTGTGCGCGACCTGACGGATTGGCTGCGCCCCGGCGACCGGCTGGTGTTGAACGACACACGTGTGATTCCAGCACGGCTAAGCGGACGGCGCCATCGTGAAAGTGCCCAAGGTCCGGTGTCGGCAAAGATCGAGGTCACGTTGTTGGACCCGGCTGCTGATGGTTGCTGGTCGGCGCTGATCAAACCGCTAAAAAAGGTGAAGCCGGGCGAAAGCATCATCTTCTCCGACGAGCTGTCCGCCGAATTGGTTGGCGTTGAGGACGGGCAGGGGCGGTTGCAGTTCAACCTGTCAGGCGACGACTTCGATGCAGCCATTGCACAGGCCGGTGCGATGCCGCTGCCGCCCTACATCGCCGCCAAGCGGCCTGCAGACGAGCAGGACAAGACCGACTATCAGACCGTTTGGGCCAGGAACTCGGGCGCTGTGGCTGCCCCCACGGCCTCGCTTCACTTCGACGACGGCTTGCTGCAACAGCTGCACGAATTGGGCGTAGGCTTTACCTATGTCACGCTACACGTCGGCGCAGGCACTTTCCTGCCGGTCAAGGTCGAGGACGTGACGACCCACAAAATGCATTCCGAATGGGGCCGGGTCAGCGCTCAGGCCGTGGCCGAGATCGAGGCGACCAAGGCCACAGGCGGGCGTGTGATCCCGGTGGGAACCACCGCGCTTCGCCTGATCGAAAGTGCTGCGCAAAGCGGCACGTTGAAACCCTGGGACGGCGACACGGACATCTTTATCTACCCTGGTTTCGAATTCCACGTAACCGACGCGCTGATGACCAACTTTCATCTCCCCAAGTCAACGCTGCTGATGTTGGTGTCCGCGTTGATGGGGCAGGACCGGATGGCGCGGGTCTATGATCACGCGGTGAAGTCGGAATATCGCTTCTTCTCTTATGGCGATGCGTCGCTTTTGATCCCGGCTTAGGCGAAAACGCCAAACCCGACTCGGCAAATGTCGTAGACAAGCGCGTCTAGGCTGGTGTCTGATGAGACATCAGAGCCAATTAAGTCGGAAACGAGCGAGGACGCCCGATGCTTCAGGTTCTTTCCAGCGCATGGGCGCTGCTTCTGGGTATTTGTCTGCTGCTCGTCGGCAACGGGCTGCAAGGCACGCTTTTGGGTGTGCGAGGAGAGATCGAGGGGTTCTCGACCTTTCAGATGTCAATTGTGATGTCGGCCTATTTCATTGGCTTCCTGGGTGGCTCGCGCATGGCCCCCGAATTGATACGGCGCGTAGGACATGTGCGTGTCTTTGCGGCGCTGGCCTCGTTTATCTCTGCTGTTATGATCCTGTATCCCGCGTTGCCCAACATGTGGGTCTGGATCTTGGGCCGCGTTATCATTGGGTTCTGCTTTTCTGGCGTGTATGTCACAGCGGAAAGCTGGCTGAACAACGCCGCAGACAACTCGAACCGGGGCAAGGCGCTGTCGCTTTACATGATTGTCCAGATGATTGGCATCATCTCGGCCCAAGGTTTGATCCAAGTGGGCGATCCCGGCGGGTATGAGGCGTTCATCATCGCTTCGATTCTGGTTTCGATCTCTTTTGGTCCGATTTTGCTGTCCATTTCACCGACGCCTGCCTTTGACACCACCAAGCGAATGACGCTGCGCGAGATCATGACGATTTCACCCCTGGGGTGTGTGGGAATGTTTCTGCTGGGAGGCATCTTTTCGGCCCAGTTCGGCATGAGTTCGGTTTATGGCGCAACGATTGGCCTGTCTCTTGGCAACCTGTCGCTTTTCGTTGCGACCTTTTACATCGGGGCCCTGTTCCTGCAGTACCCTTTGGGCTGGGTCAGCGACCGGATGGATCGGCGCTTTCTGATTATGGGGGTGGCGGCCGTGGGTGGTGCTGCTGCGGTTGTGGGCATGATGTTTGGCGATCAATTTTCGATGCTGCTGGTGTCTGCCTTTGTGATCGGCGGCATGTCGAACCCGCTCTATTCTCTGCTGATCGCCTATACCAATGACTATCTGGAACATGATGATATGGCCGCGGCCTCGGGCGGGTTGGTGTTCATCAACGGTTTGGGCGCCATTGCCGGGCCGATGATCACAGGTTGGCTAATGGGCGACGCCCTGCTCGGACCACCAGGCTTTTTCGCGCTGATGGCAGCGCTACTATTTGTGATGGCTGCCTATGCGCTCTATCGCACCACACAGCGTGCCGCGATCCCGGTCGAGGAAACAGGAACCTTTACTGTCATGACCCCGGCGTCGACCTCGGTCGCTGTTGAATTCGCGCAAGAAGTCGCCATCGAGGCCGAATTGGAGGAGCAAGAAACGCAATAAGTCGCTTTTTGCTTCAAAATATGTCGCTGATGTTGCAATATGTTACTGTAACAATTGTGTAAAAGATATTTAAATACCTATGTTCCCTGGGGGAAATTAGAAGTGGGGTGAGGCCAATGGTTGGTCCCGAAGATATTCTGAGTTTCTGGCTGGATGAAATTGGTCCGGCTGGGTGGTATGTACAAGACGATGCGCTTGACGCTCAAATCACCGAAAAGTTCATGTCGACGTGGGAGGCCGCCCGTGAGGGTCGCTTTTCTATGTGGCTGACCTATCCAACCGGTGCCTTGGCGTACATCATCCTTACGGATCAGTTTTCCAGAAACATGTTCCGGGGGGATGCCCGTGCGTTCAAGACCGACAAGGCGGCCCTTGCGGCAGCCAAATGTGCGGTCGACAAGCGGTGGGACATGCGGATCGATGAACCGGCACGGCAGTTCTTTTACCTGCCCATGATGCATTCGGAAAACCTGTGTGATCAGGAACGTTGCATCCGCCTGTTGTGTGAACGCATGCCGGAAAGCGGAGCAAGCAACATGTTGCACGCGCGTGCGCATCGCGAAGTGATCCGCCAGTTTGGCCGATTCCCGTATCGCAATGATGCACTGCACCGGACGCCAACTGCACAAGAGGCCACGTATGTCTCTGGCGGTGGCTACGGTCAGACCGTGCGTCAGATGCAGGCTGCGGGTTAACGCACGTCCCTATTTGGGGCGCGCGCATCCTGCGACATCTGATATGCTGCGGGTGAGGGCATCCGCAGCCGTTTCGATCGTATGATCAATCAACAGCTCAGGCGTATCGACCAATTGGCGAACGCGGGACTGAACCCCTTGTACGTTTGTTTCCAACGCTTCAACCTTCTGCTGTAGCCTGTTCAACGCTACGGCGCTGTATGCGCCTGATTGTGTCTTGATCGCAGCCAGGTCGGCGTGAATGTCTGACAGATCGCTGCGCAGGCCAGCCACCTCGTCGCGCAACGGCGTGATCTTGATCAGGTTCTCTGAAAACGTGGCCGTCAGCCCGTCGACGGTCATTCCCACTTTCCAGGCCAGAAACAGGCACAGCGCCAGCAAGAGCAGCGTAGCGTTCAGTAGGGCGAGGGCGAGGTCCTTGAGGGTTCGGGCCATGATGCATCCAATGTTTGAATTCAAAAACAAATCGTTAACGCCAGAAAAGGCGCCGTGGCTGCATTTCTAGCGTTTTGGCAAATAGGGGTATAGGCTGTTTTTTGCACATCTAACCTTGTCCTTCCCTTGCGTCACACATGTCGCAGGAGGCAGGGATTGATGTGTTTTAAAAAATAGTTTAACGGTAAACTAGTTTTCGAAAACGCCTTCGGCGAGGAGTGACCATGGCTGCGAAATCCTTTGATCTGATTGTTATTGGTGCCGGTCCCGGCGGCTATGTTGCTGCGATCCGCGGCGCACAACTGGGCCTGAAGGTGGCCGTGGTCGAGCGTGAACACCTGGGCGGTATCTGTTTGAACTGGGGCTGTATCCCAACCAAGGCGCTGTTGCGCTCGTCCGAGGTGTTTCATCTGATGGAGCGCGCCAAAGACTTTGGCCTAAAAGCCGAGAACATCGGTTATGACCTGGATGCCGTCGTCAAACGTTCGCGCGGGGTGGCTGGGCAATTGTCGGGCGGCATCGGCCACCTGTTGAAAAAGAACAAAGTTACCGTTGTGATGGGACAGGCGACGATCCCTGCCAAGGGCAAGGTAAGCGTCAAGACCGACAAAGGCTCTGAGGAGCTGACGGCAAAGAACATCATCGTGGCCACGGGCGCGCGGGCGCGCGAGCTGCCCGGGCTTGAGGCGGACGGCGATCTGGTCTGGACCTACAAGCACGCCCTTGATCCTGTGCGCATGCCCAAGAAACTGCTGGTGATCGGTTCGGGTGCTATCGGCATCGAATTTGCCAGCTTTTACAACACGCTTGGCGCGGATACGACCGTGGTCGAAGTGATGGATCGTGTGCTGCCGGTTGAAGATGCCGAAATCAGCGCGTTTGCCAAAAAGTCGTTCACCAAACAGGGTATGAAGATCATGGAAAAAGCCATGGTCAAGCAGCTGGATCGTGGCAAGGGCAAGGTCACCGCGCATATCGAAGTGGGCGGCAAGATCCAGAAGCAGGAGTTTGACACCGTGATCTCGGCCGTTGGTATCGTCGGCAACGTCGAAGGGCTGGGGCTTGAGGCTTTGGG
Source organism: Tropicibacter sp. Alg240-R139 (assembly GCF_900537075.1). Taxonomy (GTDB): domain Bacteria; phylum Pseudomonadota; class Alphaproteobacteria; order Rhodobacterales; family Rhodobacteraceae; genus Falsiruegeria. Next base: position 380,174 of record NZ_UNRA01000004.1, read on the forward strand.
TGTCAAGGTAGACCGCACCCACGTCGTGACTGATGAATTCTGCCGCACCGGGATTGAGGGTCTTTATGCCATTGGCGACATCGCAGGTGCACCCTGGCTGGCACACAAAGCATCCCACGAAGGCGTCATGGTTGCCGATCTGATCGCAGGCAAGCACGCGCATCCGGTAAAACCAGAAAGCATCGCGGGTTGCACTTATTGCCATCCGCAGGTGGCCAGCGTCGGCTATACCGAAGCCAAGGCCAAAGAGCTGGGCTATGACATCAAGGTCGGCCGTTTCCCGTTCATCGGCAATGGCAAGGCCATCGCATTGGGCGAGGCCGAAGGTATGGTGAAAACCATCTTTGATGCCAAAACCGGCGAGTTGCTGGGCGCCCATATGGTTGGCGCCGAAGTGACCGAGATGATTCAGGGTTATGTTGTTGGCCGCCAACTGGAAACCACCGAAGAGGATCTGATGAACACGGTCTTCCCGCATCCGACCTTGAGCGAAATGATGCACGAGAGCGTGCTCGACGCCTATGACCGCGTCATTCACATGTAAATTGCGCGGCTAGCGACGCAGATGACAAGGGGGCCAGACTGGCCCCCTTTTTTGTTACTTTACGATGATGGTTTGACGCAGAGCTGTTTCGCGGTCGCGGAATTTGTAGCGCAGCTCATAAGTGCCAGGAGTGTCCGGCGCGGTGAGAGTCACCGGAGATTGACCGCGGGTATAGGCATAGTTGGTGTATCTCTCTGTCCCCTTCGGTCCGATTTGGATGTTGTCGCCACTTTGGTCGGGGCCTTTCCATTCGACCTGAAACTGCGCTCCGGCCTCGACACTGTCGGGTGCGACAAGCGAGATATCGGGTGCAGTTACCGTGACTGGCATGCGCAAAATGTTCTCTCTGTCCTGAAAACTGTAACGGATCTCGTAGGCACCGGGTTGGATCGGGGCCACCAGGTTCACGGTGCTGCCGTCGCGCGTATAGACATAATGCGTGTACTTGTCTGTGCCCGCTGGCCCGATTTGGATGTTGTCACTGCCTTGGTTGGGGCCGGTCCATGTGACCGGGATGTTTTGGCCCCCTTGGACCGTCGCCGGGAACTTCAGGCTAAGGGCCATGGCCGTCACCGTGAGCGGCATCCGCAGGATATTTTCGCGGTCGCGGAAACTGTAGCGAACTTCGTAGTCACCGGGTTCCGCCGGGGCGATCAAAGTGACCGGATTCCCGTTTCTAGTGTATTGATAGCCGGTGTAACTGTTCGAACCTGCCGGCCCGATCTGAATGTTGTCGCTATCTTGATCAGGTCCGGTCCAAGTGACATCAAAGTTTTGACCTGCCTGAACCTCGGTTGGAAACTCTAGGTTCAATGCCGCCGCGGTCACCGTGATAGGGGTGCGCAAGATGTTTTCGCGGTCACGAAAGCTGTAGCGGATTTCATATTCGCCCGGCTCCGCAGGGGCGATCAATGTCACGGGAGTGCCCTTGTTGGTGTATTGATAGTTTGTGTAGCTGTCTGTACCGGCAGGCCCGATTTGAATGTTGTCGCTGTTTTGGTCCGGCCCTTTCCAGTCCACTTGAAAGCTTGATCCGGCGGGAACTGATTGCGGGTGTCGCAACACCAGTTCGGGCGGGGTCAGGGTGATGGGGCGCGTTGCGATCACCTGCCTGTCATTCAAGACATAGCGCAGTTCATAGGCACCGGGTTGGGCTGGCAGGATCAGGTTCAGCGGATTGCCATCGCTGGTATAGGTGTAACTGCGATAGCGGTCCTCTCCCGCAGGTCCGATCTGAATGTTGTCGTTGGCCTCGTCGGGGCCATTCCAGCCAACCGAAAGCGTCGACCCGGCCGCCGCGCTGTCGGGGGCCACGATCCGGGCTTTGGGCAGCGCCTTGGGGAAACTGATCACCACGTCAATCGGACCCTCCCCTACAGCCGCAAATTGGCGTCTGAGCTCCGCCTCGGCGCTCAGCCGGTAGGCGGTCACCGTATACGAACCCTCTGCCAATTCCTGCTCTATCGGGTTGCCCTGAATCTCGTCGAAAACGGCACCGGACTGGCCAGTCAGGGACCACAGAACCGGGTCATCGAACGCCTCGGCACTGTCGCCTTCAACCGCACGGAACGTTGTTTGGATCGGCACCGGTTCGGGCTCTGGCGGGGCGGCTGCCACTGTGGTCAGGGCTGCGGCCAGTTCCGACGCGTTGGCAGCACTGCGAAAGCTGCCCCCGGTTTCATCTGCCAGACACTGCATCTGCGCCAAGGCTTCGGGGTCCGAGACGTCGAAGCCCACCACATGCGCGGTGAAATTCACCCCGGTCTCTTCGAGCGTTCGAGCAACAGCGCAGACATCCGGCGCGCAGGTTTCAATCCCGTCCGACACCAAAATGACGGTTGCCGATTCTTCGGTGTGGCGCAGGGCTTTTGCCGCGGCGACCACGGCATCGGCCATCGGCGTCTTACCCTTGGGTTTGAGGCCACGCACCGCACCCGCGATCTGTTCACGCGTTCCTGCGCCAGGCGTCACCAATGTTTCGATGTCCGTGCAATCCCCCTTGCGCCGATGGCCATAGACAGTCAGCCCAAGAGCCTGTTCAGCGGGCAGGGTCGTCAGCAATTCCTGAACCACATCCTGAGCGATGGTAATCTTGGCGGTGCCATCAATCTGCCCCCACATGGACCCGGAGCCGTCCAGCACCAGAATTGCGGAAGGGCGCTCTTGGGCCAATACGGGCGCTGCTCCGAGTGCCAGAATACAGGTGAAAAACAAAGGCAGGCGCATGATTACCTCCAGTTCTCTTATGCTCAAAAATTCAGTGTCAAAAATGATTTATTCGAACAGTGTATCCGCGTTTTGCAAAATCCAAAGGGGAAAAGACGGCGACCAAAGTGGTGCCGGGGCTTGAAAATGCCGCACAACAGGCATTTCCGCCGATGCAAAAGTTCGCTTGTTCACATTTTGTTCGCACTTTTGGGTTGGAGACTCAGCCACGCTCCACTATCTCTTAACCACTTGAGTGCAGGGGGCCCGAATGGCTGAGCTGAAGAATATCGAGGTGCGTGGCGCGCGCGAACACAACCTCAAAGGCATCGACGTTGACATCCCGCGGGATCAGCTGGTTGTGATCACCGGTCTTTCAGGCTCGGGAAAATCCTCGCTTGCGTTCGATACGATTTACGCCGAAGGGCAACGGCGCTACGTGGAAAGTCTGTCGGCTTACGCCCGCCAATTCCTTGATATGATGGAAAAACCTGATGTGGACCACATCAGCGGGCTTAGCCCGGCCATCTCAATCGAGCAGAAGACGACGTCCAAAAATCCGCGTTCAACCGTCGGTACTGTGACAGAAATCTATGACTATATGCGTCTGCTGTTTGCCCGAGCCGGCACTCCTTACAGCCCGGCCACCGGACAGCCGATCGAAGCGCAGCAAGTGCAGGATATGGTCGACCGGATCATGAAAATGGACGATGGCACGCGCGGCTATCTGTTGGCCCCCATCGTGCGCGACCGCAAAGGCGAATACAAAAAAGAGTTCCTGGAGCTGCGCAAACAAGGTTTTCAGCGGGTCAAGGTCGACGGGGAGTTCTATGAACTGGACGAACCGCCGAAGCTGGACAAGAAGTACCGACATGACATTGACGTTGTGGTTGACCGTCTGGTGGTGCGCGAGGGAATGGAAACCCGCCTGGCCGACAGTCTGCGTACCGCGCTTGATCTGGCTGAGGGCATTGCGATCCTTGAGACCGCGCCCAAAGAGGGCGATCCAGAGCGGATTACGTTTTCTGAGAATTTCGCCTGTCCCGTCAGTGGTTTCACCATCCCCGAGATCGAACCGCGCTTGTTTTCGTTCAACGCACCCTTTGGCGCTTGTCCGGATTGTGATGGGTTGGGGGTCGAGCTGTTCTTTGACGAACGCCTGGTGGTGCCGGATCAAACGCTGAAAGTCTATGACGGCGCACTGGCTCCGTGGCGCAAGGGCAAATCCCCCTATTTCCTGCAGACGATCGAGGCGATCGCCAAGCATTTCGAGTTTGATAAGAACATCCCGTGGAAAGACCTGCCTAAGAATGTACAGCAGGTGTTCCTCTATGGTTCGGGCGAGGAAGAGATCGAATTCCGCTATGACGAGGGCGGCCGCGTTTATCAGGTGACGCGTGTGTTCGAAGGCGTCATTCCCAACATGGAGCGGCGATACCGCGAGACGGATTCGAACTGGATTCGTGAGGAATTCGAGCGTTATCAAAACAACCGTCCCTGTGGGTCTTGCCGGGGATACCGCCTGCGCGAAGAGGCGCTGGCCGTCAAGATTGCGGGTCTGCACGTGGGCAACGTGGTGCAAATGTCGATCCGCGAGGCACTGGCCTGGGTCGGCAGTGCGCCCGAGCACATGAGCCAGCAAAAGAATGAGATCGCGCGGGCCATTCTGAAAGAAATACGCGAGCGGTTGGGTTTCCTGAATAACGTGGGTTTGGAATACCTTACGCTGTCACGTTCAAGTGGTACGCTGTCAGGGGGCGAAAGCCAACGTATTCGTTTGGCCAGTCAGATTGGTTCGGGCTTGACCGGGGTTCTGTACGTTCTCGACGAGCCGTCCATCGGCCTGCATCAACGCGACAACGACCGGCTGCTTGGTACGCTCAAGAACCTGCGCGATCAAGGCAATACCGTGATCGTGGTCGAACACGACGAAGAGGCCATTCGCGAAGCCGACTATGTCTTTGACATTGGTCCAGGTGCTGGGGTGCACGGTGGGCAAGTGGTCAGCCACGGGACGCCTTCCGAAATCACGGCGGATGCGGCTTCGATCACTGGGCAATATTTGTCTGGTGTGCGAGAGATCGCTGTTCCCGCCGAGCGACGGACAGGCAACGGCAAGACGCTCACTGTGGTCAAGGCGACTGGTAACAACCTGAAAAAGGTCACGGCGGATTTCCCCTTGGGCAAGTTCGTGTGTGTGACCGGCGTGTCTGGAGGGGGCAAATCCACGCTTACGATCGAGACTTTGTTCAAGACTGCGTCGATGCGGCTGAACGGCGCGCGGCAGACGCCTGCACCCTGTGAGACGATCAAAGGGCTGGAGCATCTCGATAAGGTCATCGACATCGACCAGCGCGCCATCGGGCGAACTCCACGTTCAAATCCAGCGACTTACACTGGCGCCTTCACGCCGATCCGCGACTGGTTTGCGGGCCTTCCCGAGGCCAAGGCGCGCGGCTACAAGCCCGGTCGTTTCAGCTTCAACGTCAAGGGCGGCCGGTGCGAGGCCTGCCAGGGCGACGGCGTGATCAAGATCGAAATGCACTTTCTGCCGGACGTCTATGTAACGTGTGAGACCTGCAAGGGCGCGCGCTACAACCGCGAAACGCTTGAGATCAAGTTCAAGGGTAAATCTATCGCCGACGTGCTCGACATGACGGTCGAAGACGCGCAGGACTTTTTCAAGGCGGTGCCCTCGATCCGGGATAAGATGGATGCTCTGGCACGTGTGGGATTGGGCTATATCAAGGTCGGCCAGCAGGCCACGACGCTGTCAGGGGGCGAGGCGCAGCGGGTGAAACTGTCCAAAGAACTGTCGAAACGGTCCACGGGCCGAACGCTCTATATCCTGGACGAGCCGACCACGGGTCTGCACTTTGAAGATGTGCGCAAGTTGTTGGAAGTGCTGCATGAACTGGTCGATCAAGGCAATACGGTGGTGGTCATCGAACACAACCTGGATGTGGTGAAAACAGCCGACCACATCATAGATATCGGCCCCGAAGGGGGCGATGGCGGAGGTCGGATCGTGGCCAAAGGTACGCCGGAGCAGGTGGCCGAATGTGAGGGCAGCCACACCGGGCACTACCTGAAACCGATGCTGAACCCGGAACGGGTCGCGGCAGAATGATGTGTGCAGAGGGACGTTGCCCCTCTGCGTCCACTGGAGCATTCACTCCGGAGAGTATTGGACAGAATGAAAGGGCTGGTCAGGCCGCCGCCCTTTGAGTTTTGCTCGCCATCAGGATGGGCACCAGGAACAATGCCAGAAAGCCAGAGTTCATCACCACGTTGAACCAGGCGCCAGCCGCCAGCGAGCCAAGGCTGTCAGGGATATACCAAGCCAACAGAATTGTACCGATCACACGCCGTGCCAGGGCAGGGTCGCGGACATAGAAATGTTCGGTGATCAGCCAAACAGCGACACCCAAGCCACACAACAGCCCGCCGCTGATCGCGCTTAGCAACGCCTCTGTGTCTGAGTCGATCTGTTGGGTGCCGTCCAAGGGTAGATGGGCGAGATCGAGAAAAATATTCAGGGCTGGTATCAGAAAAGTGAATGGGGCCATGGCCATTGCCAGACCGATGATGATGCAAAATACGGATGCGGATTTGAGCCATTGGGCTGTTTTGATGTGGGTCATGTCAGGGTCTCCTGTTTTGTCTCCTCAACCCTGATCGCCGCCACATAAGTAAATCAATTACCTCTGAGGTAAGTGCATTTCGGCGCGGCCCCGGTAAACTGAGCAACGGAGGTACCGCATGGCAAATTTTGGACCCACGCTAAAGGAATGGCGGACAACGCGTCGGATGAGCCAGATGGATCTGGCCTTTTCGGCAGGCGTCTCGGCGCGCCATCTTTCCTTTCTGGAAACCGGACGCGCGCGGCCTAGCCGGGGGATGGTTCTGCGGCTGTGTGATGAGTTGAGCGTGCCCAATGCGGGCCGCAACCACTTGTTGACGGCTGCGGGCATGGCCCCGGCCTATGCCTCTCGATCGCCGGATGCTGAAGAACTGAAACCGTTGAAAGAGGCGGTAACGTGGATGTTGGACAACCATGCGCCATATCCCGCGATGGCATTGAACCGGCATTGGCAGCTCGACGCGATGAATGGTCCGGCAGCAATGATGCTTGGCGCGACAGGGTTGCAATTGGGGGACAATCTGATCGAGGCGTTGGCGAACAATGAGGCCTTGCGCCGGTCCTTGGATAATTTGGAAGAGGTCGAGCGTCATACGTTGGCGCGGCTCAGGACGGAGCTCTCTCACTTTGGTCGTGACGCGGTGATTGAGAAGGCGGTCGAGGGCTTACAGGCAAGGGTGCGGAAAGATGCCGATGACGGGGTTCTGCCAGCGGTCATTCCCGCGCGCTATCGGTTGGGCGATCAAGTTCTGTCGTTCTTTTCCACCATCGCACAGTTTGGCACGACGGGGGATCTGGCGATGTCTGAGCTTAAGGTCGAACTGATGTTTCCTGCCGATGATCAGACCAGGGCCACTCTTTTGGCCCTAGCTGGGGCTGCTTAAGCACAGGTCCAGCAGGCGCGAGAAGTCCTGTGCCGAAAGCGTGTCGAACCGGCCCGTCAAATCCTCGATTTCGTCTGCTCGGGTCCGACCTAGAACAGGATCGGCAAACAGGTGGAACTTTTCGGAAATATCATGATCGCTAAGCGGCAGATCAGCGTCACCGCGTGGGGTACGGGGTTGCGATGTCAGACGGGTGCCGTCCTGTAGGATCAGTGTGACTTGCGCCCATCGTTTGCCGACACTGATCTTGGTGAAGTGTGGATCGTCGATCAGGGTCGTTGCCCGGCTCAGGCGCAGGATGTCGGGGTCGGTCAGGGTTTCAGCAGCTAGTTCGGGCACACCAACCTGATCGCGCACAATCTGCGTCGCAACGGGGAAGGCGATGGAATAGGCGAACTCGTCTGGCGTGGCGGGTTCATGGCCCGCCAATCGCGTGGCATTGTGAAAGGTGCGGATTTCGATCTCGACAACTTGGTCGTGGGTCAGATCGTGCGTGGTCATCAATTCGGTCGCGGCGTCCAACGCAGGATGGGCCCACCGGCAGCAAGGGTAGGGTTTGTAGTGCGTGTCCTCTACCAGCCGCCACTTGTCACCAAGATCCGACCAAAATTCGGCGGCGTCTTCTCCCTCGCACGTCAGGGCAGGGGCACCGGTAAAGCCCATGGTGGCCAAATAGGCCGCAGTCACACCCGAAGGCGCGCCCCAACCGACACCGTCGCGGACCATGGTGGGGTGGTCGATGCAGCGCATCATTTGGCTACGGGGACCGTGATATTCGCCAACCCCAGCCGCGTGGCGGATGGTGTCTGCGTCCGCGCCCAATTGCCGAGCCACTGCCGCAGCAACGCCAACGGCCGTCCATGCACCAGAGGTGTGGTAATCGGCGCAGGTCGCGTGCTGGGCAAGGCCGGCACGATAGCTGACCTCATAAGCGACGGCGAGCAGGGTGGCGAAGTCAGCGCCTGTGACAGGCTGGCCTTGGCCGCGTTGTGCGTCTGCAACAGCCATGAGGGCAGGAAAGATCGCCGATCCTGCGTGGCCTTTGCACGGAGAGGTCCCGTCATGCGCGTCGATGCTGTCGATGGTGAATGCTCCGGCCATGGCAGCCCCCGCGGGGCTGACAGGGGTGCCATCCATCATCATCCGCGCAGGCCCTGCATTAGTCACGCCAAACAGCGCTGTGGCGCCTTGGCGCGCGATTGCGGCAAGCGGTGTGGTCGAACCGACAGCGGCGACGCCCATGGTGTCCAGGAAACTGCGGCGCAGGACCTGCAGGACCGGCTCGGACAGGTCAGCGAAGGTCAGGTCAGCGGCGAAACGGTCGAATGTGGGCATCTGGGACTCCGGTCGTTTGGACCGAGCCTAGAGGGGGCGGCGTCAGAGTCTTTGTCTGTTTGCGACACAAAATGGTCTGGTCGATCTGACTCTCAGACCCGCAATTATCGGGATAGTGACATGAGAGTGTGAGAGCTCACCCCAAAGAGCGGTGCGCGACCTTGGGTGGGTGCAAAGCGCCCTCCCTTGGGGGAGGGCGGGCGCGGCTCGACGGTGCCAGGCCACGTAGAGAGACGTTAGTCTCGCGTCCGTTTCTCGAAGCGTGGCAGCATGGCGCTGAAGTCTTTGCCCGCGCCGTCTTCATCCTCGACAAATTGCGCATAGAGCGCCTGCGCCAGTTGACCCATCGGCGTGTCCGCATCCGCGCTTTCCGCAGCTTGTTGCGACAGGCGCAGGTCCTTGAGCATCAGATCCGCAGCAAAACCGGGGGTGTAGTCGTTGTCGGCGGGGCTTTGCGGGCCGACGCCGGGTGCGGGGCAATATGCGTTCATGGTCCAGCTGTAGCCCGACGAGGTCGAGACCACATCGAACATCTTTTGCCGGTCCAGCCCCAGTTTGTCCGCCAGGGCAAAGGCCTCGCATGTGGCGATCATGGTGACGCCAAGGATCATGTTGTTGCAAATCTTGGCCGCCTGTCCGGCACCTGCATCACCACAATGCACAGCCTTCTGGCCCATGATGTCGAACAAAGGCGCGGCCTTGGCAAAGGCATCCGCACTGCCGCCCGCCATAAAGGTAAGCGTGCCGCCAGCCGCGCCCCCAATGCCGCCCGAAACCGGCGCATCGACAAAAAGCAGGCCAGCCGCCGCCGCATCCGCATCTACGGCGCGGGCGCTGTCCACATCAACGGTCGAGCAATCCACCAGAGCCGCGCCTGAGGCCATGGCCGGGATCACGTCTGCGGCAACGGCGCGCAAGATCTGGCCGTTGGGCAGCATGGTGATAACCACGTCTGCACCAGCCGCAGCAGCGGTTGCGCTGTCTGCCATGTTGACGCCCTCTATTGTGACATCGGCCATATCAAAGCCAATGACCTCGTGACCTGCCTTGGCCAGGTTGGCGGCCATGGGACCACCCATGTTTCCAAGTCCAATGAACCCGATTTTCATACCCTGTTTCTCCTCCTCGAAAGACAATGCGTCTTGGCCCAACGGCTGCAGCATTTTCGACACTGCCGCAACGGGCACATTCTGATCGGCAAATTGCCAAGCCGGGTTGCGGTCTTTGTCGATAATCTGCGCGCGAATGCCCTCAAGAAAATCGCCATGTTCCATCGCGCGGTAGGTGAAGCGATACTCCAGTTCCAGCGCCTTGCGGATGGTCAATGTCGGCCCGCGCAAACGATGCAGCATTTCAACCGTGCAGGCCATCGAGAGTGGAGAGATGCGCGACATCGTTTTGAGCGTATCGGTGGCAAAACCGCTCTCTAGCGTCTTGAGCGTGTTAATAATGTCGATCAGGCTTTCGCCGCCAAACGCCTCGTCAATCTGCGGCATCATCGCCTCAAGCGTGCTGTCCGGGGCAGGCTGTGCGTGGCTTTCGACGTGGGCCGCATCGCCCGAGGCCTCAAGCATCTCGATCAGATCGCCCCAGCTTTCGCGCGGGATATAGTGGTCGGCAAACCCGGCAAAGATCGCATCACCCGGACCCATACGACCAGCAGTCAGGCCCAAATATTCACCCAAACGGCCCGGTGCCAAGGCCAACATCAATGTTCCGCCCACATCCGGGACCAGACCGATGCCATTTTCCGGCATGGCGATCTTGGAACTTTCACAAACAACCCGGTGCGAGCCATGGCAGCCGATGCCGACCCCGCCGCCCATGGTAAAGCCCTGCAGAAAGCTGACGATCGGCTTGGGGTATTCGAACAGCACCGCATTCATCCGGTATTCATCACGCCAGAAGGTGCGGCCATAATCGAAATTGCCTTTGGTGCCGGTGTCATAAAGCTCGGCAATATCGCCACCCGCGCAGAACGCTTTGTCTCCCTCGGCATCAAAGATCACCAGATCAACTGCATCATCCTCGCGCCAGTTGCGCAGGGCGGCTTCAATGGCCATGCACATGTCATAGCTCATCGCATTCAGGGCCTGAGGCCGGGTCAGGGTGATCCGGCCCGCACGGCCAGTGACGCGGATGTCGATGTCGCTCATGTCAAGTCTTTCAGCGGTTGGCCAGCATGTGGCGGGCGGTGATGACGCGCATGATCTCGTTGGTGCCTTCCAGGATCTGGTGAACACGCAGATCGCGCACCAGCTTTTCGATCCCGTAATCGGCCAGATAGCCATAGCCGCCGTGCAGTTGCAGGCATTGATCGACGATCTTTGACCCAGCCTCGGTCACGAATTTTTTGGCCATGGCGCAATGTTTGGAGGCATCCGGCACGCCCTGGTCCAGCTTCCATGCGGCCTGCCGCAGGAAGACTCGGGCGGCTTGCAGCTCGATCTCCATGTCGGCCAGACGGAATTGCAGGCCTTGGAACTGGTCGATGGATTTGCCGAATGCCTTGCGCTCGGACATGTATTGCAGGGTCATGTTCATCGCGGTCTGCGCCGCACCAAGTGAGCAGGAGGCGATGTTCAAACGCCCACCATCCAGACCCATCATCGCGTATTTAAACCCGTCGCCTTCGGTCCCGACCAGATTGCCCGACGGGATTTTACAATCGTCAAATTGCACCTGCGCGGTTGGCTGGCTTTTCCAGCCCATCTTATCCTCTAGCGCACCAAAGCTGAGGCCGTCAGTGCCATCTTCGACATAGACCGTCGACACTCCCTTTGGCCCATCCTCACCCGTGCGCACCATGCAAACATAGGCGTCGGAATAACCGCCGCCCGAAATGAATGCCTTGGTGCCGTTGAGTGTATACCCCTCGTTGGTTCGTTCTGCGCGCGTTTTCAACGCGGCGGCGTCCGAACCTGACCCCGGTTCCGTCAAGCAATAACTAAGCACGGTGTTGAGGCTCAGGACGTCGGGCATGATCCGCTCTTTCAGGGCCTCATCGCCAAAGCTGTCGAGCATCTTGGCACACATGTTGTGTATCGACAGGAAGGCCGCGACAGACGGGCAGGCCATACTAAGCGCCTCGAACACCAGGGTCGCGTCCAGACGGGTCAGGCCGGAACCACCAGCGTCCTCGGATACGTAAAGCCCACCAAGGCCCAGTTCGCCGACCTGAGGCCACAGTTCCTTCGGGATGGTACCTTCGGCTTCCCACTGGCGAGCAAAGGGCGCGATGTGCTCTTGGCCGAACTGATAGGCCATATCGAAAATGGCGGTCTGTTCCTCTGTAAGCGCGAAATCCATGTGCTGCCTTCTCCCCGGTGATGATCCAAGTGATAATGAATTGAACGGCTGTTTATTTCGTGATTCTTACAGAACTATTGCAACCTGAGAAAGGTCAGTTGTGCTGATTGTCGCGCGATACAGATTTTTTCAATTTGGAACACAGATAGTTGCAGCAAACTGTTTTCAGCGTTGAGACAGGCTTGAGGCGCTTCACATGTCCGAGGTCAGCCCAAAGAGGGCTTAACGGCTCGAAGGCTGGATCGGGATAGCTGACTTTCGGTGTAGCGCTGTCTACGAACATGGAGGCCACCAAGCGGCCGTTCGCCGCGTTTGCAGCACCGAGCGGCTTTTTTGCACAAACCGTCTAATGGTCGTGCTTCCCCTCACCCCAGACGGATTTTGCCTACGGGCTCAGTGATAGGTATGCCAAGAGCAGTGTAACGGTTCAGCACGGCGATGCGGATTTGGATTTCCGCGACCTGCCTTTCGAAGTCCCTTGCGATCACAGATTGGCCGAGCAGTTTCATACAATGCATCCGCTGACCGGCAGGGTTATGCGCGGCATGATCCCGAGAGGTTTCGTTTCGACACGACTTCGGCGGTGGTATCCGCTCCAACGTCGCCACAC
>NZ_UNRA01000005.1 GCF_900537075.1 Tropicibacter sp. Alg240-R139
TCTCTCAGCAGTGCAGCGATCCTGCGATAGCCATATCGGCCGTATTGACGGGTCAGCTCGATCATGTCGGCGACCAGTCGGTCTTCGTCTGCGCGACCCTGTGGGACGCGCCGTTGCGTGGACCGGTGTTGTCCAAGCACGCGGCAGGCGCGTCGCTCAGATACTTTGAGCTGGCTGCGGACATGATCGATGCAGGCACGACGACGAGCGGGGCTCAGTAGTTTCCCTTTGTGGCTTCCGTCAGGATCAGTTTGTCCAGCGTCAGATCTGAAACTGCGCGTCTCAGCCGCTCGTTCTCTTTCTGAAGCCGTTTCAGTTCTTTCAATTGATCAACACCCATTCCACCATACTTCTTCCGCCAGCGGTAATAGGTTTGCTCAACAACTCCGATCTGTCTGATCGCATCAAGACGGGACATCCCTTGCCCCATCAGAACTTCAACCTGCCGTAACTTCGAGACAATCTCTTCAGGCTTCGGTCGCTTGTTTGCCATTCGTGGTCCTCCATTTCCTAAACATAACGGGGGACCAGTTCAGTTGGGGAGGCTCATCATGACTTCATCTCCTCAAGGAGAGTGTTCGGTATTCTAACCACATCTTTACGCTTCGTGGTTTCGGCCTCTGCCTTCCCGAAAAATGAAACACGCCGCTTTCCAGATCAGCCCAACCGCTATCGAGTGACGGCATCCACGCCATCAACAAAGCCCGTCACAATAGTGGATGAACTCTACAAATCTCGCCGGAAATAGTTCATTCGACCTTCCAGAGAAATCTAGTCGCAAAAACTGCAGGCATTCGCTCGACTATTTGTCGACCTCAAGACCGGCCTTGCGAAGGCTATCTAGCAGCTTCTGTTCGAAAAGATCGCCCAATTGCCAAATTGACAGAATGCTGTTTGCCTCGGCTTCAAAATCCGGTTGTAGCAACAACAACGCTTTCAACGATGACTGGGCAACCTTTCTCTGCCCCAAATTCGCATTCAAAGCTACGCTCCAGAGATGCGTCCAAAAGAAGTTCGGCATGTCGATTTGGTTCAAAACCGTTAATGCCTGCTGGTAATCTCCTTGGTCGAACTCATAAAAGACGCGTGGAAAATGATACCAATGTGGATGCACGGGATTTAGAGCAATGGCGCGGTCCACTATGGCCAGCCCTTCATCCCATTCCCCACTGAAAGCCAATCTCATACCGTAATGCGCCAGAACGGCATTGTCATTTGGGCTCAGACCAACTGCGATCTGACCCGACTTGCGAAAACCCTCAATGTCTCCGCGAACAAAGCGTATGTTGGCCTGCATCAAATACCCTGCTGCCAAGCTTGGATCAATTTCCACAGCCCGGCGCGCAGCGGTATCTGCAGCGGCAATCACCTGTTGGCGGTCTCCGCCGAGCCCAAAGCGGATTTGCTGAAGATAGAGGTTCGACAACACCGCCCAAGCTTCAGCATAATCCGGGCTTTGTACCAAAGCTCGTTGAATGCAGTCCATGATTGCCGGATGCCGACCAAGGTCGATTGTGATCTGGTAGCTATAGTAGCTCAGCACACAGTCATATGCGTCGCGGTTGCTCGGCGGCGTCCTGGTGGCGGCTTTCATCGCGTCCTGAGTTAGAACGCCATATTTTCCAGCGAGTTTTCCGATCACGTCCCGGATGATCTTATCCTGTGCGACGTAGATTTCGCTGGGCGATCTGCCGATAGAGTAGTCATTAACCCAGACGTATCGCTGGCTTTTTAAGTCGATGAGGCGGGCTGACAACAATATGGTATCGCCCTTGTCCAGGACACTTCCTTCCAGTGCGAATTCCGCATTGAACTCTACCCTCAGATCTTGCAGATCAATGCCCCCATGGGACGGTCTCTGACCGCTTCCCAAAGGCAGCACCCAAATGTCACGAAATCGCACTATCTCGCTGGTTAGTTGCTGTGTCAGGCCGTCGGCAAAATAGCTAGGTCCCTGACCCAATGTGTCAAACGGTAGTACGGCCACAACCGGGCCCTTTGGTAGTGTGTCCTCAGAGGTTGAAGGTTTACCTGCCAACAGGCCACCAGAAACAAACCAAATAACGGCGCACAGCGCCGATATCCCGGCCATACCAAGACCGATAAAGGAAAAACGCTGCAAGTTGCGGGTATTCGGATGCGAATCTTCGGGTGACGACGGCGTTTGTTCAAGCCGTGCAATACGCTCAAACCTCGGGGCGTAACCGCCCTTGGGAATGGTCAGACGAAGCGGATCTTCCCTGCCTGGCCCGGCATAATAGCCGTCGATATCTTGACGCAGGCGCCGGGCCTCTAGTCGGACGATTGGGTCAACTTGTTGATCAAAGGTTTCATCCCGGCCAAAAACCGACATGGCGATGGAAACACCTTTGATCTGATCTGCGCGACCATCCAGATGTTCTTCGACGATGTAGGACAGAAAGGCACGACGCTGGGGGGTGGCTGCAAAATCGGGATGAGTCAAAAGGCGTTGCAATTGCGCCCGAATATCAGTTTCCAACAAGTCCACCCGAACAACCTCAATCCCGTAAAAGTCTAGGAAAAACAAACACCCAACACACTTCGCCGTTTGTCATACATGGGATCAAGAGCAAGTGGCAACATGTTCGCACTTCCCAGGTTTTTTTATGGGGCTAACACGGGCAGGCAGATTGCCATGCAGGCATGTGCCGAAGCGCCAAGAGACCAGCTTATGTGTTCAGATTGATCCCGTTCCACGCGAGTAATCGGATCATTTATCGTGAAGCACCAGCACGCCCGTATCTTTGCCGCTTTCGTCTATTGAATTCATTTCGCCAGGAGCTGTCTGACCATGGCACGCCGACAAAAACTACTTCTCACCACCGCACTGTTGATGCTGACCTGCGGTGCAGGGGCCGCACAGGAACACTTTGACCCAAAAGGCAAGATGCCATCGGAATTCACTGTCGAGTTTCAGGAGCAGATGCGTGACTCTTTGCCGTTCGAAGATCAGCGCGATTTTGAAGAAAGCCGCAAGGGGTTGATTGCAGTTCCCGACTATCGCCAGATCAAGACCGAAGACGGAACGGTTGCATGGGACATCGGAAGCTATGATTTCCTATTGGAAGGGGATCAGGATTTTGACTCGATCCATCCTTCGCTTCAGCGTCAGGCTATCCTGAACATGAACTACGGCCTGTACGAGATTCTGGAAGGTAAAATCTATCAGGTGCGTGGCTTTGATCTGTCGAATATCTCGTTCATCCGGGGCGAGACCGGCTGGATCATCTTCGATCCTCTCGCCTCGAAGGAAACTGCAGCAGCAGCATTGAAATTGCTGAGCGACACGGTAGGAGAGCTGCCGATCAAGGCTGTCGTTTATTCCCACTCTCATGCCGATCACTATGGCGGCGTCCGTGGTGTCATTAGCGATGAAGACGTGGCCAATGGTGTCGAAGTCATCGCACCCGAAGGCTTTATGGAACATGCCGTTTCAGAAAACGTCTATGCCGGCAACGTTATGAACCGACGCCTGTTCTTTCAATACGGCGTTCTGCTGCCACGCGACCCGCACGGTCACGTAGATCAGTCAATAGGCAAAAACATATCGGCCGGCACCACCGGCCTGATCGAGCCAACCCGATATGTCTCGGACGACTACGAAGAGATTACGATCGACGGTGTGCGCATGGTCTTCCAGAACACACCGGGCACCGAAGCTCCGGCCGAAATGAACACCTATTTCCCCGACCTCAAAGCGTTCTGGGCCGCGGAAAACATCACGGGCACGATCCACAACATCTATACCCTGCGTGGCGCGCTGGTGCGCGATGCACTGAGCTGGTCAAAACACATCAACGACGCGCTCTACGAGTTCGGGCAAGATGCTGATTTGATGTTCGCCTCTCACTCGTGGCCCCGGTTCGGCAATGACCGAATTCAAGAGGTCATGCGTGCACAGCGCGACACCTATGCCAACCTCAACAATGGTGTGTTGAATCTGGCCAACAAAGGCGTGACCATCAACGAGGTCCACAATGTCTATGAGGTGCCCGAAAGCCTGCAGCAGCAATGGGCGGCGCGCAGCTATCATGGCTCGGTCGAGCACAACAGCCGTGCGGTGATCAACCGGTACCTTGGGTATTGGGATGCCAACCCGACGACACTGACGCCCCTGTCGCCAAAGGACAGCGCCCCCTTGTTTGTCGAGATGATGGGTGGCGCCGGGCCGATCCTGACCAAAGGGCAGGCATTGTATGATGAGGGCCAATACCTCCATGCGACCGAGATTTTGAATAAACTGGTCTATGCTGAACCCGACAACCAGAGTGCCAAGGATCTGCTGGCCGATGCGTTCGAACAGATCGGGTATCAAAAAGAAAGCCCATCTGTCCGCAACTCGTTCCTTGGTGCCGCCTATGAGCTGCGCAATGGCATCCCGCAAGGTGCCACCATCGAAACCACTGGTCCCGACACCATCCGTGCTATGGAAACGTCGATGTGGCTAGATTTCATCGCCATTCGCGTCAATAGCGCAAAAGCGGCGGATATGAATTTCGTCATCAACCTGATCATTCCAGACCGGGACGAGAACATTGTGGTTGAGATGAGCAATGCCACATTGACCCACATTGTCGACCAAACGGCCCTGAACGCTGATCTGTCGATCAGTCTGAACCGTGCCGATCTGGAGAAAGTCATGACAGGCGAACGCAAGTTGACCGACATGCTGGCTGACGGCACCGCTAATTCCGAAGGCAACGCGGATGTTGTGGCCGAGTTGGCGTCCACGTTGGACCAATTCGACATTGGGTTTGAGTTAATGCCTGGAACAGGCGCCAAGGACCTTACGCCTCAGGCCAATGATTTCGCCCAGCCGCCCCTGGCGAATTCGAACGGAGGCTAGTCTTCACAACTATCCAAGCGGACTATCCCAGATCGACCCTCGTTTGTGACAACATGTAAAGTTTGACACGAATTCGAAGTTGGTCTGGGATGCCAGTCCCTTGAAACGGTCGCATTGACCTAGAAATGCGACCGTTTGCCGTCGGTGTAGCAACGGTAAAATCGGCTGAGGCGTGACATCCGCGCGTCGTTCACCCAGCAGGGATCAGTCGTGTCACTGATTATCTTTGCGTGGCAAAACATGACGATCAGCCAAAGCTAATGGGCCTGCTCCTAAGGCCCACCAACGTGTGCTTGCGTAACGTATCGCGGGTCCAAACGTTTCAGCTGTTGGGCCGGACGCGAGCGGCCGTCTTGTTCGCAAAAGCCTCCAAGCGCTCGCGGGCCGCGGGTTGCGTGTTAACGACACCTGCC
Organism: Tropicibacter sp. Alg240-R139; assembly: GCF_900537075.1. Lineage (GTDB taxonomy): Bacteria > Pseudomonadota > Alphaproteobacteria > Rhodobacterales > Rhodobacteraceae > Falsiruegeria. The sequence continues at coordinate 5,281 of NZ_UNRA01000005.1, forward strand.
ACTACGGCTTCGGCATAGGCGGCGTCCATACCAGACATGTTGTTCATGTGGCTCACGGCCGAGCAGATGGCGAAATTCGTCAAAGGCAGATTTTGCGCAACTTTAGTCGCCAGCTCCATAGCTTTGTCAAAGCTTGAACCGCCCTCGACGATGTACTGCGCCAACCCCAGATCCACGGCCTCTTGCCCCTGATACACACGGCCAGTCAGGATCATGTCGATCATCCTGTACTTGCCGATCATATCCGACACGCGGATCGTTGCGCCGCCGCCCGTAAAGATACCACGCTGCCCCTCGGGCAATGCAAAGTATGTGCCCGAATCGATTACCCGTACGTGGGCCGCGCTCGCCAGCTCCAGACCACCGCCAACGACAGCCCCCTTCAACGCAGCGATGATCGGCACACCGCCATATTCCATCTTGTTGAACGCCTCGTGCCAGCGCAGGCAGACATGCATGAAGTCATCCGGGCTGCGGTCGGCCTTCCAATGTTCGACAAGATCCAGCCCGGCGCAAAAGTGATCGCCTGAACCGGCCAACACCACGGCTTTGACACCCGCCGTGCGCGCGCCGCTGAAAAAGCGGATCAGCTCTTCGATCGTGGCCACATCCAACGCATTACGCTTGGACGGACGATTGAGCGTAACCACATAGAGACCGTGCTCGTGCGCGGAAATGGCAAGATTTTCGTAAGTTTCGGGATTCACGACGTCGTTCATCTATCAGGTCCTTTCGCGGATCATCATTCGGGGAAAGCTGCGTCCAGCAGGCTGCCCGCACCATGTAGGATACGGGTCTTTTCTGCCTGGCAGTCTGGCAGAATATGCTGAGCAAAGAAAAGCGCGGTGGCTATTTTCTGGGTCATGAACTCTGGGTCTTGCCCAGCCTCAAGGCTGGATTGTGCAACCAGTGCGCCCTTGGCCAGCTTCCACCCAGCCGCCAGCGTTCCGGTCAGCATTAGGAACGGTACAGACCCCGCAAAGGCCGCGTCGATGTCGTTGCGGCTCTTGTCCAGCAGCCAATCCAGTGCGACGTCAAATGCGCCACGCGCCTCGGCCAGTGCTGCGGCGATCGTTTGGGCTGTGTCATTGCCTGCGGCCAACGCCTTTTCGGTTGCCGTTATCCGTGCAGCGAACCGGCGGGCGGTCTCACCCCTATCGCGCATCACCTTGCGTCCCAGCAGGTCATTGGCCTGGATGGCGGTCGTACCTTCGTAGATCGGCAGAATGCGGGCGTCACGGTAATGCTGCGCAGCGCCGGTTTCTTCGATAAAGCCCATGCCGCCGTGAATCTGCACCCCAAGCGAAGCGACCTCAACCGCGCGCTCGGAGCAGAAGCCCTTGACCAGAGGCACCATGAATTCAGCCAAAGCGGCAATCTCTGCATCGTCTTGGTGATGCGCAATGTCCAGCAACCCCGCCGTTGCAGCCGCCATGGCCCGCCCGCCCTCGGTCAGGCTGCGCATCCGCAAAAGCATACGGCGCACGTCCGGGTGTTCGATGATCGCTACGGCACCCTTGGACGATCCGTCGACCGGACGGCTTTGCACTCGGTCCCGCGCATAAGCCAGCGCCCGCTGATATGCCCTATCAGAGGTAGCAATTCCCTGAACACCCACCGAGAACCTCGCCGCGTTCATCATAATGAACATGTACTCGAGCCCACGATTTTCCTCGCCGATCAGGAACCCGGTGGCATCCTTGTATTGCAGCATTGCTGTTGGACTCGCGCGCACACCAAGTTTGTGTTCGATGCTGACACAGTCCACTGCGTTTTCGGTTCCGGGCGTGCCGTCCGCAGCGACCAATTTTTGTGGCACGATAAAGAGACTCAACCCTTTCGGCCCCTGTGGTGCATCCGGCGTCCGGGCCAGCACCAAGTGAATTATATTCTCAGTCAGATCATGGGCGCCGTAAGTGATGAAAATCTTGGTTCCAGAGACTCCATAAGTGCCGTCGGCACGCGGTGAAGCTTTTGTTGTCACCCGCCCCAGATCGCTGCCGGCCTGAGGCTCGGTCAAGTTCATTGTCCCTGACCAACGCCCGGCAATCAGCGGCTCGAGGTAAGTGGCCTTCTGCTCGTCAGACCCCGTCAACAAAAGTGCCTCGATCGCTCCGTCTGTCAGCAACGGGCACAACCCAAAACTCATGTCGGCAGCATTCAACATCTCGACCCCAGCGGCGCCGACGACACGAGGTAACCCCATACCCCCGTGTTCAACTGGATGAGTAAGAGCCTGCCACCCCATCTCGACAAATTGTGCATACGCCCTCGCGTCCCCCTCGGGCATTGTCACGCGACCCTTGTCAAACTGCGCGCCTAGCTCGTCTCCAATATGAGATAAGGGTGCGATTTGCTGATTGCAAAATCGAGCATACCCTTCCAGTACGGCACTGATTTCGGACAATCCGAAGTCTGAATAGGTCGCCAAGCCCGACACCTTTTCCCAGTGAGACAGGTGTTCGATGCAAAACATCAAGTCCCGTACGGGTGGATGGTATGGCATTGGCGACTCCTTGATGTGTCCTATTGCTTCACGTCATCTAGAGCCGCCGTTACTTGAATATAAGCTCATCTCTTGCCAAAACAGTATCGAATTACGCCAACCGAGATCGCACGTGACCAGCAATGACCCAATATCTCTGACAACGGTATCTGCAGCATTTGTTCAGGATTGGCTGGACGCGCTCAGATCCCGGTGCTCACCCGAAATCATGGCGTCGTTGATGACGCGATCCGGTATGCAAGTCAGTCCGATGAATCCAGCTCAACGGGTTACGCTCAATGAGATCGCTCGCCTGTACCAATTAGCGGCGCCAGAAACTGGCGATGAAATGATGGGCCTCTGGAGCCGACCAATTCGCCCACGCGCGTTGCAACATCTGGTTACCGTTCAGCGCGAGGCACACAGCCTGACCTCAGCCCTTTATCGCTTTTCGACCTTTTGGAACTTACTATTGGATGATTTTCGCCTGGACTTGCGCAGCGACCCCGACGAGGTGGCGTTGATGTTAACCCCATATGCACCAGAAGCGAGACCACAACGCTTTGGCCATATGTTGTTGCTCAAGCTGGCCCATGGGCTGCTGTCCTGGCTGAGTGCGTTTGAAACGCCAGTGAAGGAAGTACACTTTGCTTTTGCACGCCCGGATTTTGCCGCTGACTATGCTGTGGTTTTCCCCTGCCCAGTGCAGTTCTCAGCGCCGCAGACCAGCATCCTCTTCGATCCGCGCCAGTTCAACCGCCCGACTGTTCGCACCCCGGCTGAGGCATCGATATTCCTCGAACGCGCGCCGCTTGATTGGATATTTACGGGATCACGCGCGCATACTTGCAGCCTGCGCGTCCGCGCGTTTCTTTATGGCGCAAGTTGGCAGGATTGTCAGCTTCCGGATGCGGCAACCGCGTTGCTAATGACCCCTAGGACGCTGAACCGAAGGCTAAAAGAGGAAGGGGCTTCGTTCCAGAGCATCAAAGACGCTCTGCGCCGAGATATGGCCATACGGGCCCTTCAGGAAGGGACCGACAGCATTGAACAGGTCGCCTTTGATACCGGTTTCTCAGCTCCAGCGAACTTTCACAGGGCTTTTCGCAAATGGACAAGCCGGACGCCGGGTTCATATCGAACCTGAGCCGGAGCTACTCAATTTGTGAGCATTCGCGTAGACAGCCAGTCAGGCCCGAACCTAGAACAGGACATCGGCGACGCTCACCAGCAGACCGCCGACCAAAACCCCACCCAAAACCAGCCACAAACGGCCTTGGAAGACCGACGACTTTGGTTGATCCTCGACCGACTGGGCAATTAGGACCTTTTCTACCAAAGCAGGCAATCGCGGACCAAATCGAGCCATGATCATGGCCGTCTTGGACAGGTCGGACACCAGTGCGCGTGGGCCAATGGATTTCTTGATATAATCCTCGACCACAGGGTGAGCGACGTCCCAGATGTTGATATGTGGGCTAAGCGAACGCGCTACGCCTTCCACGACCACCATGGTGCGCTGAAGCAAGATCAACTCGGTTCGGGTTTCCATGCCAAAGCGTTCAGTCACTTCGAACAGATAGTTCAACAGACGCCCCATCGAGATTTGCGTAGCGTCCATGCCAAAAATCGGTTCGCCGACGGCCCGCAAGGCACGGGCGAATTCATCAACGTCTTGATTGGCGGGAACATAACCGGCCTCAAAATGCACCTCGGCCACACGTTTGTAGTCGCGGCGAATGAAGCCAAAAAGGATCTCGGCATAGACCCGACGGGTGTATTCGTCGATGTGACCCATGATGCCAAAGTCATAGGCGATCAAGTCCCCGTTTGGCGCAACTTTCAGGTTCCCTTGGTGCATGTCAGCGTGGAAATAGCCGTCGCGCAGCGCGTGCATGAGAAACAGGCGCAACACCCGCTCGCCCAGATCGACACGATCATGACCAGCTACATCTATGGCGTCATTGTCACCAAGCGAAACCCCATCAGCCCATCCAAGGGTCATCACCCGGCGCGATGACAGGGACCAGCGCACAGGCGGCAATTGGAACCCGGCATCGTCCTTGGTATTGTCAGTGAATTCTGAAGCGGCAGAACTTTCCAGCCGTAGATCCAACTCTCCCCGCACCACACCGTCAAAGTGTTCAATTACATCCATCGGGCGTAAACGACGTGCACCGGGGGCAAACAGGTCGACAATCCGAGCGGCCAGATAAAAGGCATCGACATCCTTGCGAAATGCCTTTTCGATCCCCGGCCGCAGAACCTTGACCGCAACTTCGTCCCCCGAAGATGCAAGCGTCGCCTTATGCACCTGCGCGATCGAGGCAGCGGCGATCGGCTCACTGAATTCGCTGAACATCTCGGGGATACGCTGCCCCAGCTCACGCTCGACCTCGGCCATCGCCTCGGCCCTTGGAAAGGGCGGCAGTTTGTCTTGCAGAACGCGCAGCTGCTCGGCCAACTCTTCACCCACCACGTCAGGGCGGGTCGACAGAACCTGACCAAATTTGATGTAGGCCGGGCCGAGCGCCGTTAGCGCACGGGTCGCCGGGGGCATGTCAGGGTCACCCTTGTACCCCAGCCATTGAAACGGCTTGCCAAGCGCATGCGCCACAAAACGAAGTAACGGCGGGGCCTCGAACGCGTCGAGCACCACGTTCATGGCACCTGTCCGTTCAAGTGTCGCGCCTGTCCGGATCAGGCGAATGATATTGTGAGGTCCGCGCATCTGTCAGAGCTTCCAGCCTGAATGCAGCGCAGCAATGCCCATCGACAGATTGCGGTACTTGGCATTGCCGAACCCCGCTTTGCGCACCATGCCCAAGAATGTTTCCTGATCCGGAAAATTGCGGATCGATTCCACCAGATACTGATAACTGTCGTAGTCCCCGGCAATCGCCTTGCCCATCCGCGGGATGACGTTAAAGCTGTAGAGGTCATAGAGCTTTTGCAGCCCGTCGTTAGGCAGTTGGCTGAACTCCAGAACCATCAGCCGACCACCTGGACGCAACACGCGATACGCTTCGTTTAGTGCCTCCTGGGGTCGGGTCACATTCCGAATACCGAACGAAATCGTATAGACGTCAAAGGTGTTGTCATCGAACGGCAGGGACATCGCGTCGCCTACGACCCAATTCAAACTGTCGGCCAGATGTGATGCCTCGGCCCGCTTGCGGCCTTCGACCAACATCGGTTCGGTCAGGTCCAGAACGGTGGCGTGACCATGGCCCGCACGACCCAGAAACCGGAACGAGATGTCACCAGTGCCGCCCGCCACATCCAGCAATTTTTGCCCCGGACGCGGCGCCAGCCAATCCATCATAGCGTCTTTCCACACCCGGTGGATGCCCATGCTCATGACATCGTTCATGATGTCATACTTGCTGGCCACCGAATTGAACACGCCCTGGACGCGCCCGGCCTTTTCACCTTCGGGAACTTCGGAGAAGCCGAAGTGAGTGGTCTTTTCGCTATTCTCGGACATGGGCCTTGCCGTTTTCTGAATTCGCCCCTGTTATAGGGCGTTGGAACACGGGCACAATGCGGCCCTTTGGAATAAGGAGTCCCTTAATGCCTGAACTCCCCGAGGTCGAGACCGTCCGACGTGGACTGGCCCCCGCGATGGAAGGCGAAGTGATCGAACGCGCCGACGTCAACCGCCCGGATCTGCGGTGGCCCTTCCCCGAGCGTATGGCCGAGCGGTTAACCGGGGCACGGGTGCAGCGATTGGGGCGGCGGTCAAAGTACATTCTTGCTGATCTGGACACGGGCGAAACACTGTTGATCCATCTGGGGATGTCGGGGCGCATGACAGTTTCGGGCGATCCGCTGGGACGGTTTGTCCATGACCATCCAGCGCCAGAGAAACACGACCACGTTGTCTTTCACATGACCAATGGCGCCCGCATCACCTTTAACGACCCGCGTCGGTTCGGGGCGATGGACCTGCTGCCGACAGTGACCGCGACAGAGCACAAGCTGCTGTCGGTGCTGGGGCCTGAGCCTTTGGGCAACGATTTCCATGAACAGCACCTAGTTGAATCATTTCACGGCAAGAACACACCAATAAAATCCGCGCTTCTGGATCAGGGAATCGTCGCCGGTTTAGGCAATATTTACGTTTGCGAAGCATTGTTTCGCGCCGGAATTTCGCCACGTCGCAAGGCCGGCAAAATTTCTGCAAGCCGCGTAGCGTCCTTGGTTCCGGTCATCCGACAGGTGCTGTCGGACGCCATTGAAGCCGGTGGCTCATCGCTCAAGGATTTCCGCCAAGCCGATGGAGAACTTGGATATTTCCAGCACAGCTTTGACGTCTATGGCCGCGAGGATGAACCCTGTCGCACCCCTGACTGCAACGGGACGGTGGCCAGAATCACCCAATCGGGACGCTCATCTTTCTACTGTCCGCAATGCCAAAGATAACTTGAACGATCTTCCCCTCGTGGTAAGGAATCGATCCAGAACGGAACAACGAAAGCACATCTCCATGGCCTTTGAGACGATCATCGTCGACGTTGAAGACCACGTAGCCCTTATCAAGCTGAACCGCCCGGACGCATTGAACGCGCTCAACACCCAATTGCTGGACGAGCTTTGCACTGCGCTGGCCGACGCCGACAACAACGACAAGGTGCGCTGCATCGTCATCACAGGTTCGGAAAAAGCCTTTGCTGCAGGCGCAGACATCAAAGAGATGTCGGGAAAATCCTATGTCGAAGTGTTCACCGAAAATCTGTTTGGCGACATCGGCGACCGAGTGGCCGCTGTCCGCAAACCCATCATCGCTGCTGTCAGTGGATATGCTCTGGGTGGCGGGTGCGAACTGGCGATGATGTGCGATTTCATCATCGCATCGGACACCGCGAAATTCGGTCAACCCGAGATCAATCTGGGCGTCATTGCTGGTATCGGCGGTACACAGCGACTGACCCGATTTGTCGGCAAGTCCAAATCAATGGACATGAACCTGACCGGTCGCTTCATGAACGCCGAAGAGGCAGAGCGCGCAGGTCTTGTCAGTCGCGTCGTTCCTGCCAAGAAGCTGATCGAAGAGGCGACAAGTGCGGCCCAAAAAATTGCCGAAAAATCCCAACTGACCGCCATGGCCGCCAAAGAGGTTGTGAACCGCAGCTATGAACTTACGCTGAACGAAGGTCTGCTTTTTGAACGTCGCGTGTTCCATTCGATGTTTGCGACCGAAGATCAGAAAGAGGGCATGGCTGCTTTCCTGGAAAAACGCGAGGCCCAATTCCGCGACAAATGACGTGGCGTAAGGGAATCACTTTGTGGAACGGGCGGGTCATCGACCTGCCCGTTTCGTTTCAAGGACCCGGCACAGAAACGGCTTGGCATTCCCAGAAAACTTGGCTAGATAGCGCCGCAATACATGCGCGTGCGGCCCGCTCTGGCTAGAATCACACCGGTGACCTGATACCCGGATTGGACTTGGCAATGCGCAAACTTGAACAAACCGAACCGAGATAAAGGTCAGATAACCATGGCAAATTCGCCCCAGGCAAAAAAGCGCGCCCGTCAGAACGAGTCCCGCTTTGCCGTCAACAAAGCCCGTCGTTCGCGCATCCGTACCTTCCTGCGTAAAGTCGAAGAAGCAATTGAATCCGGCGACAAAGAAGCCGCAACTGTTGCTCTGCGCGCCGCTCAGCCCGAGCTGATGCGTGGTGTGACCAAAGGCGTATTTCACAAAAACACCGCATCGCGGAAAGTATCGCGCCTGGCAGCCCGCGTTAAAGCTCTGGGTTAATTCGCGACTCGCACAAAAGCGTTTTGTGAAAAGGCGTTGCCGTCGGCAGCGCCTTTTTTTGTGCCTGTTGCACTGATGCCCCGTTGCTGCGAGCGCGAGAGATTCTTTGTCCCCAAAGGCAGAGTCAACATCAGAGTTTCGTTGCCGCTCCGCACCCGGACTTGCTACCACTGTTCCAGCGATTCACTCGCTTGGGGGGACAGGCTGCAAGGTACCCGACCTGACAGGCATCAGGGAAGGTGCATGCGATTGCCGAAGGCCGGGGTAACTCGGCGTGGTCGGTCTGCTATGGGTATATCAAGCACCCTAGCCCTGTCGAAAATGAGTGTGACGAGTAACGAGGATGCACAATCCGTCGGTATAAGACGGGTGTTTGTCTTTGTTGTTTGTTCTCGTGCGGACCTATGTCTGTACGACGCCGATGCTCACACATCGGTGCACGGTATCCCTGTGCGTGATTGCCACCGGGACTGGTCCGGTGAATTGGATGGGTAATAACAGGCTGAATAGCCGATGATGATGGGACGCGTGAGGCGCTGGATGACACAAGAAAAATGGGGACAACTCCGTCAGAAACTGCTCAAGACGGTTGGACAAAACAACTACTCAACCTGGATCGAACCGCTCGAGTTCCAGGAGCTGCATGACGGGGTTGCAGTCTTTACGGTTCCGACAAATTTCATGGGAAATTACGTCAGCCAGAACTTTGCTGATCTGATCCTGTACGAATTGAACAACTCGGGTGAATCCGTGCAGCGCATTGCGTTTCGCGTCGCGGCCAACTCTCCTGTGCGGCCTGTGGTTCCGACGACTGCTGCAACCGCAGACAAGCGTCCGACCGAGCGCAAACAAGCGACTCAGCAGACCGGTACACGCTCAACAGACACACGTACATCGAGCAGCGCGTTCGAACCGATGGATTCGCTGCAAGCTGCACCGCTGGACGCGCGCTTTACCTTTGACAGCTTTGTTGTTGGCAAACCCAACGAACTGGCACACGCTGCCGCGCGGCGCGTGTCCGAGGGTGGCCCGGTTACGTTCAATCCGCTGGTCCTCTATGGCGGTGTTGGCCTGGGCAAAACGCACCTTATGCACGCCATCGCATGGGAGCTAAAGTCAAAGCGTCCCGATTTGAACGTGCTGTATCTGTCGGCTGAACAGTTCATGTATCGCTTTGTGCAGGCTCTCCGAGAACGCCGCATGATGGACTTTAAACACCTGTTCCGCTCGGTCGACGTGCTGATGGTTGACGACGTGCAGTTCATCGCGGGCAAGGATTCCACGCAGGAAGAGTTCTTTCACACCTTCAACGCGCTGGTGGACCAGAACAAACAGATCATCATTTCGGCGGACCGCGCTCCAGGTGAAATCAAGGATCTAGAGGATCGCGTGAAATCGCGCCTGCAATGTGGTCTTGTCGTCGATCTGCACCCGACTGATTACGAATTGCGCTTGGGCATCCTGCAAAACAAGGTTCAGCAGCACCAAGCCACCTATCCTGATCTCAAGATTACCGATGGCGTGCTGGAATTTCTGGCACATCGGATTTCGACCAATGTGCGTGTGCTTGAGGGTGCCCTGACCCGCCTGTTCGCATTCGCTTCGCTGGTGGGGCGTGAGATCGACATGGACCTGACACAGGATTGTTTGGCTGACGTGCTGCGCGCATCCGAGCGCAAGATCACGGTCGAGGAAATCCAGCGCAAGGTGTCCGACTACTACAACATCCGCCTCAGCGACATCATCGGCCCCAAGCGTTTGCGCTCTTATGCGCGGCCGCGTCAGGTTGCGATGTATTTGTGCAAACAGCTCACCAGTCGGTCGCTGCCCGAGATTGGCCGCCGCTTTGGCGGGCGCGACCACACGACTGTCATGCACGGTGTCAAGCGTATCGAAGAACTAAAGCTTACCGACGGTCAAATCGCCGAAGACGTCGAGATGCTACGCCGCGCGCTCGAAGCCTAAGTTTTACGGCCACCGCTCACGAAGGGCCCCGGATATGCTTCGGGGCTTTTTTTATTCCCTTGTTGTGTGCTGGGGTCAACGTTTTGGCCTGATCTGTGTCCCAAGGGCCACGCGGGCCTTGACGCCCCCCGCTTTCCAGCGGACAAATCCATGAAAAAACTTGTACCGCAGGCCTGACCCGCTAGGGTGCCTGTCCCGGCCACCGCATTGGCCCAAGACAAAGGATGTAAGGGATATGAAGATCAGCATCGAACGCGGCACGCTGCTCAAAGCCGTGTCTCAGGCCCAATCCGTTGTGGAACGCCGCAACACCATCCCCATCCTGGCAAATGTTCTGATCGAAGCCGAAGGCGACAGCGTGCAGTTCCGCGCCACCGACCTGGACATCGAAGTTGTGGACAAGGCCCCGGCTCAGGTCGAGCGCGCGGGTGCTACCACCGTTGCAGCGACAACCCTGCACGAGATCGTGCGTAAACTGCCCGACGGGGCGCTGGTCACGCTCACTGCCGACGGTGCGACGGGTCGCCTGACTGTCGAAGCTGGACGGTCGAACTTCTCTCTGGCAACTCTCCCGCGCGAAGATTTCCCGGTCATGGCCTCGTCCGAGTATCAGTCGAACTTTACCGCGCCCGCGGGGATGCTGCGCCGCCTGTTCGACAAATCGAAATTTGCGATCTCGACCGAAGAGACCCGCTATTACCTGAATGGTGTGTACCTGCATGTCACCGACGCCGATGGCGGCAAGGTGCTGCGCGCTGTGGCCACCGACGGCCACCGCCTGGCGCGCATCGACGCTGAATTGCCCGCAGGATCGGCCGAGATGCCGGGCGTGATTGTCCCGCGCAAGACCGTGGGCGAGCTGCGCAAGCTGCTGGACGACGACGAGATGGACATTGCGGTGTCGGTCAGCGAGACCAAAGTGCGCTTTGCCACGCCAGACATCACCCTGACGTCCAAGGTGATCGACGGCACGTTCCCCGACTACACACGCGTGATCCCGCAAGGCAACACCCGCCGTCTGGAGGTGGATGCGTCTGAGTTTGCCCAGGCCGTGGACCGGGTCGCGACAGTTTCGTCGGAACGCTCACGCGCAGTGAAACTGCAGCTGGAAGAAGATCGCCTGATCCTGTCCGTCAACGCGCCCGACAGTGGTGCTGCGGAAGAAGAGCTGGCCGTGGCCTATGGCGACGAGCGGCTCGAGATCGGGTTCAATGCAAAATACCTGCTGGAAATTGCGTCCCAAGTGGACCGCGAGAACGCGGTGTTCATGTTCAACTCGGCCGGCGACCCGACCCTGATGCGTGAGGGCAATGACCAAAGCGCGGTCTATGTCGTCATGCCGATGCGTGTTTGACCGCGCATTCTGCGCGATGCCTCCGGCGGCCATATTTTTCAACAAAAAGAAGGGGTAGGGTCTCGTGCTGGCTCTGACCTCGTTGACCGTATCCCACTTTCGCTCGCACAAGGTGGCGCGGTTGTCGTTGGATGGCCGCCCTGTTGCTATTCATGGCGCAAACGGCGTCGGCAAGACCAACATCCTAGAAGCAGTTTCGTTGTTTTCCCCCGGACGGGGCATGCGACGTGCCAGTGCAGCCGAGATGACCCGGCGCCCCGAGACTTTGGGCTGGAAGCTGCAAGGTGTACTGGACGTGCACGGCCAACCCCATGAGATCGAGACATGGTCTGACGGAGGTGCGGCGCGGCAAGTGCGGATCAACGGAAAGGCGGCCAATCAGGTGGCGTTGGGGCAGCTGTCGCGGGTTGTCTGGCTAGTGCCCTCGATGGACCGGCTTTGGATCGAAGGTGCAGACGGGCGGCGGCGGTTCCTGGACCGCATGGCGTTGAGTTTTGATCCAGGCCATGCCGAGGCTTCGCTACTTTATGAAAAGGCCATGCGCGAACGTAACAAGCTGCTCAAAGAGCAAATCCGCGACGATCATTGGTATGTGGCGCTGGAACGGCAAATGGCCGAAGCAGGCACCCGCATCCATCAGGGGCGGCTGTCAGCGCTGGAACTGGTCCGGCAAGCTCAAGAGCAGGCGCAGACGGCCTTCCCCTCGGCCGACCTGGAATTGGTGCAAACCGAAGGCGCCATGCCCGAAACCGAAGCCGACTTGAGAGAGGCGTTTATCGAAAGCCGGTTCCGCGATCTTGCCGCAGGCCGAACCCTGGTTGGGCCGCATCGCAGTGATCTTTACGGTGTGTTTGCGGCTAAGGGTGTTCCCGCCAAGGATTGCTCGACCGGGGAACAAAAGGCCCTGTTGGTGTCGCTGATCCTGTCCAACGCGCGCGCATTGGCAGCCCAAACCGGCGCACCACCCATCGTGCTGCTGGACGAGGTTGCCGCCCATCTGGACGCAAACCGCCGCGAAGCGCTGTATGACGAGATCTGCGCCTTGGGCACCCAAGCCTGGATGACCGGCACCGAGCCCGAGTTGTTCGCCGGACTGGAGGGCCGCGCGCAATTCCTGGATGTCACCGAACAAGGTGGCTTATCCGAGGTTCACGCCCTATGACCGTTACCCCTTGGGAGTTGACCCTATACGCTGGCGCCTTGCTGGTGCTGTTCCTGACCCCCGGCCCGGTTTGGCTTGCAATAATCGCTCGTTCGCTCAGTGGCGGGTTTCAGGCGGCCTGGCCACTGGCGCTTGGCGTAGCCATCGGCGATATCATCTGGCCCTTGCTGGCGATCATCGGAGTCTCGTGGTTGGTTAACGAGGTCGAGGGGTTCATGACTGTTCTGCGCTATGTGGCCAGCGGCGTGTTCTTGTTGATGGGGGTCAGCGTGCTGCGCCAAGCAGGTAACACGATCCGTGAAAACAGGGCACTTACCAAGCCGGGAAAACGGGCGGGGTTCATGGCTGGACTTATTGTCATCCTAGCCAACCCCAAGGCGATCTTGTTCTACATGGGCATGTTGCCAGGTTTTTTTGACCTGAGCCAAATCACCCCCGCCGACATCGCTCCGATCATTGCGCTGTCGTTCACTGTGCCCCTTCTGGGCAACCTTGCGTTTGCCCTGTTCATCGATCGTGTGCGCGGTGTATTGACTTCGCCGCTGGCGATACGCAGGACCAATATCGTGGCCGGTTGCCTGCTGATCTGCGTCGGCCTGATCATTCCCTTTACATGACACAAAATCTGGTAGGATGGCGTGACAATCCCCCCCAGAAAACGTATAAGGTGACAAAATAATGAAGGTACTCACCGCATGTCCGAAGACAATCAGGCACTCGAAGAATACGGCGCTGATTCCATCAAAGTTCTCAAGGGCTTGGAAGCCGTTCGGAAACGCCCCGGCATGTACATCGGCGACACTGACGATGGCTCGGGTCTGCACCACATGGTGTACGAAGTCGTGGACAACGGCATTGACGAGGCATTGGCCGGTCACGCTGACCATGTGACCGTGAAAATCCACGCCGACAACAGCGTTTCCGTCAGCGACAACGGGCGCGGAATTCCGGTTGGTATCCACGAAGAAGAAGGCGTTTCCGCAGCTGAGGTCATCATGACCCAACTGCACGCGGGTGGTAAATTCGACAGCAACTCGTACAAGGTGTCGGGCGGTCTGCACGGTGTAGGTGTTTCCGTCGTGAACGCTCTGTCAGATTGGCTGGAACTGCGCGTCTGGCGTGACGGCAAAGAACACATTGCGCGCTTTGAACGCGGCGATACGGTCAAGCATCTAGAGGTCGTCGGCGATTGCGGCGACCGAACCGGAACCGAGGTGCGGTTTCTGGGATCGACCGACACGTTTTCAAACCTAGAGTACTCATTCGAGACGCTGGAAAAACGCCTGCGCGAGCTGGCCTTCCTGAACTCGGGCGTGCGGATCATTTTGGTCGATGAACGCCCGGCAGAGCGGCTGGAATCTGAATTGATATACGAGGGCGGCGTCAACGAGTTCGTCAAATACCTCGACCGCTCCAAGACTCCCGTCATGGACACCCCGATCTATATCAAGGGCGAGCGGGACGACATCGGCGTCGAAATCGCCATGTGGTGGAATGACAGCTACCACGAGACGGTACTGCCTTTTACCAACAATATTCCCCAGCGGGATGGTGGCACCCACATGGCGGGCTTCCGGGGCGCGCTAACGCGGACGATCAACAACTACGCGCAATCCTCTGGCATCGCCAAAAAGGAAAAGGTGAACTTTACCGGCGACGATGCGCGCGAAGGTTTGACCTGTGTGTTGTCGGTCAAAGTACCCGATCCCAAGTTCAGCTCGCAAACCAAAGACAAATTGGTCAGCTCCGAAGTGCGACCGGCGGTCGAAGGCCTGATGAATGAAAGGCTGGCGGAATGGTTCGAAGAAAACCCCAATATCGCCAAGCAGGTCGTCGGAAAGATTGTCGAGGCCGCGCTGGCGCGCGAGGCTGCGCGCAAGGCCCGCGAACTGACCCGTCGCAAGACGGCAATGGATGTGAATTACCTGGCGGGTAAGCTCAAGGATTGTTCGGAGAAAGACCCCTCCAAAACCGAAGTCTTCTTGGTCGAGGGCGACTCGGCCGGTGGCTCGGCCCAGACCGGACGCGATCGCCGGACCCAAGCTGTTCTGCCCCTGCGTGGTAAGATCCTGAACGTGGAACGCGCCCGCTTTGATCGGATGCTATCCAGTCAGGAAATTGGCAACCTGGTGATGGCGCTTGGCACCGGCATTGGCCGGGACGAGTTCAACATCGAAAAGCTGCGCTACCACAAGATCGTGATCATGACAGATGCGGACGTCGACGGCGCCCACATCCGGACACTGCTGTTGACCTTCTTCTATCGGCAAATGCCCGAATTGATCGAAGGTGGCTACCTCTACATTGCGCAGCCGCCGCTGTACAAAGTGGCGCGCGGCAAATCCGAGGTGTACCTGAAAGATCAGGCAGCCTTGGACGATTACCTGATCAATCAAGGTGTTGAGGGTGCTGTGCTGAAACTGGGCAGTGGCGAAGAAATCGTCGGCCAGGATCTGACACGCGTGGTGGACGAAGCCCGCCAACTCAAGCGCGTGCTCGACGCCTTCCCGACACATTATCCCCGTCACATCCTGGAACAGGCCGCTGTAGCCGGGGCCTTTGTGCCTGGTGCCGTGGACGCTGACCTGCAGGGCGTCGCGGACATGGTCGCCGCTCGCCTGGACCAGATTGCGCTTGAATATGAACAAGGGTGGCAAGGCCGGATTACACAGGATCATGGCATCCGCTTGGCGCGCATCCTGCGCGGCGTCGAAGAAGTTCGCACGCTGGACGGCCCCATGCTGCGCTCCGGAGAGGCCCGCAAGACCGGCAGCTTTACCAAAAGCCTACAAGAGATTTACTCGACCTCAGGACAGCTGATCCGCCGTGATCGTGCACAGGCCATCCATGGCCCGCTGGATCTGCTGCGTGCAATCCTGGAAGAGGGCGAAAAAGGACTCTCGTTGCAACGCTACAAGGGTCTGGGCGAGATGAACCCCGATCAGCTATGGGAAACCACCCTCGATCCGGATGCTAGAACACTACTCCAAGTGCGCGTAGACGATATGGTCGAAGCAGACGACTTGTTCACCAAACTCATGGGCGACGTCGTGGAACCACGACGCGAGTTCATTCAACAAAATGCACTGAGTGTCGAAAATCTGGATTTCTAAACTTGTGAAGGTGAGACGTACAAACCGCGGCCCAAACTCAACTAAATCTTGCACTTTGCGACATCAAATGCACTTAATGCTAGAGAGCCATAACCTCAAAGTTGATCCCGCTGATGTCGTTCGCCCGCGGAGGTAGAGACTTAAGAAAAAAGTGCAATCTTATGGGCAAATCGTGCAATCTTATGCGCAAACGCTGTGAAGTATTATGGGCGAAACTCCGCGAATTTCTTTAATGAATTCAATGAAGGTGATGCAGAGTTATGCGCACACCTCATAATCTTGCTCAGTTCGCCCGTCGTTTTGCGTGATCGGAGTTTGCGACGTTGCGAAGTGGTGCTGAACGCTGCATTAGAAATGCAACTTAGTCGCTCTCAACGCAGTTTGTTGATCGGCTACAAAGAACAGTTCACCTGATATTATGAATGAAACTTAACGCGTGGATGTGAGATTTGGTTCTCTATCCACTCTCAACCTCTCGTTAGAAGTCCAAAACGGCAACTTTGGGCGTATTCCGGGCCATGGCATCCTTCTACTTTCTCGTGATCCACGCGCGGACCGTTGGCGCACGACACAGATATTCCTGTTGACCGCCGGCAACGTCTGGATGGGCCAGCACTGCCTGGAAGAGTTGTCACAGGATACCATTTGGCGCCATATTCCGGCAGGTCAGATCACTATCACGGCGCAGTCGCCGAAACGGATAAGGAGTAGGCAATGAAACTGATAGGTACTGGATTTCATTGGGATGAGTTAAACGCAGGTGATCAATTCAAAACCTATGGCCGCACGATCACAGAGACCGATGTAGTGAACTTTGTGTCCTGCGTGGGGATGCTGGAATCGCTCTTTGTGGACGCTGAGTATCGCAAAGCGCATTCGGCCATGACAGGCCATGCGGCGCCGGCCTTGCTGACTCTATCGCTGGCCGAAGGGTTAGTGCTGAACGCCACCGGACAAGGTACGGGGCTTGCGTTCCTCAACATGGAAATGAGCGTCAAGAAGCCAGTGTTTGTCGGTGACACGATCCATGTCGAGATCTTTGTGGAAGAGGCGCGCAAAACATCAAAGTCCGAACGCGGGTTGGTGCGCACACGCAACCACATCATCAACCAAGACGGCGAAACCGTTATCGAATACGTCCCCCAACGCCTGATGGCGGCGAGTGGCAATTAGGTTTCGCGGGTCAACCTGCCCCAGTCGAATTCCAGCGGTTGCTTGTCCAAATTCCGCTTGATCGCATCGCGGTGATAGGGCGGCTCCATGCACATGGCTTGAGTCCAGGACTCCGTTTCAGTCGGTGTTCTCTGGTCCGGGTGCAATGTCTGGTTTAGCACCACCTTGGCCTGTCGTATTACCCGACGTGACACCTTGCGAAAACGGCCGACGCGGTTAGCGACAGGGCGTCACGAGTTTCCGACTGCGAACAGGTCATGACGCCGGCCTAATCGATACCCTCCCAGGTCAGAGTGGCAAATCCCTGCCTCATCACAAATCCATTTCCGCCACCTGTTCGCGCAGCTCTGTCTTGACCACCTTGCCATAGTTGTTCTTGGGCAGAATTGGCAGGTCAACGTAGTGTTTCGGGCGTTTAAAACGGGCGATGTTTTCGATGCACAACCCATCCAGTGCGGCCCTATCCAGCACCCTGCCAGGCTCGCAAACGACGCAGGCAACAACCACCTCGCCCCACTCATCATGCGGTCGCCCCACGACCGAGGCTTCGGCCACGTCTGGGTGCGTCAGCAACACTTCCTCGACCTCGCGAGGATAGATGTTCGATCCGCCCGAAATGATCATGTCCTTGGATCGATCATGCATTGTCAGAAACCCGTCGCCATCAAGCGACCCCATATCTCCGGTCCAGAGCCAACCGTCGCGGATCGCCTTGGCTGTGGCCTCTGGGTTGTTCCAGTAACCTTTCATCACGGCCGTGCCAGAAACGACAATTTCACCAATCTCTCCTGTCGCAACATCCGTGCCATCCGCATCGACCACGCGCACACGGCTGACTGCTTGCTGATGGCCCACGCCGGTCAACCGCTCCCGCCAACGCGGGTGCATGCGATCCAAAACATATGACTTTGGCAGCGTCGTGATCGCCATGGGACATTCACCTTGCCCATAAATCTGAGCAAAGCGCGGACCCAGCACATCCACCGCCTCAACAATGTCCGCAAAATACATCGGCCCCCCAGCGTAAATGATGGTGTCGATGCCTTCGCCCGTCGCGCCCGACAGTTTGGCATGATCAATCATCCTGCGCACCATTGTTGGCGCTGCGAACATGCTGACGTGCCCTACCCGTGGTGCCATGTCCAATATTTCGGCCCCGTCAAAACCACCGGATTTTGGGCAGATGTGGCGTGCACCGGCCATGACGAACATGAAGTTGTAGATACCAGCCCCATGACTCATTGGGGCCGCGTAAAGCGTGGCATCCCGCTCGCTATGAGTTCCCACGCCATCATGATAGCCCATAACCATGGCCATCATGTTTTGCGCAGAGATCATCACACCCTTTGGCCGTCCGGTGGTGCCCGAGGTGTAGAACAACCAGATCATGTCATCGCGATTTATGGCAGCAGGCCTAGGTCGAGGGTCAGCCGAGCGCATTGCCTCGAACTCATCAGTTCCAGCCACCACCACGCGTTCAACACACTGTGGTAAGATTGGCGTTAAACCGTTGGCATTGGTATCAGAGGCAAAGATCAGCCGAGCGCCTGCATTCTCGATGATCCAAGACGCTTCCTTTTCGTGAAGCTTTGCATTGATCGGGACTGCCGCTGCGCCTGCCCACCAAATGCCGTACATGGCTTCCAGGTACTCGGTCCGGTTCTTCATCACAATAGCCACGCGGTCGCCCTGACCGATACCCGCGGCGTTCAGTGCACCTGCAATGGCACTGGCGCGGGCTGCAAAGCCTGCATAGTCACATACAAGATCTTCACCATGATACAGTGCCGGATTATTCGGCTTCAACGCAGCCGTACGGTATAGCCATTCAGCCGGGTTCATCTTTGATGGTCTCCATCTGTTCCGTCCGGGGGCATGACCGCCTCATTGACCTCCTCCCAAAAGGGTTTTCTCAACTCGGTTTTCAGAACTTTGTTTGCAGCAGTAAGCGGCATAGGTTCTGTTCGCCAACTGATGCTTTGGGGGCACTTGTAGCCCGCAATCTTTTCCCGACAGAAAGCGATCAATCCCTCAACCGATGGGTTCGCCCCTTCGGCCCGGATCACAATAGCATGAACCGCCTCGCCCCACTTGTCATGAGGTATACCAATCACTGCAACGTCTGCCACGCCCGGATGGCGGGACAATAGGTTTTCAACCTCTGCTGGATAGACGTTCTCGCCACCCGAAATGATCATGTCTTTCACCCGCCCCGAAATCCACAAACAACCGTCTTCATCTTGATAACCCGCATCCCCGGAATGCAGCCAGCCACCGCGCAGAGTTTCAGCCGTTAACTCTGGCTGACCGACATAGCCCTTCATCACGTTGGGTCCGCGCAATACGATCTCGCCCACGGTACCGCGCGGCACTTCGTTGCCCTCTTCGTCAACTACGCGAATTTCGACATGCGGCACGGGCCAGCCAACGGCGCCCAGCTTGCCGTACTTTGCAAAATCCTTTCGGTGATACTCAGGCCCAAGCGTGCTGATCAGCGGCGCGGCTTCAGTCATGCCGTACCCGTTGGACAGATCGACATGTGGGAACGCCTCGATAATGCGGTGCAGTAGCTCGTCCAGAGTAGCCGAAGCTCCATAGCTCATCTGTCGCAGACTGGAGAGGTCGAAGTCGTCGAAATCCGGTTCATCCAGGACCATCTGCAACATCGCTGGCACAAAAGAAGTCGCATTGATCCGGTGCTTTTCGACACCTTCCAGAAATCCGCGCGGTGTGAACTTTGGGTGGATGACCAGCGTGTAGCCCACCAGCACAGCGCAAAAGATCCGTGCCCCGGCCGCCAAATGAAACATCGGCCCGATAAGCAGATGCATTTCCTCTGCCCGCACGTCATAGGCCTGCGTGTGACCCGTGGAATTGGCAAACATGTTCCAATGGCTGAGCATGATGCCCTTTGGTCGCCCGGTTGTGCCCCCGGAATAAAAGATGATCAGCGTGTCATCCCCTTGCCCCGGCGGGTGACACAGCGGTTGGGGATCGGCTAACAGACTATCAAATGTCCTTTCGCCGCCTTTAACCTTTGCTCCGATCAGAACCAGATCGAAATCCGTCGCAGCCAAGGCGCGGGCCTGCCGCGCGGCTTCGGCGTTTTCGGAATCCGCGATCAGCAGACTTGCCCCACTGTCATCCATGCAATCCGCCAACTCTGACGGGCTGAGGCGCCAGTTCAACGCGACGGTTTCAGCGCCGATAAAGGACGGCGCAAAGTAACTCATGTAAAACCAGTCAGAGTTCAGACCAACAAAAGCCACCCGGTCACTCGGCTTAATTCCCAGCCGCTGCAAGCCTGACGCCAGTGCACAACACCCCTGACAAAGCCCCTGCCAGCTGGTTTCCCGCCCTTCACAGATGATGGCCGTTTTGTCGCGCAACATCCGCGCGTTACGCTCGATCATGTGGGGAAAGGAAACATTCATACCCTGGGTCCTTCGCCAACGCTGTGTGCTGTTTGTCAATCGGAACGTGACACGTCTTGCGCCAGCAGCAAACCCATAGAAATCACGATAAGGATCGCGATCTTTCGCAAAGTGATTTCCTCTCCCGAAAAGGGCAGTGTCAGCAGCATGATCCCGACAGGATCAAGGAACATGCCCATGATCAGATACAGCACCACGATCACCAACGGAACCGACCAGTCACTCGTCTGGTAGAACTCGGTCAGCGCAATCACCTCGGGCGTCAGATCGGTCCGGGACACACACATATAGGATGACCTCGGATTCTTTAGACTATGACCTGCGGACGGCGGTTGTAGATCAACACATCCGCTTGCCGGATCAGCTTCGTGACGGCTGCGCGCCCATCCTCGGGCTTGATCACATCGGCACCCATATCCCCAACGATCTGCGTCGTAGAGCGGGCCATGAGAAAATTGGTCAGATCGACCACCGTGATACCGTCCAGCGGGCGCTCTACTGCTCAAATCCCTCGCGCCGGGCGGAACAGAGGCAACGCCTGCCCACCCTCTGTCTGACCAAACATGACCTCTACCGCCATATCAACGGACAAGTTGTCAAAGTCAGCTTCGACGATATTGGACATCATCGTCACACCTTCATCCAAAGTGACATAAGCAATCGCATAGGGCGGATCGGCGCGACGCATCACCGAATAGGTATAGATCCGCCCCCGTCCTGTCGCCTCGGTCCACGTTGTGTCAGGTGACCCGCATTCGGGGCAGATCGCGCGCGGATAGAAATGCGCTTTGCCGCATGCATTGCAGCTTTTGACCAACAGCTTGCCGTCATTGGCAGCCTGCCAGTAGCATTCAGTTTCCAGGTTGATGGTGGGATCGGGATAGATGCGGTCGCTCATGCGTCGTTGCTCCCCAAGATGACAGTTCCGGCTCCGGTACGTTGCGAGATCTGCCCGCCCGTTCCGTGGGCAAGGGCAAGGCGGCAATCGGGCACTTGCACGGCGGGGTGCGCCTCGCCGCGCAACTGGCGAACCGCCTCGATCACCTTGGTCATGCCGCCACGGTTGGCCGGGTGGTTGTTGCACAAACCGCCGCCATCGGTGTTGAACGGCAACTTTCCGACGCCCGAAATCAGATTGCCGTCAGACACAAGGGCCCCGCCTTTACCCTTTTCGCAGAACCCCAGATCCTCAAGCGTTTCCAGCACCGTGATGGTAAAGCTGTCATAGATAGAGGCATAATCAATGTCCGCCGGGGTGACCCCCGCCTCGGCAAAGGCGATGGGGCCGGATTTGGCGGCCCCAGTATAGGTCAGATCAAAACGCCCACCGTTCAGGTGCTTGATCCCGGCCCCCTGCCCCAAAACCTTGATACAGCGATCTCCCAGCGACTTGGCGATCTCGGGGCTGACAACCACAAGCGCCCCGCCCCCGTCCGAGATTACACAGCAATCCAGACGGTGCAGCGGGTCGGCGATCATCGGTGAATTTATCACATCCTCAACCGTCACTACATCGCGCAAAACCGCATGTTCATTGTGTTGCGCATGGTGACTCGCCGCCACCTTGATCCAGGCAAGCTGTTCTGAGGTCGTGCCATATTCATACATATGACGCATCGTCGACATGGCGTATAAATTCGTCACCATCGGCCCATAAGGCAGCTCAAACCCGCGCTCTGGCGAGTCCTCGCCCCGTGCCCGCGCGCCCAGTTTTTGCAGACCCTCCGCTCGGGGGCGTCCGGCAAGGGTGATCAGGGCAACCTTGCATTTTCCGGCGGCGATCGCTTCCATCGCGTGGCCCACATGGATCACATAAGACGACCCGCCTGTTTCCGTGGTATCGGTATAGGTCAGGTCCAGCCCCATGTATTCCGCAAGTGCCATGCCACCCAATCCCGGCAAGGACCCGTCGCAGAAATAGCCGTCTACATCGTGCTTGCTCAGCCCCGCATCCGCCAGCGCGCCCAAAGCAACCTCGGCGTGCAGCATAGGCACGGTCTTGTCCACAGCCTTGCGCGTGGGATGTTCAAAAATGCCTGCAATATAGGCTTTGGCCAATCGCGCCATGATGTCCCCTTAGTATGATTTCGGAAGGCAAAGCGCTGTCTCGGCCAGATAACACAGGATGAGTTGCGGGCCAACCGGCGCGATCTGATAGAACGGGCCGCCGCCTGTTCGGTACAGGCCAGCCTGGCCTTGGGTGGGAATTCTCATCCGCTTTTGGGCAATTTTGAACAGGCTATCGTGCACTTTCACACCCTGTTGGAACGGAATATTTCCAAACTGAACACCTAATTTATGTAAGAAACCGCTGTCACCCCTGTGTATGGCGCACCCGTTCCGTTATCGTTTTTTGGCCCTGTCGGCCCAGTGGTTTTGCTGAAAAGACAGCGCTATGTTAGCGAAATCCAAGCCGCGTCCCGCGCGGAACTGCGCACACAGGCATCAATGAACCTCATGCCCATTAGGCCCTCTTTCAGGCCTGGCAGCACGGAATCATCTTCTGTGTAACGCCCTGCCTGCTTGTCGCGGATGCATGTTGCTGCTTCCAGATAGATATTGGCAAATCCTTCGAGATACCCTTCTGGGTGGCCTCCTGGCGTTCGCACAAGGTGTTCTAGTTGCCCTACGCCACCCGCACCGGCACGGGTGAGCAGACGCGTGGGCTCTCCGAATTCCGTGTGACGCATCACATTGGGATTCTCCTGCTCCCATTCAATCCCACCTTTGGTGCCGTACACCCGCAGCTTGAGCCCGTTTTCATTGCCCGGTGCGACCTGCGAGCACCACAGCATGCCTCGTGCGCCTTCTTGAAAGCGCAACATGACATGAGCGTTGTCATCGACCTGTCGCCCCTCCACAAAGCTCTGGATGTCTGCACACAGGCTCTCTGGCGTCAAACCGGTAACAAAGCACGCCAAGTTAAAGGCGTGTGTGCCAATATCCCCAGTGGACCCGCCAGCGCCCGAACGAGCGGGATCAGTGCGCCAATCAGCCTGTTTGTTGTCCTCTGGTTCTGTCAACCAATCCTGTGGGTATTCAACTTGGACGACGCGGATATTGCCCAAATCGCCCGCCGCCACCATCTCACGCGCCTGCCGGATCAGTGGATAGCCCGTATAGTTGTGGGTCAGAACAAACAGAGCGTCGGATTTTTCCACCGCTTGCGCCATCTTGCGCGCGTCCGTCATCGTTGACGTCAGTGGCTTGTCGCAGATCACGTGAATGCCGCGTTTCAGGAATTCGCGCGCAGCTGCCATATGCACATAGTTCGGCGTGACGATCGCCACTGCTTCGATGCCATCTTTCAGGCGCGCCTCGCGGATCGCCATGGATTTGAAGTCATCATAGGTTCGATCCGGCGCCAGACCAAGAGCGTCGCCCGACGCCTGAGCTTTCGTTGGGGTCGAGGACAAAGCGCCCGCGACAAGGTCGAATTGTCCGTCGATCCGTGCTGCGATGCGGTGTACTGCACCGATAAAGGCATCATTGCCGCCGCCCACCATGCCAAGGCGAATAGGTCGTTGAAATTCACTCATCACGAAATCCCCAGCATACGTTTGTTGGCGTCCTCATCGGTGCCGCCATCTGCGAAATCATCAAAGGCGGTTTCGGTCACGCGAATGATGTGGTCACGCACAAAGGCTGCACCTTCGCGGGCGCCGTCCTCTGGGTGTTTCAGGCAACATTCCCACTCCACCACAGCCCAACCGTCAAAGCCATTGGCCGCCATTTTGCTAAAGATCTGACCAAAATCGACCTGACCGTCCCCCAGACTGCGAAAGCGGCCGGCGCGATCCACCCAACTTTGATAGCCACCATAAACACCCTGCTTGGATGTCGGGTTGAACTCTGCATCCTTGACGTGGAACATCTTGATCCGGTCTGCGTAGTCATCGATGTGAGCGACGTAATCCAGACACTGCAACACAAAATGACTGGGGTCATACAACATGTTGCAGCGCGCATGATTATCGACCCGCTCAAGGAACATCTCAAACGTCACCCCATCGTGCAGATCTTCGCCTGGATGGATCTCATAACAAATGTCCACACCCATCTGATCCGCATGGTCCAGAATGGGCCGCCAGCGTTTCGCCAATTCGTCAAATGCCGTTTCAACCAAACCGGGCGGCCGCTGGGGCCATGGATAGATGTAGGGCCAAGCCAAGGCGCCGGAAAATGTCGCGTGTGACGAGATTCCCAGGTTGTAGCTTGCCGTTATAGCCAGCTTCACCTGTTCGACGGCCCAGGCTTGTCGTGCCTTTGGATTGCCGCGCACCTCTGGTGCGGCAAAGCCATCAAAAGACTCGTCATAGGCAGGATGCACTGCCACCAACTGGCCCTGCAAATGTGTAGATAGTTCGGTGATTTCAACACCATTCTCGCGCGCGACGCCCACCAATTCTTCGCAATAGGACTGCGAACTGGCGGCTCGGGCGAGGTCAAATAGGCGTCCGTCCCAGCTGGGGATTTGCACACCCTTATAGCCACAATCGGCGGCCCATTTGGTGATGCTGTCCCAGGAATTGAAAGGGGCGTCGTCACCGGCAAACTGGGCCAGGAACAGCGCGGGACCTTTGATTGTCTGCATGTTTTCTCTCCTGTCTGAAGAAGAGGCCCCTTGGGAGAAAGGGCCTCTTCCCGGGTACCCGAATGGCGCTTTAGAACGGCGAATCGGGGAAGTAGAAGCTTGCAGCGTTCTCTGGCGTGATCAGTGTCGCGCCCAGAATGTAACGCCCAGCAACCGGGCCGTTGGATTTGAACGCGGCCACGGTCACATCCATCGCGGTTGCGATCATCGCAGGCGGGTAAAGCACATCCACCGGCACCAGCTCGTTGCCGTCCATGATGCCTTTGATCGTCTCTTTCATGCCCGCACCGCCAACGACGAACATGCCGTTGCCGTCGCGACCCGCCTGTTTCAGCGCGGCCACGACGCCAATAGCGATGTCGTCATCCTGCGCCCACACCGCATCAATGTCCGGGAAGCGGGACAAGAAATCCTGCATCACTTCAAAGCCGTCATCGCGGTTCCAGTTTGCGTGTTTATGATCAAGAACGTTGATCCCTGACCCTTCGATTTCGGCCATAAAGGCGTCAAAGCGCTCGTTGTCGATCAGCGTCGGGATACCGCGCAAAATCACAATGTTGTCGCCGTCTTTCAGACGCCCCTTCATGTATTGCGCGGACACACGCCCCAACTCGGGATTATTGCCCGCAACATAGATATCCTCGATACCCGGCTGGCTCAAACCCCGGTCGACAACTGTGATCAGCGCCCCGGACTTTTTGACGTTCAGCACCGGATCGGTGAGCGGCTCGGATTCAAACGGCAGCACCACCAAAGCGTCAATCTGGTGAACTGAAACAAGGTCCTCTAGCGCGCTGGCCTGAGCACTTGGGTCCGGCGAGTTTACCAGGATCAGATCCACATCCGGGTAAAGCGCCTCCAGGCGTTCTTCGGCTTTTTCGGCGTGCCAATTCATACCAGCTGCCCATGCGTGGGTTGGGGTTGGATAGCTCACGCCGATCTTGATGCTTTCTGCGCTTGCCCAGCTGGTAAGGGCGATGGTGGCCACAGTGGCCAGAGCCCCGATTTTGGTAAGTGTATTCATGTTTTCCTCCCTACAAGTCCTATGATTTCCCTATGATTTGGACGCACCTCTCCTCTCCGGTGACGCTCGGTTCTTTCGCGCGATTCATTGCGAAAAATTCTTCGTGTGTTGTGCGGCGGCCTTTAATCCGCCGACTTGTTGCGGCCCCAGTCCCCGCGTTGCAGCCAGACTGCAATGATGATGATGAGGCCCTGCATAGTCCCGTTCAGATAGTTCGAGATCATGTCAGTGAAGTTCAAAATGTTACCGATGGTGGTCAGGATAAGCGCGCCAAGGATGGTGCCCCCGATCCGACCGTACCCGCCTTTCAAGACGGTGCCGCCGATGATCACGGCTGCAATCGCCTCCAGTTCCCAGAGCACGCCGGTCGACGAAGACGCCGACCCAAGTCGCGGCACATAGATGATTGTTGCCAACGAAACGCAAAGCCCCTGGATCACATACGTCAGCGCCTTTACACGATCGACCTTGATTGCAGAGTATTTGGCGACACTTTCATTGGACCCGATGGCTGTGCAATAGCGACCAAAAGCCGTGCGGTTCATCAAGAACCAGCCTGCTATGGCTACGACAATGAACACCCACACAGGGATCGGCAGCCCAAAGAAGCTGTCGTAATACACCGGACGGTACACGCCGCGAATGTCATAGTTCAGCGACAGCGTCCCCCCATCCGCAAAATAGGTCACCAGCGAGCGGTATATGCCCATGGTACCGAGGGTCACGATGAAAGCTTCGATCTTGCCTTTGGTTGTCAAAAGCCCGTTCACCAAACCGGCCCCCAAACCCAGAATGATTGAGCATCCGCACCCTATGAGCACCGTGGTCACACCTGTGCCAAACGTGCCCACGGCACTGTTCATGACGATAATCATGACGCCAGCGATGACAGCAGCCATAGAGCCGACGGACAAATCGATACCGCCCGCGGTGATCACAAAAGTCGCGCCAACCGCGATAATGCCGATAAAGGCCGAGCGGGTCAGCAGATTGGTGATGTTGCCTTCGCTGAGGAACGCCGGATTGAGTAAGAATCCGATCACACACAGGATAAGAAGCGCAATGGCTGGACCCGCCGTTTTCAGGTCGAAACCGATCAGTTTTCTGGTTTTAGCTGTGCTCATTGTGATCTCGGTCATTGTTGACGCTCCCGCTTAAGTCCTGCGGCATAGCGCACGATTTCGGATTCATTGATGTCCTCACCGGTCAGAATGCCCGTGATTTCACCTTCCCGCATCACCACGACGCGATGACAAAGCCCAATGATTTCAGGCATTTCCGAAGAAATAACCACCACCGAGACTCCTTCCGCGGCAATTGCTGCGATGAAATGATAGATTTGCTGCTTGGTCCCCACGTCGATCCCGCGTGTCGGTTCGTCGATGATCAGAATGCGTGGATCGCACTCCATCACCTTGGCCAACAACAGCTTTTGCTGATTGCCACCGGACAGGTCACCGACGTTTACATTTGGATCCCTGGCGCGGATGTCAAAGCGCCGTATGGCGCGTTCAAGCGCGGCCTCCTCGGCCTTGCGATCCAGGCTCAGACCTTTGACAAATTTGGGCAAGGCAAAGAGCGAAAGGTTCGGCCGCATCTTTTGCCCCAACAACAGCCCTTTCTCTTTGCGGTCTTTGGTCAGGTAAACAAGGCCCGCATCCCGCGCCGCCGCGACCGAGTGAAAATTGGCAGGTGCCCCGTCAAACAAGATGGACCCGTTGGTTCTTGCCGAAAGCCCACAAACGGCCTCAAAAACAGCGGTCCGCCCGGCGCCGATCAGCCCAGAGAACCCGAGGATTTCCCCTTTTCTAAGATCAAAGCTGACATTGTGCACACCTGGCGCCATTAAATCCGTCACGTTCAGCGCCTTGTCTGCGTCTACGTCAACTTCGTTTGTTGGCGGATAAAGGTCGCTCAATTCTCGTCCAACCATCATCTGCGCCATACTATCCGGCGTCAGGTCTTTGGCTGCATGTGTGCCGATCCATTGTCCGTCACGCAAAACCGTCACTTGATCCGAGATTGCGCTGACTTCGGCCAACTTGTGCGAGACAAAGACGATTGCGGTCCCGCGCGCCTTAAGGCGGCGCACTTGAGCAAAAAACAACTCCGTCTCTGCCTCGGTCAAGACGGCCGTTGGCTCGTCCATGATCAGAACTCGCGCGTCGCGGCTCATGGCCTTGACGATTTCCACCATCTGTTTTTGCGCAATCGAAAGATCCGAAATCCGGTCTTCAGGAGAGATGTCCAAGCCTATGTCATCAAGAAAACCGCGCACCGCCGTCCGCATCGCAGCGCGATCAAGCACGCCTCGCTTCCGAAGCTCTCGCCCGAGGAAGACGTTTTCTTCCACCGTCATCTGCTCGGCCAGATTGAGCTCTTGGTGAATAAGGACAATGCCAACGGCCTCTGACAGCCCATTGCCGGGCAATTCAGTGTCCACACCATCAACGCGGATATGACCGGACGTCGGTTGCAGAAAGCCCGACAAGATCTTCATCAGAGTCGACTTGCCCGCGCCATTCTCACCGATCAGCGCGTGTACCTCGCCGGGGCGAATGTCCATGCTGACGCTGAACAAAACCGGAACTGTGCCAAAGGATTTGCTAATCCCGTCTGCCGACAAAATCGGTGCACTTATGAACTGGCCATCCGGCACGTCGTTCTCCTCCCTGATGTTTCGCCCCATTATGAGGTCGTTGGTTGATCTATGTAAACCTTTTCATAGTTTATGTAAACCTTTACATAATGAGCTGTAAACCTTTTCATATCGCCGCAATGCAGCTATAACCGCCCTAAGCGCCTTTAGCGCAAAAACAAAATTCAACGACGACAGGCGCGCCAGAACGTGACGCTAGCACCCAAGAAATCCGCAACAATCGAAGACGTTGCAAAGCTTGCAGGCGTCTCAATCGCCACGGTAAGTCGGGCGATTCGAAACCCCGAGAAGGTCGCTGAAAGCACGCGCAAGAAAGTAACCAATGCGATTGCGCGCACAGGGTACACCGCCAACGTTATGGCGCAGAACTTGCGTATGCAGCGGTCCAAGATGGTCATGGTGCTGACGCCGTCCATCGCCGATCCGAACTTCCCCGGCATCCTGATTGGCCTGGAGAAGGAAGCCCATGCGCGGGGCTATGGCGTCCTAATCGGCAACACCGAGGGCGCGATCTCGCTTGAGGAAAACCACATGCGCTTTCTGGCGACGGGTGTGGCGGACGGACTTGTTTTGCTGACCGGTCACGAGCCTGTAGCGGGCACGCCAAAAAACCCAAGCATCAAACTGCCGCCTTCTGTTGCAGTTGGGCGCCCCCTAGAAACTACAGAAAGCAGCTTCGTCGGCGTGAACGATATCGCTGCCTCAAAAATGGCAACCGAATATCTGGTCTCACTGGGGCACCGTCGGATCGTATTTGTCAGCGGCGGTATTGGGGATGTCTTGTCCGAACGCCGCCACCAGGGCTATCGCCTGGGCCTTGCTGAATGCGCCGAAGAATTGGCAGATTGGCGCATGGAGGGGGATGGCACCAGCGAAGGCGGGCGCGCAGCCGTAGAACGGCTGTTCATCAAGGACACTCTGCCAACCGCATTCTTCTGTTTCAACGACAACACCGCAATCGGCGTGATCGCTGCGCTGCGACTGCGCGGTTTTGACGTCCCGCGCGACTTTTCCGTTATCGGGTTTGATGACATACCGTTCGCCAGCAACATCACTCCGGCGCTGACAACCATTCGGCAACCCCGCACTATGATCGGCGCACAAGCGATGTCACTCCTGCTGGATAAGCTTGAGGGCAAGAACCTGGAGAACCAGGAAAAAATGGTGCACGGTGATCTTGTCGTCCGCGAAAGTTGCGGACCAGTCGGCCGCAGCTAAGCACAGGGTCAGTTGCATTTCTCACACTGCAGCCCGCACTATAGACCATTAGCAATGCCTAATGTTCACTATTTCTGTGTCTCTGGCGCTTTCAGAAGTCCTGCTCTTCAGGCAAGGCGATCCGACGCAAGTGGTCTGATGTTGACAACAAACTTGCCCATATACGGGAGGCAGGAAGGTGAGCGTTGAACTGGTCACACAAAAGGCCATCCGTGCGCGTCTAGTGGCAACCCAAGCCGTTACAGATTTGGTTCCAGCGCTAAGCATCCTGGACCACAATCAGCGCCCCGCACCGAACCCCAGCATTATCATCGGAGAGACACAGCTTGTGGACGAAGGATCGTCTATGAAGCGCGCGCATTCGCGGGTCTATCACACGTTGCACATCTGGATGCGCGAACCCTCCCTCGAGGGCGTCAAGCGGATCGGTGGCGCGATCCGCGGGGCCATCCAATGGAGTCGGATTAACCTGGACGCCAGATATCATGCGGCAGACATCAAGGTCAGCAGCATACGCGCTGTGCGTGATCGGGACGGCGAAACATCCCATGGCATCGTGACTATCGAGGTTCTGGTTTCGGAGGATGTGGCATGAACTCTGGCAAGCTGCGGCGCGTGATCCGGGTTCAACGTTCCACCACAGGCGCCAATGAGTTTGGCACCCCAACTGAGGTTTGGGAAGATCACAAACGCCTACGGGCCGAGGTTGTCGAGCGGGACGCCAGCGAATTCATCAATGCGCAGGGTGCGGTTGACGTGGAACGGATCGTTTTCCGAACCCGCTTTGTCGAGGACGTGACAGCCAAGGATTCAATCCTGTTTGGTAGTGACCGCTCCAACATCCGCGAAATCAGCGAGACCGGACGGCGCACAGGGCTAGAACTGCGATGCGCGAAGATTGGGGAGGATGACGCCTGATGCGTGGCACCAAACCCCACATGGTAGAAGACCCCGAGGCGATCACGGACCAGACGGCGCCGGACTGGCTGTCGGACGATGCGCGCGACGAATGGGACCGGGTTATGCCGATCCTGGCAGAGCGCCAAATTCTGACAATTGCCGACCTGTGAAGCCTTGAAAGCTACTGCATCGCCATCGGCACGGTGCGCGAAACAGAGCGCCACATTCAGAAGCACAACTATGTCATCGAGGCAGACGGCGCATTCAAGCGCAACCCGTCCGTGGGCATTCAGCAAGCCGCAATTCAGCAAGCGCGCCTACTGGCTGCAGAGCTTGGCATGACTCCTGTTCCGCAGTCCCGCCCTACGATCAGGGAGGATGGCGATGCTGATTCCCTCGTGGATTGAGAACGACGAAGAAATCCCCGATCCGCTGGGCCATGGTGAACGGGCAGTCAATTGGCTGCGCCGCTTGAAGCACCCCAAGAACCCCAACCTACGCGCACGGGGTGAACTCCACGGCGTCGATTACGTAGGCCAGCAGCCTCGGCCTTGGCGCGCAGCTCGGCCTTCTCTGCCGCCGTGCAACGGAAGACAAAGGTCTCCGTCAGCGGCTCTTTTGCGCGGGTCTTGCCCGCGCCGGTGGGGTTCGAAGGGGAGGCTTGCCGCCCCTCGCAAGGTCCCGTGTCATCCGCGCCAGCGTATGACATGGGTCGCCTTGCTGTTTGCGCTTCGGTCGGATCGGTGGCGCTCATGATCTGAGGTCCGCCGCCTGGATTTGCGCCTGTGTCACCAGCTTTGCGGCCAGCAATGCGTCGACTTGGCCCGGTGTGATGTGACGGCAAAGCGGATGGCGGTCTGTAATCCAGCCCGCCAAGCCCACCAACATCTCGGCCTGTTTCACCTTCGTCTCTTCACGACGCCTGGCGATCTCCTCGACATAGGCCCGCCACCGCCCGGACTTGAACCAGTTGTCGGAGAAACAGACTTTCGACCGGGTAAAGCCTGCGCTCTCGGTCGCATACGCCTTCACGGCCTGCAATAGGTCCTCGACCTCGATACCGGTATCCAAGGCCTCCCTGATCTGCCTGAGGCTCTCCACCTTCCCTCGCACTCGGTCGGGCGGATAGGCCGCCAACACCTTCTCAGCCGCTTCATCCTCCGTCGCCACGCGCTCGCGCGTAGAAGGTTTCTGGATGGTTTTAGGATGGTTTGGGGGCCGCTGTGGCCCCGGTACCCAGGTCACTGTGGCCCCGGTACCGGGTCCAGTCTGGACGGGGTTCACTGTGGCCCCCGTCTCGATATCGGGCTCGGCAGTCAATTCCAGCACCTCGACCTTCGCCAGGTCGATCCGGTAAACGACGGTGAACCCATTCTTGCACCCGCGCGCGCCGGTCTCAATCAGGATTCCTTCCTTCAGGAATTCCCGGATCGTCCGCTTAACTGTGCTCTCCCCTAACTCGGTGTGTCGCTGGATCGTCCCCTTCGAGCACCAAATGCCAGAGCCGTCGTCACTCGCCTTGTCAGCTAGGAACATGATGATCTGTTTGCGCGCGGCGCTCCCAAACTTCCGGTCGGCACGCGCATTCGCTACCCGCCAGCTCATTTGACCGCACCAAAAGGCGCACGGACGTGCGAATTTTGTACAGGTTTTGTACGAGGTTTCGCCCTTTTCAGGCGAGTTCGGCGCTAAAACTCGCGGGCCTTTCTGCACGCCTCTGCACAATGCTCTGTAAATAGGCCGTATTTTTCAGGTGGTTTTGGCGACCCCGGCAGGGTTGCCATTGAATCAAGTATAGTTGGCCATTTTGGCAAGGTGATCAACTAAGCGACGCACCGGAATGCAACGAGGCGCATCAACTTCACTGCGCGACCAGGTGCTCCACCATGTTGTCGAGTAGGCTTTTGTGGCTTCTCCAACCGGGTAGGTTACGGTCGATTAGGCGGAAGAACTCCGGGCTGTGATCGTGGTGTTTCAGGTGGGCCAGTTCGTGCAGCACAACGTATTCGATGCACGGCCTCGGCGCTTTGATCAGATGCGGGTTCAACAAGATCGAGCCCCCGGGTGAGCAACTGCCCCACTGGCGTGTCATATCCTGCAATCGAAACGGCGGCGGTGTCGTGATCCAGGGTAGTTCCTGGGATTTCTCATCTATCAATCGTGCATAATAGTCCCGAGCCTTTGAGCGATACCATGCACGAACGATGGGCTGAACTGCCTCAGAATCACTCTGGCGTGGTGTAACGATCAGCTTGTTACCCCTGAGTTTGGCCTTTGGCTTTGCATCAGCATCCGGTTCTACCCGCAGCATGTAGCGGCGACCCAGGTACAGCACCTCTTCACCAGAGACATATCGCTTGGGTCGCAGGTGGCGAAATCGGTTGTTGGCATCCTCGACGTTGCTGACAACCCACCGAGCCCGCCTCAGAACAGCCTTAGAGACTTGACTGGCATCATACTCCGGTGGTGCATCCACAGTCACCGATCCGTCTGGATCGACATGGATAGCAATCTTTGAAGACTTCCGGGGGTCAGCGTTGACCCGATATGGGATGCGATAGTCGCCATATGTCAATGTCGCTTGGTAGCTCATTGCTTGGACTTCACCTTCCCTGCACGGACGATCTCAATGATCTGCTCAATAAGTTCGTTCGCTGCATCGATACCACCCAGCACCTGAAAATAGCGTTTCAAGAGCGCCTTCCTGATCTCGGCCTCGATGTTGGCCGGACTGATCGAATGGGTCTGTATAGCGTCCAAGACAACGCTGTCGATAAACTGCGCTTCCTCGATCATCTGCGGCTCTGTGAGGTCGCTGTTAGTCTCAAGCAGGACCCCAAAATATGCAGCCGCATGGCGGTTCTCACGTAGGCTCTCCGGAACGTCGGGAACCGCCATCTGTGCGACTTGCTCTTCAAGGTCTTTGAACAGCACGTATTGTTTGTTCGGGTGATCGAACAGGGCCTCTGCTTCTTCAATCGCACGACGCAACATCTCGGAAAACACGCGCTGTGCATGAGGGTCGTCGATCAGTTCGCTTTCAATTGTTTTGCGGATACGGGTTTTAATCGTGTCGGCCTCATTGCGAGATTTTTCATCTGACCAGGATTCGGGATCGTCAGCAGTCCCCAACACACCCACATCGATGAAGCCATCTGGTTCATCGATGGACTGCCCAATCACCTGCTTATCCACCAGCGATCTGATCTGTTCTTCATAAACGGAAAAGTCCACGGTCTCCTGTGCGTCCCGCTTCGCCTGGATGCGAAGCTCGGTGAAGAACTTTAGATCGGCCTTGTACCGTCGAACTGTTGCCTCAGAAAACGAGCCATCCTCGAAGAATGATCGCGACGACAATGCCAGCTTGAGACACATCCCGAATGCGGTCAAAGCTTCGTAGAAGTCTTCTCGTAGTTTTTGACGTGTATCTATGGCAACGCCTAGCTCATCATCAATGTAGGATGGCACCAGAATCCGGCGAAACTGTTCCCGGTCTTCCTTGTTGTCCACATCCACGAACAGGGCCCAGAGTTCATCGTGCAGCCCAGGAAGCCGCTTATACTCGGTTGAAACATTGGCCACGGTCCCAACGAGATCATCAATCTCGTAGCCTGCCTGGGTCTCATCGGCCAAATCTTGATAGTCGCGAATTGACGTATCGAGTTCCGCAAGGATGCCCCGGTAGTCGATCAGGAAACCGAATTGCTTGGCGTCATGCAGGCGGTTCACCCGGGCAATCGCCTGCAACAGGTTATGACCCTTCAACTGCTTGTCGATATAGAGAACTGCGTTCTTCGGCTCATCAAAGCCAGTGAGCAGTTTATCCACGACAATCAGAATGTCTGGGGCTCCATCAGTTGCGAAATCGGCGATTACCTTCTTCTCATAGTCCTCAGTGTCATTGCCAACATTTGCCTTCCACCAAGCCAGAACCTCCGGGTCTTTGGTCTCATCGATATCATCATGCCCCTCCCGACTATCAGGTGGTGAAATTACGATCGCGCTGGTGACGAACCCCGTGGCGTCCAGAGCCTCTTTGTACCTTATCGCACTCGTCTTGCTGTCCGTCGCCAGTTGACCCTTGAGACCCAGGTCGAGCTTGGCGAAGTTCTCGTGAAAATGCTGTGCGATATCCCATGCAATCAGATCAATGCGGTTCGCAGCCTTGTAGACCTGCCCCCTGGTCGAGAACTTCTCTTTCAGGTCACGCCTCTGACTGTCGGACAGCCCGCCGGTGATCTTTTCGAACCAGGCGTCAATCGCGGCCTCGTTGATGTCCACCACAGGCTTTCGTTCTTCATAAACCAACGGGGTGACAGCGCCATCCTTCACGGCACGCTCCATGGTATAGTCATGGATGATTGGCCCAAACTTGTTGCGGGTCTTGTCGTTCTTCAACAGTGGCGTTCCAGTGAAAGCGATATAGGCGGCGTTGGGCAACGCTTGCCGCATCCGCTCATGGTTCTCGCCGCTCTGGCTACGGTGACCTTCGTCGATCAGAACGATCAGCTTGTCGGAGGTGTTCTTGCAAACATCCTGCTTCGTCGCCGATCCGAACCGCTGCAACGTGGTGAAGATGATCCGCTCTGTCCCCTGGCTGATCCGCTTTGCCAGATCACGCCCCGATTGGGTCTTGGCCTTCTCACCATCCTTCTTCGTTGCGATGCTGGACCCGAACGCACCACCACTAACGAAGGTTGCGGAAAGCTGGTTCTCCAGATCGATCCTGTCGGTTACCACGATGACACGGCACTCGGTCAGTTCCGGCTCCAGAAGCAACGCCTTTGTCAGGAATACCATCAAATTCGATTTTCCAGACCCCGTGGTATGCCAGATCACACCGCCCTGACGCCCCCCATCAGGACGCCGCTCTCCGATCCGCGCAATCAGGTTCTTCGTGGCAAACGCTTGCTGGTATCGTGCCGCCATCTTGCCTTTCTTCGCATCGAAGAAAATGAAGTAGCGGATGAATTCCAACAGCCGGTCCTGCCGCAGCAGCGAGACAAGCAGCCAATCCTGCTCTGTCGCCATCAGAGAGCCGCTGTGAAGCCGCTCGAAGTCTTTCCTTGCCCACTGTGGCCGATCCGCGAACAGGGCGTCTGTCTGTTCGTCTGAGAGCTTGGCGTTCTTGATTCCGTCCACCGTGGCCCGATCAATCTGCTCCTCACGCCAGAGCGACCAGAATTTGGAGGCGGTACCCGTGGTGCCATACCGGGCCTCTACGCCAGAGATCGACATCAGCAGTTGCGAATAGGCATAGAGGTCCTGAATGCCATCGCCCTTCTGGTTGCGATTGTGCTGGCTGATCCCCTCTTCCACCATGGCCTTGTCTTTGGTGGTGGACACAGGGCGCTTTGCCTCGATCACGACCACAGGAATGCCATTCACGTAACACACCACATCCGGGCGATAGGTGCCGAGGCCCGAGGGGCGATCAACGCTCACTTCTTCGGTCACCTGATATCGGTTGTTCGCAGGATCAGCCCAATCGATCAGCGGCACAGTGACAGAGGTCTTCTGACCATCGACAAACTCGGTGACGGTGATACCAAGCGTCAGATGCTGATATACCGCCTTGTTGGCGTCCATCAGCCCTGCGGCTAGATTGGGGGTCGAGAGCGTACGCAGCACCTGCGTGATGCCGTTGTCAGAGAGCGGATTTTGCTGGCCCCGAAAGGTGAACCGATACTGCCGCAGCCGTTCTGTCAGCACATCGGTTAGCAGAACGTTGTTGGTGGACCCACGAAACGCCAAACAATCAGCAGGGGACAAGTATTCCCATCCCATGACCATCAGCACATGCAAGGCTGGCAACTTGGCCGCAGCTTCTTCTCTGGTGTCGGGGGTGGAGTGCATGGGTTAAGTCCTGAAATCGTTACGTTGAAATTAACTTGTCTGGGAGTTGTGCCACTGGGTTGGATTGAACCCGGTCAGAGCTTGGGACATGACAAAACGCCACCACCCGAATGATTTGTGAAGGATGATCACACCGTCACCCGCCGTTTGCCGGTGAGCAGTTGCTGCATCAGAGCTTTTTTCTCGGTGCGGAGGCTGTCGATCTTTTTGGCTAGTTTCTCGATCTCAGACTGAGCATCGGCGATCACTTTCGCAATCCTAACCTGTTCACGGATTTCAGGAACCCAAACCAGAACGTTTAGAAGATCGCTTCCCTTTAAATGTATGATCGTCACACCTTGTGCAAAGCGTGCCATTTCATAGCGTCGGATGTTGCTCAGATAATGCGCAAGAAATCGACCGTCGATCTTGTTGGTATTTCTTCTAAAGATATTGATGTCCCCACCTAATCTGACGCCTTTGTTGATAACGCATGACGCTATGGCTAGGTCGATACCCGATGTCGTTGTTGACGCTGGTATCAGAACGTCATGTGCGACACTCGTGACACCGTCATCAATGTCGGTGTGGCTGACGGTCGTCTCGATTATTTCTCCATAGGTCGTGTAAAGCTGACCGTACAGTACACAAGGGTACTGACCCGTGTCCTTAGCTTCCGATTTGGGAATCCCCTTACCTTTTTTGAAAGCTCCCATATCCCCCAACCGCACCTCTTTCCACGGCTGGCCTTCGAATTCGGGGAAGCGTTTGGTGCCGGTGAGGAGTTGTTGCATGAGGGCGCGTTTTTGGGTGCGGGCGGTCTCTAGCTGCTGCTCGGCCACCTCAATGGCCCGGTCCCATGTCCCCAATATCTCGGCGATCTTCCGTTGTTCGCGGAGTGGTGGGAGCGGGAGCAAGAGTTCTTTGTATGCACCAACGTTGAAGTGCTGTTGTGCCAGCCCACCTTGGCCATCAAGGATTTGGCGTTTGCCATGCTCCGAGTTTGTAAACGCACACAGGTATTCCGGCAGAACTTTTGATTGGTCCGGCCTCGCAAAGATTATGTCGATGCAGTTTGAACCGGCGTATTCAGGTGGGACCACACACGCTGTTCCGGGGTAACCAGTCCGAACGATAAGGATGTCGCCCGTCGCCAGAACTGACTTCTTGTTCTTCCGATTGCCTCCGTCAGAAATGTAGACCCAATTGCTGTCTTCGACGTAACCTTCGCGGACATTGGCCGAACGAAAGGCACGTGTTCCTTGCCCTTCCGGCACATAGTAGTCCTTTGGTTTGACCACGATGCCAACGCTGATGCGCTCACATAGCTCTTCCGCCCTTGGGAGGTCCCACCCATCAGGAACCATATCCAAGCTCCCGCAAGTATCCGGCCATCTGGGCCTCTAGCCCGTCCATCTCTTCTTTCAGCTTCAACCGTTCGGCCCGCACGGCCATCAAGTCGATCTCTTCCTCTTCCTCAAACGTGTCCACATAGCGGGGGATGTTGAGGTTAAAGTCATTCTCTTCGATCTCGGCTCGGGTGGCGGTATAGGCGTATTTGTCCACCGTTTCGCGGGCGTCATATGTCCCCACGATCTTGTCTAGATGACCCGTTGTCAGTTGGTTCTGGTTGGTGCCCGGGTCGAACTCTCGGCTGGCATCGATGAACAGCACGGTGTCGTCGGGTTTGTGTTTGCGGAACACCATGATGGCGGCAGGGATGCCGGTGCCGAAGAATAATTTCTCTGGCAGGCCGATAACCGCATCGAGTAGGTTTTCGTCGATCAGTTGTTTGCGGATTTTGCCCTCTGCCGCCCCACGGAACAGAACCCCATGGGGTACGACCACGGCCATACGCCCGGTGCGGGGTTTCAGGGTTTCGATCATATGCAGTATGAAGGCATAGTCGCCTTTGGTCTTGGGCGGGATACCCCGGCGGAAGCGGTTGAAACGGTCGGCCTCTGCCGTGGCGACGCCCCACTTGTCGAGACTGAACGGCGGGTTGGCCACAACGATATCGAAGTGCCGCAGCATGTCGTCCGATGTGGTCAGCTTGGGGTTGCGGATCGTGTCGCCCCATTCCACCTGATGGTTCTCCTCGCCATGCAGAAACAGGTTCATCTTGGCGAGTGCCCAGGTGGAGCCAATCGCTTCTTGCCCATAAAGCGCGTATCGCTTTGCTCCGGTCTTTTCCCGGATCAGGCGTCCGCATTTCATCAGGAGCGATGCAGAGCCACAGGTGGGATCGCAAATCTCATCATTCTCCTGAGGGTCCACCAACCGGGCCATGAGTTGGGAGACTTCGGCAGGGGTATAGAACTCCCCTGCCTTCTTGCCTGCCGATGCCGCGAACCGGCTGATCAGATATTCATAGGCCCCGCCGATAATGTCCAACTGCCCGACACGAGACGGACGCAGGTCCATCGCAGGTTTGGCAAAGTCTTCGAGCAGGTGCCGCAGCAGATCGTTTTTCTGTTCTTCATCGCCCAGCTTGTTGGCGTTGAAACTGATATCGCGGAAGACGTTCTCCAGCTTGGCCAGATTGGCCTGTTCGATGGCCTGTAGGGCTTCATCGATGCGTTGGCCGTTCCCCGCCTTGTGCCGCTGGTCATAGAGGTCTTGAAAGCTGTGGCCCTTGGGCAGTTTAAACGCCTCCGCCGCCATGAGCGCATCGACCAGTTCTGGGCTGTCGGGGTTCTCCGCCTCGTGGGTGGTACGATGATCCTGCCACACGTCGCTGAGATATTTCAGGAAGAGCATCGTCAGGACGTAGTCCTTGTACTCGGATGCATCGATGAGACCCCGGAAGGTGTCACAGGCGGACCAGGCAGCTTTGTTGATCTCGGCTTGGGTGATGGGGGTCATTCGTTACTCGCTAAACATGATTTCGATGAATTTCGTGTGCCGGGTGAGATCGAACTCGGCGTCAGGATGATCCACCAGTCGGTTGATCTCCATCTCATAGACCTGGGCCACGGCTTTACCCAGCTTGGACGGTGATGGGGACACACCCAGTCGTCTGACGGTTTCAGCAACGGCTTCAACGACGCTCTCCATCTTGCTGAGGTCAATCGACGTGGGCCTCATGACGATCTCACCTGCCAACAAGGATGCTGCTGATACCCCGTAGAACGCAGCGAACTGTCCCATGCGTTGGATGCTGATCTTGCTGACGCCGGTCTCGATGCGGGACAGGCTCGCAATGGAAATGCCAAGACGCTTCGCCGCGTCTTCCAGCGTGTATCCAGAATTTTCTCTGGCTTCTCTGAGTTTGGCGTGGATCGACACGTCTGTGGCCCTCGATGGTTCGAGAGTGACTTTACATTATTCGTAAAGAACAGAAACCCCTGTTGCATTTTCATTCATGACCCCTATAACTCCAGTAGTTTGCATATTGCGTAAATTGGGAATCAATGAAGCTCAACGACTTTCTGAATCAGAATGGTGTCACGAAAAGCGCCTTCGCCCACAGAATCGGCACTACCGTCGCGACCGTCAGCAGGATCGGGGATGGGCACGTGGTCCCTCGTAGGCCGCTACTAGAACGTATTCACGCCGAAACAGGGGGGACAGTCACCCCCAATGATCTGACCGATCTCTATTGCAATGGCGGATGCCCATTTACGGGATCAAAGCAATGCAACGACTGAACATATGTGGATACCCATGAGCACCAACACCGAAGGGAGATAAAATGAAGAAACTGCTAGGAGCAATCATTCTGATCATGCCCGTCGCAACATGGGCTGACAGTGCCAGCATGTACGGCACCGAGGAAGAGTTCGTCGCCGACCTGGAGCGGTTCGCTGTTCGGTGCACCGCGATGGAAGATGGTGATGTGGTTGACGAGATATTCGGCATCCAGTTTGTCCGAGACGGAGATCGCTGCGTCCTGGGGCCAGGAGAGATTGACCCAATGGCCATCGCCTACTTCGCCAAGAATGAAATCGACTGGGCGGGCCTCGACGGGCTGTCAGCCATTTGGGTGAAGCCTCGGTAACACCCGATACGCAAATCCTGGGCTAATAGCTTTGCGGTGTTGCTCTGGGGGTCAGGCAGCTTCGTCCCAACTCTCGGACTCGACATCCTCAGACGAGAACACTTCGTTCCAATAGGCATGAATGCAGTCTTCCAGGATAGCGCCCAATTCTCTGCGTTCCTCTGATTTGAGGTCCGTCAGCATTTCGATGGCAGATTGATCCAAGTTCCGTACAGAATAACGTTTCAGCATTAGCTTTCCTCCTATGTGTATTTATCAATTAAGCGACAGGGCATGACCTATGTTCGCCGACAGTCAGACAATCGCAATAAACACCGGTGTGACTTCGGTCTGACTAAATACTCTGGCTACAAGAAGAATGGATGTCTGGATTACCAGTTCACCGTGTGGGGTGTGTTTCTACCCTACCCGCACCTACCTTTTCTGAGTGGCAGCATTTGAACATGTAGAGGAGTAAACAAATGCCACGACTTACAATGCGCAGATTGCACGACAATCAAAGTGCACGACAGATAGCTCACACGGGTTTACCTAATGCACAACGATGCAAGAGGGATATCTTGCTCCGGGAGTTTCAAGCTACTGGGAATCCTGCCTTGGCGAAAGTATTGACCACCCAGGCTTCTCCGACATCAGCGCTATCAACAGCGAACCTCAATACCAAACCAATCGCACCCAGGAAGCGGAAGACTTCCAAGAGCCGCCGTAAAGACTTCCAGACGCCGGAAGGGTTTAATCAATTCGGCGCAGTCCGAGGGCGTTCCTATTCCAGTCGCAGGGCGGAGTGTATGGAAGCCAAGCAAGCAGGGTTCCCAGATGCGATGCGGCATCCAACAACGATAGACCTGTGCGCAGTGCCACTTGATGGAGATTTGGTCGAAGCCTCAAACAACGGGCGACGGTTGCTTCGAGAAGCGTTTTCTCAACTAACTCCGGGGCACCAAACCTCTGGGCAATTTTCAATTGTCATTAAGTCCGCCAAAGAGATTGCAGAGGTACTTCCAGTAAGTGAACTGCCAGCGTGTCTGGCCTCAGAACATCGCCCCGACGAATTGTGCGCTATGTTTCATTGGCATGGTATCATAGCCGATCCTGGTCTTTCTAAACAGCAGGTGCGCAGGTTGATCTGGGATGCATTTCCTGGGTGCCGACGAGTGTGTGTCAGGAAGGTGCAACCGGAACGTATTGACGAGAAGGGTTTCGTTACCCACGGGGCTCAGGGCTACTTCGAATATGCATGTCTGGACAAAACAGAGATCAACTTCACGGACCTCCAGCAGGTCAAGGACGCAGTCGTTGGCTACGCGTTACTGGGTGCAACCTGGACCAAACGTAACCGCAATTTCTCCATGGGTGCGCCTTTGCATGTTTCCAGAGTGACGATTGATCCAGATCGTGTTGCCGAACTTGAACTGATGGAACGGTTGGATGCGATCAAATCGAAATGGAATGATCTTTGTTATGCCGAGCAGTTCATCCATTCGTGGATGTCCGGTGGGGTAAGTGTAATCAGAAAACCGAAAACCTGGTTGAAATGGCGAGATAGTGCCAAGGAACGTTTCAGCGAGTTCTTCAACTCCGTAAAGAACTGGTCCACCGACCCTGAGGCGGAAGGTACTTGTTTCATTGGGTTTATTTCTGCCAGCTTGGAATAATTGACCATTTAGGGACGCTCCATCGCCGAACTGGCAGAATGGGCGCTTGAATCGGTAGTGTGGCTCGATTTCGTGAGCGAATGGCTCCCTGACATGCATGAATCTCCGACTGAGAACGTCGTTCAACGCTTCGCAAATCGAAGTGATCGGAGAACCTGTGCGCAGAACCAATCAGACAGCGTCATTGTTCGTAAGAGTATACCCTTGCAGACATGCCACATCCTGTTCCCAGCGCGTCCGCATGGGTCGATTTTCATCAACGAACCCGATATTATACGGACACCACCCATAAGGACAGGAGAAACACTATAGCCACCATATTGTACTGCCGCACATCCACCATTGAACAGACGCTTGATCACCAAGTAACCCAGGCCCAGCAAGCTGGCATCGAAATTGATGAAGTAATTGCTGACCCCGGTTCATCCGGCGTGTCCACGAGATTGATCGACAGACCCCAAGGCAAGCGACTATTCGATATCCTCAGATCAGGAGACGTGCTCGTGGTTAGGTGGGTGGATAGGTTGGGTCGCAACTATGAAGATGTTACCAGTGTCATCCGGGAATTTATGACAACTGGCGTGACCATCCGCACCGTGATCAACGACATGACATTCGATGGTGGCACTAGCGATCCGATACAAAAGGCTGTCCGGGACGCGATTATAGCATTTATGGCGGCATCAGCCCAGTCACAGGCTGAGGTGGCAAAGGACGCTCAAACAGCCGGTATTCAGGCCGCCAGATCAAATCCAAAGAAATACCTGGGTAGAAAACCAAGTTACGACAGGGTGACATTTGAAACAATCCTGTCACTGTTGAACAATGAAATCGGTGACAGCGAGATTTCTCGTCAAACAGGCGTTTCTCGTCAAACGGTGATAAGGGTAAAGAATGATAGAGCGGGAAGCGATGCACTACTCCGGCGATGGGGTATGTAATTTGACGGATCAGGCGGACTGCAAATCAATAGGTAGGCTGTA
Organism: Tropicibacter sp. Alg240-R139; assembly: GCF_900537075.1. Taxonomy (GTDB): domain Bacteria; phylum Pseudomonadota; class Alphaproteobacteria; order Rhodobacterales; family Rhodobacteraceae; genus Falsiruegeria. The sequence continues at coordinate 48,599 of NZ_UNRA01000005.1, forward strand.
TGGCGAGTAAACCGAAACCAATTTCTTCGCTGCTCAGAACCGATGGTGACGCTGTGGCGATTATACCTTTCGAGTTCTTTGCAACCACCTCCGCGATATCTGAGAAAGCGAAACTGTTTGCAGACATCGGGAACTCTAGAATCATGCCGCCAACTGGTTTTCAGACTTTCATAAGTGGAAAGCACCAAAATGATATTGTCAGATCAATGGGAACACTGGAGGCGGATTTTCTTAATTCCTGCCACATAGCGATGGTTCCACTGGCCGACGTTCCGTTGGAAGTTGGGCCAGCAATGGAACTACTGAATGAGACAAACGCGCTATTCAAGAACTTCTGTGCGAACCTTTGGCTGATACGCGACAACTGCGTAAACACCGATGCCGGTTACCTTATGGCCATGACACCCAGCGGGCTCGTCATTCACAAAAACGATATGCAGCTTCACTTCCACGACGCCCACGGCAAGACTGGAATCAAAGCAACGTTTTCGTACAAAGAGATTAAACAAGCCGCATCGTGGGCGTTCGAATCTTTTACACATCATGTGGACGCGGCGAAGGCGGCACATGAAGAGCCAACATCACGCGTTAAAGGTACCACAAGAACGGATCGGTGTTGGGCATGGGTGATTGAAGCTAGGCATCAATCTGACGTGCTCATAAAGGTCGCCATGTACATCACAGGATTGGAGGCACTGCTATCCACTTCGAACTCAGAACTATCCCACCAATTAAGCGAAAGAGTCGCGCTGCTTCATGGGAAGTCAACCGAGAATAAAGCTATTGAAAAATACCGACAAATGAAAAAAGCCTATAGCTTTCGCTCCAAGGCCCTGCACGGTGACGCAATCCTCGCCAAAGATCAAGAAGCGCTGTTGTCAACCAGTGTCTTCCTAGATGATCTATGCCGAAGTATCATGCTCATGGTCCAAGGCGATGAAACCTTTCGCGAAATCTTCAAGACGAATGAGTCAATCGAAAAATTTTTCATAGATCGACTGTTTGCGACTCCTGCCTAGGCGTCGCTCCAAGTGAGGAGCAACTAAGCCTTCGTACCTATGTAACTTACCATCTCGGACCCGCTTAGGACGCGAGTGGTGTTGCCAACACGAACATAGAAAATCTCCTTGCCCTTGATCGTGTCAGCATAGACCGGAGGCCCAGCCTTCGTCACATCCACCAAGCACACCACGTTGTCGCCGACGGTTTCGAAACGGATATGAACATGTTTGGCGACGTTCGCTTCTCCCATCGAGTTGATGAACAGTGTCGATAGCCAGTTCTGGTATCCATCCAAGTCTTGCTTCTTGAAGTCCAAATCAGACTGGATGCCGAGGATGTCGCCATCATCTGATATCCCGATGCCGAGTGTACCTCCCTGGGTATTCATGAATGCTGCAACCGATTTGATGACCCCTTCGTTGATGACCTTCTCTGGCACATCGGATGTTAACGGGACACGGGCTGTGGACTTAAACTCGATGCGTAAGGTTTCCATATCGGCCAGCAATTCTGCGACAGACGGTTGTGAACGGTCAGACACATAAGGCTGAATATCACCGGTCATGACTTTGAACCCATCTCGGATCACACCTGCGATCAGCCTTCTACGAGCCGTAACGAAGTCCCAGTACTCCATGTCAGTCCAACCGTCTGGCAGGCCGTGCCATCGCGATGCATTGGAACGTTCTTGATCCGTCATTTCAGCAAACATCGCGGGGAAATACTCAGATGGTGCGTCGTCCGAAATGGCGATGTTGTCGGCCCATTCCACAAACGCATAGTTCGCGATCTGATTCAGGCGATAAGTTCCGTGGTAGTTCAGCTTCCGCAGGTATGCCTTGGGGAACAGGTGATGGCGTTCGATGGGAGATTTGGTTCCGGAGACTGCCGGGTCCAGTAGATCGCTGATCCTTACCTTGGAGAATAACGCTGTGGCCCCCAGGAGGTTCAGAGCAGCATGGTAGCCGAATAGATACGGGCTGTAGGCACTGGAACTATCCAACTGTTCCGGTAGTGATACTGACCAGTAGTCGTCTGTCAGTTGGTTGCCGATCAACGTATCGAGCAAACCAACGAAGCCCTCTGCGGTCTTCTCAGTCTGCTCCAATCGACGCAGGTCGGCTTCGAGCACTGTCTCTGGGCTGCCTGTGTATCGCCCGGTTAACGCGCTCATGAAGAACCATCGACTCATCACTCCGCGTAAAGAGCGTCGATCCACACCGAATTCATGCTTCCCTATGAGGTAGGTCAAGTAGCCGTACAGGAAGTTGTTGGCGGAGGTGAGCATAGACCCGGACCGGAAACCAGCAGCTTTGATGCACGTGATGTACTCATGCCAATCCGTTAGGTTCAGAACCTTCGATTGGGCTTCTTTGAGATCATCAAATCGGGCAACCCGAAGCTCATCTTTCACGACCCTTTCTTTGGGATCACGGCCACGCAGGTCCTGGTAGGCGTTCTGTAACACACCACGTTTTAGCCCAAGCCCCACGGCCACCCTGAGCAACTGGTCGGGTGATGGCGCATGGAACGCATTGTACGGAGACGCGTCCTGTTTGATGGATGGGACCTTGGCCTTGCGGGCGAAATCTTCAAGCTGATGTCGCCCTTCGACCCAGTAGACCGACATCAGTGTCAGGATGAAATCGGCAGAATTCAAAGCGATGCCACCTGCGTTAATCCGTTGGAATATCTCCGCAACGGTATCGACATCGAGATCGGCTGAAAGAACCAACACAGAGAACTGATAGTTTTTCACGTTCTCAAGCTGCTGGATATTTGATGCAATCCGCGACTTCTGATCAGGTTCGAGTTCTTGGTGCTTTGCCAACTCCTGCATGAATTCGTTGATGAAGTCGAAGCTACCTTTGCCCGAGGCCCAGATGTCGGAGATATTTGAGATGAAGGCCGGGTTCTGTTCAGAAGATGCGTTGGCTACGGTGAACTCTTCGGTCAATGGATTGAACGCGATCCTGATTAGTTGTTCTTCGTTCGCTTCATTTATGATCGGTTTGCCCTTCATGACCGCATAGAGGCTCGTGAGCCGTTGTTGGCCATCAACGATCATCTTCTGGTTTTCACGTTCCGCAGTCGTGGCACCGATGGAATGGCTGTCTATCTTCTTGGGTGTATTCCAAAACAGGAAGTACCCGGCTGGAAAGCCCTTATACAGGGAGTCAAAAAGGTCCCTGATCCGCGACCGTTTCCAGACGAATGGACGTTGTAGATCGGGCAACCCTAAGGTCCCCTGATCTATCTCGTAGATCAGATTATGGATTGGTGGTGTTTCACTGGAAAATCTCTGTGTGGTCTGGGACAAAATAGTAACCTCAATACGACTAATACCTGACAGTACCGCAACCTGGGCGTGTTAGAAATCAAAATGGGCATAGACTTATGCGTTTCTCGTTAGGATGTCTTTCATCAATCAGGATGAATACAAACATCTTGGAAAAATCATATCTAACAATGTCTTATTCAAATTTCCATAGAGGATTTTATTTCAGCCCCAAGCAGAAAGAAAATGCCGTTGACAAATTCAATTGGGATTCACATTAATACGCCAGCAGCTTCGACTGCTGATTCGAAACTCTCTCGAAAACGGGTGTAACCACGGTTGGGACCTCAAATGGGGTTAGACCATGAATACACACGACCACCTGTCATACAATGATCGGTTGCCTTCGCATCAACCAACCCAGTTGCCGAACAATATTGACCCGGACGCTCCCTGGCCAGGTTTCATGCGCTTAAAAACGCTGGCAGAATATCTGGACATGTCGCCGAACACACTTATCGGCCTAGTGGAGCAGGGGCTGCTGCCTCGGCCAGTGTTCTGTCCGCGATCTCGCGTTAAGCGCTGGTCAAAAACTGAAATCGATAGTGCCATGTTCGGTCAGGAAACCCAGCGGACTGTTGGCCGGTCGATGGCCGATGTTATGGCAGAAATAGCTACGAAGCGGGTAAATTGACATGCCCCGTATTCGCGACTGCTTGATCGAAAGCAAAAATCAGCACGGTAACACTCGATACCAATTCCAGCGTGGTTCACGAGGCCCCAAGTTCACCATTCATGGGTTGCCTGGTGAACCCCGTTTTGAAAGCCGCTACTCTGATCTACTTGCTGGTGCAGATGAGATCGAAGCGCGGAAACGCTCTCGCAGTGGTCGCATATTGAAGAATGGCGTTCCGGAAACTGTCGGCGAATTAATCGAGCACCATGATCAGCAACTGGCCAAAAGGGTTTCTCAAGACGAACTGTCAGAGGCGACCCGAGAGCACTACAGTCGTCTGTTACGGAAAGCCGGTGGCCTGCTTGGAGATGCCACTATCGGCACCATTGAGACCCATCAACTACGGGCCTTCATTGACCAGCAGTCTACATCTAAGCACTCTTTCAACAACATGCTCCGGGCAATTAAGAGCCTTTTCAAGTATGGAAACGAGTATCATGGATTGATCGATCCTGCTGCTGCATTAAAGAAAAAGAAGGTTACTACAGATGGCTTTCCGCCGTGGTACGACGATGACATCAAGCGTTTCTTTTCTACACACAAACGTGGCACCAAAGCACATCTCGCCTTGATGCTATTAATTCACGTGTCGCCTCGTCGAAAAGACCTTGTCCGGCTGGGTCCGAACAATCTTGTAAGGCGAGGTGAGGACTGGGTTATCCGTTTCACCCCAGATAAATCTAAAAGAGCAACGGGTGTCGTGGTAGAAGTTCCAGCCCATCCTGACCTGCTGAGTGCCATCAGTGCGATGAAATCCAATACAGAGACTTTCTTGGCACGTGACGATGGGCATCCCTACGTTCCTGGGACCATCGGCAACTATATACAAAGATGGCGTGAACAGGCCGGAATTCAAACAGGGGTATCCGCACATGGGACACGTCACACACGTGGGATCGATCTGGCAGAAAACGAAGCGACGGAATACGAGATCATGGCCTGTCTCGGTCACACTAGCCCTAGAGCCACTATTCGTTACACCAAAGAAGCAAAACGTCGGAAACAAGCAATGAACGGCACCAAGAAGTCTACTCTATTTGACCGAGTTTCCGATTGGACGAATGAGGAGGATTGATCACCCTTGTGATCACCCATCGTGAACGCACATATTATTCAACAATATCAAAGGCGCTGGCGACCCCGGCAGGATTCGAACCTGCAACCTGCCCCTTAGGAGGGGGCTGCTCTATCCAGTTGAGCCACGGGGCCAATCCCTGAGGATGCTCTGCCCCCCGCGCCATGCGCAAAGTGCCACCCCCGGTCTTTGTGCTATTCCTTAGTTCAATCAGATAGACGTTGCAAATCAGCAGTTGAGCAGCAGTACCGTTTGCAATTGAACCTTTGTGATTGCGCCTCGGGCGCTTGTGTCTGTGTGAATGTTCACGTTAACATCGCAGTCAATTGGAATGCTCAAAAAGGGTCCATCTTGACATCAGACACAAAACGCCCGCTCACCCTTCGCGATGTCTCCGAAGCGTCAGGAGTGTCCGAAATGACGGTCAGCCGGGTGTTGCGCAACCGCGGTGATGTGTCCGATGCGACCCGCGCTCGCGTGCTCGCCGCCGCAAAAGAGCTGGGATACGTTCCAAACAAGATCGCCGGAGCCCTTGCCTCGAATCGGGTCAATCTGGTGGCCGTGATCATCCCATCCCTATCCAACATGGTATTCCCCGAGGTTCTGACCGGCATCAACCAGGTTCTGGAAGATACCGAACTGCAGCCCGTTGTTGGTGTAACCGACTATCTTCCCGAGAAAGAGGAAAAGGTCCTGTACGAGATGCTGTCATGGCGGCCCTCGGGTGTTATAATCGCGGGACTAGAACACTCGGAAGCGGCCCGCACGATGCTGGACGCCGCCGGTATTCCCGTGGTCGAAATCATGGACACTGATGGCAAACCGGTGGATGCGATGGTGGGCATTTCGCACCGACGCGCAGGCCGAGAAATGGCCCAGGCGATCCTGAAGGCCGGCTATCGCCATATCGGGTTCATGGGGACCAAGATGCCGCTGGACCACCGCGCCCGCAAACGCTTTGAAGGCTTCACCGAGGTCTTGGGCAAAAACGGGGTCGAGATCGAGGAGCGCGAATTCTATTCCGGCGGCTCCGCTCTGGCCAAGGGACGCGAAATGACCAAGGCAATGCTGGACCGCTCGCCAGACCTGGATTTCCTGTATTATTCCAATGACATGATCGGGGCTGGTGGCCTGCTCTATCTGATCGATCAAGGCATCGATGTTCCGGGCAAGATCGGTCTTGCGGGCTTTAACGGCGTCGAACTGCTGCAAGGCTTGCCGCGACAGCTGGCGACAATGGATGCCTGCCGACTGGAAGTTGGGCGCAAGGCGGCCGGGATTATCGCCGCGCGTCTGGATGATCCAGAGCAAGAGATCGAAAGCCGCGTGACGCTGACCCCCAAAATCAGCTATGGTGACACGCTGAAACGGCGCTGATCCCGTGACTGTCGAGGTATTGGGCAACACATCCGCCCGAGCGATGTTTCTGGACCGCCATGCTCTGGCTGAACAGCCTACAGGCCCAGCCAAGGGCCAACACTTGCTCGATCTGATCGAACGTCTGGGCTTTGTTCAACTCGACAGTATCAATACGGTTGCGCGGGCCCATGATATGATCCTATTTTCCCGCCGACCAACCTATCGGCCCAAACACCTCAAACGCCTTTACGAAACCGACCGAGCATTGTTCGAACATTGGACCCACGACGCGGCGGTCGTACCAATGGCGTTTTACCCGCATTGGCATCTCCGATTTCAACGCGACGCTGACCTCCTAAGATCAAGGTACAAGAACTGGCGGCGCGACGGATTCGAGCAGCGGTTCGAAACAGTGCTTCAACACATCCGCGATCACGGTCCCGTTTGTTCCTCGGACGTTGGCAAGGACGAAAAAAAGGGCTCTGGTGGGTGGTGGGACTGGCACCCGTCCAAAACCGCGCTCGAATATCTATGGCGCAGCGGCGCGCTGTCGGTGATCGGGCGGGACGGGTTCCAGAAACGATATGATCTGACCGAACGTGTAATCGAAGAACACCTGCGCCCCGGCACAATCCAATGTGACGCTGAACACACCGTAGATTGGCTGTGCAACGCTGCGCTGGACCGGTTGGGGTTTGCCACCTCAGGTGAGATTTCGGCCTTTTGGGACACCGTTTCGTCGGCCGAAGCCAAAGCCTGGTGCACCACAGCGGAACAACGCGGCGAGATCGAGATGATTGAGGTCGAAGGCGCTGATGGCGCACGCCGCAAACATTTTTCCCGGCCGGGAACGGCCCAAGCCGCGTCCAGCATTCCAGCTCCAACCGGACGCCTTCGCGTCCTGTCCCCGTTTGATCCGGCTTTGCGCGACCGGAAACGGACTGAAAGACTGTTCGGCTTCCACTACCGGATCGAGGTCTTTGTTCCCGCCGCCAAACGCACCTATGGCTATTACGTCTTCCCCCTGCTCGAAGGGGATAAATTGGTCGGTCGCATAGACATGAAAGCACATCGCGATTGCAGAGAGTTGCGGGTCCGAGCACTCTGGCCGGAGCGCGGACTGCGCTGGTCAAAGGCCAGAACGCAAAGGCTCGAAGCCGAATTGGAGCGTGTCCGCCGTTTCACTGAAATGGACAGCGTGATTTTCGCCCCCAATTGGCTGCGCGATCCAATCTGACCTCATCTCGTTGCCTCAAATTTCCCGGAGCGCGAGGCAGGGCCTCGCATACCGCGCCGAAGGCGCTCATCGAGCGTGCCGCAGGCACACCTTTGGATCACGCAGACAAAAAGCCCCGGTCCTCAACCAAGTCCTGCAACCGGGCAAAGGCCTCACCTTCGGACAACCCCGATGTGTCGAACTGGGCGACGGCCTTTCCGTACAATGCCTCACGGCTGGTCAGGATGGATTTCAGTTGTTCCATCGCCTCGGGATTTCCTGCCATTGGGCGCTCGTCCCCTTGCGTTCGAACCCGCTCCATATGTTCGGTCGGCGAGGCGCGCAGCCAGATGGTGTGGAAATGGCTGAGAAGGGTGTTGTAGGTCTCGGGCTCGGCCACGATACCGCCCGCCACAGCCAAGATCATGGTCTCATGCGTGGCAATCACGCGGTTGACGGCCTGCGCCTCCAATTTGCGATAACCCTCTTGCCCGTACAGCGCCATCACTTCGCTCACCGGCATTCCGCTTTGCTCTTCGATCTCGGCGTTCAGCTCGACAAATGGGACGTCCATTTCAGCTCCCAAACGGGCCCCCAAAGTCGACTTTCCCGCGCCGCGAAGGCCCACCAGACAGACACGCTTGGCCCGCAATGCCTCAACAGGTTCGGGATTCAAGATGCGCAGAGCAGCCTGCCGCACATCTGCATTCGCTGCACGAAACAGGTCAGCCACGCGTACCGCATCTGACGTCCAGGGATCGTCTTCGCCCACCAACCATTCGATCCGGTGATCCAACGCCGCGGCGACCCGCTGCAACAACCCGATCGAGATGTTGCCCTCACCTGCTTCGAGCTGCGCCAGATAACGCGGCGACACACCTGACATCTCGGACAGAACCCGCCGTGGAATACCGCGCCGCTGCCGCGCTTCGCGAACGCGCTCACCGACACGCGAGATCAGTTTTTGCACCAATGCATCGGCGTGATCCTGCGGGCTACTTTCGCCGCGAAAATTGGTGATTTCGGTCATTTTGTTCGATCTTTATGCAAAATAGTGCGCAATTGTACGACAGCACTGCCAAATTAGCAATGCGATACAGCATTATCTTGCATCCAACGGGTTCGAGCAGTCAGTAGGTTTCCACGTGATACCGACCGTCTTCGCGCATTTTATCGCGAACCTCGACCCAGTTCAAACTGATACTGCGCGCTATGTCCTTAAGCGCTTCTTCCACGCCTTGTTCCATGGCTTTTAGACCGCAGATATAGATGTGCCCTTTGGGATCTTGCAGCAACTTACCCACTTTTTTGGCCTCTTGGCGCAACTCATCCTGCACATAGTGCTTGGTTTCACCGTGCACCCGGGAAAAGGCGAAATGTTTGGCCATGAAGTCATCGGGAACTTTGCCCAAGGGGCCAAAATACGGCAGTTCTTCAGGGCGACGCGCACCAAAGACAAGGGTAAGGGTATCCTTGAGCCTTGGGTTTTCCCTTTGCCTCCGCATCGTGAAGGCGCGGAATGGGGCAGAACCTGTCCCCGTGCAAATCATCAACAGATGGGTATCGTGGTCCGCAGGCAGCAAGAAGGTCGCGCCAAATGGTCCGGTCAATTGAACGGTATCACCCGCCTTCAGATCACAAGCATAGTTCGAGCAGACACCGAGTTCTTCGCGCTTCACCGTCAGCGACAGATTGTTAAAGTTCGGACGCTCGCCGTCACGCGGGCTGGACACGGAATAGAGCCTTGGAAGGTGCGGATTGCCATCGGCATCAGTGCCCGGTGGAATGATACCTACGCTTTGCCCTTCGAGCACGGGGAACGGCAAGGAACCCAGATCCAAAATGATGTGGCGCACATCGCTGTCGCTCCCTTCATCGGTCAGGCGATAATTGCCCTGAACCCTGGCCTTTGCCGGCTTGCCGATGGTGAAAAGGTTGATCGTAGGCTTGGAGGCCGACGCAGGCGCCTTGACCTTTCCCCCCGCCCCCTTGTGAGCTTCGGCCAGCAGCGCCGCCATCGCGTCGTCCAGCGCCTCAAGCCCCGTGTCGTCCTCGGGCAGATCTTCTTGCGCCGGTAGTTCCATCCATTCGAACTGTTCTTCGACCGAATAAGGCTCGGCCACAACACGCCACTCGTCGATCGACCCCGTTGGGCAAACGGGGATGCAGTCCATGCAAAAATTGCATTTCGAGGCATCGACAACGACGTTCATGTCGTCATGTTCGATTGCTTCTTCTGGACACGTCATCTCGCAGGTGTAGCAGCGGATACAGATTTCCGGGTCGATGAGATGCTGTTTAAGCGGCTGGTTCATCGGCTCTCGGTCCGGCGCAACAGGATTTCGGGCAGGGTGACCGCGTCAATCAGGGCCAGGCAGATGCCCCGGCATTCGCTGCATCCAACGCAGGGGCCATTCAGCTCGGTCACGATCTGACCAATCTGCGTGGTGCGGCGGGTGTCAGTGGGGCTGCGGGTGATGTCCATCTCATGTTCTCCGGCAAGGGAGCGGGCCATTTGGCCCGCCCATCCGTTCAGGCCATGTGCAGTTGCACGTATTCAAAGTCGCCCGGTTTATTGTTGATGCCTACTTTGGGCGGTGCAATCCAGCTGGCGAATTTGCCAGGTTCAAAGCAGGGTTTCATCAACGACTGGATAAAGTCCCCATCTGCCTTGGTCGGCAGCCAATCCTTGACCTTGGCGATCCAGTCTTCTTTGGGGATTATGTTACCATCGGTGTCGACATTGACGCTGGCAAAAACGCCGATTTTGCGGTGGAACCCTTCGTGGGGCAGCTTCATCGCAAACTCGACGCCGTGCTTTTCGATGATCTTGTTCCAGCGGCCTACACCCCCGGCGGCGTCTTTCACATAGTCATCGCGCAGGCGCATGTTGATCGCGGTCAGGGCGGGAACCTCTTCGGCGACGATCCCGCCATCCTTTACGGTCCGAACCATATAGCTGTCGTCGCTCAGCTTGTGATCATCCTTGATCCGCATCTCCATAAAGCGGCCCTTGATACCCGCGTTATATGCGTTGGCGGCGTTGGTCGACACTTCGTTCCCAAACAGGTCCAGCGACAACGTGTAGTGCAGGTTCAACTTTTTCTGGATCGTTGGCAGATCGATCACACCCAGGTCCCGGATTTTATTGATGTCATAAGGATCGGTTATGCCGGCCTTGTTCATCGCCTCACACGTCGCTAGAATCGTGCGACCGACACCGGTTTCACCGACAAACATATGGTGCGCCTCTTCGGTCAGCATGAACCGGCAGGTGCGCGACAGCGGATCGAACCCGGATTGTGCCAGGCTTTCCAACTGCATTTTGCCATCGCGGTCCGTGAAATAGGTGAACATGAAGAACGACAGCCAATCCGGAGTCTCTTCATTGAACGCGCCCAGCATCCGTGGCGCTTCTTCAGACCCGGACGAGCGGACCAGCATGTCGTTGGCCTCTTCCCGGCCATCGCGACCGAAGTATTTTTGCAGCAGATAGACCATCGCCCACAGGTGCCGTCCCTCTTCGACGTTCACCTGAAAGAGGTTGCGCATGTCATAAAGCGACGGCGCCGTCAGACCCAGGAACCGCTGCTGCTCGACTGAGCCCGGTTCGGTGTCGCCCTGAATCACAATCAAACGCTTGAGCATGTTGCGGTATTCGCCCGGCACCTCTTGCCAAGCAGGTTCGCCATAATGTTCGCCACAGGGAATGCGACGGTCTTCGACCTGCGGTGCCAGCAGAACGCCCCAGCGGTATTCGGGCATCTTCACATAATCGAACTTGGCCCACCCCTTGGGATCCACGGACACGGCGGTGCGCAGATAAACCATGCTTTCCTGAAAATTCTGCGGGATCAAATCGTTCCACCAGCTGATGTACCCGGGATGCCATTTTTCCAGCGCTTTCAGGACTTTCTTGTCCTGGCTCAGTCCCACATTGTTCGGGATCTGCGTATCGTAGCTCACGTTGATCAGATCGAGCATTTCATTCCTCCCCTGCCGATAGCCTTGCCATCGCCATCAAACACGTTCCATGTTGTAGTTGCCGCGCACGCCTGTGCCATAGCGTTGCAATGCACCGTCCTCGCCCACGGCATTGGGGCGTTGGAAAATCCAGTTCTGCCAGGCAGTCAGCCGTCCAAAAATACGGGTTTCCATTGTCTCGGGACCAGCGAAACGAAGGTTCGCCTCCATTCCTGTCATCGCATCGGGCGAGAAGCTGGCGCGTTCCTCCATGAAGATGCGCACCTCATCCTCCCAATCAATGTCGTCAAAAGCATAAGTCACCAAGCCCAGTTTTTCGACATCATCCGCCTCGATCGCCTCGCCAATCTGTTCACGGGCGGCATTCACCGCCTCGGGTGATCCAAGGAACCGGGTTTCCAGCCGGGTCAGGTCGTTCGACATCGGATAGGTGCCAAAGTTGCTGTCGGTCATCGTGATTGCCGCCAGGGGGCGGTTGTCGCCTTCGAACTCCTCCAGCATCATGTAGGACCGATCGACGGACCACAGCAGTTCCGCCAGAACCCCAGCGAAACATGACCCATGTTCAACCAATGCCACCAACGAACGCGACGTCATGTCGACCCGCTTCAACACGCGCTTCCAATACGTCAGGATCTCATTGGCCAGCCAGTGATCGACATTATCCAACAGCAGCTTTTCATGCGCGACCAACTTGCCTGCGTCACCTTGGGTGGTAAAGGCCACCAAGCCCAGCTCGCGCTCATTCAGGCGAAGATGCAATATCGCATCGTCCAATTCGCGCGCCAGGCGCAGCATGTAAGTCTCGGCACCTTGATCCACCAGCGCGTCAATGGATGCTAGTGCATCCTCTTCTGGACCTTTGATCAGAATGGTTGCCCGCCCCGCGTCCCGATCCATCGCGACTTCGACCGTGGAATACGTCACTGATCCGTCCTCGGCAAAACTGCGCGTCAAAGGCGTCAGAATGATGCCTTGAGCGATATCCTCCTTGTCCGAAGCACCTGCAAACTCGCGTGCGCGCTCTTGCACCGTGTCATCAAATTTCGAATTTGCGATGACCTCATCCACCAGATTCCAATCGACCGCGCGTTGACCTTTGACGCCTTCCTCGACCGAGCAGAACACATCGGCCAAATCGCGGCGTACCTTGCGCTTGTCGGTCACGCGGGTCAGCCCGCCGGTGCCTGGTAGCACCGCCAACAGGGGCACTTCGGGCAAAGCGACAGATGACGACGAGTCATTTGTCAGCATGATGTGATTGCAGGCCAGTGCCAGCTCATAGCCGCCGCCCGCACAGGCGCCCTTGACGGCGGCCACGTATTTCTGACCTGAATCCGCCTCGGCGGCTTCAAAGGTATTGCGCGTTTCGTTGGTGAATTTGCAGAAGTTTACCTTGTGGGCATGGCTAGCACCGCCCAGCATCCGAATGTTGGCCCCAGCGCAGAACACCTTGTCTTTGGCCGACTGCATCACAACCACTTTGACCTCAGGGTGTTCAAACCGCATCCGCTGCACCACGTCGGCCAATTCAATATCAACGCCCAGGTCGTAAGAGTTGAGTTTCAGTTCATAGCCGGGAAACAGTCCCGCCGTCTCGTCCACATCCATGAACAGGTTGGCGACAGGCCCATCATATTCGACGCGCCAATGATGATATTTCGAAGGATCGGTCTGAAAGTCGATACGTTCGGCCATGCCGGTCTCCGCCTTTGTTGGGTGATTTGCAACATAGTACGCCAAATGATGTGCGGCAAGCTCATATTGGCATCATAATGCATAATACGGCACCTCAACACATAAATCTGCGGGCAAATCTCCGGAATCCCACTCATCTCGCAGCGCAATTTACGCAATATATTGCCTATTTCGTCGAAATTCTACTCTCCACGTCGCTCAATCGGTTCTGAACCGACTCGACCCGGATTCCCATCACGACATTGGGCACCCCGCTCAGCCCCACTCGGCAGGCATCACACAGACGACGCACAGCTTGCGGACGGTTCATCTTTTCTTTCAGCAGGGCGTTGGCCAATTGGATGACTGCCTGCACAAATCGCCGCTCTGCCGAGTTTGGCGGCAACACCTGCCAAACCGCCTCCCAAACCTCGTGCGCTTCCCAAAAAAACCCTGTTTCGAAAAAACTCCACCCAGCGTCCCATGCCTCGCAGGCTGCAAGGTCAGATACAGACATTCCAGCCCGAGCGGTTTGGCAAAGCGCATCATAAGTCCCCTCGTCAGGTCGCTGGGTTTGGCCGGGAATGTATGGAACAGCGGACGACGTCACGGCTCAGGCCATTTTGACCTGCGCCGCTTCGATCCGCTCCAACCGGGCGCAGAACTCTGCGACGGCCTTCAAGGTCTCTTCGGGCGCTTCAAGGTGCGGTGAGTGTTTGCAATTCAACTTGACCCGATCGACGGGGCAATAGGCACGCGAGGTGATTTCATCCAAATGCGCCATGGTGCCATATTGGTCATCATGCCCCTGGATCGCCAGGATCGGCACCCGAATGTAATCGATTACCTCGGCCACGTTCCAATCGGCGAACTCCGGATCAAGCCAAACGTTGGCCCAACCGCGAAAAACGCCTTCTGGGTCGCGGTGGTAGATCCCCATGCGTTGAGCCAGATCGGTGGTATCAAACTGATCGCGGGTCCGTTCGATTTCGGTCAGCCCCTTTGGTTCAGCAAAAAAGTGCGGCGCGGCTACGATCAACCCGCGCACGCGGTGATCTTCGACACTGCCCGCATAAACCGCAGCCATCGTGGCGCCGTCGGAATGACCGAACAGGATGCACCGCTGAATGCCCGCTTGCTCCAGAATAGGTGGCAGCACCTCCAAAGGCTCTTGGGATTGATAATCCAGCCCACGCGGCAGCTGGATCGGGTCTGAATTGCCATAACCCTGCCGCGAAAAAACAAGAACGCCGAACCCGGTCTGCGCCGACAGCTTTTTAGGGAAATCACGCCACAATGCGACACAGCCCAGCCCCTCGTGCAACATCACGATTGTCGGGGCCTGATCCGGGGCGGGGCCGTGGCAAGCGTATTCCAACGCCACGCCGTTCACCTTCATCGGAAAGCTCGGGGTCGGGCTCCAGTCGAACATCATTCACCCTTCACGCAGTTTGAAACGTTGGATCTTCCCTGTCGCGGTCTTGGGCAGGTCATCCACAAAGTCTATCCAGCGAGGGTATTTCCATTTGCCCACCTTGTCTTTGACAAATGCCTGCAACTCTTCGGTCAGATCATCATCTGTGCCCTGCTTCAGAACGATAAAGGCCTTGGGTTTTTCCAAATCCTGTTCGTCTCGCTTGGGCACGACAGCGGCCTCCAATACAGCGGGATGCGCGCTCAGCGCCTGCTCGACCTCGAATGGGGACACCCAGATGCCGGACACTTTGAACATGTCGTCGGTCCGCCCGCAGTACACATATCGCCCACTTTCGGTCAGCTCGTACTTGTCGCCGGTCCGGGTCCACTCCCCTTCAAACGTTGCCCGGCTTTTGTCGCGCTTGTTCCAATAGCCATCGGCGGCCGACGCGCCGCGCACCAACAACTCGCCCAATCCACCGACCGGGACGTCATTGCCATCCCCATCCACCAGGCGAACCTCATACCCCGGCACCGGGCGCCCGGACGTGCCATAAGCCACGTCATCCGGCACGTTCGATAGAAAGATGTGCAGCATCTCGGTCGATCCAACGCCGTCCAGGATGTCTGTCCCCCACAATCGACGCCAGGCGGTGCCGATATCTTCGGGCAGCGCTTCACCGGCCGAGATACAGCGGCGCAACATGGTGTCGGGAACATCGCTTTGCTCTAACAAGGCAACCGTGGCGGCATAAAGCGTGGGTACCCCGCAGAACACGGTGGGTTTTTCATCGCGCAGAATCTGCACAGTCATCTCTGGCGTGGGACGCCCGTTGAACAGAATGGTTTCGGCGCCCACGGACATCGGAAACGTCATGGCATTGCCCAGGCCATAGGCAAAGAACAGCTTTGCCGCGGAATAGACCACATCGTCGGGTTCGATCTGCAACACCTGCGCGCCATAGGTGTCGGCGGTGGCCTTGAGGCTGCTATGCACATGACGCACGCCCTTAGGCTGTCCGGTCGAGCCCGAAGAATAGAGCCAGAACGCAACATCATCCCCTGATGCCTCGACAGTGCTGGATGGGGCACAGTCGCCCACAAAATCCGCATAGCTGCTGGTGCCATCCGGCGCGTCACCGATGACCACGACGCAGTTCAGGTGGTCCGACGCCCTGGCAACGGGTTCCACCACCGCCCACAGCTCTTGACTGACAAACAAAACGGTCGCGCGGCTGTCGTTCAGGATCGCCTCGTAAACGGGTGCGGCCAACAATGTGTTAAGCGGCACCGGAACGACGCCGGCCTTCATGCAACCCCAAAAAATCTGAGGAAACTCGATCTGATCCAGCACCAGCATGACCGCCCGCGCCTCGCGCGCAATGCCGGCGCGGGTCAACGCGGTCGCCACAACACCGACGCCTTCGGCCAAGGCACCATAGGTCAGGGACCGTTTTTCCCCGGTCACCTCGCGAAAGGCCGGCCTGTCACCGCGCCCTTCATTGACATGACGATCCACAAAATACTGTGCTGCGTTTCCGCTCATCCACCCCTCCCCGACGTGATTGGCAGGCGCAACGCGCGAGCGGCTCCTCCGATCCAACTTGCGCGTCTCTCCCCTGCTGCGTCATAATGCACTTGGGAACAGTATATGCAAGATAATGCTCATCACGAAAGTGAGAATTTGCACTTTATCGCATAATTTGCTGCGGCAGGTTCAGATTGGGCAGCTCTGGGTCAAGGGAGAATCGCCAAAATCTAGACATGTGCGCGGTCTGTGACCACGCGCAGTTCAGGGCAGCCCCCTGTCGACAAAAGCCAATTGAACGGTTGCGGAGACGGGTGTCGACTCAGACCGACACCAGCCCTAACAGATCATCACGCGGGAATTCGTCCTTTGCCCCTTGGCGCACCACCTCGCCCCGGCGCAGCGCCACGAACCGATCCCCCAGCCCGTAGGCAAAGTCGAAATATTGCTCGACCAACACGATAGCCATTTGACCCTGTTCGCGCAGATGGCGGATGACCTCTCCGATCTGGGCGATGATGTTGGGCTGAATGCCTTCGGTTGGTTCATCCAACAGCAACAACTTAGGTTGGGTGATCAAAGCACGCGCAATCGCCAATTGCTGCTGTTGCCCGCCCGACAGGTCCCCTCCACGCCGATGCACCATTTTCTTGAGCACCGGGAACAGATCATAAATCTCATCCGGCACCACATGCGCTTCGGCGGGCAGGCAAGCAAATCCCGTTTCCAGGTTCTCGCGCACCGTCAGCAGCGGAAAAATCTCACGCCCCTGCGGGACATAGGCGACGCCTTTTCTGGCCAGCAGATGCGCAGGCATTCCCCCGATCTGATCCCCATCCAGAGCGACCGTGCCGCCCGACCGGGGATGCGTACCCGAGATCGCCTTGAGCAGGCTGGTCTTGCCTACGCCGTTCGTGCCCATCACGCAGGTGACCTCTCCGACAGCGGCCTGCATAGAGATCCCGTTCAGGATTTGTGAATGCCCATAGTGAAGCGTCAGGTTGTCCAGTTTCAGCATATTCTATCGCCCCAGATACACGTCGATGACGTCTTGGTTTGCGGTCACGTGGTCCAGGCTGCCCTCGGCCAGAACCGCCCCCTCGTGCAGCACGGTAACCTTGCAGTTCAGGCGGCGCACAAATTCCATGTCGTGTTCGACCACCACAACCGCCCGTGTTTGGGCCGCACGGACCAGGATGTCGGTGGTGTGCTCGCGTTCTGTCGGCGTCATGCCAGCCGCCGGTTCATCCACCAACAGCAGGCGAGGCTCCTGCGCCAGCAGCATCCCGATCTCCAGCCACTGCTTTTGCCCATGGCTCAGTTCACCGGACTTGCGCGACAGCGCCTCAACCAAGCCAATCTCAGCCGCCAACTCCTCAACCCGAGCCAGATCCGAAGCGACAGGCCGATACCCAAGAACAGACAGCCAGCTGCGCGGTTTCTTCAGCGCCATCAGCAGGTTTTCCTGCACTGTCTGATCTTCGAACACGGTGGGTTTCTGGAACTTGCGCCCGATGCCAGCCTGCGCAATGCGTGCCTCGCTCATCTTGAGCAGGGATTGCGATTTGTCGCCCCACAGAACACGGCCTTCATCTGGTCGGGTCTTGCCGGTCACAATATCCATGAACGTTGTCTTGCCTGCCCCGTTGGGTCCGATCACAGCGCGCAGCTCAGCCTCGCCAATGCGAAATGACAGGTTGTTGATCGCCCGGAACCCGTCAAACGTGACTGAGACACCAGAAACTTCAAGTAGTGTGCTCATCGGCCCGCCTCCTGTTCGCGCAAGGCGCCGTCATCGGGCCCCAGATCCGCACCGTGGCGATCCGGGCTGCGTCGCGCGGTGATCAGATCAAACAGCCCGCCGATGCCCTTAGGCGCAAAGAGCGTGACAAGAACAAAGGACACTCCCAGCAGCACCAACCACCAATCAACCCATTTGATCGTATAGAATCCCAACGGGATATCAGGCGCCTGCCCGCCGGTGAACCAAGTCGACAACAACGACACAAACGCCGCGCCAATCACCGCGCCATACAAACGCCCCCGTCCCCCAATCGCGACCCAGACCGCCAGATAGATCGAGGCGATCGGCGCGACCTCGGCCGGATTGATAATCCCCGCCTGTGGGTAATAAAGCGCCCCTGCGATGGCCGCGATACAGGCGGTCAGGGTAAAGACCGCCAGTTTGTATGATTCGACCGAATAGCCCAGGAACCGCACACGCGCCTCGTTGTCACGAATGCCCCGAATGACCGAGCCGAACTTGCCCCACACCAGCCACGCCGCCAGCACATAGCCCGCGCCAAGTGCCGCAGCGGATGCCCAAAGGAACCACAGAGACACCTGATCCTGCGAGGCAGTTACGCCGGGCAGGTTCTGCAGCCCCGACAAGCCGTTGTTGCCGCGCAAGCCGCTGTCGTTCTGAAACAGATAGAGCGCCAGCGCCAATGTCATCGCCTGCGTCAGGATCGACAGATAAACGCCCGTCACGCGCGAGCGAAACGCCAACCAGCCAAAGACCAACGCCAGCAGTCCCGGCACCAACACCACCAACGCCAGTTGCAACACCAGACTATCGGCAAAGACCCAGATCAGCGGGAATTCGGACGCGCCAACAACCCCGAAAATCTGGTTGCCGATGGCATCCGTCACCTCGGCGGCCGTGGGTGGAATATCGGATTGCGACAACGACTCGACCACAATCAACCGCGTCCGCTCGTACATCAGCCACATGCCGATCATGTAGCCGCCCAAGCCAAAGAACGCGAAATGACCGAGTGACAGAATGCCCACAAACCCCCAGATCAGATCCATCGCCACCGCAATCAGGCACAGACACAGGGTCTTGCCCAAGGTCTTGACGAAACTCGTGGAAACAACCCCGATACCGAACCCTTCGGACAGGATGGTCACGACCAGAGTGAACACGGCCAAGCAGGCCAGAAAGATCAAAACAGACGGGTTTTTGGCAACAAAAGAACGGTTCACGGCTCAATCCCCCGCGGCCCGACCTTTGAGGGCGATGATCCCCCGCGGTCGGAATTGAATAAAGATGATGATGAAGACGATCATATAGGTCTGCGCCGCCAGCGTGTTCGACGGGTTCATCCACTCGATCCCCTTTTGCAGGAAGCCGATCATCGCAGCCCCCGCCAGCGTGCCCCAGATGTTGCCGACGCCGCCCACAACCACTGTCATAAAGCTTTGGACGATGTAATCGCTGCCCAGTTCGGACGTGACCTTGGCAAACAGACCAATCGCCACCCCCGCAATCCCGGCAATGCCCGAACCCAGGCCGAACGTCAGCATGTTCACCTTGTCCGGGTTGATCCCCATCGACGCCGCCATCTTTGGGTTCTGCGTCACCGCGCGGGTTTCCAACCCCAACCGCGTGCGTTTCATGATGTACAGAAACAGCGTCAGAAAGATCAGCGCCAGCACAAAGATCGCAATGCGGATATAGCTGATCGACACAACGTCGTTTAGAACCCAAGCACCATCCAACCACCCCGGCGCCGTCAGCGGACGCGCCTGCGTGCCAAAGATGTTCTTGGCCAATTGCTGCAACGCAATCGAAATGCCAAAGGTCGCCAGCAACGTCTCTAGCGGACGCGCATATAGCCAGCGGATCACCAGCCGCTCCATCGCGACACCAGCGGCGAAGGTCACGGCGAAAGCCAGAGGGATCGCCACGATGATCGACACGGTGTGATCGGGAATGACCTGTTGCACGACGTAACCTGTGTAGGCGCCCATCATGATGAATTCGCCATGGGCCATGTTGATGACCCCCATCACCCCAAACGTGATCGCCAACCCAATGGCAGCCAGAAAATAGATCGACGCCAGCGACAGTGCATCCAGCGTCAGGTCAAGCGTTTGGTTCAGCCCGACCTTGAGCGAAATCTCGTCCAGCGCCTGTGACGCCGCTTTTGTCACGGTCGGCGAAGGATCAGCGTAGAGGTCAAAGAATACATGAGCCGCAAGGATATCGTCGATCTGCTGATCTCTGATCCGCGCAAGCACAAGACCCGAGGCCGCCAGAGCGTCATAAGCCACCAGCCGCGCGTCCGGGTCGCTCAGTTGAGCCACAGGAACGCCACCAACGCGACCGCCGCTGATGTTATCGTTCAGAGCGTTCCGTATTTCGCCCGCTGTCGGTGGCGCCAAGGCCAGCCCCACGGCAACCAGCAGAGCATAGGAGTCTTGCCGCGAAAACCCATCCTGTCCCGGACTCAGTTGGGCTGCGATGTTCGCCCCCTCGGGCAATTCCTTGGCCGCGTTGCGCGTGGTCACGACCAGCGGATTAAGCGCAGCTCGCACATCCACGCCCAGATCGCCAGACATAGCGCCAATCGCTGCCAACCGCGCCGCCTCATCAGCGTCAAACCGGATGGTCAACAAGCGTTCCAAGCGCTCTTTCGTTGCTTTCAGTTCAGCATCAGGCTCCCCCGCAATCGACGCGCGCAGCGGTTCCAGATGCGCCGCATCCGGGTCGCGCGCGATCGAGGTCAGCGCATCGTGCCGCTTGCCAGCGTCCGCGGCATTCAACTGAAACCGCACCAAGGCCGTCGCAATCAACGCCCGCACGCCACTGTTGGGCTTCAACTGCTTCAACTCGGATTTCGGAAACACCCCAACGGCCCCACCGCTGTCAAAGTCAAACAGACGATAGGTCTTGCCTTCGACCTTTTCCCCCCGAAAAAACAGCCCATCTGATTTGCGCAGCCACATGTCCTTGGCCACCCAGGCCTCCAGCACGTCCTTCGCCTGCACCACACCACTGGCCGCAATGGCATCAATCGCAGGGCCGATGGTCTTGCGCGAGCTTTTGGTGATTGTGTCCTTGTGCGCCTGCAACACAGGCTGAATGCCGTCAGCTTGTGCAGCGGCCATGCCTGCCGCCAGCACCTGCGCCAACAGTAAGCCAATCGCTAATGCGAATAGTCGTTTCATCAAAATCTTCCGGGGTTTGAGGGTGAAGAGAGGCGGAGGAGTAGCCTCTCTTCACTTGTTCAGAGCTTAGTAATTGGACAGCGTCTGAACACAGCTGCTGGTCTCGGTGTTGTACATACCGCATCCCAGTTCTTTCCAGTCAGACACCAGCACAGCCGATTCCGGCAGATAGTCGGTCCAGGCATCGCCTGGCACCTCTGCGGTCTGGCTGATGATGTCGAACTGGCCGTCATCCTGAATTTCGCCGATCAGAACCGGCTTGGCCAGGTGGTGATTGGGCAGCATCACAGCAGTACCACCGGTCAAGTTCGGGAACTCTTGCCCGTACATCGCAGACCGCACTGAATCGACTTCGGTCGAACCGGCTTCGGTCGCCGCGTTCACCCACATGTTGAAACCGATGAAATGCGCCTCCATCGGATCGTTGGTCACACGCTCTTCGCCCATGGTCGCTTTCCAGGTTTCAACAAACTCGGCGTTGACCTCGGAATCGGCTGACTGAAAATAATTCCACGCTGCCAAATGACCGACCAGATTGGCGGTATCCAGACCCGACAGTTCCTCTTCGCCAACCGAGAAAGCAACAACCGGAATGTCATCCGCTGAAATGCCAGCCGCCGCCAGTTCCTTGTAGAAACCGATGTTGGCGTCGCCGTTGATGGTCGAGATCACGCCAACCTTTTTGCCATCCGCGCCCAAAGCGACGACGTCAGCCACGATCTTGGACCAATCAGAATGACCAAAGGGCGTGTAGTTCACAAAGATGTCCGAGTCCGCGATATCTTTTTGCTTTAGATAGCTTTCGAGGATGTTGTTGGTCGTGCGCGGATAGACATAGTCCGTGCCGAGCAAGGCGAATTTCTCAACCCCCAGTTCCTCCAGAAAATAGTCGGTGGCCGGAATGGCCTGTTGGTTGGGCGCGGCACCGGTGTAGAACACGTTTTTCGAGCTTTCTTCGCCCTCATACTGCACCGGATAGAACAGCAACCCGTTCAGTTCTTCGATCACCGGCAGAACCGACTTGCGGCTGACGGATGTCCAGTTGCCAAAGATCACGTCGACCTCATGCACGCTCAGCAATTCACGCGCTTTTTCTGCGAACAGGGGCCAGTCTGATGCAGGATCAACCACAACCGCTTCAAGCTGTTTGCCTAGCAGACCGCCCTTTTCGTTCTGCTGGTCGATCAGCATCAACATGGTGTCTTTCAACGTGGTTTCCGAAATCGCCATGGTGCCCGACAGCGAATGCAGGACACCCACCTTGATGGTGTCCTCGGCAGCAAAGGCGGCGCTGGCCAGGGCGGCAAAAACGGCAGAACCGGCGAGTGTGTTCTTGAGAATGTTCATAAGTCCCTCCTGCGGGACATCCGGCCACGGGCTTGCGCAAGGGCGCCAGTTTCCGTTACCTGATCCCGCAACTACGTGTTGCAATCCGTGTGGCGGCCGGTCGAGGTCCAATTCGTATGGTCGCCACACACCTGCGATGTTTCAGACATCTCGTCCCCAGCAGGTGCCTTAGTGGTTCTGCATCGCAGCAAGAATGGCAAACCCGCTGTCCAATCTCGGGCGCAACCTCTGCCATCTGCCCAGAAATTGGGCGATCATTTCCGCACTTGCCTAGAAATTGATCGCAAGCGCCGGTAATTCCCGCCAGACCTGCAAAATAAAATGGCCATCAGACAGATTCGAGGGCGATGTCTGGGCAACCACTTTGCATTGCACAGGCCACGCCATCTCTCGCTTGGACGACATAACACCTCAATCCGCCACTGCGGTTCAGCCCCGTGCCAAGGGACGTGTGCACCTAAGCGTCAAGCCGCGCGGGCCACGGACCGTGCTGGACCGATTCCGTCAGTCGGGGTCGTTGAAATGTCTTTACCCGCGCGGACATAGTACCGAGTTGCAGGCAGTTCTGGTCAATACGGCCGGCGGCGTGACCGGTGGCGACCGGTTTGAGACCAACGCTCACGCAGCCTCCGGCACACATCTGACCTTGACCACGCAGGCTTGCGAACGTGCTTATCGCGCGCAGCCTGATCAGAGCGGCCAGATCCGAACCCGGCTGAGCGTCAGCGACGGCGCACGCCTGAACTGGCTGCCGCAAGAGACGATCCTTTTCAATGGCTGTGCCCTGGACCGCCGACTGTCCGTGGACCTGACGCATGGCGCTGAACTGCTGCTGGTTGAACCCCTGATCTTTGGTCGCGAGGCGATGGGAGAGGTGTTGCTTACCGCTCAATTGAATGACCGCATCGACATCCGCCGCGCAGGCCTGCCGCTCTATTTAGACGCGCTGCATTTGGACGGCGACGTACAGGCGCTGATGCAACGGCGCTTTGTCGGAGGCGACGCCCGCGCCGTGGCCAACGTGGTGTTTGTGTCGCACCGTGCCGAAGCCCAACTAGATCCTGTACGTGAGATGCTGCCCGACACCGCAGGTGCCAGCCTGCTGCGCCCCGACGTGCTGGTCCTGCGCTTGTTGGCCCCAGATGGCTTTGACCTGCGCCGTACCCTGATCCCGATCCTGACCCGCTTGAACGGGCACCCTTTGCCAAGATGCTGGACGATATGACATGAACCTGACCCCCCGAGAAAAAGACAAGTTGCTGGTCGCCATGGCCGCCGAGGTTGCCCGCAAGCGCCTGGCGCGCGGCGTGTTGCTCAACCACCCCGAAGCCATCGCGCTGATCACCGATTCTGTCGTCGAAGGCGCCCGTGACGGACGCTCGGTCGCCGACATGATGGAGGCGGGCGCGCAGGTCATCACCGTCGAACAGTGTATGCCCGGCGTGCCTGACATGATCCACGAGGTGCAGGTCGAAGCCACCTTTCCCGACGGCACCAAACTGGTGACCGTCCACAACCCCATTCGCTGAAGGAGACCGCAGATGAAAACCCTGTTCACCGCCCTGACCACCCTGACCGCAGCCCCCGCCCTGGCCCACGGCAGCGCGCATGTTCACCCCCACGGATCCGAAGCCTGGCTGGCCCTGGCCCTGATCTCGGTTATGGGAACTCTGGCTTACCTGCTCCACCGGTCGCGCAAATGATCCCCGGCGAGCTGCTGCCAGCCGAGGGCGAGCTGACGTTGAACGCCAACCAGCCCGTCACCATCCTGATGGTCGCCAACACCGGCGACCGGCCCGTTCAAGTGGGCAGCCACTACCACTTTGCCGAAGCCAACCCGGCGCTTGAGTTTCACCGCGACGCCGCTCGCGGCAAACGCCTGGACATCGCCGCAGGCACCGCCGTGCGGTTCGAACCGGGCCAACGGCGCGAGGTCCAGTTGATCCCCATCGGAGGGGCTCGGCGCGTATTCGGTTTCAACCAACAGGTTATGGGAGATCTCTGATGCCCGCCACCATCACCCGATCCGATTTTGCCGCCATGTTTGGCCCCACCACTGGTGACCGGCTGCGGCTGGCGGACACCGATCTGATCATCGAGGTAGAATGCGACCTGACCGGGCCGTATGGCGAAGAGGTCAAGTTCGGTGGCGGCAAGGTGATCCGCGATGGCATGGGACAGGCCCAGACCACGCGGGCCGAAGGCGCTGTTGACACGGTGATCACCAACGCGCTGATCGTGGATCACACCGGCATCTTCAAGGCCGACGTGGGCCTGAAGGACGGGCGCATCGCCAAGATCGGCAAGGCGGGCAACCCTGACACCCAACCCGGTGTCGATATAATCGTCGGTCCGGGGACCGAGGCCATCGCAGGCGAGGGGCGTATCCTGACCGCAGGCGGATTCGACAGCCATATCCATTTCATCTGTCCACAACAGATCGAGGAGGCGCTCCATTCCGGCCTCACCACCATGCTGGGCGGTGGCACCGGGCCAGCCCATGGGACACTGGCCACCACTTGCACCCCCGGTGCCTGGCATCTGTCCCGCATGTTGCAGGCCGCCGACGCGTTCCCCATGAACCTCGCGTTTGCGGGCAAGGGCAACGCATCCCTCCCCGCCGCGCTGGAAGAGCAAGTCCTCGCCGGGGCCTGCGCCCTGAAGCTGCACGAGGATTGGGGCACCACCCCTGCCGCTATCGACTGCTGCCTGTCGGTGGCCGACGCCATGGACGTGCAGGTGATGATCCACACCGATACGCTCAACGAGAGCGGCTTTGTCGAAAACACCGTCGCCGCCATCAAGGGCCGCACGATCCACGCCTTCCACACCGAAGGCGCAGGCGGTGGCCACGCCCCCGACATCATCAAGATCTGCGGCGACGCCAATGTCCTGCCCTCATCCACCAACCCCACCCGTCCCTTCACCGTCAATACCGTTGACGAGCACCTCGACATGCTGATGGTCTGCCACCACCTGGACAAATCCATCCCCGAGGATGTGGCATTCGCCGAAAGCCGCATTCGGCGCGAAACCATCGCCGCCGAAGACATCCTGCACGACATGGGTGCCTTCAGTATCATCGCTTCTGACAGCCAGGCCATGGGCCGCGTGGGCGAGGTGCTGATCCGCACCTGGCAGACCGCCGACAAGATGAAGAAACAACGCGGGCGCTTGGCCGAAGAGACCGGAGAGAACGACAACTTCCGCGTCCGCCGCTACATCGCAAAGTACACCATCAACCCTGCCGTCGCCCATGGGCTGAGCCACGAGATTGGCTCTATCGAGGAAGGCAAACGCGCCGATCTGGTGCTGTGGAACCCGGCGTTCTTTGGTGTGAAGCCGGAAATGGTCCTGCTGGGTGGAACCATTGCCATGGCACAGATGGGCGATCCCAACGCCTCGATCCCGACGCCGCAGCCGGTTTATTCCCGACCCATGTTCGGGGCCTATGGGCGCTCGGTCGAACACTCGGCTGTGACCTTTGTCAGTGCCGCTGCGCAGGACGCCGGGATCCGCAATCAACTGGGGCTGGCGAAGCAAACGCTCGCGGTCAGCAACACGCGCACCATCGGCAAGACAGACCTGTCTCTGAACAACGCGCTACCCCAAATCGAAGTGAACCCCGAAACGTATGAAGTACGCGCTGACGGCGAGTTGCTGACCTGCGCCCCGGCCGAAGTTCTGCCCATGGCACAACGCTATTTCATGTTCTGATGTCACCCCGGAAACCACAGTCAAAAAGGCTCGAACACATCGAACTCCTCCTGCGCTTCAACCGCTTCGGTCACAACCGTCTCTGTCTGGGTGATCTTCCAGTATTGGGGGTCGTTCAAGACATCCAGCGGCAGCTTGTCGCGCAGCAAGGTTCTGCGGGTCTGGGACTTGACCAAAATCGTGAACTGCTGCCCCGCCACCAACCCATTCGCCCGCGCCGCAAGCGCCTTTGCTCGCAACGCGTCAACCCGCGCCCTGAGCACCTTCATCTCGGCGCGCAGCTGACCCAACTCATCCGCAATGCGGGGAAGATCATTAACCAAAGCTATGCCGCCACGTTGACCGCGCATGGATAACAAACCGTAAAGAGAAGCACACAAATGCAACTCCCTTCCAGCCAGCACACCCGCAAATATGTCTATGGTTCAACACCTTCCGGCACCGTCACGCTCAGCTATGATGACCGTTTTCTGCGCCGCAAGGTGCTGACCACGGACCAAAACGACAGCTTTCTGGTCGACTTAGCGCACACGACATCGCTTGACCACGGCGACGCGTTCGAACTGATCGACGGCCGCTTGATCTGCGTAGTTGCCGCGCCCGAAGACCTGCTGGAAGTGACCGGAGACACTCTGCCGCGCATCGCCTGGCACATCGGCAACCGCCACACCCCATGTCAGGTTGAAGACACCCGTCTGTTGATCCAGCGCGATCATGTGATCCGCGACATGCTGGACAAGATCGGCGCGACAGTGCGCGAGGTGGTGGAACCCTTTACACCCGAAGGCGGGGCATACGGGCACGGACGCACCCATGGCCACGCCCACTGATATCTTGACGCTCGGCCAATGGTTTTCGCCTGCCTTCCCGGTCGGGGCGTTCGCCTATTCCCACGGGCTGGAACGGTCGATTGATCAGGGACAAGTGCGGACGGCGGACGATGTGCAGGATTGGCTGGACACGGTTCTGCACCACGGTTCGGTGTGGAACGATACGGTTCTGCTGGCCTCTGCCTATCGGGCAGAAACCCCGGAAGAGCTGATCATGATTGACGCCACCTGCCGGGCGCTGGCCGCCTCGCGCGAGCGGCTGATGGAAAGCGACCTGCAGGGCAGCGCCTTTTGCGCCGCTGTCAGGGACGTCTGGCCCGTGGACCTCTCTGACCTGACCTATCCCGTGGCTGTTGGACGCGCCGCGCGGCTGATGGATTTGCCGCTGGAACTCACGGCGCAGATGTATGTGCAGGCCTTCGTCAGCAACCTCGCCGCCGCCGCCGTGCGATTGGTGCCGCTGGGTCAAACCGACGGGCAACGCATTGTCAAACACTTGACCCCCGCCTGCCGCGACATCGCCGCCAAGGCGGTACAGGCAGACGCCGACGACCTGCGCGCCTGCAGCTATGTGACCGACATCGCGGCGATGAACCACGAAACGCAATATTCAAGGATCTTCAGAACATGAGCAGAATGAATGGCCCCCTGCGCGTCGGCATCGGCGGACCCGTGGGCGCGGGCAAAACCACCCTGACCGCCCGTCTGGCCGAGGCGCTGCGCGACAAACACTCGATCGGCGTGATCACCAATGACATCTACACGCAAGAGGATGCCGAGGCCCTGATGCGCCTGCAAATCCTGCCGCAAGATCGGATAATCGGCGTCGAAACCGGCGGCTGCCCGCACACTGCCATTCGCGAAGATGCCTCGATCAACTTGGCTGCCGTGGCGCAGATGCAGGACCGGCACCCGGACATCGAGGTCGTGCTGATCGAAAGCGGTGGTGACAACTTATCGGCCACGTTCAGCCCGGAACTGGCGGATGTGACGCTCTACGTCATCGACGTAGCCGCCGGCGAGGAAATCCCTCGCAAAGGCGGCCCGGCGATCACCCGTTCGGACATCCTGATCATCAACAAAACCGACCTGGCCCCGCATGTCGGCGCAAGGCTTGAGGTGATGGACCGCGACGCCACAAAGATGCGCCAAGGGCGGCCATTTGTCTTCTCGGCCCTGCGCCACAAACAGGGCGTGCCCGAGATCGTCGAGCTGCTCAGCCAAGTTGGCGGGCTCTAAAGCGCCAGCAGAAACAGGGTGATGGACGGGAACGCCACCAGAATGACCACCCGGATGATGTCTGATCCAACGAAGAACATCACCGCCTTATAGGTCTCGACCATTGGGGTCTTGCGGTCCATCGCGTTGATGATGAACAGGTTCATCCCCACCGGCGGCGTGATCAGTCCAACCTCGACCACGATCAGCACCAGGATGCCGAACCAGATCGCCACATGCTCGGCCTCCATCCGGTTGGCCATGCCCTTGGTCACCCGAATGCCCAGCTCCTTCATCTCGGCGCGGGTCAGCTCGGTGCCGTTGGCAATCGCGTCTTTGATCGACGCCAGCGTTTCCGCCGCCATCCCCTCAGGCACGCCAAGTGCCAGCACCTCGCGCGCGGCATCGGCTTGCAGGGCGGCCAGATTGACCAGATCGAAATCCATCGCGGAAATCACGGGAAAGAAGATCGGGATCGTCAGCAGGATCATCGACAGGCTGTCCATCAGGCACCCAAAGACCAGGTAGAAGCACAGAATCAGTGCCAGAACCATCCACGGACTCAGGCCTTGGCTGACCACAAAGTTCGACAGCTCTTGCGGCACCTGTGTCAGCGCCAGAAAGCCGTTGTAGAACCCCGCCCCCAGCACGATGAAAAAGATCATTGCGGTAGATCGCGCGGTGACGGTGAAACTTTCGACCAGCGAACCGCGCGTCAGCCCCCCGTTGAAAAACGCGATGACAGCCGTTCCAAAGGCACCAACAGCCGCCCCTTCGGTTGGTGTGAACCACCCCAGATAGATACCACCCACCACCAGACCAAAGACCAGCAACACGGGCCACACCTGAACAAGCGCCGCAAAACGTTCAGAATACGGCACCGCAGGCCGGGTGCCGGCACTTTCAGGGTAAAGCCGCACATAGACCGAGATCGCGATGACATAGCCCAGCGCCGCCATAATGCCGGGGATGAAGGCTGCCAGAAACAGCTTGGCAATGTTCTGCTCGGTCAGGATCGCATAGATCACCAACACCACAGACGGCGGGATCAGGATGCCCAGCGTGCCCCCTGCCGCCAAGGTCGCGGTCGAAAATCCGCCCGCGTACCCGTACTGCTTCAACTCGGGCAAGGCCACACGCCCCATCGTCGCCGCCGTCGCCAACGACGACCCGCAGATTGCGCCAAAGCCAGCACAGGCCCCGATGGAGGCCATCGCCACACCGCCCTTGCGGTGGCCCAGCCAACCCTCAGCCGCCTTGAAAAGTGCATTCGACATACCGCCCAGCGTTGCGAAATGCCCCATCAGCAGGAACATCGGCACGATCGTCAGCGAATAGCTGGAAAAGGTCGTGTAGGTTTCGTTCTTCAGCCGCGCGAACGCCACCTGCGTGCCGTCGGTGACCCAGATCAGGCCCACCAGCCCGACCAGAAACATCGCCAACCCAATCGGCACCCGCAGGAAAATCAGCACCATCAGGGCAGGAAAGGATGCAATCCCAATCTCAAGCGAACTCAATGGCTTGCCTCCATCCCGTCGTGGATCACGATCCGGCCCGTCAGGAACTCAAATATCCGAACACCCGCCATGTAAATCCCCACGACCGCCGCCGCCAAGGACGCCACAAAGCTCAACCCATACGCCCACCAGATCGGGAATTGCAGCAGGAATGTCGTCTCGCCGTATTGCCGCTTGCTCAACATCCCATCGCCCAGCTTCCACGCGATCAGCACCAGCACCCCGGCAAAGGCGATCTCGATCACCATCCGCAGTAACCGGTTCACCGCCTTGGGAAAGTTGTTCGCCAGAATATCGACCGAGGCGTGTCCGGCCGTAATCTGACACAGCGGCATGAAACAGAAGATGGCAAAAGCAACGCCCGCCTCGACCAGCTCGAAATCGCCATTCACCGGGCCAATGCCAATCGCGATCGCCCAATCGGCAAAACCGGGCGCCAGTCCTTGCATGAAATCGCCATGGAAAAAGCCGTTCAGCAAACGGCCCAGGATAGAAGCACAGGTCAACAGGATCAGCGCGCTCAGGACAATCCCGCCGACAATGGCCAGCGTGCGGGCCAATCCCATCATCAGCTTGTGCATCGGTT
The DNA here is from genome assembly GCF_900537075.1 of Tropicibacter sp. Alg240-R139. Lineage (GTDB taxonomy): Bacteria > Pseudomonadota > Alphaproteobacteria > Rhodobacterales > Rhodobacteraceae > Falsiruegeria. Next base: position 79,041 of record NZ_UNRA01000005.1, read on the forward strand.
GTTCGTCTTTCTTGAAATGGCAACCGTGGCGGCAACACCGCCACGGTCAATTGTACTTACTGCGAGTACTTTTCGATCAGCATCTGCGCTTCTTCGATCAGCGCCTTGCCGTCCTTACCCTTGGAATCCATGTCAGCGATCCATTCGTCATAAATCGGCATGGCCAGCGCCTGCCATTCGGCGGTCTGGTCGGCATCCAGCGTGATGATGTTGTTGCCCAGATCCTCGGCAATCACACGCGACGGACCATCGGCATCCGCCATGGTGCCACCGGCAAAGACCGAGAATTCGAGGCCCGAGTTGTCGTCGATCACCTTTTTCAAGTCATCCGGCAGGCTTTCATACTTCTCTTTGTTCATCGCCAGCACAAAGGTCAGCGTATACAGCGCCTTGCCGGTGAACTCGGTGTGATTTTCCACCAGTTCCGGCACTTTCAGGGCCGCAGTCACCTCCCAAGGGATGGTGGTGCCGTCGATCACGCCTTTGCTCAGACCTTCGGGTACCGCAGGCACCGGCATACCAACCGGCGTCGCGCCCAGCTTGGTCAGCAGCGAGTTGACCGAACGCGAACCGCCCCGGATCTTCATACCCTGCAAGTCATCCGGGCTTTCCACCGGATCAGCCGTATGAATCAGGCCGGGACCATGCACCCAGGTGCCCAGAATATGCACATCCTTGAACTCGGTGTCCTTCATGTGCTTTTCGAACATTTCCCAATACGCCCGGCTCATCGCGCGCGCATCGGTCATCATAAACGGCAGCTCGAACACTTCGGTCGATGGGAAACGGCCCGGAGTGTACCCCACAACCGTCCAGATGATGTCGGCCACGCCGTCAATCGCCTGATCCATCAGCTCTGGCGGCTTGCCACCCAGCTGCATTGACGGATAGCGCTCGACCTTGATCCGGCCACCCGAATCCTTTTCGACATTGTCCGCCCAGACATCCAGAACCAGCTTTGGCACGTTGGCCTGTGCTGGCAGAAACTGGTGCAGTTTCAGCGTAACCTCTTGCGCCAACGCCGAAGTTGCGCCGAATCCGGTGGCCATGGCCGCCACTGCCGCGCCGCCGATCAACCCCATTAGGGTTCTGCGATAAGTCATGATTTCCTCCCTTTGATCCCTCTTTGAGGCAATATAATGCAAATCTGAACCGTCAATGCAATATATTGCTACAGTCTTTGGTCACGACGCCGCGCTCTCCAACCCGGTGCCGCCGTAAAGCCATTCGATCTCCGCGAACCAATCCTGCGGTGTCTTTGCCCGCATGATGGCGTTTCTCAATTCCGCATGGGCCCCCGCGGGGTGATAAATGTGCTCTCCGATCTCCCGAGACTGCAACTGAACGCGCGCTGTACGCAAGCGCCGTTTCTGCTGATAGGCGCACAAGGCCTGTTCCAGATCATCATGGGTGGCCACCATGTCCGACAGGCAAACCGCGTCTTCCATCGCCATACAGGCGCCTTGGGCAAAATATTGCAGCATCGGATGGGCCGCATCCCCCAGCAAGGCCACACGCCCCTCGACCCAGTCCATCACCGGGTCCCGATCACACAGCACCCACAGTTTCCAATCCTGCCCTTGTTCGATCACCTGCTGCGCCAAGGGGTGCACATGCTCAAACCCGCGCCGCACCTCTTCGACCGGAACGGGCTTGCCCGCCACCGGCTCGGGCGCGTGGTTGTGATAGGTCACGACCAGATTGAAATTCTGCCCGCCCGACAGCGGATAATGCACCACATGGCACTTGGGTCCCGCCCACAGCGTCGCCGCATTCCATCGCAGCGCCTCGGGCATCTGATCCACCGGAATGACCGAGCGATAGGTCGTGTGCCCCGACACCCGAGGTGGGCCATCGTCCAGCATCTGCTTGCGCACCTTCGACCACAGCCCATCCGCACCAATAAGCGCCGCGCCCTCAACGCGCGCGCCATCGCTGAGCACCGCATAAACACTGTCGCCGTCCTGCGCATACCCCTGAACCGCCGCTTCGGTCCTAAGCTCAATCAGCGGGTTCGCCTCACACGCGCCTAAAAACACCCCATGCATCTCACCCCGATGCACCACGGCATAAGGGTTTCCCATATGCACGCGAAACGCGTCGCCCAACGGAATACGCGTGATCTCCTCACCGCTCAGCGCATCCATCAAACGCAGGTTGTCGATGTACACGGCCATCGACCGCGCCGCATCACCGACACCCAGATAGTCAAAAGCATGAAACGCATTAGGGCCCAGTTGAATTCCGGCCCCGATCTCACCAAACTGGGCGGCCTTCTCCAGAACCAACACCCTCCGCCCGCGCTGGGCCAGGCCCAGCGCTGCAGCAAGACCGCCAATCCCGCCACCAGCGATCAGGATGCGGTCTTGGCTCATGGCTTACTCCGCCTCACTCAGCGTCAGGGCAATCGGGTCCAGCCCGTCGATGCCACCTTCGATCACATCTCCCGCCACGACCGGACCAACCCCGGCAGGCGTTCCGGTCATGATCAGATCGCCGGGCCGCAGGTGATAGAACCCCGACAGATGACAGATGATCTCATCAATCTTCCAGATCAGCTCAGCCAGAGTCGCATCCTGCTTGAACTCGCCATTCACCGACAGATGAATGCGCTTGCCTTCATCCGCAGCCCAATCCGCAAACTTCGTCAGCGGCGCAAAAACGGCCGCCTGCTCAACATCCTTGCCCAGATCCCAAGGCCGCTGCTTGTTCCGCTCGCGGATCTGCAAATCCCGCCGCGTCATGTCCAACGCACAGCCATAGGCATAAACCGCATCCCACGCCTGACCCGCATCCGCCCGAAACACCGGCTTGCCAATCGCCAAAGCCAATTCCATCTCATAATGGAAATTCTCGGTGCCCGGAGGGTAGGGCACCGTCGCCCCCGTCAACACCGCATTCGCGGCGGACTTGGTGAAATAAAACGGTGCCTCGCGATCCACCTCATGCCCCATCTCGGCGGCATGCGCGGCATAATTCCGGCCGACGCAGAAAATCCGCCCGATCGGATAAGTGGCACTCTCTCCATTCACCGGAATGCCGGGGGTCTGGGGCAGGGAAAACAGGCTGTCGCTCATCGCGCGCGCTCCTCATAATAGCCAAGCTTGTCCTGTAGCGGACGGTCATGAATGCGGATCACAAAGGCCTCGCTCTCCGCCTGATGAGAGATAGCGGCAAAGACCGGCGCCGTGAACGTATCCTTTGGCCCCCATTCGATCACTTGCCCGTCAACCTCTGTCCACCCGCGCCCCTTGATCACATGAAACGCACAAGAGGACGACCGCAGCGGAGGCCTCTGAGACTGCCCCGCACCAAACATCATCGCCGTGAACCCAAGGGTCGGCAGAATATCCTCTCCCGTCTCGGGGTTGATGTAATCCAGCTCGGCGATCTCATCCCCACCGTATGCTGCCATCTGACGCAACGCCGCCTCGGTCCCGGTCCAGGGGTAACGCAACATCGGAAAGCGGCGGGCGCGGTGACCTGGCCTCCGGGTAGGAGCGAGACCCGCCGCCTTGTACTCAACCTCGCTGGCATCGGGCCGGTTGCGTTGGGGCTGCAACTCACCCTCAACCGCATAAGACCCTTCAAGCTGGACGAACACCGGCAGGTCCAAGGCATCCAGCCAGACCACCGGCCCCTCACCGTCGTGCCCATGATCATGCCACTCGCCGGATGGCGTCAGAACCAGATCGCCCTCCTCCATCGGCAGGCGCTCGCTGTCGACCACCGAATACCCGCCCGACCCCTCGACAATGATCCGCACCGCCGACGGCGTATGCCGGTGTGCAGGCGCGCTTTCACCCGGCAACAGCAGCTGCATCCCCAAATAGATCGAGGCCGTCGCCTGCATCGCCCCGGTCCCACGCCCTGGATCAGACATCACCAGCACCCGGCGCTCGGCCTTTTCCACCGGCGTCAACTCCCCCGCCTTTAGCAACAGAGGCCGCAAAGCAGCATAGCTCCAATACCCCGCCCGCGTCACCGGCTGTGGCGCGCCGTGCGGCAGCACATTGCGCATCATCGGCCACAAAGGGGCCACCCCCGCCTGCGCCAACTCATCGCGATATGCCTGTGGTAAATCCTCCAACTCGGCCAACGGTTCGGACATGTCGTTCTCCTCTCACGCGCACCATGATGCACACTTATCACAAGAAAACGCGTCAAAAATGACCCGGATCAGCGAAAATTCTCCATCCGGCAGAGCCCGCAGCCAAGCTTCCACTGGCCGGTTCTTGCCAACAACTCCAGATTGCATAGGCATGAACTCGCTCACTTTCATAATCCGGACCCAGAGAGCTCTTTTCGGTATTGCGCTGACCCCAACTCAAAGTCCAACTGCTCAAGGAAACATGATAGAGTTGGAAAACCTGAACACACGCGGATCAGAATTCACCAATAGACTTTTCGACCCTTGGGTGATCCGCGCTACGTTATGAGTAACTAGTCTACACAGAATTCCGTCGGCGCAGTGACTTCTTCGACCACCCCCCCAGTTTGTAGGTCGAGGAAGTTGAATACGTATCTCTGCTCACGCAATTGCGTCGACGGACTGGTCAGGAAACCCATTTTTAGGGCGACTGATCAATGACCAGGCTTTGCCGCTACACCCAGCCTGGTCTCCCCCGTCAAAGAGAACCCCCTCCTCTTTGACGGGGATCACCTTAGCGGCTTCGGTCGAACATATTACGCGTTTTTGACGATCAGAAAGACGCGTGCAGGCTGATCTTCGGCTTCAATGGCATGCGCAATGTCCGCTGCATATCGGGCGGTATCCCCGACGTTCAACGTATTGGTTGCGCTACCCGAAGTAACCCGAACCGACCCGTCCAGCACAGTCAGCTGTTCGTTGGCCCCACGCGTGTGCGGCTGACTGTTCAGCGTCCCACCCGCTTCAAACCGAATGTCGTAAACTTCATGCCCGCCGGCCTCTTCGGGGGGCGACAGGATCTGAATGCGACAACCCTGCCCCATGTTGTCTATGCTGGGCACGTCCGACGCGCGCAGAACTTCGATCTTGTCCGCGGCCTCACCGTCCTCCAGCAGACCGGCAAAATCCACCTGCAGCGCCCGCGTCAGGTTCCACAAGGTCGCGATCGTCGGGCTGCTTTCCCCGCGCTCAATCTGGCTCACCATCGAACGGGACACGCCCGACAGATTCGCCACCGCTTCCAGCGACAGTCCGTGCGCCCTCCGTGCCTCTTTCAGGCGCGCGGGCAGGCGTGTCAGGATATCGTCTGCATTCTCCGTCATAACGGAGTCTCTGCCTGTCTTTCCCTGCCCTTGTCAACTCTAGCCAGCCCAGGTAAAGAAATGTTACGTAATAACATTACAAATTATCATGCACAGAAACATCGCCTCTTCCCTCCGGCGCCGCAAGGCCGCCCCAATGACCCGCTTTGATCGGCTGCATCCCGAACTTCGCGGCTGGCTCCAGCACGCCATGCTCAGTTGGTCGGTCAAGTCGGTCGAACGGATCTGGGCCAAAGCCATGCGGCAACACAGGGGCAACGTTCAAGCCGTTTTGACCGAGTTGGACCGCATTGAGCGCGCCCACATGATCCGCGATATCGAGCGCATCTGGGGCCCCGATCACCCCAGCCTGCCTGGCAGCAATTCAGTACGGGCCGCCGCATAAAGCCAGTGCACGGGGTGTGCACGCTTAGTGCACGCATAGTGCATATGGGATTTGACCAGTTTTGTTGACGGCACGTTCCCGCAGACAGGGTCGTGCTGCACATGCATACTGCCGCCAAATCGAGAGGAGACTTCTATGACCGACATCGTGATATTGGACGGTGCCCGCACCGCCATCGGCACCTTCGGCGGGGCGCTGGCCTCGACCGCGCCCATTGACCTGGCCACCGTCGCAACCGAGGCCGCGCTGGAACGTTCCGGGGTTGAGGGTGCGCAGATCGGGCACGTGGTTTTTGGCCATGTGATCAACACTGAACCCCGCGACATGTACCTCAGCCGCGTGGCGGCGATGCAAGCGGGCATCCCCAGTGGCACACCCGCGATGAACGTCAACCGCCTTTGCGGATCGGGTGCGCAAGCCATTGTTTCCGCCGTTCAATCTCTGATGTTGGGCGACGCCGAATTTGCTCTGGCCGGTGGTGCGGAAAGCATGTCGCGCAGCCCCTTCATCATGCAACAGACCCGCTGGGGTGCCAAGATGGGCGACGTCAAATCGCTCGACATGATGCTGGGCGCATTGAACTGTCCGTTCGGCACCGGCCACATGGGCGTCACGGCGGAAAACGTCGCAGACGAACACCAGATCACCCGCGAACAGATGGACGGCTTTGCAATGGCCAGTCAAACCCGCGCCGCAGCAGCCATCGAAGCAGGCCACTTCAACAGCCAGATCACGCCGGTCCAGGTCAAGGTCAAGCGCGACATGGTGGACTTCGTGGTCGACGAACACCCCAAGGCCACCACCGCCGAGGCCCTCGCCGGACTGCGCCCCGTCTTCAAGAAGGACGGTCGCGTAACTGCCGGAAATGCAAGCGGAATTAATGACGGTGCGGCGGCGATGGTCTTTGCTACGGCCGACGCCGCAGAGAAGGCTGGGCTGAAACCCAAGGCTCGTGTACTGGGCTATGCCCACGCCGGTGTCCGCCCCGAAGTCATGGGCATCGGCCCGGTTCCGGCGGTGCAAAACCTGATGGCCAAGACCGGCCTTACAGCAGATGATTTCGACGTGATCGAAAGCAACGAAGCCTTCGCTTCGCAAGCGCTCGCGGTCAACAAGGAACTGGGTCTGGACGCCGCCAAGGTGAACCCAAACGGTGGCGCGATTGCCCTGGGTCACCCAGTGGGTGCAACCGGCGCAATCATCACACTCAAAGCGCTTTATGAACTGGAGCGGATCGGCGGCTCCAAGGCGCTGGTCACTATGTGCATCGGCGGCGGTCAGGGCATCGCACTGGCGCTGGAACGCGTTTGATTTACTGAAGAAAGTCGAAAGGGGTCGCCGTCATTCGGCTGCGGCCCTTTCTTTTCTTCGGGCCAGTTTGGCCGCCAAGCTTATTCCTACACCGGGACGCGACCAAGGGCATTGCGCGATGCAGATCGCACAGCCGTGGGTTTGGTTGAAGAATGGCAAACACTTGTCGAAATCGACGTACCATTTGCGCGCGCCCCGTACCATTTGCTTGTCCGCCGACAAGGCTTCGGGCGGACAGGCATCTTCGCAAATCCGGCAGTTCTGACAAAAAGCGTCGATCCCGTGTTCCCGCGCGGGGGTCGGCTCAAACGGGGCATCGGTCAGTACCGCGGACAGCCGAAATGAGGCGCCCAGTTCCGGGTTGATGATCGAACCGTGCTTGCCCAACTCTCCAAACCCGCAGGCCAACGCAGGCGGAATCAACGCAAGCGCCCCGGTCATCGGTCCGGTGACGGCCTCGGCCTCCCATCCTTGTTCCCGAATCCACCCGGCAACCGATTTAGCAGCCAAAGCAGCACGGGCATATTGGGCCATCACTTCCAGCCCTGCACGGGTTTCCGGCGCGGTGGAAATCTCGACATAATCGTGTTGCACGCCCAAGACGATGACCCGCGACTGCGGGATGCCATGGCCTTCGAACACCCACTCGGGCCGCATTTCGGCAACCCCGGTCATTTCACAAATGGAACTTTGCACAAAATGATCCAAGCCGCGCGTCCATTCCTTCGAAGACCGAGAGATAGCCTCAACAGCAACATCGGGTAGGGGAGCGTCCAGAATCTGCTGTCGCTCGGCTCGTCGACTGCCGAACGCCGGTTCGTTAGCTGATCGCCGGTAGAAATAGAGCTGTAGGGTCCCATGTGGAATGTCCCCTGGCTCGGGCGCCCAATAGACCATCGAAGGGTTACGCGGCTCTGGCTCGCCCAGTCCGTTTATCTGATTGCCGCTAATCGCAGGCTGACATGAAACCTGATCGGAATCCGGGCGAAACGGGCGATATGGGTTCGGCTTTGGCATCATCAGACACTAACACAGTTTATGTCTATGGTTGGACTCATCAAACTTGGGTTTGCTGCTTACTTCGGATCTCGAAGAGCAACGTGTTCTCATGCAGCATAGGAACCTGTCTTGGAAGAACCTAAAACCCACTATCCCCAAAATTTCTTCGCAAGCCTAAAGTCGACGATCGGCGCGAAGTATCCCAGAGCACATCGCATAACGTCGTTGCCAAGCAAAGTCGTCTGCCACCCCATATTCTGTATACAATTCCGCATCCAATATTGTGGACAAACTCATTGACATTTGGCCCGGCTATGGCAAGAACGGATCAGTCAATCAAAAAGGCAACCGGACATGAGCACGAGCGTTGATTTGGTGTACGAACAGGTCCGCCAGATGGCTGCCAATTTCGAGTTCAAGCCAGCGGAACGGATCAATGAAAGCGAGCTGTCCAAACAGTTGGGCGCCAGCCGAACTCCCCTACGCGAGGCGATGAATCGGCTGACCGCGGAAGGTCTGTTAATGTTTGAACCCGGTCGCGGATTCTTTTGTCAGCCACTGACCCCGGAACTGGTTGTACATTTGTACGAAATACGCGAGGCGCTAGAAACCGCAGCCATTCGCGCCGCCGTCGAGCGTGCAAGCGACGATGACATCGCAATTCTCCGGCAGTTCCTGACCGATACCGCAGACCGCTATGCAGATGGCACTCCAACCAAGGAAATCGTGCGCCTTGATGAGGAATTTCACCTCATGATCGCGGGGCTGTCAGGCAACCCCGAGTTGGTGAATATGATCAAGCTAACTTACGAACGCATCCGCTATGTACGTTGGATTGCAATGCGAGAACGGATCGACATCACCCACGCAGCGCATTTGCACATCTTCGAAGCGCTGGAAAATCGTGACAGCCAAGCCGCCGAAGAGCGCATGCGCACTCATATCAAGACGCACAATGCTGAGGCGACTGAAATCGTGGGCAAGGCGTATAGCAACCTTTACGTCCCTCAACACTAAGGTTTTTCAGGAAAGGGCCAGAGCAATGGCAACCGAATTTGGTGGAAAATCCGTCTATGGCGCTGTGCTAGGTATCCTGATGCTCGAAGCGCGTTTTCCGCGCATCTACGGCGATATCGGCAACGCCACCACATGGCCATTTCCTGTACAGTACCGCGTGGTTAAGGGAGCCAGCCCCGACAAAGTTGTGCGCCAGGATCCCATGCTGCTTGTCGATGACTTCATTGCTGCAGCCAATGAACTGGTAGAAAGCGGGTGTGACGGGATTACCACCAACTGCGGGTTCTTGGCACTGACGCAGGAGCGGATCTCCAGGGCGGTTCCGGTGCCAGTGGCGACCTCCTCCCTGATGCAGATCCCCATAGTGCAGGCGCTGATGGGACCGGGCAAGAAAGTGGCGGTTCTGACGATATCAAAGAACACGCTGACACCAGCTCACATGAAGGCGGCAGGCGTTTCGAACCTTGATGAAGTTCCGATCTTTGGCACCGATGGCGGCCGCGCCTTTACCCGCTGCATCCTGGATGATCACGCCGAGATTGACTTTGAGGCCTGTCGTCAGGACATGATCGATGCCGCGCGCCAGATCGTGGAAACAGACCGGGACATCGGCGCAATCGTTCTGGAATGCACCAACATGGTGCCCTACGCCCGCGACGTGCGAAAAGTCACAGGCCTGCCAGTCTATTCAATCTACTCTTTCGTGAACTGGTTCCATCAGGGGCTAATGCCACAGCGGTTTCCGCTTGAGCTCGACGATCCCCGGGCAGGCTTGTACTAAGTTCGGTTTCTCTGCCTGACGGCTCGAAAGGAAAAGGAAGCAGCGGGCGCAGCGGGAGAGTAAGAATTACTCTCCCGCTGCGCCCGCTGCCTTGCGTTCCGCTATTTAGGGCTGAACCGTCTAGCCCTAATGTTACTCAAAGTATGGCAGGTTTTTTGCCTTCGCAGCTCGAACCCAATTTGGGACAAACGGCACGATCTTATCCTGCGTCGGTACCATCATCTCGATAAAGCTGGCGCCCTCATGTTCGATCGCCTCTTGCAAGATCGTCTCAATCTCATCCTCAGACGTGATCCGCACCGTTTTGAACCCAAAGGCCTCGGCTAGTTTGACATAATCCACTGCACCAAAGTCCGTCGACCAGGGCTCGTCCACATCATCCAACAAGATCGCCTCTCCTCGGATCCAACCAAAGGTATCGTTTCGATTGAGAATAACGGTGACGTTCTTTCCTGACCGACGAATGGTTTCCATGTCGCCCATCACAAACCCAAACGACCCGTCACCAGTGAACGAAATGATGGGCCCGTCAGAGGCATAAGACGCGCCCAATCCCGCCGGCACCGAATAGCCCAACGCCCCCATCGAGTAGTTGGTGATATAGCGCCGCCCCGGTTCCTTGATCGTCAGCAACGCCGACGGGTAGATGGCACTCACGCCCGGCTCGGACGTGATGATTGCGTTGGCAGGTAGGATCTTGTCCAAGGCTTGGCTGAGTTTTACTGGTGAAACCGTACCTTCGGGCATCGGGATGTTCGAATTGAACACTTTGTCCAGCGCGGTCTTCTTGATCGGGTTCAGGTCAATCTCATCACGGCGCAGATCGGGGTGTTCTGATTTTAGAATCTGGACCATGTAATCCAGCGTCGCGCGCGCGTCCCCGACCATGCCAACCTTGACCGGGAACATGTTGCCCACATGCGCCTCGGCGATGTCCAGATGCAGGAACGTCTTGGTCTTGGGATCGCCGTACAGCTTCCAATGATCCGTGGCCGCGCTGTCGGTGTTGCTGCCAACAAAGAAAATCGTATCCGCCTCGCGCACGTAGGAATTGGAATACTCCATCCCACCACGGCCACCGATTACCCGCAAGGCCAGTGGATGGTTTTCCGGGATCGTGCCCTTACCCGGCGTCGTGGTCGCAACCGGGATCTGCAACAGTTCCGCAAGTTCCAGAACCGCCTGCGTGGCGCGCGAGATCAACGCCCCCTGCCCGCACACGATCGCTGGTTTCTTGGCCGCCAGCAGCACGTCGATAGCCTCGCGGATCTTGCCGTGATCGGCGACCGGGCGATGCGCGGGATAGCTGCCGTATTCGGGCGACGCATATAGGTCATCCACTTCGGCCTCTTCGTGAAACACGTTGATCGGCACACGGATATGCACAGGCGCAGGACGACCCGAAGTCGCAACACGGAACGCGCGGCGCAGCATGAACGGGATCTCAAAGGCGTTGGTCAGGGTAAAGCTTTCTTTGCAGATGCTGTCATAAAGCGCCGTTTGGTCGACCCCGGTCAGCCCGTGCTTCTTGTCCTGATTAATCGGGATGTCCGAGCTGAAATAGATAATCGGGACCGAGCTTAGATAGGCCTCGGTGATGCCGGGGGTGCAGTGGGTGACACCGGGGCTCGGCGCCTCTAGCACACAAGGTTTGCCGGTGATCTTGGCATAGGCTTCGGCCGCATAGGCCGCTGTGCGCTCATCCCGAGTCAGCACGTATTCGATGTTCGAGTTTTCGCGCCACTCTTTATACCAGCCGATCGTGGTTTCCCCGGGCAGGCCGAACACATGTTCAACCCCGTGGAGTTCCAGCATTTTTAGGATGATCTGAGCGCCATTCAGAGTGGCCGGTGAGGTGTTGGTCATCGCAGAGGGGTCCAATCGGATCAGGAAGTCGCAAAATTGTATACAGCTTGTAATACCATTTTCCACACAGATCAACATTCAGCTTCGGTCGTCGGAAAATTCATCACATCAACAAACGAAAAGAGCCGCCGATCCGAAGCGGGATCGACGACTCACGGGAAGAGACCCGGTCCATTTTGTCTCCGGACCAGGCGAGGGAGTTCGGTTAAGCTGCGCCAGGCAGCTTGTCTTGCATCGCGTCGCTGTTGACGGTCAGCGTGTTGAACATGGTCTCGGTCCAAGACACCGCACCTGACGTCAGCAGAAAGACTTCCGGAACGACAACCCATTCAGCGATCCAGACGCCGCCTGAGCGTTCGTGCTCGTGCTGGGTCAACTCGCCAATCTGCTCGGCGCGTTGACGCCCCAGACGGGCCACCGCTTCGCCGAATTCGGACGCGCGTTGGTTGCGTTTGTGCGCCATGGATGATGATGCGCCCTTGCGTTGTTCGTGCACCTCGTGCACCTCTCCGATGTCCGACGAAGACAACAGGTTCACGTTGTGCGCAATCTTGCAGAGCGTCGCGCATAACAATCCAAGGGCAGACACCACATCACCCACGCCATCCCGGGCGTTCTGCCAATGTGGCTCGGCTGTAAAGAGACCCAAAGCGCCGGCAACACCCTGTTTGACCTGCAATCCGACGCCGTCTTTATACTCTCGCAGATCACCTACCGGGCCACCCACTTGGGCATTTAGACCACGGCGCGCGGCCTCGGTTAGGGCATCGGAACGGCGGTGCATCTCGGCCTGCCAGAGCGTCAGCTTGGTCGCCAGCCGGATCGGAACGGCGTACTGACCGTTGGTGCGACCCATCATCCAAATATCGGGATGCGCCTCGATCAGGCGCGCCAGTGCAATATCAATTCGCCCCAACGTATCCTGAATGTGCTCCAGCCCCAGCTTCATCTGCAACGCCACAGCGGTGTCCATGATGTCTTGCGTGGTCGAGCAATAGTGAACATGCTCACCATGACCACCAGCCCTGGCACGCAACTGCTTGACCAGGCCAACAATTGGGCGCCCCACCAGCATCATCTCGTGCTGAAGCTCCCCCTGATCCAGGTCACAGACCGAAACCGCATTGATGGCCTCGGCCGCCTCGGCCGGGATCAGACCCAGCTTGGCCTGTTGCCCGGCCAACACCTGCTCGACAGTCAGCCAAGCAGACATCGTGGCATGTTCAGACCAGATCGACCGCATATCGGCGCTGGAGAAACAGTCGCGATAGAGGCCAAAATCAAGCATCACCCAGACCTCCCTGCGCCAGCTTGCGCTCTTTCATCATGCCGCGCACCCGAAAAGCGATCGCAACAACGCCAAGCAACAGGAAGCCAAGAGCAACCGGACGCTCGACAAAGATCAGCGCACCACCATCCGACATCAGCAGGGATTGGCGGAAGGTCTCTTCTGCGCCCTTGGCCAGCACAAACGAGATGACAAAGGCGGCAATGTTGAAGTCATACTTGCGCATCAGCCAGCCACCAAATCCCGCCACGGTCATCACGGTCACGTCGAACATTGATCCGCGGGCCGAGTATGAGGCGACAAATGCCGTCAAGAAGATCAGCGGATAAAGCACATTTGTCGGGATCTTGAGGATCAATTTGGCGACCTGAGTTGCACCAAAGTAGCCGATGAATCCATAGGCCACGATGCCCAGCATCCCACAGGCGAACAGTTTGTACACCAGCTCCTTGTCCGTTAGGAATAGGGTCGGACCCACCTGGATACCGTGGATCAGGAACACGCCCAGCAGGATCGCGCCGATGGTCGAACCGGGAATACCCAGCGTCAGCAGCGGTGCCATAGACGGGCCGGATACGGCGTTGTTGGCCGATTCCGGGGCCGCGACCCCTTCAAGCGCACCCTTTCCCCATTTCTCGGGATTGGTGGCGCGGCGCTTGCCCTCGCCATACGAAATGAATGCAGCGATAGCCGAGCCCAGACCGGGCAGAACACCGATGCCTGCGCCGATAAAACCACCGCGCAAGGCGTGCGGCAGACAGGGTTTGTATTCTTCCCAAGTCAGCGCGTTTCCGTCGCCTTCGCTTTCGTTCTCTTCGACGTCACCGGTCGCTTTGCGACGCGATTCCATCTGGGCGAACACCTCACCCAGAACAAAGACACCGATCATCAGCGGCACCAGACCGATGCCATTCGACAGGTCAAACGACCCGAAGGTGTAACGCTCTTCGCTGGAAATCGGATCCAGGCCGATCATCGCGATCAGGATACCCATAATGGCCGAAGCAAGCCCTTTGGTGATCGAATTGCCAATGACCGAACCGATGACGACGAAGGCGGCAAAGTAGATCGCAAAGGTTTCTGGCGGACCCAGTTTTAGGGCAATTGCAGCGATAAATCCGACACCCACGACCAGCAGGATATCTCCCATCAGGTCCCCGATGACCGATGAAATGGTGGCCACCTTCATCGCCTTCCCGGCCTTACCCGCGCGGGCCAAAGGATACCCATCGATTTGAGTGGCGGCAGAAGCTGCGGTGCCGGGCGTATTGAACAGGATCGCAGCAATCGACCCGCCGTAGCGGCCCGATTTTCCGATCACGTAGAGGAACGCCAAGGCAAAGAGCGGCGGCATGTAGAATGTGATCGGCAATAGCATTGCTATCGCAGCCGAAGCGGTCAGGCCCGGCGTGGCACCAACGATCATGCCCACAGCAGCGGCCAGAACGATGGCAAAAAGAAGGGTCGGATCGGTGATGACCGAAAGCATTGCGGGAAAGATTTCCATGGCCCGTTACCCCTTGATCCAGTCGAGCAGGTCAAAGACCTCGCCAAAGGGTGGGAACACCCCCAGCAGCTCAAAGAAAATGACGTGAAACACCAGCGGACAGATCACCACCGACAGCGCCAGACCGATCCAGCTGCGCACGCCGAACATGTAAAGGACGATCGGCGCAACGATAGCCGTTGGCAGCAGATAGCCGAACCAGCGGAACGACTGCTGATAGATCAGGGCGATCAGGAACAGGCCAATGAATTCGAATGTAGCGGCGTGGTCGGTCTTGTCTTCGCCCGTGGCGGTCTGTTGCGACGCACCCAGGATCATCACACCCGACAGCAGCAGCAGGGCAAGGCTTGCGGAAAAGGGCACAATCCCGGCCCAGGTGTCACCGGGTGTGGCGCCGGGAACTTGCCAAGCGCCCCATAGGGCCACCAGCGAAATCACGATTAGAACCAACCCTTCGGCATATGCACGCATGGTATCCTCCGTCAGTCAGTTTAGGAACGACCGGACCATTGTGGCGGCCCGGTCGTGAGTGGAGTTTACTTGCTCAGGCCTTCGACCAGCGGGGCGGCGTCCGATTTCATGGCGGTCAGCCCTGCCTTGGCGTCTGCGCCGTTCTGATAGACCGGGCCGGTCCCGCGCGAGGCCAACAGTTCCGCGAACTCGGGCTTGGCAGCGATTTCGGCCAAAGCGGCCTCCATCGCGGCGACAACTTCGACAGGTGTGTCTTTCGGAGCAAAAACAATCACCGGCGAGGATACGGCGGCAAAGGGAATTCCCAGCTCACCAAAGGCGGGCACGTCCTTCATGATGGTGTCCCGGTCTCGGCTGTTGACGGCCAAAGCGCGCAGCTGCTCTTCGAAACCGGCTAACTGCTGAACACCCAGGAAACCAAAGTCAGCCTGCGACCCGATCAGGGCGGCACGGGTGGGTCCGCCCCCTTTGAACGGAACGTCCTGTGCTTCGATGTCGTTGTTTGCCAGGAAGCCCAGACCGCCGACGTGATGGAACCCACCGCGACCCGAATGTGCCCAACGCAAGCTACCGGGGTTGGCTTTGGCCGCGTCGATCACGTCCTGCACCGTCTGGTACGGGCTGTCCTTTGGCACCATAAGCGAAGTGCGAAGTTGACCAACCTGTGCGACGAACTGAAAGCTGTCCAAAGCGTCAATTTTGGTATCGCGGGTCATGGTCGACAGCAGGAACGAACCGCCCGAAGTCATCATCATGGTATAGCCATCGGGGCGTGCGCCCACGACCGAGTTTGCGCCGTTCAGACCACCCGAACCGGGCTTATTCACGACCACAACCGGCACGTCCAGCACACCTTCCGCTGCGGCCGAGATGGCTCGGGCATAAGCGTCAGCGCCACCGCCCGCCTTATAGGGCACAACCAGGTTGATAGGGCGCTTGGGCCAATCAGCGGCCAGGCTGGCCGTTGCGGAAACCGTGAGTGCGATGGTGGCGGCAACAGCGCCAATCAGAGTTCTGCGTTTCATGAGGGTCCTCCCAAATTGATCACACCCAAGGTACCGGAAAGCTTCAATTGCAAAAAATGCAAAGATGTTTGATACTCTTGCAAAATACGAAAGCTTTGCACATGAACATCAAGGCTCTTCGCGCCTTTCGTACCACCCTGTCCGAGGGGTCTCTGACCGCCGCGTCCGAGATCATGCACCTGAGCCAACCGGCGATCAGTCGTCTGATTTCGGGGCTCGAGGCGGAACTCAAGCTGACCTTGTTTGATCGCAGCGGGCGCGCCCTGACACCGACGCCCGAAGGATTGTCGTTCTATCGCGAGGCCGGGCGGATTTTAGACAATCTGGACGAGGTGCCCCGAATTGCGGCTGAAATCCGCGCCGGTCGATCGGAAAGCCTGCGGATCGTGACGATGCCACGGATCGCGCAGGCCGTGACCATTCCGGCGATTGCCCAGTTTATGAAGGAACACCCGAACGTCAACGTCAGCCTTGACGTGCGCAGCCGCCGGGATGCGGGCAAATGGCTGGCCGGGCGCGCCTATGACATCGGGGTCGGCGCCCTGCCTGTCCAACATCCCGGCATCCGCACTGAGGCCCTGATCCGAGTTCGGGGGCAAGCGGTTTTGCCTTTGGGGCATGACCTGTGCAATCGCCCCGAAGTCACAGCCGAAGATCTGGTGGACGAACCCGTCATCCGCCTGATGCACGGGTTGCTGCTGCGCGAACAGCTTGATGACATCTTCAGCTCGGCCGGTGTGTCCCCGCGGCAATCGGTCGAGGTTGCTTCGTCGCAAACCGCCTGCGGTTTGGTGGCTGCTGGGGCCGGTGTCACCATTGCGGACGAGCTGAGCGCGGCAGAGGTCCGGCCCGGTTTGGTTGATCTAGTGCCGCTCAGCCCAGCACGTTGGATGACATTTGGTATCCTCTATCCGGTGGCACAGAAATCGTTCAAGGCGCTCGAAGATTTCAAGGCGATCCTATCGGAACACACCGCTACACTCGCCGGAAACAGCCCGACCCTGGCGGCCGACTGAGCACTGGAGCGCAAGACCCATGTCATCCCTGTTGATCGTCTATCACTCGCGCACCGGCGGCAGTCGGCAGATGGCCGAAGCCGCCTATGACGCGGCCAAAGGTGAAACACAGGCCGTTCTGAAAGAGGCAAGCCAGGCAAGGCCAGAGGATGTTCTGGCAGCGTCCGGTTACATCTTTTGTGCGCCCGAAAACCTGGCAACCATGTCTGGGATTATGAAGGATTTTTTTGACCGCTGTTATTATCCGGTATTGGGTCAGATCGAAGGGCGCGCTTATGCGCAAATGATTTGTGCCGGATCCGACGGTCAAGGCGCCGTGCGCCAGATTGCCCGCATCGCCCAAGGGTGGCGTCTGAAAGAGGCCCAGCCCGCGATCATCCTGTGCACTTACGCCCAAACCCCCGAGACCATTTTGGCCCCGAAGGTTCTCAGCGACGATCAGTTGACCCCGTGCCGTGATTTGGGTCAGGCGTTTGGCGCGGGCTTGAACATGGGTGTGTTCTGATTTCTCACTTGGCGGCCGCGTCGGGTTTTGCCCATCGCCCCACTCTGTGCGGGACACGAAGCTCTTATTGCATCACGACCGACTGACAGCAGAGATGTTCAACCTTTCCGTCTGAGCCAAAGAATTTATTAGGTTGCAATAATTAAGTGATTAATTAAAATTCCATCCGACAGGCTAAAGTGCTCAAAGGCGTGACATCCGTGCCACCGCCGAATTTGCGTGATCAAGCTGCGGCCATTGCCGCAGAGGCAAATCCTGGGAGGAAACACCCATGCACAAACTTAAGAATGCTGCACTTGGCGCCATTACAGGTGTTATATTTGCAGCCACATCCGTGTCTGCAGAAATCGTCTTAAATCACTCTGACAGCAATCCGGGACAAGGAGCCCTTGGCCACGTTGTCAAATGGTATGCCGCCGAACTGGAAAAGCGTTCAAACGGCGAATTGAAGATGAACATTAACTGGGCATCGTCGCTGTTGTCCGCGAAGGATACGCTGGGTGGCGTTCAGGATGGTGTTGCGGGTACAGCAACATTGATCCCGCATTACATTCCCAATGACACGCGCCCGATTTTGTTCGCCGACCTGCCAATCGTTAAGCCCGATGCTTGGGTTGCGCCGGCATTTGTTGACCTTGTTCGTCCGGACGAGCTTGAAACTTGGCAGTTTCTGGCCGGGGTCGTCGAGGCCATGGATCTGAATCTGATTTGGTTCGGTGTTGTTGTCGTGAAGCTTCTCGAGATCGGACTGGTTACGCCACCTTTGGGATTGAATGTGTTCGTGATCGCGAATGTTGTCGGCAAGCGGGCTTCGGTTGAAGAGGCATTTTCCGGGATCGCCCGTTTCCTGGTGATGGACGTCGCCGTGATCATTCTGCTTGTCGCGTTCCCCGTACTTTCGTTGTTACTGCCTTCGGCAGTGAATTAGCGGGTTATCCAAAAAGAACGACCGTTTTATATGGATCATAACTGAAGCAATTTCCGCCTCCACTGTCTGGCAGTGGTGGCGGAAATGGCTGACCTACTCCTCAGCGAAAACGGATGCCGCTGCCTTGGAGGCCTGAAGAGCGGCGGGAAACCCGGCATAAACGGCCATTTGCAAAATTTTCTCAGCTATGTCGTCCCGAGTGCATCCACTGCGGCACTAGCTTGCGAGCCAAACAGTTCAGCCATTTTTTCAGCCCCCCGCTCATGTCGGGAAATGTCGGTTTTCATAGCGGCACCTTTGGTTTGAGTTAGACCAAGTATCTTTCAAGCGAAGCCCGGACTGGCCATCGGCCGGGAGCAAGGCCAGATTGCGGTTCGGCAAACGAGCAACGCAACGTCCCCAAGCGCGAGAAGTTGATTTCAACTTGATCACCAGGGTTCAGAAAGTCGTCGAAATCCAAGCCTGTACATCCCGGGATCGTCCCAAAACCGAACACCGTACCTGGTTCGATCTGACAAATTTCCTGCATCCAGGCGAATACGGCCTCGGGCCGGTGGCTGATTTCGGATGTACTTCCAGAGAACCGGGGTTCACCATTTACGACGACCCAAACGTCTTGATCATAGGCGTCGCCGACTTCGTCTGTTGTAACCAAATAGGGACCAAGTTGATTGCCGCAGGCCATATCTTTCGTCAGGCAGAGGCCTCCGGTAAACTCAGGGGCCTGAACATCTCGAGCGGAAATGTCGTTGAATATACAATACCCTGCCACAGGTTGCCGGGAATTGCCGTAGATCACAGCGAGCTCCGGTTCGATATCCAATCTGGATGTATAAAGAGGCCATGGAATGACCTGCTGATCTCCGGTGATCGAATTCATATTACACTTGTAGTAGGGAAGCGGCTCTGGCTTTTGGGTCGAGACATCGCTCGTGCCAGAAATCAGACTTTTGCCTATGGCGTGTAAAATTGGCTCGGTCGTCGGGTTCCCCTTTTCGTATTTTAGCAATGTCTCAAGAGAGTTTCGAAGGTGATTTGGCGTCAATCCGAAATCAAAAAGGGCCGCGACGTCCACCGGTGCAAGAAATCTTATGGCCCCCTGTTCGAACAAGACATCACTTGCGAATTCCTGAAGATTCTGTTGCCCCCAATCCAGCAAAGTTCGGGCCGCTTGCTCACTCTCGGGCAGATTTTCGAGATAGGTTTGACTGTCCACCAGGAAGTCGAAGTGCATGCCGGATTTTTCCTGAAGCACCGAAAATGCGACAACTGAGGTGCCGATCAATCCTCCAAATTCAGGTTCCACAGATCCAGGTGAGACAAAACGGACTAGTTTCATAATGAATCCCTCCGGTTCGGGCAAAGTTCAAAACGTTGGCGACAAACTTCTTGATTTGGCCACCGAGAATATTTCGTCAAAGGTTTCAGCCTGATCCCAAGGCTGATCGTGTGGTTCTGCTCGAAATTCTCGAAATGCGCGCTCTACGTTCATGTAAACGCGTTCCGGGCAGAGCCAATCTGTATAGGGACCAAGATCGATCCGGCGGGCCGCATCGCCCGCAGCCAGTCCACGGTCATAAAACACACGGGACTCTGCTTCCACGTATCGCAGATACGCTTTCATTTCCGTGACCCCTTCCACGCCACAGACTGGGCCGTGCCCGGGCACGATGGTTTCGGGTTTCAACTCGTCGATAATCATATCGAGCGCGCGGTACCATTTGTCGAAAGTTCCGACCCACCCCATCGGTGTGCACAGCCGAAAGAGGACGTCACCGGCAAATAAAACGCGTTCCTTTGGCAGCCAAACTATGGCGTCACCAACTTGGTGACAGGGGCCTACGTGAATGATGTGAACCTCGACGTCATCAAGGATGACCTCTAGCCGATCATCAAAAAGTGTTGTGGGTGGAACGAGATTTACACCGGAGAAATCGTAATCCTCAGCGATCTGCCTTGCCGCGGTAAACACGCCAGGATGCACCGCCTGCATCTGGGGGCCTGTGACGGCATCTTCCGCCATATGCATCATGTGAAGGAACTCTTCGGGATTGGCGACCTGCTTCATTCTCTCGGGCAAACTGCGATGGCCAATAATTTCTGAACCCTGAAACAACTGATTGCCGAAGACATGATCGGAATCTTCGTGAGTGTTGACAACTTTCTTGGGCATCCCGGTCCAGACCTTGCCGAACATGTCGATCATTTGACGCGCGTGGGACAGATCCGACTGGGTATCGATCACAAGGCCGCCGCCGATATTGATGAGCCCTGAGTTTGCATCGCACACCCTGTTCTTTTCGTTGAGCACCGCATAGCAGCTGTTGCTGACCTGTTCCATTTTCATGAGACGTCTCCTTGCTTTAAGTGTGCGTAACAATTTGTATTAAATAGATTTTTGTCGCCCTCGAATCCATAAAGTGAGGGCCAATGATCAGGCGCATCTCCAAAATGCCGTTTCCCCGCCGTGATGGTTCTGTACCCGCTGTGTTCCAGAATGGATGCAAGCTCATCAAAGTAATTGGGCGCAATTGTGCTTGCTGAATTTGGACGGTGCCAACCGGCAGAAACGCCAGTACAAATGAGAGAGACACGGTCTTGGCGAAAAAGCGGTGTTCGAAAGCCACCCGTTTCAGAAATCCTTGTGTCAGCACGCCAATCACCTCGCTCATTCCGAAACAACGGTTCCGGGCTCTGGCTTGTCGGTTGATTTACGAGACGATACTGTCGCCAGACAGTCTATCGGATTCCTGCAGTTGATATGATCTGAGAAACCATGATCAAGCGAAACAGGCCTGAGACGTCCAGCGAGTGTTTCCAGATTTGGGAACTCACGGACCCGACCAACGTTCAAAATTCAATTGAAGTCCTTGATCAGGACATAATCGCCCTGGGCAGAAAGCCATTTTCGGCCAAACGAACCCTGGTCACGCTCGAACGCATACAGTTGGTGACTCACAAGTCCAGCCACCGGGTCCGGACCCGAACGAAAGTAGATCCGGAATATGTTGCGTTTTTGGCCATAGGCCCCACTGCTAAAGGGATGATCGACGGTATCAGATTGAACGCCGATATCATGGTGGTGGCCGCACCCGGAACCGAGGCGGATTTGGTCTTAGAGCCCGGGTACGAAAGCGTGACCGTAATGATGTCTCCTGATGACCTGAAACGATTGCTTCTGGATCATGGCGAGGTAGAGGTAAATCCGTTTGCGCAAAGGTTCGAGTTTAGAACCTGCGATGGGCCACAGGTTCAGGAGTTCTGGTCGCTCTGTCAGAAGGTCGCCAATACCGCCGAGCGAAGACTCAAGTTCTTTGGTCTGAGCGAAATCGCAAGAGCCTCGGCCCAGACTGAGATTCAGGAAGCCCTGGTGTCGGTATTGAGTGCCGAGGACTCTGCTGATCGAAAACTCGAAAATGATGTTCTTCAACGCTACTCTAAGATCATCAAAGATGTCGAAGCTTTCTCAATGCGGCATTTGGACGGGCCCGTTTTAGTCCGGGATCTGTGCCGCCATGCGAACGTAAGTGAACGAACATTGCACTTTGCTTTCCGCGAAATACTAAACATGCCTCCTGCTGCGTATCTACGGCGCTTAAGGTTGCACAGGGCCCGCAGTGATTTGCAGCTCGGCTCGAAATCATCAACTACGGTTTCCGCAGTTGCCCTTGATTGGGGGTTTTGGCATTTCGGCGAGTTTTCTCGAGCTTACAAAGCGCTTTTTGGGGAAATGCCTTCGGCGACCCTAAAGAGAAAGAGCCCTGCGTAAGTGGAGTTTTTAAAATTGAACTAGGTCATGTTGACAGATGGCGGAGCCAGCGGCGGATGGGTATGATGTCGATGAACCCCGGAAAACTGTCTGCGGTTTTGTCGTAGCGGATTGCGACGCAGCAGGTACTTTTCGGTTTGTTGAAGCACCGTTCTACCATGTTGGTCAACTGATAACCCACGCAGACGAAAGGGCAGAATGGCCAATACCGCGAGAATATATTCGGGCAGGATCGCTTCTTTCTGGACCGACGGCCGTGCATGCTTGCGCTTGATCCCAGCCAGCACAGTGGCGATGTGCCTGTCTTTACGGTCGAGGGTGAAGCCATACTGCGTGTAGTTCCAGGCAAGCCCGGACAGGCGACGTTCAATTATCGATACAGACAACGCAGGGGATCTGTTTGTCGGTGCGGCCAGTTCCGTCAGAAAGAGTGCGATCATTTCCGGCGACGGGGGCAGCCTTGAACTCATGATCCTGATTGCCCGAAACTCAGGAAGATCAACGTGCGTTTTTCTAGGCCCTTGTCCTTTTTCGAAACGCGATAGGTTCCATTCTCGGTCACCAGTTTGCGCTGGTGATAGCTATCGGGATGGTTCACGTTCTTTTGCTCCCAAAAGAGTTCACCTTGTCGACAGTTTGTCACTTGGGCCCAGATTCGCTCAAAGAATTGATCGGCATCTGTGCTTCTGAACGGGTGCACCCAAAAGCAGGAAACCCCAACATAGCTTTGAAGACTCGCGTACCTTCTGCACAGTGATCCCTTCGGGGCAACATCCAAGGTGACATAGTTTTCGATCTCTTCAACTTGGTGGCAGTCTTCTGCAAACCCTTCTTGGCAATAGGTAACAAGACTGCTCGAAAGCAAAACATATGGCAGCATTCTCTGCCGTCTCTCTAACATTGTTGTTTTGCCTCGGTTGGTGCCGGACCACGGCAGCTATTCTGCTGCGTCTGGAACAGTCGCCTCTGTATACGTTCCCTTGACGCGCTCTTTCGTGGGATCAAAGTGAGGGAAGGCCACGAGCTTGGCTTTCAGACGCTTTTGCTGACCATCCAACTGCCCAATCTCAATGTCCGTACCAAGAGCGGCATGGGTGGTTGCGACACGACCTAAGGCAATGACTTTGCCCAAAATGGGCGACTTCATCGCGCTTGTGATTTCACCCACCTGTGCTTTGCCAATGCGAACGCAATCTCCGGCAGACGGGATGGTGCCGCCTTCGATTTCGAACCCTACGAGTTTGCGGTGCGGGTGGGCTTTGCGTTCTTCGATCGCCGTTCGGCCAATGAAGTCGTCTGTTTTTGACTTCAACAGAACCGTAAAGCCGATTCCGGCCTCGAAGGGGTCGGTCTGGTCGTCAAATTCGGACCCGGCAAAGATCAATCCGCTTTCGATCCGCAGCATGTCCAGTGCCGCCAGGCCAAGCGGTGTGATGCCATAGTCTTGGCCGATCTCCCAAACGCGGTCGAATATCTCTACGGCGTCCTTTGGATGGCAGAATATTTCATATCCCAGCTCGCCTGAATATCCGGTGCGTGAAATGACGACTGACGTTCCGGCCACATCGCCGACATGGGCTACGGTCAACCGGAACCAGGGCAACTCGTCAATTGTCGGTTGCTGCGGGGGCGTCCAGAAGATTTTGGACAGGATTTCGCGGCTGAACCGACCCTGAACAGCGATATTGTGCAGCTGATCGGTCGAATTGCGCACCCAAGCATTGAGGTTACGCTTGAGCGCCTGTTCCTGCAGCCACAGACCGCTGGTGTCATTGCCGCCAATCCAGCGGAAGTTCGTTTCGCCCAACCGATAAACGGTGCCGTCGCCGACCATGCCACCGTGCTCGTAACACAAGGCGGTGTATACGACCTGACCAACGCTCAGCTTTTTCATGTTACGAGTCACGCAGAGCTGCATCAGCTCTTCGGCGTCCGGACCAACAACCTCGTACTTGCGCAACGGGCTCAAGTCCATCACGGCAACCTTGTCCCGGCAGGCCCAGTATTCGGCTATCGCGCCGTGATTGGTCATCGTATTGGGCAGCCAATAGCCGTTGTATTCGATGAAATCACGAGGGTGCCGTGCAAAGCAGTCGTGAAATGCTGTTTTCTTGGTTTCTTCCACATCCGCCTCCGCAGATTTTCTATAGCCGTAAGATCGCTTGAAATCCTCGGTCGCCTTGTAAGTTCGCACCTGAATGTCGGTGGGGTTCCAGCCATTGGCCGGGTCAATGTCGCAGGGGCATCCGGTGCTGACGCAAACCAGATCGGTCAACGCGCGCAACAAGACAAAATCGCCCGGCCGAGACCATGGGTCGTCCATGCCGATGGCGTTGGTGTCATCCAACATCGTATTGAAAAAGAAGTTGATCGCCTGCCAGCCGCCGCGCGGTTTTATGCCGTACTGGTCAAGGTCCTTGTTGATATTGTCGGAACAGTTCACAAGGCCGGGGTATCCGAGATCCTCGTAATACCGCGCGGTGCAGGCCAACCCAAAGGTGTCATGCCGCCCACAGGTGTCCTGAATGATCTCGACCAGCGGTTCTTGATCAACCGACCAGAATTTTGAAAATATCCCGGGTTGTGGATACAGGTTGCCCATCAGGCTGCGCGTTGTGGTCGGATCAATCTCGCGTTCGGTGCCATTGTCCAAGGCTCGACGACTGAAAGCCTGAAAATCCGAACTTTCGCGACCCTTGATATCCACGATCTGAATGAATTCCCCGGCTTTAACCTCGTATGAACGGGCGTTCCCTGGCTGAACATTGACGTCCTTTAACGGATCGGCGAGCGGGTCGGGCGGACCGCGTCGCCTTGACCGATGTCGAAACCGGCAATCTCCAGTGCGCGCAAGACCTTTTTGCCAGACGATGACCCATTCGCCAGTGTGGCGATCAACCCGACGGGCCGCCCGTGTCCCTGCGCGCCCAACATGGCCGCATCGGAACTGCGATCGGGGGCATAGAATACCATTTCCGCCGGTTGCATACCATCGCGATCCAGCAAGGTGATTTTGTCACCTTTGGAAATAGGAACCGCGCGCGAACCCGCTCCGGGCACCGGATGACGCTCTGTCCCATGTGGCAGGATCGGAAGGCCGGGGGCCAGAACGCCGCTGCGCTCAAACGGAACTTCAAAAACCGGTTTCACAGTCATAATGCACCTTCGACGATGGATTTGGTTGCACCGCGATGGGTTACCTCCAAAAGACAGCTCGTTTTGGTATAGGAAAAATGGCTGGATCCGGCAGTCAGGCTGACGAAATCCCCGCTGCGATAGCTGAACCCGTCGTTATCTGTCAGATCCCCTTCCAGGACAAAGAACTCTTCAGCGCCGGTATGGGTATGCGGGTTGGACCGGGTGCCTGGTGCCATCTTCATCAGATAGCTGCCTTGCCCTGTTGCCTCGTCAAAGCTGACGTTTTTCCAACAGACCTGCTCGTCTGGCAGGCCTTCCATCTCCATCCGGGTGAAACCGATGTCCTCAAATCGGACGACAGTGCGAGCGTTTTGTAGCTGTGCCATATCTAATCAAGCCCCAGCCGCTCTTTCCGCTGCTCTGCCCAACTGCTGATCGCCATGTCAAAGGTAAGCGCCATGAGCGAAACGTTGAGACCCAGAACGAAGTTCTTTCCAAGTTCGGTGCCAGCCAACGTGCGCTGCAATTCCTGGCCCAGATCCTGCGTGCCAATGAAGGCCGCAATGATAACCATGAAGAAGGCGAACATGATGGCCTGATTGAACCCGACTGCTATTGTCGGCAGTGCCAGCGGAAACTGCACCGACAACAGCTTTTGTCGACGGGTCGAGCCGGACATGTCGGCGGCTTCGGTCATCTCAGGTGGAACGCTGCTCAGGCCGATGATCGTGTAGCGGATCAATGGTACGGCGGCGAAGATGAGGATCGAAAACACAACTGCTACATCGTTGACTCCAAACAGCATGATCGCGGGGATCAGGTAGATAAAGCTGGGGAAGGTTTGCGCCGTGTCACAGGCGAAAAGGATGTTGTTAGACCAGCGAGACGAGCGGGCGGCGACAACGCCAAGCGGAATGCCGATCAATGTGGCCAGCGTCACAGCGGAAATCACCGTGCAAAGCGTGATCACCGACCGGTCCCACCAGCCAGAAAAGGCAACGATGGTGAAAAAGACCGCCGCATAGATACCGGGTTTGCGACCGTCGACCCAATAGGCAAAAGCAACCACCATCAGGATGAAAGCCGGTGTCGGAATGGCTAACAGAGAGTTTCGGAACGGGATCAGAACTTTGACGTTCAGGAACCAGCGCAGCCATTCGGTTGTGCCTTTGATCATGTCCCATGCCAGGACTGACTTGATCGCAACGTCGATTTCCTTGCCCTGGCTTAGGTGCTGTTTGCGGCCAAGATCGGGAAGATTTGCGAGATAAGGATAAACCCAACAAACAGGGCCAAGGCGACCAATGAAATCTGATGCCGTTTCCACCACGGCGTGCCGCGTTCAAAGTGAACCGGTTGCTTGACGACCCAAGCCTTAGACATTCGATCCAGCGTGACCGCCAGCAAAACGATTGTGACCCCAATTTCGAACGAGCGACCCAATTTGAAGCTGCCCATCATCGCCAATAGCTTGGCACCAAGGCCGGGCATGCCGATAAAGGCGGTCAGAACGACCATGGCCAGGCACAGCATAATCACCTGATTGACCCCGACCAGAATTTCGGTACGCGCGGCTGGCACATAAACATGACGCAGCATCTGCCAACGGGTGCATCCCGACATCTGGCCTGCCTCGATCACTTCGGGGCTGACTTTTTTCAGACCCAATGTAGTCATCAGGATCATGGGCGGGATCGCAAAGGTGATTGTCGCGACGGCCCCGGCTGTGGGTCCGACCTTGAAGAAGGTCACGGCCGGCAGAAGGTAGGTAAAGAAAGGTAGGGTTTGCAGAATGGATAGAATGGGTTTCATTATCCGTTCGAACCCGCGATATTTCCAGGCTGCGATGCCCAGAACCAGACCCAGCAAAAAGGCCAATGGACATCGACCACAGCTTTACCTTTATGGACGAAACTACCCTGCCTTATGGGCCGATGGAATACATAACCCGTCAGGCGCAAGGCGATTTTGTTGTACTGGATCAACGCGACGAAATGCTGTGGATGGATGCAGGCATGGTGACGACCCAAGCCGACTGGAGCTTGGATTTCACATCGGCATGAGCTTTTTCGAATGGCATGCGCCGGTTCCCAAAGCGCATGAAATGGGCATTTTCAAACGCGCGCTAAAGTTCCTGCTGAACATTCAACAGGGCGCGCCGGCGCGGCGTTTGAACTGGACAATGACGGTGAACCCGCTGCTGGATACCAGCTCCGAGAACTATCACCAGTGGGGTGTTCAAAAAAACACGCTGACGCCCGAGAACATCGGTCGCAAGCAGCATCTTAGGGTCGAGCTGCAAACTTTTTTCCGACTGCCAAGTTCAAACGCAATGGTGTTCCCGATCCGCTGCTATCTGTGCAATTTCCAGGACCTGATAACGGTTCCGAAATGGGGGCGCCGTTTGCACCGTGTGGTTCGTGATCTTCCCGTCGAGCTTGCCACATACAAGGGGTTCATCGACAACCGACCGATGATGCTGGACTACCTCGGTCAATTTGACGACGGGCTTCCAACATCACCCGGTGTTTGGCCCGATCTCGAGACGGAACCAACTTTGTCCAAGTAGGGCATCGCGCATCTGATTTAGCGATCAAGGAAGACATTGAAACGGGCACCACGCTTCGGCGTGGTGCCTGCTGTTAATTCGTTTGCGGGTAGCTGATCACAGACAGATACCGGGCCGGCAATGTGACCAGACGCTCTGGTCCATGCGGTGCATCTGCATCAAAGAACAGGGTGTCGCCGGGTTGTAGCGGGTAAATGTTGTCCCCGTGGCGATAATCCACTTCGCCATCCAACATATAGATCGTTTCGATACCGCCATGCTGAAACGTTGGAAACCTATCTGACTCTGCCGTCAGGGTGATCAGATACGGCTCGACGATTACGCCTGATTCATTGGCGCCGATGTGACCTAGCAAATTGTACTGATGGTTCGCGCGTGTTCCCTCGCGTTCCAACTCCACGCCTTCGCCAGCTTTCGTATGCACGGCCTCGCGACGCTCTTCGAATTGTCGAAAAAAGCTTGTCAGAGGCACCGACAAGGCATCAGCCAACAGCTGCAGCGTCGTCAACGAAGGCGATGTATTACCATTTTCGATCTTGGACAGCATGCCGATGCTCAGACCAGTCAGATTGGCCACTTCGGCGACGGTGATATTTTGCTGTTTTCGAAAAGCACGGACCTCGCGACCAATCGCAACTTCAAGCACTTTTTCACGTTCGCCTGTCCGAACGGAGTGTGGATTCTGGGTCAGATTTCCCGCCATTTCTAAGTCGCGGTTTTTCAATTCCATACCTTCAATGTCTTGCTACACTTGTCCAAACCGGTTCTGCAAGCAAGTGCTGCGCGATATGCCTTCGACATGGGCTACCTTAACAATCTGTGAGCGATAGCTAAACTGCGACTTTTGAGCTGTTGTGATATTGGGGCTTCATGCGGCCTGATCCAAGACCTTTGATCCATCAAGCATCAGTGTGACCACAGTTGCAGTATGCTCGAAGCTTCGGAACGGAACCGATCAAAGATTCTTCCCATCGTCTTCGGGGCTATCGCGTCAGCAGTGCTGGGGCCATTGACGCGGGTATTCCTGATTCCAGGCGTGGTGCTGGTGGAAGTTGTATTTGTCTATCCTAGGCTTGGTCAGCTGCTGGTCGATAGCGTGTCCAAGCGTGATATTTCTGTTGTTCAGGCGCCCTGCCTGTCCTTTGCCATGATCAATATCCCCTTAATCTCACAGCCGATGTTCTGTCTATCGCAACGAACCCGTGCCGGATGCGCAGCAGGTAAGGAAACAGATGAGGGATGTTCTTTCAACTGCCCCGCCAACAGCAATTTTCGGAATCATTATTGTAGTCTTCTACGTGATTTGATGGGTTTTTCGCTGCTCATCGCCCCCTATAGCGAAACCGCGATTGTAAGTTCACAATTCGATCCCTGGGGAGAAGCCATATTCTTGGCACTGACAACCTGGGCCGGAACTTCCTGTCGCGCATAGCCTACGCCGCGCGAATTACGGTGGGTCTTGCGCTGCTCACATCTATCTTAACCTTTCTGTTGGACGGTACCGTCGGTTTGATTGCCACGGCAAGGGGCGGTTGGATTGACCAGATTCTGTCGCGGTTAATCGATGTGGTAATGACGATCCCTTCTTTGGTCTTTTCACTACTATTACCGACAATTTCGGGAACCGATGCATTGATGTTGATCCCTGTTCTCCGCGTGCTTGACAGTACACGAGCTTTCCGGCTGACCAGGGCCGTATCCATGAATGTTGTGGTGTCGGGTATCAAAATTACAAAGGGCTGAAACTATGGTGGACGACAATCTACTGACCATCAGAAACCCGCGGATCGAAAGGTATTCCGGCAATGGCTGGAATAAGATCTTCCAGGGCATCAATCTTGGTCTGAACCGAGGTGAAGTTCTGGGCCTTACTGGAGAAAGCGGAGCTGGCAAATCGACCGTCGGCCTTGCGGCGATGGGATACTGCCGCGACGGGTGCCACATTTCAGGCGGCACGATTGACTTTGTCGGCACGGCTATGTCACGTCATCACGACGTACAGATGATGTCGTTTACCGGATCGACCAGCGCAGGCAAGGCCGTGGTTCAGGGCTTCATCCATTTATAAGGCGAGTAGGGAAGGACGCTTAAGCGCTCTGAAACCTCACGGACTGCACGCCCTTGCAGTTTGAGTTTGAGCACAAGGCACGCTCAGTTGCTTGGATAACCATGATCAGCAAGCGAACCACAGCAATCCAATATCGGCGAACAGGCAATCATTTCGCTCTTCGCTTCTTGTGCACAAAGAAGTTGGCCATCGAGGCGATTGGAACAGGCAAAGTGCGACCGAGTTGAACTAACACTCAGAGCACTCCCGCCTGTCGTCACCCTTGCTGCGGAAACGTCCCCTCGCCGTCCGTGGGGCGCAAGGCGAAGTCGACGCGCAGTCTGGAAACGTAGTAGACGAGAAATCTAGCCAAACATCCGCTTCTTGCGCGCACGGGTTTCGGCCGTGGCCTCAGGCGAACCGTCGTGAAAGGTGCCGAACCAGCGGTCCCAAGGCATTTCCTGGTTGCCATAGTTGCACTCGTAATACCGGTGGTGCAGCTGGTGATAGAAGGTGCCCAAAGACAGCTTGCGTTTATCCTTGAGCA
Source organism: Tropicibacter sp. Alg240-R139 (assembly GCF_900537075.1). GTDB lineage: Bacteria > Pseudomonadota > Alphaproteobacteria > Rhodobacterales > Rhodobacteraceae > Falsiruegeria. Next base: position 109,463 of record NZ_UNRA01000005.1, read on the forward strand.
GCAAGTCTTCATATCCCGCGTGGCTCATTGCAGCACCCGGGCCCTGAAACACGATGTGGAAGTACAGATGGATCGGGTGCGACGCGATAACCCAATGAATGCACAACGTGGTCAGATAGATAAAATGCTCAATTGGATGCATCGAAAACCCGGACCATGGACCGATATTCACATTGCGGTGGTGCAGGCTGTGAACCCGCTTGTACAGGAACGGCTGATGCAACAGGCGGTGCACCCAGTAGAAGTGAAACGCGGACCACATCGGGACGATGACCAGCCAGGCCAGGAACCACACCGGGTTCTCTCCAAAAGTGATCACGGGCGCATAGCCGTTTGCCATCAACCACATGGTAACCACCTGAAACCCGGTCAGTTGGAACACGCCCGACCCCAGTGACCAGAACATGTTGTCCTTAACCTGATCGCTGAAGTCCCAAAGCTTGTTGTTCTTGCCCTGATCCCGCCGTTCGAATTTAAGCTTTTTGCCCTGTCCCTTGCGAATGTAGAAATACCAATGCAGTCCCCCCGCCACGGCAAAGATCATCACGAAGTTGATCGCATAGATTTGCGCGATCCAACCAACGGAAAAACTCTGCGCTGTCTCCAGCGACGGGTAAAAGAAAAACCACAGCGCTACAGCCAAAATCGCCATTATAACCCGCTCGCTGAGTGTCAGCCAATTGCGTGCCAGCCAGCTCACCAGATAGGCAGGGTTTGGTGGCCATTGGAAAATCGACGGGTCTTTGAGCGGCAGTTCCGGGTGATAGTTCCACTCGCGGCTCATATCCTGTGTCCGATCACCTGACGAAGGCGCAGACATCTGGTCCAAGCTTGGGGTTGTGTCAGTCATTTTGGCAACTCCTCTTTGGCCAAAACATCAAATTTCGCGCGATAAAAGCGCGTCTTCGAACGGGTAGCGCGACAGACAGACCGCGCCGGTTTCAGTGATGAGGTATTGGTCTTCCAGCTTGACGCCTTCGTAGCCGCCAAGCTTGCCAACATAGCTTTCGACGCAGATGACCATGCCGGGCTCCAACTCGCCCTCGTAATGGAACTGCTCGTCCTCGGGGTAGTAGATGACGGGGTATTCATCGGCCATGCCCAGCCCGTGCATCATGCAGGGATAGGTCTGATCGTTGTGCCCTTCGGGTTGGCGATAGCGCTGCTCGATCAGTTCGCTAAACGAGATACCGGGACGCAGCAAAGCGCCATTATGTAAGACCTCGTTGTGGGCATACTGATAAAGGCGGCACTGCTCATCTGTCGGCCGCCCCGGCCCGCAGTGATAGGCCCGGCTAATGTCGGCGCCATAGCTCCACGGGCCAACCATGCCGCAATCGAACACCACCAAATCGCCCGCCCGAATGATGCGGCTGCTGGCCTCTTGCTGCCAGGGATTGGTGCGCTCGCCTGAGGCCAGCAGGCGATAGTCGATCCATTCGCCGCCCCCCGCGATATTAGCGGCCCACATGTGGGACCACAGTTCTTGTTCCGTGATGCCGTTGACCAGATTGTTGCGCATCCGTGTCATGCCATCCTCGGCCACGGCAATAGTCTGGTTCATGCACAAGATTTCTTCGGGGCTTTTGATCTTGCGGGCGTGAGCCAGCGCCTCCCCCGCGTCGACCAGAGTCAGCCCGGACTGTTCCAGCGCCATATGCGGCAAGGGCGCCGTGCGCTCGACACCCACACGGGTTTCGCCCCCGCAATGCTCATCCATCAGCGCCTTCATTTGCTGCGCCCATTTGGTGCACCATTCGGGATGGCGGTAACCTGCGAACATGTAGGACAAGGGCAACAAGTCATCGCGGATTTCGTCGATGGTTTCCAGCTGCGCTCCGGTTTCCCGGCCCGGCTCGCTGTCGAAATAGATCACCGGCCCCTCGGCAGGCAGAAACAGATAACCTGCGTGAATATGCATCTGAAACAGCGTGCAGTTGCGAACGCCCGTCGCATAGCGGATCGACAAAGGATCGGTCAGGATCACCGCCGCCAGCCCGTGCGCCTTCATCTGCTCGCGCAGCCGGTTCTTTCGATAGCGCCGCATCCGGGGCACGTCGATCATGCCCTCGGTATCGGTCAACTGCATGGGCGGTGTTTTCCACGCTGCCTGTTCCAGCGTCAGCGGCTGCGGTTTGGCGGCAAAGGCGCGTGTATAATCCGTGGCATCGTTCATTGGTGCAACGTCGTCCATTTATCCAGCGCTTCGCTGAGCTTGTCCTCTTCACCCGGCAACATGGAGACCGTGTGCTCTGCATCCGGGAAAGTCCCCGCTTGCACATCGGCGCGGAACCCGGTCAGCGCCTTGTCGCGCTCGGCGGCCAACTGCTTGCGGATCGACAGCACATCACCCCAGGCCTTGGCATGGCGTGGCGGGTTTTCCACGTCGCCGCAAATGTCCTCCATGAACGAAAAGATGATATCGCCGCCCGACCCGGCCCCAATCGAATGGGTCAACAGAGAGGTCTTGTGGTTGATCGCCTGCAACGCCTCGACCGCGACGCATTCCACTTCGACCGCTACGGCGCCTGCATCCTCGTACCGGCGCATCCAGTCAAGAAGCTTCATCGCGTCTTCTGCGGTCTTGCCAAAGGTCTTCAAGCCACCAGTTAGGGTCGATTTTCGCGGCACCAGACCCACGTGACCCTGTACGGCCAACCCCTCGTTCGCGATGAGTTCGACAATACCCATCCCACGCGGCGTGAAGATCGCATCCGCTCCCTTTTCCGCTGCCTTCAACGCTGCCGTCAGACACTCCTGCGGTTCGAAATACTGGCACATGGTCTGGCTTGAGGTGATGAAAGTGTACGGCGCCCCGGCGCGGACGGCGTCGTAATCCACATCGGAAACGGTGATCATGTCGATCTCTATCTCTTCGCAGGCGCGTGCCTCATCCTCGTTGATCGCCGAGACCTGGGTCATCTTTTTGCCAGCCACCTTATTGCGGCGCAAACAGTCGACTGTCAGGTTGCGACGCGCAGGTTTGCCGCCGTATGTGTAGATGTTTTTCATACGTCTTCGCCCATGGCCGATAGATAAATGTCGTGAAAATGGCGCATCGCGTGTTCCGAGATGTCGTGCGCATCAGGGTCAGTCACATACCACCCCTGCTTGAACCCGCGCTGATGCATGCCGCGCTGCACGCTTTCGCACAGCTCGCGATCCTCGGCTGACACGATGTTGGTCGACCATTCCACCCGCTCGGCAGATCGCGCTGCCATATCCGGATCGGTGGGTTCAGGCGTCGTCAGCGAAATCGAGCGCCGCTCGGTCAAGTCGGGGGTCACTGGGTCAAACCGCGAGGCATAAAAGCCGCGCGCGCCAGGGAATTGACCAAAGATGGTATTGGGGAACAGGAACCAGAACTGCCCATCCAGCACGTCATGTTCCAGATCCAGCCGAAACGCCTCATTCTGGGCTTTGCGCGCGGTTGGGGCGTGTTGATAGGTATAGTTCTGATACAGCTCAAACCGGTTGTCAGCAATGTTCATCATGTCGTCGAACGAATGGTGCGCCGGTCCGCAGTGATGACATTCAAGGTAGTTGTCGAGCATCACCTTCCAGTTGGACTTGCAGGTGTAGGTGTGGCCGTAGGCACTGTCGCCTTCGATCATTAACGTGGGCAGTTCTGGGATACGCTCCAGCATCTGCGCCTCAAGTCCTGGCGCAATTTCGTCCAGGCTGGGCGCGTCATCATCAAGGTTCACGAACAGGAACCCGGCCAAAGATTCGACCCTAACATGGGACAAACAGACCTCGGATCGTATCGGAGCGTCGGTTTCGCCGCGTTTGGGTATGCCGCGCAGATTTCCATCAAGCCCGAACGTCCAGGCATGATAGGGGCAGGTCAGGACCGCTTTCTTACCGCTCCCCTCGACCAATTGATGGCCGCGGTGCGGGCAGACGTTGTAGAACGCGCGAACCTCACCATCGCGATCCCGAACAAGAAAAATGTTCTGATCGAACAGCGACAGGGTGATGAATTGACCCGGCTCGACCAGCTGCGTTTCATGGCCCGCAAGCTGCCAGCTGCGCAGCATCAACTCGCGTTCAGCATCCAGCGATTGCGCAGACGTATAGTGTCGGGCGGCTAAAGTGCGCGCCCGGGGATTGGCGGTATCCAGCATGGGATGTCCTTTCTGGCTTGGCGACTAGTCCCGCTTAGCTCGCGTAGTCAGACCCTTCTGCGTCCAGGATCGCTTTCATCTCGCGCATGTGCGCCTCGGCCTGGCTTGGGTAGTCCTCAAGCTCTTGCGCGGTCTTCTCAGCAATCTCGTCGCTGAGCACCCGCAGCTTCTGGCCGGTCTGCAACGCACGAATATAGGTCTCGGCTGCGCGCTCAAAATAGTAGAGCCGGTTGAACGCATCCGCCGCGTCACTGCCGATCACCAGCACGCCATGGTTGCCCATGATCATGACCTTTTTCTTGGGGTCACTCAGCATCGAGGCGCAGCGCTCGCCTTCGCTTTCGAACGCCAGTCCACCGAATTCTTCGTCAATCACATAGCGGTTGTAGAAGGTCGCGGTGTTCTGATCGATCGGAAGGATGTTGCTGTCCGCGAGCGCAGCCAGAACGGTCGCGTGAATCGAATGCACATGCATCACGCAGCGTGCGTGCGGGCAATGGCGATGGATCGAGCCATGCAGGCCCCAGGCGGTCGGGTCCGGTGCGCCGGGCATATCCATTGTCCCCGGATCATTGGCGTCCAGAAGCAGCAGGTTTGAAGCTTTGACCCGGCTGAAGTGCATCTGGTTGGGGTTCATCAGGAACTGCGTGCCGTCGTCATTCACGGCAAGGCTGAAGTGGTTGGCCACAGCTTCGTGCATGTCCAACTTGACGGTCCAGCGAAAGGCCGCTGCCATATCCACCCGTTCGGACCAGTGGTCCATGTTGGGTCGCAGATTTGTCACGCTCATCGCCGATTCTCCCTGATGCCGAGGCGGTGTTCCTAGGTGAGCAAGAACCTGCATCCCGGACTTGCATTTGACCAACGAAAAAAACGAAGCTATCCCATTAGCATTACTAATGGCAGAGTTATGCATATGCAGAAACCACTTCCTCCTTTGGGCTGGCTCCGCACGTTTGAGGCCGCAGCACGTCACCTTTCGTTTACCGGTGCCGCGCGTGATCTGAACATGACGCAGAGCGCGGTCAGTCAGCAGATCAAATCTCTTGAGGGACACCTGGGGCGTCCGCTGTTTCATCGCCGTCCCCGAGCGCTAGAGTTGACGGAAACGGGCATCACCTATCTACCGGTCGTGCGCGAGGCATTTCGGACCCTGGTGCGGGGGACCCAAGCGGTGGTCGGGGATCAGGCCAACGCCGTGCAAGTGCAATCAAACATCACATTTGCGGTGAATTGGTTGGCGCCAAAGCTGCCCCGGTTCCGTGAACTGCATCCGGACGTGCAGCTGAACATATTCACCGAACTCTGGGAGCCACGCGAAATGGCCGAAGGTGCGGCGGTTGAAATTCGCTATTCCCTGCGCCCTGCGGACACGGTGCGGACAGAGCTGCTGCGAACGGATCATTACTATCCGGTGTGCGCGCCCGAGTTCTCTGTGACGTTGGACAATGTGCAGGATCAACCACTTTATGACTGCTCAAATCTGCTGTCAAATTGGTCGAACTGGGCAGAAGATCAGGGTCTAACTTGGGGCAATCCACCAATTACCTATGCCACGACCTATATGGTCAGCCTGTCGGTAGCGATGGCCGGGGGTGGGTTGTGTCTGGCCCATGACACGATTGTTCGCGAATTGATTAACAAGGGTCGCCTGATCGCGCCCTTTGCGCACCGCGCAGCCATGCCCGAAGCCTACTACCTGTTGCTTTCACCGCAAGCCGAGGAAAACCCGGGCGCCATCGCATTCACCGATTGGCTGAGGTCCGAGATATCTGCCGAGATATCTCTTTGATCCACAAGCACTCCCGCCCGTCGTCGATGCTCCTATCGGAACATCTCCTCCCGTTGGGCCAGGCTCATGTGGGCTTTGCCCACATGAGCCTGGCCCCCTGCCGTCCGCAGGACGCGTAACCGCAAGCTCGCGCTGCTTGGCAATTGGCTTGACTAGCCCTTGGGTCTGCTTGGCACCCAAGCATACCCATCCGCGCACAGAATATACGCCTCGCGCAGCCCATGCGGTTTGTCCGTCGCTGCTTGCAAAACGGTGGCTCCGAACGCGTCTGCCCGCTGTACGGCCGAATCCGGGTCGCTGTCATAAAGGCGGATTTCCAGACCCGCCCCGCGGGGTGGGTTTTCGGGCAGCAGGCTCAGCAACGGGTTTGCGTGATACGTACCATCCGAATGCAGCTGAAACAGCTGATCGCCATACGTCACGATAGCAAAGTCCGCTGACACTTGATGGCTCTGCATCCTGAACACTTCGGACAGAAAGGCGCATTCGGCCTGCACATCCCGCACCAGTAGGTTCAGGCCAATCCCCTTTAGAGACCGACCAAAGGCATCTGCACCCACTGTTTCATAATCCATGGTTTGCCTCCCGTTCCGCCATCTGATGAGAGCGAAAAGGGCGGCGGCATACAAGGGGATTTCCGACGAGAACACCGCCTATTCCGGCAAACGTTTCCCCTGTTCGTTGATCAGCAACGTGCCATCTTCCTTGGCCCAAGGTGCTGGCGGCCATTTGTTCAGCAGATCCAGGACGACTCCGGACGGGCGACAAAGCTTCACCCCGTTGGCGCAGGCCACGATGGGGCGGTTCACCAAAACCGGGTGCTCCAACATCGCATCAAGCAAACCTTCGTCCAAGACGGACAGGTCGAGCAAACCAAATTCTTCAGCCCGGGATTTGCTGGTGCGCAGCGCCTGGCGCGGTGTAATACCAGCGACTGCAAACAGCGCTTGCAATTGCGGGCGGGTCCAGCCGGTGTCCATGTACGGGACAACAACCGGATCATAGCCAGCGTCGCGGATGATCCGCAGCACGTTGCGCGAGGTGCCGCAGGCGGGGTTGTGATGAATGACGATTTCCATGAGGCCCTATACCCGACCACATGTAACCCTTTCATGATACCGCGACGGGAGGGGTTGCACAGGCGCTAACATTCGGGAAAGTTGAACCATGGAACAGACAACTTTCCCCAGCTGGCCGGACGTGGCCCCCCGATTGATCGCCGTCGCCGCAGGGCGTGAGGCCGCAGACACTGTCATCAACGGTGGAATTTGGGTCAATGTCCACACCCGCGAAACTCTCGCTGATCACTCGGTCGCCATCGCTGCCGGGCGGATTGCCTTTGTTGGCCCCGATGCCAGCCATTGCACTGGCCCCGACACGCAGATCATCGAGGCCAACGGGCGTTACATGATCCCCGGCCTGTGTGATGCGCATATGCACATCGAAAGCGGCATGCTAACGCCCGCCGAGTTTGCCCGCGCCGTGATCCCGCATGGTACCACGTCGATGTTCACTGATCCCCATGAAATCGCCAACGTCCTTGGTCTTGATGGCGTGCGCATGATGCATGACGAGGCGCTGATGCAGCCCGTCAATATCTTTACCCAGATGCCGTCTTGCGCACCCTCGGCGCCGGGCCTGGAAACCACCGGGTACGAAATTTCACCCGAGGACGTGGCCGAAGCGATGACATGGCCGGGCATTGTCGGGTTAGGTGAGATGATGAACTTTCCCGGTGTCACAAACGCCGATCCCAAGATGCTGGCCGAAATCGCCGCCACACAGAACGCAGGCAAAACCGTAGGCGGGCATTATGCCTCGCCTGATCTGGGCCCGGCCTTTTCGGCCTATGTCGCGGGTGGCCCGGCGGATGATCACGAAGGGACATGTGAGGCTGACGCGATTGCCCGTGTCAGGCAGGGCATGCGGTCGATGATGCGGCTGGGGTCTGCTTGGTACGATGTCGAAAGCCAGATTACGGCTGTGACGGAAAATGGGCTGGACCCGCGCAACTTTATCCTGTGCACCGACGACTGCCATTCGGGCACGCTGGTCAACGAGGGCCACATGAATCGGGTTGTGCGTCATGCAATTGCTTGCGGTTGTGATCCGGTGATCGCGTTGCAAATGGCAACGATCAACACCGCAACTCATTTTGGCCTGGAGCGTGAGATCGGTTCGATTACGCCTGGTCGGCGGGCGGACATCATCCTGACCTCGGACCTTGCTGAACTGCCGATTGAAACCGTGATTGCACGGGGGCGGATCGTTGCTGAAAACGGCTCTATCATGATTGAATGCCCGCATTTCGCTTGGCCGGACAGCGCACGGGGTACCGTGCATCTGGGTCATGAACTGAGCGGCGGTGACTTTGAAATCAAGGCCCCCGAAGGCGCAAATTCGGTCCGCGCCAATGTAATCGGCGTTGTGGAAAATCAAGCCCCAACCAAGGCGCTCAAGACGGACCTGCCGGTGCGCGAGGGGCTGGTTGAAGGTGATGGGGAAACTTGCCAGATCGCTCTGGTGGAACGGCATCAGGCCACAGGCGGTGTGACCAATGCCTTTGTTTCGGGGTTTGGGTATCAGGGCCGTATGGCTATGGCCTCGACCGTGGCGCATGACAGCCATCACATGATCGTTGTCGGCACCGACCGCGCGCAGATGGCTTTGGCTGCAAACCGGCTGGCCGAGGTTGGCGGCGGCATTACGATCTGGCAGGATGACGAAGAACTGGCGCTGGTGGAGCTGCCCATAGCCGGGCTTATGTCCGACAGCCCCGCGACAGACGTGGCCGAAAAGGCCGAAAAGATGGTTGCCGCGATGCAATCTTGCGGCTGTGACCTGAACAACGCTTACATGCAGCACTCACTGTTGGCGCTGGTGGTGATCCCGGAATTGCGGATCTCGGACCTTGGGTTGATAGATGTGCGAACCTTTGAAAAGATTGACCTGCTGGATCCCCTTGAATGACAAAATACGCCACCCCTGAGATCCTTGAACCAGAGAACTTTACCGACCCGGCACAGGCTGTCGAGCGATTGATAGTTCTGTATGATCAGGCAACGGCCTTTCTGTGTCAGCGGTTTTCTCAGGCGATGGTCGAAGGCGCGCCCGAGCGTCATGTGCGCGCGTTCTACCCCGAGGTTCGTATCAAGACGACCAGCTATGCACAAGTCGACAGTCGGCTGAGCTATGGGCATGTCACCAATCCGGGTACCCACGCCACGACCATCACACAGCCACGGCTGTTCCGGTCTTATCTGACGCAACAGATTGCACTGTTGATCAAGAACCACGGACAACCCGTCACGATCGGCCCTTCGACGACGCCAATTCCGGTGCATTTCGCCGTGGCCGCTAACCCCGGACTGACAGTTCCGCAAGAAGGGGCCGCAGGTTTCACTCTACGCGATGTGTTTGACGTACCGGATTTGAGCACCACAAACGACGACATCGTCAACGGGACGTATGTGCCCAGTAACGGCACCGGTCCGCTAGCTCTGTTTACTGCACAGCGCATCGATTATTCACTGGCGCGGCTGTCACACTATACGGCGACAGACCCGGATCACTTCCAGAACCACGTCCTGTTCACCAACTATCAATTCTACGTCTCTGAATTCGAAGCCTACGCTCGCGCCCAGCTTGCTGACCCTGACAGCGGCTACACCAGCTTTGTCAGCACGGGGAATGTTGAGATCACGAATGCCGACACACCCATCGAAACGCCCGCTAAGCTGCCGCAAATGCCGACCTATCACTTGAAGCGGGCTGATGGGTCGGGGATCACTTTGGTCAACATCGGTGTGGGCCCCTCTAACGCCAAAACCGCGACTGACCACATAGCGGTTCTACGTCCACACGCCTGGTTGATGGTCGGGCATTGTGCTGGCCTGCGGAACACACAGGCCTTGGGGGACTTTGTGCTGGCGCATGCTTACTTGCGCGAAGATCACGTGCTGGACGACGATCTGCCGGTCTGGGTACCGATCCCGGCGCTGGCAGAGATCCAGATCGCCCTGGAACAGGCCGTGGCCGAGGTGACAGAACTGGCCGGTTATGATCTGAAACGAGTGATGCGCACCGGCACTGTTGCCACCATCGATAACCGTAACTGGGAACTGCGCGATCAATCCGGCCCGGTACAGCGTCTCAGCCAGTCGCGTGCCATCGCGCTGGACATGGAAAGCGCTACGATTGCCGCCAATGGCTATAGGTTCCGTGTGCCTTATGGCACCTTGTTGTGCGTCTCGGACAAGCCCCTGCATGGCGAGTTGAAGTTGCCAGGCATGGCGTCCGAGTTCTATACAACCCAGGTCAGCCGCCATCTGGCCATTGGAATTCGCGCGATGGAGGCCCTGCGCGGGATGCCTCTGGAACGTCTACACAGCCGGAAATTGCGCTCGTTTGATGAGACCGCCTTCCTTTGATCGCAAAAAACCGCCGAAAACCCCATATTTTCTTGGTTTTCGGTGCTACTATTCGTTGTGTTACCTCACAATATCCAGTTAGAGTTGCGCGATGAGGCCCAACTGATCGGGCACAGTAAGGAGACCAAGAAATGGCAAAGCCTATGACCAAAACTCAGCTCGTCGCAGCACTGGCCGAGGAAATGGGTACCGATAAAAAAGCCGCTGGCGCAGCGCTCGACGCCGTCACTGGCCTGATCACCCGCGAAGTTTCCGGCGGTGGTGCCGTGACTCTGCCGGGCGTTGGCAAGATCTATTGCCGTGAGCGCCCCGAGCGTATGGTGCGCAACCCTGCCACCGGCGAGCAGTTCAAGAAAGAAGCCGACAAGGTCGTGAAAATGACCATCGCCAAAGCGCTAAAAGACAGCGTGAACGGCTGATCGGATCATCTTGATCTGAACGGATTGGGGTCGCCAACTGGCGGCCCTTTTTCTTTCAATTGGGCAAGTAGCGGGCCAACCCTGAACAGTGAAAATGTCCGCTATGAGCCCATTTAGCGAAATGCTGCATTGTGCATGTCAGGTGCAATAACGGCCAAAACCAAACCTAGTTTCAGTCTCTGTTGGTAGGATAGGCAGCTCCATCCTCTTGTGAGCCCGCGGCGGCGGAAGCGTGACGGTGAACCCACTTCCATCCTTCATTGGTCATTACGAGTGAAACAGTCCAGCGGACCGGCACGACGAGGTTTTCACCTTCCATAGTCAAGTGGATGAAAAGCGTGATGGCTACGGTCGCGGCTTTCCCATGAATTGCGATGTCTTTCCACTTCCACTCGAATTGCGTTGCCGCTGCGTCTCTGAATTTGCGCTCAAACACAGATGCGACAGCTTTCCGACCGGAACACAGCTCATCGGCCCCGGTCCCGATGAGGGAAATATCCACGCCATCCACGAATATCGCCATAAGGCGTTTCAAATCTTTGGCGCAATACGCTTCGGCATACTCCTCCAGAGTCGCTAACACGGCGGTCCGGTCATTCATCACAATCCCTTTCTGAAAAAGCCCCATCTCGATGGAAGATCGAGTACACAGGGTCGAGGTTGGAGTGCACGACAGAACTCCGGAGCCGAGCAGAAAGCGGGGAAGACGATGAGCGAATACCCAAATACTGCGACAGGTGGCTGCCTTTGCGGCGCTGTTCGATACCAGGCAACGGCAGAGCCTGACTTCGTTGCTTACTGCCACTGCAACTCTTGTCGTAAAGCCACCGGCGCGCCTGTTGCGGTCTATGCAACCTACTTTGAAAAGGATGTTCATTTCACTCAAGGTAGGCGAAAAACCTATGCATCGTCGCCAGGTGTCAGCCGGACGTTCTGCGGGGATTGCGGGACGCCTATCTCATACGAAGCGGAGTGGAACGGCGACATCGTCATCGGTTTTTTTGTCAGCACGTTGGACAACCCAGAAAACTTCCCACCGCAGAAACACGTCGCCCACGGTGATCGAATTAGCTGGTTCGACGCCGCCGATAAATTGCCACGGTTCCTTGGTTTTCCCGGTACCGGCCAGAAACCGGACAGTGTTGGTCCCGAGCCGTAAGTAATGGGCCCTTCACTTTATGCCCAACTCAGTCACGTTGGAGACGCCCAGCAAACACCTCTTCGTTCACAGCGCCGCTTACAGAGGCGTGGGGTTGCAGTCATAGATAATATCACGTGATACATGACGTTTTCTCGTAAGCCTGTCGATTTCCAGCTATAGTCGCCCCCTGAGAGGAGCAGATCATGAAAGACGGAGTTCGAGCGACCCTGAGACAGTTGATATTTCTGGCCTCTTTCATGAACTTGGGTGTGCCAGGAATGGCGTGGGCCAATGATGATTGCGACGTTTCAAACATTGCGAGCATGGTGAAGACAATAAGCATCCTCCGGCAGGTTGAGAATTCATTGAACTTACTGGCTTTATCCCAAATCGACGCAATTGCGGATATTGCAACTGGCGTACATACCTTAGAACTCTACAATCACGAAAGCGGCTTTTATGGACCGTTGGGTGGATTGCGCAAAGCAACAGATAAAAACGAAGCCGTACTGGGCAGTTTTGATAAAGCCATCCGTCGTCTGACTACTTTTGAAGCAGTTGAACCACGGTATCGCGATATTCGTGAAAACGCGGCTCAAATCATTGCCGCAGGCTACGACGTACTCAGCAAGTTAGAAGCCGGCGACACTGCCCAAGCAACGCGAGTCTATGCAAGTACAACTGTTGTTGCACTTAACGAGGCCAGAGCCGATGCATACACCGCCATGTCCGGGTTAGAACAAAGCATATCCCTTGCCGGAGCGCGCTGCCGATAGTCGCTGTCAGTCCCTCAACACTTGCTCGTCACACAAGCGTTGTTGTGCGCCGACCACGGTCATTGGCCCACCTGCAGCAAAAATAGGTTTTTTCCTGCACATCAGACACAGCAGGAAAAATCGTTGTTTGAAGTCAGCGAACGCCGCCCGCAAAATCGAGTCGAACATTCCGCAGCACATTTGTATCAACACGTACCTACGCTCTTGCATGCATGTGTGATTTGAGGAACTGTCGCCCGCGACGTGAGGAAGAGGGACAGCATCATGGACATGCGCGCCATCATCATGGGTCTGGCCTTTGCTTTCATGTGGTCGTCGGCCTTTACGTCAGCACGGATTATCGTTGCCGATGCCTCGCCGCTGTTCTCGCTCGCGCTCCGGTTCCTGATTTCCGGGCTACTAGGAGTGCTCATCGCGCGCGCCATGGGGCAAAGCTGGCGGCTGACCCGTCCGCAGCTGTTTGCAACAATTATGTTCGGGGTTTGTCAGAACGCCCTGTATTTGGGTCTGAACTTTTACGCGATGCAAACGATCGAGGCCTCGGTTGCGGCCATCATTGCCTCAACCATGCCACTGATGGTGGCTTTGGCAAATTGGCTGATCTTCAAGGAACGTCTGCGGCCCTTGGGCATGATTGGCCTGCTTTTGGGGTTCGGAGGCGTTGCCTTGATCATGGGCGCGCGAATTTCGGGGGGTATCGACCTGTTTGGCCTGATGCTGTGCGGGTTGGGCGCCTTGGCGCTGACCTTTGCCACACTATCAGTACGCGGTGCCACCTCGGGCGGGAATTTCATGATGGTGGTGGGGCTGCAGATGCTGGTTGGCTCGGCCGTTCTGTTCGCCGCAGCACCCGTGTTTGAAACAATCTACATCAACCCGACGATGCCCTTCCTTCTGGCCTTTGCCTATACCACGCTGGTTCCGGGGCTTGCCGCGACGCTGATCTGGTTCCTTCTTCTGGATCGGATTGGGGCGATCCGCGCCTCAACCTTTCATTTCTTGAATCCCGCGTTCGGTGTTGCCGTAGCCGCCGCGCTGCTCGGCGAAAGCATAGATCTGCTTGACGGTCTCGGCGTTGTGATCACTACACTGGGCATATTGGCGGTACAACTGGCACGCCAACCGGCACCTTCGCCAATGCACGAGCGCGCGAGCAACGTGAAATAAACCTTTGAATTTGGCATCGGTCAGCCCATTTACTGGCCAACATGAATGACCGGAGGACGACATGACCAACTACACCAAGGACCCTCAGGCCATCGCCGCCCTGTCGCGCGAAGAGTTCTATGTGACCCAAAACAGTGGCACGGAACGCCCCGGCACCGGCAAGTTGCTGGGCAATAAAGAACCCGGCATCTATGTGGACATCGTATCGGGCGAGCCACTGTTTGCATCATCCGACAAATACGAATCCGGCTGCGGCTGGCCCAGCTTTACCAAAGCCATCGAACCCGCCCACGTGCAAGAAATCGAAGACCGCACCCTGGGCATGATCCGGACCGAGGTCCGCTCGACCCATGGCGATAGTCATCTAGGACACGTCTTTCCTGACGGCCCGATGGATCGGGGCGGGCTGCGGTACTGCATCAATTCTGCCTCGCTCCGTTTCGTTCACCGCAACGACATGGTGGCCGAAGGCTATGGCGACTACATCAATCAAGTGGAGGATATCGCATGAGCACTGGACGCGCCGTTCTGGCAGGTGGCTGTTTCTGGGGCATGCAGGACCTGATCCGCAAAATGCCCGGCGTTTCCAAAACGTCCGTCGGATACACCGGCGGGGACGTTCCCAACGCCACCTATCGCAACCACGGCACCCACGCCGAAGGGATCGAGATTTTTTTTGACCCCGCGCAAATCAGCTATCGCAAGCTGCTGGAATTCTTTTTCCAGATTCATGACCCGACCACAGTGAACCGTCAGGGCAACGACATGGGCATGAGCTATCGCTCGGCGATCTACTATGTGGATGAGGCCCAAAAGGCGACCGCGCTGGATACCATCGCGGATGTAAACGCCAGTGGCATTTGGCCCGGCAAGGTCGTGACCGAAGTTGAATCTGTGGGTGATTTCTGGGGCGCAGAGCCCGAGCATCAGGACTATCTGGAGCGCATACCCAACGGGTATACCTGTCACTTTGCGCGTCCTGATTGGGTGCTGCCGAAACGGTCAGAGGCCGCGGAATAACTAACCGGTAAGACCCCAAAATCCTCGCCCCTCCGTTTTCGGTGGGGCGTTTTTAGTTCTGCTCAACCGACGTAATCCGGTTCGTCCCGATCCAACAGCCGTTTCATCGCCGCAAAATGAAAGTCGATCTGCCGTTCATCCCACATGCCTGCCGCGAGCTTTTTGGCCACATCATCGGGCAATATGGCAAGCGGACGGCCCGAGGCCATCGCGATCATCTGGTATTCGCAGGCCGCTTCAAAATTGTAGAAATCATCATACGCGCGCGCCACGGTTTCCCCGACCACAGTGATCCCGTGATGGGCCATGACCACGATATTTCCGGTTCCGATAGTGGCCGCTATCCGCCGGCCTTCGCCGTCATCAAATGCCGATCCACCAAAATCCCCATCGTAGGAAACACGGCCCAAGAACCGCAAGGAGTCCTGATGGCAGTTCTCCAACCGTCCCCCTTCGATACAGCCAAGCGTAGTCGAATAGGTTGGATGAGCATGCAGAACACAGCGCGCATGGGGCACCTTGCGATGGATGTGCGAGTGAATGTAGAAGGCCGACGCCTCGATCTCTCCCGCGCCTTCCACCACGTTGCCGGTGTGATCGACCAGCAACAAGTTCGATGCAGTGACTTCGGACCAATGCAGGCCTCGTGCGTTGACCAGGAAATGGTCGCTGTCCACAGACAACGAAAAGTGATTGTCGACCCCCCGCTGCCATCCATTGCGTGCGGCCAGCCGTAAGCTCGCTGCTAGGTCGATTCTATCTTGTTGGTGCCGCATCGTCATCCTCGCTGAAAACTGCATGCACGATAGACTCAAATGTCAGTGACGCCCGATCCGAAACCGTCACCGCTGTCGCAAGTGGGCATCGCCCTGTATTACTGTCGATCCAAAGGAGATCATCATGACCACAGGCCACGTCTTTATCGCCACAAGTTTGGACGGCTATGTCGCACGCCCTGATCATGCATTGGATTGGCTCATGAAGCAGCCGACCGTCGAAGGCGACGACGGCGGGTTTTCAGCGTTCTTCGATACTGTGGACGGGTTGATCATGGGGGCAGGTTCGTTTCGAACGGTCGCCGGTTTCGGAAAGTGGCCATATACCAAACCGGTGATTGTTATGAGTCATTCGATGGTCAGTGATGACATTCCCGACGACTTGAAGTCCAAAGTTGAACTGTCTCAATTGGAACCGGCGGCCTTGATGGAAAGCTTGGATGCGCGTGGCTGGTCGCGTGCTTATGTCGATGGTGGCCGCCTGGTCCAGTCGTTTCTGCGGGCGGGGTTGATTGCGGATCTGACGATCACCCAAGTGCCCATCCTGATTGGCCAAGGCATCCCGCTGTTCGGGGAGCTGGACCGCGACATCGACCTGAAACTGGCAGGTGCCAAGACATTGACGTCCGGCATGTTACAGACCACCTATCGCGTTCTCTGATCCAAACTAACCAACAGCAACCCGGGGTCGTCCGCTGGCCTCGACGGTCAACATTCCTTCGACGAACACATCCCGAGCTTCAATTCGGGCGGTGCGGATGTCACGTTCGACCAGAACCCTGATATCCGCCGCACCTGCGGCTTTGGCTTCACCTTCGGCTTCTTGGCGTAAAACCGTCTCTAACAAGGTCAAAGCCGCATCGGATTCGGTAAAATCTTGCGGTCCGGTTTCCAGGTGGACGCGGTATCTTCCCTCGGACGGGGACGTCACGGTGCCACTGCGCCGGAACGTGACCCGCCCGACAACAGCCCCTACGGCATTGGCCACACCTGCATGCTCTGGCAGGATCATGTTACAACGCAGCCGTTCTCCCACCGCTGGGTAATAGCTGGGCGCCGAAGCGCCAAGGCCCACGACATCGACATTTAACGACGCTTCCAAGGCCAGTAGGCCGCGATGATTGGATAGACCCTTTTGCAACAGAACATGGCGTGCAAGTTGTTCAGGCGGCACACCAAAGTCTTCAGCCTCTTCTGCAAAAGCAGTCTCTAACAAAGTCAAAGCCGTCTGTTCGGTCAATTGATCCACAATGATTCGCGCCATGTCGCGGGGCGACGCGGCAATACGATCGCCCGTGCCAACACGTTTACGCGCAAAAAGCTCAAGCGCCTTTTCCGCCGCCGCAGTGTCCCATGTTTCCAACCGGCCCAAGACATGACTCGCGTCCGAGGGGGTCACGCCCGAAACCTGAACGATCCCGCGATCCACCAGCCGCCCAAGCGTGCCATGCTCCATTCGGGTCCGCAGGACCTGATCCAGTGGCACAACTCGATCCCCTAGGCGTTCGATCAATACGGCCTCGCGATCCCCTACACCGTCAACCGGCACACCCGGTACGATCCGCGCAAAGCGGGCGTCGTGTTCTCCCGGCGTGGGCGAGTGTAGTTGCATGTCCAACACATCATGCACCACCTCGGGCGCCTCGAACGCGATCAACGAAACAGGCACTACCCGGCGCGGGCCAAGGAAGACGCCGCCTGACAGCCCCTCGCTCACCACATGCACCTGACTGTCGCCGCCCAGGCCGCTGGTGCGCATCGCCACAGCCTCGACCATGGTGCGAAAACCGCCAACCCGCGCGCCTGCGGGGTCAATCGCGGGCTTTCCGTCCTTGATCAGAGCCACATCCGTCGTCGTTCCGCCAATGTCCGAGACCAGCGCGTTTTCCGTATCAGTCAGCCAACACGCGCCGACGATAGACGCTGCTGGACCGCTCAAAATAGTTTCGATGGGCCGCTCGCGCGCCTGTTCGGCGCTCATCAGTGCTCCATCGCCACGCACCACCATCATCGGCGCCGTGATTCCCAAGTCCACCAATGTGTCCTGCGCCCGACCAATCAGGCGATCAATCATGCCGATCAGACGGGCATTCAACACGGCCGTCACCGCCCGTTTGGGACCGTTCAACTTGGCCGACAGCTGGTGCGAACAAGTCACCGGAACGCCGGTGCGCTCGGTGATGATGCGGGCCGCTTCAAGCTCGTGCGCAGGGTTTCGGGTAGCGAACTGCGCAGCAACCGCATAGCCCGATATCCCTGAATTGGCGTCAATGAATGCCTCAAGTGTGGCTACATCAAGTGGTGCTTTTTCGCTGCCTGCATGACTGTGCCCGCCCGCAATCACCAGCGCCGGGTCACCTTTGAGCGCATCTGAAAGCCCGTGCTTTTCCAGGTCTTGCTCGCGAAATCCGATGTAGATCAGCGCAACCCGCCCACCTTGCCCTTCGACCAGGGCGTTGGTGGCCAGCGTGGTCGACAAAGAGGCCAGCGTCACCTGATCCGCGCTGACATCTGCCTGCGCCAGAACCGACTTGATCGCCTTGCCAACGCCAATCGCCAGATCGGTCCGTGTGGTGAGCGACTTGGCCGAGGCGATCACATCCCGTTCGTCCCGGATCAGCACCGCATCCGTATAGGTCCCGCCAGTATCCACGCCCAAAGACAGCGCCATCTTGATCCTCCATTTGCGTCGTGATCCCACCACATAGCGAGTTCGCGCGACACGTCCTGCCTGTTTGCGTCACTTATTGCAATTGTTCCACGGCCCAACGGGCGGCATCGGCCACGGTTGCATCCGCATCTTTGGTCAAACCCTGTGCGGTTGGCATCAATGCCGCATCACCCGAGTTGCCGATGGCATAGAGGACATTGCGCACGAACCGGTTCCGCCCGATCCGTTTGATCGGCGAGCCCGAGAAAAAAGCCCGGAACGCTGCATCATCCAGCGCCGCCAATTCAGCCAACGCCGGAGCTTTAAGCTCTTCACGGGCGGCGTATCGCATGTCACTGGCCGCCACTGCGAATTTGTTCCAAGGACACGCGGCGAGGCAATCGTCGCAACCGTAGATGCGGTTGCCCAGTTTGCCGCGCAGTTCTTCGTCAACCGGGCCTTTGTGTTCGATGGTCAGATACGAAATGCAGCGCCGCGCGTCCAATTGGTAGGGCGCAGGAAAAGCATCAGTTGGACAAGCCGCCAAACAAGACCGGCAAGAGCCGCAATGGTCAATCTCTGGCGCGTCTGCAGACAGGTCGAGTGTGGTAAAAACAGAGCCTATGAAGGCCCAATTGCCCCAATCCCGACTGACGAGGTTGGTGTGCTTGCCTTGCCATCCCAGACCAGCAGCCATGCCCAACGCCTTTTCCGAAACCGGAGCGGTGTCGACAAAGACCTTCACCTCTCCGCCGCCCTCGGCGATCAGCCAACGGGCCAGCCGTTTAAGGCGTTTCTTGACTAGATCATGATAGTCCTTGTTCTGCGCATAGACAGAGATTGCACCGCGATCGGGAAGTTCCAAAATGGCACGCGGGTCGTGATCCGGGGCATAGCTTTCGGCCAGCATGATAACTGACTGCGCTTCAGGCCAAAGCTCGGCAGGGTTGCTGCGCCAGTGCATCCGCTCGGCCATCCAGCCCATCTGCCCGTGATACCCAGCCTCGACAAAGGCGGCCAAACGGTCCGGCACCTGCGGGATGTCCCACGGGCGACAAATACGACAGGACACGAACCCCTCGTCCAGGGCTTGCTGGGTCAGTCTCTGTTTCAGGTCGGAACTGGTGGTCATGGGATTTGGGCCTCTGCCCAAAGGTCTATCAGAAATCCAGATCGGCGTAATGGGCGGGCGGGCGGAAGCCCGGGATCTGATCAGCCAGAATCGAGCGGAACGCAGGACGCGATTTGATCTTGGCGTACCAATCCTTGACGATCTGGCTGCGGTTCCAATCCACGTCCGAGATATAGTCCAGCGACGACAAATGTGCGGCAGCAGCAAAATCAGCCAATGTCATCGCATCACCCGCAAGCCAGCGGCGGTGATCCAACAGCCAGGCCATATAGTCCAGATGATACTTGATCGCTTTGGCGCCAGCTTTGACGTTACGGCTGTCAGGATAGCCCTGCCCCTCCATTTTTTTGTTCACCCGTTCATAAAGCAGCTTCGACGTCACCTCATGGTGAAATTTGTCATCAAACCAACTGATCAAACGGCGTACTTCATAACGAGCATCAGCGTCTTTGGGCATCAAAGAAAGTTCCGGGCGGGTCTCTTCGATGTATTCGCAGATGGCCGCACTTTCCGCCATCATCTTGCCGTCCAGTTTGATCACCGGCACCTTGCCCGCAGGGTTTCGGCGCAGAAAGTCTGGGTCTTCTTCCCAGTATCTTTCTTCGACCAGCTCAACCTCGATCTTCTTTTCGGCAAGCGAAAGCCGAACCTTGCGACAAAATGGGGAAAGGGGAACGTGAAACAGGCGGGCCATGGTGATCCAGTTGAACGAATTGTGTTGATCCAGCAATGCCCTGTAGCGTCGGGATTTTCAATCCTCGAAACAATCGGCGCGCCCGTCTGCGCGGATGGTGGCCGCTCCATCGATGATAGAAGCCGTCCGCCGACGAACCTTCGCGCTTGGTTTCGAGGCCGAGCGCGACTTGGGCGCGGGCAACACCGCCGCGATGCGCGCAGCCTGCAAAGGCGTGAGCTTATCTGGTGTCACGCCAAAATACTCTTGCGCCGCCGCATCAATGCCGAACACGCCCTCGTCCATCTCGGCCACGTTCAAATAGACCTCAAGTATGCGCCGTTTGGACCAGATCACCTCGACCGCGGGAGTAATCGCCGTTTCCAGCGCCTTGCGAATCCAACTGCGGCCTTGCCAGAGGAACACGTTCTTGACCACTTGTTGCGAGATCGTGGATGCCCCTCGCCCGCTGCCGGAATCGATAGCGGCCCGAATCGCCTTGATGTCGAATCCCCAATGCACGCAGAAATCCGCATCTTCGGCTGCAACAACAGACCGTGCCATCACCGGGGCAATATCCTCGATCGGGACCCATTGGCGATCAACCGAACCCAAACGGCGTTTTTCGGACCAGATGGTATGTGTGATCGGCGGGTTAACGACAGTGTACAGCAGCACCAGCGCAAGAACTGTCAAAATCAGAACCGTGGTGCCACGCAATGCGATGAACCCAGCCCAAGACAATAGCCAAGGCAGCGGTTTGAACCGTGTCTTTGCCTTAGATCTGCTCTTTTTCTTGCCTGCCGTTTTTTTGGCCATGGTCACTCTATAATCGACGTCAGGCCATCCGACAAACCTTCTAAGGGGTCTTTGAGGGCCGCAAAAGCCACGGCCCAACCCGGAAAGCGAAAACACCAAAGGACAAGATCCAAAGTGTCGCCGACATATCCAGCATCCATGCAGGTAATCCCCAAAGTGACCACGCAGCCCGAGCGCCTGCGGCCAGAACCAGAGCAATCAAGGCTGCATTCATCCAGCCATCAGATTTCAGCGGCCGCCCGGTGTGCCCCATGCTGGCGCGCAACATTACGGCAAATGTCATCCCGCCAATCGCAGCGATCCCGATGACGTGCAGACCAGCAGCATAAAACGCCCAATCAAGCGGCGCAGCTGCCAGCATGAGCAACCCCAAAGGAATCATCGCAAAGCACCCATGCAGTGCAAAGAGGATCGGGTTCGAAAAGGTTCGCAATCCGCGCCATCGCCCCAGACGCACCGCTTGCAGGAAGGCCGCAACCGACAATAGACCACCACAATAATATGTGTCCGGCCAAACGATCCACAGAACCAAGGCTAGAACGCTGATCAAAAGGCTGACAGCATCAAATCGGCCAAAAGTGGGCGGCAGATGTGAGCTGCCCTGTTTCTTTAGCCAACTGCGCGTGAACGCAGGCGTGATCCGCCCCCCGATCAGCATTAGCAATACCGTGATGCCCGCGAACCCGGCACGAGTGGAATATTCAGCGTATCCAGTCTGCGCGACCTCGATATGAAATCCCAAGTTCGCCAGAGCAAACACGCTGACTGGTCCCACCACCATCAGATTGCGCCAGTTGCGACTGGCAACTATCTCGCGCGCGATAATGGCCAGCACGGCAAACAGAAAAAGCGCGTCGACGACCGCCACATTCCATCCACTGCCCCATAGCATCGCCGCGCGGCCTGCAATCCACAAAACCGTCAGGCCCAATAGTAAGGACCCCGCAACAGGGGTCCTCCCAGTCCAGCTAGGCACAGCGGTCAGCAAAAACCCGGTCAAAACAGCTGAAATGTAACCAAACAACATCTCGTGCGTATGCCATAGGTAGGGATCATCATAGAGCGGTAGATCAACGGCACCGCGTATAGTCAGAATCCAGACCAGAACGGATAGGATTGCAAACAGCGACGCGCCCAGAAACATCGGGCGAAATCCATAAGAAAAGAAAGTGGTTTGATGAAGGGACATTAACCTACGCGACATGATCGTATTCCATTGAACAGCCCCCGCATAACATGCAGCCCCAAAGTTGAGTTTGTGATAGATCAATCTTTGCGCCGACCCGCAGTTTTGTTCGGTTCCGCCATCGCAGTTGAGTTTGGCATCCAAACCCCCTATCTCAGCCGCATACGGCGCAAAGGACATCATTCGTGGCAAACCACCTGTACAAAAACGACCTACCCGACGGGCTGGACCTGGGCCCCATCGTGGCCATCGATTGCGAAACCATGGGCCTGAACCCGCATCGAGACCGGCTGTGTGTGATCCAGATGTCCGGCGGTGATGGCGATGCTCATATCGTTCAGGTCGAAAAGGGCCAGACCGCCGCGCCGAACCTGTGCGCGATGCTGG
This sequence comes from Tropicibacter sp. Alg240-R139, assembly GCF_900537075.1. GTDB lineage: Bacteria > Pseudomonadota > Alphaproteobacteria > Rhodobacterales > Rhodobacteraceae > Falsiruegeria. Next base: position 131,958 of record NZ_UNRA01000005.1, read on the forward strand.
AGAACCCGGAAGTGCTGAAGCTCTTTCACTTTGGCCGCTTTGACATCGCCGCGATGTACAACGCCTTTGGTGCACTGACGGCCCCGGTCTATTGCACCAAGATCGCCAGCCGCCTTGTGCGCACCTACACCGACCGCCACGGGTTGAAGAACCTGACACAGGAGTTAATCGGCGTCGACATCTCGAAACAGCAGCAGATGAGCGATTGGGGCGCCGAAACTCTGACCACTGCGCAGTTGGATTATGCGGCGTCCGATGTGCTGCATTTGCACAAGCTGCGTGAAGAACTGAACAAGCGCCTGGCGCGCGAAGGCCGCACAGAAATGGCGCAGGCCTGTTTTGATTTTCTGCCCATGCGCGCCAAGCTGGATTTGGCGGGTTGGCCCGAAACGGATATATTTGCACACTCATGACCGATTTTCAGAAAATCGCGCGTCGCGTCATAGCGGTCGAGCAAGACGGGCTGAGGCAACTGGCTGACGGTCTGGACGAAAGCTTTGACAAGGCCGTTGAAACCCTGCTGAACGCCACCGGGCGCATCATCATCTCTGGCATGGGCAAATCAGGTCATATCGCGCGTAAAATCGCGGCCACGCTTGCATCCACTGGGACGCCCGCGCATTTCGTGCACCCGGCCGAGGCCAGCCATGGCGATCTTGGCATGATGGCGCAGGGTGATGTGGCTCTGGTCTTGTCCAATTCGGGCGAAACGCCCGAACTCGCCGACATGGTTGCCTATACCCGGCGCTTCAACATCCCATTGATCGGGGTCGCAAGCCGACCAGATTCGACCTTGCTTAAGCAATCGGATGTGGCACTGGTTTTGCCAAAAGCCCAAGAAGCTTGCGGAACCGGCATCGTGCCCACGACGTCAACCACGATGACCCTGACCTTGGGCGATGCTCTGGCTGTGGCACTGATGGAACACCGCTCGTTCACGCCGGAGAATTTCCGCGAGTTCCACCCAGGTGGCAAATTGGGGGCTCAGCTCAGCAAGGTGCGCGATTTGATGCACCGCGATCTGCCTTTGGTGGCTTCGGGTACATCTATGGGTGACGCTCTGCTGGTCATGAGCCAAAAAAGTTTCGGGGTTGTTGGCGTGACCGATGCGGGCAATGCGTTGCTGGGCATCGTGACAGATGGTGACTTGCGTCGACATATGAAAAACCTGCTTGAGTTGGACGTTGATCATGTGATGACGACCACGCCCCGAACGATCGGTCCCGACGCTATGGCGGAAGAGGCCGTGGCGATGATGACGCTCCAGTCCCCTCAGATCACCTGCCTCTTTGTTGTCGATCCGGACGGCTCAGGCAACGCCGAAGGGATCTTGCATATCCACGACTGTCTGCGCGCTGGTCTGGGGTAGGAGTTTCCACTGTGGACGGTTATTCGCGTGTAGTTCAACTGCTCAAGGTGCTGCTGCCACTGGCCGCACTTGCGCTGTTGTCGACTTTGTTCTTGCTGTCCCGTAGCGTCGATCCCAACGCCACTATCCCCTTTGCGGAACAGGATATGGCAGATCGAATGCGCGACCAGCAGGTGACAAAACCGTATTTCTCGGGCACGACTGCCAAGGGAGAAGAGGTACTGGTCACAGCCTTGATCGCGCGACCGGGTGGCCCGAATGCTCCTGCTGAGGCAACGGATCTGGACGCTCAGATCAAGCTCATCGACGGCAAGATCATACGCCTGACTTCAAAACTGGGAAATGTCGCTCTGGATCAGGACATGGCGGTTTTTTCCGGCGACGTGCGGATCACCTCGACCGACGGCACCGAAATCCGGACCGAAGTGTTGAACACTGCGCTTAGCGGGATCAGGGGATCGACTCCTGGAACCGTCACAGGAACGGGCCCAATCGGTGACTTTACGGCCGGAAACATGGAAATGGGCGCAAAAAACGACGATGGACCCATCCACATGCTATTCAAAAACGGGGTTAAGCTGATATATGATCCCCAAAAGCAAGAAAGATAACCTGTGATCTATTTTCGCGCTCTGATTTTCAGCATCCTTTCGGTCTTGGGCGCGGCATCAGTGTCGGCACAGGGCGCTAACGTTGCATTTGGCGCGATCAAGGCTGATCCGAGCCTACCTGTCGAGGTCACGGCCGACACGCTGGACGTAAACCAGGAAAGCGGATCTGCAGAATTCAAGGGTAACGTATTGGTAGGACAAGGCGAAATGCGCCTGTCGGCACAGCGCGTCCTTGTTATCTACAATCAGGAACAATCTGGCATCCAGCGGATGGAGGCGACGGGCGACGTCGTGCTGGTCAGCGGTCCCGACGCTGCGCAAGCAGAGCGCGCTGATTACACCATCGATACCGGCGTTATCGTGATGACCGGAAATGTGTTGCTGACGCAGGGTGAAAACGCCCTGACGTCGAATAGGATGACCGTCAATCTGATCACCGGAACAGCGCAGATGGTTGGCCGAGTGAAAACAATTTTGAACTCGGACAAGAATTGATGGCGAAACCGAAACTCAGCGTGACCGAAGGCTCCTCGGGGCTGAAAATCGAGAAACTGCGCAAATCTTATAGCAAAAAAACCGTGATTCGGGATGTGTCCATGTCGCTGGACCGATCCGAGGTTGTTGCGTTGCTGGGTCCGAACGGATCGGGCAAAACGACGACATTTTATTCCATCGCGGGACTGGTATTTCCCGAAGCGGGCTCCGTAACCATCGACGGGCAGAACGTGACAACGCTGCCGATGTATCGTCGTGCACGTTTGGGGATCGGATACCTGCCGCAGGAAATGTCGATCTTTCGCGGCCTAAGTGTCGAAGACAACATCTCGGCCGTGCTGGATGTGACTGTCAAACATGCACACAAGCGCAAGGAACGGCTCGAAGAATTACTGTCTGACTTTTCCGTCGAGCACCTGCGCCGCGCACCGGCGCTGGCCCTGTCTGGCGGTGAACGTCGCCGGGTTGAAATCGCACGATGCCTGGCTGCGGACCCAAAATACCTGCTGCTCGACGAACCATTTGCGGGTGTTGACCCGATCAGCGTTGGCGACATTCGCCATCTGGTCGCGGATCTGAAAAAGCGCGGCATCGGCGTGCTGATCACAGACCACAATGTGCGCGAAACGCTCGAGATCGTGGACCGCGCCTATATTCTGCATGACGGTCAGGTCCTGATGTCCGGCACCCCCGAAGAGGTGGTGGACAACGAAAACGTGCGCCGTGTCTACTTGGGCGAAAACTTCCGTATTTCATGAACTTACGGCGGATGAGCGCCGAAGGTGACGAAGAATCGCACAACTTCTTTGCTGCTTTCGATTGACTCTCGGCGCGTCTCTTGCCTCAATCAGGATATGGCAAACTTGCGGTTCTATGCTGTCTTGGGTCGCCCCTTCATCGAAGGGTCAAATAGGACGCAACCTGCGCAAATGCCTAATCCAATCACCCGTTATTGACAGGCGCGGCCAATTTATTGGGCGTGAATGCGGGTGAGAATTGTGAAGGAGATCACATGCGTTACCAAATCAGCGGAAAACAGATTGATATCGGCGAAGCCCTGCAAACTCACGTGCAGACGGAACTGGGCGATGCTGTGGCAAAATATGCAGAACGCCCCACGGATGCCAATGTCGTCTTTTCCCGCTCGGCGCATGAATATGTGTGCGAAACAACTGTTCATCTTTCGACCGGCCTGACGGCTCAGGCCAAGGCTCATGCCAACGAAATTTACGCCGCGTTCGAGGCGTGCTGCGACAAGATGGAGACGCAACTGCGTCGCTACAAGCGCCGCCTAAAGGATCACCATAAGGATCGGTCGGAGCCGGTTGAACTCTTTGGCGCGTCCTCGTATATCCTCGCGTCGGAAGAACAGAACACCGATAATGAGCCCGAGTCGCTACAGCCGATTATTGTGGCCGAGATGGAGACTAAGATTCCATCGCTTTCGGTTGGCGAGGCCGTTATGCAAATGGAGCTGGCTGGCGCCCCGGTGCTGGTCTTTCGGAATGAAGGCAAGGATGGGTTGAACGTGGTGTACCGTCGCGATGACGGAAACATCGGTTGGATCGACCCGTAATAGGCAAGAAATATCAAATGGCCGCCCTCTGGCATGATGATCAGGGGGCGCCCGTGCGGAGCAAGCAAGACATGGAGCTTTCAAGCATCCTCAAGCCTGAGGCGGTAAAGGTATTTGCCGCTGCCTCGAGCAAGAAACGTCTGTTCCAGGAAATCGCCGAAGTGGCACATGCCGCTCATGGGTTTGAACCCCAGTCGACGGTCGAGGCCCTGATGGAACGCGAGAGCCTGGGACCGACCGGCGTTGGTCACGGTGTGGCCCTGCCGCATGCGCGCTTGTCAGGTATGGACAAGGTTACCGGCGTATTCGTCGTGCTGGAAAAGCCGATGGATTTTGGCTCGGTTGACCGTCAGCCGGTCGACATCGCCTTTACCCTCTTCGCCCCCGAAGAAGCAGGTGTCGAACACCTTAAAGCGCTTGCTCTGGTGTCGCGTACGCTGCGCGAGCAACCGCTTTGCACCAAACTGCGTGCCAATCTGGATCCCACAAAGCTTTATGCGATCTTGACCGAGGCCCAGTCTGTTCAAGCTGCTTGATCCCAAACACAGTATTCAGAATCAAAAAGGCCCCGCGCGGGGCCTTTTTTCGTGGGAATCGGTCGGGTTTAGCCGCCCATTTCCATCGTCCACCAGATCTTGCCGCCTTTTTCCTGAAACCAGGCAAATCCCATGTTGATCGCCGTCGGGTCCAGTATCACCGAGCGGGTGCCGGGCTCTTCCATCCAAGCGGCCAGAGTTTCCAGCTCAGTTTCATAAGTTTCCGAGATCGCCTCGCCCACCAGGGGGCCTGGATATCCGGCCCGCGCAATTCGATCCAACGGCGACGAGCCGTCCGAGCCAAAGTGCCAGGGGCGATTCTGTGCCGCCATGTCACGCGAATGAGTTGCGGCCGCCGCGTTCAGCTGTGCGTTCAACTGAACTGGGGACACCCCCGATGCCGAGCGTAGCGCATTGACCGAGTCCAACATACGGAACTGAAGCTTCGATGCATTGCCCCGAATCTTGTAAACCGTAGGCAGAGGCTGGCCATCTGCACCCAGTCGGTCCGGTCCCGAAGTGGGCGTACAGGCGGCCAAGCCCAGGAACAGTATCGTCAAAAGGGAAATCAGTCGCGTCATAAGGCACCCCGGTACATCTATCGGACCATGAGATAGCGCGACACGGGTTCAGGCGCAAATGCAACTCTGCCACAGTGTGCGCATTCGCGCTGGTTTGATTTGCGACTGAGGCTTTCGCGCCATATTATGCTCCGAATACTGGGATTGAACACATAAAGGTCTGCAACCATGGTCAAAAAGTCATTCGAATCCCCGACTCGCCGTAGTTTCTTGATTGGCGCGACAGCCACGTTGGGCACTCCTGCTATCGCTCAATACACGCCAAACGATCCATTGCGCCCTGCACCAGAGGCTGAACCAGCGGTTCGTCGCAATATTTCGAGCTTCCGTGCCAAGAGTTGGAAACCCTACTTCAGCAACACCCGCAACGGTGCGATTCTGGTCGATACCACGTCGCGCGCGCTGCATTATTGGTCAGACGATCAGTCTATCTATAAGCTGTATCCTTCGTCAGTGCCCTTGACCGAGGAACTAACCCGACTTGGCCGCACCAGCGTAATTCGCAAGGTCGAAGGCCCCAGCTGGTCGCCGACCCCTTCGATGAAAAAACGCAATCCGGAGTGGCCAGATTACATTCCGCCAGGCCCCGACAACCCGCTGGGCACCCATGCATTGTATCTCAGCTGGAAATATTACCGCATCCACGGCACGCACGACACACGCAAGATTGGTCGTCGATCGTCGAACGGGTGCATTGGTCTGTACAACGAGCATATCTCTGAATTGTTCTCAATGGCCAAGGTGGGTACGCAAGTGTTGCTAATTTGACGACATTTCAGCGCACTGAATCGGGTTCGGGGTAAGTAGCATTTGCAATTCAACCCCATAGCTGATTAGAAAAAACCACGAGGTAAGTCTTGGCTGTGCGGTTCATTATGTCGAATCGCGCAAATTCTGGAGGTTAATATGAAAAAACTCGTTCTTGCTGCTGCTCTGACAGCCGCTGCTTCGACCGCATACGCAGGCAACATCGCTGAGCCGATCGTTGAACCGCCGGTCATCGTTGAAGAAACTCAGTCGTCGTCGTCGGGCATCGTCCTGCCGCTGCTGCTGCTGGTTCTGGTCGGTGCCGCTGTTGCATCGAGCTAAGATTTTCAGCTTCGGCTGATACGGAAAAGGCGGTGGTCACCCACCGCCTTTTTCATTTTCTGAAACGGGCTTTGGGCGTCAGTCGATCCATCCCGACAGATTCTCTGCAACCACGGTACTCAGCGCTTTGATATGCGCGTCATCATCGTTCAGGCATGGGATATAGGTGAACCGCTCACCACCCGCCCTTTCAAAGCTTTCCTTGATCTCTTCGTTGATCTCTTCGAGCGTTTCGATGCAATCGGCCGAAAAAGCGGGCGCACAAACAGCGATGTTCTTTTTACCCTGTTTTGCAAGTTCAGCCACGTGGTCAACTGTGTAAGGCTTTAGCCACTCTTCGGGTCCAAAGCGCGACTGAAAGGTCGACACAATATCCGTCTCTTCCCAGCCCAGGCGTTCGCGCAGCAAACGGGTCGTTTTCACACATTGGCAATGATAGGGATCACCCTGCTGCAGGTAACGCTCGGGCATGCCGTGGTAGGAACACACCAGAACATCGGGGCGCGTTTTCATATCTGCATAGGCCCGCTCGATCGACTGCGCCAACGCCTCGATATACCTCGGGTGGTCAAAATAGGGGGCGACCGTGCGGCTGGCCGGTTGCCAGGTTTCCCGCATCAACGCACGGAAAAACTGGTCATTGGCGGTAGCCGAAGTCGCGCCCGCGTAATGCGGATAAAGCGGAAAAAACAGGATCTTGTCACATCCTGCAGCCACCATCTCTCGCACCTTTGATTGCGTGGACGGGTTGCCGTAGCGCATGGAGAAATCCACCACCACCTGGTCGCCGTACCGTTCAGACAAGGCCTCGGCCATCTTGGCGGTTTGATCCTTGGTGATCGTCATCAGCGGACTTTCGCCCTGATTATGGTTCCAGATGGATTTGTACGCCGCCCCAGACGTGAACGGTCGCTTGGTCAGGATGATCAACTGCAACAGCGGTTGCCATTTCCATTTGGGGTAATCGATCACCCGCTGATCGGACAGAAATTCGTTCAGATAGCGCCGCATCGGCCAGTATGAATAGTCATCCGGTGTGCCCAGATTGGCCAGTAACACGCCAACCTTGCCGAACTTCACCTTGGGGTGCTCGGTCGGCGCATGGGTGGGGCGGGTGGCATCAAACATGTTTGGCGTCCTGAATTTGTCGTGTGTAGGGCTGAGATAACCGGAAATCCCTTTGGGTCAATCCGGCAGTTTACCCTCAGGGGTTTTGAGAACATCGGCCAGCCTTGCCGTGGCAGAGCCGGGGCGCAGAGGTTTGGGTTGGCTTTCGTCCGGGGACCAACCGGTGAGGCAAATCAAATCGAAAGTGGCAGGCAATCGCCCACTCCCAGTCACAAAGTTGCTCTGATACAGTTCTTGCGCCCGTTGGAACACTCCCCGTCGGGTGGGATGGCGCAAGCGCGCATGGAGGGCGTTACCCTCGCCCATGGTGCGCAGATCACGCATCAGATGCCAGATGTCTCGGTATTCAGCCCGCAGTTCCACGTTGTCTGCTACAGGCAGAGCAAACCCTGCGCGCTGCAACAACCCACCCAGATCCCGAATCTCGGCCATCGGGGCGATTCGCGGAGATAGGCCGCCAGATACTTCAACCTCTGCTTGCCCCAGAGCGGCACGCAATTCGTGCAATGTCTCGCCGCCCAGCGCGACGGCCAGCAGCAAGCCGTCCGGTCTTAGTGCGCGCCGACATTGGATCAACTGCCCCACAGGGTCATTTGCCCAATGCAACCCCATCGCATGCACGACAAGGTCATACGAACCCGGCCCTAAGTCTAAAACCTCAGTATCTTCGATCACATGCGCTCCGGGTATCACATCGTCCCAGACCTGCGGCAAAGGCGTCACGACGGCAGGCAGCGTAAACACTCTGTTAACCATGGACAGGCGATCCTGCACTTCGTCGATGGCCGCGTCGTGCAGAAACAGCGCATCTGGATTGATACGGCGGCGATTGGCGGCACGGGCAACGCGATCGACCAGTTTTGGCGTGTCTTGGGGTGGAATTCTCATGGGGGGCAGATAATCCGATGTGGAGCAGGATTCAAACCGCTGTCGAAATGATCTATCCGCCACGCTGTCTGGGCTGCGGCGAATTGGTGACGTCCGACTTTGGCCTGTGTGGATCCTGCTGGCGCGATACCCCGTTCGTCGCGGGCACCGTGTGCGAGGCTTGCGGCACCCCCCTGCCAGGCCAGCAAGACGGCTATCGCATCGAATGCGACGACTGCATGGCCACTCCACGCCCATGGAAAGATGGGCGGGCGGCGCTGCTTTACACAGGACGTGCACGGCGGATGATCCTGGCGCTCAAGCACGGCGACCGGCCCGAATTGGCGCGCCCTGCGGCCCTGTGGATGGCCAAGGCGGGCAGATACATGCTGCACGACAAGATGCTGATCGCACCAGTCCCGCTGCATTGGACCCGCCTGCTCAAACGTCGATACAACCAATCGGCCCTGCTGGCCCAACATTTGTCAGATGAAACCGGCCTATCCCATTGCCCAGACCTTATGATCCGGTCCAAGAAGACACCGATGCTTGAAGGGAAAACGCTCCGGGAGCGAACCGAGATCTTGTCCCAAGCGATTGGAGTGCACTCCAAACGCCGCCATCGGCTGACATCACGTGACATCCTGCTGGTGGATGACGTGATGACATCTGGCGCAACCTTGACGGCCTGTGCACGCGCCTGTTTGGACGCCGGGGCAAATCATATTTTCGTGCTCACACTGGCACGCGTTGCCAAAGATGCCTAGTTCCCCCTAGATTACGCCAAATTTGCCAAGGGAACGCCCATGAAAGCCGTTGAAATCTACACCTCGCCGCTCTGCGGTTTTTGCCACGCGGCCAAGCGCCTGCTGAACCAGAAGGGCGTCGAATTCACCGAGATTGACGTGATGCGGAACCCTGACCGCAAGCCCGAGATGATCCAGCGCGCCAATGGTGGCCGCACCGTGCCGCAGATATTTGTCGGCGAAACCCACGTGGGCGGCTGTGACGACCTGTATGACCTGGAACGCTCCGGCAAGCTTGACCCGCTGCTGGCTGCCTGATGAAAACCGCCCTGATCCAGATCACTTCATCTGACGATCCTGCTGCAAACCTGGACATGGTCCACGACATGATTGCCGAGGCTGCAACCAACGGCGTCCGGTTCGTTCTGACGCCCGAGGTCACCAATTGTGTCTCTACTAGCACAACGCGACAGCGCGAGGTGTTGCAGTATCAAGAAGATGACATCACCTTGGCCAGTCTGCAGGCGCAGGCAGCTGAGCTGGGGATCTGGCTCCTGATCGGATCACTGGGGATCAAGACGCATGATGCGGACGGACGTTTCGCCAACCGCTCGTTCATGATCAACCCGCAGGGCGAAATCGTCGCGCAGTACGACAAGATCCACATGTTCGACGTCCAAGTGACCGAGCATGAGACATTCCGCGAATCCGCCAACTATCGCCCCGGCACGCAGGCGGTTGTGGCGGATACGGACTTTGGCAAGGTCGGCATGACCATCTGCTATGATGTCCGTTTTCCACATCTGCACGCCAAACTGGCGCAAGAGGGCGCGACGATCCTGACTGTTCCGGCGGCCTTCTCTCCGGTCACGGGTGCTGCGCATTGGGAACCCCTGCTGCGCGCCCGCGCGATTGAAACGGGATGCTGGGTTCTGGCCCCCGCCCAATGCGGCGAGCACCCCAAGACCCGCGGCAAGACTCGCTATACCCATGGTCACTCGCTGATTGTCGCCCCGTGGGGAGAGGTCGTGATTGACGCAGGCAGCGAACCGGGCATTCACTATTTTGATCTGGATGATACATCTGTTACAGACGCACGACGCAAAGTGCCGTCTCTGACTCACGCTCGGCCGTTCGACGGTCCCTGACCCAGATCTGGAAATGACAGACGAAACCAATGCCCTAGCGGTCACGCTGTTCAGCGAGATCCTGACAGCAGACCAGTTGTTGCGCAACCGGCTCAGCCGGGTGCTGCCAAAGGGCATGGAAATCTCACATTTCTCGGTCTTGAATCATCTGGTCTTTGTTGGCGGCGAGCGCACCCCCGCGCAATTGGCCGACACGTTCCATGTGACACGCGGTGCGATCACCAACACACTCGCGAAACTGGAATGGGCCGGATACATCCACATCCGCCCCGATTGGGACGACGCCCGCCGCAAGATGGTCGCCATCAGCCCCGCAGGCCGCCAAGCCCGCGATCAGGCAATTTCGTCCATCGCACCGCTGATCAACAAGGTGGTCGGAGAGCTGGGACCGGATCGCGTTCGATCTACTCTACCAGTTTTGCGAGACCTGCGAATAAAGCTCGAAGACGAATAGGCGGCGCCGACTATTCCGGTTTCACGCTCGCCGTCACATAGTTCACGCTCAGATCGCGGTCGGAAATTGACCAGCTCCACAGGATCGGATTGAATACGAACCCCTTGCGGTCGACCGGGTCCAAACCCGCCTGGCGCAGCAGATCAAACAGCTCGTCCGGTGTGATGAACTTGTTCCATTCATGCGTGCCCTTGGGCAGCCAGCGCATCACCACCTCGGCCCCAAATATCGCAACGGCATATGATTTCGGGTTGCGGTTGATCGTCGAGCAGATTTCCAGCCCGCCGGGTTTGAGCAGCTGCTGCGTCGCGGTCAGATAGCTGAGTGGATCGGCAACATGTTCGACCACTTCCATGTTCAGAATCACATCGAACTGCTCGCCCGCTTCGGCCAAAGCCTCCGCCGTGGTGTGGCGATAGTCGATGTTCAGCCCGGACTGTTCCGCGTGAATGCGCGCGACAGGCAAATTGCCCTCAGCCGCATCAGCGCCAACAACCTCGGCCCCCAAACGCGCCATCGGCTCGCTCAGCAACCCGCCACCACAGCCTATGTCCAAAAGTCGCAGGCCAGCGAACGGGCGCGGCCCGGTCAGATCACGTTCGAACTCACCAGCGATTTGCTGCGTGATGTAGTCCAATCGGCACGGGTTGAGCATGTGCAGCGGCTTGAATTTGCCGTTGGGGTCCCACCATTCGGCGGCCATAGCCTCGAATTTTGCGATCTCCGAAGGGTCAACCGTGTTCGCAGGCGCTTGCATTCCTGTCTCCGTGTGCTCTTTTACGCTTAAGGACTATATAGGGCCATAATGGACAAGTACTCGGACCAAAAGCGCGCAGTGCAATTTCTTTACCCGCCGATCGAACCTTTCGATCAGCAGTTGATTGATGTTGGACAAGGCCATCGCGTTTATTTTGAACAGTGTGGCAACCCCAACGGTATCCCGGTCGTGGTGCTGCACGGCGGCCCCGGTGGCGGCTGTAGCCCTGCGATGCGGCGCTATTTCGATCCCGAAGTGTACCGGGTGATTCTTTTTGATCAGCGCGGATGTGGCCGGTCGCGGCCCCATGCATCGGTCGAAAACAACACGACGCATCATTTGGTCGCAGATATAGAGCTGATCCGGCGCCAGCTGGACATCGACGCTTGGATCGCATTCGGCGGCAGTTGGGGCGCAACGTTGGCGTTGATTTATGCCCAGGCACACCCGGACCGCGTAACGCATCTGGTGCTGCGCGGCGTGTTCCTGATGACGCAAAGCGAGCTGGATTGGTTCTATGGCGGTGGGGCTGGCAAGTTCTGGCCGGAAACCTGGGCCAAGTTCGCCTCGCTCATCCCCGAAAACGAACAGCACGACATGATCGCCGCTTATAACAAGCGGTTGTTCTCCGGCGACCGCCCGCTTGAGACGCGTTATGCCCGTGCCTGGTCGGCGTGGGAGAACGCGCTGGCGTCGATCCATTCGTCTGGCACCAGCGGTGAAAGCCCCGGCGATTACGCCCGCGCCTTTGCCCGGCTGGAGAACCACTATTTCATCAATAACGGCTTTCTCGAGGTCGATGGGCAAATTCTGGCCAACATGGGGCGGATATCGCATATTCCCGGCGTTATCGTTCAGGGGCGCTATGACATGATCTGCCCCCCCACATCCGCTTGGAAGCTTAACAACCTCTGGCCCGCGTCCGAGCTGCGGATGGTCCGCAATGCAGGTCACGCCCTATCGGAACCAGGCATCAGTGCCGAACTTGTACGCACCATGGACCGGATCGCCGAGGTTCTGACATGACCCGCATCGACCGCCGTGCGCTTTTTTCCACCGGTGCCGCCGCCGCTTTGCTGGCGGCCACTGGTGTGTCGCTGGACGCAGCACCCAAAGCTGGCGGAACCCTGCGGCTGGCCGTACCCAAGGACGGATCGCTTGACTGTGTCGCACGTGGCGCCATGTTCGACACCCTGACCGAGATTGCGCCAGACGGCACCTTGCGCGGCGAACTGGCACAAAGCTGGCACAGCTCGGATGAAGCCCGCATCTGGACTTTTGATCTGCGTGCGGACGTGATGTTTCACGACGGCGCACCCCTTAGGCCCGAAGACGTTATCCAAGCGCTCACTCGTCTGCCTGATCTGGCCAGCATCGAAACTGTCGCTGACCATCAATTGCGCGTCGAACTTACAAACAGCACGCCCGGCCTGCCATTCACCCTTGCAGATGACGCCTTTTGCATCACACGGGATCAGACCATTGGAACCGGCTGTTACCGTGCCGTACACCTGCAAGAAGGCCGGAATTTCCGTGGGGCAAAAATTAAGAATCACTACAAGGCTGGTCAGGCCGGTTGGCTGAACCAGATCGAGGTCATCATGATCCCCAACGCCAACGTCCGCGCCGAAGCGCTGCGCGACGGCTATGTTGACGTTGCCGCCCTGCCTGCCCCCAGCGGTCTGCGCGAGCGCGCCAAGTATCGCTATCACCCCTCGGAACGTGACATGGCTTTGGCTGTCGCAGACACCGTTGGCTTACCCCGTCAGGTCAGCATCCGCGCTGCTTTGGACGACGGGCGCATCGCGGAACGGTGGTGGATGACCTGATCCAAACAAGGTCTTAGCTGACAATTTCACGCTCCCCCTTGCAGACTCACCTCATCCGCCGTATATGGCTTGATAACAGCGGCGCGTCGGGTCCTTGGATCCGAGGTTCCACCGGAGTTTCGACGGGCCGCGCGCCCGTTTTTTTGTGCCCGGAGCTTGGGTAATCTGACCATGACAAACGACCTGATAGCAAAAGCAGCCATCGACCAGCGCCTGGCCGAAATCATCTCCCCCGTGATCGAAGATCTGGGGTATGAATTGGTCCGCGTTCGTCTGATGAGCGGCAAGGAATCAACGCTGCAGATTATGGCCGACAAGGCCGGTGGCGGCATCGAAGTGGACGACTGCGGCGAAATCTCGAACGCGGTCAGCGCCACACTGGATGTCGAGGACCCTATCCTTGACGCCTATACGCTTGAGGTGTCTAGCCCCGGTATCGACCGCCCGCTGACACGCCTGAAAGATTTCGACATGTTCGAAGGCTACGAGGCCAAGCTGGAAACCACCGAACTTATCGACGGACGCCGCCGCTTTAAGGGCGAACTGGCGGGCATCGAAGGGGACGAGGTTCTGATCAATATCGACCAGAACGGCGAAACCGTGACCATCGGGTTGCAGTTCGACTGGCTCAGCGACGCCAAACTGGTGCTGACTGACGAGCTGATCAAGGAAATGCTGCGCCAGCGCAAAGACGCCGGCGTTCTGAACGAAGACGCGTTCGACGACATCGAGACCGAAGGGTCCCAAGAGGAGACGAAGTAATGGCAATCACCTCTGCAAACCAGCTGGAGCTGTTGCAAACCGCCGAGGCCGTGGCCCGCGAAAAGATGATCGACCCCGGTCTGGTCGTCGAAGCGATGGAAGAATCCCTCGCTCGCGCCGCGAAATCCCGCTACGGCGCCGAGATGGACATCCGCGTCCATATCGACCGCAAGACCGGTAAAGCGACCTTTACCCGGGTCCGCACCGTGGTCGAGGACGAAGAGCTGGAAAACTACCAGTCGGAATTCACCGTCGAGCAGGCCAAGCAGTACATGGCTGACCCAGTGATCGGTGACACCTTTGTCGAAGAGGTTCCGCCGGTTGAAATGGGTCGGATCGCTGCGCAATCCGCCAAGCAGGTGATCCTGCAGAAGGTGCGCGAAGCCGAGCGTGATCGTCAGTTCGAAGAGTTCAAAGACCGAGCGGGCACCATCATCAACGGTGTCGTCAAACGCGAAGAATACGGCAACGTCATCGTCGACGTGGGTGCTGGCGAAGCGATGCTGCGCCGCAACGAAAAGATCGGCCGCGAAAGCTATCGCCCGAACGACCGTGTGCGCTGCTACATCAAGGATGTGCGCCGCGAGGTCCGTGGCCCGCAGATCTTCCTGTCGCGCACCGCGCCGGAATTCATGGCCGAGCTGTTCAAGATGGAAGTGCCGGAAATCTATGACGGCATCATCGAGATCAAGGCTGTGGCCCGTGACCCCGGTTCGCGCGCCAAGATTGCTGTGATCAGCTATGATGGCTCAATCGACCCTGTAGGTGCCTGCGTTGGTATGCGCGGCAGCCGCGTGCAGGCCGTTGTGAACGAGCTGCAGGGTGAAAAGATCGACATCATCCCTTGGAACGAAGATCAGCCGACTTTCCTGGTAAACGCACTGCAGCCCGCCGAGGTGTCCAAGGTGGTTCTGGATGAAGAAGCCGGCAAGATCGAAGTTGTTGTTCCCGAGGAGCAGCTGAGCCTCGCCATTGGTCGCCGTGGTCAAAACGTGCGCCTGGCGTCGCAGCTGACAGCCTTGGACATCGACATCATGACCGAGGCCGAAGAATCGGCGCGCCGTCAGAAAGAATTCGAATCCCGCACCAAACTGTTCATGGACAGCCTGGACCTGGACGAATTCTTTGCACAGCTGCTGGTGTCGGAAGGGTTCACCAACCTGGAAGAAGTCGCATACGTCGAAATCGACGAACTGCTGGTCATCGACGGCATCGACGAAGGCACTGCCAACGAGCTGCAGACCCGCGCCCGCGAAAATCTGGAAGCACAGGCCAAAGCCGCTCTGGACAACGCCCGCGCTTTGGGTGTCGAAGACAGCCTGGTTGAATTCGAGGGCCTGACACCCCAGATGATCGAAGCGCTTGCTCAGGATGGTGTGAAAACGCTGGAAGACTTTGCAACCTGCGCCGATTGGGAATTGGCTGGTGGTTGGACGTCCGTCGATGGCGAGCGTGTAAAAGACGATGGTATCCTGGAGCCCTTCGAACTGTCTCTGGAAGATGCACAAGATATGGTTATGACCGCCCGCGTATTGCTGGGTTGGGTTGACCCCGCCGAACTGGAAGCCGAAGCGGAAGAAGTCGAAGACGACGATCAAGACGAAACAGCAACGGAGGCCGGGGCCTGATCTCAGGCCCCAGGGGTTTCGAGATGGGTCGCGGTGGCGTTCCAAAGGATCACACGGATGGTCCAGACCGCAAGTGCATTGCCACGGGTGACGTGCAGCCAAAATTTGGGCTGATTCGCTTTGTGGTGGGCCCTGACGGTCAGGTCTATCCCGATGTCATGGGCAAATTGCCCGGCCGAGGCGCCTATGTCGCTGCGGATCGGGAAGCGTTGGCCATGGCGGTGAAAAAGAAACTGTTTTCCCGCGGTTTCAAAATGCAAGTAACGGTTCCCGACAACCTGATAGATGAAGTCGAACGTCTGCTGGCCCGTCGCGTGGTCGATCTGCTGAGCCTGGCCCGCAAGTCAGGCGATGCAGTTGCCGGTTACGAAAAGGTAAAATCCAGTCTGGATCGAGAAGAGGCAAGCGTTTTGATTCAAGCCTCGGACGGATCAGGACGCGGGAAGTCAAAGCTGAGCACGCCACACCGCGGAAATTACATCGGTTGGCTGACAGCGGATGAGTTAGGCATGGCGTTTGGACGCCAAACTGTGATACATGCCGCCCTCGCCTCTGGTGGACTCAGTAAACGTGTTGTAGAGGAAGCGCAGCGTTTGCGTGGCGTGCGCGAAACGGATGACGGCGGCAAGGGCCGCACGGAAGGGTAGTTAGGCTTTATGAGCGATAGTGACGGCAAAAAGACATTGGGTCTGCGTGGGTCCCGTCCCGCGAATGTGAAACAGAGTTTCAGCCACGGACGGACCAAGAATGTCGTGGTGGAAACCAAGCGCAAACGCGTTGTGGTTCCCAAGCCCGGCGCTGGCAAACCCGGAGGCTCGACGCCTTCTGGCGACCCGTCGCGTCGCCCGGCTGGCATCACAGATGCGGAAATGGCGCGCCGCCTGAAGGCTGTTCAAGCGGCCAAAGCTCGTGAAGCTGAAGAAACCGCAAAGCGCGCTGCCGAAGAAAAGGCACGCGAAGAAGATCGTGCGCGCCGCCGCGCCGAGATTGAAGCCAAGGACCGCGAAGAAAAAGAGCGCGCCGAACGGGCCCGTCAAAAGGCCGAAGACGAAGAGCGCAAGCGTAAAGAGGCTGAAGAAGCTGCCAAACGCGTTGCCCAAGCGCCCGCTCCCAAAGCGGATGCACCGTCACGCCCGACGCCCAACAAACCGGCACCTGCCGCGACCCCGCGTAAATCCGACCGTGAGCGCGAACAGCGCAACAACCGTGGCAAAGGCCGCGATGATGGTCGTCGTTCGGGTAAGCTGACATTAGGTCAGGCCACCGGTGGCGAAAACAACCGTCACCGTTCGATGGCCTCGATGAAGCGCAAGCAAGAGCGCGCACGTCAAAAGGCGATGGGCGGTTCGGTCGAGCGCGAAAAGGTATTCCACGACGTTCAGCTGCCCGAGGCCATCGTGGTTTCGGAGCTGGCCAACCGTATGGCCGAACGTGTTTCCGATGTCGTCAAATCGCTGATGAACATGGGCATGATGGTCACGCAGAACCAGACCATCGACGCTGACACAGCCGAACTGATCATCGAAGAGTTTGGCCACAAGGTTACTCGTGTCTCTGACTCGGACGTTGAAGACGTCATCAAAGAGGTCATCGACAACGACGAAGATCTGCAGTCGCGTCCCCCTGTCATCACCATCATGGGTCACGTCGACCACGGCAAAACCTCGTTGCTGGATGCCATCCGCGACGCGCGCGTTGTGGCAGGCGAAGCTGGCGGCATCACCCAGCACATCGGTGCTTATCAGGTGACCACCGACAGCGGCTCTGTGCTGAGCTTCCTGGATACGCCCGGCCACGCGGCATTTACCTCGATGCGCTCACGTGGTGCTCAGGTGACGGACATCGTGGTTCTGGTTGTTGCGGCGGACGACTCGGTCATGCCGCAGACGGTCGAGGCGATCAACCACGCCAAGGCGGCCGGTGTTCCGATGATCGTTGCGATCAACAAAATCGACCGCCCCGCAGCCGACCCGAACAAGGTCCGCGCCGAGTTGCTGCAACACGAAGTGATCGTGGAACAGATGTCGGGTGAAGTGCAGGACGTCGAGGTTTCGGCGGTAACAGGTCAGGGCCTGGATCAACTGCTGGAAGCCATTGCGCTGCAGGCCGAGATCCTGGAACTCAAGGCGAACCCGGATCGGGCCGCACAAGGTGCCGTAATCGAAGCACAGCTGGATGTGGGCCGCGGTCCCGTTGCCACCGTTCTGATCCAGAATGGTACACTGCGCCAGGGTGACATTTTTGTTGTGGGTGAGCAGTACGGTAAGGTCCGTGCGCTGATCAACGACAAAGGCGAGCGTGTTCAAGAAGCTGGCCCCTCGGTTCCGGTCGAGGTTCTGGGCCTGAATGGCACGCCCGAAGCAGGCGACGTTCTGAACGTGACCGAAACCGACGCGCAAGCGCGTGAGATCGCAGAGTACCGTGAGCAGGCTGCCAAAGACAAACGTGCCGCAGCTGGTGCCGCCACCACGTTGGAACAGCTGATGCAGAAGGCGAAAGAAGACGAAAGCGTCTCTGAGCTGCCGATCCTGGTCAAAGCTGACGTACAGGGTTCTGCCGAAGCCATCGTTCAGGCTATGGAAAAGATCGGCAACGACGAAGTGCGCGTGCGCGTCCTGCACTCGGGTGTGGGTGCCATCACCGAGACCGATATCGGCCTGGCCGAAGCGTCGGGTGCTCCGGTTATGGGCTTTAACGTTCGTGCCAACACATCGGCACGCAACACCGCCAACCAAAAAGGCGTCGAGATCCGGTACTACTCGGTGATCTATGACCTGGTGGATGACGTCAAAGCCGCCGCATCGGGCCTGCTGAGCGCAGAGATCCGCGAAAACTTCATCGGTTACTCCGAAATCCGCGAAGTCTTCAAGGTTACCGGCGTTGGCAAGGTTGCCGGCTGTCTGATCACCGAAGGCGTCGCACGCCGTTCGGCTGGCGTCCGCCTGCTGCGCGACAACGTGGTTATCCACGAAGGCACGCTGAAGACCCTCAAGCGCTTCAAGGACGAAGTGGCCGAGGTTCAGTCGGGTCAGGAATGCGGCATGGCGTTCGAGAACTACGACGATATTCGCGCTGGTGACGTGATCGAAATCTTCGAGCGGGAAGAAGTTACTCGGACCCTGGATTGATCTGAACCAACCTGAAACAAAGAGCGGCGGTCCCATTGGGCCGCCGTTTTTCATTTGTGCGCACAAAACAAAAAAGGGACGACAAACATGCCATCCCCATTTTGCAGTTAGTGTGAGTGGTGGTGCAATTTATATTCAGGCTGCAGCAGTAATAGCCTTACCGACAAACACCTTGTCATCCACGCGGACTACAATACGTCCGTTTGGCAGGCTACGGACAAATGTACCTTGAATTGAGACACAGCTGCCGATTGTGATCGTACGAAGCAAGTCAAATCCTCCCCAAAGGAATAGACAAAATTATCATACCATAAAGGAGAGTAAAAATACACGGAAACTCTGCCTTTGATTTCTTGGGTTTAAAGAATAAAATACCAAATATCGGTTCAACAAAGGCCGATTGGTCTAAATGAGCGAGAGCTGCCATGTTTGCGAACTCATCCTATAGACGAATCACGAAACCGTCATAGCCAATCTCGCAAAATTGGAACCAGCGGCACGTCAGCGGCAGGCATTGGGTAATCCCGCAGCTGATTTGCGGTAACCCATTTCAGCGCCTGCCCTTCTTTCGATTGCGGGATGCCTTCCCATTTGCGGCAGGCAAACAGCGGCATCAACAGGTGAAAGTCATCGTAGCTGTGGCTGGCAAATGTCAGCGGAGCCAGGCACGAGGCCCAAGTGTTGATCCCCAACTCTTCTTCCAGCTCGCGGATCAGGGCCACCTCTGGGGTTTCTCCGGCCTCTATCTTTCCGCCTGGAAACTCCCACAGGCCCGCCATGGATTTACCTTCCGGGCGCTGCGCCAACAGCACCCGGCCGTCAACGTCAATCAACGCAACCGCCGACACCAGAACTGTTTTCATGAGCGATAGTCCGCGTTGATCTCGATATAGCCGTGAGTCAGATCACAGGTCCAAACGGTCAATTGCCCGTCACCCAAACCCAAGTCCACAGCGATCACCAGCTCTTGGCCTTTCATATAGGCTGCAGCTTCATCCTCGCCGTAGCTCGGGCTGACCCAGCCGTTTTCCGCCACCAGGATATCTCCGAACCAGATACTCAGCTTGTCCCGGTCCGCAACCGCACCCGACTTGCCGATGGCCATGACCACGCGGCCCCAGTTGGGGTCTTCTCCCGCCACAGCGGTCTTGATCAGCGGAGAGTTCGCAATCGCCAGCCCGTGCACCTTGGCGTCCGCATCTGACGCGGCACTGGTCACGCGGATCTCGACGAACTTCGTCGCGCCTTCACCATCGCGCACCACCTGATGCGCAAGATCCAGCATCACACCATTCATCGCTTCGGCAAATACGGCATTGCCAGTCACATCCACACCCGAAGCACCCGTCGCACATAGCAGCAAGCTGTCCGAGGTCGACGTATCACTGTCCACCGTGATGCAATTGAACGACGTATCTGTCTGACTGCTCAACAGGGATTGCAACGCGCCCTGTTCGACCTTGGCATCGGTGAAGATGTAAACCAGCATCGTTGCCATATCCGGTGCGATCATGCCCGAACCCTTGGCGATGCCAGCAATGGACACCACTTGACCATCAATCTCGACCTGGGCGCTTGCGCCCTTTGGGAAGGTATCGGTGGTCATAATGGCGCGCGCCGCGTCCTCGATCGCGTCACCAGACAACGCGCCATTCAATCCCTCAAGCTGAGCCAGAATGCGGTCATGCGCCAGCGGTTCGCCAATCACGCCCGTGGACGAGGTAAAAACGCGCTCCACCGCAACACCGGTCACATCCGCAACCGCCTGCGTCACCGCTGCGACCGAGGCTTGACCGTAATGCCCGGTGAACGCGTTAGCATTGCCCGAGTTCACAAGGATCGCAGCCGGGCCATCGCTGGCCCCGCCGATTTTTTCCTGACAGTCCAGTACCGGAGCAGCACGGGTGGACGAGCGTGTGAACACACCCGCTACTGAAGTGCCTGCATCCAAAACCGCCAACATGACGTCCGTCCGGCCCTGATACCGCACGCCCGCCTCGACGGTTGCAAATCGCACACCGTCAATGACCGGCAGCTTGGGAAACGCAGCAGGCGCCAGAGGCGAGACTTTGGTGATCGTGGCCATAGACGTTACTCCTGTACCAGCTCGACGTCGCGCAGGATCGACGGCTCTAGCCCCTCGACCTCAGGACGCTCGATCTCGCCTGCTTTGGTCAGTTCAGCCACTTTGGCGTCAACCGCGTCCTGCTGGATCTTGCTGGCTAGCTCACCGCGCACCGCGTCCAGCGTGGGTGCCTCGGCCTTGCGCTTGTCGCTGAGCAGCACAACGTGCCAGCCAAACTGCGTTTTGACCGGGTCCGAAACCTCGCCTGGGTTCAGGCCAACAACCGCTTCTTCGAACTCTGGCACCATGGCACCCATGCCAAACCACCCCAGCGAGCCGCCATTGGGGCCGGATGGCCCAGTCGACTTTTCTTTGGCCATAGCGGCAAAATCTGCGCCGTTGTCCAGATCAGCCTTGATTGCTTTGGCTTCTTCTTCGGTTTCGACCAGGATATGCGAGGCTTGGAATTCATCACCCCCGGTCCATTCGGAATACTGAGCGTCATAAGCAGCCTGAACGGCATCGTCTGACATGGCACCGCTTGCGATGTCTTCCAGCAGATCTGCCGCCAAAAGCGAGCGCTGTTCGTTTTCCAGAGCCAATTCGACATGCTTGGGCACATCCGCACCGCGCGACTGCTTCAGCAGGTTTTGCTGGATCAGCTGATCCAAGATCGCTTGAAACAGAACCTCATCCGGCAGCTGCTGATACTGCTGCGGCAGGGCGGCGCGCGCCAGGATCATGTGACCCAATGTGATCTCTTCGCCGTTGACGCTGGCAACAACTGTATCGGCGGTCGGCTTTGTCTCGGCCGCCAACGGCAGAGCCATAACGACTGCTAGCGCCAGCGATGGCAAAAAAGTGAGGCCTTTGGGCATTCAAATCATCCTATTCTCAGGCCGCGACGGGGCGCGGCGTTGACACTCTATGACCTGCCGCTTACATCGCTTGAAGCCTAGGACAGGACCGCCTTTCACTCCCCGTATCTATGGGTTGACTGCGTGGCGGGCAAGCCTGTCGAAATGCACGATTAAGATAGACCCGTTGGAGTGAACATGCTGGGATTCGGAACGCTTGCCAAAAAGGTCTTCGGAACGCCGAACGATCGCATGATCAAGGCGACCCGCCCGCTGATCGCCAAGGTCAACGCACTTGAAGAAGAGTTCGAACAACTGTCGGACGACGGTCTGATCGAAAAAACCGCCGAGCTGCGCAAACGCGCGCTGGATGGCGAGAGCTTGGACGATCTGCTGCCCGAAGCCTTTGCCAACTGCCGCGAGGCAGCGCGCCGCGCCTTGGGTCTGCGCGCGTTCGACACACAGTTGATGGGGGGCGTATTCCTGCATCAGGGCAACATTTCAGAAATGAAGACGGGTGAGGGTAAGACCCTCGTTGCCACCTTCCCGGCCTATCTGAACGCGCTGACCGGCAAGGGCGTACATGTCGTCACCGTCAACGAATACCTGGCCAAGCGTGACTCGGAATGGATGGGCAAGGTGTTTGGTGCCCTCGGCATGACCACCGGCGTGATCTATTCCAACCAGCCCGACAACGAAAAGATGGCCGCCTACTCCAGCGATGTTACCTATTCGACCAACAATGAATTGGGTTTTGACTATCTGCGCGACAATATGAAGTCCGAGCTGGATCAGGTGTTCCAGAAGTATCACAACTTTGCCATCGTCGACGAGGTCGACTCGATCCTGATCGACGAAGCCCGGACTCCGCTGATCATTTCCGGTCCCGCTCAGGACCGCTCGGATCTGTACGTCGCCATCGACGCAGTGATCCCGTCGCTGACCGACGAGCACTTTGAGCTGGACGAAAAAACCCGCAACGTAACCTTTACCGACGACGGCAACGAATACCTTGAGCAGCAGCTCAGGGCGCGTGGCCTGTTGGAAGAAGAACAGTCGCTGTACGATCCGGAAAGCACCACTGTAGTGCACCACGTCAACCAGGGTCTGCGTGCGCACAAACTGTTCACCCGCGACAAGGACTACATCGTGCGCGATAACGAAGTGGTGCTGATCGACGAATTCACTGGCCGCATGATGCCGGGCCGCCGCCTGTCGGATGGTCTGCACCAGGCGATCGAGGCCAAAGAAAATGCTCAGATTCAGCCGGAAAACGTGACACTGGCCAGCGTTACGTTTCAAAACTACTTCCGCTTGTACAACAAGCTGTCGGGCATGACCGGCACCGCCGTGACCGAAGCCGAAGAATTTGGCGAAATCTATGGTCTGGGCGTGGTCGAGGTTCCGACCAACCGCCCCATCGCTCGTGCAGACGAGGACGATCAGGTCTATCGCACCGCCAAAGAGAAGTATGAGGCGATGATCCGCGAGATCAAAAAATCATACGAAAAGGGTCAACCCGTTCTGGCGGGTACCACCTCGATCGAAAAGTCGGAAATGCTCAGCCAGATGCTGACTGCAGAGAATATCAAGCACAACGTCCTGAATGCCCGTCAGCACGAACAAGAGGCGCAAATCGTCGCCGATGCCGGTCGTCTGGCGGCGGTTACCATCGCCACCAACATGGCCGGCCGCGGCACCGACATTCAGCTGGGCGGCAACGTCGAGATGAACGTGCTCGAAGCCATCGCTGCCGACCCCGAGGCCGACCCCGCTGAACTGCGTACCAAAGAAGAGGCGCGTCATGCCGAAGAGAAACAAAAGGTGCTCGACGCGGGCGGCCTGTTTGTTCTGGCGTCCGAACGTCACGAAAGCCGCCGAATCGACAACCAGCTGCGCGGCCGTTCGGGCCGTCAGGGCGATCCGGGTCGCACCGTGTTCTTCCTAAGCCTCGAAGACGACCTGATGCGCATCTTTGGCTCGGAACGTTTGGACAAGGTGCTCAAGACTTTGGGCATGAAAGAGGGCGAAGCGATCATCCACCCTTGGGTGAACAAATCGCTGGAGCGGGCCCAAGCCAAGGTCGAAGGCCGCAACTTTGACATTCGCAAAAACGTTCTGAAATTCGATGACGTGATGAACGATCAGCGTAAGGTGATCTTTAACCAGCGCCGCGAAATCATGTCTGCCGGTGACCTGGCTGAGATCGTATCGGATATGCGCGAGCAGGTGATCGACGACCTGATCGACCACCATATGCCGCCTAAAACCTATGCCGATCAATGGGACACCGAAGGTCTGCACACCTCGGTCATGGAAAAGCTGGGCGTTGATGTTCCAGTTGTCGAATGGGCTGCCGAAGAAGGCGTCGATGACGAAGACATTCGCGAGCGTCTGATCAAGGTCACGGACGAGCAGATGGCCAAAAAGGCCGTCGATTTCGGCCCCGAGAACATGCGCAACATCGAAAAACAGGTGCTGTTGCAGACCATCGACAGCAAGTGGCGTGAACATCTTCTGACGTTGGAACACCTACGCTCGGTCGTGGGTTTCCGGGGCTATGCGCAACGCGATCCGCTGAACGAATACAAAAACGAAAGCTTCCAGCTGTTCGAAAGCATGCTGGACGGCCTACGCGAAACCGTAACCCAGCAACTGGCCATGGTGCGCCCTCTCACCGAGGAAGAGCAGCGTGAGATGATGGCCCAGATGGCCGCGCAGCAAGCACAGATGCAGCAGACCGCCGCAGATGCCACCAACCAGGCCGAAGCAATTGCCGAAGCCGACGCATCAGGCGATCCGCGCCCCGGCTTTGACGAGAGCGATCCCAGCACCTGGGGTAACCCCTCGCGCAACGACAAATGCCCCTGCGGATCGGGCAAAAAG
This sequence comes from Tropicibacter sp. Alg240-R139, assembly GCF_900537075.1. Classification (GTDB taxonomy): domain Bacteria; phylum Pseudomonadota; class Alphaproteobacteria; order Rhodobacterales; family Rhodobacteraceae; genus Falsiruegeria. Next base: position 156,470 of record NZ_UNRA01000005.1, read on the forward strand.
TTCAAACATTGTCACGGTCGGCTGGCGTAAGCCTGCCTTATCTCTGACAAAATGACTCCTCAAGGCGGCCATATGTTGGCCGTCTTTTTTAACGACACTGCCTCTGAGCCAATGTGTGATGAGGTGTGGAATGTTGCCTGCTCGACGTAGAATTCTGATGGCCGCCGGAACGATGTCCTGCGCGCTTGCAACCGGCTACCTAATGCAACAGGACAGCCCGTATCGGAACCCCAACATCGCCACCAAACCCGCAATCGTCTCGGCGCAACCCGCCCCGACCGCGCAGACTGTTGCCGCAGATACGACTGCCGATCAAATCATGCTGGACAGTGTTCAGGATATCACTTTGACGTCCGCTCTGCCCGATTTGCCCGCACCGCGCCGCTTGCCCGACGCCCCGATGGAGGGCGTCAATTCGGGTCGCGGATTGCTGGATGGGGCCGTTCTGCCAGAAACACCGCAAGATCCCGAGGTACCACAACTGGGCTGCGCCGTCACCGCAACGACAGCTCCGGCGCCCATGGCCAGCGTCACGCTGTCAGTCGACGCGCCGTGCTTTGGAAACCAGCGTGTGAGCGTTCACCACAGCGGCCTAATCTTTACCGAAATCACAGATGAAGTCGGTAAATTGAACGTTACCGTCCCCGCCCTGTCCGAAAACGCCGTCTTTGTCGTGGCCTTTAGCAACGGCAAGGGAGCTGTTGCGATGACACAGGTACCCGATTTGGATTTGATCGACCGTGTTGCTGTGCAATGGGCTGACCGCGCTGGCCTGCAAATCCACGCCCGCGAATTTGGCGCCGGATACGGCGATACGGGCCATGTCTGGGCCAACGCAGCGCAGGCCGGGCAAGGCACGTTCACCCGCTTGGGCCGCGCCGACACGTTCGAGCCGCAATTGGCCGAGGTTTACAGCTTTCCCCAGGGCGACACGGCCACCGAAGGCTCCATAGCCCTCAGCATCGAAGCAGAGGTGACCCAAGCCAACTGCGGACGCGAGATTTCGGCACAATCGCTGGAACGCCGTGACGGAAATGCGCTAAAGACCCGCGACCTGACATTGTCAATCCCCGGATGTGACGCCGCAGGTGATTTTCTGGTGTTGAATAATCTTGTCGAAGACCTGAAAATCGCGGCCAAGTGATCCGCAGGTAATTTCAGGTTTCTCATGGCTTGGTATCGTGCGGCGGTTTTCGCCGCACTTTTTCTTTTTGTTGCCCCCTTAAGTGGGTTTGCGCAGGACATCACGCTGACGTCCCGCGATGGCAAAGTTGAAATCAACGGAACCCTGCTGGGTTTCGATGGCGAGTTCTATCGCGTTGACACTCAATTCGGTGAACTGACAGTAGATGGGTCAGGTGTGATCTGTGACGGTCCCGCCTGCCCCAGCCTTGTGGATTATGTGGCCAAGATCACCCTGTCGGGCTCTTCCACTATGGCCGAGGTGCTGCTGCCGGCCCTGATCGAAGGCTTCGCGCTGCGCAACGGCTATCAGGCACAGCGCAAAAATCTAGGCGGCGCGCAGTTTCTGTACAGCCTCAGCCAAGGCCCCGGCACCGCGCCGATTGCCGAGTTCACATTTCGTGTAACATCCACAGATGAGGGGTTTGCTGATCTTTTGGCAAACGAGGCGGACATCGTCATGGCCTTGCGCGAAATCCGCCCCGACGAACGTAAGCTCGCGCGCGAGGCGGGCATGGGCGACATGACGGAGGCCAACCGCTCACGTGTTCTGGCGCTCGACGCCATGGTGCCAGTCGTGGCGCCGGGCAATCCGGTGCACCGCATCTCCCTGCCGCAACTGGCCGACGTCTATGCGGGCGAAATCACCAACTGGCAGGATCTGGGTGGTCCCGACGCGCCGATTTCAGTTCATTTGCCGACAGCAGGTTCTGGTCTCGCGCAGGCTGCAGAGGATCGGCTGCTGCGTCCTTTGGACACCCCACTTGTTAACGACGTTGTCCGCCACAAACGCAGCAGTGACCTGGCGCGTGTGGTTACCACTGACCCCTTCGCCATAGGCATTGCCAGTTTTGCCGAAACCGGTACCGCACGGGCATTGACGCTCACTGGTGCTTGCGGCTTTTCGCTGTCCGCCAGCCGCCGCACGATCAAGACCGAGGACTATCCGCTCAACTCGCCCATGTTCCTCTACTTGCCTGCCCGCCGCCTTCCAGATGTAGCAAGACAATTTCTGTCTTACACGCGTGGACCTGCCGCCCAGCTTGTGATCCGGCGCGCGGGCTTTGTGGATCAGACGCCCGAATCGATTTCAATGAATGCCCAAGGCGACCGCCTGGCCAATGCCATCTCATCTGCAGGAGAAGAGGTACCGCTGGACGAGCTGCATCGCATGATCGCACGGCTGTCTACTATGACTCGCCTGTCGACATCGTTTCGATTTGAAACCGGATCAACCCGCCCCGACGCTCAGTCTCGCGCCAATATTGCGCAATTGGCCCGCGCGCTTGAGGCTGGTCGATACGACGCTCGCCAATTGGCCTTTGTCGGGTTCAGCGACGGCGAAGGTCCGGCCGCAGGCAACGCAAGGATCGCCATGAAACGCGCCGAAGCTGTCCGAGATGCTGTCCTTAGTGCGGCCGAAACCGCCAATCCCGAACGGGTGGACATCACCATCGACGCCTTTGGCGAAGCGATGCCCATGGCCTGCGACGACAGTGATTGGGGTCGTCAGGTCAACCGCCGGGTCGAAGTGTGGGTCAGATAACCAACTCTACAGATACCCCTCGGACCGAAAACTCAGCTCGGTCGACTTTCCGATGATAAGGTGATCGTGCAAGGTCAGCCCCAAAGCGACACAGGCACTTTGTATCTGATTGGTCATGTCGACATCCGACTGCGACGGCGTTGGATCGCCTGATGGGTGATTGTGCACCAGAATGAGCGCCGAGGCATTCAGCTCCAACGCACGTTTGGCGACTTCACGCGGATAGACCGGCACATGATCCACTGTGCCGCGCGCCTGTTCCTCGTCTGCGATCAGCACATTTTTGCGATCCAGATAGAACACGCGGAATTGCTCGGTCTCGCGATGCGCCATGGTGGTATGGCAGTAATCCAGCAGCGCGTCCCAGCCCGAAATCACCTGTCGCTGCATCACCCGCGCTCGCGCCATGCGATGCGCCGAGGCCTCAAGGATCTTGAGATCGGTGATCACCGCGTCACCCACACCCTTGACCTCTTGTAGCCGCTCAACCGGGGCTGTCAGCACACAATTGAAATCGCCAAACGTGTCCAGCAATAAACGCGCCAAAGGTTTCACATCCTGACGCGGGATCGAACGGAACAGCACCAGCTCCAACAGCTCATAATCCGGCATGGCAGCTGCCCCACCCTCCATGAACCGTTCGCGCAGGCGTTTGCGGTGATCCTTGATGTAAGATGGCAAGCGACCCGACGGCAGCGGGGCCTCGGGCGCCTCGTCCAGGTCAAACAGCATCGGGGCTTCGGCAAAAGCATTTTGGGTCATACCGGCAAGCGTCAACCCGAATCGGTTTCTGAAAGGTTAACCGCCCTCGCCCGCCATCCGCATCGTGGCCTTACGCACGGCGATGTGCAGCAGGACCGAAAACACCCCTAGCGTCAGCATCGCAGCAAACATCAGGTCGGTCTTGGCGCGGCCATTAGCCAACAGCATCAGATACCCCAGCCCTTTGGACGCGCCCACCCATTCGCCGATCACGGCCCCAATGGGCGCATAGACTGCTGCCAACCGCAGGCCCGACGCCAAGTTTGGCAAGGCTGCAGGAATACGGATGTGCCACAGCACCGCGCGTGGGCTTGCCTGCATCGTGCGCGCCAGATCCAGATAACCAGGCGGCGTGCGCATCAGCCCATCAAAGAACGACGACGTCACCGGAAAATAGATGATCAGCACCGCCATCGCCACTTTGGACCACAAACCATAACCCAACCACAGCGTCAGGATCGGCGCCAGCGCAAAGACCGGCAGCGCCTGCGTGAACACCAGCATCGGCTGCACCAGCACCCGCGCAACGCGGGACGTGGCCAATTGAATCGCGGTCACGATCCCAAGCGCAGCCCCGACAGCCAGACCAATCAAAACCTCGATCCCGGTGATCAATGTATGTTCGGCAATCAAGGCGCGGCTTTTCCACCAAGTTTCCGCCACCAGCAGCGGCCCAGGCAAGATAAATTTGGGCAGGTCCGTCAGACTGACGATCAACTGCCAGATTGCCACCGCAAAGACCGCCGCCGCCAAAGCGGGAAGGTAGCGCATCATGCGGCCTCTCCTCTTAGCAGGCGCAATAGCGCTGCTTGCGACGCCAATGTGTCAAGATCATCAACCTTGCGCGGCACGTCAGCTTGCGGAGGTGGGCAATGTGTCAGACCCGATTGTTCCATAACAACAATCGAATGCCCCAATCGCGCAGCCTCGCCAGGATCATGAGTCACCAACAAGACTGTCCTCCCGGCCAACAATTCCACCGCCAGATCCTGCATGTCCGCGCGCGTCTGCGCATCCAGCGCCGAAAACGGCTCGTCCAGCAGGATGACCGGCTTGTCCTCCATCAGCGTACGTGCCAGCGCAACGCGCTGACGTTGCCCGCCTGAGAGTTCCGCTGGTTTCTTGTTAGCGTGTTCAGTCAACCGCACGCGACCAAGCAACCGCTGTAACCGCGCCTGATCCGGCTTTTCGCTGCGCAACCGCGCGCCCAACGTGACGTTCTGCGTGACGGTCGCCCAAGGTAGCAGCAGATCGTCCTGCGCCATGTAGGCCACGCGCGGGACAACCTCACCGCCATCCGACGCGGTGATAGAGCCGTCAAACACGGCCCCCGTCTGCAACCCGGCGATCAACCGGAGCACAGTGGATTTCCCAACGCCCGAGCCACCCAGCAGGCAGGTCCATTGCCCAGCTGCCAAGGAAAGCGACAGCGGCGCAAAAAGCTGCGCCGCGCCAATGGTGGCCTGCCCCTGAAACGTGATCTCGGGCGCTGGTGTCACGGGGTCATCCCCATCTGCCAAAACCCAACCTCTAGCTGGGTTGCCATGCTGAAGGTGCGGCACAGACCCTCCCACCTCGGCAGTTGGTCATAACCCTTGCCCAAGCGGCGGGTCAGCGCACCATCAAGCAGTTCGCCCACAGCGCGGACCGAACCCTGATAGTCATCCCCGGCATAGGTGTTGATCCAGTCGCGATAAGTCTCGCTGGTCGCCTCGTTCGACAGACGTGCGCCGATCTCGCCATAGCCCATGACGCAAGGAGCAAGTGCCGCAAGCAGGCTAAGCAGATCACCTGAATAACCTGCTTCGAGCACAAAGCGGGTGTAGGCCAGGTTTTCTGGCCGCTCGGGCGTAGTAAACAGATCATCTTGCGATATTCCAGCTTCGGCACAGATGCCGATGTGCAGCTTCATCTCTTCGCTGATCAGACCGTTCACCGTGGCCGAGGCCAGCAACATCTCCTCATGCGTTTCTGATTTCACCACCGCGAGCGCCCAGGCGCGGCTGAAGTGAACTAGGAACACATAGTCCTGCCGTAGGTAATGCAGAAACGCCTCACGCGGCAGGGTGCCGTCTTTCATCCCTTCGACGAAAGCGTGGCGGGTATAATCTCGCCACACATCGCCCGAGGCCGCGCGCATCAGTCCAAAGGCGCGACCATAGTCCGGTGTCGTGTTCATTTCGCGGTCACGTCGATCGCGATCGCATCAACCGGGTTGATGCTGTCGATCATACCGCTGTCTTTCAGGAACGCTTCGAACCGTTCGTAGCGGCCGTGATCGAAGCCCGCGGGACGCAACGCAAAGCGCGGCATCGTATCGACCCAGGCGCGCTTGTTCAGCTCGTCCTGCAGCTCGGTCGAGGTGCCCGAGAAGATTTCCCAGCTTTTGACCGGGTTGTTGACGATGTACTGGGTTGCCAGCTCGGTCGCGCGCAGGAAGCGGGCCACTTTATCGGCGTCCATCGTTTCTGGGTTGGCCACATAGATCAGCTCGTCATAAGACGGCACGCCCTCTTCTTCGATGTAGAAGCAAGTGCCCGGCTCGCCTTCGATGTCCATCTGGTTCAGCTCAAAGTTACGGTAAGCTCCAATGACGGCGTCCACCTGCCCCGACATTAGCGAAGGCGACAGAGAGAAGTTGACGTTGATCATCTCAACATCGCTCAGGGCTACGCCGTATTTACCAAGAACAGCGCCCAGAACCGCCTCTTCCACACCAGCGACCGAGAAGCCGATCTTCTTGTCTTTCAGGTCAGCGGGCGATTTGATCGGGCCGTCTTCCAGAACCAGCAGGCAGTTCAACGGGGTCGCAACCAATGTGCCAACACGCTTGAGCGGCAGACCCTCGTGGATCTGCAGGTGGAGCTGCGGCTGATACGACACGGCCAGATCGGCCTGACCTGCTGCCACCAAGCGCGGCGGCGCTGAAGGGTCGGCAGGCGCAACAATTTCAACCTCCAACCCCTGATCGGCAAAGAACCCTTTTTCCTGCGCTACAATGATGGGCCCGTGGTCGGGGTTGATGAACCAATCCAACAGGACGGTCATCTTGTCGGCAGCCATCGCCGGGGTCGCGGCCAGCATAGCCAATGCAGTCAGCATTTTTTTCATATCAGCGTTTCCTTATGCTTCATGAGGTTGAGGCCGCGACGAGGACAATCTCGCCCGGCCAAATCTGTTGAATGCGCTCAGCCGTGCGCCAGGCCCGTAGCCCAGTGGCACAACATAGCGCAATGCGGGTTTCAGGTTTGGGAAGGTGGTTCTGCACCTCCTCCGGTGGGATACGGGTGGCGGATGCAAGGATCGGCACGGGTGCCTCATCAATTCCGCGCAGTTCGACAATCATGTCCTGATCGGTGAGTTCGGTGGTGGCGGCAAAACGCATAGCGTTCTCGGGCTCAGATGTGCCATCAAAACGGAACGATGTGCTACGATAGGTCTGCGCGTCGAACTGAACCATCTGGCCAAGTGGCGACGGGTCAAGCTGCAACAACACGGCCAACGCCATCTGCGCCTGCAACGCTCCGATCATACCCACGACCGGGCCCAGAACACCCGCCGTAGCGCAACTTGCGCCGCTGTCGGGGGCGTCCGGAAAAATCGCGCGCAGGGACGGCGCACCGCCGCAGAACCCGCCGACATAGGCACCCAGTCCAAGGACCGAGGCGCTGATCAACGGTTTGCCTTGCTTGAGACATGCGTCACTGAGCGTATAACTGGCCGCGTAGCTGTCAGCACAGTCCAAAACCAAATCGGCTTCAGCAACCAAATCGACTACATTTTCGGGTGTAAGAGCCTGTTTTCTTGCCTCAACAGTGATCCCCGAGTTTAGCGCACGGCAACGCCCTGCCGCCACTTCGGCCTTGGACACATCACAATCCGCTTCGGTAAACAGCGTCTGCCGGTGCAAGTTAGACAGGGCAACGACGTCCGCGTCCAACAACAGCAGATGCCCCACACCGGCCCCCGCCAGCAACGGCAAAACCGGAGCGGCCAGCCCACCGCATCCCACCACCAAAACACGGGCACGGGACAGGCGAACCTGTCCCTGCGTTCCGACCTGCGGCAGGATCATTTGGCGAGCGTAGCGGCTCATCTAGTCGCCTCGATCCACTGGCGCACGCGCGCCACGGGATCGGCGTTCAGCGTGATGTCAGTCACGGCTGAAACAATATCTGCACCTGCATCCAGCACACCGGGGGCGCGCTCAACGCTCATACCGCCGATACCGACCAACGGAATATCGCCCACACGCTCTTTCCATTCGGTGACGCGCGGCAAGCCCTGTTGATGCCATTTCATCTCTTTCAGGATGGTGGGATAAACGGGGCCAAGCGCGACATAATCCGGGTCCATTGCCAGAACCCGTTCCAATTCGTCGTCGTCATGGGTCGAAACGCCCAGCTTTAGACCCGCTTTACGGATAGCGGATAAGTCGGCCTCATCCAGATCCTCTTGGCCGAGATGCAGCCACTCGACTCCCAGATCAACCGCCGCTTGCCAATAGTCGTTGATAACCAGAACACAGCCATATTCAGCGCACAGATCCTGCCCCTTGGCGATCTGTTTGCGCACCACTTCGTCCGGTTGGTCCTTGATCCGCAACTGTACCAGCTTGATGCCCAACGGCAGCATCCGTTCCAGCCAGTCGGTATGGTCAAAAATGGGATAGAAACGATCCAGGCTCATGACAGAAACGCCTTTCCGATGACTGGGGTTGAGGGTTCGGCCATGTCGCGCGCCTCGATCGGGTCGGCCTCATAGGCCAGCCGCCCGGCCTCTACCGCAAGCGCCATCGCACGCGCCATCATCTGCGGCTCGCCTGCGCGGGCGACGGCTGTGTTCAGCAACACCGCGTCATAGCCGAGCTCCATTGCGTGCGATGCGTGGGACGGTAGGCCGATGCCCGCATCCACAACCAACGGCACATCGGGGAATTCGGCCCGCATCGCGCGCAATGCGTATTCGTTGTTAAGACCACGACCAGAGCCAATCGGTGCACCCCACGGCATTAACACCTCACACCCGGCTTCAAGCAACCGTTCACCCACGATCAAGTCGTCAGTGGTGTAGGGGAACACTTGAAATCCGTCTTCGGTCAAGATGCGCGCAGCTTCGACCAGTTGGAATACATCGGGTTGCAGGCTGTCAGTGTGGCCAATCAGTTCAAGTTTGATCCACTTGGTGTCAAACACCTCGCGCGCCATATGGGCGGTGGTGACGGCCTCCTTCACCGTGTGGCACCCTGCGGTATTGGGCAAGATCAGAACACCAAGGTCCTTGATCATGGTCCAGAAGGTCTGCCCCGCTCCGCCCTCGCGGCGCAGCGACACGGTTGCGACGCCTGCGCCGCTGTCCCGGAACGCCTGTTCCAGAATTGCGGGGCTTGGGTATTGCGCCGTGCCCAGCATCAATGGGCTGAGTAGCTTTGTACCGTAGAATGTTCGCATAACTCAGCCCCCCTGCATCGGGGCGAGCACTTCGACCCGGTCGCCATCATTCAACCGATGACCGACGCGCAGGGACGAGGGCACAAAACCCTCGTTCACCGCGGTCGCAACCCGACCCGAGAAACCGCATTCATCTAGCAAAGCGGCCAATGTTTCGGCGGCCACCTCGCAGGGTTCGCCGTTAAGCACGATCTTCATCGACCATCTCCGAGTGTTTGTTGTCCAGCAGCAGGTCCGCAACACCGCGCGCCAGGGCGGGCGCCAATAGATACCCGTGCCGGTAAAGACCATTGGCATAAACGCGCCCGCCAAACCGGCGAATGCGTGGCAGATTATCGCGGAACGCGGGTCGCAAATCGACGCCGATTTCCAGCACTTCCGCCTCACCAAAAGCCGGGTTCAAGGCATAAGCAGCGCTCAACAGTTCCAGCATCGAACGTGCCGTGATGCGATTGCTGTCTTCGCTTTCAATCATTGTTGCGCCCAACATGTAAACGCCATCACCACGCGGCACGATGTAGAGTGGCAAACGCGGGTGCAACAGCCGAACAGGCCGTGTTAGAGCCACATCTGGGGCGCGGATCACCACCATCTCGCCCTTCACGCCGCGCAGGTCGGTCAGCCTGTCACGTGCCCCCAAGCCCCGACAATCGACCGTGTTTTTCAAGCTGTCTGGCGCAGCGGACTGGTGGAAGGTCACGCCATTTCCCTCCAACCCGGCGTGCAAGTCAGCCAGAGCCTTACGCGGGTCAAGATGGGCCTCTTTGTCAAAGTACAACCCCTTGCCGAATAGGCCCAGATCAGGCTCTAATTCAGCGATTTTTCCCCGTCCGACGTCCAAAAATCCCTCGGTCCGCCGCGAAAATCGGCGAAGATCCGGAAGGTCACGAGCACTGGCGACCACCAACGTTCCGGCATAGGTCACATCCGTCCTGTCCGCCCACCAACCAATCGCCTCTTGCCCCAAGCGCAGTACCGGTTCTTCGGCATTTTCATACTCGCACCAAGGTGCAAGCATCCCCCCTGCCCACCACGAGCAGCCATGCGGACCGGGGGGTCCTGCAGGATCGTAGACATCGACCGAAGCCCCGCGCGCGACCAGCTCGGTTGCGACCGCCAGACCGGCAACGCCAGCTCCTATGACAGAAAAATCGCTCATGCCCATACTTTGTGGAAATGATGCACCGGCCCGTGCCCGTGGCCCACGCCCAACGTATCCGCTTGGGCAATCGCGCCCTGAAGATAGGTATGTGCTCGGGCAACAGCCGACGGCAAATCCAGCCCTTTGGCCAGGCCAGCGGCAATCGACGACGACAATGTGCATCCTGTCCCATGCGTGTTCTTGGTGTCCCGGCGTGGCGAGGTGTAATCGCCCAACACTCGCTGATCAGACAGTAACAGGTCGTGGCAAATGTCGCCTTCGGCATGGCCGCCCTTCATAAGCACCGCTTGGGCACCCAAAGCACACAGAGCCACCCCGTGCTCGGCCATCTCATCGGTCGTTTCGGCAACCATACGGTCCAGCAGACAAGCCGCCTCGGGCAAGTTCGGGGTTAGAACGGTGGCGCGCGGCAACAGCACCTCGCGCAGGGTCTGCACCGCCTCACGCGCCAGCAGGGCGTCACCGGATTTGGCAATCATCACCGGGTCAAGCACCACGGGGCCACCGAACTCCGCGATTCCATCGGCAACTGTTTGGATAATTTCGGGCGTGGCGAGCATGCCGATCTTGATCGCGCTGACGTTCAGATCGCTTAGCACCGCATCAATCTGCGCCGCAATTACATCCAGCGGAATACCATGCACTGCAGTCACGGCCTGTGTGTTCTGGGCCGTCACGGCGGTGATCACGCTCGCGCTGTAAACACCCAGGGCCGACATCGCCTTGAGGTCGGCCTGAATGCCCGCGCCGCCGCCGCTGTCGGATCCGGCGATTGTAAGCGCAATTGGTGCCATCGGTTGCTCCATCATCTTGGAAGGCAACGGGGCATAGAGAGTGAGCCTGTGACTAAGACCGTTTCCTACGCCGGAATTGCCCGGATCAGGTTCGATGGGTTGATGTCAGACACCTCTCAGCCGGAAAACGGCACCCCAACGGTTGGCGCGAACATCTCAGGGTTTACGCCGATTATCAATAACCAAAAGTCTTGTTTCATATGGTCAATCTGGACTTATTAACCGTTCCAGATGCGAAAAGGCCGCCCGGTTGATGAGGCGGCCTTTAGAATTGTATGTCTTTGGTGTCAGCCCTTCATGCCATCCCAAAAGGATTTGACCGAAGAAAAGAAACTTTTGGATTCGGGGTTGTTGTTATCAGCCAACTCGTCGAATTCCCGCAGAATTTCCTTTTGGCGACTGGTCAGGTTGACTGGCGTTTCAACAGCCAGCTCGATGAACATATCACCGGCGCCACCGCCGCGCAGCGCAGGCATACCTTTGCCCCGCAGGCGCATTTGACGACCCGATTGGCTGCCCGCCGGAATCTGCACGCGACCGCGACCACCGTCGATTGTCGGTACTTCGATCGCGCCGCCAAGCGCGGCATTCGCCATCGAAACCGGCACACGGCAATACAGATTCACGCCATCACGTTCGAACAGTTCGTGCTGTGCCACTTCGACAAAGATATACAGATCACCCGGAGGACCGCCGCGCATCCCGGCCTCACCCTCACCTGCCAGACGAATACGGGTACCGGTTTCGACACCGGCAGGAATGTTCACGCTGAGCGCACGATCCTTTTCAACACGGCCGGCACCCTGACATGAGTTACAGGGGTTCTTGATGATCTGACCCAGACCCGAACAGGTCGGACAGGTCCGCTCAACTGTAAAAAAGCCTTGCTGAGCACGCACCTTGCCCATACCCGAACACGTCGGACAGGTGGTGGGTTCAACGCCGCCTTCGGCACCACTGCCATCGCACGACGAACAGCTAACCGCAGTCGGCACGTTGATCGTCTTTTGCATTCCGGCAAACGCGTCATCCAGCGACACCCGCAGATTATAGCGCAAGTCCGATCCACGCGCGGCACGACGTCCGCCGCCACCGCGTTGGCCACCCATAAAGTCACCAAAGAGATCATCGAACACATCCGAAAACGCCGACGAGAAGTCGCCCGAGCCAAATCCAGGTCCACCGGGACGTCCACCGCCGCCACCCATGCCATTTTCGAACGCGGCATGACCAAAGCGGTCATAGGCTGCCTTTTTCTCGGCGTCCTTCAGAACCTCGTAGGCCTCATTAGCCTCTTTGAATTGTGATTCGGCGTCCGGGTTGTCTTTGTTGCGGTCGGGATGCAGTGCTTTGGCCTTCGTGCGAAAGCCCTTTTTGATCTCGTCCGCCGAAGCGCCCTTGGCCACGCCGAGCACGTCATAATAGTCACGCTTTGACATCCGTTATTCCTTCTGCCTCAACGAAAGAGGGCCGGTCCGTCGACCGGACCGGCCCTCTTTTGCCCGGTTACGCGTTACTGGCGCTTGTCATCGTCCAAATCTTCGAACTCGGCATCGACGATATCATCATCGACAGGACCTGCGTCAGCAGCTGCCGGTTCTTCGTCAGCTTCGGCCTGGCTTGCCTTATAGATCGCTTCGCCCAGCTTCATGGCCGCTTCGGTCACGTTCTGGATGCCCGATTTGATCTTTTCGGCATTGTCCGTTTCAATCTCGTCCTTGAGCGCGACAATTGCCAGTTCGATGGCTTCGATGGTGGTCGGATCAACCTTGTCCGCGTGCTCTTCCATCGACTTCTCGGTCGAATGGATGAGGCTCTCGGCCTGGTTTTTCGCCTCGATCAGCTCGCGGCGTTCTTTGTCCGCCTCGGCGTTCTCTTCTGCGTCCTTGACCATTTTTTCGATGTCGTCATCCGACAGACCACCCGAGGCTTGGATGGTGATCTTCTGCTCTTTGCCAGTGCCCTTGTCGGACGCACCAACCGACACGATGCCGTTGGCGTCGATGTCAAAGGTCACTTCGATCTGGGGCATGCCGCGCGGTGCGGGCGGGATGTTTTCCAGGTTGAACTGACCCAGGATCTTGTTGTCGGCCGCCATTTCGCGCTCGCCCTGGAACACGCGGATGGTCACGGCGTTCTGGTTGTCTTCGGCTGTCGAGAAGATCTGGCTCTTCTTCGTCGGGATGGTGGTATTGCGGTCGATCAGACGGGTGAACACGCCACCCAGGGTTTCAATGCCCAACGACAGCGGCGTCACGTCCAGCAGAACCACGTCTTTGACGTCGCCCTGAAGAACACCGGCCTGAATGGCAGCGCCCATGGCAACAACTTCGTCCGGGTTCACACCCTTGTGCGGCTCTTTGCCAAAGAACTTGGTGACCTCTTCGATGACTTTCGGCATCCGGGTCATACCACCGACCAGAACAACCTCGTCAATGTCTCCAGCCGACAGACCCGCGTCCTTCAGAGCGGCCTGGCAGGGCTTGATCGACGCCTTGATCAGGTCACCGACCAGCTGTTCCAGCTTGGCACGGGTCAGTTTGATAACCATGTGCAGCGGCGTACCGGTGGACGGGTCCATCGAAATAAACGGCTGGTTGATGTCGGTCTGGTTGGCCGAGGACAGTTCGATCTTGGCTTTTTCAGCAGCTTCTTTCAGACGCTGCAGGGCCATCTTGTCCTTGGTCAGGTCGACATTGTGCTCTTTTTTGAACTGGTCGGCCAGGTAGTTGACGATGCGCATGTCAAAGTCTTCACCACCCAGAAAGGTGTCACCATTGGTCGATTTGACCTCGAACAGACCGTCGTCAATTTCCAGGATGGTCACATCGAAGGTACCGCCACCAAGGTCATAGACCGCGATGGTTTGGGTTTCTTCTTTGTCCAGACCATAGGCCAGAGCAGCGGCAGTCGGTTCGTTGATAATGCGCAGCACTTCGAGACCGGCAATCTTGCCTGCGTCTTTGGTGGCCTGACGCTGAGCGTCGTTGAAATACGCGGGAACGGTGATGACGGCCTGTGTGACCTCTTCGCCTAGATAGCTCTCGGCGGTTTCTTTCATCTTGCCCAGCGTGAAGGCCGAGATTTGCGACGGCGAATACTTTTCGCCTTTTGCTTCAACCCATGCATCACCATTGCCGCCATTGATCACGTTGAACGGCAGGTTCTTCTTGTCTTTGGCCAGATGCTCGTCGTCGAACCGACGGCCGATCAGGCGTTTGACACCAAAGACGGTATTGTCAGGGTTGGTGACCGCCTGGCGTTTCGCCGGCTGACCGACCAGACGCTCTTCATCCGTGAAGGCGACGATCGAGGGCGTGGTCCGCGCCCCTTCTGCGTTTTCGATAACCCGAGGTTGCGATCCATCCATGATGGCGACGCAGCTGTTTGTGGTACCCAGGTCGATCCCAATAACTTTACTCATATTCGATCCCTTTTCTCTTCCAGGCGATTACCCGAGGCTTGAACCCGTTACGGCATCCCGGCCTCGATCCGTTTGCGCGAATGGCACTACACCATCGCGCGTCCCGGCGTATATAAGGTCGCGTGAACGGGCCTGCAAGCACTGTGAAACGCGGGTTTTCTGGATTCTTGAACCTTTTTTGACAAGGTTTTGCTAACGAATGGGGAACAGCGGGTGCAGCGGCTTTTGATACGGGGGTTCGAGGTCTGGAAATCACATTTGGATTCCAAGGCACAAACCACCTTAATCGACGATTTACGCCCGATCCTGAAAGCCGTGCCATTGTTTAATCCCACAACGTCGTCAGGCAAGAAAATGTCGGTGCGCATGACGTCGGCGGGGTCGTGCGGCTGGATTTCGGATTCTTCTGGCTATCGCTATGAAACACAGCATCCTATGAGGCGCCCGTGGCCCGCGATCCCGGATTCGGTTCTGTCGATCTGGCGCGACACCACCGGGTTGACGCGTCTGCCCGACAGCTGCCTGATCAATTATTATGGTGAAGACACCAAGATGGGACTGCATCAGGACAAGGACGAAGCTGATTTCTCGTGGCCGGTGGTGTCGGTGTCCTTGGGTGACGATGCCTTGTTTCGAATGGGAAGCCCGACACGCGGCGGCAAAACCGAATCTTTGTGGCTCAGCTCCGGTGATGTGGTGATAATGGGGGGCGAGGCGCGACTCAGCTATCACGGGATCGACCGTATCCGGTTCAAATCGTCCCGCCTGCTACCCAAGGGCGGGCGCATAAATCTGACTCTGCGGGTCGTGAATTAGTGGGCGATGACAGAGCAGCAGCCCGAATAAAGCACGCCGTCATGATGCAAATAATCGACGTCCAATCCATAGGCCCGTTCAGACATCCCGTCCGAGCACTGCTGCGCCCGCACCATCGCCACGCCGGACAGTCCAACGGTCAGTGAAAACCGATCAATGCGACCACGCGCTTGCTGCATCACATCCGCCGTCATGCTCACGGCCTGCAAACCCAGACCATCGAACCTGGCCTGCTTACCCTGCTCGATTTCAAGCGACCATAAGGGTTCTGTCCCGGAACACGTGAGCTTGCGCCCGATTGAGAAATCCGGGTTCTCGGCGTGAGGTGCAAGATAGCGCAAAGACACCCACCCCGAAGCCTCACCACTGTTCACAAGCCCCCATTTACCATCGGGCGAGCGGTCGACAACTTCGACATTGGCAACATCATGCGCCAGTTCCGATACCTTCTCGGACAAGGCATTGGGCGCGGCGCGAACATTCAACACGTCGTTGGGGGCAACACCGGTCACATCATGTAATTCTGGCAAGGTGAACGCCCAAATAACGCCGGGCCACAGGATCAAGAGGATGACCCAAACCCGAATCATCGGCGCGCGTACCAGCTGCTCGACACTTGGCGTCGGGTATAAAACTCGAGCATCAGACCAATCATGATCAGCGCAACGCCAACCCAAAAAGCATAATGCCAGTCAGTGTTGCGAGGGTTGTAGTTCCGAAACACAAAACCGCGGCATTGGTCGATGCAATGAAACAGAGGATTCCAGTCAAACATCATCAGCATGAACGGCGGAAGCGTATTGGCCACAAACATCTTGCCAGAAGCGATCATGTTTGCGCGCTGATAGATCGTGCTCATAATGCCCACAACAGTTGGGAGCCATGGCTTCATGGCGAAAAACACAAGACCAACAGAACAGCCAGTGAACCACGACAGCAGTAGCATTCCAAAGGCTCCGCCCGGATCATCGATAAAAATCGGCGTAACTGCGACGTGATACCCAAACAGAATAATGAACAAGGTCAGCATTTGCGTATAAAGCGACCCGATGGCCGCCGCCAAAAGCGCGATGATCGTATTCATCGGCGCGTGCTTCATCATGGCACTGTTCGGTCCTTCGGCACCCATAACGGCCCCAACGGCCTTGATATGCACCATGAACAAAAAGACGCCCGACATGATGTACAACAGGAAGTCGCCTCGGATCGCACCGCCGCGTAGTCCAAGCATTGTGAACATCAGATAAAAGATCAAAACGAACACGACGACCTGCATCATGTTTTTGCCCAGCGCAATGAACGCGTTATTGTGGCCGGATCGAATAGATCGAACCACCGCGTGAAAAATGATCTCTGCCATGGTGAACGCACCACTAAGCAGGGATCTATGCTGTCGATATCCAAACACTAAAACGGTTTCCCATAACACTGCTCAACATTTTGGCACGGAATTCTTGCTGTTCCGTTGCCTGCAAAGCATAAGAACAGCAGGCCCAATAAGCAACAAAACACAAAATCGGAGCATTTTTGTGACCTATGATGACCTTATTCCCGTGATCCGCACGCTGGCGCTCGAGGCGGGCGACAAGATCATGGAGATATATAATTCAGATGATTTCGACGTGAAGGTCAAATCCGATGACAGTCCGGTGACCGAAGCGGATGAGGCAGCTGACGCCCTAATTTCGGCGGGGCTACGTGCGGCCTTTCCCGATGTGTTGCTGGTAACCGAAGAACAGGCCGAGTCACATTCGACCAAAGGGGACACCTTTTTGATCGTTGATCCGTTGGATGGCACCAAGGAGTTCATTCACCGTCGTGGCGACTTCACTGTCAACATTGCACTGGTCGAAAACGGCACCCCGACGCGGGGCGTAGTCTACGCTCCGGCTAAGGGGCGTATGTTTTACACGCAGGCAGATGGTCAATCGGTCGAAGAAACCGGCGCGCTGGACAAGAACACCATAGGTGCGGTTCAACCCATTGCAGTTTCAAACGCCGACAATGATGCGCTGCTGGTCGTCGCCTCAAAGTCACACCGCGATCAGGCGACGGACGACTATATCAAAAAATACAACGTCAAAGACAGCAAAAGCGCGGGCTCTTCGCTGAAATTTTGTCTTGTCGCCACGGGCGAAGCTGACATCTACCCTCGTGTGGGCCGAACGATGGAATGGGACACCGCCGCTGGCCACGCAGTTTTGGCCGGCGCAGGCGGCAAGGTCGTCCGTTTCGATGATCACACCCCACTGCAATACGGCAAGGACGGTTATGCCAATCCGTTCTTCATCGCCTTTGCCCCTAACGTCGAGTTGAAGGAGGCCTGATGTCTGTCCTAATTGCCATCCCGGCCCGATATGCCTCAACCCGCTATCCCGGCAAACCGTTGGTTCCGCTGACAGGGGCATCCGGCAACAGCCAATCCCTGATCGAACGATCCTGGCGCGCAGCAATGGCAGTAGAGGGCGTCGACCGTGTGGTGGTCGCAACTGACGACGACCGCATTCAAAAAGCCGCCGAAGGGTTCGGGGCCGAAGTGGTGATGACTTCGGAAAACTGTGCCAACGGAACCGAACGCTGCGCCGAGGCGCATCAAGTTCTGGGGGGTGGGTTTGATATCGTGGTCAATCTGCAGGGTGATGCGCCCCTGACCCCGCACTGGTTTATCGAGGATCTGGTTACAGGCCTGCGCAATGCGCCCAATGCCGGCATCGCCACTCCGGTTCTGCGATGCGACGGTGACGCACTGAACAGCCTGCTGAACGACCGCAAGCATGGCCGCGTGGGCGGGACCACAGCCGTTTTTGCCCGTGACAACAGTGCCATGTACTTCTCAAAAGAAGTGGTGCCGTTCACCTCGCAAACTTATGATTCGACCGATCCGACCCCCGTGTTCCACCATGTCGGCGTCTACGCTTATCGCGCAGACGCGCTGTCAGCTTACCCCACATGGACGACCGGTCCGCTCGAAACGCTTGAGGGCCTTGAGCAGCTGCGGTTCATGGAAAACAACCACAAGGTTCTGTGCGTCGAAGTCGAGGCCCGCGGGCGTCAATTCTGGGAGCTAAACAACCCATCGGACGTGCCAAAGCTCGAAGAGATGATGGCCGCCATGGGTCTGGACTAAAGGCACCGATGACACGCACTTCCACCGCAAACACGCGTGAACTGACATTGGCCCAGGCCTATCGTCTGCGGTGGAAACGGCGTCGCTTGTTGTGGAGGTCGTTTCGCAGCCGACATGGGCTGAGCTCTGTGGCGGATCGCACCAACCAGATCAAGCCGCGCGATATTCTGATCGTGATGACGGTCCGAAACGAAATGAGCCGCCTGCCCTATTTCCTGCAGTACTACCGAGGTCTAGGCGTTGGGCATTTCCTTGTGATCGACAACGACAGCACCGATGGGACTGACGTCATGCTGGCGAAACAGCCAGACGTTTCGCTTTGGCAAACCAGCGACAGCTATCGCTCTGCACGGTTCGGCCTGAACTGGATGACATGGTTACAGCGCAAGTATGCTCATAACCACTGGACCCTAATGGTCGATGCGGACGAGTTGCTGGTTTATGCCCATCACGATACACGCCCCCTGCCCGAACTGACCGCCTGGTTAGAGGCCCGAGGCACCACAGTGTTTGGTGCCTTGATGCTGGACCTTTACCCCAAGGGCGCTTTGAACGAGCAAAGTTACACGCCCGGCGCAGACCCGACACAGACGATCGACTGGTTCGATGCTGGCCCCTATCGGTCGCAGCGCCAGATGCCACTGGGCAACCTGTGGACCCAAGGCGGCATGCGCGAGCGTGTGTTCTTTGCAATAGAGCCGCGACGCTCTCCCACCTTGAACAAGATCCCGTTGGTAAAATGGCATCGCAGCTATGCCTACGTGAATTCCTGCCACTCTATCCTGCCGCCGCACCTGAACCGAGCTTATGACGGGCCAGGCGACACCCACGCATCTGGTGTGCTGTTGCACACCAAATTCCTGCCAGAGATTGTTTCCAAATCAGCGATCGAAAAAGAGCGCGCACAACACTTTCACTCACCGCAAGAGTTCGATGGCTACTATGACAGCATCACGGCAGAGCCTGAGATTTGGACCGATTCCTCGACCCGGTTCCGGAACTGGCAGCAACTTGAAGAACTTGGGTTGATGAGTTCGGGCGGTTGGTGAGATCCACATCTCAGAGTCACACCGTCGCATCTGAGCGACAAAGATTGCTTTTCCCCTGTAACTGTTTCTAAATCCATTGATTCATAGAAGGGATTGATGACATATGACTATAGTTGGCTCGGTCTTATCAGTGCTTTGGTTTCGCTGTATCCGGGTCATGCTCGCGTCATTTTTAAAGGTTGGTTGACACGTGAGCCTGTGGGATTCTTATCGAATGCGAGTGCGGCGTCGGCGCCGTCTTTTGCGGTGCCTGCGGAAATCAAGCGAGCTCAAGGCCGTTCAGGATAACACCGCAGCTATTCGTCCCAATGACGTTTTGCTGATCAGCACCTTTCGAAACGAAAAAGTTCGCCTGCCCTATTTTCTGCGGTACTACCGCGAATTGGGTGTTAATCATTTCCTGTTTGTGGACAATGACAGCACCGATGGGGCGCTCAATTACCTCAAGGGGCAACACGACATTTCGGTCTGGCACACCCAATCCAGCTACAGGCGCGCGACCTTTGGTGTCGACTGGATGAATTGGCTGGCGCGGACCTATGCACACAACCACTGGACGCTGACCGTCGACCCGGACGAATTCTTTGTCTACCCGTTCTGTGACACTCGTCCTATTCAGGCCCTGACCGACTGGCTGGACAATTCGTTGATCCGCAGCTTCAGCGCCATGCTGATCGACGTTTACCCAAAGGGCAGATTGACGGACATCCCATATCAAGAAGGGCAGAACCCGCTGGAGATTGCCAATTGGTTCGACAGTGGCAACTACACGATCAAAAAGAACCCGCTGTACGGCAACTTGTGGATTCAAGGGGGGCCGCGGGCACGGATGTTCTTTGCGGACGTTCCCAAAAAATCGCCTGCTCTGAACAAGACTCCACTGGTCAAATGGAATCGCCGTTACGCCTATGTCAGCTCAACTCACACCTTGCTTCCGCGCGGATTGAATCAGGTCTATGACGAGTGGGGCGGCGAAAAGGCCAGTGGCGCCCTTATGCACACCAAATTCCTGGACACCTTTACTGCCAAGGCAGAAGAAGAACTGCAGCGGCGTCAGCACTTCGCGGGCTCGGCCGAATACAAAGCCTATGCCGACAAGTTGAGCGCACAGCCCGAGCTGTGGTGCAAGTGGTCCGAGAAATACATCAACTGGCGACAGCTTGAGATTCTGGGCCTGATGTCCAAGGGGAACTGGGCATGACGGTCGGAGTTGTCATGCTGGTTCACACGGCACTGGACCGAGCCGAAGAAGTCGCACGGCACTGGACCGCCTCAGGCTGTCCAGTGGTGCTGCATGTAGACAAAAACGTCTCGCGTAAAACTTACAAAAATTTCGTTGCCGCCTGTACTGACAACCCGCTGATCCTGTTTTCCCAGCGCCACAGATGTGAATGGGGTACTTGGGGCATAGTTGCCGCGTCTCAAGCAGCGTCCGAATTGATGCTCAGCGCGTTTCCGGATGTGCGCCACGTTTATTTGGCCTCAGGTTCTTGCCTGCCCCTGCGTCCGGTTCAGGAGCTGATCGATTATCTGTCCGCGCGTCCCAGAACGGATTTCATTGAAAGCGCCACCACTGCCGATGTCCCCTGGACCGTTGGCGGGTTGGACCACGAACGCTTTACCCTGCGGTTCCCGTTTTCGTGGAAAAAGCACCGAATTCTGTTTGATCGCTACGTGGCCATTCAGCGGCTCCTTAGATTCAAACGCAAAGTCCCGTCCGGTTTGGTGCCCCATATGGGCAGCCAGTGGTGGTGCCTGACCCGACAAACGCTATCCGCCATTCTGGAAGACCCCGAGCGCGACGTCTATGACCGCTTTTTCCGGCGCGTCTGGATTCCAGACGAAAGCTATTACCAAACACTCTCGCGGCTTTATTCCAGCAACATCGAAAGCCGCTCTCTGACTCTGTCGAAGTTCGACTTTCAGGGCAAACCGCACATTTTCTACGATGACCATCTGCAGTTGCTGCGTCGATCGGATTGTTTTGTTGCCCGCAAGATTTGGCCACGGGCCGAAAGGTTGTATCAAGCGTTCCTGACCGATCAGGCCGGTGCGATGAAGAAAACCGAACCCAACCCCGGCAAGATCGACCGCATCTTTGCCAAGGCAGTTGAACGTCGGACACGAGGCCGCGACGGTTTATACATGCAAAGCCGCTTTCCGCGACACGGCAACGAAAACGGGCTGACATCCAATCCCTACTCGATGTTTCAGGGCTTTACCGAGCTGTTCGAAAATTTCGAACCCTGGCTGACCAAAGCCACCGGTGCCCGCGTGCATGGCCATCTTTTTGGACCAGAACGGGCAGAATTTGCAGGCGGGCAAAGCTTGATCAACGGCGCCCTCGCCGACAATGCCGTATTGCGCGACTATGACCCGAACCGCTTTCTGACCAGTCTGATCTGGAACACCAGGGGCGAACGGCAATGTTTTCAGTTCGGCCCAGGCGACAATCAGAAAATCAACTGGATGGTGGCCCGCGATCCAAACGCGCAAATCTCTGTCATCACCGGGTCCTGGGCAGTGCCACTGTTCAAATCGAACTGCAACTTCGCGGACCTCCGGAAAGAGGCCGCCCTGCTGCAAAAGGTCGAAAGCGATCACTTGGAAATCCTGCGTTCGGTCTGGACCAAGGCGCGGGTCCGGATCTGGAGCATGGCCGAGTTCGTCGAGGCCCCGATGGAACCAATCCAAACCATCCTTGACGAGATCGGCCCATCAAACCCCCGGCGCCTGAGCGAAGCGCCCAAAATGGTGGATCTGACCGGATTTGGCCAGTTCCTACAGAATCTGAAAAACCAGGGGATGCACCCATATCTGATGGGCGACTTCCCCGTCGAGCAAGGACCAGCCAACATGAGCAAACCAAACCGCAAACCCTATTTGGTGCGATAACGCGGTATGACATCCAAGTTCGACTATTTCATCGTCTTTGCCGAGATGCGGACAGGCTCCAACTTTTTGGAAACCAACTTGAACGCGCTGTCGGATGTCACCTGCTTTGGCGAGGCGTTCAATCCCCATTTCATCGGCTATCCGAACAAGGCTGAAATCCTTGATATCTCGCAGGCGATGCGCGACGGGGATCCCAATTGTTTGATCAGTGCGATCCGTGAAACGCCGGACGTGTTGGGTGGATTCCGCTTCTTTCATGACCACGATCAACGTGTGCTTGATACTGCCCTAACTGACCCCCGCTGCGCCAAGATCATCCTGACGCGCAACCCGCTGGACAGCTACGTATCTTGGAAGATCGCACAGGAAACAGGTCAATGGAAACTGACCAACGTCAAAAAGCGACGAGAAGCCCAGGTTCAGTTTGATCCCGAGGAGTTCTCGCGCCATGTCGAAGCATTGCAGGACTTTCAGGTATTCCTGCTCAACAGTTTGCAGACGCAAGGGCAAACCCCATTTTATGTCGACTATGACGATCTGCAAAGCGTGGACGTGATGAACGGCCTGGCCGCTTGGTTGGGCGTCAATGGGCGGCTTGATGGATTGGATAAAAGCCTGAAACGGCAAAACCCCAGTCCGGTGACCTCTAAGGTGACCAACGTTGATGAAATGACCGACGCCTTGGGGGGCCT
This sequence comes from Tropicibacter sp. Alg240-R139, assembly GCF_900537075.1. GTDB lineage: Bacteria > Pseudomonadota > Alphaproteobacteria > Rhodobacterales > Rhodobacteraceae > Falsiruegeria. The sequence goes on from NZ_UNRA01000005.1 coordinate 179,369, forward strand.
GGATCGCTTCAATCTAACCCGAACGCCAAACTTTGAACCCCGCCGTGGCCCTGCCGTGCCCAGCTATGTTGCCGGTGTGGTCACCCCGATGCTTTACCTGCCGATCCGTGGTGGCCCCGAAGATGAGGTGATGTCGTGGATGGCTGGTCTGGACGGCGTACCGGTAAGCTCGCTCAACACCGGCATGAACCAGAAACAGATGCGCCAATGGATGCGCAACAACCACGGGCATCGTCGGTTCACAGTGTTGCGCCACCCGCTTGCGCGATTGCATCAGGTATTTTGCCGCAAGATCCTAAGCACAGGGCCGGGAAGCTACAAGAAAATCCGCGAGACCCTGCGCCGCCAATACAAACTACCGATCCCTCAGGATGCTCCAGACGCGCGCTATTCGCGGTCAGATCATCGCGCAGCGTTTGAAGCGTTCATGGGGTTTGTCCGCATGAACCTAGCAGGACAGACCGCGATCCGGGTCGACGGCGGTTGGTGCTCTCAGTCACAAGCACTGTCGTCGATGTCAGACTTTGCCGTCCCCGATCACGTGTTCCGCGAGGATGAAATCGCCGAACTACTGCCGACCCTGGCTGCACGTTATGGCCACCAAGAAGTCGAAGCCCCAGCAACCGCGCAACCGGATACGCCCTATTCTCTGGATGACATCTATGATGCCGATCTGGAGAAAGAAGCCACCAATATCTATCAGCGCGACTATGTGATGTTCAGCTTTGGACCTTGGCGAAAAATCTAGGCATCAGGCACGCAGTGAAATGGCTGTTCCGTCGCGCACCATTGCATAGATCTCTTCGATCTCGTCGTTTTTCACGGCGATGCAGCCCGCGGTCCAGTCCTTGGTCCGCCGCGCCCGCTTCAGCTCTTTCAGCAAGTTCGGCTGCCCGTGAATAAATATCTCGCCGCCCGGCCTGCGGCCAAGCGCCTTGGCTTCGGCGATATCGCGCGAATTAGGGTAAGAGATCCCAATCGACAGATGATAACTGCTGTTTGGGTTGCGCCGGTCGATCAAATAAGTGCCTTCGGGGGTTTTGCCGTCCCCTTCGACCTTTTTGTCGCCCGCCGGCGCAAAGCCCAGATCGACCTTGTATTCCTTTAAGACATCCTGATGGTGCAACAGATACATGCGGCGCGCGCCTTTATTGACCACGATCGACGTGACCTTGGGGCCGTAATATGACCGGAACCTATTGTCCCGACGACTTCCACACGCGGTCAATCCAACCGCTGCCACTGCACCCAGTCCGAAAACTCGACGTTTCATCTGCTAACACTGCCTCACTTGTCTCATGGCTCAAATACGACAAAATTGCCGCCGTGCAAAATCACATTTTTGTCTCAGAGCGTTCCGCCAATCGTTGTTCAATGGCTTCCAACCGCGAAATTACCTCATCCCGATAGGCATCGGTGCGCTCGTGATCCTCTTCCTGATGCGCATCCTGCATCGAATTTACAATGAGACCAACCAGCAGGTTCACCACTGCAAACGTGGTGATCATGATGAAGGGCACAAAAAATGCCCAAGCGTAGGGATAAACTTCCATCACGGGACGGACGATCCCCATAGACCAGCTTTCCAGTGTCATGATCTGGAACAGTGTGTAGGCCGACAAACCCAGATCACCGAACCACGCAGGGAAGGATTGCGAGAAGAGTTTCGTCGCGATCACCGCCCCGATGTAAAAGATGATTGCCATCAGCAAAAACACACTCGCCATGCCGGGCAGAGCGGTGATGAACCCCTCGACCACGCGGCGCAAACGCGGCGCTACCGAGATGACGCGCAGCACCCGCAAGATTCGCAGTGCGCGCAAAACCGACAGGCCCTGACCACCGGGCACCAGGGCAATACCGACAATGATGAAATCAAACAGGTTCCAGCCATTGGTAAAGAAACGCCGTCCCTGCGCCACCAGCTTCAGCGCGATCTCGACAATAAAGATGCAGAGGCAGGCGGTATCCAGTGTTTTGATCACCCCGCCAAAATCGGCCATGATCCCAGGCGATGTCTCCAGACCCAACAGCACTGCGTTGATCACGATCACACCGGTGATGAACTGCCCAAAGGACGGGTGGTCGATAAAGCTGCCCAAACGCTGCCTGAAACTCATTGCTGCCGGTCTCCGTGAACTTTAGCCGCTGATATGGGATAAGGTGAACGAGGCTGCAAGTTCCGTGTGCGAAGACCAGCGGAACTGATCCACTACCTGCACCCAGTTCAGACGGTATCCCGCAGACACAAGCACCTTGGCGTCCCGCGCAAATGTCACCGGATTGCACGACACATAGGCGATCACCGGCACTTGCGCCTCAGCCAGTTCGGTGACTTGAGCCTCGGCCCCAGCGCGCGGAGGGTCCAGAACGACCGCATCGATCTTGCGCAGTTCGTCCGGCATCAGCGGGCGGCGGAATAGATCTCGCGCCTCGGTCGTGACCCGCTTCAAACCCTGCGCCATGCGCCACCCTTGATCCAACGCGTGGGTCATCGCCTTATCGCCCTCGACCGCGTGCACTTCGGCATCTGCGGCAAGTGGCATGCTAAAGGTGCCGCAACCGGCAAACAAATCCACGATTTTCTTGGAACCTGCGACGACTTCTTGCACAGCAGTTAAGAGTGCGGCTTCGCCGTCTTTGGTGGCCTGTAGAAAGGCGCCAGGCGGGGGTGCGACTTTTGCAGCACCAAATTGTTGATACGGCGGATTACGCATTGCCAGCACTTCGCCGTCCCAAGCCAACCGCGCCAACCCTTGTTGTTCCGCAGCCTGAGCTAATGACGCCTCAAGCGGGCCATCCAGTGGCTTGCCACCCTGAACGGACACGTCTAACCCAACCTCGGACAGCGTCAACGTCACTGACAAAACACCCTTGCGGCTGCCGCCGATCACGGCCAGCGCCTCGGCCACGGGGATCGCGGCCAGCAGCTCGGGGACCAGCAATTGGCAGTCGGGGATTTCAGTGATCACGCCGGATGCACGCCCATGAAACCCGGCCAGCGTCCCTTTCTTGGTGCGCCGTACCGCAATGGTCGCCCGGCGGCGTGAGTTGGGCAGAGAGGTGTGGATCGGGCGCATTTCAGCGTCCAGTCCCTGTGCAGACAACGCCGCACGCACCACATCAACCTTCCAATTTCCCACAAAAGCATCTGAGGCGTGCTGCAACTGGCAGCCACCACATGCCTTGTAATGGCGGCACAACGGTTTCACCCGGTCATCCGACGGCGTGTCGATCCGAATGTCGGTCAGTTGTTGCCCATCGACATCGCCGGTGACAACTTCACCCGGAAGGGTACGGGGGGCAAAAATCGGGCCATCGGCGATCCCGTCGCCCTGATGGCCAAGCCTGGCTATGGTGTATTGCTGGGTCATGCCGCGTGATAGCGGGGGATCGGTTCTATAGAAAGGGCTTATTCCGCCGCCTCGGTCTGAATAAACCCACCGGACTGCCGCTGCCAGAACTGCGCATAGAGGCCACCGTGGGTCAACAGCGCCTCATGCGTGCCGCTTTCCACGAGCCGACCCTCGTCCATGACCACAATCCGATCCATCTCGCTTAGCGTCGACAAACGGTGCGCAATGGCCAGCACGGTCTTGCCTTCCATCACCCGGTGCAATGCGGCTTGAATGGAGGCCTCAACCTCGGAATCAAGCGCCGATGTCGCCTCGTCCAGCACCAGAATGGGCGCGTCTTTCAGGATGGCGCGCGCCAAGGCGATCCGTTGCCGTTGCCCACCTGACAGCTTGACGCCCCGCTCGCCCAGATGGGCGTCATACCCCTTGCGCCCACTGCCGTCTTGCAGCCCTAAAATGAACTCATGCGCTTCGGCCTTTTGGGCGGCGTCGATCAGCTCTTCCTCGGATGCGTCGGGCCGCCCATAAAAGATGTTCTCGCGCGCCGAGCGGTTGAACATCGCCGTTTCCTGCGTGACCATGCCGATGTTACGACGCAGGCTGTTCTGCGTAACCTTTGCCACATCCTGCCCGTCGATCGTAATCTGCCCCGCCTCGCCGTCATAAAGCCGTAACAAGAGCGAAACGAGCGTGGATTTTCCCGCACCAGACGCGCCAACGATGCCCAGCTTTTCGCCTGCAGCGATATGCAGGTCGATACCTTGCACCCCACCCACGTCGCGACCATAGGCAAAACCCACATCCGAAAACGCAATCTCTCCGCCCGGTACGGTCAGATCCGTAGCGCCCGGCGCATCCTCGACCCGGACACGTTGGGTCAGTGTTTTCATCCCGTTTTCGATCTCGCCAATGCTTGCATACATCGACATCAGCGTGAAACTGACCCATCCGGTCATCTGAGCGATCCGGATCGCCATGGCGCCGGCCGCCGCCACATCCCCGGTGGTCGCCGATCCACTCTGCCACAGCAGCAGGGTCGACCCCATCAACAGCACCGGCAACATTCCCGCCAAAGCCACCAAGAAAAACCGGAACGAGGCTGAAAGCCATCCGAACTCCAACGCGCGTTCGCGCAGATCGACCATAGCCTCGCGCGCGGCTTGATCCTCTTGCGTGGCGTGGGCGAATAACTTGACCGTCTTTATGTTGGTAATTGCATCCACCACCTGCCCCGACACCATAGCCCGAGCCCCTGCCCGCGCCGCCGAGCGTTTGCGGATGCGAGGCAGATACCACCGGATCAGGGCGAAATAGGCGACCATCCACACCAAAAAGGGCAACACCACCAGCGGATGGATTGCCCCAAGCAGGGCCATTGTGCCCACGAGCGTCGAGAGCGCAAAGACCACTGCGTTGACCACATCTGTGACGACAGAGGCCAGCGAGTTGGACGTTTGCATCTGCTTTTGCGCAATGCGTCCAGCGAAATCATCGTCGAAATAGGTGACCGACTGCCCCAGCGTCCACCGGTTCAATTTGGCCAGAACCAGGGGCGGGATATTGGGTAAAACCACATAATTGTTCGCAAACGACGCAAGTCCCGCCACCAGCGGGCGGAGCAGCATAAAGAATATCATGCCGCCCAGGATCAGACCCAGATTGCGGGCGTCAAAGAACCCTTCGGGCCCGCTGGCCGTCGCCCGATCGATCACCTGCCCCAGGATCCAGGCTGTCGCTACCTCTAGCGCGCCGCCCATCGCCGAGAAACTGGCGGCGAGAAACAGCATGGGCCAGGCCCCCGACAGCGCCCAGCGCACAAACGCCCCCAAGGTCTGAGGGGGCGGTGTGTTCGTGTCACGAAATGGCTTGATTAAGTCGGCAACCCTCATTCAGCAGCCTCCGGGTTCATGAAGCCACCAGATTGCCGCGCCCAGAACTGTGCGTACAGCCCCTTTTGTGCCAATAGCTCGGCGTGGCTGCCCTGTTCAACGATCCGGCCCTGATCCATGACCAGAATACGGTCCATCTGCGCGATGGTGGACAGGCGGTGCGCAATCGCGATCACCGTCTTGCCCTGCATCATGCCATAAAGTGTGTCCTGAATCGCGGCCTCAACTTCGGAATCCAAGGCGCTTGTCGCCTCGTCCAACAGCAAGATCGGCGCGTCCTTCAAAACCACCCGCGCCAGCGTGATCCGCTGACGTTGACCGCCCGAAAGTTTCACGCCCCGCTCGCCTACATGAGCGTCATAGCCGGTGCGGCCTTGGGGATCCTCAAGATCCAGAATAAACTCATGCGCTTCGGCCTGTTTGGCGGCGGCGATGATTTGCGCCTCGGTCGCGTCGGGACGGCCGTACAGAATGTTATCCCGCACCGAGCGATGCAGCAATGAGCTGTCCTGCTGGACCATGCCGATATTGGAACGCAGGCTGTCCTGGGTCACGGTGACGATATCCTGCCCATCGATCAGAATACGCCCCCTATCGGCGTCATAGAACCGCAAGAGCAGCTTGACCAAGGTCGACTTGCCCGCCCCTGACCGACCGATCAGACCGACCTTTTCGCCCGCACCGATTGCCAAATCGACAGCATCCAGCCCGCCGGTCTCGCGCCCATAGTGGTGCGACAGGCCGTCCAACTGAATGGCGCCTAGGGTCAGAGTCAGCGGTTGGGCGCCTTTGTCATCTACCAGATCAATAGGCTGCGCGATGGTTTCCATACCTTCGGCCACAACGCCCAATTGACGGAAGAACGTGGTCAATGCCCACATGATCCAGCCGGTCATGGCGTTCAGGCGCAACGTCAACGCGGTGGCCGCAGCCACAACTCCGACCGAGGCCTGGCCTTGCATCCATAAAGCAACCGCCCAGCCGACAACACCCACGATGAGCAAACCGTTCAGTGTCACCAGCACGGTGTCCATGATGGTGAAAATCCGCATCTCGACCTGGAACGTCTTACGTGTGTTTTCAATCGCTTCCTTGGCATATGCCAATTCGTGATCGTTGTGGGCAAACATCTTGACCGAATGGATGTTGGAATAACTGTCAACCACCCGGCCTGTCACGGTCGAGCGCGCGTCCGACGCCGCCTGCGAAGCGGGCCCTACGCGTCTGACGGTCCAGCGCACCAGCACCGCATAAAGCGCGAACCAGATGAGAAGTGGGATCAACAACCGAACATCAGCGACCATCAGCAGCACCGCCGCGCCGATCAGATAGGCCAGCGAAAACGAAATCGCATCAAAGACTTGAAAGATCACTTCGCCCGCTGCTGGTGGCGTTTGCATGATCCGGTTAGCAATGCGCCCGGCAAAGTCATTTTCGAACCAGCCAACCGACTGACGCAAAACGTGTTTATGCGACCGCCAACGGATCAACGTGCCAAAGTTCGGCAGGATCGCGTTGTTCAACAGCATGACGTCGAGAATATGCAACGCGGGCCGCAGGAACAGGACAAACAGGGCCACCAACACCAGTTCAGTGCCGTACGTCTGCCACACCTGCTCGGGCCCACCACTCAACAGATCAACGACTCGACCCATGTAATAGATCAACCCAACTTCGACGCCTGCGACAATGATCGACAGAAGGGCCGTCCAGAAAAAGACCTTCATGAAGGGTTGAGAATATTCCAACAAAAACGGCCACAGACGTGTGGGCGGCGTGTCCACTTCGTCGTAGTCGGTATAGGGGTCAACAAGGTTTTCGAAAAAACGAAACATAACGGATGCTCCACATGAGCGTAATTTTGGACGTGCGAAATTAGGTGTGCCAAGGCATCACCCAAACGGGGGCGTGACCTCAGCCGATGCTGAACCAGATCCCGTAATACATTCGCATTCCTCCGTTAGTTGATTTGGCAAACGTAAACGGAAAGGATTGCGCTTGTCACCCCGGAAAATAAAGTATCAAATTGACGCTACGTCGCCAAAAGTTGTTCTCGTGTCAGCGAAAAACCAGATGCGATCCATTTGCTTTCGATCAGGGACAATTTATCACCCAGCTCCCGCCCTTTGAAGTCAGGCAACAGGTCTTTGGCTGACACTGGGAAAACGGCCTGTGATCCCTTCTCCGCATCGCGGCGCACGGCTGAAGCAATTGGCACCTCCAGCAGTGCAGATCTCAGGATCATCGCCTTGATGGCTGTTTTCTGCCCCAAACGATAACCCAGCTCGGCCGCGTTGGCGGTTCCGGTTGCAGCCTCGCGCAGCGCCGTAATCGCCTTCAACTGCACTTTGCTCAATCGCAAAGTTCCGGCCACGTCGGCGTCAGCCAAGGATGCCAACCGCAGCAGAGCATCCAAAGGCACTGTCAATTCATGCTCCAAGTGAACAACTGGGGCCAGCGACCGATCGTCCGCACCCGGCAAAACCACGCCCAGAACCCCTGCCATTCGCATGGCAGCGACCGAAGGCGCAGGGTCCTCGGCGCCTAAGAGTTTCAGAAATTCGGCCCCGACCCGTTCGCGTGACAGGCGTTCCAGTCCGTCCAAATTGACGGCAATCGCGGCGAGCGCATCTGCATCTAATCCTGCCTGCGGATCGCCATACCACGCGTGGAATCGGAAAAAGCGCAGCGAACGCAAGAAATCTTCGCGAATGCGATGTTCTGCCGTCCCGATGAATCGCACCCTGCGCTCGGTCAGATCCGGCAGCCCGTTCAATGGATCAATCACCGTGCCGTCAGGCCGCGCGTAGATGGCGTTCATGGTGAAATCGCGGCGCGCTGCGTCTTCTTCGATCGTGTCGGCAAAAGCCACCACAGCACGGCGACCATCGGTTTTCACGTCTCGACGAAAGGTGGTAATTTCGAACGGCTCGCCATCCTGCACCAGCGTAACGGTTCCGTGCTCGATGCCGGTGGGCACCGCCTTAATACGCGCCGCGCGCGCCAATTTCATCACCCGTTCAGGGTGTGCATCGGTCGAGATGTCGATGTCTGAAGTCGGCGACCCCAGCAGAGCGTTACGAACGCAACCGCCCACAAAGAGCGCCTGCGCCCCGCCGTCGGTCAACGCGGCGCAAACTTTTTGCGTCGCGCGCGACGTCAGCCAATCCTCAGCGATCCGTGTCATGCTTGCATCCGCGCAGCCAACCCGCGCAGCATCCGCGCGGTTGCGCCCCAGATGTAATAAGGGCCAAAGGGCACGGTGTAGTAATACCGCTGCTGACCTTGCCAACGACGCGATTCCACCGCGTAATTCTCTAACCGCATCAGGTGATCGAACGGTACGGAAAACACCTCGTCTACTTCACCCGGCTCCGCGATCACGTCAAAGGAATCGTCCAAGATCGCAATTACCGGGGTGACGGTGAACGACGTGACTGTCTCATGTGATGGCAAGTGGCCCAGAATGCGCGGCAGTGCGCGCGGCAGGCCGATCTCTTCCTGTGCTTCACGCACGGCGGTTGCGGTGACGTCGGCGTCGCCTTCGTCCTGCTTGCCACCGGGAAAAGCAATCTGACCGGGGTGATGTTTCAGCGCCGACGAGCGTTTCGTCAGGATAATCCGAGGTTCGGTATGCGCCAGCGACACCGGCACCAAAACCCCGGCGGGACGCAGTTTACGCCCCTGAGGAAGCACTGTGTCGGGGTTCAGGTCAAAGTCGCTTGACCCGTCCCCCGTTCGGGCCATGGCAGCCCTCAGTTTTGTTTCGGCTTCATGCACCGTTTTTCTGTTCCGCCTCAAATCCTACGGACTTGGGGTCCAGATCATAATGGGCACCACAGAACTGACAATCGGCTGTAACACGCCCATCGTCGGTCGTCATGGTACCAATGTCACGCGCAGAATAGATCGACAGGCTTTGTCGCACGCGATCTTCGGAACAAGTACAGCCGAACCGCACTGATTGGGCATCATATACACGCGGCTGTTCTTCGTGAAACAGACGTACCAGCAGATCCGTAGGTGGCACGCTGGGTCCGATCAGTTCCAAATCCTCGACCGTGTCGAGCAGGATGTTGACGCGGTTCCAGTTGTCTCCTTCCTCACCATCCACCAGATCGGTCGCTGTCAGGATCTCGCCATCGCCATCCCCCTTTGCGGCAAACGGCGACGCCTTGGGCATGCTTTGCAGCATAATTCCACCTGCGCGCCAATGCTCACCCAAACCCGGCTCGGTCGACTTTCCAAAGCTGAGCGAAAAGCGCGTCGGCAACTGTTCGGACTGCGCAAAATACGCCTCGGCACAAGCGCTAAGCGATCCACCCGCCAGCGGAGTGATCCCCTGATAGGGCTTCATGCCATCGCCCTGATCAACCATGATGGCGAAATATCCTTCCCCGACTTGGTCAAAGGGGACACCATCGGTCAGGCGCTCGGCATCATAGCTGGAATAAGCACGGATCTGCGCCGCACGACCGCCCTCTTGCGGGGCATAATAGTCGGTCGCGATCATGCGCACCGCGCCTTTGGACTGCACTTGCAGCGACAACTTCCAACGCAGGTCGATGGTTTGCCCGATCAGCGCGGTGAGCAGGGCCATTTCAGCCACCAGCGCCTCGACTTGGTCGGGGTAGTCGTGCTGCTTTAGGACACCGTCCAGCACGCCGTCCAGACGGGCCACGCGACCGCGCATGTCCGATGCATCAAGTTGAAAGGGCAGGACAGTGTCGTCCCACGCGATTTTGGATCCGAGAGTCATGGGGTTTCCTTACACGCCACGGGTTGGCATACCGCGTCCATATAGGTGGAACAAGTCGCGATGGAAGGGGTGCATACATGATCCGACGCGTTGGGGAAACCCCGGAACACGGACGACGCTATACACGTCGTCCGGGGGCTTATGTTCTCTTGCCACGTGGACATCAGCTTTTGGTGACGTGGTACGACGACGGGCAGAACCCCGAATTGCAGTTGCCAGGCGGCGGAATCGACCCAGGCGAATCGCCAATCACTGCCCTGCACCGTGAAGTGTTCGAGGAAACCGGCTGGTCCATTGCTGCCCCCCGCCGCCTGGGTGCATTTCGCCGGTTCACTTATATGCCGGAATACGATTTGTGGGCTGAAAAAGTCTGTACCGTCTTTTGTGCCCGCCCCGTGCTGTGCAAAGGACCGCCAACAGAAAAATTTCACGAAGCCGTTTGGATGGACGTTAATGTGGCGATCCAGGCCTTGGGTAACCCAGGGGATCGGCATTTTGCATCACAGTTTGCTGGGGTATTGTAACCTGCCAGGGAGTGATCATACGGATAATCGCCCAGCGCTTGGCCTTTTGACCCTGCAGCGCTGATCTTAGGGTCCGTTGTATTCAAAGAACGTCGCGGACACGTCATCCTCCATCCCGAATTCATCTGACATGACTTGTGTCAGACGCCAGAACAGGTCGTCCAAAAACTCTTGCCCGCCCTGTTGAGGGTCGCAGTCGCGGACCAATTGCAATAACCCTTCGGGCTCCAACATTTCGCCATTGGACAGCCGACATTCGGTGAAGCCGTCAGAGTACAGCAGAAGCCGATCACCAGGGCTAAGTTGTGTTTCGAAATGTGCATAGGGAATGTCCGGTAGCAGCCCAATAGGCACACCGCCATCCCCCAAGAATTCGGCCCGCCCGTCCCGACGCAAGACCAACGGATGCGGATGTCCGGCCTGCACCATTTTCAGCAGCCCGCTGCGCAGATCCACGATGGCATAGACCATTGTGAAATACTCCTCGATCCCGGTATCTGCGATCAGGCGAGAGTTCAGGGATGCCGCGACCTCATCCGGCTGGCGCAGGGCATAGAATCGATTGAAACGTCGCTCCATTGCTACGTTCTGCTCAAAGTAGGTGCTGGACAGGTAACTGCCCAAACGCGCTGTCATCATCGCCGACGTTATACCGTGACCAGAGACATCGATGCTGTAAAACCCCAAGCGATTGACGCCGGGCGAGAACATGCCCACCAGATCGCCGCCGATATGACCGCAGGGTTTAAGCAACAGGCTGACACGCGACGATCCAAATTCTCGGGTCAATTCGGGTACGAGGGATTCCTGGATCTTTCGGGCCTGAATCAGGTCCTTGTCGATGGCGTCATGGGCTACCTTCAATTTATCAAGGGCATCCTCGATCATGCGGTTCTTTTTCGACAGCTCGCGCTGCATACCCAAGATTCGGTCACCGGCAGAAATTCGGGCGCGAAGCTCGTCTGAACTGACCGGCTTGATCAGGAAATCATCGGCCCCTGCATCCAAACCCTGCGCGATCTCGTTTTTTTCACTCTTGGACGTTAAAAGGATGAAATAAGAATAGGCATCATTCCGAAGCTCGCGCACCGCCTTGCAGAATTCCAATCCGCTCATCCCGGGCATGACCCAATCGCTGAGCACCAGATCGGGCGGCGAGATTTGGCAAATCTCCAACGCCGCCTCTCCACAATCGGCCTCGATCACATCAAAGCCCCACTTTTTCAGCGAGCTCACAAGGATACGGCGCTGCAGTCGACTGTCATCGACCACCAATACCTGCTGGATCGCGCCGGATTCCTTTTCGGTTTCCACCTGCACTTTCTCACCCTGCAACACCGAATTTCCTCACATTCAGCCCCGGAACTGATGGTCAAAGCCTAAGACCGCGCGTCTTAACATCGCGTGAAGTCTGGAACTGACAAAATTCCTCACCTCGTCTTAACGCGGTGTTTACGACCAAAGAGCTACGAAAGAGTAAAGTGCGGGGCAAAAACGTCAGAGGGTGAAGAATGATACATTGGTCGCGCGTGAACGAGTTGCGGAATGAGGTTGGCACCGACGATTTTCACGAGGTTGTGGATCTGTTTTTGGAAGAAGTCGAAGAGGTGATCGACCGGCTGCGCGCAGACGGCTCGCGCGATGCGTTGGAACAGGATCTTCATTTTCTAAAAGGCAGCGCGCTGAGCCTGGGCTTTGAGAGTTTTTCGACCCTATGTCAGGATGGTGAACGACAGTCTGCTTCGGGCGACGCTGAAACCGTCGACGTCAACGCGATCATCAACAATTATGAACAATCAAAGACCGTTTTCCTGTACGAACTGCCGCAACATAGCTGATCAAATCACAAATTGCGCCAGCGTCTCGTCATTGGTGATGTCGGTGTAGGTAAAGCCTGCATCATCAAGGCGGGCAAACAGGCGCACAAAATTTTCAGGCCTGCTGGTTTCGATCCCAATCAAGACCGAGCCAAAGTTTCGCGCGGATTTCTTCATGTATTCAAACCGGGCGATATCGTCGTCCGGACCCAAAATACCCAGAAACTCTTTCAACGCACCGGGGCGTTGCGGCAATCGCAGGATGAAATACTTTTTGACCCCGGAATATCGCTGCGCACGTTCCTTGACCTCGGGCAGACGTTCGAAATCGAAGTTTCCGCCAGACGTTACACAGACCACGGTCTTGCCGCGAACAAAGCTCTGGATGTCCTCGACCGCCTCAACCGCCAAGGCCCCAGCCGGCTCCAGAACGATGCCTTCGATGTTGAGCATTTCTATCATTGTGGTGCAAATCCGATCCCCGGACAGGACATGGACATCGGAGAGGTGCACATTGCGCAGCAAATCAAAGGTCTTTTCTCCGATCCGGCCCACGGCTGCCCCGTCGACAAAGGTATCCACGTGATCCAAGGTCACCGGATGCCCCGCCGCCAACGCCGCCCGCAGGCATGCGCCACCAGCTGGTTCCACAAACAGGCAATGGGTACGATCCCCGAACCAAGTCGACACGCCCGATGACATGCCGCCACCGCCCACGGGTAACACGACATGATCCGGAACCCGCCCCAACTGCTGCTCGATTTCGACCGCGAGCGAGGCTTGGCCTTCGATCACATCCTCATCATCGAACGGCGAAAGAAAATGCCCACCCTTGTCCGCGCACCACGCTTTGGCCGCCGCTAGACAATCGTCGAAGTAGTCACCGATCAGATGAATTTCGACCTGATCCCCGCCAAAGGTCCGCGTCTTGTGAATTTTTTGCTGCGGTGTGGTCACCGGCATGAAGATCACGCCCTTGACCCCCAAATGCTTGCACATGAACGCCACGCCCTGCGCATGATTGCCCGCACTCGCACAGACAAACAGATCCTGACTCGGTTGCTTGCGCATGGCGTTGAACGCACCGCGGATCTTGTAGGATCGCACCGGGCTCAGATCTTCGCGTTTGAGCCAGATGTCGGCGCCAAATCGCTCAGACAGATGCGCATTCCGCTGCAATGGGGTGGCGGGAAACACTTGGCGCATCGCCTCTTCGGCGGCGCGGGCGCGGGTCATGAAATCAGTCATGCAGGTTCACTGCCGCAAGCCCAACCGGTTGGCAAGGAATACATAAGTATTCAGTCAATGTCTCTCCCTTCGACATAGATGCCATACATGGTGGTCAGAATACTCACGTTGATCAGTGGCAGGATCAGGATCGACGGAATCAGAACCAAGGCCAGACCGATCACAGGGATTGCCATGAGCAGACCAAATATCACCTGAACGATGATCTGAAAGATTCCGCTCACGATAAACAGCACAATCAAGGTTCCGAATGTCCTTTCGGTCTTGTTCCAGGCCGTGGCCAGCGTGATTGGCTGTCCAATCGCCGAGGCTGGTAACATGACGCTGAGACGGTAGATGCAGAGGACAAGCGCAATGAAATAGAAGAACCCACCAATGACCACCAAACCAGGCGCGGACTGCGCCATGATTCCCAGCAAGATACCAAATGGGATCATTGCGACCATGGTGATCAATGCCAGCATCAGGATCAAACCAAAATATGCCAAAATGCGATCCGCTCGAAACGGCGGCAGCCAACCCTGCGGCATCTCTTCGAGCAGAACGTATCGGTGCCAAGACACGACGATCCAAAATACTATCGTCCAGAAGATAAGTATGGCAAAGACGCCAAACGCGCCAAAGCCACTCAAATCTGTCATTGTTGGTTCGGAGTTCAGATCAGACAAAGGCGCTTGCAAATTATCCCAAGTCCCGGTCATCATCGCCAACCCGACCAGCAGCGCCATCCCGATTACACCCGGCACAAGCGCGATCTGCAATGCCTGCTGAAAATTTCGCAAAACCATCCGCACCGAATGCCTGAAAATCCGCCAACCCATCATGTTTGAAATCCTGTATGCAGACGTTTTCTATCTCTCTTTAACGCAGTTCACGTCCCTGCACGATGTACCCATACATCGTTGTTAGAATGCTGACACTCAGCATCAAAAGAACCCACTGGGCAACCACCACATAAGCAAAGCCTCCGAGGATCCGCGCCAGCGATGTCAGCAACAGAAAGTTAGGGGTCAATGTCAATACGCCGATGCAGAGCGCTACATCCCACAGCGCTTTCGAATGGGCTTTCGTCTTCTCCCAAGATTCCGGAACGCTCAGAAATACCCCAACGGCGGCCGAAGGCAGAACCAGTGACAGTCGCAACGAGACATAGGAGATCGCAGTGCTCATCAGAAATCCAAGCACCGTACCGTCACCGCTAGACGCCTGATGCTGCCCGATCAAGGGACCCACCGCAACAGCAACCAACCCTATAAAAAACCCAAAAGCAGGGTCAGAGGCACCAACCTGAAGCACGCCCAGATATATGAGCTCACCGACTGCCCGCTCCATTTCGGCCATGCAGGACTGGGCTTCGCTTCGAGCAGGACATAGCGGTGCCATCCGACGGCGATCCAGACAAACACACCCACATAGGCAATGACCAGCACGACAATCAGCAAGCCAATCCCAGTCCTGGCCGAAAAATCATCCGTCTCGCTGATCCCGGCGAACATCAGAACGGTCAGCGCATACAAGGCAAGAAATGGAAGTACGCTCATCCGAAGAGCAACGACGATGTTGTCGATCAACATCAACACCGCGTGGCGAAACAAGTGATACCCGACCACGAAACCTCCCATAGGCTATACAGCAGGCGCTTGGGGAAACATCGGCCTGCAAAGGTCTTCAAATTTGGGATTAGGCACATGTCGCTACGCGACTTCAATCCAAAGATGCGGCCTGCACTTATCGCTCCCCCAGAGCACCCCTGCGACACCGCACACAACTTGCCCCCGCGCGGAAAAACCGTTAGGGGCGATCCGTCATACGTTTAAGGGGAAATGCTGATGTCCGCGCCCAAGAAAGTTGTCCTGGCCTATTCCGGTGGCCTTGATACCTCGATCATCCTGAAATGGCTGCAAACCGAGTATGGTTGTGAAGTCGTAACCTTCACCGCCGATCTGGGTCAGGGTGAAGAGCTAGAGCCCGCCCGCCAAAAGGCCGAACTGCTGGGCATCGCGCCTGAAAACATCTTTATCGAAGACGTCCGCGAAGAGTTCGTGCGCGATTTCGTCTTCCCGATGTTCCGCGCCAATGCGGTTTACGAAGGTCTGTATCTGCTAGGTACTTCAATTGCGCGTCCCCTGATTTCGAAACGTCTGGTCGAGATCGCCGAAGCAACCGGTGCCGACGCTGTGGCACACGGCGCGACAGGCAAGGGCAACGACCAGGTGCGGTTCGAACTGGCGGCTTATGCGCTGAACCCCGACATCAAAGTGATCGCACCCTGGCGTGAATGGGACCTAACCTCGCGGACACGCTTGCTGGAATTCGCAGAACAGAACCAGATCCCCGTTGCCAAGGACAAACGCGGCGAAGCGCCGTTTTCTGTCGACGCCAACCTTCTGCACACCTCGTCCGAGGGCAAAGTGCTGGAAGATCCCGCCGTCGAAGCGCCCGATTACGTCTATCAGCGCACCGTCCACCCCGAGGACGCGCCAAACGAGCCCGAGTTCATAGAGATCGGTTTCGAAAAAGGCGATGCGGTCAGCATCAATGGCGAGGCGATGAGCCCCGCGACCATCCTGACGAAGCTGAACGAATACGGCGGCAAGCACGGCATTGGCCGTCTGGACCTGGTCGAGGGCCGCTTTGTCGGCATGAAGTCGCGCGGCATCTACGAAACCCCCGGCGGCACCGTTCTGCTTGAGGCACACCGTGGCATCGAATCCATCACCATGGACCGCGGCGCAATGCATCTGAAAGACGAGCTGATGCCGAAATACGCCGAGCTGATCTATAACGGATTCTGGTACTCACCCGAGCGCGAAATGCTGCAGGCCGCCATCGACGCCTCGCAGACCCACGTGACCGGCACCGTTCGTATCAAACTGTACAAAGGGTCGGCGACATGTGTGGGCCGCTGGTCCGAGCATTCGCTGTATTCCGAAGCACACGTAACGTTCGAAGAAGACGCAGGCGCCTATGATCAGACCGACGCTGCGGGTTTCATCCAGCTGAACGCACTGCGCCTGAAACTGCTTGCGGCACGCAACAAACGCGTCAGTTAAACTGCTGCAACCTTATTGGTTCGGAAATTCAAATGCCCGCCGTTTATAACGGCGGGCATTTGAATTTTTTGCGGTCGTAACAAGGATGATGTCGCCTGAGCGGTTTATCCCAATCGCTCCAGATATGCGGCGTCGGAATACACCCGAGACAGGCGGTCAGCGTCGAAGTCAATATGAACAATTCTACGGGTTTCATTTTGCCCGCCAACCCGCCGGAAGTAAAAATCCCGCTCGGCAAAATTGCCACGCACCATGATCCACCGGACAATCTGCGCCGTCAGCCCGCGATAGGGCGCAATCAAGTCAACGATCCACAGGTGATCGCCGGATGTCCAATCGGTTGCATCCAACGCCTCTCCCGTGATCAGCTTGCGTTCAGCCTCGGGTCCCAGCCAGCCCCATGTGAACAGGGCGCGCGGAACGTCATCGAACCGGAAAATACGAAACTGCCCCGACACAATGGGCGGCTCCATGTAAGAGCGCAGCGTGGCGACGCTCATCCTGGTATGGCGCGCACTGCGCAGCGCCAGAAAGGAAAAATCGCCGTAAACGCGCAACCGTTCTACTGGTGGTGCCTCATGATCGGGAAGCGGCTTCCCTTGACTGTCCACCAACCCACTCACGCAGGTTGCTCCAGCTCCATCGCGGATGACAAAAGGGTCGCCTCCCACGGCCGCAATGCCGTGCGCGCGGTATCGCCATACCCGTCTTCCGATTGCAGTTGGGGAAACAACGAGAGCAGCTCCTGGCGAACTGCATCATCCAGTTCGGACAAGGTATAAGCCCCTGGGTGAAAACTCTCGGTCGGGGCCCCTTCGGTAAAGATGATCTGATGTTCATCGAACAGCAAATGAAAGTACTCGACCTCATCCGTTACCTTGGATTGCCTGACCGATGATCCGTTCACAAGGCTTTTCGCCGGAACCAGAACCTGATCCTCGCCAAACAAAAGCTGTGCCTGCCAGCCTTGCAAGAACATCCGATGTTGTGGAGAGACGCGTAAGTCACGTTCCGGTAGGCCTTTTCCCAAGGAGCCAGGTTCGAAAACAATGGGGCGTTTGTTTTCCTCCATGATGAGGTCCGCAACCGACAGCTTACGCGACCCAATCCACCGCACTGGTTGCGGCAAACCATCGAGGGTTTCCACCAGATTATCGCTGCGCAAGTCCTCAACCGGAACCGGCCCGACTGTTGTCTGAATCAAAGTCCCCCGTGTGACGCAAATGAGCAGGTTGATGACAACCGTATCTGTGTCCGAGTTACCGCCTGAAGTTCCCGTAACAGTAAAGCTGACGGCCTGATCCGATCCGGTCGCCAAAACAGCGCCCCAATCTACCGTAAACGTGTATGTACCTGACGTTTCATCAAGCACCAGAGATCCCAGGGTTGGATCAGACAGCGCCGAAAAACTGTAGCCGTCCGCTGCTTCGCCCTGCGACGCGCCAGAGAAAATCGAGACCACATCGAAATCACCGCTGACCGTGGTCGCGTTCGATAGACTCAGATCCAGCGTCGCGTTCCATACGTCGACGCCGTCGGTGGCTTCGCCACCAACATCACTGATGTTGTAACCCATCTTGAACCTGCTCGATCGCGCCTGTTTTCAGGCGCTGAATTGTGTTTTGTGAGACTAGAATACTCGAATTTTCCCGATTTGTCATGTGGCGGCAGCGCTAACCGAGTTTAGCCACGAAACATGTGCAAAATTACCGCAACGCGACCCACGGCTCCTGCTACGTCATCATTGCGTAACCGACTCCATGCACCCAATAATCCCCCAAATCAGGAGGGCAAGATGGCACTGAGAGACATTGCTGACGGTATTCAATCGGGTTTGGGCGACAAGAACTTTGACGGCACGCTAAAATTCGACTGTGGCGACGATGGCGTTATCGTTCTGGCCAATAACACGGCCACAATCCAGAACCGCGACACCGACTGCACCATCCGCATCAGCCAGGACAATCTGGTCAAACTGCTTACCGGCAAGCTGAACCCCATGACGGGTGTGGCCATGGGCAAGCTCAAGATCTCGGGCAACATGGGCGTGGCGATGAAGTTGGGGCAACTGCTTGGGTAACCGCTTCTTGTTTTCAAGAGTACGGCGAGGGCAACGCCCCCTTACAACTTAATCGCCTTCATCTTTTCATAAAACGGCAGCGCCGCCGCTAATACCGGCTGCAGATGCTCGGGCACATCGGGCAGTTCCCCTTCGGGCCCCGCGAAACCCGTGCTGCGCCACACCGCGCCATACCAGTGCGACGCCCAAACCCCGTCTTGTGGATGCCCCCCTTGCGGCCAGTTGAGCATGTTGGGGGAAAACGGAACCCCGATCACGTCGCACAAGCGCTCTAACATTCCGGCAGGGTTGTCGCGGATGTCGTGGCTGTCAATCACCACAGGATCGCCGCCCCAACCATGAACCTCGTCAAACAGCTCGGCCTGTTGCCAGAACCCAATATCGTCCAGAGTCGGGTTCTCGCGTTTTGCGGCATAGCTGGCGATTACGCGGGCCGGGTGGCGGATAAGGAACACATTGCGCACCTCGCGCATCCAGTCGCGCGGCACGTCGGAGATCATGTGTTGCGTCATGTGTTTTTGGTACCAGAACGGCCGCGCGCCGGGTTTGGGGCCAATCAAAGCATCGGCCACCTCAGCGGGGTCTTGCGACTGCGAGGCCATAATCTCTTCGCGCATGGGGTGACCAAGCCCGGTCATCCGCAGATAGGCTGCGTAGAACGGCTCATCCACGACGGCGCAATCGGTGCGCGCGCCAAAACTGTACATCATGGCCGTCGAAAGATTCCGCGGCCCGGACCACATCGCAATACGCATTCTGCCCTCAAAAAATCGAAGTTCACTTGCCCGCACCAAACGCCGAATTTCAGGTCAATGCAATCCGTTTGCATCGCACCTTGACGACCAGGCCTCGTGCGCTCCAACTGCGTCACGCAACCAAAAGGAAACGGTGGAATGGATAGGCAATTCTGGATCAACCGATGGGAAGAAAACCGCTTGGGCTGGCACCAAGAGGACGCGCATCCGTTGCTGATAAAGTTCATCGCAGATCATCCTTTACCCTCAGGCGCTCGCGTATTTGTTCCGCTTTGCGGCAAGACTCGAGACATCGGTTGGCTGCTGTCCCGCGGGTATCAAGTGGTTGCAGCCGAACTGAGTGAGATTGCGATCCGGCAATTGTTCGACGAACAGGGAATTATACCAACCATCCGAGAATTGAATTCGCTGAAGCATTTTATTGCGCCGGGTTTGGACATCTATGTGGGCGACGTCTTTGACCTGACTAGGGAACACGTCGGACTTGTCGACCTAATCCACGATCGCGCCGCAATGGTTGCCCTGCCCGACGACATGCGCGCCAGATATGTTTCGCATCTGGCCGAAATCACCGACTCTGCGCGACAGTTCGTGATTTCATTTGACTATGATCAGAATCTGATTGCCGGGCCTCCGTTTTCGGTACCTCAGTCGCAGATCAAGGCGCTTTATGGCCCCAGCTACACAACCACCCTGCTATTTCAGCGGGACATTCCCGGCGGATTGAAGGGGATCGCTCCAACAACGGAACAGGGTTGGTTGATGGAAAAGCAGTAACAATTTGTCACCGATGTTCACCCACCCTCACCTCGGCGTGACATGACATGACAGTGACTTGCTGCGTGATGGATCGCCTGTCAGCTTCAGGTCAAAGGAGATTTGCCATGACCCTGACCCTCGATCTCAAATCCGACTTTAAAATTATCGCGCTTGTGATTCTGATCGCTGCTGCTTCGCTATTGCGCGTTGGCTCGGCTTCGGCAGCAGGCACTGAAACCTTGACGGTTGCGGGTGGCTGCTTTTGGTGCGTCGAATCCGATTTCGAATCTGTCCCCGGCGTGATCGAAGTCGTCTCGGGCTATACCGGTGGCACAGCCAAGGACCCGACCTACAAGATGGTCACCGCTGGCGGCACCGGCCATTACGAGGCGGTGCAGATCACCTTTGATCCGGCCAAAGTCTCGCGCGAGCAACTGCTTTCCATGTTCTTCCGCTCGGTCGACCCCACAGACGCGGGCGGGCAGTTCTGTGATCGTGGTGACAGCTACAGAACTGCAATATTTGTCTCTAACACAGGCGAAAAGGCCATAGCGGACAAGGTCAAAGCCCAAGCGCAAAGCGCATTGGGTCAAACAATTGTGACACCCGTTCTGTCCGAAAGCACGTTCTTCCCGGCTGAGTCTTATCATCAGGATTATTACAAGGGATCGAAACTGGTTTTCACTCGCTTTGGCCCTAAACGTCAGGCGTCAGCCTACAAGGCCTATCGCAATGCCTGCGGCCGCGATCAGCGTGTGAAACAGCTTTGGGGCAGCGACGCGCCCTTTGTTGGTAGCTAAAGATCGGCGTCTTGAACGTCC
This sequence comes from Tropicibacter sp. Alg240-R139, assembly GCF_900537075.1. Taxonomy (GTDB): domain Bacteria; phylum Pseudomonadota; class Alphaproteobacteria; order Rhodobacterales; family Rhodobacteraceae; genus Falsiruegeria. Next base: position 200,430 of record NZ_UNRA01000005.1, read on the forward strand.
TTGAGGTCCGGGATCACATCTGCAGTGCCGTGCCGCGTGACCATGATGGCCGCGGCACGCATTGCTTGACCGATGGCCTGGGGCATGGGCAGGCCCCGATCCATCCCAGCCAAGACATACCCCGTAAATGTGTCCCCTGCGCCTGTCGTATCCACAGCCTTGACTTGAAAAGCCGGAAAATCCCGCGTTTCCCCTGTATTAGTGTCGAAATACCGCGCGCCGACTGCTCCCAGCGTGACAATGACCTGCGCCACCGGCAAATCCTGGGGTGCCATTCCACTTGCCTCCTGCAGCTGCGCCGCTTCGACTTCGTTCAGGATCAGGAAATCAAGGTACGGCAGTACCGCCTGAACGGCATCCGCATCAAATGGCGCGGCTGCATAACAGACCTTCAAACCCAATGCGCGACCCATCTTTGCCGCATCGACCTGCGCGTTGGTTTCGTTCTGTAAAACCAGGATGTCCCCTGCCTCAGCCTGAGACAGCGCTTGTCCCAACCGACTCTGCGAGATCGCATGATTGGCCCCGGCAAAGAGTAAGATCTGGTTTTCGCCCGACGCCTCAACCGCGATAATCGCGTGACCGGTTGGCGATGACACCTCAACGATCTGCCGGGTGTCCACACCGTATTCAGTCAACCGGTCAACGGCCCAGCGCCCATCCGCACCCACCGCACCGATGTGACACACATGCGCTCCGGCCCGCGCCGCAGCGACGGACATGTTCGCCCCCTTGCCGCCCAGAAACTGCGAAAGGTCTGTCGCGGCCAGGGTTTCACCCGGGCCGGGCAGATGCGGCACGGCATACACCATGTCCGCATTGATCGAGCCCAAGTTCCAGATCGCCATGGTTTACCCGATGTCGCAAGCGGCCAGGATGGCCATGTTCAGAATGTCGTTTGCGGTCGAACCGGTCGAACAGATCTGGATCGGCTTGTCGACGCCTGACAGGATTGGTCCGATGACGGTCGCCCCACCCATTTCCTGCATCAGCTTGGTCGAAATGCTGGCCGAGTGCCGCGCCGGTACAATTAGGATGTTCGCCGGGCCGGTCAGCCGCGAGAAAGGGTATGCCTCTTGCTGATGCGCGTTCAGGGCCACGTCGACAGTCATCTCGCCTTCGTATTCGAAATCGACGCCGCGGCGGTCCAGAACCTCAGGGGCGATGTGCATCTTTTCGGCGCGTTCAGAAACCGGATAGCCGAAGGTCGAGAAGCTGACAAAGGCCACACGCGGGTCAAGCCCCATGTGACGAGCGACATTTGCAGCGCGCTCTGCAATATCTGCCAGATTATTTTCGTCAGGCCATTCATGAACCAGCGTATCGCCAATCAGCACGATCCGACCCTTGTGCAGCAACGCCGTGACACCCGCTGCTCCATGGGCCGCGTCAGCGTCAAACACGTGGTTGATCCGGTCCAGAACATGCGCTGATTTGCGCGTCGCACCGGACACCACCCCGTCACCGTGCCCATGCGCCAGCATCAAAGCCGAAAACACATGCCGGTCACGGGCAGCCAGACGATGAATATCCTTACCATCAAAACCTTTACGCTGCAGGCGCTTGTAGAGGAAGCTCTTATAGGTATCGAGGTGATTGGTGTTGGCGGCATTCACCACCTCCAGCTCACGCACGGCGTCGCCCAGACCCGCGGTCTCGAGCTTTTCCTTCACGTCTTCGGCGCGACCAACAACAAGTGCCTTACCGAAACCAGAACGTTGATACATTACAGCTGCGCGCAGCACGCGAGGATCGTCGCCTTCGGCAAAGATCATCCGGCTTTGCGCCGCACGTGCGCGGGCGTTCAGGCCACGCAGGATGCTTGCCGTCGGATCCATCCGCGATTTCAGGCTCAGCTCATAAGCGTCCATGTCGATGATCGGACGGCGCGCCGCGCCGGTGTCCATGCCAGCCCGAGCAACAGCCGGGGGTATACGATAGATCAAGCGTGGGTCAAACGGCGTGGGGATGATGTAATCTCGGCCAAAGGTCAGCGACTTGCCATAAGCCATCGCCACCTCGTCCGGCACGTCCTCGCGTGCGAGTTGCGCCAAGGCATGGGCACAGGCGATTTTCATCTCGTCATTGATGGCGCGGGCGTGAATGTCCAGCGCCCCGCGGAACAGGTAAGGAAAACCCAGAACGTTGTTGACCTGGTTTGGATAATCCGAACGCCCAGTGGCAACGATGGCGTCCACCCGCACTTCATGTGCCTCTTCCGGGGTAATCTCGGGGTCGGGGTTTGCCATCGCAAAGATAACCGGATTGTCGGCCATGCTTGCAACCATGTCAGGCGTTACCGCACCTTTGACCGACACGCCCAGAAATACGTCAGCGTCTTTCATCGCTTCTTCCAAGGTGCGCAGTTCGGTAGAGATCGCATGAGCCGATTTCCACTGATTCATGCCTTCGGTTCGACCCTGATAGATCACACCTTTGGTGTCGCAGACGACGCAGTTTTCATGCTGCGCGCCCATCGACTTGAGCAATTCGATACAAGCGATCCCGGCAGCACCCGCACCGTTCAGGACAATTTTGACGTCTTCGATTTTTTTGCCGGAGATGTGCAGCGCGTTTAACAGGCCTGCCGCACAGATCACCGCCGTGCCGTGCTGGTCATCGTGGAAGACAGGAATGTCCATTTCTTCCTTCAGGCGCTGTTCAATGATGAAGCATTCTGGCGCCTTAATGTCTTCCAGATTGATACCGCCAAAGGTCGGGCCCATTAGCCTAACCGCACGGCAGAATTCATCTGGGTCTTCGGTGTCCAGCTCGATGTCAATCGAATTTACGTCGGCGAACCGCTTGAACAAGACAGATTTGCCTTCCATAACCGGCTTTGAGCCCAGCGCGCCCAGGTTCCCCAGACCCAGAACGGCCGTACCGTTCGAGATCACCGCAACAAGGTTGCCCTTGTTGGTGTAATCATAAGCAGTTTCCGGGTTGGCTGCGATTGCTTCGCATGGAACTGCGACACCGGGGGAATACGCCAGCGACAGATCGCGCTGTGTGGTCATTGGGACCGTAGCCTGCACCTCCCACTTGCCAGGGGTGGGTTCCAGGTGAAAGGCTAGCGCCTCTTGGTCGGTAATTTTCGCTTTGGGCATCAGATCGGTCGTTCTTTTCACAGTTCGGGCTTTTTGCCTCATAGCGCAGGCAGCACGCAGTCTCAACGACAATGCGTTTTCGACTTTCACCAGACTGGTCGGATTTGTAAGGTCCCGCTCGGTCCAGTCGGAGAAAACGCCCTTGTCCACCGTCACGCCCATGATGGCGCAATACCTCGAAATCAAAGAGGCCCACGCCGATGCCCTGCTATTTTACCGCATGGGTGATTTTTATGAGATGTTCTTTGACGATGCGGTGGATGCCGCCCAAGCGCTAGACATTGCTCTGACCAAACGGGGCAAGCACAACGGCAATGACATTCCGATGTGCGGCGTACCTGTTCACGCGGCCGAAGGGTATCTGCTATCCCTGATCCGCAAGGGGTTCCGTGTGGCTGTATGTGAACAGATGGAAAGCCCGGCTGAAGCCAAGAAAAGAGGCTCTAAATCGGTCGTTAGACGCGATGTTGTGCGTCTGGTGACCCCCGGCACCCTGACCGAAGATGCCTTACTCGACGCACGCCGCCACAACTTTTTGGTGGCCTATGCCGAGGTTCGTGACAACAGCGCGCTGGCCTGGGCCGACATTTCAACCGGTGCATTTCATGTCATGACCGTGTCGCGGCAACGGCTAAGCCCCGAGCTGGCCCGCCTTGCCCCGTCCGAATTGCTGGTTGTGGATGATCCTGTGTTTCAGACGCTGCGCCCGCTGGCGGATGACTTCAAGATCCCGCTGACGCCCATGGGCAAAGCCAGCTTTGACAGCGCCGGCGCCGAGAAACGCCTGCAAGAGCTGTTCAATGTCGGTTCACTGGACGGGTTCGGAAAATTTTCGCGACACGAATTGTCGGCCATGGGCGCACTGGTCGATTATCTAGAGATCACGCAAAAAGGCAAACTACCCCTACTCTTGCCGCCCGAGCAGGACAGCGAGGACCGCGTCATGCAGATCGACGCGGCCACACGGCGCAATCTAGAACTGACCCGATCGCTGAGTGGTGATAAGTTCGGCTCGCTGTTGTCTGTCATCGACCGCACAGTGACACCGGGCGGTGGACGCCTGTTGGAACAAAGGATTTCCAGCCCCTCGCGCAAGCTCGATACCATTCACGCCCGGCTTGCTGCGCTTGACTTCTGTGTCGAGCAATCCTCTCTTGCCGAGCAGCTGCGCGAAGCGCTCCGCAAAACACCCGATCTGGACCGCGCTTTGTCGCGACTGGCGTTAGAACGAGGAGGCCCTCGGGACCTTACTGCCATTCGCAATGGGCTGATCCAAGCAGAACAGATTGCCATCTCGACTGATGATATCGAACTGCCTGAGCTCATTGCTCAAGCCACAGCCAACCTACGCGGGTTCGACGATCTGCTAGGCCTACTTGACGCATCACTGGTCGCCGAACCACCCTTGCTGGCTCGCGACGGTGGATTCATCGCTCCGGGCTATGACGTGGAACTGGACGAGGCCCGCACCCTTCGGGACGAAGGCCGTTCGGTCATCGCTGGTTTTCAAAAGAAATATGCCGAGCACACTGGGATCAACTCACTCAAGATCAAGCATAACAACGTGCTTGGCTACTTCATCGAAACGACGGCGACGCACGCCGACAAGATGTTAGGCCCGCCATTCTCAGAGACCTATATTCACCGACAAACCACCGCCAATCAGGTCCGGTTCACAACTGTCGAACTCAGCGAAATCGAAACCCGAATTTTAAACGCCGGCAATTTGGCGCTAGAGATTGAAAAGCGGCTCTATCAAAGGCTGTCCGACAAGATTTTGTCTCAAGCCGCCCTGCTCAATCAGGCCGCGCGTGGTCTGGCAGAATTGGATCTGGCAACGGCACTAGCTGATTTGGCGCGGGGCGAAAACTGGTGTCGCCCTTCGGTCGACAACACCCGGTCATTCACCATAACTGGGGGTCGTCATCCGGTCGTCGAACGGGCACTCCAACAACAATCAGGCGATGCTTTCATTGCAAACGACTGTGATTTGACGGCCAACGGCGGCGCTGCTGTCTGGCTTTTGACGGGTCCCAACATGGCCGGTAAGTCAACCTTTCTACGTCAGAACGCACTGATTGCCCTGCTGGCACAGATGGGCAGCTATGTTCCCGCCGAACGCGCTGAAATTGGGCTGGTAAGTCAGCTGTTCAGTCGCGTCGGTGCCTCGGACGATCTGGCGCGCGGGCGTTCCACATTCATGGTCGAGATGGTGGAAACTGCGGCGATCCTAAACCAGGCCGACGAACGCGCGTTGGTTATCCTGGACGAGATCGGGCGTGGCACCGCCACTTATGACGGTCTGTCGATTGCCTGGGCGACGCTGGAACATCTGCACGCCACCAACAGTTGCCGCGCCCTATTTGCCACTCATTATCATGAGCTTACTGCCCTTGCCGGTAACCTGAAAGGTGTCGAAAATGCCACCGTCGCCGTCAAGGAATGGGAAGGTGAAGTCATTTTCCTGCACGAGGTGCGCAAAGGGGCCGCCGACCGCTCTTATGGCGTTCAGGTCGCCCAACTTGCCGGCCTGCCCAAGTCCGTTGTCGAACGTGCCCGCGTGGTTTTGGATCAACTGGAACAAAACGAACGGGAGGGTGGCAAACAAAGGGCGCTGATTGACGATCTGCCGCTTTTCTCGGCCGCGCTGCCCTCACCGCCGCCGACCCCCAAAGTCTCGACCATCGACGGGATGTTGGGTGACATCCATCCTGATGAGCTGAGCCCTCGCGAAGCGCTGGACCTGATCTATAGACTGAAAGAAGCGGCCAGATCCTGACCGCTTCTTCACCGTGTTTCCAAATACGCTCGCCGAAAGTGGAACTTTAGCCAGCCGACGTTGAACTGACGCCAACTTGCGCCGGACGCAGCAAACGGTCGTGCAACATGAACCCTTCTGCCGACACCTGAATGATGTCGCCTGCTTTGGTCCCGGGCACCGGGGCTTCGAACATCGCTTCGTGCATTTGCGGGTCGAACCGATCGCCAACTTCGGGCGACACGATGTGAACACCATGCTTGTTGAATACATCCAACAGGGCACGCATGGTCAGTTCCACGCCCTCGATCAGCGCTGCCGAAACTTCGCGCTGTTCATCAGTTGCCGCCTCAAGGCCGCGCTTGAGGTTGTCGTAAACCGGCAGCATATCGCGGGCCAATTTCGAGCCGCCGTAGTTTTCGGCATCGCGACGGGCTTTGTCGCCGCGCTTGCGGGCGTTTTCCGCATCCGCCAGCGCGCGCATGAATTTGTCCTTTAGCTGGTCGCGTTCGGCGCGCAGCTCGTCCAGTTCTATCGCCTCACCGCTGATCTCAGCCAGCTCTTCGGCCAGCTCTTCGGCTTCAGCCGTTGCGATGTCATCCAGAAAATCTTCGTTCTTTGGCTCAGCCATCTTTCTACCTCTAACTCCGGTCTGATACGAGCTTGCCGACCAACTGCGCGGTATAGTCGACGATGGGCACGATCCGTCCGTAATTCAGGCGCGTCGGGCCAATCACCCCAACCGCACCGATGATCTTACGATCAGCGTTCATATAGGGAGACACCACCAAAGAGGAACCCGAAAGTGAAAAAAGTTTGTTCTCAGAGCCGATAAAAATGCGTACACCGTCGCCGTCTTCGGTCAGTTCCAGAAATTCAGCGATGTCCCGCTTGCGTTCCAGGTCGTCAAACAGGGATCTGATCCGCTCCAGCTCTTCTTCCTGCCCCGTATCTGCCAACAGATTCGCCCGTCCGCGTACGATCAGGCGCGCCGAATCCTGCCCCTCGGCGTCCCAAACGGCTAGGCCACCCTCGACCATCGCACGGGCCAGCACGTCGATCTCTTGTTTGCGTGCGGTGATCTGAGACTGAATAACTGTGCTTACTTCGCTCAGAGTCCGCCCCTCGATCAGCGAATTCAGGAAATTCGCCGCCTCACGCATCGAACTGGGAGTCTGCCCCGGTGGCGGTGTAAACAGGCGGTTTTCCACGTGACCATCGGCAAAAACCAGAACCACCAGCGCCCGATCATGGGCCAGCGACACAAACTCTATATGCTTGATCTCGGCCTCATGCTTGGGCGTCAGCACCAGCGAGGCACCTTGCGTTACCCCCGACAGCACAGACCCGACGCGATCTAGCAAGCCACTGACATCTGACGAGTTGCTGTCCACCGTCGCGTCAATCTTTTTGCGGTCCGCCACGTTCAAATCGCCGACCTCAAGCAGACCGTCGACGAACATCCGCAACCCCATTTGTGTCGGCACCCGACCGGCGCTGACATGGGGGCTATCGAGCAATCCCAGAAACTCTAGATCCTGCATCACGTTGCGGATCGTCGCGGCGCTAACCTTTTCGCTCAACGTACGGGTCAGGGTTCGACTGCCCACCGGCTCGCCGCTGTCCAGGTAACCTTCAACGATCAATCGGAACACTTCACGCGAGCGGTCGTTCATGTCGTCCAGAATTTTGCTCGCGTCACTCATTGGGCTTCTCCGGCTTTGATGTCATTAAATCCCACTTGCGGTAAAGGTCAATCGGGGTTGCATCCCTGCCCCGCCGAGAGTTATCCCCAAGCCAGCAAACAAAGGATTTCCCATGCGACCCTCTGGACGTGATCTGAACCAAATGCGCGCGGTTTCCATCGAGACCGGCTTTACCAAACATGCCGAAGGCTCTTGCCTGATCAAGATGGGTGACACGCACGTTTTGTGCACCGCCACCATCGAAGATCGCGTGCCGCCCTTTATTAAGGGATCCGGCCTGGGTTGGGTTACTGCTGAGTACGGGATGCTTCCGCGCGCAACCAACACCCGGATGCGCCGCGAGGCCGCCAGTGGCAAGCAAGGCGGCCGTACCGTCGAAATCCAGCGTCTGATCGGCCGAGCCCTGCGCGCCGGCGTTGACCGCGTTGCCCTGGGCGAACGCCAGATCACTGTCGACTGCGACGTGATCCAAGCCGACGGGGGCACACGTTGCGCCTCGATCACAGGTGGCTGGGTCGCGCTGCGTCTGGCGGTCAACAAGCTGATGAAAGCCGGCGATGTGATTTCCGATCCGCTGGTTGATCCGGTCGCAGCCGTGTCTTGCGGCATCTACGCCGGCCAGCCAGTGCTGGACCTAGACTACCCCGAGGATTCCGAGGCCGGCGTTGACGGCAACTTTATCATGACCGGTTCGGGCAAGCTGATCGAAGTGCAGATGAGCGCGGAAGGGTCAGTGTTCAGCCGTGCGCAAATGGATCAACTGATGGATCTGGCCGAAAAAGGCGTGGGCGAACTGGCCGCAGCCCAAAAGGCCGCCACCGCATGACCCGCGCATTCGATGGTGATACGTTGGTCTTTGCCACCCACAACAAGGGCAAGCTAGAGGAGATGGAACATCTCCTCACCCCATTTGGGGTCAAGGTTGTGGGTGCCGCGGACTTGGATCTGCCGGAACCAAGAGAGACCGAAGATACGTTCGTTGGTAACGCCCGGATCAAGGCCCACGCCGCCGCCAAGGCCACCGGCCTGCCCTGCCTCTCAGATGACAGCGGGATCACCATCGACGCATTGAACGGTGCCCCCGGTGTCTATACCGCCGATTGGGCCGAGACCGGAAATGGCCGTGACTTTGTCATGGCCATGACTCGCGCCCATACCGAGCTTGAGGCAATCAGCGCCCCCTACCCGCGTCTCGCGCAATTCCGCAGCACATTGGTTGTCGCCTGGCCTGACGGACATGACGAAGTATTCGAAGGCGTAGCGCCCGGCCATCTGACCTGGCCGATGCGCGGCGATCAGGGTTTTGGTTATGACCCGATGTTTATCCCCGAGGGGCGTGACATCACCTTTGCCGAGATGGATCGCTGGGAAAAGAACAAGATCAGCCACCGCGCGCTTGCGGTGCAAAAGTTCGTAAAGGGCTGTTTTGGCGGATGATTGGCAAAACGGGGGCTTTGGCCTGTATGTACATTGGCCATTTTGCGAGGCCAAATGCCCCTATTGCGATTTCAACAGTCATGTCAGCCGACAGATAGACCAATCCGCCTGGGTTGATGCCTATTTGCTCGAACTGGAACGCTATGCGGCTCAAACACCAGGCCGCGTCCTGAACACCATCTTTTTTGGCGGCGGAACCCCGTCCTTGATGTCCCCTGATACGGTTGACGCCGTCATTCAGGCTGCACGCGGACATTGGCATGCCGCGAACGACATGGAAATCACGCTCGAGGCAAATCCCGGCTCGGTCGAGGCTGGACGCTTTGCCGGCTATCGCGACGCAGGCGTGAACCGGATCTCGATGGGAATCCAGGCGCTTAATGATGAGGACTTAAAACGCCTGGGCCGCATCCACACCGTGGCCGAGGCGCAAAAAGCCTTTGATGTCGCCCGAAATTGCTTTGATCGCGTTAGTTTCGACCTGATCTATGCCCGCCAGCACCAGACCTTATTGGACTGGCAGGCCGAGTTGAAACAAGCCCTATCAATGGCGATAGATCACCTATCGCTCTATCAGCTGACAATCGAGCAAGGCACCGCCTTTGGCGATCGCTATGCGGTTGGAAAGCTGCGCGGCTTGCCAGTAGATGATACAGCTGCCGACATGTACATGGCCACGCAAGAGATTTGCGAGGACGCTGGATTGCCGGCCTACGAAATCTCGAACCACGCCAAACCAGGTTCGGAATCGCAGCACAATCAGGTCTATTGGCGGTATGGCGATTACGTGGGCATCGGCCCAGGCGCGCATGGTCGCCTGACCATTAATGAATCAAAGTTCGCAACTGAATCCTTTCTGAACCCAAACAACTGGCTCACTCAAGTCAGCGAAAACACCGGAGAATCGGTTAGAACACAGCTGCAGACACAAGATCAGGCTAATGAATACCTGATGATGGGGCTGAGATTGACCCAAGGAATAGATATGGAGCGTTTTCAAGCTCTCTCATCAGCACCTATTCCCCACGATCGTTTGGACTATCTGGTAGACATCGGAATGGTAGAGCAGGATGGTTCTACACTGAAGGCAACCAAAAATGGGCGCGCGGTCTTGAACGCCGTCATCCGGGAATTGTTGGTGGATTAGAATATGCGTGTGGTTTGGGTTGTCTTGGGAGTGTTTTGCATGGCGCTTGCCATGATTGGCGTTGTCCTCCCCCTCCTCCCAACGGTTCCGTTCCTATTACTGGCTGCCTTTTGCTTTGCCCGATCGTCTGAACGGTTGCATGATTGGCTGCTGTCCCATCAGATCTTTGGCCCAATGATCGTGGACTGGAATACCAGTGGAGCTATTCGCCCAGCCGCAAAAAAAGCCGCAACCCTGTCGGTCACGGCTGTCTTTGGTATGTCTCTGGCACTTGGTTTAGCCAGTCATATTCTAATAGTTCAGGCTGTCACGCTCGGCGCAGTCCTGATCTTCATCTGGACTCGCCCTAGCGGCTAAGCTTAGCACATAGATCGTCGAGCTGATCCAGGTTCTCATACGTTAGAACCACCTGACCAGTTTCCGTTCCAGACTTGTGGTTGATTGCAACTTTCATCGCAAGTATCGCTGAAAGATCTTTCTCTAACGCCCTTGTATCAGCGTCCTTTTCCGATCCAATGCTGCGCGCTTTCGGGGCCGGTGCTGGTTCGTCTTTTTTCTGTTGGCGCTTCACGAGTGCCTCGGTTGCGCGCACAGACAAAGCGTCACGCACAACGATCTTTGCCAACTCTGATGGATCTTCTGACGTTATCAAAGCACGCGCGTGACCTGCCGACAAAAGTCCGTCAACGACCAATTGTTGCACATCTTCAGGCAACGCCAACAGTCGGAGCAAATTGGCGATGTAGCTTCGGCTCTTTCCCAGTGCTTCGGCCAATTTTTCCTGCGTGTGGCCAAAACGATCCATCAACTGACGAAAGCCTGCCGCCTCTTCCACGGCATTCAGATCAGCTCGCTGAATATTCTCGATAATCCCTATTTCAAGAACTTCGGTGTCATCCAATTCCCGCACCAGCACAGGAACGTCATGAAGTTGAACCAGCTGAGCCGCTCGCCATCGACGCTCACCTGCGACAATTTCATAATTTCCACCGTTCACTGATCGTACGATCAATGGCTGCAGAATTCCCTTTTCCTTAATTGATGCAGCCAGATCATCCAAATCTTCCTGTTTGAACGTTCGACGAGGCTGATCCGGATTCGCGCGCAGCTTCTCGATGGGAACGGTGACCTCACCTTGGCGCGGCGCCCCAACGGTTGTCACTTCTTCTTCAAGAGTTACGTCAGCCATCAGTGCCGACAATCCGCGTCCCAAACCTCTGGGTTTTCCTTTACTCTTGGACATTTCTGCTTCTCCTCTTTACGCGGACATTTTGTTGTTTTTTATCATGAGTTCATCTGCAAGCTCTCTATACGCCTGAGCACCCAGTGAATTTGGATCGTAGCTTAATACTGGGAGTGCATAAGACGGCGCCTCACTGACACGAACATTTCTCGGTATCTTTGTATCAAACACCAGATCTCCTAAGTTTTCACGTGCGTCGGCCTCAACTTGCTGTGACAGGTTGTTCCGACGATCATACATCGTCAAGACAATCCCCTCTATCCGGAGCTTTGAATTTGCTGTCTGACGCACCTCACGGATCGTCAACATGAGCTGTGACAACCCTTCCAAGGCAAAAAACTCACTTTGCAATGGCACCAAAACAGAATGTGCCGCAACCATTGCGTTTACCGTCAAGAGGTTCAGGGACGGCGGGCAATCAACCAGAATATAATCCCACTGAAAAGCGTCCATAGCCGTCTGGTGCAGAGCATCATGGAGCAAAAAGCTGCGCTTTTCGTTCGAGACCAGTTCAATATCGGCCGAACTTAGATCGACAGTCGCTGGAATGATCGACAGCCCGTCAAAGTCCGTGTCCTGTATAACATCATCCGGTGACGCATCATCAACCAGCAAATCATAGCTGGTTTGCGATCTATCAGAGCGTTCAATCCCCAATCCGGTCGAAGCGTTCCCTTGTGGATCAAGATCAACAACTAGAACACGCAACCCACGTTCGACTAATGCCGCCGCCAAATTAATTGTTGTCGTTGTTTTTCCAACCCCGCCCTTTTGATTGGCTACAGCTATGATTTTTGGTCCGTCAGGACGAGACAGATCATGCACGCTCGATTCCCTTGATTTTTAGGATTACGGCCTCGGGTTCAGTGATACTAGTAATCGGATCGAAGTCGAATTTCCATTCCCTTTGAGCCTCGGTAACTTCTTTTTTCCAGGTAGCTCCTTTTGGAAACAAGGCGGATCCAGAAGGCTTCATATGACGCTCACAAAATGCAAATAACCCTTTGAGATCCGTCAATGCGCGCGCAGATATTACGTCGGCACCCTGTGGCTCTGCTTGCTCAATCCTCTTACTGATAACTTTAAAGCCACAAGATGTTTCACGTGAAACAGTACGCAAAAAAGCTGACTTCCTTTGGTCGCTTTCCATAAGAGTTACACGAGAGTCCACAGAGGCTTGATTAGAGAGTATTCCAATTACTGCTCCAGGAAAGCCGCCACCACTACCCAAATCCAACCAGGAACCCAACTCTTTGACGCATAAAAATACTTGAACTGAATCAATCACATGTCGCGCCCAAATTGCTTCCAAACTTCTTCGAGAAACAACGTTGATTACTGGATTCCACTTTTTCACGAGTTCAACATAAACTTCGATTCGCTCAAATGTTTCACGTGAAACATCCATACGGGTGAGATCCTCAAACTCGTTCTTCTTCATGCCGATTTGACCCGCTTTGTCCTTCGCAAGTGCGCAAATAACAGAGCCATAGCGGCCGGCGTCATCCCTTCAACGCGCCCAGCTTGGGCAAGATTTTCTGGTTTGAGTTTCACCAGCTTCTGTTTCAACTCATTTGACAGACCATCAAGCCTATCATATGGAAAATTCTCGGGAATCGTTGTATTTTCGTCTTTTTTTAGAGCTTCAATTTCGTTCTTTTGACGCGCGATATAATTGGCGTACAACGCATCACGTTCAACCTGCCGTTGGATATTCAATTCGACATCAGCCAACTCGGGAATCAGAACTTGAATGTCGGAAAAACTCACCTCAGGAAAAGCGAGAACCGCCATCCCGCTGCGCTTATTACCATCCTGGTTTACCGCAATTCCGCTGTCCTTCAACTGTTTAGGTGTGAACACTTCGTTGGTTAAAGCTGTTGTTGCTTCTTTCAGTGCATCCATTTTTGCACTAAAAACCGACTTTCGAGTTTTTCCAACGCAGCCAAGTTCAATGCCAAGTCCGGTAAGTCTTTGGTCTGCATTGTCCGCTCGAAGTGACAGTCGAAATTCTGCACGCGAAGTAAACATTCGGTAAGGCTCTGCTACACCCCGTGTAGTAAGGTCATCTATCATGACCCCGATATAGCTGTTTGCGCGGCTAAACTGAATAGGCCTCTTCCCATCCGCAGACAAAGCGGCGTTTAGCCCTGCAACCATACCTTGAGCTGCAGCTTCTTCGTATCCAGTAGTACCGTTGATCTGACCCGCCAGATACAGGTTTTTCATAGTCCTTAGCATCAATTGAGAATTTAGTGACCTTGGATCGACGTAGTCATATTCAATCGCATAGCCCAGTTGCAGAATTTCAGCTCTCTCTAATCCAGCGATAGAACGGACATAATTTTCCTGCACATCTTTGGGTAACGATGTCGAGATTCCATTTGGATAAACTGTATGGTCATTTGCACCTTCCGGCTCCAGAAATATCTGATGGGATGTCTTTTCTGAAAATCGGACGATCTTGTCTTCTATCGAAGGACAGTATCGTGGCCCCACTCCATCAATATGCCCACCGTACATAGCGGACTGATCCAAGTTTTTCCTAATGATGTCATGTGTTTTTTCATTGGTATGTGTAATCGCGCAAGAGACTTGAGGAGCAGTAACTTTTGACGACAGAAAAGAGAATAGAGTTGGCTCGTCGTCACCCTCTTGGCGCTCCAGGTTGCTCCAGTCGATTGTCCGCCCATCCAATCTAGGTGGTGTTCCTGTTTTTAGGCGGCCTATCTCAAGACCCATATCCTGAATGCGCTCCGCCAACTTGACTGACGGACGATCCCCCATTCGTCCACCTGGACGTGATACGTCGCCAATATGAACAACACCTCGTAGAAATGTACCCGACGTTAGAATGACGGAATGTGCTGTAACCCGGCTTCCGTCGGCAAGAATGACGCCTGACGCTCTGTGATCTTCAGTAATTATGTCAACAACTTCACCGAAAACAAGATCGAGGTTTTCCTGTAATTCGGTAATTTCGAGCATCTTCCGACGATAGATTCCACGATCAGCTTGGGCTCTGGGCCCTTGAACGGCTGGGCCCTTACGACGATTCAGGAGTCTGAACTGAATACCCGCCAGATCGGCAACCCGACCCATTACGCCATCCAGCGCATCTATCTCTCGAACAAGATGTCCTTTTCCCAACCCGCCAATTGCGGGGTTGCATGACATAACCCCGATATCGCTTTGTGACAATGTAATGAGGGCAGTTCGTGCGCCCATACGTGCGGAGGCATGCGCAGCTTCGGTGCCCGCGTGCCCTGCCCCAATCACCACTACATCAAAGTCAAAATGTTTCACGTGAAACACTCCCTACTTACCTAGGCAGAAACTGGCGAAAATTTCATCCAGCAAATTCTCAACGTCAATTCGACCCACCAAAGATTCCAGAGCACGGATCGCTGTCCGAATTTCTTCCGCCCCGATATCATATCGATCTTCTCCGAACGAGAGAATGGTCTTAGCTTCGAATAACGCTTGTTGCGCAACTTGCATTGCATCCCTATGCCTTTCTCGGGTTGCAATTCCTGCACTAGCGCTTGTTTGAAGAAGTCGCTCGGAAATCCGCCCGACAAGTTGATCGATACCCTTGCCGCTTTGACCCGAGACTGCGACAATACCTTCAGGACGCAAATCGCCTTTGGATAAAACAACAATATCCTGCGCTTTGGGTTCGAATTCGGGGCTATCGTCTTGATTTTCCAACAGGAATACCCGAAGGTCGGCCGCCATCGCGCGCTTGCGTGCTAAAGCGATTCCAATGTTTTCCACCGCATCTACGGTTTCCCGAATGCCAGCTGTGTCCAATAGAGTCACCGGTAAACCAGCCAGGTCCATACGTACTTCAATCACGTCTCGGGTGGTACCGGCAAAATCCGAAGTGATGGCTGCATCCCGCCCTGCCAAAGAATTCAGCAAAGTTGATTTACCAACGTTAGGTCGACCGATGATTGCAACCTCGAATCCAGTGCGGATCCTCTCGGCGATACGTACGCCTGAGATTTGCCGAGATAGATCTGTCGTTACACCATCCAATAGATCATTCACTTCGGGTGTGACATCTGTCGGGACATCTTCGTCTGCAAAATCTATAACAGCCTCAAGCAGAGATGCGGCGCGGATCAGATCACGGCGCCAGCGTTCGGCTAGATTTCCCAACTCACCTTTCAAGATGTTTTGCGCCTGACGCCGCTGAGCTTCGGTCTCTGCATCAATCAGATCGGCAAGTCCTTCAACCTGGGCCAAATCCATCTTGCCATTTTCCAAAGCCCGTCGCGTAAACTCTCCTGGTTCGGCCATTCGAGCATCTTTTTGTTCGGCCAAAGCCGACATAACGGAACTCACAACGGCGACACTACCATGAACTTGCAGCTCTACGACATTTTCTCCAGTGAAACTTGCAGGGCCTTGAAATGTCAGAACCAAAGCCTCGTCCAAGCGTTCTCCAGCTGAATTCCGCAATGTTCGCAGGCACATACCCCGTTTTGGTAACGCTTTTTCCACCAGGGATTGCGCAACGTCGTAAGATCCGCGACCCGAGATTCGGATCACGGAAACGCCCGCTTTGCCGGGGGCACTGGCCAAGGCAAAGATCGTATCCATTCCAGTGGCCTCGCTATTTAGACCCGTTTGTTAGGTGTTCATGGAGTCGAAGAATTCGCCATTTGTCTTGGTCTGTTTCAACTTAGACAATAGGAATTCAATCGCGTCCGTTGTGCCCATCGGGTTCAGAATACGGCGCAGAACAAAAGTCTTCTGCAGGTCAATTTTGTCGACCAACAGATCTTCTTTCCGGGTGCCAGACTTGAGGATGTCGATGGCCGGGAACACGCGCTTGTCTGCAATTTTACGATCCAGAACGATTTCCGAGTTACCCGTACCTTTGAATTCCTCAAAGATAACTTCGTCCATCCGGCTGCCTGTGTCGATCAGTGCGGTTGCAATGATCGTTAGCGAACCACCCTCTTCGATGTTCCGAGCAGCACCAAAGAACCGCTTTGGACGCTGCAGTGCATTCGCATCGACACCACCTGTAAGCACCTTACCCGATGAAGGCACCACAGTGTTGAAAGCCCTACCGAGTCTTGTGATTGAGTCGAGAAGAATAACAACATCTCGTTTATGCTCGACCAGGCGCTTCGCTTTTTCGATCACCATCTCGGAGACGGCCACGTGACGCGTTGCAGGTTCATCAAAGGTAGACGACACAACCTCCCCCTTAACCGAGCGCTGCATGTCAGTTACTTCTTCAGGGCGTTCGTCGATCAGCAATACAATCAAATAGCACTCGGGGTGGTTCTTTTCGATCGAGTTGGCGATGTTCTGCAAGATCACGGTTTTACCGGTCCGCGGCGGCGCCACGATAAGCGAACGCTGCCCTTTACCGATCGGCGACACCAGATCGATGACACGAGCGGAACGGTCCTTGATGGTCGGATCTTCGACTTCCATCTTCAGACGCTCATCCGGGTAAAGCGGCGTCAGGTTGTCGAATGCGATCTTGTGCTTGGCTTTTTCCGGGTCTTCAAAGTTGATCGTGGTGACATTGGTCAGCGCAAAATAGCGCTCGTTGTCGAGCGGCGCCTTCATCACACCATCAATGGTGTCACCCGTACGCAGGCTGTGTTGGCGGATCATCTCGGGCGAGACATAGATGTCATCGGGGCCCGGCAGATAGTTCGCCTCAGGAGAGCGCAAAAAGCCAAAACCATCTTGCAGTACCTCGAGCACACCATCGCCTGAAATTTCCCACCCCTCATCCGCGCGTTCGCGCAGGATTTGGAACATCATTTCGCCCTTGCGCATCGTCGATGCGTTTTCGATCTCGAGCTCTTCGGCCATCGACAGCAGGTCTTTAGGGCTCTTGGCCTTGAGATAGGCAAGCGACAGGGATTCAGCAGACATGATCAAACACCCTTTGACCGCGAGCGCGCGGCGTGGATTGAATATGGATTCGGAAGACACGTAACCCGGACGGGTCAGTTGCACCCTACATAGGTACGTAAGCAGATGAAGTCAAACAGCCCTCAGAACTTCAAAATGACTGATAAGACAATGACCACCATCAAAACGGTCGGAACCTCATTCATGAGGCGGTAGGTGCGCCCTGAGAGGGTATTAGTCCCCTCTTCCAGATTACGATGCTGGCTGAGCAACCAATGATGGAACCAGGTCATAGCCAAAACTGACGCGCCCTTGGTCCAGGGCCAGATCCATGACCAGTCGACGATCCCCGGCGTAAACACCATGATCAGGCCGCAGACCCAGGTCACGATCATCGCCGGTCGCATGATGATCTTCAAAAGCTTTTCTTGCATCATCAGAAAGATTTCTGGAGCGCCCTGAACTTTCTTAGCCTGTTCGACATGATGCACAAACAAACGGGGAAGATAGAAGAGGCCTGCCATCCACGAGATGACTGCCATGATGTGCAGTGATTTGACCCATGGGTAAATCGTGAACAGGAATTCGGTCATAGGCGTCTCGCGGAAGGGGTTCGGGCATACCTAATAAAAAAGAAAGAAAGAAAAAAGATTGATGGTTTAGTAGGTCGCCCAAAATCCGTGGATAAGTGATCTGTCCTGCGAGTTTTCCCCATGTGAAGAACGTGAAAACGACAGAGGCGGTTTCTTTCCACATGTCATTTTAAATACTGATGTTCAATCACTTAGGTTGGTAATAAACTGATTAACCTGGGGATAAGTTTCAGGGTAAGTTGGGATCAACAAGTTTTCCACGAGATCAGATTTATCCTTGTCCTGAAAGGATACAGTTGGAACGAATCAGAGATGTTTTCGGTGAAATCCCCGGGGTTGCGTGGCAAGCGGAAAGTCATACAAACCGTTCGAGAACACTCAAAGACTAGTCCAAGGGGTTATCCACATGACTGTCCCCATCGTCCTCGCATCTGGCTCTACCATCCGGGCGCAGCTGCTACGCAATGCCAATGTCCCGTTTGAGATCAATGTGCCTCGGGTTGATGAAGATACTGTTAAAAATGCACTGATTGCAGAAGAGGCCCCACCACGGGATATCGCTGACGCCCTAGCGGAGCTCAAAGCACGTAAGATCAGCCTGAAGACGCCGGGCGCGATGGTTCTGGGCTGTGATCAGGTTTTGGACTTTCAAGGTCGGCTGTTGTCCAAGCCGACCACGCCCCAGGATGCATTTGATCAGCTCACGGCAATGCGGGGCCAACGCCACATGTTGTTGTCGGCCGCAGTCATTTATGAAAACGGCGAACCGATCTGGCGCCATGTGGGTCAGGTGCGATTGCGGATGCGGGTCAGTTCGGATGCCTATCTTAAATCCTACGTCGAACGGAACTGGGACAGCATCCGCCATGCGGTTGGGGCCTACAAACTCGAAGAAGAAGGTGTACGCTTGTTCACAAGCATTGACGGAGACTATTTTAACGTTTTGGGTATGCCCTTGTTAGAGCTGCTCAATTTCCTGACGTTGCGGGGGGTGATCGAACAATGACGAACACACGAATTCCTTTGGCCGGGGTGATCGGACATCCGATAGCGCATTCCAAATCTCCTCGATTACACGGGCATTGGCTGAAAACCTATGGCATCGCCGGGCATTACACCCCTATGGACGTCGCACCCCAAGATCTGGAAACGGTTCTGCGCACCTTGCCAAAGGCTGGCTTTGTGGGTGTCAACGTTACGGTTCCGCACAAAGAGGCAGTGATGGCCATCGCTGACCAGATTACGGATCGCGCGACGCTGATTGGGGCGGCAAACACATTGATCTTCCGCGAGGACGGTAAGATTCACGCCGATAACACCGATGGCTATGGATTCATGGAAAACCTGCACAGCGGCGCGCCTGATTGGGATCCTAAATCTGGGCCCGCTTTGGTGCTTGGTGCCGGTGGCGCATCCCGCGCAGTTATCTCGGCCCTGCTTGAAGCGGGCGTGCCCGAGATCTTTTTGTCAAACCGCACCCGTGTCCGCGCCGATAAACTGCGCGATGATTTTGGCAAGCGGGTGCGGGTGATCGATTGGGTGCAGGCCGGCAATGTGGTCGAAGACGCTGATCTGGTGGTGAACACAACCTCGCTTGGAATGGTTGGCAATTCCGATCTGCGCGTCCCGATGGATGGGCTTAAGAAGACAGCAGTAGTTACTGATCTTGTTTATGCGCCGCTCAAAACCCGGCTGCTGCAGACGGCAGAAGAGGCGGGTTGCACCACTGTCGACGGTTTGGGCATGTTGCTCCATCAAGCGGTTCCTGGTTTTGAACGGTGGTTTGGCGAACGGCCCAAGGTCGACAGCGCCACACGCGCGGCGGCCCTGCGATGAGCTTTCTTCTGGGGCTGACCGGCTCTATCGGGATGGGCAAAAGCACGACGGCACAGCTGTTTGCAGAAATGGGCTGTGCCGTTTGGGATGCGGATGCGGCAGTTCACAGGCTTTATGCGCCCGGCGGCGCAGCGGTCGAACCGATGCAGGCGGCATTTCCGGACGCTATTGTGGACGGTGCGGTTATCCGCGATGCGCTGCGTCAGGTCATTCAGGCTGATCCAACCGCGTTGAAGCAGATCGAACAGATCGTGCATCCACTGGTTGGGCAGGATCGCGAACAGTTTAAGGCCGACACGGATGCTGACATTCTGGTATTCGATGTGCCGTTGATGTTTGAAACAGGTGGCAATGCCGCAATGGATGCGGTGGCTTGTGTCTCGGTTCCGGCCGAGGTTCAACAAGAGCGCGTGATGGCACGTGGTACGATGACGTTGGAGCAATTCCAGCAGATTCGCTCCAAGCAGATGCCGAACGATGAAAAATGTGAGCGGTCCGATTTTGTGATCCTGACCGACACGCTGGACCACGCGCGCCAACAGGTGCAGGCTGTGGTGGATCAGATCAGAGCAGGGCTAAGCGATGCGTGAAATCGTTCTGGATACGGAAACCACTGGGTTTGATCCCGAAAGCGGCGACCGGATTGTTGAAATCGGTGCAATTGAACTGTGGAACCACTTGGCAACTGGCGAAACGTATCACCAATACATCAACCCCGAACGCTCTATGCCGCTTGAGGCGTTTGGTGTTCATGGGATTGGTCCCGACCTGTTGGAATCGCCACAACAGCCCGGCCCAGGTGCTGTGACGCTGCGCGACAAACCAGTGTTTGCCAAGGTTGGTCAGGCCTTTCGTGATTTTATTGGCGATTCCAAGTTGGTGATCCACAACGCGGCCTTTGACATCAAGTTCCTGAACGCTGAACTGCGTTGGATGGGCTTGCCGGAAATCCCATGGGAACAGGCGCTGGACACACTGGCCATCGCGCGCAAAAAATTCCCCGGCTCGCCGGCCTCGCTGGATGCACTGTGCCGACGCTTTGCCATCGACAACACTTCACGAACGTTGCACGGCGCTTTGCTCGACTCCGAAATTCTGGCCGAAGTGTATCTGGAGCTAATTGGCGGCAAACAGCCCGACTTTGGCTTGTCTCAGACGCAAGGTGGCGCTGGTGGCGCATCTGCAGACGACTGGCGCCCGACCGCACGTCCCAACCCCCTACCCGCGCGTGTCACGGAGAAAGAGCAAGAAGCCCATCAGGCCTTTGTCGATAGTTTAGGGGATGATGCGATGTGGAAACGCGCCTGAAGGTCGACCCCAGGCGCGTAATCCGAAATCAGGCGTCGGCCTGCTGTTCTTTTTGTGCGGCCTGTAGGCGGGCTAATTCGTTGCGATACAGCGCAACAAAGTCAATGGTGTCCAGGTTCAACGGCGGATAGCCACCATCGCGGGTCACGTCGCTGACGATGCGGCGCAGGAACGGGAACAGCATGCGGGGGCATTCGATCAGCAGGAACGGATGCAATTGATCCTCGGCCACGCCTTCGACGTGGAAGATGCCGCAGTAATCAATCTCGAACACAAACAGGGTTTCACCCAGTTCCTTGGCCTTGGATTCGATGTTCAGTTTGATCGCCACTTCGTACTGGTGATCGGTTGAACGTTTCTTGGCGTCCAGGTTCACCTGAACGTTGACGTCCGGCTGAACGTCGCCCGATGCGCCCTTTTGGGCCATCACGTTTTCAAACGACAGATCGCGGATGAACTGTCCCAGAACACGCATCTGAACTTGGGGGGGTTGCTGCTGTTGGTTGCCTTCGGCGGCGCCGTTTTCGGCCATGGATTTGCTCCGTGAAAATCAAATTCGACACTGCTTAGCAGCTTGCCCTTATCACCTCAATGGCGGTCCGGCCCTTCGACCCAGCCCGATGGTTGGGCATTTGGGTCACGCGGTTTGCCGACCTCTTCGTATTCGCCATCAATGACGTCACCCGGGTTGCCAGCGTGGTGTGCGCCATGTCCGCGATCAAAGCCGGAATGCATGTTCTGAAACCGGGGGTCGGCGCCCATTTGAAAACTTGAGACAGTTACCTTGGACCGTAGATAGCGAAACACCCCAACCCGGACCCCAGGGACCAGCAGGGCAAAACCGATCGCGTCGGTGAAAAAACCGGGGGTCAGCAACAGCGCGCCCGAAAATAAGATCATTGCCCCATGCGCCAGTGGCTCGGTCGGGTCATCCAGATTGGAAAAGGCCCCCTGTAGCTGTCCCATCGCCATGCGACCTTGTGTCCGCACCAGCCAAGTGCCCAAAACCGCCGTAAGCACGACAATCGCAAGGGTTGGCCATAGCCCGATTAGGCCGCCTACTTGGATGAATAAGGCTATTTCGATGATCGGAACCAGCAAAAAGGCCAGAAACAGGTACATTTAGGTTATCCTTTCTCATAGGCTGAATGGTGGACTTGCACCGTACTGTCCCCTACATAGTGGCCTGAGGCCTTGCTTACAAAGCCTCTTGCCTGAAACGAGGAAGAAATGAACTCACCCTTGATCCAGCTTTTGGTATTGGCCGGCATCGCCGTTTTTCTCATTCTGCGTTTGCGCAGTGTCCTGGGTACGCGTGAAGGTTTTGAAAAACCCCCCGTGCCGCAACAACCCAATGGTCGCGCGCAACGCGACTTTGAAGTGATCGAAGGCGGCCCGGACCGGGACATCACTGATCACGTTGCCGAAGATAGCCCGCAGGCGCAGGAATTGACCGCGATGAAGCGGATCGAGCCCGGTTTTTCGGTCACCGATTTTGTCCAGGGCTCGCGTGGCGCGTACGAGATGATTGTCATGGGGTTTGAACGCGGCGATCTGAATGACATCCAGCCTTTCCTGGCCGAAGATGTGTTCGACACTTTTGTCAGCGTCGTGTCCGACCGCGAGGACCAAGGCCTGAAGATCGAGGCGGAATTTGTCGGGGTGCGCGAGACTACGCTGGTGGATGCCAAGTTCGACAAAGACACACAACTGGCCGAGATTTCCATGCGATTTGTCGCTGAATTGACGTCGGTTGTGCGTGACCGCGGCGGTGACATTATTGAGGGCAACGCCAATACCATCAAACGCCAAAAGGATACGTGGACGTTTGCCCGCACTATGGGCACCGATGATCCGAACTGGCTGCTTGTCGCCACGGACGCATGATTGCAGCGCTGCGGTCGGTATTTCTGGTGTGTGCCGTTATGACCGCAGAAGGTTCTGCTGCGGGCAACGGGTTCGAAGTCACGTATACTGTCGCCTCTTTTGACGATCTCGATGGATGGGCCGCAGATGATCACGCTGCGGCCTTTGACACGTTCCTCAACACGTGCATTGATTTCGATGATCCTGATTGGAAATCGCTTTGTGCGGTGGCGCAGACTCATTCACCCGAAACAGCGCGGTCATTCTTTGAGCTGTTCTTTCGCCCGGTTCTGATCCAGGACGGAAATGACGCGATGTTCACCGGGTATTTCGAACCCGAACTCGAAGGGTCTCGCGTACCGACCAGTCGGTTTCGCTATCCGGTCTACAAAATGCCGGCCGAGGCGAAGGCGTCTAACCCCTGGCTAAGCCGACGTGAGATCCTGACGAGCGGCGTGATGGATAACCGCGGGTTGGAAATTGCCTGGGTCGATGACCCGGTCGAATTGTTCTTCTT
Source organism: Tropicibacter sp. Alg240-R139 (assembly GCF_900537075.1). Taxonomy (GTDB): domain Bacteria; phylum Pseudomonadota; class Alphaproteobacteria; order Rhodobacterales; family Rhodobacteraceae; genus Falsiruegeria. The sequence continues at coordinate 223,837 of NZ_UNRA01000005.1, forward strand.
GCAGATCCAAGGATCGGGGCGCATCCGCCTGACCAATGGTTCGACCCTTAGGGTTGGGTATGGCGGAGCCAATGGGCACAACTACCGATCTATTGGCGTCGAGCTGGTGCGCCGCGGCGTTTACAGCGCACATCAGGTCAGCGCGCAGGTGATCAAGAACTGGGTACGCCGCAACCCGGCGGCCGGGGTCGAGCTGCTGCTGCACAATCCCAGCTACGTCTTTTTTCGCGAGGTACGGCGCGTGTCGTCAGCCGATGGTCCTTTGGGTGCGATGAACCGGTCGGTGACGGCGATGCGCTCGATTGCGGTTGATCCGGCCTATACGCCGTTGGGCGCACCGGTTTGGGTGGAAAAAGACGGGGCAGGTAAACTGCGTCGCTTGATGATTGCTCAGGACACTGGATCAGCCATCAAGGGTGCACAGCGGGCCGATATCTTCTTTGGCACCGGGGACGCCGCCGGACAGGCCGCCGGCAGGTTGCGCGATCCGGGTCGGATGTTGGTTCTGTTGCCGATTCAGAGAGCCTATGCACTGTTGCCGGATGGATTCTGATGGCCCGGCGCAGATTGTCAAAAGAAGAGGTCGACCTGTGGAACAAGGTTGTTGAAAAGGCAGATCGCCTGAACCCAGATCACGTCGAAGAGAGCCACGCCACTTCATTGCCCAAACCAAGGCCCGCCAAAGAACTGTTTGAGCCGTTGCCTGTGTTTTCGGTGGGCGAGAGAGCTGGGGGAAAACCTGCGCGCAACAACTTGAAGCCGTCGGTGACACAACATCTGTCCAAGATGCCCGTACAGATGGACAATAAGGCCTATGGCCGAATGAAACGCGGTAAGCTCAAACCCGAAGGAAGGCTCGACCTGCATGGAATGCGGGTGGACTCTGCCCACCCTGCGCTGACCCGCTTTATCTTGTCGTCGCAGGCCTCGGGCAAGCGGTTGGTTCTGGTGATCACCGGCAAGGGCAAAGATCGCGATGAACCCGGCCCCATTCCAACCCCGCGCGGGGTGCTACGCAATCAGGTGCCGCAGTGGCTGTCGTTGCCGCCTCTGTCCAAAGTGGTGATGCAGGTCACGCCCGCGCATCTGTCCCATGGTGGTGAGGGCGCATACTACGTCTATCTGCGTCGACTGCGTTAAAGCGTTCTGGCGGCGCGTTTGACGCCCCATGCGGTCAGCACGTTTACTGCGATGAAATAGACCGCAACGCCGATAAGCTGATTGTCGAATCCTACGCCAAGGTCGATCAGCGCCCCGGTGATAGCGGGACCAATAGCAGATCCCAGAACCATGACAGCTGTGGCCAAAGCTTTGATCGCTCCGATGTGTGCGGTGCCATAGAAGTCCGCCCAGAATGCCGGAATCAAAGTCGCAATTGCGCCGCTAGTCAGGCCTAGAAACACAAACCCTGCTAGCGCATCAGGCAGGGACTTGCCCAAGGCGAAGCATAAGAATCCAGCGACAAAGGGCAGCATGTAATAGGACATCAACCGCGATGTGCCGAACCTGTCCAACGCCCAGCCAGTCGTCAGCATCGCCGCAATTCCTGCGACGGTATAGACCGGGAACAAGGACACCAGTTGGATATGAGACCAACCTTTGATGTCTGCCAGATGAACTTGGTGAAAGAACAGCGCAGTCACAAAGGCCGATGGTCCCAAGATCGCAGGGATCAAGACCCAAAACAACGGATGCCGCAGTGCTTGGCCCCGCGTCCAATGACGCCCCTCCATCCCGGTGCTGGAATTGCTTTTGGCCAGGCTTTGCGGTGTCCGCTCATGCCGGAGCAACAAGATCAACGCTGGTATACCCAAAGCACAAATGCCGGCGCTGATGATCCACAAGGTTTGCCAATGGATATGGAGCATTGCAGTGACGAAGATGAGCGGTAGCAGCGCCTCACCAACTGCAAACCCCAATGTCGCGATAGAAAGCGCCCGTCCGCGTGTGGCCGTAAACCATCTCGCCATGGCAACCATCGCAAGATGGCTGCTCATCCCCTGTCCAAAGAACCGCAGTAGAAAGACGCTGAACGGCAGGGCCCAGACCCATGTGTTCAACCCCATGACCAAACAGGCGATAACCAGTCCGGTCAAAATCAGTGGCCCCAACAGGCGCACGCGAAAGAAATCTGTTGCGACACCAGCCCAGACCATAACACCCGCAGATACCATGGTACCCAGTGAATACAGGCCACCCCATTCTCCATGGCTCAGATCGAATGCCTCGCGAATTTCGCCGGCAAAGACCGAGATGAAAAAGGTCTGGCCGAAGCTGGATAAAAACGTCAGCACGCCACCCGCAGCCAGCCACCGGGCGTTCAGCGTCAAAAACTCCAGCGCGGATTGTAGTTTCACCGGTCGTAATTCCCGGTGAACCCACCCTGATCCAGTACGATTTCACGCGCGTGGTCAGGTGTCGGATCGGCGCCCTCGGGTAAGAAAAAATCCAAGTTGCCTGGGTCGGAGTCAAAAGTGCTGTCCATCGCCCGAACGGATTGTAGCATCGCTATCAGCGTCGGTGATGTCCCCGCCACCAAGTGCGAAGATTGGGCATCCCCCGCAAAAGCTGTTGTATCCACAACACTAATCGGCAAGTCCGCAACCGCCGCGATTGAAGAGATGTTTCCCAACCGCTGCGCGTCTGAATTTCCACGCAAGCGGCCCGAAATGTTCAATGCTCTGTCTTTCTCGGAAACCACCACGACAAACGGCTGCGGCACTTTCTTTAGGCTGCCCATTTGTGATTTGAACAGATCCACGTCGATATCCGGGGACAGCAACACAACGCCGCTTAGATTTCGGTCCGCCCAGCCGGGTTCGCGAATGTCGGCTTGTCGCAACATCTCCATCGTTAAGACGGACCCGATGGAATGCGCAACGATAAAGATGTTGTCGACACCGGTCGACTTGAGCTTTTGAATAACGCTTTCCAACCCATCGCGTGCGAACAGAACACTGTCATAGTCATAGGCATACCCAAAGGGTTTGCCGCGGCTGGGCCAGGAATAGATGACCATGGCGCCTGGTAGTTGAATGTCATGGGACAATTGTGCCGCGCGAAAGGCGGTTTCAGTCTGGGTCGAATTATACCCATGCACAAAGATGGTGACATCGCGTGAGGGCACGCCTTCTTGCCGGATTTTCTGGTTCAGGCGTTTGGAAAAAGCATCCAGGTTGTTGAATTCCTCTCTCGCGGCCAGGGTGAATTGTTTGTTTGGGTTTGGGTTAGCATAGGCAAAATCCAATGATCCCGGAGTGCGCGACAGAGGGATGGAAACGGTCAGTTCCAGCAAGCTAAGAGTTTCAGAGCGGCGATGGGCAAAGCTGCCATCAGCTTCTCTAGTACGCGAGGTTGCGGCGAACACAGTCTTGGGTGTGCCCACGTCCAACGCGCTGGGCACAACCGGGGAATAGCTGCGATCGGTGCAGGTTGCGAGAAACAGCCCGAAAAACAAAAACAAAAAAATCCGCACGCCGGATGCTCCTTAAACGAACGGTACAACGCTAACGGTTTTTTGACTGGCGTCTAGAGAACGTAGCGGCTGACATCCGTGGATTGCGCCAGTGCGCCCACGTTTTCCTGAACAAACCCCGCGTCCACCGTCACCGCGTCGCCCGAGCGGTCGGGGGCAGTGAACGACAGCTCTTCGAACACGCGTTCCATAATGGTGTACAGCCGCCGTGCACCGATGTTTTCAACAGACTGATTTACGTCAGCAGCAATCTTGGCCAGTGCCGCGATGCCATCGTCGGTGAAGGTGACCGTGACTTCTTCGGTTCCCATCAAGGCGGTGTACTGGCGGGTCAGTGCGTTGTCCGTCTCGGTCAGGATGCGCACGAAATCTTCTTCGGTCAGGGCACGCAGTTCCACGCGGATCGGCAAGCGACCCTGAAGTTCCGGCAACAGGTCCGAGGGCTTGGCGATGTGGAACGCACCAGATGCGATGAACAGGATGTGGTCAGTTTTGACGGGACCATGCTTGGTCGACACGGTGGTGCCTTCGATCAGGGGCAGCAGATCGCGTTGTACACCTTCGCGGCTGACGTCGCCGCCGCGCGCTTCCGTGCGGGCGCAGACTTTGTCGATTTCGTCCAGAAAGACGATGCCGTTCTGTTCAACCGATTCCAAAGCGATACGGGTCACGGTTTCATCATCCAACAGCTTGTCGGCCTCTTCGCCGATCAGCACCTCATAGCTTTCGGAAACCGTCATCTTCTTTCGGGTCGTGCGACCGCCAAGGGCTTTACCGAACATGTCGCCCAGGTTCATCATGCCCATGTTGCCACCAGGCTGACCCGGAATTTCAAACATCGACATCGGATTCGAGGAATCAGACAGTTCCAGCTCGATCTCGGTGTCGTCTAGCTCACCTGATTTCAGCTTCTTGCGGAACATTTCGCGCGTGCCTTCGCGCGCGTCAGTGCCGGCGATGGCCTCGATCACGCGATCTTCTGCGGCCTTGTAGGCGCGCGCTTTGACGTCTTCACGCATGTACTCACGGGTCTGTGCGATCGCAGAATCTACCAGATCACGAACGATTTGCTCGACATCCCGACCGACATAGCCGACTTCGGTGAACTTTGTCGCCTCGATCTTGATGAAAGGTGCACGGGCCAGTTTGGCCAGACGGCGGCTGATCTCGGTCTTGCCGACGCCGGTGGGGCCAATCATCAGAATGTTCTTGGGATAAACCTCGTCGCGCAGATCATCGGACAGCTGTTTGCGCCGCCAACGGTTGCGCAGGGCCACGGCGACCGCCCGTTTGGCGTCCTTCTGGCCGATGATGAAACGGTCCAGTTCAGAAACAATCTCGCGCGGGGTCAGGTCGGTCATGGTCACTCTATCCATTAGGTCATCGGGGAACCTAAGCATGGGCGCGGAAAACACAAGCCGATCATGCGCCGTTCACGCCAAAACACGCGCGAAACACGTGTGATCAGGGGCGCGTGAGTTCCTCTTACAAACGCCGCCCGATTGCTCAAATGTCAGCCCAAGGCAATGACGCCTATGAATTCCAAAAGAGGTCCCCACTCATGATGAACCGTCGTTCTTTGTTCCTGGCCGCAGCCGCATCCGGTATGGCACTGACAATCGCAAGCACCGGTGCCGCACTGGCTGGTGGTGCCAAGGGCACGTTTACCGGTCTCAGCAATCACGTGACATCGGGTGCGGTCAAAGTGGTCAAGGATGGCGATCGCTACATCGTCGAACTGGGTGATGACTTTTCGCTGGATGGTGGCCCCGACCCGCGCGTCGCGTTCGGCAAAGATGGCAAGTACGACCCGGACACCAAGCTGGGCGCGCTGCTGAACCTGACGGGCAAACAACAATACGCTGTGCCGCCCACAATGGACGTGTCCAAGTTTAACGAAGTCTACATCTGGTGCGAGGTTGCAGGCGTGCCGCTGGGTGTCGCCAAGATCAATTAAGTTAGAAAACAAACTACCGCAGAGGCCGATTTTTCGGCCTCTGTCATGCTGTTAGGTGACAATGCGCCTGTCTGTTACACTCGCCCGAGCAAATTGGATTCAGGGTGGATTTCATGACGAAGATTGCCAAGATAACTTTGTTGTTTGTGGTTTTTGTCGACCTGATTGGGCAAGGGCTGGTCTTTCCAATCATCAACTCGTTGATAATGGAAAAAAATTCTGGATTCTTGCCGCAAAACACCCCCATTGGGCAGCGCCACGTGTACTATGGGCTGGTGATCGGATGCTTCTTTTTATCCTGGTTTCTGGGCGTTGTGTATGTGTCCAAGGTTTCGGACTCCATTGGGCGTAAGAATGCATTGCTGGTCTGTCTGGGTGGGGCGTTGGCCGGATACGCCATCACAATCATCGCACTGTATCTCAACAGTCTTGTTTTGCTGATCCTGGGTCGGTCGATCACCGGGTTCACAGCGGGTAACCAGCCGATTGCCCAGGCGGCGATGATTGATGGCAGCACCGACGCAGCAGATCGTGATCGTAATATGGGCTACATCATCACAGGAGTCAGCTTTGGTCTTGTTGGTGGCCCAATCATTGGTGCGGTTCTGTCTGACTCTGCCTTGCTAGGCAGTGCTGCAACGCTACGAACCCCGTTTTATGGGGCGTTTGTTCTGGTCATGATCGCCATTTTTCTTGTGTCCTTTTATTTCAAGGACACCCGCACCGAACGCACGCCCTTCGTGTTTCGCCCTCGCGACATCACTGACAGTTTGATCGCCGTTCGCGCGTATCCGATGGTTTTGAAAATCCTGCCCGTCTATGCGCTATTCATGATTGCCAACGTTACATTCTATGTATTTGTCGACAACTTCCTGACCAGTGCCTGGGGCTACGGAGTGATTGGCGGCAGTATGGCGATGGTGGTTATTGGGGTCGCACTGGCGTTTTCCAGCACGTTCCTCGTGAAACCGGCACAAGAGCGGTTCAGCAAACACTCCATCATCCGAGCTTCGCTTGTGTTGATGGTGATTTGCGGAATTGCTTTCGCCTTTAGCCCCAATGGAGTCTTAAGTTACGTCCCGGTGTTCTTTTTCTATTTTTTCTTCGGTGTCTCGTACCCGACCATATTGGGTGTGTTCTCTTCCAGCGTAAGCGAGGCAGATCAGGGGTGGGTCATGGGCGTTACCACGGCGGTGTTTTGCCTTGCGGGTGGAGTGATGTCCCTGATCGGCGGCGGATTGATGAGCGTGGACATTCGCCTACCCTACTACATCGTTGTCCTCTCAGCCCTTTTGGGGCTGATCGGAATGTATCGAAGCTGGAAAGGAAAAGAGATCGCGGCCCTGCTGGCCTAGATCTTTTCGATCGTCAGTCTACCGTTGGTGTAGACGCAGATGTCTGCCGCGATCGCCATGGCATCACGGGCCACCGCTTCGGCGTCCTTGTCGCTGTCCATCATCGCGCGCGCGGCTGCGAGTGCGAAATTGCCGCCCGACCCGATGGCCGCGACGTTGTGTTCAGGTTCCAGAACGTCCCCGGCCCCAGTGATCACGAACATGTCTTTGCCGTCAGTCACGATCAGCATCGCTTCGAGTTTTTGCAGGTATTTGTCGGTGCGCCAGTCCTTGGCCAGTTCAACGCTTGCGCGCGCTAGCTGTCCGGGGGTTGCTTCCAGTTTGGTTTCCAAGCGCTCCAACAAGGTGAATGCATCCGCAGTGGAACCGGCGAAACCGCAGACCACATCAAACCCGCCCGGAGATAGACGGCGCACCTTGCGTGCCGTGCCTTTGATGACGGTCTGACCCAGGCTCACCTGCCCGTCACCCGCGATCACGACCTCATCGCCTTTTTTCACGCCGATGATGGTTGTTCCGTGCCAACCGGGGAATTGATCGTCTGCCATGGGTGCCTCCAGCATCTGAGTTGCGATCTATATGGGCTGCGCGGGCAGCAGAGGCAACGGGGCATCGTGCCTACTGCAATTCCCGTTCCGCTTAAAAATGCAGTTTTCACCCCGATTTTGTGCCGTTTCGCTATGCATTGGACGCAAATCGGGGCTGTTGACTCAACAATTGTAGGACTCAGCTGACGGTACTACATGAGGCTTACAACCGACACAGGGTCGGCTGGTTTCAAAAAAAGGAAGTGCATCATGGCAACCGTCGCTAACACAAATGTGCCTTTCGGAGCAGTCGCAACTCTCCGTGTGGTCAACGCATTCGTATCCGTCAAAGAGTCCGTCACCGAATGGAACGAGGCCCGCATCACTCGCAAAGCACTGTCCAACCTGTCGGACGACATGCTGAGCGATATTGGCCTGAACCGCTCCGAGATCGCCAACTTCTGATCTCGCGTCGCGTTTGACGGAAAAAGCCGCCCCATCCCTCGGGGGCGGCTTTTTCATTTCTAGAGTTTGCTCTGAACCGACCCTGTTGCATGGATCATGACTAAGGCGAATTTTCCCCTCCATCGTCACTCCAGACGATGCTTTCATACGCCGCACGACCGATAGCCTATTTTCATTGGCCAATCTGGGCATCGACCGGTGCCCATGTCGCAGAAAACGTTGGGAAAACTATGAGGTTCCGATCCGTGCCGCACTGCCGTCGAGGGTGTAAAACAGACACCACTTTTGAAACCTGAAAACTTCAGGGAAGAGACCAAAGCCTTCTTAAAACATCGAAAGCCAGAGTTTACAGGAAGACAATCACTACTGAGAGAGTTGGGCCGTTTGCCTGGTTTTCATCAACTAGCCTCTTTCGATATACCGCGCATAAGGATGTCGGCTACCTGTTCAGAATTCATTTTGTGAAGGCGATCAGAAATAGATGCTTGATCGAAGGCGGCGTTGAGCACGAACCGATTGGCATAAAACCCTTCGGCCGCATGTACGGCTGTAAAATAGAACGACATCGGGTCGACTTTTCTAAAAAGACCCGATTGATAACCCTCTTTCAGTATCTGTTCCTGTGCTCGGGCTAAGGGGGCAATGAGTTCGGTTGAGATTTTGATAACGCGTTCTTCGGTTGCGTCACGTGTGAGAGCCTGCGTCAGCCGATTGAGATAGGGAATCTCGTGGTACATATTCAAAAGGCCGATCAGATGCCCGCGCATCTTTTCTCTCGGGTCTAGGCCCGGTCTCTCTAAGAAATTGAAAAATAAATCTTTTCCGGCACTCAAATCTCTTTCCAACACGGCATAGAGCAGCCCCTCTTTGCTGCCGAAATAGTACTTGATCAAAGCGGCGTTCATTCCGGCCTCTCGCGAGACCTCACTGAAAGTGAAGTCGATGGAATCCTTGTCACACATCAGCCGGGACACGGCTGCAATCAGCTCGTTTTTGGCAGTCTTGCCTTTGTTTCCAACCGGTCTGGAGCCTGTTTCGGTATTCGTCATTTCGCTTTCTCGTTGAATTTCCGGCTCTGCCACAGTCGGGTGGGAATCCTTGGCAATCAGTCATAAGCGAACGACTTATCGGGGTTCAACCCTTTAACTAACGAATTAAGTAAGGTGTCTGACGGAGCTCCCTCAATTGCCTCAGTCCACGTTCCGGCCCTGGCAATTGAGCCTTTTACTTACTCCAGGTCAGGACATTCCCGGCGCGGAGTGCGTTGATCTGAGGTTGGGAATACCCGAGCGTTGTCAGAATGGAGTCGGTTGTGGAACCTTGACCAACCGGAGCGGTTGGTGATCGGGAACCCGAGCGCGAAAACCGGGGGGCCGGCCGTGCTTGCATGACACCGTCGATCTCGGATAACACGCCGCGTGCGGCATTTTGCGGGTGATCCATGACTTCATCAAATGTGAGAACCGGTGCGACGCACGCGTCGGTTCCATCAAAGATTTCCTGCCGCTCGTCCCGCGTCTCCGAGGCAAAAATGCCCTCGTAAACCTTGTGCTTGGCCGGCCAGGTTTCTGCATCGTTCTGGCTCGCAAGTTCAGAGGTATCGAGACCCATCCCTTTGATGAGCTGGGCAAAGAATTGCGGTTCCAATGGGCCAACCGAGACGTATTTGTCGTCTTTCGTTCGATAGGCCCGATAAGACGGTGCTCCACCGTCAAGCAAATTTGAAGATCGCCTGTTTTGCCACGTTCCATTCGCAAGAAACCCATGGAACATGCTCATCATGGCGGAAACACCATCGACCATGCTGACATCGACGACCTGCCCTTTTCCAGAGGTTAGACGTTCGATGTAAGCTGACAAAAGGCCAAAAACCATAAACATCGTGCCACCGCCATAGTCTGCCACGAGGTTCAAAGGGGGCACGGCAGGTTGATTGGCTTGGCCCATTGCGCCTAGGGCACCGGTCAGGGACAAATAATTGATGTCGTGGCCTGCGGTATGCGCCAAGGGCCCGGTTTGTCCCCAGCCTGTCATCCTGCAATAGATTACATGCTCGTCCAGATCTTTGGGGCCAAGCGAAAGTTTTTCCGTTACGCCGGGCCGAAATCTTTCAATCACAATGCTTGCGTCATTGATAAGATTTCGAGTGATTTTCACGCCTTCGGGTGATTTCAGGTTAACAGCGATGGATTGTTTGCCGCGGCGGTTCAGTTCTGTCTTGTCGGCAGGATATGAAGCACGAACAACGACGATTACCTGTGCCCCGAGGTCCGCCAGTAACTGGCCTGCCAGCGGCCCGGGACCAATTCCGGCCATTTAAATTTTCGTCAGTCCTGCAAGTGGGCCTAACATGTCCTAATCCTCAGCTGTTCGTCCATCGAGGCGCCCGTTTTTCAACAAACGCGGCGACGCCTTCCTTGGCGTCATTTGTTTCGAGCAGCTTGTGAAAAAGAGGCAAATTTGCGGGAAAAGCTGCAACCAACCCCCCTTCTTCCTCCAGACGGTTCAGGATGCGCAAACTTGCGCTGACGGCCTGAGGCGAAGCCAAAGTGATTTCGGTTGCCAGGTCGCGGGCGGCATCCATAGCGGTCTGACCTTCGGCCGCGATCGAGTTGATAACGCCAAGTTCCAAAGCGCGCGCGACATCGAAGTGTAGTCTGGTCAGAATAAGTTCCATCGCGGCCTTTCGCCCAATCTGGCCGGCCAATCGCATGACACCGCCACCTGCGGCAAACAACCCAACCCGAACTTCGGGAAGTGCGAACTTTGCGTGGGGCGCGGCGACGTTCAGATCGCAGGCCAGGGCAATTTCAAGGCCGCCTCCCATGGCAATACCGTTTACTGCAGCGATAATGGGTTTGGCCCTATCAAACCGATTGCAAAGCGCTCCGAAACCATTTGGTCCGGGGAGAATATCACCGCCTTCATTGGTAGCTTTCAAGTCGTTTCCGGAACAAAAGGTCTTGTCGCCAGCGCCTGTAATGATGGCCACCCAGAGCGAAGGGTCATTTTCGTAAGCATCGAACACCGTTTCCAGTTCGCGGTGGGCAGGGCCGAAAAGAGCGTTGTACGAACCCGGACGGTTAATCGTCACCTCAAATATTGGTCCATTTCTGTCGACTAGAATGTGGTCAAAGGCGTGTGCGAACACGTCAATCTGAGCATCCGCTTTTGGGGCCTGAGGTGCATTCATTGGATTGCCCTTGTCGATGATGTTTAGGTCAAAACGTTCGCTTAATAGGCACTTGGCGTATCGGTGCAGTGCTTTGGTGACGTCGAATTCAAATTCACATGACGTGAAGAGTTGTGGTGGTGGGCTCTGGTGAATTTGACCGTGCCTGCCACCAACGTTGTCTTAGCGAGGTGCCATGCGGATCGCGCCATCCAAACGCACGTCTTCACCGTTGAAATACCCGTTGCGGCACATCTCAAGAGCCAAAGAAGCGTATTCCGGCGGCGCACCCAAACGAGCGGGGTGGGGCACCTGCGCACCAAGCGCTTGGCGCACGTTTTCGGGAGCGCTGGCCAACAACGGTGTGTCGAAAATGCCCGGAAGGATCGTGTTTAACCGGATCAATTCCGACGAAAGGTCGCGGGCGATCGGTAAGGTCATACCCACAACTGCGGCTTTGGTTGCGGAATATGCGACTTGACCAACCTGCCCGTCTTCAGCGGCCACGGAGGCGGTATTAACGATAACACCACGTTCGCCTTCCACGGGGTTAAGCATCAGCATTCCGGCGGCGGATTTCACCGTGCAGAGGAATGTCCCAATTTGGTTGACGTTGACGATGCGGATGTATTCGCTAAACGGAAACTCTCGGACTTCACTGGTTTTGCGGTCCCGACCCACGGTCTTCATCGCGTTGCCGATGCCCGCACAATTGAACAGAATGCGCTCTTGTCCATTAGCTTTACGGGCCTTGGCGAAACCGGCCACTACGCTGGCTTCATCTGACACGTTCACTTTGCAAAATACGCCACCAAGTTCGGCAGCTAATGCTTCACCAAGGTCTTCGTTAAGGTCAAACAGGGCGACTTTGACTCCTTGATCTGCCAATGCTCGGGCTGTCGCTGCCCCGAGACCGGATGCACCCCCGGTGATGACTGCCGAAACGGAACTGTTCAATTGCATGGTTTTACCTTGTCCTTTGGATTTTCGTCTGCGAACCGGAAAAGCTCGCATCTTCAACTAGATGCCCCTGACCGAAAGCAACGGGAGTAACCGCGCCTGTCTCGCCAGCACAGCGGGAGGATTACATGTGTCAGGCTCGGCTCTCGATCAGGGTGCAACACTAGATGCGTTCAATGATGATGGCCGGTGCCATTCCTCCGGCGGCGCACATGGTGATGAGACCATAGCGACCTCCAGAACGCTCCAGTTCGTCCAGTGCGGTCCCGATAAGAATTGAACCAGTTGCCCCAATCGGGTGGCTAAGGGCAATCGAACCGCCGTTGATGTTAACTTTTGCTCGGTCGAGCTGGAGGTGGCGGACGAAGCGTTCGGCGACAACCGCAAACGCTTTGTTGATCTCATAGACGTCGATATCGCCTGGCGTCAGGTTTGCTTTGTCCAGAACCTTGCGCGCCGCAGCGACAGGGGCATTCAGTATCAACGTCGGGCAGTCTCCAACATTAGCGGTTGCCACGACACGACCGCGAGGTTTCAAACCGGACTTTTTCACATAGGCTTCAGACGCCATCAGAACGGCGGCGGACCCGTCAACGATGCCAGAGGAATTGCCGGCATGGTGAATATGGTCGATTTTACCTTCTAGAGCAGGATACTTACGATAAATTAGGTCACCCCAGGTGGGTTGATCCTCGGCAAAGGGAAAAGACGCCACTTTGGAAAACACGGTATCAAGGGTCCCAAGCTTTTCTAGTGTAGTTCCTGGGCGCAGATATTCGTCCCGACCTAAAGCCACCGAACCGTCGTCGGGGTTCAGGACGGGAATAACCGACTTTTCAAACCGACCATCGGCTTGCGCAGCTGCTGCGCGGGCTTGGCTGGTTGCAGCGAGTTCGTCGGCGGCCCGGCGGTCAATGCCCTCGAGGGTGGCGATGGCGTCTGCGCAAACCCCTTGCTGACTTTGTGGGCGCAAGGCTCGCAGCTGTTTATTGCCCGCATCGAGCATGCTGGGTGTTCAAATGTCGAAAAGCGTGGCAGTGGAGCTCATTACTTCGGTGCCGCCGCCGCCGACCAGGTCTTCGAGGCCCGACATAACCTGCGCCGCAGCTATCGAAACAGAGGTGATGCCCGAGCCGCAGAACCGGTCAAGCGTGATGCCCGAGGCCTTCACATCGTATCCTGCTGCTAGCGCCGACATCCGGCCTATGTCCGCACCCTGCTTGCCTTCTTGTCTACTTGTTCCCCAGATGACGTCATCAATGTCCGAAGTGTTCAGGTCGTTCCGCTCGGCAATTGCCTTCAGAACGGTGGCCCCAAGGTGATGCGGGTGCAAGTGGGCCAAAGACCCCTTGCCCGCACGGCCAATGCCACGAGGCATCCGGCACGCATCGATAATGAAAGCTTCTGACATTTGTCGATCTTTTTTCTTTTGTTTACGGTTGCAAAGCGCCGTAGCGCCGCGCGATGTTGTTACGACCAGTAGCTGTCCCGAAGTTTCTTTTTCAGAAGTTTCCCGGTTTCGGTGCGGGGCAAGGCTTTGGAATAATTGAAAACCTTGGGTACTTTCACGCCGCTTAACGTCTCACGCGCGAACTTGATCAGCTCATTTGTCAGCGTGTCGCCGGCCTTTGCGTGGTCTCGAAGTTGCACAACGGCTGTCACGTGTTCGCCAAAGTCGGTGTGCGGTGTACCTATGACAGCCACGTCGAAGACTTCTGGATGCCGTGAAAGCCGATCCTCGATTTCTTGCGGATAAATATTCACGCCGCCCGAGATGATCATGAAGCTCTTGCGGTCGGTCAGGTAGAGGAAGCCATCTTCATCCATTCGACCAACATCGCCTAGTGTCGCCCAGCCGCCGTCGATCCGGGACTCCTCTGTCTTGACTGGGTCGTTGTGGTAGGAAAACTCACGGAGGCCTCGAAAATAAATCAGACCTTCTTGTCCTGCTTTAGCAGGATTTCCGTCTTCGTCGCACACCTGCATCTCGCAGCCAACGGGACGTCCGACAGAACCGGGGCGCGTCAGCCAATCGTTACTGTCGATATACGTGAACCCGTTTCCTTCCGACCCTGCGTAGTATTCCTTCAGGATTGGGCCCCACCATTCGATCACCTGTTTCTTGACGTGCACTGGGCAAGGGGCCGCAGCATGAACGACAACTTCGAGCGAACTGTGATCGTATTGCTGCCGAACGGAATCCGGGAGATCCAGGATTCTGTTGAAATGTGTGGGGACAAACTGTACGTGGCTGACCTTTTTGTCCTGGATCAGCCGGAGTTTGTTTTCCGCATCGAATTTTTCTATCACGACCACGGAACCACCCCAGTATTGCAAAGCTGCGCATCAGCGCAGCGGCGCTGCATGATAAAGCGGGGCAGGGCAAAGATAGGTCGAATCCGGGCCAATCCCGTAAAGTCCGCCGAAAATATCGTACAGCGGATCCGGATCTTCTGCTTGGCTGCTCGGCTCGATCGTCACAGACACGCCTTTGGGCTTTCCGGTGGTGCCTGACGAATAGAGCATGTCAGTTCCGAATGCCTCATCCGCGATGGGTTCGTCGCTCTGTTCAGCGAAGCTTGATTCCCAATCAAGCCAACCCGAAGGCATGTTCCCAATTCCAAGGAAGACAGTACCATCGGGCATTTCGTCAACGAGACTTGAGGTAATAGACGGATCAATTGCTTCGCACGACAGGACAAGCTTTGCGCCACAGTCATTGGCGATGTAAGATAATTCGCTGAGCGTCAGTTTGTTGGGCGCTGCAACATAGGCCAGCCCGGCCCGCTGAGCGCCCCACAGGAACGGAAACACTTCGAGACGATTATCTAGTGGGAACAAGACCTTGTCGCCAATGGCGATACCATTATTTCGCGCCTGGTGCGCAAATTGTTGGACTTCGACTCCAGTTCAGCAAACGTTATGAATTCACCAGACCCTGCCATTGTCGCGGCGGGTTTGCCCGGGGTCCGCTTCGCGATGACTCTCGGGTAAAATTCCTGTGTCATAGTTTTCCTCCAATACTAGCCGGGATGGACAGTGTTCCGTCTCTTTGATGCGCCCTGCTGATCCCCACTTTCCGGGTCTGTTCGTCGTCGTTTCTTTGCGCCCACTTCGCGCTGGTGGTTACTGCGATCACCAGTCACAGGTCTGTTGACGCAGAGGAACCATAGATGAATTAATTAAGTGGAAAATTAAATTTCACAGCCCTGTCAAACCTAGAGAGGTTTAGCCTTGCGCTGTTTTTGAATTCGCTGCGGTTGGTACAGGAAAATGGAGCACCGCGGCAGTGCTACGGTGATGTAATTAATTGGCCAATTAATTACAGGAGCCTAGTCTGTGCTAACGATTGATGCCGATTGAGGCTTGAGGGTGCTGGAAGGACCTTCGAGGCCGATTGCCGGGAAAACTGCCAAAAAGCTTCTAGGAAAAGGGACGCCATGAGAAACTTCACCGAAGAACAAATTATGTTCAGAGACAGCTATCGAAAATTTCTTGAAACCGAAGTGAAACCCCATATGCATCAATGGCGTGAAGACGGAATCGTACCACGAGAGGTGTTCCGTAAGGCCGGCGAGCAAGGAATGCTCATGATCTGGCCCGACGAGAAATATGGTGGGCTGGGAGAACCTGATTTCCGTTACGAGCAGATCATCATCGAAGAAACGGCAAAAGCGGATTGTGTCGAGCGGTACAACACCCTCCACAGCCGTCTCGTCGGCCCCTATATCTACAACCACGGCACCGAAGAACAGCGCGAAAGGTTTCTGCCAAAATGCGTGACCGGCGAGCATATTCTGGCTGTGGCGATGACCGAACCCGGAGCGGGAAGCGACCTGTCCAGATTGAAATCGCGCGTAAAGGACATGGGGGATCACTTTGTTCTGAACGGCTCAAAAACGTTCATCTCGAATGGTATCAATGCTGATCTGTTCGTCACTGCCGCCAAGCTAGAAGGCGCGGACAGCAAACACGCCATGGTACTTTTGGTTCTCGAACGCGATATGGAAGGCGTGTCGCGCGGCAGAAACCTTAAGAAAATGGGTTTACGCGCCCAAGACACCGCCGAGCTGTTCTTTGACAATGTCAAAGTGCCCAAAGAGAACGTTTTGGGGGAGCCCGGAAAAGGCTTCTTCATGCTGATGGAGGGGCTCGCGGAAGAACGGCTGATTGGCGCTTGCGGACACCTTGCTGTTGGGCGTCATGCCTTTGATATCACGCGGGACTACGTAATGGAGCGACAGGTCTTTGGCAAAGCTCTATCGGAACAACAGAACACCCAGTTCAAGATGGCCGAAATGGACGCCAAGCTGGATATGTTGCAAGTGTATGTCGATCACTTGGTGTCGGAGCACAATCAAGGGCGCCTGACAACCAACATGTCAGCAAAGGCAAAAATGCTTGGTAGCGAGATAGAATGGGAAATGTCGGATTTAGGTGTGCAGTTGCACGGCGGGCACGGGTATATGGAAGAGTACGAAATCTCGACCATTTTCACCAACGCCCGCATCAGCCGTATTTATGCCGGCAGTTCCGAGATCATGCGATACATCATCGGGCGCGACATCTTTTCCCAAAAATACAAGAGCTTCCTCGAATAGGCGGGCTGGAACTGGTTTTTGACACAAGAGGTTCACCGCGAATAGGAACGCAACTTACGCGACAATCGACTGTGTCGCAGGACCCGATCTTCCAAAGTAATCTCAGCGTTTCCTGTGACGTGAGCGGTGGTCGATGCCTCGCAAATTCAGGGACTGAAGAGCGCCCAGAAGCGGCAAGCTGCTAGTAAGCAACTCACAGACAAAGATGCCACTGCGAGCCTGTTTCTGGGGTTTGGTGGTGTGCTGGCCAAAAGTTGACAGACTACCTGATTGACTTAATCGGTCGGGCGGTTGCGGTCAGTATTCCTGCGCCGAACAACGCGATTCATAGCGGGAATGCACACCGAATTTACTGCATTGACGTCCTCGCTAAAGATGGCAGGCTGAGATGGCAAATCGAGACGGGGCAAAACGAGAGATCGCGGCCTGAAGTCCAGACCGGCAGATGAAAACAGGTCATCATTGATCGCGTGCAAGCGCGTCATTTCGACCGCCGGACTGCGGAAGCAAAAATCGCTTCGAGAACGATAAACCGCACGACAGGTCTCGGCCGCGCGGAGTGTGAACGCGTCGTTTAAAGTGATGGCAAAGAGCGAAAACTCGCCTCAGTCAAGATCCACGCAACTGGGTCCTCTGAACCCACTTCCCGACCATGTCGGGGAGCCACGCCTCGATCGCCGCCGTGGCGACGACGTGACGCGTCCCAGCCTCGGCGTCTGTGACATCCAAGCCCCCCTTGACTGCGCGCACTTCGGTCCGGCCGCGCGGTAGATCCGACGCCACCAGATCACAATCGACGGCGTCCGGGTCTTGTACACCGATCGTTACCTGAACGCGCATTTCGGTGTGATCAACACCCAGCTTTGAAAACAGCGTGATTGATGAATGATGCAGCGCGTCCTGTACAGCTCGGCGGGCGGCCTTGGTATAGTCCTGACCGTAAAGATCATTGCCCGTTCCCATTTCCAGGATGATACGTTTTTCGGTCAATGCACGGGCTCCATGTCAAAAGACACAACAATCGCTGCGTTGGCGATGACCGTGCGACCGTCGACGTGGGGTTTTTCGATGTCCAACCCCCCCTCGGTCACTGTGATGCTGGGCTGGCCATACGGAAAGATATTCAGCAGGGAATCAACATCAACCTGATCTGGCTTTTGCACGCCGATCTCAGCGTCGATGATCATTGCCTCTTTGGGGAAATCGAAAAGTTCGGCCATATTCACCGAGTTGTGCCACAGCGCGTCTTTTAGCGCCCTGAGCGCTGCTTCGGTATAGTCCTCGCGCCTAAGCGATGTGCCCATGCCGAATTCCACCAGAACCCGTGTCTTGGCCATGTTGCCTCCTGTTCATGTGTTAGTGGCAGTTTGCCGTTTTGTGGTCTGTGTGGAAGGTCCAAATTGACCGTATCGGACAGGCCAGGTGGTTTTTGCAAGGCTCCGCCTCGCGCTCCGTGATATTTCCGGCAAGAAGCAGGGAATGCAAAATGAAAAGGCGCCCCGCGATTGGGAGCGCCTTGATCCAGTAGACCCAAATAATAGAACTAAATCGAGTCGTTGATCCAGCTTTCCAGAGCCGCCTTAGGAGCAGCGCCGGCACGGTTCGACACAACCTGACCGTCCTTGAAGATGAACAGCGCGGGAATTCCACGCACGCCCATTGCGGCGGCAGAGTTCGGGTTGCTGTCTACATCGACCTTGGCGACTTTGATCTTGCCGTCGTATTGCGCGGCCAACTCTTCCAGAGCGGGGCCGATCTGTTTGCACGGACCACACCATTCGGCCCAAAAATCGACCACTACGGGGATGTCCGAGTTTTTGACTTCGGCGTCGAAGGTTGCGTCGGTGACGGCTACGGTGGACATATTCTGTCTCCTGAATGGAATTCGCTTGGGATCAGAACGTAAGTGTGCTCATAGGGGGCGTCAAGATATCTGGGTGTTTCGCAATGCCTCTGTCACAATATCGTGTGGCAGAGGCATCAAGGTCGCGTTGCGCGTCCACAAGATCGCAGTGCGGATTTCGTGGTCTGGATATATCTGTGACAACGCTTGTGCATAAGCACCCAACTGACGCAGCAACCCGCTGGGGCAGGCTTCGGCAATATCCGGAACAGCGGCATTTGTTTTGAAATCAATGGCCTGAATGTAGGTCTTGTTGATGATCAATCGGTCGATGATCCCGTGTATCCGCGCTTTGTCCAGCTGGGCCGTGATTGGAGCTTCGGCTAGAGTGTCGGGCGCGAACACATGTGACAGATGATCTGCGCTCAGAACGCGCTGGGCTTCGGTGAACACATCTTCGAACTCTGAACTCAGCACATCAGGGAGCAATTGTGCGCCGACTTGCCGCCAGGCGCCGGAATCGATTCCCGGTAAATGTTCAAGCAGGAAGTGGATTCGGCTGCCGCGCAGCTTGGCCGCCTCCTCGTCCAGTCCCATGTCTCCGGCCAGCGCCTTGGCTCCGCCAAGGTCGGACGGGCTGAGTGTCGCGGGCGCCGGAGTGGGCGCAGGCGCGCGCGTCCTGAACAGATCGGGCAGGGTGACCTGTTCGCGTTTTGTCGCCGTTTCCTCGTCCAGCGGCAGGCCTGACCAGTCGCCGTGCTGCAATCGCTGAATCGTGGTGTCAGGGATCGCTTCGGCGCCTGAACCCTGCATCGCGTCGTCGACCATTTGGTACCAGCTGTCGCCGGATTTACCCAATTCGCCCGCAGCGGCCACGATCAACCACTTCTCGGCGCGCGTAAGCGCCACATAGAGAAGCCGCAGGCGTTCGTTCATCTGCCGCGACTGTGCCTCGGCACGAGCCTGCGCGATTGCAGCAGGCGATACGTCGCGCGACACTTTCCACAGCGGCATGTCGCCCGCCATCATGATTTCATCATCTGTCGGCGCACGCCGCGCGCCGGTGTCAGGTAGAATCACGATGGGCGATTCCAGCCCCTTGGAGCCATGCACCGTCATCACCCGGATCATGTCACCCAGGCCACCCATCTGGCGTTTGATTTCCAGATCGTCGGTCTGCATCCAGACCAGAAACCCAGTCAGGCTGGGGATGTCTGTCCGCTCATAGGCCAGCGCCTGGCTGAGCAGCGCGTTGATCCCATCCTCGGCCTCGGCCCCGAGACGACCCAGCAGTTTCTGCCGCCCGCCATGCCGGGTCAGGATGCGTTCAATCAGATCATAGGGGCGCAGGAAATCCGTCATGCCGCGCAGATCGTTTAGCACAGCCATGGTTTCGGGAAACTCTTCGGCGCGGCTGCGCAACGCGGGCCAGAGGTATTTATCTGTGCGCCGATGAGCCAGATCAAAGAGCTGTTGTTCGCTCCACCCAAAGAGAGGCGATTTCAGCACTGTCGCCAATGACAGATCATCCTCGGGCGTGGCTAGAAAGCTGAGCAGGGCGGCCAGATCTTTGACCGCAAGTTCTGCGCCCACTTTCAAACGGTCGGCTCCGGCAATGGGCAAACCTTCAACTTTGCAGGCACGAATGATCTCGGCAAACAGGTCGGATCTGCGTTGAACCAGGATCATGAAATCCCCCGGTCGAATCCTCCTGCGGGCAAATTCCCCCGGTTTAGAGCCGTCTTTGGGAATGGTCTCACGCTCATCAATCATGCGCTTGATGGCGCGGGCGACCTGTTCAGCCAGGATCACAGTGTGGTGTTGCGCGCTGGGCCGATCGACGGGATCGGTCCAGGGGCGGTCATCCTCGTCATCGACCTTTTCGATCACGGGCCATAGATCAACGCGGCCGGGTAGGGTGGATTTGAACGCCTTGTGCTTGGCATCGGCATGAAACCCGGCCTCGGCCTTGCCGTCAAATACCTGGTCGACCAATCCCAGCACCGCAGCTGAAGACCGGAAAGAGTACTCCAGCGTCAAACCTGCCAAGTTAGAGCCGCTTTTCAACAACCGGTGGCCGAATTCTTGCTGCATCCGATCAAAGGCTTCGGGGTCGGCGCCCTGAAAGGAATAGATCGACTGCTTTTTGTCACCCACCACAAAAATTGTGCGCTCAACGTCCGAGCGCGCGCCCTCACCACTGGTGAATTCTTGCGCTAGTTTTTCGATGACGTCCCATTGGGCGGGGCTGGTGTCCTGTGCTTCGTCCACCAGAATGTGGTCGATGCCGCCATCAAGACGATACAACACCCAGGCGGCGACGGACGCGTCGTTCAAAAGCTGGCGTGCCTTCAGGATCAGATCGTCAAAGTCGAGCCAGCCGCGCAATTGTTTGCGACGCTCGTATTCAGGTAGAAACACACTGGCAAATCTATGCAGCGCCAGAGACTTGCGGGCGGCGATCAAGGCAAGCCGCTGTTCGCGCGCATCTTCGACTCGGCGCATCAACGCCTCAAGCTGTGGCATGTGCCCGGCCAGCGCGCTTTCGCGCAGGGCCTTGGTTGGGAAGCTATTTATCTTTGCGCTAAATGGTTCCTTGGCCGACGCGCCAGTTAGCAGGACGCTTTCCAGAATGGGCAAGGTCGACAGGTTTCGATCTGTAAACCCAGCCAGCTTGGCTGCGGCCTTGGCGTTGTTGCCCCCGCTTTCGGCCAACAAAGGGCGGATTGTCGCGATCAGCTCCAATTCACCGCCTAGATACACGCGGTCCAGCAACGTCTGTTCGTCAAAATCTGCGGGCAGCTCGAAACAGGTCATCAGTTCGGCCCAATCAACGGTCCCGGCAAAGGCGTCCCGTTTCCCGGTGATCGCCTGGGTCAGACTGTCGAACCCGGTGTCGGTGACGAACCGTGCAATGTCATCGACCAGATGCGCCTGGTCACCTTCAGCCAGCGCTTCAACAACTTCTTCGCGTAGTAAGGCGGCGGCGCGGTCTTCCATTTCGGAAAACTGCGGGCTCACCCTGGCCTCGAGCGGGAATCGCCGCAAAAGCGAGGCACAAAACGAGTGGATCGTCTGGATCTTGAGCCCACCGGGCGTTTCGATCGCTCGGGCAAAAAGGGTGCGAGCGTGAGACAAGCGGGTGGGGTCAATCGAGCCATCGATACCCAGATCGTTTAACTGCGTAAACAGTTGGTCATTAGGTAGCATCGCCCATTCGCCCAAACGCTGGAACAGACGGTTCTGCATCTCGGAAGCGGCGGCTTTGGTATAAGTCAGACACAGGATGTGCTGCGGCTGCACGTCGCTCAGCAGCAATCGCGCCACCCGATCCGTCAGAACGCGGGTCTTGCCCGAACCTGCGTTGGCCGACAGCCAAGTCGACGCATCAGGTCGCGCCGCCGTGACCTGTTTTTCAGTGGCCTCGTTGCGCATGCTCATGTCAGATCCTCGGGCGTGGCCGCGGTTGTGCGGTCCCATTCGCCGAAGCGGGCTAGATGGTCATAATCGCCAACATCCGCGTCTCGATGCAGCATCCGGCGGGCAGTGTATCCCTGTTCGGGGTCAAAATAGGCCTCGATCAACTCGCGCAGCTCGGCCCAAACTTTTGCCGGAGGCTCTTTTTCCAGCGGCGCAGGCACCTCTTTGAACGTGCCGCCGACACCGATGAACACGGCATCTGCGACTTGCATCGGGTCCATCCCTTCCAGCCCACCCTCTTCGGCCATTGCGGCCTCGATCAGCAACTGTTTGTCGAACTTGGATTGCTGTGCCGGGGTTGGCGGTGCTCCGGTTTTGTAGTCATAGATATAAAGATCGCCGCGCTCGTTTTGATCGATCCGGTCAGCGCGACCCACCAGCTCGAAATCAAGCGGATCAAGGTGTAACTTTAGCCGGGCCTCGAACGCAATTGGGTTGGCCTGTGCACGTCTCTGGTGCTCGCTGACCAGAAACGCATCTGCAACACGTTCGATCCGCGCCATCCAGAGCTTTCGCGCAGTTGGCCAGGCCACAAGCTCGTCCAATAGTGCGCGGGCTTTGGCCACAAAGGCTTCGCGCGTCAAAGAATTGGGGTTTTCCATCGTGTCCGCGATAAACTTCTCAAGCACCTCATGCACCACGATCCCACGCAGCAAGGCGTCTGGGGCTTGCACCAGTGGGTTGAGCCGTTTCAGGCGCAGCACATGTTTGGCGTAGATCGCGTAAGGGTCGCGGATCAGGCGTTTGATTTCTGTCACTGACATGCGGCGGGGGCGGGCGGCGACCGGGGGGCGCGGTGATGGGCGGGCGGCTGCTGGAGTGGTGGGGGCTCTTTCCAAAACATCACTCCGATCCAGCCAAAGCTGACCGCGCGCTTTCATCTCCTTCAGCATTTCAGGCCCACCTTGATCCGGCAAACCTCTGAGCAGGTTTGTCAGGCGGTTCACCCACCGAGAAGCAACGGTTTCGGCATCATCCGAGCGGGTGGCGCGCGTCAACCAGACCTCTTGGGCGCAGACCGCTTGTTGGAAGTCGTGGGCGGACAAGCCGATCCGGCGTTCAGGCAACAACAGTCCGGCAGTATCGCGCATCTGACGATTGAGCCATGGATCGGGTTTGGTGACTTCGGGCCAGCTGCCTTCGTTCAGCCCGCCCAGGATCAGCAAATCGGCACCATGAACGCGCGCCTCAAGTGTGCCCCAGATCATGATGTGATCATGTGGGGCATCGCGGTCGCGGACTTCTTCGTCGGCGAGAATGGCACCGATCAGATCGGTGAAATCCCGTGCCGTCATGCGCCCACCGTGCAGGGCCTCGTCTTCAAGCTTGGTAAAGACCTCAAGCGCCTTTTGACCGTTGTTCTTGTCCCACAGATTGCTGTCGTTGTCTTGCGCGCTGCCGATCGAGATCCTTTCGGCCAAGTTACGTAACCGCTCGACCCATTGGATTAACGACAGATCGGCGCTGACTTGCTGGTCGACAAAACACTCGCCCAACCAGGTCAACCAACTGGATGGAACTTCGGCTTGGGTGTCCAGTCTGCGCGCGGCAAAGGCATGAAACCCCTCGAAATCGGGAAAAGGCGGACCATAGCGGCGCAGATCCAATTCCAGATCGCGGGTCTGTCGCAGATGCTCACCACGCGCACCGCCCATATGGCAAAGCGGGTGTTTTAGCAGGGTCAACAGTGCCTCACCATCCAACCGATGCACGAAAAGACCTGCGACATGGCGCAGGAAGCGACCCGGCGGGGACAGTTGCAGCGGCAGACCCGCGCTGTCGTCTGGGATGATCGACCAGCGATCCAGCGCGGCGCTGACCTGGCGGGTCAGCATACGGTCGGGGGTTATCAGGGCGGCTGTCTGCCGGTCTTCGGCCGCTTGCCGCAGGCGCAATGCAATCGCCAAAGCCTCGGACCGGGGCGAGGGTGCCTCGACCAATGTGATGCCTTTTGTGGCCTCTGGCAGGTCGGTTAACTCCGCGCCTTCAGTCATCCAGGCGTCCGTGACAGGGGCTGGACGCAGCGCCAAAGACACCAGCTGGTTGCGCGCGGGCGAGGGTGCTTCGGTTCCGGTCCAGTGTTGAACGTCGGCGGGCTCCAACTCTAGTGCATGCGTCAGCTTGCGGAACCGGTACTGCGGGTGATCTTCGGACAGTAGGGCGTCGTCCACGCCAGACCAGATCGACGCTGGTTGGTCAAAGTCGTATCCGGGCAGGATCAGCGCACCTTGGGGTAGGCGAGCAATCGCCTCCATCAGCATCAAGGTGGTCCCGCGCGAACCAGTGGACCCTGCCAGGATGATCGGGTGTTGTGGCGGCGCGATCTCCCACCGATGGATCAGATTTTCCACGACCTTGCGCTGGCGGGCTTGTACGTCCAGTTCATCGGCGCCGATAAACCGGTCGGCGATGGCGATGAACTGCTGCGTGCGGGCCCAGTGGCCGGACAGGTCGCTGACGTCCAGGTCCCGGATGGCCTGCGGTGACACACCTTCGCTCTGCATCTCGTCGATCAGATCAGCCAGACTGTCCGACAGATCATAGAGGGAGGACCGTGCGGCCAGATCCGGTTGCTGATCCAGCAGGTGCGACACCAATTGTGTCAATTGTAGCCGACGCCGCAGTGGTGGGATGGCGGGGGGCAAGCGCGAAAGATCCTGTGTCTCGCCCAGATCCGTGATAAGCGAAATTTGCGGCAACAGACAGGGCGGCCCGGCGTCGAACAGGTCGCGGACGCGGCGCTTCATGCGGCGGGTGTTGACCACCAGTTGTACTCGCGCTAGCGCCTCGGGCGGATAATCCTTGGCGCGAGCATGCAGCCCCTGCACCAGAGCGGCCGGGAAATCGACACCCGGAGGTTCGGCAAAAACCCGTGGTTCCGCGCTGGTCTCAAACATCATTGATCAGACCTTCGGCCAGAGCGATCCCGTCGGGGTGGCCCACATCGCACCAGCGTCCCGGATAGCTGAGCCCGTGCAGGCGGCGCTGATCGTGCATTCGGTCCCACAGCATGTTCAGGGAAAAGGCGCTCTGATCAATGGTCTCCAGCAAGTCCGTTTTCAGGATCTGGATACCGCCATAGGTAAGCGAGCCGCCGCGTGACAGCTTGCCTTGCGCATTAAGGGTGAAATCACCACCCCCGGAATGACCCAGGGCTTGGGGCGCAGGCACACACATCAACAGCGCGTCCATGGTATCGGCGTTCCAGGCCTGCAACAGCTGGCTGACCGGATTGGGCCCGGACCAGATGGCGTCGGTGTTCATTGTGATCACTGGATCATCACCCAACAAGGGCAGCGCAGCCTTCAACCCGCCCCCAGTTTCCAAAATATCGGGCAGCTCCCACGACAGTTTCACACCCTTAGGGGTCAAATGATCTGCCAGCATCTCAGGCAGGTAATGCAGATTGGCCACCAGAGTTTCGATGCCCGCGTTGCGCGCCAGATCAATCGTGTGATCCACTAAGGGGCGCCCGGCCACCGGTATCATCGGCTTGGGGCGATCCTTGGTCAGGTGCTTCATCCGTGTTCCAAATCCCGCGGCAAACAGCATGGCGGTATGGGGCGCTTGGGTCATCGGTTCTTCAACTTTTGCATGTTGGCCGGTGTGGGGGCGGGCAAGGATTTCAGGATCAGATCCGAAACCGATGCGAGCGCCGGGTGATTGAGACCGCGCACTAGATGATTCCACGTTGGCGGCATCAGATCGACGTAACCGGGCTTGTCACGCTCTACTGCCAGGCGCGCAAAGACACCCAGGATCCGCATGTTGCGTTGGACGCCAAGGACCGCATAAGCCTGACGGAAAGCATGTTCGTCGATGCCTGTCGCTTGCAGATAGCGGTTTATCATTGTCATTTCGATTCCCGCAGGCACAGTGCGGCGGATGTCTTGCAACAAGGACATCAGGTCATAGGCGGGATGGCCTAACATGGCGTCCTGAAAGTCGAGCAGCCCAACGCGGGCCAGTCCTGAACGGTCGGGCAACCACAGCAGATTTTCGGCGTGATAATCACGTAATACAACCACTTTCGGCCCACTTGCCGTGTCCATCAGGATGTCCTGAAACAGCTTTGTGAACCGCGCCTCTATGTCTGATTGATCCTCGCCGGTGATCCCCGCAGCATAGTGTGAAAAAGCCATCGAAGCGCGTTGCGTCATCATGCGCGGTCCGTAACTGTCCAGTTCCATCACCGGCGACTGGTGCAGGTGAATCAGAACATCTGTTGCAGCCTCGTAAAGGGCGCGCTCTAGCTCGGGTTGATCCGCAGCGACGCGGGCAAAGAGATCATCACCCAAATCTTCGAGCAGGAGGAACCCGAAATCCTCATCTTCGGCCAAAATCTCGGGCGCGCTTAGACCCAGATCGCGCAGATAGTTGGCCGCCTGAACAAAGGGGCGGACGTCTTCGCCCTTTTGCGGGTCGGCATCCATCAGAACGGCGGTCTGGTGGGTCGCGGGGTCGGTCAAGCGGTGGTAAATCCGGTTTGACGCATCTCCGGCCAACGGGGCAGGTGTGACGCCTGCCCATTTTGTTCTTGCGATGATGGCTTTGCTGACGACAGCTCGATTGGTCATTTCAGAAGGTCCAGGCGTGTGTCCCACTTGGGATCGTTCCAGTTTAGGGTGAGAGAGCGCTGCGCGTCATTCCGAGGATCGGCGACAAAATGCATAGACAATGCATCCGACGGCGCCAGCTCTCCCAGTTTGTCCGGCCACTCCACCAGGCAGATGGAGGTTTCAAATGCCTCAATCAGACCCAATTCCTCGACCTCGTCGATCGAAGACAGGCGGTAGAGGTCAGAATGCCAGATTTCGCACATTGGAGTGTCGTAAATCTGGACCAATGTGAATGTAGGCGAGGGGACATCTTCGGGTTGGCTGAGCAGTGATTGGATCAGGCTGCGGGCAAAAAAGGTTTTGCCGCTTCCGATTTCCCCGGACAGCAAAATGCAGTCGCCCGAGCGCAGTAGCGGCGCGAGTCGTTGGGCCAGTTCGGCGGTTCTTTCTGGTGTGCTCAGGTTGATCGAAAGGGGCAGGCGGGTCATGCCGCCACAATGGCGCTGACGACCGGTGGCTGCAAGGTGGATCAGCCCTGTGTTGCGATCATTTGAGCAGTCTGGGAAACAACTGAACGCATGGTGAACTGGATCATAGTGCCGCCATTCTGGACTGGGCTAACGGTACAGATTAATGTCTGCCCGGATCGCAATTGAACAAGTTCACGCCATTGCGAACGGTTTTCGCGGCTGTCAACAAAATCACGGATCTCTCCCCAGACGGGCGTCGCAGTACATTTGTCCTGCCAGACGCGGGTGGTATCCATGATAGACACGGTAGCAAAACTTGCCTCGGGGTCGACCTGCCACAGCAGGTGATACGCGGTGTTGGAAAAGGCCAGAGCCCCGTCTGACGCAAAGACAGCGATAGCCTCCTCAAGCTGATCCAGGATTGATTGCCCCAGCTCCAACTCGGACCGGAACCGACGTGTCAGCGTGATCTCGGCGGTGATGTCTTCAAACAAAAACGCCACGGCGCCGTCGGGGTGCGGTCGACCACTGACGGAATAGACCGAGCCCGACGGCAGCGTCCACGTTTCCTGATACCGCCCGTCCGCCGCGGCCTCGACAAGGTCGTTCATCTGTTGTCGCCACCCGCCATAATTCTTGGGCTCGGGCATCATGTTCTGATTTCTAAGCCTGTCGAAAAAGTTCATGACGCTGGGTCGTCCGCTCAAGAAGTCAGCGGGCAATGCAGTCAGGTCGATCAGTGCCGGGTTGAACAGCGCCAACTGGCGATTGCGGTCAAAGATGGCAAGACCGATGGACAGCTGGGCAAAGGTCTTGGCTAGCGTTTGCACAAAATTACGCTGCGCTAACTCGGCATCAACAACGGCATTGATGTCGGTGGCATAACACAGCTTGTTGTTGCCTTGTTCGACTACGGACAGATCAAACCAAAGCTTTTGGTCGCTGTTCTCGGATGAGATTGAGACTCGTCGCCGATTGCTGTTTGGGCCAGCCGGGTCCGTTAGATCAAAAAGTGGATTAAGATTGCCGGTGTCCTGCCCCCGCACCTTACGTGCCAGACGGGCATAAGCCGCGTTATGCCAGCAGACCATCCCGTCGGGATCCACGCACCAGACGGGGTAAGGCGCGCTTTCCGTTGCGGCGCGAACAGGGTCGATCTGCAACTGTTTTGGTTCAGGTGCCTCCACTTCGCGCAGGTGCACCCGCGTGACGCCGTCGATCCACTCGCAGAAAACATCCTGTCGCGCGCCGGCGTCGACCGGAGAGACCACAACCCTGCCTGCCTGTTTGATCTGTTCAGGCGTCTCGGGAAAATTTGGGAAGCGGCCGACCAGGTGAGCTTTCAAACCAGCCCAATCTGCTATCATCGCCTCTTCGCGTTTGCCTGCGTCAGATAATCCGACCAGCTCGGTTCCTTCGAATAGATAGACCTGATCACTGCTAAGCTCAGGTGAATCACCGGCGTTTATTCGAACAGGTTTTGCTCTGCGTGGCGTTAGCCACAAAAGCACTATCGCAGCTGAGGTCAGGCACACCGCCCCCATAACAACCCATTCCGAGATCATAGCTTGCGTCCCTCGTTTCACTTTGGTCGGAGACTAAAACCATGCGTCACAAAGGTTAACGTGGATTTAACCCCTTATGCAGATCAGACCTTGAATTGCTCATTGAACCCAATGGGCACGGCGTTCTTGCCGCGCTGGGCGTCAATCTGTGCGCGCGGCCAGCTGACTTGAACAACGGCGCCGCGATGTTCGGGGTGATCGGTTAGTGTCTGATAGGGGTCTGAGCCGTTGGCAAAGCTAAGCGACGCGCCGCTGCGTTCCAGCAGGGTTTTGGCGATGAACAAGCCCAGGCCCATTCCCTCATATTCGGGGCGCGACTTTTTCTCTGCATCCGATCGGCGACGGCGCATGAAAGGGTCGCCGATGCGGCCGATCATATGGGGTGAATACCCACGGCCGTCATCGGCAATGCGCACAACGATCTCGTCCTCGGTCCATTCGGATTCAACCCAGACGTTCGCACGTGAAAAATCTACTGCGTTCTGAATCAGATTACGCATGCCGTGAATAACCTCGGGTTTGCGCAGGATAGCGGGTTGCTGGAAGTCACCACCTTCACCAGGGCCCTCTTCGAAATGTACGGTCTTGCCGCGGTCCATATGTGGCTCTGCCGCCTCGTGGATCACGGTGCTGAGCGGGGCCTGCCGCAAGTGCAGGTCATCTTTGCCCGCGCGACCCATATCCCTCAAGATGTCGCGGCAGCGGTTCGCCTGCTCGCGGATCAGGGCAGCGTCCTCGCGCAGGTCTGGGCGGTCATCCAGCTCTTCTATCAGTTCCGCGCTGGTGAGCTTGATTGTGGCCAGCGGCGTGCCCAGCTCATGTGCGGCGGCAGCAACCACGCCGCCCAGATCAGTCAGCTTCTGTTCGCGCGCCAGTGCCATATGAGTGGCGGATAACGCTTCGGACATCGACACGACCTCATCGCTGATCCTGTAGGAGTAGGCGCCAAGGAACACGATTGCGATGATGATTGCGATCCAATTGCCGAACACAAAAATGTCAGGCACCCGCATGACAAACCCCATGTCCGTCCTGAGCGGTAGGTGAAACTGCGCCAGCAATGTAACCAACACAATCGCGGTGCCGCCGATGATCAACGTAGATCGTAGACCCATAACATTGGCCGATATCGTAACGGGCCCCAAAAGGAGTAGGGCAAAGGGATTATGCAGCCCGCCGGTCAGATACAGCAAGAACGCGAGTTGCAGCAGATCAAACAGCACCATCAGGAAATTTTCAAACTCTGACAGGCGCTTGTTTTCGGGAAAGACAAAGATCGCGGCAAGGTTTCCAACGACCGAGACACCGATGGCCAGATAGCACAGGCCAAGCTCAAGCCGCAGATCGTACATCTGCTGGGCGACGGTGATTGCAGCAATCTGCCCGACGATGGCAACCCATCGCAGAACGATCAACGTCCGCAGGCGGATCCAGCTGCTGCGCTGTTGTCCGCGCCAAAGGCCCATGTTGGATTCCGTCATTGGTCGATTATGTCCTGTTGCAACGGCTGGATATCTTGATAGGTGTCCGCGCCGAAACGATCAATATCCCTAGTGTCACAAGGTTTGCCACCATGACCCGAATGTATGCCATTCTTGCCGCTGTTGTACTTGCCATCATCCTCGGCGGTGTCTGGCTGCTGACTTTGGGGGGACGGTCTGGCGATCAGTTTGCGCAGTGTCGTTCGACCCAGATCGCAGGTGGGGCAGGGGCGATTGGTGGGCCGTTCGAACTTTTGAATGCCAAGGGAGAGACGGTGACTGACAAGGACGTCATTACGGAACCGACGCTGGTTTACTTTGGCTATACCTTCTGTCCTGACGTCTGCCCGCTAGATGTATCGCGCAACGCCGAAGCCGTGGATGTGCTGGCCGAACGCAGTCAGAGCGTGACGCCCGTCTTTGTTTCGATTGACCCCGACCGGGACACGCCCGAGGTTGTGGGTGACTATGCCTTTAACCTGCATGAAAAGATGATTGGCCTCACAGGCTCGGCTGAGCAGGTCAAGGCGGCGAGCAAGGCCTACAAAACCTACTACAAGGCCCAGGACAAGAGCGACGAATACTATCTCGTCGATCATTCTACCTTTACCTATCTGGTGCTGCCCGAGGTTGGGTTTGTGGAATTCTTCAAGCGCGATGAGACGCCTGAAGGTATGGCTGACAAGGTTGGCTGTTTCCTGGACGCCCTCTAATCAAGCATGTGTGTTTGACCTTTCCCAAGGTGACGGTCATATTCAGCCTAGGCAAGACATAACAAGACCAACGGAAAGTTCAGAGCATGGCAGATATCCAGCAGCTTGAAATCGGACCGGATAAGTCCCTGTTGTTGGTGGACGATGACGAACCGTTTCTGCGCCGCCTTGCCAAAGCTATGGAAAAGCGTGGATTCGAGATTGAAACCGCTTCGTCTGTAGCGGCTGGCAGTGCAATCGCAACTGCGCGCCCGCCAGCCTATGCGGTGGTTGACCTGAGGCTTGAGGACGGCAATGGCCTGGATGTCGTCGAAGTTCTACGCGAAAAACGCCCCGACAGTCGGGTTGTGGTTCTGACCGGATACGGCGCGATTGCTACTGCAGTTGCTGCGGTAAAGATTGGCGCGACGGACTACCTGTCCAAGCCTGCGGATGCCACCGACATCACCAACGCGTTGCTAGCGCAACCGGATGAGTTGCCACCGCCGCCGGAAAACCCGATGAGCGCGGACCGCGTGCGTTGGGAGCATATTCAGCGCGTTTATGAGCTGTGTGATCGTAACGTTAGTGAAACGGCCCGTCGTCTAAATATGCACCGCCGCACTTTGCAGCGTATTCTGGCCAAACGCAGTCCACGGTAAAAGGTTACCTATGTCGGAAGAAGAGCTGGATTTAAATAACCCCAATGTCCAGCCGCTGCCCGAAGGGGGCTGGTCCGAACGGATAGTGACCCTGTCGGATGCTGTAGTTGTCCCCCCGGACGAAAGCGCTTTTGTTCAGCCCGCGGGTATTCTGAGCAGCGATGGCGCTTATTGTCCCGAAGGTGCGCTCTGGCGCAAGTTCCGGCCGCTGACCACGGAACCAGCGATGCCAAAGAAGAAACCGACCAAACTATCGGGGCGGTGGCTGTGGGGTGGAGTACTATGGGCTCACTTTGGTCACTTTCTGGTGGAAAGCACGGCCCGCTTGTGGGCGCTGGATCACATCGATGGGCCAATTGATGGCATCCTGTTCATGCCAAAGCGGCCCAAGGTTGGCGATGCGGTGCGCGGATTTCATCGCGCTTTCATCGATTTGATGGCACCTGGCATGCCGATCCGGGTGACAACTGACCCAACCATGGTTGATGAGCTGATTGTTCCGGGGCAGGGGTTCGGGCTGGGTAAGATCACCGAGGGAACTCAGAAATTCCGCGATGCGATTCACAACCGGTTTGCAAGTGAAATAGAACCTGACGGGGCGAGCAAGATTTACATATCACGCTCGGCACTTGGGGTCGGCAAGGGCGGTCTGTTGGGTGAAGAGCGACTGGAAGATTTGCTGATCAAGCAGGGATACGACATTTTCCACCCGGAAAAATATGACCTGAAAACCCAGCTAGCGCGCTATAAAGCGGCCAAGCATGTGGTCGCGGCAGATGGCTCGGCGCTGCATCTTTTTGCAATGGTGGGCCAACCGGATCAAAAAGTCGCCATGATCCTGCGCCGCAAGGCGGGCGCCAACAACTTACTCGCCGCCAATGTGGAACATTTCACGGGGTCAGAACCGATTATCATCGATGCACTGCACACGGAATGGGTGCGTTCCACCAAGGGTAAGTCAAACCGGCAGTCGTTTGGCGAGCTGAACCACAAGATTATTGGCCGCACCCTGGCAGATGAAGGATTCGTTGACCCCGGTGTTGATTGGGAACCCCTGACTGACAAGCAGCGCAAGAAACTGTTTTTGGACAAGGGATTGGGGGATACCGGCGAATTTGTTGAATCGCCCGAATATGCTCAACGCCGAATTCGTCGTGTGCGTCAGGAGCGCCGCGCCCGCAGGGCGGCGCGAGAGGCGGTTCAATCCAGTTGAGACATCAGTTCGCCATGTCGTGCCGAAAAGTCGGCGCGTACCTCGGTTGGGGGACGCAAAGCGATACTTAGTCCTTCGATCACTGTGCGATCCGGGCGACCAAAGAACTTGCTTGCTTCGGTCTCAGAGAAGCCAGCGATTTGGGTGGCTTCCATCCAGGCACTGATGCGGTCTGCCTTTTTGATTTGACGTTTGACCGTCGAGGGGATCACTGCGGGTAAACCAAATCGGATGTGAATGGCAGCAGTCAGCCTGTCGTCTAGTTCACCATACCCTGTCCCAATGGCGGCTTTCACAGGTGAAATCATGTCGCCGATCACATATTCGGGGGCGTCATGCAGCAGTGCTGCCAGTCTCCATTTGGGTGGTGTTTTGGGGGCAATGCGACCAAACAGATCTTCGACCAGAAGCGAATGTTCGGCCACGGAATATGCAAAATCCCCAATGGTTTGCCCGTTCCAGCGTGCGACAAACGCCAACCCGTGCGCGATGTCCTCGATCTCGATGTCGAACGGGGTTGGGTCGAGCAAATCCAGTCTGCGCCCCGATAACATTCGCTGCCATGCTCTTGGTTGTGTTGCCATGCTGCCACACCCCTGTTTCCGCGCCATGTTTTCGCCACATTTCGGGCGCAGCCTGATCTTATCTGATCACATGCTGCCAACATTAAGTTGAAATCCCGTGCTTTGTAATGGGACGGCATGATCACGATATCAAGTGCTGAGGGGGGTGCGTTTCTTTCCTCCCGGCGCGCCCCTCTCAGACTGAAACCTTTACTGAAAGGAGCTTGTTATGTTCAAGCGTCTGTTAGGATATGCCCTTGCCTTTGGCATGGCCGCCACGGCCCCGCCTGCTGTTGCCGCCTCTTGCGGGATGCGCGACGCCTTAGTCGAGCAACTGACCAAAAAGTATTCGGAAACACTTACAGTCGGTGGCTTGCAAAAGGTGAACGGCGCGCAATCCGTGATGGAGATCTGGTCATCCAGCGAAACAGGTACCTTTACCGTGCTGTTGACCCATGCCAACGGAACCAGCTGCATCATCGCGGCGGGAACCGATTTCTTCGAGGCCGTGCCCAAAGTCACGGTTGAGGGGACAAGCAGTTGAGCTGAAAACAGCCATTTTGCAGGTAACCCAAGCCAGAACGAGTCTATTTGGCTCCACCCATTCCGGCGTGAAGGGTCATGTGCGTTGCCACTTTGATTGATGAATGTTAGTGGCAGGCAAATTGATCTAACCGGAATGGAGCACATGATGGCCGGGGACTATATCGTCAAAGACATTTCATTGGCCGAGTTCGGTCGCAAAGAACTGGATATCGCCGAAACCGAAATGCCGGGCCTGATGTCCCTGCGTTCGGAATATGGTGCGAGCAAGCCGCTAGCTGGAGCGCGCATTGTTGGCTCGCTGCATATGACCATCCAGACCGCTGTTCTGATCGAAACACTGGTGGCCCTGGGTGCGGATGTGCGTTGGGCGTCGTGCAACATTTTCTCGACACAAGACCATGCTGCCGCAGCAATCGCCGCAGCTGATGTTCCAGTTTTCGCCATCAAAGGCCAGACGCTGGAAGAGCACTGGGATTACCTGGACAAATCTTTCCTCTTTGAAGATGGCCCGAACATGATCCTGGACGATGGCGGCGACGCGACTCTGTACATTTTGCTGGGTGCGCGTGCCGAATCCGGCGAAGACGTCATTGCTGTTCCAACCTCGGAAGAGGAAGTGGCGATCAAAGCTCAGATCAAGAAGCGCATGGCAGCAAGCCCCGGTTGGTTCACCAAGATGCGTGACCAGATCCAAGGCGTGTCCGAGGAAACAACCACCGGCGTGAACCGCCTGTATCAGCTGGTGAAGGAAGGCCAACTGCCGTTCCCCGCGATCAACGTGAACGACAGCGTGACCAAGTCGAAGTTCGACAACAAATACGGCTGTAAGGAATCGCTGGTCGACGGCATCCGCCGCGCCACCGACACCATGTTGGCCGGTAAGGTTGCCGTGGTCTGTGGTTATGGCGATGTCGGCAAAGGTTCGGCCGCATCGCTGGCAGGTGCCGGTGCTCGTGTGAAAGTGACCGAGGTCGACCCGATCTGCGCCCTGCAAGCCGCTATGGACGGGTTCGAAGTCACCCTGCTGGAAGACGAAGTTGCCACCGCTGACGTGTTCATCACCACCACCGGAAACAAGGACGTGATCCGCATCGAGCATATGCGCGAGATGAAGGACATGGCCATCGTTGGCAACATCGGCCATTTCGACAACGAAATTCAGGTCGCCGCGCTG
The DNA here is from genome assembly GCF_900537075.1 of Tropicibacter sp. Alg240-R139. Lineage (GTDB taxonomy): Bacteria > Pseudomonadota > Alphaproteobacteria > Rhodobacterales > Rhodobacteraceae > Falsiruegeria. The sequence goes on from NZ_UNRA01000005.1 coordinate 258,597, forward strand.
AAGAATCACAAGTGGACCAACATCAAGGAACAGGTGGACATGATCGAGATGCCTTCGGGCAACCGACTGATCCTGCTGTCTGAGGGCCGTCTTCTGAACCTGGGCAACGCCACTGGCCACCCTTCGTTTGTGATGTCGGCCTCGTTCACCAACCAGGTGCTGGCTCAGATCGAGCTGTTCACCAAGGGTGACGAGTACAACAACGACGTCTACATCCTGCCCAAGCATCTGGATGAAAAGGTCGCGCGTCTGCACCTGGACCGGATCGGCGTGAAGCTGACCAAGATGGACAACGAGCAGGCGGCGTATATCGGTGTGAGCCCGGAAGGCCCCTACAAGCCCGAGCACTACCGCTACTAAGTACCAGGAAAGTTAGAAAATGCCGTCAGAGAAGTCTGGCGGCATTTTTCGTTTCACGGGGTGCTCCCGCGCGAACCGAAACTGCCTGCGGCACCACCAATCCCCTTGGGCCTAGCGCCGAGCCCCTACGGGTCACGGCGTGGTCACGCAGATAAGCTGGGCATGTGGTCGCCGCGACCAGATGGCGTCAGGTCGAGTAGGTTCCACAATGGCCAGAGCGCATCTATGTGCCGGGGATGCCAGTCGCTGGGGGCATAGAACATTTCAGACCCCCAAAAATGGCGGATTTCGTCGCCGTTCCTGACAAAGACATTCAGCATCGGCAGCTGGTCGCCGTCCGGGCTTTGGGCCAGGTAGTCGGTTTGGTAACTGGTGCCGTCGGCCGACAGCAGGGGTAGGGTCTGCCACGCCATCTGATCGCATAGGGAAGACAAGCGCTTGGGCGAACTCTCGGCGATCACTGCCACGGCCATGCGTTTGGCGATGTGGCTTATCTGTCCAGTCATCCCGTCCAGAAACGCCGAACACATTGGACACGGTCCCGTTGCTTTGGGCCCATACATAAGCGAATAGATCGCCAGTGTATCGTGGTCGCCAAAAAGCGTAGAGATGGGCTGCCGTGTGCCATCCAAACACCGGAAGGCGTAATCGGTGGGGATCACTCCGCCCATGGGCAATGCTCGGCGTTTGGCTGCGACCTTTTCGATTTGGCTGCGAAGATCAATCTCGGCCTGCAAGAGCGCCTCGCGTGCGGCGCGATAATCCCGGCTTTCGTTTGGGAATTGAAGGGTCATGGAATCTCTCCTTTGTTTAACGCAATTGTTAAATACTGAGATTGAAAATGCAAGCACCCGACGGTTTTCGCCAATTAGGGGGAAGAAACCAGCCAAAATTTCCCTTTGTCACGCAAAAAACACCGTCTAGGCTCGTCTTCGGTGATCACATCACCGTTTGGCACTCACACTCTTAGGAGAACACACATGGGCAAACGCGACGATCTGATCGCTCAATACGCCGACGATCTGAAAAACAAATGCGGCATGAATGCCGACATGGACCTGCTGACCAAAGTCACAATTGGTTGTGGTCCGGCGATATATGATGCGGATGCGTCGACAGTTGCGGCCACTCAGGAAAGCGAACTGGATACGGTCAAGAACAACTTTCTGATTAAGAAGCTGGGCCTGGCGGATGGTCCAGAGCTGATGGAAGCGATCAACAAAGTGATCGAGGTATACGGCAAGTCCGAGCGAAACAAATATCGCGCGGTTGTTTATTATATGCTGACCAAGCATTTCGGCAAGGAATCCGTCTACGGTTGACCCTGTTGAAATATCAGATTGGAGCGTCCGCAAATTGCGGGCGTTTCGCATTTTAGACGTATCTTCAAGGCTTTGCGTTTGTACGATGTTACGGAATGGTCCATAAAGGGCATATCCAGACCAGGACGGTCAGGACCTCGAATTTCATACGCGTGTGGTGACTTGGGAGCACGCGGGGTGGGGGAGGGTTCTGCATCGTCAGAGCCCTCCCTTTTTTAAAGCAAGGTCAAAATGAGACCCATGAGCGCACAGGAAAGTGTGGCGTAACCGCCGTCGATCAGTGTCAGAATAGGCGAGCGGATAGCATATAAGTTGTTGATGCCAATCCAAGGTGCAATGAACAATAGCCCGATCCCGGCCCCGGTGGTTGCGCCTTGGGGCATCGATGTCACGCCTGTGAGCTGGAACACATAGTTCAGGGCAGCCGAAACGATCAACAACAAAACAAAACTTGATGCAAAGACCTTGAGCGACATGCTGCTCTGCGGATCACCTTCAGCATTTAGGGGCAGGCGGGCCGCCACTTTCCAGCGGTCGGCGAACGCCATGTACCACAGTGACCCAAGGATAAAGGCCGCTAGGGCGGCGGCAAAAATGCTGAGTGGGTCCAAGGCGCTCTCCCGTATTGTTCTTGCGGCAACACTGACTGATCAATCCGGGTTTGTATTCCCCAAGCCGCAGATCACCTGCCACTCGCTTTCCGTGACGGGTTGCACAGACAAGCGCGAGTTCCTGACCAGTATCATTTCATCTAGCCGCCCATCGGCTTTGATCTGATCCAGCGACACCGGAATTTGAAAACCACGAATGGCCTTGATGTCCACGCACTCCCAGCGGTCGTCATCGGTGGTGGAATCGGGGTGTGTTTCGGCGCAGATCTCGACGATACCGACAACGGATTTTTCTTTTTGCGAGTGGTAGAAGAAACCGCGATCGCCCAGCTTCATCTCGCGCATGAAATTTCGCGCCTGATAGTTACGCACGCCATCCCATTCTTCACCCGCGTCAGCCTTGGCGACTTGGTCGTCCCAGCTCCAGGTTGAGGGTTCGGATTTGAACAGCCAGAACGCCATCAGATCACCTTTTTCCACGGGATCAGTTCGACTGATTCAAACAGGCCTGCTTTGGCGTAGGGGTCATTGTCGACCCAATCCTGCGCGGCGGCCATGTCTTTGACGTCCAAAATCACCAGCGAACCGATCATATCGTCGCCATCCAACAGTGGTCCGGCCTGGGACACAAGGCCGGTGGATTTTAGATAGTCCACATGCGCCGGACGATTGTCGAGCCGTGTTTGCAGGGCATCGGTTTTGTCTTTGGCAATTAGGGCAATCAGCATGTCATTCCTCTTTCAATGGTCTGGCAAGCAGTTGAGCGGTGGCTTGGGCAATCGTCAAGCTGTGATCAAGCAAGCCGACAACTGTGTGGGTGATAGGCATGTCCAGGTTCATATTGCGCGCCTTGGCATCGACGGCGCGGGCGGTTGCGGCACCTTCTACGGTAACCGAGGGGTCAAAACCCTCGCCCCGGCCAATTGATAGACCAAGGCGAAAGTTACGCGACAACTTGGACGAACAAGTGAGTGTCAGGTCACCAAAACCGGACAGCCCGGCAAGTGTCTCAGGCTTGGCACCACAGGCCAGTGCCATCCTCTGCATCTCGGCATATCCCCGAGTCATTAGTGCGGCGCGGGCGCTGTCGCCCATACCGGCACCGATCACCGCACCGCAGGCGATGGCCATCACATTCTTCAATGCACCACCCAATTCGGCGCCTGTGGTGTCGGTGGTTCGATAGAGCCGCAGGTTGGCGGTGGTCAATTGTTCCTGCAGATCGGTGCACAGATCAGGGTCGGCGCAGGCTAGCGTCAGAGCTGTGGGTAAACCGGCGGCGATGTCTTGGGCAAAGCTGGGACCGGTGAGAAGGGTGGCCTTGGCTGACGGTACGGTTTCGTGGATTACCTGAACGGGGCCAAGACCGGTGCTCAGCTCGATCCCCTTGCAGCAGGCGACCAGAACATGCCCATCAAACAATGCGCTGTGCTCTGCCAGAACTGAGCGCAACTTTTGCATTGGAACAGCCAAAAGCAGCGTATCGGCTTGGGTGGCCTGCTCAAGGTTCGAGGTGACTTGGATCGCTTTGGGCAAGGAATAACCTGGCAGGCGTACAGTGTTTTCCTGAGAATTCGCCATATCGCGGGCTTGATCTGGATTGCGCGACCACAGGGTGACGGGTTGCGTTCCGGACAGTGAAATAGCGAGCGCGGTGCCAAATGCACCCGATCCAAGGACGGCGACGCTCATGCTTTTGCTCCCTTCTTGCCGCTGCCCAGCATCGCGGGTGCTGATTGATCTAGTGGCCAGCGGGGGCGGGCCATTAGATCCAAGCCGTCGGTCTTGCCCAGCTTGAACCGCTCTAGCCCCGCATATGCGATCATAGCGGCGTTGTCGGTGCAAAGGGCCAGAGGTGGAGCGAGGAAGTTTGCACCAACTTCAGCGCAAACGCCCTGCAGCGCGGTGCGGATCGCGGTGTTCGCGGCGACGCCGCCTGCAACGGCGATAGTTGGTTGGCTTGGCGTATGCTCCAGATAAAGACGCAGCGCGCGGCGCGTTTTTTCGGCCAGTGTGTCGACCACTGCCTGTTGGAACCCGGCGCATAGGTCTGTACGATCCGTGCGGGTCAGGCCACCCCGTTCCCCAACCACCTGATCTCGCATCCGCATCAATGCAGTTTTGAGACCCGAGAAAGAAAGGTCGCAATCTGGGCGATCCAGCAGCGGTCGCGGAAAGCGGAAGCGCTTGGGGTCGCCGCCTTTCGCCTCGGCTTCGACCGAAGGGCCGCCGGGTTGTGGCAAGCCCAACAGGCGAGCGGTCTTGTCGAACGCCTCGCCCGGCGCGTCATCGATTGTACCGCCCAGTCGAGTGAACTCTTCTGGGCCATGTGTGATCAAGTACTGGCAGTGTCCGCCCGATACGAGCAGCATCAGATAGGGAAAGGCCACGCCATCCGTCAGACGCGGAGTCAGAGCGTGACCTGCCAGGTGATTCACCCCAATCAGCGGTTTGCCCGTGGCCGCGCTCAGCCCTTTGGCGCACATGACGCCAGACATCACACCGCCGATCAGGCCCGGTCCGGCGGTTACGGCTACAGCGTCGATGTCATCCAATGTTAGCGCAGCCTGTTCCAGCGCCTGCATCACGCAAACGTCCAGCTTTTCAGCATGAGCGCGGGCCGCGATCTCGGGCACGACACCGCCAAAGGCGCTGTGCAACTCGGTCTGACCGTGTACGACCGAAGACAGGATTTCCGCCGCTAGATCATCCGTTTGCCGTACAACCGCCGCTGCCGTATCGTCGCAGCTGCTTTCCAGCCCCAAGATGGTAAGTGTTTGCCCCATCGGCCCCAACCGTTGCATCATAACCTGATCGCGGGGTATCACCCCGAAGCCGCGCAAACAATCCCGAGGCAGGAGGCGCTGAAGCCAGTGTATCTTTTGATGACACGCCCTCGGGCTGCGTCCGAACGATTTGTGGCGCAGCTGTCGACTGACACCCAACACCGATTGGAGCCAATCCTTACCCCGCTTTTGGACATACGGGCAATGTCTGGGGGGGTGGACATCGGCGACGCCAGGGGCCTGATTTTCACATCGTCCAATGGGGTCGCCGCTGCTGCGCGGGTTTTGGGTGCGCGTGATTTGCCGTGTTACTGCGTCGGTCAGGCTACAAAGGCGGCAGCGGCACGCCAAGGTTGGGTGGCAACTATGGCGGGCGAAAGCGCCGAGGCATTGATTGCCGGTCTGTTAAAGTTACGCCCCCAGGGACCGCTCTTACACCTGCGGGGCGAAAGCAGCGTGGGCAACGTAGCGCAAGCATTGACGCAGTTGGGGCTGACGTCACGTGAACAGGTTGTTTATCGTCAGGATCTATTGCCGTTCACGGATCAAGCACTGGCTGCATTTGAAGGATCCAAGCCAATAATCGCTCCGCTTTTCTCGCCTCGGACCGCGCGACAATTTGCCGACCTTGCCCCGAACGCAAGTGCGCTGTGGCTGGCTGCGATGAGTGATGCTGTCTCAAACCCCCTTATTTCTTTAGGTGCAAGGGCTCTCACGGTCGCAAAACGCCCCGATACCGATGCTATGGCGACAGCAGTTGAAAAGCTTGTGAAGCAAGCGTTGCGGGTTGAGGGCGGACCAGACGCGCATTAGTGTTCAAACGCGTCTCGTGGTTAAACAAATTGAGAATCAAAGGGGAATGATGGTGGCCGACAAGAAAGTTTCAGATCTGGAAACAGGCGCCAACCCCAAGACGGATGAGCCGGGAACACAGACACAGGAAACGTCTGATCAAGACGTCACAACGGTAACGGATCAAGTATCAAAGGGCGCAACGGATGCGGATTTATCCGATGAAGCGACCGATGTTGTTGAAGATGAGGTTGATGCTGAAAAGGTAGAAGAGTCAGCCTCTCCCGAGACCGAGACCGAGACCGAGACCGAGACCGAGACCGAGACCGAGAATCACGAAGCAGAAGCTGCGCCGCTCGCTGAACCTGAGCGTGTCATCGAGCGCACTATCGAAAAGCGCGGCGGATTTGGACCTGCTCTGATCGGCGGGGTTCTGGCCGCAGTCCTGGGTTTCGCCGCGGCCAAGACGCAAGTCATCGACCCGCTGTTGCCCCCCAGTCTCCGGGCGGTCGACAACAGCGAAGTGATCGAGACACTGACGGCGCAAATCGAAACCCAGGCCAAATCGTTGACTGACCTCAAGGCATCTGTTGCTGCGATCCAGCTGCCGGATGTGTCGGGGATTAGCCAGCAGGTCGAGCAGCTTTCAGGGACCGTCGCACCGCTTGGCGATGAGATGGCGGCTCTCAAAGGTCAAATGGACAGTCTCAGCCAGTTGGACCATCGCCTGACCGCCGTAGAAAAGCGCCCGATCTCCGAAGGAGCATCGTCCGAGGCGGTTGCGGCCTACGAGCGGGAATTGACGAAACTGCAAGAAACCATCGTGACGCAGCGCACCGAAGTTGAAGGGTTGATTGATCAGGCCCGCACGATGGAGGCCGAGGCCCGCGGCTTGGAAGAACAGGCCGCCGCTGATGCCAAGCTGTCCGCCAACCGTGCGGCCGCAGCCCGACTGCGCAGCCAGTTGGACACAGGCGCGTCCTTTGATGGTCTGGTCGCAGAGCTTACCGCAGGTGGCGTTGCTGTTCCCGATACGCTGACCGCCCCCGCAGCCGAGGGTGTCGTAACCGTTGCCACCTTGCGCGAAGGGTTCCCGCCCGCCGCGCGCGAAGCATTGGCTGCAGCCCGCAAGACAGATGCAGGCGGACAAGAAGGCATCGGCGCCTTCTTTCAGCGTCAGCTGGGCGCCCGTTCAGTCGAGCCGCGTGAGGGTGCCGACCCGGATGCCGTGTTGTCACGGGCCGAGGCCGCTCTGGTCGCTGGCGATTTGACCAAGACACTGGATGAAATCGCTGCCTTGCCCAAACCGGCCCAAGCTGCATTGGCTGATTGGGTCAGTGTAGCTCGAACCCGTCAGGCCGCCATTGCAGCTGCAGATGCGCTTGCGCAAAGCCTTAACTCGAACTGAAGGATCTGCCATGCTTTGGTCCCTGCTCAAGATACTTGTTTTTGTTGCGATCATTGCCTTGTTGGCATTGGGCGCGGGCTTCCTAATGGAAACCACTGGGGGCGTGCAGGTCACGGTCGCTGGAACCGAATACACCCTTGGTCCGCTGCAATCTGTGATTGGCTTTATGGTTCTGGTTGGCGCGGTTTGGCTGTTCTTCAAACTGCTTACATTGCTGATCGCGACACTAAAATTTCTGAACGGCGACGAAACGGCACTGTCGCGGTTCTTCGACCGAGGACGTGAAAAACGTGGCTATCAGGCGTTGGCCGATGGCCTGATGGCGTTGGCTTCGGGCGAAGGTCGGCTGGCCATGTCCAAGGCGGGCAAGGCTGAAAAGCTGTTGAACAAGCCTGAGCTGACTAACCTGCTGGTGGCCCAGGCGGCCGAGATGACTGGCGACACAAAAAAAGCGGCTGAGACCTACAAGATGCTAATCAGCGACTCCGCGACCCGCTTTGTGGGTGTGCGCGGAGTGCTGAAACAAAAGCTGTCCGAGGGTGACGATGAAACTGCGCTGAAGCTGGCGGAAAAGGCTCTGGCCATTAAGCCCCGGCATGAGGAAACCCAGGACATTCTGTTGGGTTTGCAAACCAAGTCTCAGGATTGGACTGGTGCGCGATCGACCCTGACCGCCAAGCTGAAATCCGGCAGCCTGCCGCGCGAAGTGTTCAAACGTCGAGACGCCATCCTGGCGTTGTCCGAGGCCAAGGATATCCTGTCCGACTCAAACTCCGTCGAAGCGCAAGAACGCGCGATCGAGGCCAACAAGCTTTCGCCCGATCTGGTGCCCGCCGCGGCCATGGCCGCGCGTGCACATATCGCAAAGGGTAAGCCGAAGAATGCAGGGCGTCTGTTGAAGAAAGCCTGGGACGCACAGCCACATCCGGATTTGGCCCACGCCTTTGCCGAATTGGCGCCGGACGAGACCGCCCAAGATCGAGTCTTACGCTTTGCGGTTCTTGCCAAAGTTCACCCGCAGCACACCGAAACTCGGCTGGTGATGGCTGAACTACACATCGTTGCCGAAGATTTCCCAGAAGCGCGCCGCGCCTTGGGTGATCTGATCGAACAAGATGCTGACGCCCGCGCCTATACTCTGATGGCGGCCATCGAACGGGGAGAGGGCGCCTCGGACGCGGTGGTCCAGGGTTGGCTTGCCAAAGCCTTGTCTGCGCCGCGTGGACCGCAATGGGTTTGTGATAACTGTCATGACATCCACGCAGAATGGACTCCGGTCTGTTCCAATTGTGGAAGTTTTGACACCCTAACCTGGAAAGCCAGTCCCGGTGCCGACGTTTCGAGCGCGACAGGGGCACATATGCTGCCTTTGATTGTTGGTGCAGTTGAGGACAAATTGCGACAGGCCGACAACGAAGCGGTTGAAGCGGATCAAGACGACGTATTCGAAGCGGTAGTGCAAGACGCAAAAAGTGAGGGACAACCGCGCTCGACCTAGCAACTGTATTTCTCAGAAATATTGTGGGGCAATGGTCGATCCGGGGTGCCTCACGTCTTTAGGTTTTGAGCCTGCCGGACGTGATCTCGATTGCTGCCTGGCAGGGCATCGCACGGCAATGTCCCGAGAGGGGCGGTTGTGTTGCTTGCGTCTACGTTTGCCTTTACTCACAGCTTTGACGCGGGACCTTCGACAGCGAATGCATGGACGAATGCCGTTGTCTTGCCGTGGAGCAGCGGGGAAATGTGTTCACGATGTGCCAGTTGCACGTTGTTTGGGTGGAAAAGCCCGCTTGTGTCACCGCTCTACTTTTCAACGATGACTCATGCTGAACCTATAAGGGCAATGGGTCCTGACCCTCACTTTCAACTTGGACCAACAGATACGGTTGCTAGAACTTTACCAGGGTTAAAAGTGTTGAATGGATCAAGTAGCTGTTTCAACTCCCCCATCGCTGCAACGGTATCCGGCGGCACTGATTCGACCAGGAAAGGACGCTTTTCCAGACCAATTCCATGTTCGGCGGAAATTGTGCTTGCCGAGAATTCGCTTAGCGTGTCGTAAATCAGCCTGTCATAAATCTCACGTTGCGCGAACTCGCTCTCGCTGATCGCGAACATTATATGCAGGTTACCGTCACCGACATGACCGAACACATAGGGTACGAGACCAGGAATTTGGATCGCACAACGTTCCCCCAGACGCTTGGCAAAACTGGACAGATCAGCCAGCTGCAAGCCGACATCATATGAAAGGCTGGTGTCAGATACGCGGTCAATCGAGTCGCTGTCCTCGCGCGAGCGCCAAATCGTGCGTCGCTCAGCTTCGGATTGGGCGATGACCGCGTCTACAACTGTGCCGGTTTCGATTTTGGGCTCAATGAATGCGGCAAGCCGTGCCTCGATATCAGAGCGAGACGTTCCACAAACCTCAACAATTGCATAAACACCATGCCCCCAGGGAAGCGGCAGGCGATCAAAGCCGGGTTGCGATGTTGTAAGCTGGTAATACTCTGGCCACATCGCTTCGAAGGACATCAGGTCTGCGCCGAAACTGCTGCGCGCATGATCGAAAAGGCCCGGCAAATCATCCGAGCTTTGGCATGCTACCAGCGCACAACAGGTCCCGGCTGGCACCGGCCATAGTTTGACCACGATTTTTGTTACCAGACCAAGCGTACCCTCGCTGCCGATAAATATCTGTTTTAGATCATACCCGGCGTTGTTTTTGATCAACACGTTGGTCAGGTCCAGAATACGCCCATCTGCCAGCACGACCTCAAGTCCCAGCACGTTCTGGCGCATCATACCGTATCTGAGCACCTGGATGCCTCCGGCATTTGTGCTAACCATACCCCCGTTTGTGCAGGACCCGCGCGACGGAATATCCACACCGATCATTAGGCCCATTGGTTCCAGCGCCGCCTGAAGTTGTTCAAGCGTTACGCCGGGCTCAACCACGGCAACCCCCTGAAGTGCGTCAATGTGCAAGATCTGGGACATCCGTTCGAAGGAAACAATCGCCTCGCCTGGGTGGGATGCTGTCCCATTGACAAGACCGGTCAGCCCGCCATGAGGCACCAGGCCCAGTCTATGGGCGCGAGCGTTTTTGCAGATCCGGGATAATTCGGCGCTGTTGGCTGGGCGCACCAATACAGAGGCGCCTAGAGCATCGGTGCAATAACCCGGATCGCGCGCTGATAACCGATCAGCCGTCAACACATGGTCTGCCCCGACAATGGCCGCAAACAAGTCTTTTAGGTTGGTCACTTTGGCGACCCCAAAACAAACAGCTTTTCCATATTGTACGAGACCTTAGGAGATTAGGGTCAGGACCCATTGATTTCCACCGGCTGCATGATTCACCGCTGCAAAAATGAGCGGTGAATATGTCTGATCTTTTCTGGTTGAGCGACGCCCAGATGGCGCGTCTTGAACCCTTTTTTCCAAAGTCCCACGGCAAGCCACGCGTTCACTGCCCGGCAGGGCATCACGCAGTGATGTCCCGAGAGGGTTGACCGTCGTGTATTAAGTGGAATTATTTTCACCAATCGCAATGGCTTACGATGGCGTGACGCACCTGCCGCCTATGGCCCTCACAAGACGCTGTACAACCGTTGGAAGCGGTGGAGCGATAAAAGGGCATCTTCGCCCGGATGATGRCCGGTTTGGCCGCCGGGCACGGTGAGCAGAAGACGATCATGATTGACGCGACCTATTTGAAGGCACATCGAACGGCGACCAGTCTGGGCGTCAAAAAAGGGGGGCGTGGGCGTCTGATCGGACGAACCAAAGGCGGCATGAACACCAAGCTGCACGCCATCTGCGACAGCCAAGGCCGACCGCTCAACCTGTTCGTCACTGCCGGTCAGGTCAGCGATTATATCGGGGCACGCGCGTTACTGAGCAGCTTACCAGATGTCGACTGGCTGCTCGGCGACCGTGGATATGACGCCGATTGGTTCAGAGAAGCGTTGAAAGACAAAGGGATACGTGCCTGCATCCCGGGTCGAAAACAACGGAAGAAGCCGATCAAGTACGACAAGCGTCGCTACAAACGGCGCAACCGGATCGAGATCATGTTCGGCAGGCTCAAGAACTGGCGGCGTGTGGCAACCCGATACGACCGCTGTCCCAAGGTCTTCCTCTAAGCCATCGCACTAGCTGCCCTCGTCATCTACTGGCTGTGAAATTCAATGAGTCCAGACCCTAAGCGAAGACCTAATTGCACGCTTGTCGATGGTACGAGCGCTGACGGTTTTGGCGGTGCCATCACGTTTTACATTTGGCGGAGAATTCATCCGCGCCGAGAATGCAGACACGGAATTCGAGCCCGAGTTCCTGATCAAAGGCACAGTACGGCGGGCGGGTGACAAGGTTCGGGTAACGGTTCAGCTGTTGGACAAAAGCAACGGTACTATTGTCTTATCAAGGCGCTATGACCGCCGCGTGCACGACATCTTCGAAATTCAAGACGAACTCGTCGGTGAAATTATCTTGGAAACCCAGGTCGCGCTTACCGATGGCGAAGTTGCGCACTTGGCCGTTCGGCAGACACGCAGTGTGCAGGCTTGGGAGTATTTTCATCAAGGCCTGCTGGAACACATCAAATACAGGCCTGAGTCTTTTCAGGCAGCCCGTCGCATGTATCGCAAGGCGCTGGACATTGATCCCGACTATTTTGATGCGATGGTCGCCGATGCCTGGGCGCTTTGGATGGATGCGCGCTCGTCAATTGATGCCAGTCAGGTTGACGCTCTGCGCGAATGCAGGGGTCTGGTTGATGGGCTGATCTCGCGATGGCCAAATCGTGCTGAAGCCATTCACCTGGATGCGGTGCTATTGATGATGGAGGGCGAGCATGAAGCAGCTGAAAAGCGAGCCGATCAAGGGCGTAGCGCAGGCCGAAGCTATTTGTGGGGATACGCAATTGTGCATATCTACGGCGGAAGCATAAAAAAGGCGACGGAGCTTTTTGCGGAGCTTATCAACTCGTCGCTCGTGCTCAACAATGATGCGCTGTATTGCTATGCTCAATGCCTGACCCTGATGGGTGAATACGAACAAGCGATCATATTGGCCGAGGAATATCGGTTGCGGGTGCCCGCGACGGTTTACGGCTATACTTTGTTGGCTACGGCTCAGGGCATGTCTGACCAATCCGAACGGGCTGCTGAAACAGTTGCGGCCATGCGCCAGATCCATCCGAGATTCACGCTAGCAATGTTTCGTCAGCACGAACCGTATCGCGACGCCGAACTCCTGAAACGCATTATTGACCTGCTGCGAAAAGCAGGCATTCCCGATTGACCTTACTAAAATTCTTGTTGCTGAGCCGGATGTATTCCCAACAAAGAGTAGTATTCATTTTCCTGTGCGTCGGCAGCGTTTTTGGTTTCACAGGTCGCCTGAACTAAGAGAGGGTCTGGCTCATCTGGTTGTTTTGATTGTGCGGCGCGTTGGCTGTGATGCAAGCGGCGCGCTTCGAGCGTCTTTCGTTTGATCCTTTCTTGGCGTTGCACAATGGCTTTGTCCTGTCCGAAGCAGACGTCTGATGGCGTGACGTTGTTCAGGCTCTCGTGATATCGCTGGTGAATGTAGTGATCGACAAAGGCTTCGATCTGGGCCTCGAGATCTCCTGGAAAGAAGCGGTTTTCCAACAAGATGCGGTCCCAGATGTGTTTTGGTTTGGGGGGTGGTCGTGCAGCCCAGCTTCGCCAGGCTGCTGATACCGGTCATACCAGCGGTAGAATGTGGTGCGAAGGATGCCCCTTTTGGCCAATGTCTGCCGCGCCGAAAGATTTGATGCTTCGACCAACCTGATGATTTCCATCTTTTCTGACGCGGTATACTTCATTCTTGGTCGCCCCCATCCCCTGCCCGGCCCGGTATTGCAAAGCAATGCCCCGAGAGGGGCGATCATGCTTTGTTTGAGAAGACGCAAGTCCAGCGTTTGCTTGGCCACGACCTCCTTCAGATCGCGGACCTCGCCTCAGGGACGACATCCAAATCCAAACGGCGACTCGATCTGAAGTATCCAGCGACTCCAATAAGCGACCCGATTCCCAAGTCCTTGAAGTTTTAGCGGTGCGATTCAAACTGGTTGTTGTGCCTCTCAGGCAGGTCATAACCAAATGTAGGTGCCGGTCGTCGAGACACGAATGGTTACGCAAACGGTAGCGATCACAAAGCAAGAGAGGTCGCACCGATTTTCGAGCATCTGTATTTTGCTAACCCTATGATATTGTTATATTTTAGATCTTTTTCGTGATTTTCGTGATTTTTGTGATTTTTTGGGTTGCGGGTATTTGTAGTTAGGACTAGAACCCCCTTCACCGGCGGCGCTGAGGCGCTACGGGGCGGACGGAACGGACTGGACGGAAGGTTCAGGAGGGGAAGTTTGGGAAGAATTCGAGGCAGGTTTGACGCGGTTTGCGCCAGTTAAGATTGGCGCTACGTGTTGGTTTTTGTCTCTGGGACTTAGGTTCCGACGCTGTTTGACAATTGAATACACTGAAGAGATATGTGGGCGGTTTGGTTCATTTCGATGGATCAACGTCTGTATATCAACGCTCTTAGGTGATGATTGCCTGTGCTCAAGTAGCGCAAGTGGTAGCACCGATTATGGAGTGTCAGCTTCACTGTTTGTACGGCTTTCGCTACTTTGTAGCTGAAGCACACAAACAGAGAAAACTTATATTGGTTTCAGTAATGCCAATATGAGTGATGTGCAGAGGTTCGAACGTCAAGGATAAGCTGGAAACAGCTTTTCAACTTGAGAGTTTGATCCTGGCTCAGAACGAACGCTGGCGGCAGGCCTAACACATGCAAGTCGAGCGCACCCTTCGGGGTGAGCGGCGGACGGGTTAGTAACGCGTGGGAATATACCCAAAGGTAGGGAATAGCCTCTGGAAACGGAGAGTAATACCCTATGTGCCCTTCGGGGGAAAGATTTATCGCCTTTGGATTAGCCCGCGTTAGATTAGATAGTTGGTGGGGTAATGGCCTACCAAGTCTACGATCTATAGCTGGTTTTAGAGGATGATCAGCAACACTGGGACTGAGACACGGCCCAGACTCCTACGGGAGGCAGCAGTGGGGAATCTTGGACAATGGGCGCAAGCCTGATCCAGCCATGCCGCGTGAGTGATGAAGGCCTTAGGGTCGTAAAGCTCTTTCGCCAGGGATGATAATGACAGTACCTGGTAAAGAAACCCCGGCTAACTCCGTGCCAGCAGCCGCGGTAATACGGAGGGGGTTAGCGTTGTTCGGAATTACTGGGCGTAAAGCGCGCGTAGGCGGATCAGAAAGTAAGGGGTGAAATCCCAGGGCTCAACCCTGGAACTGCCTCTTAAACTCCTGGTCTTGAGTTCGAGAGAGGTGAGTGGAATTCCGAGTGTAGAGGTGAAATTCGTAGATATTCGGAGGAACACCAGTGGCGAAGGCGGCTCACTGGCTCGATACTGACGCTGAGGTGCGAAAGTGTGGGGAGCAAACAGGATTAGATACCCTGGTAGTCCACACCGTAAACGATGAATGCCAGTCGTCAGCAAGCATGCTTGTTGGTGACACACCTAACGGATTAAGCATTCCGCCTGGGGAGTACGGTCGCAAGATTAAAACTCAAAGGAATTGACGGGGGCCCGCACAAGCGGTGGAGCATGTGGTTTAATTCGAAGCAACGCGCAGAACCTTACCAACCCTTGACATCCTAGGACAACTCCAGAGATGGAGCCTTCCTTCGGGACCTAGTGACAGGTGCTGCATGGCTGTCGTCAGCTCGTGTCGTGAGATGTTCGGTTAAGTCCGGCAACGAGCGCAACCCACATCTTTAGTTGCCAGCAGTTCGGCTGGGCACTCTAGAGAAACTGCCCGTGATAAGCGGGAGGAAGGTGTGGATGACGTCAAGTCCTCATGGCCCTTACGGGTTGGGCTACACACGTGCTACAATGGCATCAACAATGGGTTAATCCCTAAAAGATGTCTCAGTTCGGATTGGGGTCTGCAACTCGACCCCATGAAGTCGGAATCGCTAGTAATCGCGTAACAGCATGACGCGGTGAATACGTTCCCGGGCCTTGTACACACCGCCCGTCACACCATGGGAGTTGGGTTTACCCGAAGGCCGTGCGCCAACCTTTCGAGGGGGCAGCGGACCACGGTGAGCTCAGCGACTGGGGTGAAGTCGTAACAAGGTAGCCGTAGGGGAACCTGCGGCTGGATCACCTCCTTTCTAAGGATGTTCCTAGTCAGCATGAACTTGTTCATACTCGTGGAACACTTAGCAACGGTCAGTATACAAAACTGACCAAACATCAGGACCAGGCCGTCCTCATATCTCTTCAGTCACCGAGCCCTGAATGCAGGGTTCTTCAAGGGGCCTTAGCTCAGCTGGGAGAGCGCCTGATTTGCATTCAGGAGGTCAGGAGTTCGATCCTCCTAGGCTCCACCAGATAAACGGCCCTGTGTAACCACGAGGGGCTGGACGCCGATTTTGCTCTGCAAAATCAGCTGGGTCGGTAGCTCAGGTGGTTAGAGCGCACGCCTGATAAGCGTGAGGTCGGAGGTTCAAGTCCTCCTCGACCCACCATCACACCTTTGGTGTGTAAGCAAGCTGCCTTACGATTTGATCGTTAAGCACCATATTTGGTTCTTAACCGTCCAATCGGACGTCGCTTCTTCGGAAGCATTGACATCGTTTAGAGAGAAATCAATCAACACTGTTTGATCGCGCCGAGTGTGGCGTGGATCTCAGTTGGTTCCGAGGTTCGCCTTGGAAGGTTTGACTGAAGATGTTTCCTCGTCTTCTTTCGAATATCCCTGCTGAAACGAACAGAGTTGTCCAAGTCAAGTACACTAACCCGAGTGTTCCGCACGGAACACTCACAAGTCCGCTTCACCGACATGAAGCGGGCGGGAAAGTATGCTTTTGGTTCAGAGAGATAAGCCGTGGTTACTTACCAGCTACTGCGGTCGAAAGACGTCAGTTTTTCTCTTTCTGGATCAAATCAAGCGCGAGAAGGGCGTTTGGTGAATGCCTTGGCAGTAAGAGGCGATGAAAGACGTGATACTCTGCGATAAGCCATGGGGAGCTGAGAATAAGCTTTGATCCATGGATCTCTGAATGGGGGAACCCACCTGAAAGTTTGTTATTGTTACTTCGGTAGCCAATAACATTCTTAACCAGGTATTTATGACC
The DNA here is from genome assembly GCF_900537075.1 of Tropicibacter sp. Alg240-R139. Taxonomy (GTDB): domain Bacteria; phylum Pseudomonadota; class Alphaproteobacteria; order Rhodobacterales; family Rhodobacteraceae; genus Falsiruegeria. Next base: position 275,072 of record NZ_UNRA01000005.1, read on the forward strand.
TGAATACATAGGGTTATAAAAGCAAACCCGGGGAACTGAAACATCTAAGTACCCGGAGGAAAGGAAATCAATTGATACTCCCCTAGTAGCGGCGAGCGAACGGGGACCAGCCGAGCCGGATGAGTGACTAGAACATGTTGGGAAGCATGGCCATAGCGGGTGATAGCCCCGTATAGGAAGCTTTGACGGACGTATTAAGTAGGGCGGAACACGTGAAATTCTGTCTGAAGATCGGAGGACCACCTTCGAAGGCTAAGTACTCCTTACTGACCGATAGTGAACCAGTACCGTGAGGGAAAGGTGAAAAGCACCCCGACGAGGGGAGTGAAACAGTACCTGAAACCGAACGCCTACAATCAGTTGGAGGCCCCTTGAGGGCTGACAGCGTACCTTTTGTATAATGGGTCATCGACTTGGTCTCACGTGCAAGCTTAAGCCGTTAGGTGTAGGCGCAGCGAAAGCGAGTCTTAATAGGGCGTCGAGTTCGTGGGATCAGACCCGAAACCGAGTGATCTAGGCATGACCAGGCTGAAGGTAAGGTAACACTTACTGGAGGGCCGAACCCACACCTGTTGAAAAAGGTCGGGATGAGTTGTGCCTAGGGGTGAAAGGCCAATCAAACTCGGAGATAGCTGGTTCTCTGCGAAATCTATTTAGGTAGAGCGTCATCCGAATACCCCGGGGGGTAGAGCACTGGATGGGTAATGGGGCCCCACAGGCTTACTGATCCTAACCAAACTCCGAATACCCGGGAGTACTAGATGGCAGACACACTGCGGATGCTAACGTCCGTAGTGGAGAGGGAAACAACCCTGACCTACAGCTAAGGCCCCCAATTCATGGCTAAGTGGGAAAGCAGGTGGGATGTCCAAAACAACCAGGAGGTTGGCTTAGAAGCAGCCATCCTTTAAAGATAGCGTAACAGCTCACTGGTCTAATTAAGACGTCCTGCGGCGAAGATGTAACGGGGCTCAAGCCATGAGCCGAAGCTTAGGATGCCGTAAGGCATGGTAGCAGAGCGTAGTGTGACATAGTACCAATCCTCTTCTGCCGCTGAAGTATTTGAGCATCGCGCTCAAGTAGCGAAGCGGTAGCGCAGGATAGGGTGCTTTCGATGAAGCCGGCCTGTGAGGGATCCGGTGGAGAGATCACTAGTGAGAATGATGACATGAGTAGCGACAAAGAGTGTGAGAGACACTCTCGCCGAAAGTCCAAGGGTTCCTGCTTAAAGCTAATCTGAGCAGGGTAAGCCGACCCCTAAGGCGAGGCCGAAAGGCGTAGTCGATGGGAACCAGGTTAATATTCCTGGGCCAGGAAGAGGTGACGGATCTCGGAGGTAGTTCATCCTTATCGGATTGAATGGGCTGCTGAGAGGTCCCTGGAAATAGCCCTTCCATGAGATCGTACCCTAAACCGACACAGGTGGACTGGTAGAGAATACCAAGGCGCTTGAGAGAACGATGTTGAAGGAACTCGGCAAAATACCTCCGTAAGTTCGCGAGAAGGAGGCCCGGTTCCTAGGCAACTAGGGGCTGGGGGCACAAACCAGGGGGTGGCGACTGTTTATTAAAAACACAGGGCTCTGCGAAGTCGCAAGACGACGTATAGGGTCTGACGCCTGCCCGGTGCCTGAAGGTTAAAAGGAGGGGTGAGAGCTCTGAATTGAAGCCCAGGTAAACGGCGGCCGTAACTATAACGGTCCTAAGGTAGCGAAATTCCTTGTCGGGTAAGTTCCGACCTGCACGAATGGCGTAACGACTTCCCCGCTGTCTCCAACATCGACTCAGCGAAATTGAATTGCCTGTCAAGATGCAGGCTTCCCGCGGTTAGACGGAAAGACCCCGTGCACCTTTACTACAGCTTCGCACTGGCATCAGGATTGTGATGTGCAGAATAGGTGGTAGGCTTTGAAGCAGGAACGCTAGTTCTTGTGGAGCCTCCTTTGAGATACCACCCTTCGCACTCTTGATGTCTAACCGCGGTCCGTTATCCGGATCCGGGACCCTGCGTGGCGGGTAGTTTGACTGGGGCGGTCGCCTCCTAAAGCGTAACGGAGGCGCGCGAAGGTTGGCTCAGAGCGGTCGGAAATCGCTCGTTGAGTGCAATGGCAGAAGCCAGCCTGACTGCGAGACTGACAAGTCGAGCAGAGTCGAAAGACGGCCATAGTGATCCGGTGGTCCCGAGTGGAAGGGCCATCGCTCAACGGATAAAAGGTACGCCGGGGATAACAGGCTGATACTGCCCAAGAGTCCATATCGACGGCAGTGTTTGGCACCTCGATGTCGGCTCATCTCATCCTGGGGCTGGAGCAGGTCCCAAGGGTACGGCTGTTCGCCGTTTAAAGAGGTACGTGAGCTGGGTTTAGAACGTCGTGAGACAGTTCGGTCCCTATCTGCCGTGGGTGTAGGATACTTGAGAGGAGTTGCCCCTAGTACGAGAGGACCGGGGTGAACGAACCACTGGTGGACCTGTTGTTGCGCCAGCAGCAGTGCAGGGTAGCTATGTTCGGACAGGATAACCGCTGAAGGCATCTAAGCGGGAAGCCCCCCTCAAAACAAGGTATCCCTGAGGACCGTGGTAGACCACCACGTCGATAGGCCGGAGATGTAAGCATGGTAACATGCTCAGTTGACCGGTACTAATGGTCCGATAGGCTTGATTTGATCCAGTAATAGAAAAACTGGAACCAAAACAAAGCATACAACCCCAAACACAAAACATGGACAACCCGAGACGCACAAACTTAGCGGCTCTGTGTTGATTGATCTCCGAACGCATTTGGCCAATGTCCTCGTGACATAACTCAGGTGCGGCAACGGGCATTTGCTTTGCAAATATCCTGCCTGCCGCGAACCAAGAAAATCCAAATGCCTTCGGAACTTGGATTTTTCTTGGTTTGGTGGTCATAGCGCAAGTGAAACACCCGGTCCCATCCCGAACCCGGAAGTTAAGCACTGCTGCGGCAATGGTACTGCGTCTCAAGGCGTGGGAGAGTAGCTCACCGCCAAACCTAGTAAAATCCAAACAAACTCTCATAAACGAGACAATACCCCAATAATTCCCAAGTTTACGTTGGATCACGCTTGAGGCGTGTGTCGATTGCGGAAATCCTCTGCTCAGGAGGACATCTGATGTGGGAAAACTGGGGAAAAAATCAACAAAGCAGTGCAGCTATCGCTTTCCCCAAGTCCTTGGACGACTTGCGTCAGATCATTTCGACACAAGAAACGCCAAGAGTTGTGGGGGCAGGTCACTCCTTTACACCTTTGGTGGGTGAGGCTTCTCGAATTGTTTCTTTGAAAGATCTACCTGACACTCCCCTACAGAAGGCTCCAAACGACTTGGTTTGGATGAACGCCAACAAGAGGTTGAAACAACTTTCACCGGCTTTGGGCGATCAGGGCATGGCGTTCCGGAACCTGGGGGACATCAACGAACAAACGCTGGCTGGGGCGGTGTCCACCGCAACCCATGGAACGGGCGAGACCTTACCATGTCTGTCCGCCGAGGTCCAAAATGCGAAAATGATGCTGGCCTCGGGTGAAATCATTGACACGCAAGGGGATCCAACGGGAGAGCTGGTCGAAGCCGCACGCGTATCACTCGGTGTCTTGGGAATATTGCTTGAGGCTCAGGTTTCTTTGGTTCCCAAATACTATCTGCGGCGTAGGGTCGAGATGAACCATTTGAGCGACACACTCGCACATATGCATGACCTTTGGGCGAATCATCGAAACTTTGAATTCTTCTACATCCCCTGGTCGCAACGCACGCTTTGCATTCGGCATGACCTTGCGGATGGTCCAAAGGGGCAACCGCCCAAGGATCTGGACAATCTTGCAGTATACGGGTTGAGGTTTGCGCGGCTTCTCGGCCGATTGCATCCGTCCCTAAGGCGGCAAGCATTGGCCCTTCTTTCAACTGTGCAATCAGATGAAGACTATGCTGAGGAAAGTTGGCGTGTGTTATGCAGCCAACGAAATGTCCGATTTGTGGAAATGGAGTACCACATTCCACCGGAGGCCGCACATGACGTTCTGACCGAAGTCATCCAGCGAACAGAGTTGAAACATCCTGACATCTTTTTTCCAATCGAAGTTAGAAAAACCAGCGGTGACAATGGCTGGCTTTCGCCATTTCAAAATGGCCGCCGTGTGTCGATTGCTATCCACACTGCTGTCACCGATTCATTTGCTTCATATTTCGAAGACATCGAGCCGATCTTTCTCGCGGCTGGCGGACGGCCACATTGGGGAAAACTGCATTCGTTGGAATTTTCGGATATGGAAAAGCTGTATCCTGACTTTAACAGATTCTGTTCTCTGAGAGAGCAACTGGATCCTCGCAGAAAGTTTTTGAATCCGTATTTGCGGCGCTTATTGGTTGGGGGTATCTCATAAGATGCCTGGACCAGATCTTTCCGTGTTGTCCGCAGCGTTGCGAGACCACGGATTGGACAAATCCGCCGTGGTCGTCGATCTTGACGCGTTGGACCACAATATCGAAACGGTCAAAAGAAACGCAGATCCAGGCTTGGCCTGGCGGTTGGTCGCAAAATCGCTCCCCTCACTGCAACTGTTGAACTATGTACAAGTCGGATTGAATGCTCCAAACCTAATGGTCTTTTCCGAGCAGATGCTGTGTCACCTCCTTCGACAGCAGAACTCTGATCTGCTGGTGGGGCGACCTATGCCCAGCAGTGCAGCCCGTCGGATACTATGTCAGCACCCAAAGGCCGCCACACATGTGCAATGGTTGGTAGATAGCACCGATCGGCTTGCGCAGTTCGCCCAGCTTTCCCAGGAGCTGAGGATCACTCTACGCGTGAACCTAGAGATTGACGTCGGACTTCATCGCGGCGGATTCAGCCAAGCGGACATACCCGAGCTGGATCGGGTGCTTCGCGGTGAATGCGGGCTCAAGTTGTCTGGCTTGATGGGTTACGAACCCCATCTATCCAAACTCCCGAGGCTTTTGGTGAGTGCTTCGGAGAAGCGATTTGACAGGTCGTACGGTGCCTTCAGAAAATGGGCGGACGGCCAAGGGCAAAATCTTTGCTACAACACCGGCGGCAGTTCGACCTTCCACAGGTACGGCCATAGTGGCTTGGTTAACGATCTAAGCTTTGGTTCGGTGCTGGTTCTACCGTCAGACTTCGACACGGCATCGACGATTGGGTTTGTCCCAGCCGTATTTGTCGCAACGCCAGTTCTCAAGGTTCTTCCCAAGAATCACTGGCCGGGGCTTGAGGCCTTTGCGGCACTACGCCGTAACTCAGTAGATATTGCTGTACAGGGCGGGTATTTCATGGGGCAACCTGTGCATCCAAAAGGATACGCTTACTCTGGTATCTTCGGCCGATCGACTAACCAGGAAATTTGGACTGGCAGGGCAGGTTCGGGGGTGGCACCGGGTGATATTGCCCTGATCCGCCCGACTCAAAGCGAATTTGTCATGAACCTCTTTGGCCCCATTTTGGCCTATCGTCGGGGACAAACGTTTCGGGAATGGACCGTCTTACCCCATTGACCGGCGACTCGCTGCGACTCCTTGCTTTGTAAGCGGGGAGTCGGTTCTTATCCTAGTGCTGGTGATGGCCTGACCTACAAAATCTAGATTCGCTTCGGGTTCACATCGGATCTTTGATCGAAGAGAAATCGGGGGAAGCGTGAATTTCGAACGTGCGAGAATTTGATAAGTAATAGAAAATACATCATAAAACAAAAAACACCAGGGAAGTTTGAAGTTTTTACGAAATGGGGGTTGCGGGTATTTGTAGTTAGGACTAGAACCCCCTTCACCGGCGGCGCTGAGGCGCTACGGGGCGGACGGAACGGACTGGACGGAAGGTTCAGGAGGGGAAGTTTGGGAAGAATTCGAGGCAGGTTTGACGCGGTTTGCGCCAGTTAAGATTGGCGCTACGTGTTGGTTTTTGTCTCTGGGACTTAGGTTCCGACGCTGTTTGACAATTGAATACACTGAAGAGATATGTGGGCGGTTTGGTTCATTTCGATGGATCAACGTCTGTATATCAACGCTCTTAGGTGATGATTGCCTGTGCTCAAGTAGCGCAAGTGGTAGCACCGATTATGGAG
>NZ_UNRA01000006.1 GCF_900537075.1 Tropicibacter sp. Alg240-R139
TTGAGCGTGGTCAGGTTCTGTGCGCACCCAAGTCGGTGAAACCGCACACCAAGTTCGAAGCCGAAGCGTACATCCTGACCAAGGATGAGGGTGGCCGTCACACGCCGTTCTTCGCGAACTACCGTCCGCAGTTCTACTTCCGTACGACTGACGTCACCGGCACCGTGAACCTGCCCGAGGGCACCGAAATGGTTATGCCTGGCGACAACCTGAAGTTCGACGTTGAACTGATCGCACCGATCGCAATGGAGCAGGGTCTGCGCTTCGCGATCCGCGAAGGCGGCCGCACCGTAGGCGCCGGCGTTGTGTCGAAAATCACTGAGTAATCAGAGCTCTGCTCTGATAGTGGCGACAGGGGCTTTTGCCTCAGGCAAGAGCTCCCGAAAGCCACACCGGTGAGACAAACAAAGAAGGCCGCTCCAATCGGAGCGGCCTTCTTCTTTGCGCTGACCTTCCTTAGAGCAGGGCGGGCTGGGCGCGAGTCGAATGCGGGTCGTTCGGGTGATCAATAGTCGTCAAGGTAACGACAAGGTGGGTTCGGCCAATTGTCCAAAAGGGCTTTATGAATAGCCTGAGTCCACGAAGAGTCCTTCGCTGCAGTTGGACCGCAGTATCCGCAATCAAAACTCCAAGTTTCAAAGCAAAAAGCGACATCCTCTAGATCGAGGTTCCCTACAACGTCCGAGAGGTATGCCATTCCATCGTTGGAGACACGGAGTTGCCTGTTCTGTGTGTCGTCCTTCGAGGCAATTAAGCGTTGAACATCTTTGTGGTTGAAAGGTTCGTTCAAGTTCAATTTCACAGGATACTTCCTTTGAAGAGATGCATTGTTTGCCATTATAGCAATCCAAGAGGAAGATTGCGGATTTGGGCAAAATGAATTTCTCCCAGAATATGTCGACCAACCCCTTGTCACACTGCCTTTTCAAGCGTATAGCGCGCGAGTTCTCATGAAGAACATGGAGGCGGGGTGATTCCCGTCTTTTGGGTTCGAAGAGGGGTTGCGGTGGTCGCTGTCCCTTCCTCTCAACCTCCACGCCTAAGAAAAGGCACATGCTTATGCAAAGCCAAAACATCCGTATTCGGTTGAAGGCATTTGACTATCGCGTGTTGGATGCGTCCACACAAGAGATCGTCAACACTGCCAAGCGGACCGGCGCCAACGTTCGTGGCCCGATTCCCCTGCCGAACAAGATCGAGAAATTCACAGTTCTGCGTGGCCCCCACGTTGACAAGAAGTCCCGCGATCAGTTCGAAATTCGTACGCACAAGCGTATGCTCGACATCGTTGATCCGACTCCCCAGACCGTGGACGCGCTGATGAAGCTCGACCTCGCCGCTGGTGTGGACGTCGAGATCAAGTTGCAGTCGTAAGATCGGAGGGTATTGATTATGCGCTCTGGTATTATCGCAAAGAAAGTGGGCATGACCCGCGTGTTCAAAGAAGACGGCAAGCAGATTCCTGTGACCGTTCTTCAGCTTGAAGCACTGCAGGTTGTGGCTCAGCGTACTGCTGACAAAGACGGCTACACCGCCGTTCAGCTGGGCGCGGGTACCCCGAAAGTTAAGCGCGTTTCCAAAGCTATGCGCGGTCACTTCGCAGGCGCGAAGGTTGAGCCCAAGCGCAAGCTGGTCGAATTCCGCGTGTCCGAGGATGCACTGATCGAAGTCGGCGCAGAAATCTCGGCCGAGCACTTCCTGGAAGGTCAGAAAGTTGACGTTTCGGGCACCTCGATCGGTAAAGGTTTCGCCGGCGCGATGAAGCGCTGGAACTTTGGTGGTCTGCGCGCGACGCACGGTGTTTCGATCTCGCACCGTTCGCACGGTTCGACTGGTCAGTGTCAGGATCCGGGTAAGGTCTTCAAAGGCAAGAAGATGGCTGGTCACATGGGCGCTGCCCGTATCACCACACAGAACCTGGAAGTCGTCAAAACCGACGCCGACCGTGGTCTGGTCTTCATCAAAGGCGCCGTTCCCGGTTCCAAAGGTGGCTGGGTCACCGTCAAGGATGCCGTGAAGAAGAAAGCCCCCGAAGGTCTGCCGTTCCCGGCGGCTGTTAAAGCGGCCGCAACTGAAGCACCTGCTGAAGAAGCACCCGCGGAAGGTGGTGAAGCATGAAACTTGACGTGATCAAACTGGATGGCGGCAAAGCAGGCGACATCGAATTGTCGGAAGACCTGTTCGGCCTGGAGCCCCGCGCGGACATCCTGCACCGTGTGGTCCGTTGGCAGCGCAACAACGCGCAGGCCGGCACCCACAAGGTAAAGACCCGTTCGGAAGTCAAATACTCGACCAAGAAGATCTATCGCCAAAAAGGCACCGGTGGCGCACGCCACGGCGCTCGCTCGGCTCCGATCTTTCGCGGTGGTGGTATCTACAAGGGCCCAACCCCGCGTAGCCACGGCCACGAGCTGACCAAGAAATTCCGCAAGCTGGGTCTGCGTCACGCGCTGTCCGCTAAAATGGCTGCGGGTGAGCTGGTTGTGATCGAGAACGCTGACACCGAAGCCAAAACCGCTGCTCTGGCCAAACAGGTTGCAAACCTGGGCTGGAAACGTGCACTGGTCATCGACGGCGCTTCCGTGAACGAAGGCTTCTTGAAGGCTGCGCGCAACATTGAAGGTCTGGATATCCTGCCGACAATGGGCGCAAACGTTTATGACATCCTCAAGCGTGACACCCTGGTGATCACCAAAGCGGGTGTCGAAGCACTGGAGGCTCGACTGAAATGAGCGCGAAGGCAGAACACTACGACGTGATCCGCAAGCCGGTCATCACCGAGAAGGCAACCATGGCGTCCGAAAACGGCGCGGTTGTGTTCGAAGTGTCGATCGACAGCAATAAACCTCAGATCAAAGAGGCCGTTGAGGCCCTGTTTGGTGTAAAGGTCAAAGCGGTCAACACCACCATCACCAAAGGTAAAGTCAAGCGTTTCCGCGGCCAGCTGGGCAAGCGTAAAGACGTGAAGAAGGCCTATGTGATGCTGGAAGAAGGCAACACAATCGACGTGTCCACCGGACTCTGAGATTAGCTTTTCTGAAGAATTGAAAGCCCCTCGCTGAAAGGCGGGGGGCTTTTTTTGTTCAAATTGACACAAGATCGTAATTTGATCAAAAATTTGGGTTGTGCTGGACGGGCGACCGTGGGTTGATCGGGACAGCACCCGGCAACAGAAAATCAGGAGGGTATCCGTGGCCAAGTCAGATGACATCCCGGTCGATCAGGCGTTTCTTAGGAGTGACCTGAAGGGAACCGAACTCGAAAACAGTTTTTCGGGAGCCCTGAGTTTCATGCGCCGAAAGTACAGTCGGGATCTGAGCGGGGTTGATGTTGCCGTAACGGGTGTTCCGTTTGACTGTGCGGTATCAAACCGCCCCGGATGTCGATTTGGCCCTGAGGCTATTCGCCGTGCTTCGGCGCAATTGGCGTGGGGGCCGATCTGGCCCTGGGGATTTGATCCTTTTAATGTTTTGGCCGTTGTCGATTATGGCGACTGCGCCATCGACTACGCCAAGTCTGCTTTGATCGATGAAGCGATTGTGGATCATATGAGACCCATTATTGATGCTGGGGCTTTCCCTCTGGTCTTGGGTGGGGACCACTATATCTCGTACCCGCTGCTGAAAGCGCAGGCTAAAAAGCATGGCCCCTTGGCCTTTTTGCATTTCGATGCTCACCGGGACGTCGAGGTCTCGGATGTCCGCTGCCAAGATCACGGGTCTATGTTCCGCTACGCGCTTGAAGACGGGCTAATTGACCCGGAAAAGTCGATACAGATTGGAATTCGTACGACGTTCGAAGGCGAGCAAAGCCATGGAATGACCATCCTGCACGCTGATAAAGTGCAAGAGATGTCTGCGGCCGAAGTGGCAGTGGCCGTGCGCGAGGTCGTGGGAACGTCTAAAACATACCTGACATTCGACATCGATTGCCTGGACCCGGCATTTGCGCCGGGCACGGGGACCCCGGTTGTTGGCGGCCTTTCGTCCCATCAGGCATTGTCGATCCTGCGACGGCTTGTCGGGATCGATTTTGTCGGAGCGGATTTGGTTGAGGTTTCGCCGTCATATGACGTCGCGCAGATCACCAGCCTTGCCGCCGCGACTATCGCTACGGAAATCCTGTGTGTCCACGCAGAGAATGTGAAGCAATCGACCTGACGGTCTGCGATGCTCAGCCTGCCACTTGGATCGCAGTAGTCAACGCCATCGACGTGTCCGCCGGACTCTGAGATTCGCCTCTCTATAGGTTTGAAGGCCCCTCGCTGAAAAGCGGGGGACCTTTCATATTTGCAGACACCGCTTTTAGCCTTCAACATCTGGTAGATCAGTCGCCCTTGATGGAGTTCTTCCTAGGCTGAATGATTGTTGGCCAATCTAAAGACATCAACCGGATCTCGGATGCCTTTGAGAGTTACCTTCCCGACGGAGACCGAAGGGAAATTTTCCTCTACCGCGATTGCGGCGCGGGCGCTTAGCAAGATTGCACCGTCTTCAGCTAGTTCGCAGAGGCGTGAGCCGACATTGATCGCCGTACCGGACGCGGTGTAATCTGAGCGACCTTCATATCCAACCATACCAACAGTTGCATAGCCAAGCGATATGCCGACGCCAAAGCCCAAACGGTGACCCATACGCTTCCATGTCTGGCAAAGATCCGTCATCCGGGTGCGCATGGCAATCGCCAGCCGGACGGCATTTCCAGCCGGGTCGTCACAGGGCAGCGGGTCGTTGAACAATGCCATGATCCCGTCTCCCATCCGGAGATCAACACCTACGCTATGGGCATTGATCAACTTGCCCATCTCTTTGTGATAAGTTTGCAGCACTTCTATGGTTTCTTCGGGTTCAGCCGTTTCGCAAAACGCCGTGAACCCACGGATGTCGCAGAACAGCACGCCGAGTAGGGCTCGGTGACTCGACAGCATCTTTTCCGACCCAGAGGAAATGATCGTATCGGCCACAGCAGAAGGAAGAAAGCGTTTGAGCCTTCCCATCCTCTCGACATGAGCCACCTGTTCTTTGACTCTTTCTTCTAGCTCAGCGTTGAGCGCTTCGAGTGCTCGAAACTGATGGACATTGTCGATGGCGATCACAGCTTGGGCGGCAAATGTCTCAACCAATTTGACCTCTTCCGGCAAAAAAGGCTCCGGTTCTTGCCGAGTCAGGCTGATACTTCCAAAGGCGATGCCATCGCGCATCAAAGGTACGCTGAGATTGGCCCGTACGCCCGCATCGTCCACAAGTCTGCGCCGCCCTTCGTGGCCCGCGCGATAGAGGTCGGTTTTCTTTAAGTCGGCTATGTGCTGCACCACGCCCTCACGCACTGCAGCACACATCGCAAGGGGTTCGTTCATTCCTATTTTGAATCCTAGCGGAAATGTGCCTTTGTCCAATCTAGGCCCAATTCGATGAAGCGTTAAATGCGTTCGTTCATCGTTGGCAAGCATTAGACCGCTGCCGGATGCACTGCAAAGGCGTTCAGCATTATCAAGAATCACGTCGAACACCGGCCCCTCGTCGTCGCGGCTTTGGCTAATGACGTTGAGAATGTCGCGCGTCGCTTGCTCGCGCTCTTGCTTGCGAACAGATTTTTCTACCTGACTTTTGCGATCTGCATCTTCTGTCACAGCCTGTCTTTGTCCCATTTGGCACAATACCAAACTTAGTCTGGCATGACTGCGTTTACCAAACAAATTCACGGCTGACTGTTTGTGGCCATTGGTTTTGTGCTCAGGGCAGCCATTGCTTTGGGTGCGTGACGTGGATAGGCTCGTGGACATGAAGCATGTGCCCAAAGAAACGACAGATGACGCTCTTATTCAGGAATTCCTGAACAAGGGCGGTAAAGTGAGCGTTGGCAAGACTAAGCCTGCGAACCCCGAGCTGGGGCTCAGCAAGAATGTCTGGAACAACAAGCTGACCAAGGAAGAGAAGGCCGCGCGCGACAAGAAGTGAGCGCGCGAACCACCTGTTGACGTGGGTTCCTGCTCGGCTTGAATGTCGGCACAGGGAATCTGCGATGACTCTATAGACACCCCTATTGTTCTCTGGTACGTCGCAGCAATCGTGCAGCCTCGGATTCGTTCCGGGGCTCTTGATTTTGGAATCTGGGACCTTCGGGGCCCTATACATCAGGCACCTTAGTAGGACGTTTCCAATGGAAACTGACGGGCGGGGGCCTTTAACATAGCTGGACCAAAGACAACAACCTAAGGTCTGGCACGCTAAACGGAAGACAGAAAGCATGGCACTTAAGTCGTATAAGCCGACGACGCCAGGCCAGCGTGGGCTGGTGCTGATCGACCGTTCGGAGCTCTGGAAAGGACGCCCCGTCAAAGCCCTCACCGAGGGTCTGACGAAATCGGGTGGCCGGAACAACACCGGACGGATTACCTCACGTCGTCGTGGGGGTGGGGCCAAGCGCCTCTACCGTATCGTTGACTTCAAACGTAACAAATTTGATGTCGCAGCAACCGTTGAACGGATCGAATATGACCCGAACCGGACTGCGTTCATCGCACTGGTCAAATATGACGACGGCGAGCAGGCCTATATCCTTGCTCCGCAGCGTCTGGCTGTTGGTGACACCGTTGTTGCCTCGGTAAAGGCCGACATCAAGCCGGGTAACGCAATGCCGTTCTCGGGCATGCCGATCGGTACCATCGTTCACAACATCGAAATGAAGCCCGGTAAAGGCGGTCAGATTGCCCGCGCAGCTGGTACTTATGCTCAGTTCGTTGGTCGTGACGGCGGTTACGCTCAGATCCGCCTGAGTTCGGGCGAACTGCGCCTGGTGCGTCAGGAATGCATGGCCACCGTTGGTGCAGTGTCGAACCCTGACAACTCCAACCAGAACTACGGTAAAGCCGGTCGTATGCGCCACAAAGGCATCCGTCCGTCGGTTCGTGGTGTTGTCATGAACCCGATCGACCACCCACACGGTGGTGGTGAAGGCCGGACTTCGGGTGGTCGTCACCCGGTGACCCCATGGGGTAAGCCGACCAAGGGTGCACGTACCCGCAACAAGAACAAAGCGTCCAGCAAGCTGATCATCCGCTCGCGGCACGCCAAGAAGAAAGGGCGTTAATAGATGTCTCGCTCTGTTTGGAAAGGCCCTTTTGTTGACGCTTACGTTCTCAAAAAGGCAGAAGCTGCTCGTGAATCGGGCCGTAACGAAGTGATCAAGATCTGGTCGCGTCGTTCCACCATCCTACCCCAGTTCGTGGGTCTGACATTTGGTGTGTACAACGGTCATAAACACATTCCCGTCAACGTCTCGGAAGACATGATTGGTCAGAAGTTCGGTGAATATTCGCCGACCCGTACCTATTATGGCCACGCCGCTGACAAAAAAGCGAAGCGGAAGTAAGTCATGGGCAAGGCAAAGAATCCCCGCCGCGTGGCAGACAACGAAGCTATGGCAAAACTGCGCATGCTTCGCACCAGCCCGCAGAAACTGAACCTGGTTGCAGCGATGATCCGCGGCAAGAAGGTTGATCGTGCTTTGACCGATCTGACCTTCTCGAACAAGCGTATCGCAGCAGACGTGAAGAAATGCCTTCAGTCCGCAATCGCCAACGCCGAGAACAACCACAACCTGGACGTCGATGAACTGATCGTCGCCGAGGCGTATGTGGGTAAGAACCTGACCCTGAAGCGCGGTCGCCCGCGGGCACGTGGCCGGTTCGGCAAGATCATCAAGCCGTTCTCGGAACTCACCATCAAGGTGCGTCAAGTTGAGGAGCAAGCGTAATGGGTAACAAAGTAAATCCGATCGGCATGCGCCTTCAGGTCAACCGTACCTGGGACAGCCGCTGGTACGCAGACACCAAAGACTATGGTGACCTGCTGCTCGAGGATCTGAAAATCCGCGAGTTCATCAAGGATGAGTGCAAGCAAGCGGGTATTGCTCGTGTGATCATCGAACGTCCGCACAAAAAGTGCCGCGTCACGATCCACACTGCACGCCCGGGCGTCATCATCGGCAAGAAAGGTGCAGACATCGAAACTCTGCGCAAGAAGATTGCTTCGATGACCGACAGCGAGCTGCACCTCAACATCGTTGAGGTTCGTAAGCCCGAGCTGGACGCACAGTTGGTTGGCGAGTCCATCGCTCAGCAGCTGGAACGTCGTGTATCCTTCCGCCGCGCCATGAAGCGTGCGGTTCAGAACGCCATGCGCATGGGCGCCCTGGGTATCCGGGTGAACGTGGCTGGTCGTCTGGGCGGCGCTGAAATCGCACGGACCGAATGGTACCGCGAAGGTCGTGTGCCTCTGCACACTCTGCGTGCCGACATCGATTATGCAAATGTGGAAGCTACTACTCCCTACGGGATCATCGGGATCAAGACCTGGATCTTCAAAGGCGAGATCATGGAGCATGACCCGCAGGCGCGTGACCGTAAAGCACAGGAACTCCAAGATGGCCCTGCACCTCGTGGTGCTGGCGGTCGTCGCTAAGGGAGGCTTGAACTATGCTTCAACCAAAGCGCACTAAATTCCGCAAGATGCACAAGGGCCGGATCAAAGGCCTGGCAAAAGGCGGATCTGATCTGAACTTCGGCACCTATGGTCTGAAGGCTCTGCAGCCTGAGCGCGTCACCGCGCGCCAGATCGAAGCTGCACGTCGTGCCATGACGCGTCACATGAAACGTCAAGGCCGTGTATGGATCCGTATCTTTCCCGACACTCCGGTCACCTCGAAGCCGACCGAAGTTCGTATGGGTAAAGGTAAGGGTTCCGTTGATTTCTGGGCAGCCAAGGTCAAGCCTGGCCGCGTGATGTTCGAAATCGACGGCGTCAATGACGACATCGCACGCGAGGCCCTGCGCCTGGCTGCGATGAAGCTGCCGATCAAAACCCGTATCGTGGTTCGCGAAGACTGGTAAGCCGGTTTATATCGCAAGACTTTGGAACCCCGCCGAGTGATCGGCGGGGTTCTTTTTTGCGTGTTCGCAGTTTCGTGCGGGTCATATGTCGCTCGGGGTCAATTTGGGAGAATGCAGAACAGTATTTTATGCCACAAACCACTCAATTGATCTGAGCTACTGGCATCACCGGTCCAGCGCTGAAAGCCATTGTCGAGTTCGCAACGGGCAGAAGCCGGGCCATGCAGCAAGAGATCGAAAATCCCTATTCAACGATGTGCTTAGAGGTAGATGTCAGTAACATCCGCGTAGAGTTTTCCGATCTGCTTTCTACCAAGGGGGCAAGCGGTGGAAACGGGATCGCAGAACTCTAGCAGGGCAGGCTTTGGGAAAAGGCCTCGTTTCTGGGAAGTATGCAGTATCTGCATCCAACGATTTACCGACAAAGTACTTTGAGTGGTAGTCATTTTTCGGTGCGGCTGCCTTAGTAGATTTTATTTGGGGGTGGCCAGAATGTATTTCTCCACTTTCCTTTTATTGTTACAATCTAAAGACGAATTGATTCTTTTGTGATATATTTGGGGGTGCTAATGGAGCTGCTATTTCTTTTGGGACTTGGGGTGTCGGTTGGTGTCGGGGCCATGGTGCTAAATGACGACGACGATGAGGTTTCCGAGGCCACAGGATTTGACCTCGACGAAAACAACGATCTTGTCGGAACGATGGGCAACGACACGCTGAGTGCGGGCAACCTGGACCAGTTGGAAGACAACCGAAGTGCCGAGGTGCGTGGCGGCGAAGGTGACGACCTTATTGATTTCAATGCATTGATTGACGAGGTCCTCACACCTGGCGAAAAGCATTCCGTGCGAGCGAACTTTGACGAGGTGTCTGGGGGCGCGGGCAACGATACCATCGTGATGGAAGAATTGAATGGTGACCCGGGCACGATTTCGGGCGGGGATGGCGACGATTCCATTCGCTATGGGTCCGAGAGTACTGGGGGGAACACAGTGATCGACGGGGGCGACGGCAACGATACAATTGACGCCTCCGAAACTAACGATGTCGAAATTCACGGCGGTGCAGGCGATGACTACATTCAAGCGTTGTATGAAGGGTACTCGGGTGATGGGTACTCAACTCACGTCTATGCTGGTGAAGGGGACGATACGCTTCGCCTCGACCCGGTTTCGCCTTTTCAGACTTTCTCGCATGTCGCGATCCAAGAGGCTTTTGGTGGTGCTGGCGCTGACCGATTTGAACTGCTGATTGACGAGGGAGAGATCTCGGATGATTCGCTGACCGCTGAAGACGTTCGAGAGCAAAACGAAAATCCCTATGAACCTGGGTACGACATGTTTTTTGTCGATGACGAAACGCTCGGTGCTGTTGCGTTTAGCCTTCCCGATTTCGAAGCGGGCGTAGATGTTCTGTCGATCGAAGCGAGTACGCTGAACGATGAATACACGTTCGCCGGTGCACGCAGCGAGGCGGATGGCGACGACGGCAGTCGGATTATCCTGACGTATGAAAGCGACGAATTGATAACGCGTGAGGTGCATATCCTGATCGGTGCGCCAGGTGTTACGATGGCTGACGTGGAACTGATCGACGGCACGACTGCTTGAATGCAGTGACCGTGACGTGTGGGCATCAGCAAAACCAAGCCAACGTGCTGAATAGCCAGCCTGATTTCGCCGACTGAAATTCGCAAGCGTGAATATCGGATTCGACTTCTGGCAGATTTTCTGCAAATCTTGGGGAGAGGAACGTTTCCTCGCACAGAGTCCCACGTGCTGGGAACAAATATTTGAACGAGAGGACAATTGAAGATGAAACTGAAGTTTGCTGCCCTTGGTCTGGTTGCCGCGACGCTGGTTGCCTGCGCTCAGCAGGAAGAGATCGTGCCGGTCACATTTACTCCGACCTATGACAAGCTAGGTAACGCCAGCTGCCCCGAAGGTTACACATTGGCCACCACCACAGCTGGTGCCACGGTCTGCTCGCCGCTGTCCTGAGCAAGAAAACAAAGGGGTGGTCCAGTGGGCCGCCCTATTTGATTCAGAGATCAGGGATTATCCACCCTTCACACTCTCGCGCTTGCGCAACTGCTGAGGTATGAGGGCGCATGCCCAAGATTGAATCGCTTTTCGTCACCCGCCTTTATCACGCCGCGCTTTCGGAATTTGGCCCCATGGTCGATGCCCAAGAGTTGGAGGCGTCCTGTTATTCCATTGCCGAAGACGATGAGGCAGGGCAGGAGTGGTGCGAAGAGAACGGTTATCCTGGCTATACGTCTTATGCTTCGCTGACCGATCTGGGTTGGCGGTTCCCGATTTTCGCCGATATGATCAAGTCGCTGGATAGCCATGTGATGGCTTTTGCCAAGGATTTGGAATTCGATCTGGATAACCGCGAACTCAAGCTGGAAGACATCTGGATCAACATCCTGCCCGAAGGCGGCATGCACTCCAGCCACATTCACCCCCATTCTGTGATCTCAGGCACCACCTATGTTTCGATGCCCGAGGGAGCCAGTGCATTGAAGCTCGAAGATCCTCGCTCAGCCCGAATGATGGCGGCACCGACACGGGTGAAAGAGGGGCGCCGCGAACTGCAGCCGTTCATATATGTGAAGCCGCAGGTGGGCGACGTTTTGCTTTGGGAAAGCTGGTTACGCCACGAGGTGCCGATGAATATGGCCGAGGATGAGCGGATCTCTGTCAGTTTCAACTACCGCTGGGACTGACGTCAAAGGTTGAATGTGCCCTGCATGATGCAATCTAGGCTGTCGGTCGCCAGGTGCCACAGGCAACCGAGCGCAAAGGCACGGACTTTCCAAGACGGGATGAGCATGGCACAGCCATAGGTAGCGGCGGCTATGGCAGAGTGCAGGGGGTGGAACCCAATGCTGCACCGATTTGGGTCAAAGATCGGTGTGGCGAGCAGGTGATCGGCGTCTATTATATTGGCCACAATCATCAATAAAGCTGCGACCAACCATCGTTCGCGCCCGAACACCACACGCGCAATGGCAAACGGCATCAAAAAGTGAAAGCCGTAGTGGATCAAATGCGCGATGGTTTCGTTCATGATATGCCCCGAACTTTATCCGCTGCGTTGATTGTTCAAAGACGGTTTCAGATCAAGTCGATTATGGGTTGTGTCTTATGCGGGGCTTGTGAAAAAAAGCCGCAATTGCATTCGCTTACTCAAGATCTCCCGCCACATGATCACCTCTCAATTCCAAGCGGTTACACTGAGTGAAGGCGAGCAGATTGTTTTTTCTGAGCAGAGCCGGGTGCTTCCCATACTCAAGGACGCCATCTATATCGCCATCTTTGCACCGACCTTGATGCTGATGCCCTGGCTGACCGTACATCGCATGTTTCGACGTTCAGTTTACCTTGTTACCACACAGCGAGTTTTGGTGGTCGAGCCTGACGGGGTTGTGGGGGAAATTGGAGTATCTGATATTGTCGGTTTCCGTGGGACTCGCAGCTCGCTGCTGATCATTGGTGGGACTTCTCGATTGTGGTTGCCCCGGTTGCACGATGCTTGGCGGTTTGAAACGATCGTGCAACGGGTGATTGAAAGGGTTTGAATGCCTTGGCATTGCGTCAATGCACAAAGGGGAAAAGGCGAAAACTTTCCCTTGCCCCCATGTCGGGCCTCCCCTATAGAGCACCATCTTGTGCGTCCCCTGACCGAGTCGGGGGATTCGCATGTGTTGTATTCATCCACCAGGTCAAAGGTGACCCGTTTACGGGGCCTTCTGGTGTTTTGAGAAAAGGAAAAGGCGATGAACGCCCAAGAACTTCGTGACAAGACTCCGGACCAGCTCCGCGAGGAACTCGCAAACCTGAAGAAAGAGAGCTTTAACCTGCGCTTTCAACAGGCAACCGGTCAGATGGAAAGCACTGCAGGCATCAAGGCGGCGCGCCGCAATGCTGCTCGTGTAAAAACCATTTTGAACGAAAAAGCTGCAGCCGCAGCTTCTGAAGAATAAGGAGCCTGAAGTATGCCCAAACGTATCCTCACAGGCACCGTGACATCGGACGCCAACGCACAGACCGTAACTGTCTCGGTTGAACGTCGTTTCACACACCCCGTTCTGAAGAAAACCATCCGTAAGTCCAAGAAATACCGGGCTCACGATGAAAAGAACGCTTTCAAGGTCGGCGACTCTGTACGCATCATCGAATGCGCGCCGAAATCGAAAACGAAACGTTGGGAAGTTCTGGAAGCTTAAATCCTAAGCTTCCCGGACGACTCGACAGAGTCGAAACCCTGGGGATCAGGCCACGCATCGGCCCCCCATAGGTCGGGAGAAACCACATGATCCAGATGCAAACAAACCTGGATGTTGCTGACAACTCTGGCGCTCGCCGAGTTCAGTGCATCAAGGTTCTGGGTGGCTCCAAGCGTAAGTACGCATCCGTTGGCGACATCATCGTCGTTTCGGTTAAGGAAGCCATCCCGCGCGGTCGCGTTAAGAAAGGTGATGTCCGTAAGGCCGTCGTCGTTCGCACCGCCAAAGAAGTACGTCGCGAAGACGGTACAGCGATCCGTTTTGATCGCAATGCTGCCGTTATCCTGAACAACAACAACGAGCCCGTAGGTACACGTATCTTTGGCCCGGTTGTTCGTGAGCTGCGCGCGAAAAACTTCATGAAAATCATCTCGCTCGCTCCGGAGGTGCTGTAACTATGGCTGCTAAACTCCGCAAAGGCGACAAGGTCGTCGTGCTGGCCGGTAAGGACAAGGGCAAAGAGGGCACTATCACCTCGGTTGACCCGTCCGCAGGCAAAGCAGTGGTCGATGGCGTGAATGTCGCTATCCGCGCCACCCGTCAGACGCAGAACAGCCAGGGCGGTCGCATCCCCAAAGCGATGCCGATCGAACTGTCGAACCTGGCTCTGCTGGACGCAAACGGTAAAGCAACCCGCGTTGGCTTCCGCATGGAAGGTGACAAGAAGGTCCGCTTCGCCAAGACCACAGGGGACGTGATCGATGCTTGATTCCGCAAACTATACCCCGCGTCTGAAAACTCAGTACGTTGAAACCATCCGTGCCGCTCTGAAAGAAGAGTTCGGCTACAAGAACGACATGCAGCTGCCTAAGCTGGATAAAATCGTTCTGAACATCGGTTGTGGTGCTGAAGCGGTCAAAGACTCGAAGAAAGCCAAATCGGCTGTCGAGGATCTGACTGCGATTGCAGGTCAAAAAGCTGTGTCCACCAAGGCAAAGAAATCGATCGCGGGCTTCCGTGTTCGTGAAGAAATGCCTCTGGGTGCCAAGGTGACCCTGCGCGGTGACCGGATGTACGAATTCCTGGACCGCCTGATCACCATCGCGATGCCGCGTATCCGTGACTTTCGCGGTGTGAAGCCTTCTTTCGACGGTCGTGGCAACTTTGCCATGGGCATGAAAGAGCACATCGTGTTCCCCGAAATCGACTTTGATAAAGTCGACGAGAACTGGGGCATGGACATCGTAATCACCACCACAGCGAACACCGACGCTGAAGGCAAGGCACTGTTGAAAGCTTTCAACATGCCGTTCAACGCGTAAGCGCCGGGAGGATAAGACATGGCTAAAAAAGCAATGATCGAACGCGAAAAGAAGCGCGAGCGCCTGGTGGCAAAATACGCTGCCAAACGCGCCGAGCTCAAAGAGATCGCGAATGACGAAAGCAAGCCGATGGAAGAGCGTTTCAAAGCGCGTCTGAAACTGGCGAAACTGCCGCGCAACAGCTCGGCAACTCGTCTGCACAACCGCTGCCAGCTGACCGGCCGTCCTCACGCTTATTACCGTAAGCTGAAGATCAGCCGTATTGCGCTGCGCGAGCTGGGCTCTGCTGGTCAGATCCCCGGCATGGTGAAATCGAGCTGGTAAGGGAGACATAGATATGAACGATCCTATCGGCGATATGCTCACCCGTATCCGTAACTCTCAGATGCGCGGCAAATCCACCGTCATGACCCCGGCTTCCAAGCTGCGGGCATGGGTGTTGGATGTGCTGGCGGACGAAGGTTACATTCGCGGTTATGAAGCAACCACTGGTGTCGACGGCCATCCGGCAATCGAAATCAGCCTCAAGTACTACGAAGGCACTCCTGTCATTCGCGAACTCAAGCGGGTCTCCAAGCCCGGTCGTCGCGTCTACATGGGCGTCAATGACATCCCGTCGGTCCGTCAGGGCCTGGGCGTGTCGATTGTCAGCACTCCGAAAGGCGTGATGTCGGATGCAAACGCTCGCTCCAACAATGTTGGCGGCGAAGTGCTCTGCACCGTCTTCTAAGGAGGTCTGCAATGTCTCGTATTGGTAAAAAACCGGTCGAACTGCCCAGCGGTGTAACCGCGTCGGTGTCCGGCCAAACCATCGAAGTCAAAGGCCCCAAAGGGACCCGTAGCTTCTCGGCGACTGACGACGTGACACTCAGTGTCGAAGACAACGTCGTCAAAATCACCCCGCGCGGCATGTCCAAGCGTGCGCGTCAGCAGTGGGGCATGTCCCGCACCGTGGTTGCCAATCTGGTGACCGGCGTGACTTCCGGCTTCAAAAAAGAGCTGGAGATCCAAGGTGTTGGTTACCGGGCTCAGATGCAGGGCAACACCCTGAAGCTGAACCTGGGTTTGTCGCACGACGTTGACTATGTGGCACCCGAAGGCGTGACCATCACAGCGCCCAAGCAAACCGAGATTGTTGTCGAAGGTAACGACGAACAACAGGTCGGCCAGGTTGCTGCTGAAATCCGCGCATGGCGTAAGCCCGAGCCCTACAAAGGCAAAGGCATTCGCTACAAGGGCGAATTCATCTTCCGTAAGGAAGGCAAGAAGAAGTAAGGACCAGCAAAATGGCAAACAGCAAAAGAACCCTGTTTCTGAAGCGCCGCTTGCGCGTCCGGAACAAACTTCGCAAGGTCAACGCCGGACGTCCGCGTCTGTCCGTTCACCGTTCGAACAAGAACATCAGCGTCCAGCTGATCGACGATGTTCGTGGCGTGACACTGGCTTCGGCCTCGACCCTGGAAAAAGATCTGGGCGTCGTTGGCAAGAACAACGTCGAAGCAGCTACCAAAGTGGGCGCGGCAATTGCCGAGCGCGCAAAGAAAGCTGGCGTTGAAGAAGCGTACTTTGATCGCGGTGGTTTCCTGTTCCACGGTAAAGTGAAGGCCCTGGCCGACGCTGCCCGTGAAGGCGGCCTGAAGATCTAAATCAGTGTGGGCGGTGCTTGCATCGCCCCGATGATCCGGGGGTTCCGGTTTCGGTCGGACCCACCAGGATTGAATATTTTGGGTGCCAGTCGCCCTGATGAAAGGAATGCCACTCATGGCAGAACGTGATAACCGCCGGGGCAACCGTCGTGACCGCGACGAAACTCCGGAATTCGCAGATCGCCTGGTCGCGATCAACCGCGTCAGCAAAACCGTAAAAGGCGGTAAGCGCTTTGGCTTTGCTGCTCTGGTTGTTGTTGGCGATCAAAAAGGCCGCGTAGGCTTTGGCAAAGGTAAAGCGAAAGAGGTCCCCGAGGCCATTCGTAAAGCCACCGAGCAAGCCAAGCGCCAGATGGTCCGCGTGCCTCTGCGCGAAGGCCGCACCCTGCACCACGACGTCGAAGGTCGTCACGGCGCAGGCAAAGTTGTGATGCGGACCGCACCGGAAGGTACTGGTATCATCGCCGGTGGTCCGATGCGTGCTGTGTTCGAAATGCTGGGCGTGAAAGACGTGGTTTCCAAGTCGATCGGCTCGCAGAACCCGTACAACATGATCCGCGCCACCATCGACGGGCTGAAAAAAGAAGCCAGCCCCCGTTCGGTTGCACAGCGTCGTGGCAAAAAGGTTGCTGACATCCTGCCCAAGCGGGACGAAGCACCGGCTGCTGCCGAAGCTGAAGCGTAAGGAGACGGACACATGGCAAAAACCATCGTTGTAAAGCAGATCGGTTCCCCGATCCGCCGCCCCGCCGACCAGCGTGCTACTCTGGTTGGGCTGGGTCTGAACAAGATGCACAAAACCCGTGAACTCGAAGATACTCCTTCGATTCGTGGCATGGTCAACAAGATCTCGCATCTTGTTGAGATCATCGAAGAGCGCGACTAAGCTTTTTGAAAGTCAGAACTAGAAAACGCCCTCGGGAAACCGGGGGCGTTTCTCTTTTGTCTCTCGCGAAAATCTGTTGCCGGGGAACACGGTCTGCGAAACAGTGCGTCAGTTGGCGCTTTGGCAGATGGGAGAGTGACATGATCGTCAAATATCTGAAATCCGTGATCGGAACAGGTGATCACATGGTAGGTTACGACCTGGAAAGTCGCCGCATTCTGCTGGCGCGCGATGGGTTGGGGTACTCCTTGCATGACACCGTGGTCGAGGCCGGGAATGAGCTGCACCTGCAGTACAAGAACCACATCGAATCCAACTATGTGATTGAGGGTGTGGGAACGGTTGAAAACGTGGCGACCGGTGAGGTTCACGATCTGAGTGTTGGCTCGATCTATGTTTTAGATAAGAATGATGCACACATACTGCGAACCAAGACGAAGATGCGCTTTGTTTGCGTCTTCACGCCTGCGTTGAGCGGCGAAGAGCGACACGATGCAGACGGCAGCTACGATTAGTCCTGAGTTCGGGTCTCCAGGCTAAAGTTAGACCGCCTCCGAGCTCCGGGGGCGTTTTTTGTCAAGGGTTGCTTTAGCTGCATAGCGGCCAGACCCGAGTGTGCGTTGTCCTCAGGTCACGCAGGTCATACGTGCGGTTTGTCTTAAAGAACAGAAGCAAACCCGCCGGGTAATCAGGCCCGATCCGAATGAGGAATTGAAGAATGGCATATGTCGCAACACACCAAGGATTTGGTCACACCCTGACAGCTCGCATCCGTGCGGCGTACGACAACATGAAACAGTCACGCGTTCTACGTCGTGAATACAGTCGTACTGTGAACGAGCTTTCCGGCCTGACCGATCGTGAACTGCACGACTTTGGCTTCAGCCGTTACGAGATTCACGACATCGCGAATCGCCACGTTTATGGTGACCAGTTCCGTCACCTGTGATCGCTGCAGGTGGGCAGGTTTTCTTTGCTGTAGCGATGAGTTGCATCTAGTCTCGCGGAGAGGAACACGATTGACTATTACTACTCGGCCCACTCGGCTTTTGCCTACCTCGGATCTCGCCGTCTGTACGAAGTTTGCAAACAGCACTTGGTTACCTTGATCCATAAGCCGATCATACTGTCGCCGGTGGTCGAGGCTCAGGGCTCGTTGCCGTTTCGTGATCGGACGCAGGCACATGTCGACTACTTCTTTGGGCGCGAAATCGAACGTTGGGCGGAATACCGCGATGTCCCGGTGATTTCATACCGCCCGACCCATCATGACGCTGATTATAGTTTGGCCTCTGGAATGATTGCAGCTCTTGGTTTTTCCGGACCAGACGTAGATGTCTTTGCTCACGCCATCCTGGAGGCGCATTGGCGGGATGATGCGAATTTGTCGGATCGCGCGACACTGATGAGAATCGCGCAGCAATGCGGCCAGGATGGGGACGTGTTGGCCGAGCAGGGTGCTGGAGCAGAGGCGCAGGCCATAGTCGCGGCAAATTCCGAAGACGCGCTTGGACTCAGTGTTTTTGGTTCGCCGACCTATGTTGTGGATGGCGACCCATTTTACGGTCAGGATCGGTTGGAATTGGTTGAGCGAGCGGTACAATGCCCGTTTGAGCCCACTCAGTGGGCCAATCCACCTGTTAGCTGACCGTGGATCGAAAGGCTTGATCTGCGCTGACAGGCCCGCTATACGCGCCCGGTGGCGCAGAGCGCCGCGAGAATCAAAATCAAGAAATGCCGTGGTTGGCCCACTCGCTTCGAGGGTCACATCCGGCTTAGGAGAAGCGATATGAAACTGCACGAGCTGAGTGACAACGTCGGCGCAACCAAAAAACGCACCCGCGTAGGTCGCGGTGTCGGTTCCGGCAAAGGTAAGACCGGTGGCCGTGGTATCAAAGGTCAGAAATCCCGTTCGGGTGTGGCCATCAACGGCTACGAAGGCGGCCAGATGCCCTTGTACCAGCGTCTTCCCAAGCGTGGCTTTAACAAGCCGAACCGTAAGGAATTCGCCGTTGTGAACCTGGGCCTGATCCAGAAGTTCGTCGACGCCAAGAAACTGGACAGCGCAGCAGCCATCACCGAAGACGCGCTGATCGCGTCCGGTCTGGTTCGCCGCAAACTGGACGGCATCCGCGTTCTGGCAAAAGGCGAAGTGACCGCCTCTTTGAACATCGAAGTAACCGGCGCATCGAAAGCTGCTGTTGAAGCAGTCGAAAAAGCGGGCGGTTCACTTAAAGTCACAAAAGCTGCTGCGGCAGAGTAAGCGCTTGTGAGCGGCGCCTAAGCCGCTTACATAGTCGCATGAGTTTTCCATGACGCCGCCCGAGCCGGAAGACGGTTCAGGGCGGCGTTTTCATAAGAGAGACCGATAATGGTATCAGCAGCAGAACAAATGGCGGCTAACACGAGTTGGTCCGCCCTTGGCAAAGCCACCGATCTGCGCAACCGCATCCTGTTCACCCTGGGTTTGTTGATCGTCTATCGCTTGGGCACCTTTATTCCGGTGCCGGGTATCGACGGCGTCGCCCTGCGTGAGTTCATGGAGCAGGCGGGGCAGGGCATCGGCGGAATGATTTCGATGTTCACCGGCGGGGCGCTTGGGCGCATGGGCATCTTTGCCCTGGGCATCATGCCCTACATCTCGGCCTCGATTATCGTGCAGCTGTTGACGGCCATGGTTCCCCAACTTGAGCAACTCAAGAAAGAGGGCGAACAGGGTCGCAAAAAGATCAACCAATACACTCGTTTTGGCACCGTGGCGCTGGCCACTGTTCAGGCCTATGGCCTGGCAGTGTCTCTGGAATCGGGCGATCTGGCGACTGATCCCGGTCTCTATTTCCGTTTCGGGACCATGATCACGTTGGTCGGCGGCACGATGTTCCTGATGTGGCTGGGTGAGCAGATTACCGCACGCGGAATAGGCAACGGTATCTCGCTGATTATCTTTGTGGGCATCATCGCCGAAGTTCCTGCCGCCTTGGCGCAGTTCCTGGCTTCTGGTCGTTCGGGCGCGCTGAGCCCAGCCGTGATCATTGCTGTGATCCTGATGGTAATCGCCACCATCACGTTTGTGGTGTTCATGGAACGTGCCCTGCGTAAGATTCATATCCAATACCCGCGTCGTCAGGTCGGCATGAAGGTCTATGACGGTGGCTCCAGCCACCTTCCGGTCAAAGTGAACCCCGCAGGTGTGATCCCGGCAATCTTTGCCAGCTCGCTGCTGTTGTTGCCGGTCACGATCTCGACGTTCTCGCAAGGTACAGCCAACGGCCCGATCATGTCCTGGTTGCTTGCAAACTTTGGTCCAGGTCAGCCGCTTTACTTGTTGTTCTTCGTCTCGATGATCGTGTTCTTTGCGTATTTCTATACGTTCAACGTTTCGTTCAAACCCGATGATGTGGCGGACAACCTGAAGAACCAGAACGGTTTTGTTCCAGGTATCCGCCCAGGCAAGAACACAGCTAAGTACCTTGAATATGTGGTTAATCGTATTCTGGTCATGGGGTCGGCCTATCTTGCGCTGGTCTGTGTGTTGCCGGAAATCCTGCGAGGCCAGTTTGCAATTCCGTTTTATTTCGGTGGTACCTCGGTGCTGATTATCGTCTCTGTTACGATGGATACGATTCAGCAGGTACAAAGTCACTTGCTTGCGCATCAATACGAAGGACTCATTGAAAAGTCCCAACTGCGTGGCAAAAGTAAGAAACGCGGTAGGAAGGGACCCGCTCGTCGATGAACATCATTCTATTGGGCCCGCCGGGTGCGGGCAAAGGTACTCAGGCGGGGCATTTGGTTACGTCCCGCGGCATGGTACAGCTGAGCACAGGCGATATGCTGCGCGAAGCAAAGAGCAGCGGCACCGAAATGGGTAAGCGCGTTGCCGAGGTTATGGACAAGGGAGAATTGGTCACAGATGAGATCGTCATCGGCCTGATCCGCGAAAAGCTGGAGCAAGGTGCCGAAGGTGGTTTCATCTTCGATGGTTTCCCACGCACACTGGCGCAAGCCGATGCCCTAGGCGAGTTGTTGGCCGAAAAGGGTGAGGCCCTGGCCGCAGTGATCGAGATGAAAGTTGATGATGAAACGCTGGTGCAGCGAATCGTCAACCGGGCGGCCGAAGCCGTTGCTGCAGGCAAAGAAGCCCGCGCCGACGACAATGAGGCCAGCGTGCGCATCCGGCTGATGGAATACTATAAAAAGACCGCTCCGCTGATCGGTTACTACCACGCCAAAGGTCTGCTGACCGATGTTGATGGTCTGGGCGCAATTGAAGCGGTACAAAGTGAGATCGGCGCCATTCTAGATGCCTGATCACATATGGGCTTGACCCTGAGGGGAAAAGCCCATATCGACCCACATCCCTCTGGGAATCGACCGCGTCCGCGAGATTCGTTTCGCGTTCAAGGACTACCTCAAATAATGCTGGACCCTCTGGCGACACTGCCAAGGTAAAGCGTTGTGAAAAAAGGTTCTGGAGTTACGGAACCGCAACGAAAAGGAAAGTGACACGTGGCACGTATTGCCGGCGTTAATATCCCGACTGCAAAGCGGGTACCAATCGCCCTAACATATATCACCGGTATCGGTAACACTTCGGCCGCAGAAATCTGCGAAGCCGTGGGTATTGAAGCGACCCGTCGCGTCAATGAACTGTCGGATGCCGAAGTTCTGAAAATCCGCGAGCACATCGACGAAAACTATACCGTCGAAGGTGACCTGCGTCGCGAAACTCAGATGAACATCAAACGTTTGATGGACCTGGGCTGCTACCGCGGTCTGCGCCATCGTCGTAACCTGCCCGTTCGCGGTCAGCGTACCCACACCAACGCTCGTACTCGCAAAGGTCCTGCAAAGGCCATTGCTGGTAAGAAGAAATAAGGGAGGGTTTGATCAATGGCACGCGATAAGACTCGTACCAAGAAAAAAGAGCGTAAGAATATCGCTTCGGGCGTAGCCCATGTGAATTCCTCGTTCAACAACACCAAGATCCTGATCTCGGACGTACAGGGCAACGCGATCGCATGGTCGTCGGCTGGTACCATGGGTTTCAAAGGGTCGCGGAAATCGACTCCCTACGCTGCTCAGATGGCTGCAGAAGATGCAGGCAAAAAGGCACAGGATCACGGCGTCAAAACGCTGGAAGTTGAAGTTCAGGGCCCCGGTTCGGGTCGTGAATCGGCTCTGCGCGCTCTGGCTGCAGTGGGCTTCAACATCACGTCGATTCGTGACGTGACGCCGATCGCTCACAACGGCTGCCGCCCACCGAAGCGCCGCCGCGTCTAAGCGATACCAAATTTGAACTGGGGCTGTGTCATCGGACACGGCCCCAGTCCGTCATTTTAAACCTCGGGCGTCTGCACCTTTCCGGACATGGGGCGCAGACAGGAATGGAGGGACAACATGATCCACAAGAATTGGGCAGAACTGATCAAGCCGACCCAGCTGGACGTTAAGCCGGGCAATGACCCTGCACGTCAAGCAACGGTCGTGGCCGAGCCTCTTGAGCGTGGCTTTGGTCTGACTCTGGGCAACGCCCTGCGTCGCATCCTGATGAGCTCGCTGCAAGGCGCTGCCATCACCAGCGTTCAGATCGACAACGTTCTGCACGAGTTTTCCAGCGTGGCCGGTGTGCGTGAAGACGTCACCGACATCATTCTGAATCTCAAGCAGGTGTCCCTGCGCATGGAAGTCGAAGGGCCCAAGCGCTTGTCGATTAATGCGAAAGGTCCTGCCGTTGTCACGGCTGGTGACATCAGTGAGAGCGCTGGCATTGAGATCCTGAACCGCGACCACGTGATTTGTCACCTGGATGATGGCGCCGACTTGTTCATGGAACTGACCGTGAACACCGGCAAGGGCTATGTATCGGCTGAAAAGAACAAGCCCGAAGATGCACCTATCGGCCTGATCCCGATCGACGCGATCTATTCGCCGGTCAAGAGGGTGTCTTATGACGTTCAGCCGACCCGTGAAGGTCAAGTTCTGGACTATGACAAACTGACCATGAAGGTTGACACAGACGGGTCGATCACCCCGGATGACGCTGTCGCTTTTGCAGCGCGCATCTTGCAGGATCAATTGTCGATCTTCGTCAACTTCGATGAGCCTGAATCTGCTGGTCGCCAGGACGAAGACGACGGTCTGGAATTCAACCCGCTGCTGCTCAAGAAAGTGGACGAGCTGGAATTGTCGGTTCGCTCGGCAAACTGCCTGAAGAACGACAACATCGTCTACATCGGCGATCTGATCCAGAAGACCGAAGCCGAGATGCTGCGGACGCCGAACTTTGGCCGCAAGTCATTGAACGAGATCAAAGAAGTGCTTTCGGGCATGGGTCTTCACCTGGGCATGGACGTCGAGGATTGGCCGCCGGACAACATCGAAGATCTTGCCAAGAAGTTCGAAGACAACTTCTAAGAATTCGGGAAGGGCGTCAGCCCTTCCCGTCAATGCCCGGACTGCCGGGGAAGAATGGGCAAACCCGCCCCAAGGTGAATGGCTGACACGCATCGGCCATCGGACAAAGCAAAAGCTAGACGAAGGATTTGAAAAATGCGTCACGCACGTGGATATCGCCGCCTGAACCGTACACATGAGCACCGTAAGGCGCTCTTTGCGAACATGGCTGGCTCGCTGATCGAGCACGAGCAGATCAAAACAACTTTGCCCAAGGCAAAGGAACTGCGTCCGATCATCGAAAAACTGATCACCCTGGGCAAACGCGGTGACCTGCACGCACGTCGTCAGGCCGCAGCCCGCCTGAAAGAAGACCAGTATGTTGCGAAACTGTTCGACATTCTGGGCCCCCGCTACAAGGACCGTCAGGGCGGTTACGTCCGTGTCCTGAAAGCAGGCTTCCGTTATGGTGACATGGCTCCGATGGCAATCATCGAATTCGTCGACCGCGACGTCGACGCAAAAGGCGCTGGCGACAAAGCTCGTATTGCTGCCGAAGAGGCCGCCGAAGACTAAACGCACCCGGTGTTGAACCGATTGCGAACCCCCGTTCACTCGAACGGGGGTTTTTCTTTGGGCGGGCGCGTGGACTTATTGGAACTGGTGAAACAGCGTGAGGTTTTTCACGCCTAACCAACATCTAACGACCGGGAGCGGCGTGACGAATTGCTATTCGGCTTACAATTTGAGCCACAGGATCCAAGTTGGGGAGAACGTGGCGCAACGGACG
This sequence comes from Tropicibacter sp. Alg240-R139, assembly GCF_900537075.1. Lineage (GTDB taxonomy): Bacteria > Pseudomonadota > Alphaproteobacteria > Rhodobacterales > Rhodobacteraceae > Falsiruegeria. The sequence continues at coordinate 24,165 of NZ_UNRA01000006.1, forward strand.
CCTCGGTTAACGTGATGGGTGAATAACCTGAGGGGCAATGGACGTTTCTGAACACCAATATTGTCCTGATAAGGATTCTGGTCGCTGGTGACGGGTTGCATTCTGGCAAGTGCCCCCGCATATCGCTGTCGTAGCCGAGCGTTCCCGGAGGACCTATGATCCGCGCCATCTTGCCCATGATGTTGCTTTTGGCAGCACCCGATGCGATCGCTGAGACACGCGTTCCAACCTCATCAAGCGAAATTTCGTTGGGTTTTGCGCCTGTGGTTAAACACTCGGCTCCCGCGGTGGTTAATATTTATGCCAAGATTATCACCAACGATCAGCCCAACCCGTTTTTTTCCGACCCCTTCTTTCAAGACTTCTTTGGAGGTTTTGGAGCACCGCAACAAAGGGTTCAGAATTCATTGGGTTCGGGTGTAATTCTGAGCGACGATGGCTATGTCGTCTCGAACTATCACGTCGTTGGTATGGCATCGGAGATTCAAGTGGTGACAACAGACCGCCGCGAGTATTCGGCGAGTGTGGTCTTGGGCGATGAAGAGAGTGACATTGCCATTTTGCGGATGGAGGACGCAAAAGATTTGCCGTCTCTATCCCTGCGCGATTCAGATCAGGTTGAGGTTGGTGAACTCGTATTGGCCGTCGGCAACCCTTTTGGGGTCGGGCAAACCGTAAGTAGCGGGATTGTGTCCGGTCTTGCGCGGTCGGGGGCTGCGACCGGCAAGGCGCGCGGGTATTTCCTGCAAACAGATGCGGCGATCAACCCAGGAAACTCCGGAGGGGCGTTGATCGACGTGAACGGTGATCTGATCGGTATCAACACTTCGATCCTCAGTCGTTCGGGTGGGTCGAATGGGATCGGATTTGCCATCCCTGCCAATCTGGTGCGCGAATTTTTGCGACAGGCGCGCGAGGGAAATGAATATTTTGTGCGCCCCTGGGCGGGGATTGCGGGGCAGCCGATGAACGCGGACATTGCGGATTCGCTCGGGCTGGTTCTACCCGAAGGGGTTGTGATCTCGGACATACATATGGTCAGCCCACTTGCGCGAGCTGGGTTCGAAGTTGGGGATGTGGTGACCCATGTGGATGGCGAGCCGGTGAATTCACCTTCCGAAATGATGTTCCGCATGTCGGTGACAGGCATTGGTGGTGTATCGACGATGACCCGCCTGCGTGATGGCGAGCGCGGAGAGTTAAGCGTCGAGATGATGGAGGCGCCAGATGAACCACCCGCCGAAGACATCAAGCTTGATGACCAAACCGTGTTGCCTGGCCTTGTGGTGGCGCGTGCCAACCCAGCTGTGATTTCTTATTTAGGTCTGCCGCTTTCAGCCAACGGTGTCGTTGTGGTCGATCCCGGCCCCTTTGGTGCCCGAGCGGGTCTGCAGCGCGGGGACATCGTGGATGGGATCAATGGCGAGGCGATGGAGACAACCCAGGACGTCCGTCAGGCCCTGACCAGAACCGGCCGGTGGGTGCAGTTGGATCTGCAGCGGCGCGGTCAGAAGCTGTCATTGCGATTTCGTTTGTGACTCATGGTGAACCTGTCTGGCGCAGTTTCAGGGATCAATGTCGCAGTGAGTGAGACGTCAGATTGGCACTCGCCGCTGGCCGTCGGCCCAGGTCTCTGACCGCATAATCGAACCAAAAGAACGGGTGGAACACGCGCTTGGGCTGAGCTGTTTTTGGCGTCAAAAAACCTGACGATGGAGACTGATGTGTGTCTAGACGCGCTTACAGCAATGGTGAGTTGATTGATAAGTTCATCGTTGCACTTACTCCCGAAGTGAATTCTTCAATGCACTGCGAAAGCAACCCGGTTTTTTTGAGCCGAATTTCCGTCGCTGAACGCATCACTTTAAAGAAGGATGGTCTCACGGAGAGGATTCAGGAAGGGTTGGGCGACTTGGATTGAATCTGATGAGATCGTTGTTTAGGTCGAATACTTGGGTAGATGGACGCGTTACATACAGTTTTAGTTGTAGGTTTTGAGACTGCAACAGGATCAGTCAGTACTCGTAGGATTATTTCGGCCACTCAATGTACGAAGTGTCTCTTGCAAGCCCACTCAAGTCGGAAGCGAGGTTAACTAGATGTCAGATCTCTTCGATCTAAGCAAAGAACAAGGCAGGCAGCCACTCGCCGCGGCTTTGAGGCCAAACTCGCTAGATGACATTATCGGTCAAGATGCCCTAACAGCAAAGGGGTCGATATTGCAGCGCAGGATTGCCGCCGATCAACTCGGTAGCATTGTTCTGTACGGTCCGCCGGGAATCGGTAAGACCTCAATCGCGCGCGCAGTGGGCAACATGCTCAGCAAAGATTTCCGTCCGCTTCACGCAACGCGGGCTGGTGTGAAGGAAATCCGTCAACTTGCAGACGAGGCGCGAATGCGCCCTCTTCTTATTTTCGTTGATGAAGTTCACAGGTTCTCGGCCACACAGGCTGACGATCTCCTTGCTATCTGTGAAGAAGGCACAGCTGATTTCATGGGCGCGACGACTCAGAACCCTTACACTGCGTTGCCCAAGGCTCTTGTCTCACGCTCAACAATCCTGAAACTTGAGCCGATTTCGATCAAGGATATGGAGAAGGTTGTCGCCCGCGGGCTCGAATATCTGGCGGGCATCGGTATCCAAGTAACTCTATCGCCTGAGAATCTACAGTTGATCGCGGGACGCTCTGGAGGCGACGCCCGCCGAGCCTTGACGACGCTCGAGAGCCTTGCAGTTGGTCATACTTCAGATGAGCCCGTTGTCGTCACTGAGGAAATGATTGAAGAGGCCTATTTGTCCGCTCCGATTAACCACGACAGGTCCGGGGATCAGCATTACGACGTCGTTTCTGCCTTTATCAAATCAATGCGCGGCGGAGCAGCGCCGGATGCGGTACTTTACTGGCTTGCGCGGCTCATCCATGGGGGCGAAGATCCGCGTTTCATTGCGCGCCGGATCATGATCCAAGCCTCTGAAGACGTGGGGTTGGCGGACAATACTGCCCTACAAACTGCTGTGGCAGCTGCCCAGGCAGTGGAAATGATTGGATATCCCGAGGCACGTATTATCTTGGCCCATGCTGCTTTGCATGTTGCACGCGCGCCCAAATCGGGTTCCGCGAACGCTGGTATCTCGGCCGCCTTGCAGGCTGTCGCCAACGAACCACCTCAAGCTGTGCCTTTGCATCTTCGAGACACTCATTACGCAGGCAGCGCTAAGCTTGGTCATGGCGGGTACCGCAGTCCCCACAACGATCCCAGAGGTTGGGTCGAGCAGGACTATGCGCCAGGTATTGAACGGGGGCGCTTCTACAAAAGCGAAGCTCGTGATGCGTCGACCTTCGAAAAACGCGCCGACGAATATTGGATGAAAGTAACTGGTCAAGCTACACCGAAGAAGTTTGACTAATCTGCATTCCTGGGAAATTTACTGGCGGCTCGGCCATTCCGAGGGGCGACTTGGCGCAGGTGGTGGTTTACATGATGTTCGCTCAGAAGACGAACAGGCTTTGACCAAGGCGCCGCGGATGGGCTTTCCGGGTTGAACTATTCCCCAGACAGAATTGACCCGCCCACGTTTCATTGCCCCGTTGAAAGGGAGATTGAAACGCGGTTCTCCTGCTTTGCCACGCTCTGCGTGTAGCGCACCGCCGATTGAAGTCTGCAAAACTTGACATCCCCGGCAGGGCGGGCCAAGGGAGCCCCATGTTTTCTTCGGTTCTACATGTGGCGCTTGGCGGCGCGATCGGGGCGTCGCTCCGGTATTTGACGGGCGTGGGCGTGCTGCGCGCGTTTGGCCATCAGGAGTTCCCGATTGCCATTCTGACCGTAAACGTCATTGGCTCGTTCCTGATGGGGGTGTTTGTGGTAACCGCTGCGCACAAAGGGTTGACGCATCTCAACCCGCTGGTGGCGACTGGGATCATGGGTGGGTTCACGACGTTTTCAGCGTTTTCGCTGGAGGCGGTGAACTTGTATGAACGCGGCGATCTTGGGCACGCGGCGCTATATGTTGCGCTGTCGGTGGGCCTGTCGATTGCGGCACTGATGTTAGGCCTGGTTTTGGCCAGAGGGGTATGGGCATGAGCGGAGTACAGATGATCACCGTGGCCGAGGGTGACGGCGACCAGCGTATTGATCGCTGGCTGCGCCGTCTTTTTCCGCATGTGAGCCAGGGGCGCATCGAAAAGATGTGCCGCAAGGGCGAACTACGGATTGATGGCGGCAGGGTTAAGGCATCCAGCCGGGTCGAGGTTGGACAGGTTGTTCGCATCCCACCGCTGCCCGCCAGCGACCAGAGGCCGACCGAACACCGCCCCCGGATCAAGGACGCGGATGTCCGCATGATTCAGGACTGCGTGATCTATCGCGACGATCACGTGATTGCGTTGAACAAGCCCGCCGGTCTGCCTGTTCAGGGCGGCAGCGGGCAAACTAAGCATGTCGATGGTCTGGCCGAAGCATTGCGTTTTGACCTGGACGAAAATCCACGCCTGGTGCACCGGTTGGACAAGGATACGTCTGGTGTCCTGTTGCTGGCCCGCACACGCGAGGCAGCCAAAGGTCTGACTGCCGCCTTCCGTCATCGCAACACACACAAGATTTACTGGGCCTTGGTGGCGGGCGTTCCTACCCCCTATCTGGGAGAGATCAAGACGGGTTTGGTCAAAGCATCGGGACACGGAAAACAGGGCGAAGGCGAAAAGATGATCGCCATTGACCCTCGTGACATTGACGACACGCCGGGGGCCAAGCGATCACACACGCTCTACGCTACGCTTTATCGTGTTGCCAGCCGCGCGTCTTGGGTGGCGATGGAGCCAATTACTGGTCGGACCCATCAGCTGCGGGCGCATATGGCAGGTATGGGGCATCCGATCATTGGCGATGGGAAATACGGCGGCTCGGGGCAGGAAAACCTGGGCGACGGCTGGGGCGCGCAACTGGGCGGTATCATCAGTAAAAAGCTGCACCTGCATGCTCGGACGCTGAGTTTTGAGCATCCGATCACCCACAAACCGGTGACCGTGACTGCCAAATTACCTGCGCACATGAAAGACAGCTGGGACACTCTGGGGTGGACTGAGGATCTAGCTGCAGACGATCCGTTTGAGGAGCTGCGATGACCGCTGATCTGCGGCTGATCCTCTTTGATGTGGACGGTACTTTGGTTGACAGTCAGGCGGCCATTGTCAGGTCGATGACAGCGGCCTTTGACTCGCTTGGTTTAACTGTACCTCAACGGCGGTCGATCTTGTCCATCGTTGGTCTGTCTCTGCCGCAAGCGATGGTGCGTTTGGCACCTAAGCAGAACAGCAGCGTTCAGGCGCAGTTGGTGCAAGGGTACAAAGACAGTTATCGCGATCAGCGGTTGGCGCAGGGGGCGGCGCATTCGCCGCTTTATCCTGGCGCGATGGAGATGCTCGACGTACTGCATGCCGTTCCTGAGAACCTGTTGGGCGTTGCCACCGGGAAGTCCAAGCGTGGCCTTGATGGTTTGATTGAGGCGCACGGAATGGAGAAATTGTTCGTGACCCAACAAGTTGCCGATTTCCATCCATCGAAACCGCATCCGTCGATGATCCATGCAGCCATGGATGAGGCAGGGGTAGAGCCTGCGAATTGCGTAATGATCGGCGACACCAGCTTTGACATGGACATGGCCGCTGCTGCTGGCGTTACCGGGGTCGGGGTGAGCTGGGGCTATCACAGTGAGTCCGAGCTGACCGCTGCACATACCATCATTGATACATTCGACCAATTGCCCGAAGCATTGGCGCAGATCTGGACCTGAGATATGAGTGAGTGCAAGCCAAAACGTTTTTGGAAGGACAGCACGGTTGTTGAGGTTGATGGTGGGTTTACCGTTGAGCTGGACGGACGAAGGGTAAAGACGCCGGCCAAGGCTGGCCTACTTGTTCCGACGCTGGAGATGGCGCAGGCCATCGCGAGGGAATGGGATGCGCAAGTGGACGCGGTTGATCCTGCCACCATGCCATTCACCAGATCGGCAAACGCCGCCGTCGACAAAGTCCGCATTCAACACGCTGAGGTTGCCGATATGCTGGCGGCGTACGGCGATTCGGACTTGTTGTGTTACCGTGCTTCACATCCGCAGGAATTGGTTCTGCGCCAGGACCAACTGTGGTCTCCAGCGCTGGATTGGGCCGCTGAAACCTTGGGTGCGCGACTCAAACCCGTTTCCGGGGTGGTGCATGAACCACAATCTCGTGAAGTGCTTAGCGCCCTGTCGGTACAGGTCCACGCACTCGGGCCATTTCACCTGGCTGCTTTCCATGATTTGGTCGGCCTGTCGGGCTCTTTGATCTTGGGGTTTGCAGCCGCCAGAAATTGGCGTGAAGCGGACGAGATATGGCGGATTTCGCGATTGGACGAACTGTGGCAAGAGGAGCAATGGGGTGTTGACGAAGAAGCAACCGAACAAGCAGAGATAAAGCGCCAGTCGTTTTTACACGCTAAACGGTTCTTTGATGTCTCGGGTTGATCCTTCGCATAACGCCCGAATTGGATGACGCAGGGTAAGCAATAGCTGTCAGATCATTGATTTCTATGATCCCACCCTTGACGTTTCGTGATGATTGCGCCCAAACTTGGCCCCACTAAAGGGGAGATCCCTTTTTGGTAAACGTTCCGGCAGAAAACTCATGCCGGTCGAACCGCCTCACAAAGGGGTGGAAAATCAGGAAGAGGTAAAAATGAAAAAAACAGTATTTTTGGGCGCGTTCACCGTCGCCGGCCTGGCAGCAGTCGCTGCTTCAGCAGGCACGATGGATGACGTCAAGGCACGCGGCAAACTGAACTGTGGCGTAACCACAGGTCTGGTTGGCTTTGCGGCGCCGGATGCTAATGGGGAATGGAAAGGTTTTGACGTGGCTGTGTGCCGCGCCGTTGCGGCTGCTGTTCTGGGTGATGCCAGCGCAGTTGAATTCGTACCAACAACCGGTAAGACGCGCTTCACCGCGCTGGCTTCGGGTGAGATCGACATGCTGGCTCGTAACACCACATGGACCTTCTCGCGCGACGTTGATCTGAAGTTCGAATTCACCGGCGTGAACTACTACGACGGTCAGGGCTTCATGGTTCCCAAGGATCTGGGCGTTTCGTCGGCCAAGGAACTGGACGGCGCGACCGTCTGTATCCAGACCGGCACCACGACCGAGCTGAACCTGGCGGACTTCTTCCGCTCGAACAACATCAGCTACGAGCCGGTTCCGATTGAAACCAACGCTGAAGCGCAGCAGCAGTACCTTGCTGGCGCATGTGACGTTTACACCACCGACGCTTCGGGTCTGGCTGCAACACGCGCCACCTTCGAGAACCCCGGTGATCACGTCCTGCTGCCCGAGATCATCTCGAAAGAGCCTCTGGGTCCGCTGGTTCGTCACGGCGACCACGAGTGGGGCGACGTTGTTCGCTGGACTCTGAACGCGCTGATCTCAGCCGAAGAGCTGGGTATCACTTCGGCGAACATCGGTGAGATGTCAGCCGGCACCAACAACCCGGAAATCAACCGTATCCTGGGCACCGAAGGTACCCTGGGCGAGATGCTGGGTCTGGACGCTGAATGGTCCAAGCGCGCCGTCGCAGCTGGTGGCAACTATGGTGAGATCTTTGCTCAGAACATCGGTGAAGAAACTCCGATCGGTCTGGCACGTGGCCTGAACGCTCAGTGGACCGAAGGCGGCCTGCTGTACTCGCCGCCGTTCCGCTAAGACGCAAACCGGAAAGGGCGCGAGAAATTCTCGCGCCCTCTTCGTATCTACTATAACGCTGCGGGCTGTTGCGGAGCGGGGTCAACCCCGTCGGGACCAACGGCAACCGCAAGCCACGGGGATCCCACAACATGTCAACTTTGACCGACCCACCAAATGCTGGTTTTCGGTTGTCCATGCTTTTCAACGATACAAGGTATCGTTCACTGACATTCCAGGTGATTGCGGCCATCGTTCTGGCCCTTTGCATCTGGTATCTGGGCAACAACCTAATCCAGAATCTGCGCGCCGCAGGTCTGAACATTTCCTACAGTTTCCTCGGCGATCCTGCCGGATATGACATCAATCAGCGACTGATCGATTACAACAGCCAGTCATCGCATGCGCGCGCTGCGCTTGTTGGTGTTCTCAACACGCTTTTAGTGGCTTTCTTGGCCTGTATCACTGCGACCGTCTTTGGTGTGGTTGCGGGCGTGTTACGCCTGTCCAACAACTGGCTCGTTTCCAAATTGATGGCCGTTTATGTCGAGATCTTCCGGAATATTCCGATTCTGATCTGGATCATCATCATCTTCACTATCATGACTGCAGTAATGCCTGGGCCACGTGCCTTCCGGGGTGACGATGCAACGTCCAGCATGGTTTTGGATCTCTTTGCCTTCACCAATCGGGGTGTCTATATACCGATGCCGTGGTTTGAAAGCGGTCTGTTTGCTTCGACTGCGATGAATTGGGTGCTTGTTCTGGCTGGATTCTTGCTGTCGTGGTTTGTTTCGGGTCGTGTCACAACTTGGGCCAATCACAAACAGGAAGAGACCGGGGAACGCCCAAAGACGCTGCTGCTCAAGCTGGCGATCTGGTTTGTGCCTTTCGCCATCTTGATGCTCATCATGGGCCTGACGTGGGAGGTGCCCGCTCTCAAGGGCTTTAACTTCAAAGGTGGCATCAAGATCGGCGGACCATTGATCGCACTGTGGTTTGCTTTGTCGATCTACACTGGCGCTTTCATCGCGGAAAACGTGCGTGCAGGTATTCAGGCGATCTCGAAAGGTCAGACCGAAGCGGCAGCAGCCTTGGGCTTGCGTCAGGGACGCATCATGAACCTTGTTGTTCTGCCTCAAGCTCTCCGGGTGATCATCCCGCCGCTGATTTCGCAGTACCTGAACATCACCAAGAACTCGTCGCTGGCGATTGCGGTGGGTTACGCGGACATCACGGCGACCTTGGGTGGCATCACACTGAACCAGACGGGGCGGGCGATTGAATGCGTCCTGCTGTTGATGTTGTTCTATCTCACAGCGTCGTTGACGATCTCGACGGTGATGAACATCTACAACTCTTCCGTCAAGCTGAAGGAGCGCTGAGCCATGGCTGATCAAACAACCAACTCTGTTGCTTTTGTAGCTGACGGGAACATACCTGAATCTCCGCCACCGGCGAATGAAACGGGTGTGGTCAAGTGGCTGCGGGATAATCTGTTTTCCGGCGTTACAAATTCGATCCTGACGATCCTGGCATTGGTCCTGATCTATCTGCTGCTGAAAAATACTCTTCCGTGGATTTTGAACGGGGTCTGGAACGCGAACTCCCTGGCCGAGTGTCGTGAGATTCTGGCTGGTAGAACGGGGGCCTGTTTTGCGGTTCTGACCGAGCGTTGGCCGCAGTTGATCTATGGGTTCAAATATCCCGTGGACGCCTATTGGCGACCAAATGTTGCCTTTGTGCTGATGCTGATTGCATTGGCTCCGGTGCTGTTCTTTGATCTACCGCGTAAGCTGTTGATCATTACCGCAGTGTACCCGTTTGTGGCATTCTGGCTGATCTGGGGGGGCACCATCCTTGTGCCAGTGGTTGCTTTGCTTGGTTGCGTTGCTGGTGGCTTTGTCTTCCAGAAGGCAGGCAAGAACAGCTTTGCGGCCGGCTTCTTTGGGGCCATCGTGGCCGCGCTGGTCGTCTGGCAAGCGGGTGGTTGGCTTATCCCCGAAGGGGCGTCAGAAAACGCTTGGCTTACGGCTGTTCCAAGTCGTGATCTGGGGGGCTATATGCTCAACATGATGCTGGGCTTGACCTGTGTGTCGCTGTCTTTGCCTTTGGGCATTGCATTGGCCCTGGGGCGTCAGTCGCGCATGCCACTGATCAAATGGATCAGCGTTGTTTTCATCGAGTTTGTCCGTGGTGTTCCGCTGATTACGTTGCTGTTCGTCGCGTCGGTGATGCTGGCCTACTTCTTTCCGCCAGAAAGCACGGTCGATCTGTTTCTGCGCGTGGTGATCATGATCACCATGTTCTCGTCCGCCTATATCGCCGAGGTGATCCGGGGTGGTCTCGCGGCTTTGCCCCGTGGGCAATATGAGGCCGCAGACAGCCTTGGTCTGGATTATCCGCAGGCCATGCGACTGATCATCCTGCCGCAGGCAATGAAGATTTCGATCCCGGGCATCGTGAACGTAGCAGTGGGGCTGTTCAAGGACACCACACTGGTTTCGGTCATTTCGATGTTCGATCTGGTCGGCATGATCCGTGGCCCCATCCTGGCGTCTACCGAATGGAACGGCGTCTATTGGGAGCTTTGGGGCTTTGCTGCACTGGTCTTCTTCGTCGTCTGTTACGGCATTTCTCAATACTCACAGTGGCTCGAGCGTCGCCTCGCCACCGACCACCATTAAGGAGTTCAAACTATGTCTGAACTTATGTCTGACCGCGCGATTGATCGTTCGAAAATGCAGGTGAGCGACGAGGTCGCCATCGAGATCAACAACATGAACAAGTGGTACGGGTCCTTTCACGTACTGCGCGACATCAATCTGACCGTAAACCAGGGCGAGCGGATTGTTATCGCGGGCCCGTCGGGCTCGGGTAAGTCCACGCTGATCCGCTGCCTGAACGCTCTTGAAGAACATCAGCAAGGCAAGATCGTGGTGGATGGCACCGAACTGTCGAATGATCTGAAGAACATCGACAAGATCCGGTCCGAAGTTGGGATGGTGTTCCAGCACTTTAACCTGTTCCCGCATCTGACGATCCTGGAAAACTGCACGCTGGCCCCGATTTGGGTGCGCAAAACGCCCAAGAAAGAAGCCGAAGAGCGCGCGATGCACTTCCTGGAAAAGGTCAAGATCCCCGAGCAGGCCGACAAGTATCCCGGCATGCTTTCAGGTGGTCAGCAGCAGCGAGTGGCGATTGCCCGCTCGCTTTGCATGATGCCGCGGATCATGTTGTTCGATGAACCAACGTCGGCGCTGGACCCCGAGATGATCAAAGAGGTGCTCGACACCATGATCGAGCTCGCCGAAGAGGGCATGACCATGCTCTGTGTGACCCACGAGATGGGTTTTGCCCGTCAGGTTGCGAACCGCGTGATCTTTATGGATGCAGGTCAAATCGTGGAACAGAACGAACCCGAAGAGTTCTTCAACAACCCGCAATCTGATCGGACCAAGCTGTTCCTCAGCCAGATTCTGGGTCACTGAGGCCGGGACATTTAGATTTCTAAAAGGGCGGGGACTTCCCCGCCCTTTTTCATTCCAGCAACTGCCTCGGCGTGATGAAGTCCAGTACCAACCCGCTGTGTCGATCAACTTCGTCCCATTTGGCGGTATCGAAAGTCATGACCGTGGTGGCGCATGTTGGGTATTCATGGAACCGCTCAGCCTCGGGCCGGGCTTTAACAATCTGACGCGCAAATTCCGCCATTCCGGGATTGTGTCCCAACAGCAGTACAGTTTGCCCGGTGGCGTGGTTCAACTCGTTTAGGATATGTTGGGCGGATGCGTGATACAGATCGTCAGTAAAGGTCGTTGTGCGTGCGGTCAGGGCCATGCGTTGATAGGTTTCGCGGGTGCGATGCGACGAAGAGCTGAGAACCTGATCTGGCAGCACACCTTTCTTTTTGAGCCAGATTCCGACGGCCTCGGCCGAGGCGCGGCCACGTTTGTTTAGAGGGCGGGCGTGATCGGGCAGGCCGGGGTCACCCCAGCTGGACTTTGCATGCCGCGTCAGGATCAGGGTTAAGGTCATGATGGGTGAAACGCTCTCATGTGATGTGCGGTTTGTGTCCGACCACGCTCGGCACCGTCACTGATTGGGCAGGCCAACCGCGTTGCGCACCCTTCAGTCAGGCAACTTTGCCCGGATTTAGTGTTTAGATAGCTGTGGCAGCTGTCGACGTCATAGAACGCGTGGGCATTCAATGCCTCAACCGGGCAAGCGGTGGCGCAAGGGGCCGGGCAGTCAGTGCAAGGGGAAACGCCCGAGGGGGTGGTAACGTCGAATTCCTGCTCAAAATGTAACGCACCTCGTAGTGAGATCAGCATGCCGACACTGTCATGTACCAAGGCGCCTACCGGGCTGGTGAACGTGCGGCCCGATTTGAGGGCCCAGTCGATGAAAGGAGTATAGGGCGGGCCGCCAAAGGGGAAGTAGGCGGTCGCGGTCAGATCCTGCGCAAGACCTTCGACTACTCGGGTTGACCATCTGTCGATCGGGTGAGGCTGCTTGTCAGCCCATTCAGGCGAGGTTTCAAAAACGTCCCAGAACGCGGCTGCTGTTCCGAGCAGGATCAGTGTTCCACCTTCTAGTTGCTTTGCGTCGCTCTCGCGCGGGTGTTGTGCGCCCATGACGATCAGGCCCGCATCCTGCGTTGCGACGTCAACTTGCGCATAGGTCACTTGCGCTGAAACGGGAGCATCAGGCTCCATCTCAGGTGTGCGGGTCGATCGTCTTGCCATTCCAATCCCACCGTCATCTGGTCGTGCCCTTGATCTGGCTGCGCGACATAGGTGCCAAGCATCCGGTCCCAGATCGACAGGGCGAACCCATAGTTGCTGTCATGTTCATGCCGGTGCACTGAATGATGAACCCGGTGCATATCCGGCGTCACCAGAACCCTACGCAGGACGGCATCCAGAGCAAGAGGAAGTTTCAGGTTTGCGTGATTGAAAAGGGCCGTACCGTTGAGCAGAACCTCAAAGACCAGCACGGCCAGGACGCTCGGCCCCAGTAGATAGACCAGCCCGATCTTAAGCAGCATCGACAGGGCGATCTCGACGGGATGAAAGCGAACGGCAGTCGTGACATCCATATCCCGGTCCGCGTGATGCACGCGGTGCAATCGCCACAGCAAAGGCACTTTGTGAGTGACCAAGTGTTGGGCCCAGATCGCAAAGTCCAGAACCAGGATGCAAATGATCAACTCGACCCACGCGTATAACTCCAGTGTATTGAACAGTCCCCAACCCTGCTTCTGCGCATCCCAGGCAGCTCCAATCGCCAGAAGTGGCATCACTGCCGCCATAAGGCGCAGCGTGAGCGTGTTCAGGATGGTGATGCACAGATTGGTGCGCCAGCGAGACATGCGCGATAAAAGGCGCGGTCGGCGGGGCAGAGCGGTTTCAGCCGATGCAAAGAAGACAATCAGGCCCAGAAACGCCGCGAAACGGATAGGGATCTCATATTCCATCAGGTCACATTCCGTCAATGAAATGTGTATTGCAAGCCGGAAGGCAACACGACTGCGTCAGTTGGGACGGATCATCGATCCAGCGCCGTGATCAGTGAACAGCTCTAGTAGAACACAGTTCTGAACACGGCCATCAACGATGGTGCAGGCCCTAACCCCGTTGCGCACGGCGTCTAGCGCCGTCTCTGTCTTGGGGATCATCCCGCCGGCGATGACGCCGCTTGCGGTCATTGCTTCGACATCTGCCGCCTTGAGCTCGGTCACAACGTCGCCTGCGGCATTCTTGACCCCGGCTACATCCGTCAGCAACAGCAAGCGGTCAGCGCTCAAGGCCGAGGCGATGGCACCGGCGGCGGTGTCGCCGTTGATGTTGAAGGTCTCGCCATTCCGACCGGCGCCCAATGGGGCAATCACCGGGATCACATCAGTTTCGAACAGATCATGCAGAATTTTGGGGTTCATTTGCGACGGAGTACCCACAAAGCCAAGCGAGGCGTCGGTTTGATTACAGGTGATCAAGTTGGCATCCTTGCCCGACAGGCCGACGGCGGTACCACCCTGAGCATTGATCGCCTGCACAATGCGTTTGTTGACTACGCCGGACAGCACCATCTCGACCACCTCGACCGTGGCGGCATCGGTTACACGCTTGCCGTTCACGAACTCGGACTGGATATCCAGCTTTTTCAACATCGCATTGATCATCGGGCCACCACCGTGCACGATCACCGGGTTTACACCCACCTGTTGCATCAGAACGATGTCGCGGGCAAAGCTTTCCATCGCTTCGTCACTGCCCATGGCATGCCCGCCCAGCTTGATAACGACAATCGCGCCATCATAACGTTGCAGGTATGGTAAGGCACTGCTGAGTGTGGCGGCGGTCGCAATCCAATCGCGGTTCATGTTCTGCTTCTTCATCGTCCAGGTCCCTTTGGCCACCTGTGTTAGGGCCTTTGGACCCATAAGCCAAGATAGGATCGCTGATGGGGTCCTTACCGCGACGGTGACACACCGTCGCGACAGGGTTCGAGGTTAGCTAAGCGCGCGTTTCATCGCCGGGATATTTCCCAGGATCAGAAGGTCAAAGGTCAGCGCTGCAAGCAGGGTCAGACCAACCAGTGGAAAGGCCATTGAGGTGAATAGTCCGATCAGCACGGCTCCTTTCCAGAATGGTAGATCCGCAGGAAACGGCGGCGCAGCCAGGCGTCCGGCGCGGGACGGGCGACGTTTGACCCACAAGACCGCACCCGAGACGCAGACGAAGATCACAGACAGGCAGAACAGCGTGTTCAGAATGAAATTCCAGGTGCCCATCAGCCCCATGTGAAACGGAATGCCAAGCGCCATGGCCTTGCCCATGACCGAGTAATCGACATAGCCCACATCGGCCAGGATCTTGCCGGTGTATTGATCCACATGCACGGTGCGGTCGGTGGTGGGCTCATGGGAATCGCTGCTCATGGAATCGCGGTTCAGGGTCCAGACGCCGTTGTCACCATTCGGGAAAGCGACGCGGAACCGTCCTTCCATTTCTAGTGACAGTCCCAACTCGACCAAGGTGTCGATGTTCATTGGCTGGCCTTGGGGTACTCCGAATGCGCCCACATCCGAGCCCGAAGCGGGCATGTGGGTTTGTTCCAGCGCCCAAAGGACATCGTTCTGTGCGCCGTGATTCATGCTGGCGTGGATATCATCGGACAGGGGGACATTGTCCCACTTCTCGGCCGGGAAACTGCTCCAGGGTTGCACGATCATACCGCCCCAAACACCGGCCCAGGACAAGCCCGAGATCAAGAACACCACCAACAGGCCCGTCATCCAAAAGCCCGTCACAGCATGCAGCAATTTCCAAAAGGCGCGTCCCCGTGCGCGCAAATTCGGCACAAAGGCGGCCATTGCATTGCCGCGCGGCCACCAGAGGTACAGCCCGGTAAACACCAGAATCAGGCTCAGGCCTGCTGCGATTTCCAGCAACCGATCACCGGTGTCGCCGATCAGCAGGGTCGAGTGAATATTGTCAGCCAGATCATACCAGCTTGCGCGCCGATCCCATGTTTCCAGAACCGCGCCGGTGTAGGGGTTCACAGCGACCATCCGCTGGCCGCTTTCACCTTTGACGCGGAAAACGGTGGCCAACGTGTCGGACTTTGGTCCAATCCATTCCACAACCGATCCCGGCACATGGGTGATCGCGATGTTTGCTTGTTCAGAGACAGGCAGCGCGACTTCGCCCTTGTCGATCGCGATCTTTTCACCGTCGCGTCCGTCGAATTGAGTGATGAACATCATCATCAGCCCGGTAATGGCCAGAATGATCAGGAATGGGATGACAAAGAGGCCTGCATAAAAGTGCCACCGCCAGGCAGCGAAATAGAACTTTTGGGCAAAACCGTCAGGTGTTTGGGCATCGCCTATAGGTTTGGTGTTGGTGTTCAACGCCATTAGATTCTCCATATCGGAACGGGCCTTGTGCAATATGCACAGACCGCAATTTAGTGTTGGGTGTTCTCGAAAGTTTAGGAGAGCGCAGGCGGCCCGCGCGCATCATAGCGCCAGTGAAAACCGGCCGAGCGATGGGTGAATTCGTCGTGGGCCCAACGGGCCTGTAATGGAAAGGTCAGGGGAAATGGTCCGGCGAACGCAAGTTCTAGCGCGCTTTCTGAGGTTCCGGCAAAAGGACAGGACATACGTTCATCGCTGTCGTGATGGTCTGGGTCGCCTTCGTTTAAGTCGACCCAGGTTTCCACGGCTCCGTCTGCCGTACAGAGCACAAGCAATATCCGACCATCATCAGAGGTTGCTGGCATCCAGCCCTGCGGAATCGCGCTGGTGAGTGCCACCGCAAGCAGAGCCATCAGTGCTGCAAACCGGATGGGGATCATTCGAGGGTCGTAATAACCGAGCGCAGGGTCGGGATGCCGTCGCCTTTTTCCGACGAGGTCAGGATGATCTCGGGGAAGGCAGCGGGGTGTTTCGACAAGGCACCGCGCACTTGCGCCAGGATGCGCTCGCGTTCGTTGGCTTTGACTTTGTCTGACTTGGTTAGAACGCACTGAAAGGTCACGGCGCTGGTGTCCAGCAGCTTCATGATCTCGTCGTCCACCGGTTTGACCCCGTGACGCGCGTCGATCAACACAAAGGCACGGCGCAGTGTCTGACGCCCGCTCAGGTATTGCTTCAACAGCCGCTGCCATTTTTCGACAACCGGCAACGGCGCATTTGCATAACCATAGCCCGGAAGGTCCACCAGATAGATATCGGGACCTTGAGTGAAATAGTTGATCTCTTGTGTGCGGCCGGGAGTGTTTGACGCACGTGCCAGACCCTTGGTGCCGGTAAGAGCGTTGATCAAGCTGGATTTGCCTACGTTTGAACGGCCAGCAAAACACACCTCGATCCGGTCTGCCGGGGGCAGGCCAGACATGGCGACCACGCCTTTGACGAACTCAGACTGTCCAGCAAAGAGCTTGCGGCCGCGTTCGAGGGTGGCGGGGTCGGGCGTTTCAACCTCGGGGAAGGGAAGTTGGGTCATAACAAAGTTACCTTGTCTCCGACGGACAATTGCCCGCCTTGGATCACTTCGGCTCGCACGGTGAAATCCTGATGACCCCAATGGGTCAGCGCGCCCAACGTGTCGGTATCACGGATGCCGGTTTCGGGGTTTGCGGTGGTGGCCATGCATCGGTCGGTGGGTTCCTTAACCCTAAACACGACGTCGCCAATTTGCACGTCACGCCCCATCCAGTCGAATTCCTGCCATTCTGGCACCTGGTCGAACCAAATGTTGCCGCGCCAGCGATGGATTGACAGATCTCGTTCGACCTTGCGTTCCACCGCGCGATGCGAGGCCATATTGCACAGGGTCACCGAAGGGAAATCGCTGTCGGTCATGCCGCGCCCGGGTACGCGAACCAGGCGGGCCGACGCCGCGCGATCCTCTGGCATCAGCGGCTTGACCCAATCCAGAAACGCTTGCGTTTCTGTTTTTGGATCAAACTCAAGTTCGGGACGCGTTGGATGAGACAGGACAATCCGCTCATCGTCCAACAATCGGCAGGTGATCGCCATCAGTTGCGCCACTTTGGATACGCGGCTGAAATTGGCACAGGGCACCCACTCGGATCCGTCGGCCTTGGATTGTTCGTGCGCTACGGCCCAAACGCGATCCCCGGGCATGGTTTGCCCGGGGTTGAAACCTGCCTGCTGCACCGCCTCTCGGCCATGACTCTTTATGGGGTACCGCCAGAGGCTGGTGACGAAACCGGTCATTTCTGATCCGGTTTCGACGATTTCTTGAACGACGACATGATGTTGCCAAAGACGTCAGGCTTGTAACCTTGGGTGCGCATGATCAGATACTGTTGTGTGAACGTGATCGTGTTGTTCGCGATCCAATATACCACCAAGCCGCTGGCAAAGCTGCCCAACATGAACATGAACACCCACGGCATCCAGGCGAAGATCATCTGTTGGGTCGGATCGGTGGGTGCCGGGTTCAGTTTCTGCTGCAGCCACATCGAGATACCAAGGAGCAGTGGCAGGATGCCGATAAAGATCAACGCCATGATCGTGTCAGCTTCAGGACCACCCCACGGCAGCCAGCCAAAGCCGTTCATGATCGAGGTTGGATCTGGCATGCTGAGGTCTTGGAAGGGACCGAACCATGGGGCCTGCCGCAGTTCGATGGTGACAAAGATCACCTTGTACAGAGAAAAGAAGATCGGGATCTGCATCAGGATCGGTAGACAGCCGGCGGCCGGGTTTACCTTTTCCTTCTTGTAGAGCTCCATCATGCCCTGCTGCATTTTCTGGCGGTCGTCGCCAGCAGCTTCTTTCAGGGCTTCCATCTGCGGCTGGAGTTCCTTCATCTTTGCCATCGAGACGTAGGATTTATAGGCCAGTGGGAACAGGATCGCCTTAATAATCAGTGTCAGGCCGATGATCGACCAACCCATATTGCCGATCAGTTTGTTGATCTCGTGCAGCAGCCAGAAGATCGGTTTGGTCAAGAAAAAGAACCAACCCCAGTCAATGCTATCGATGTAACCTTCGATACCGGTACGTTCGTAGTTGCGGATGGTTTCCCATTCCTTGGCACCAGCAAACAGACGCGTCGACACTGCGGCAGTTTCACCGTCCGCGACCGTCAGTGTTGGAAGAACAGTTTCCGTTTGATAGATCTTGCGGCGGTCGTCGTACTTGGCGGCTGCCTTGAACTTGCTGCCGGGTTCC
Organism: Tropicibacter sp. Alg240-R139; assembly: GCF_900537075.1. Taxonomy (GTDB): domain Bacteria; phylum Pseudomonadota; class Alphaproteobacteria; order Rhodobacterales; family Rhodobacteraceae; genus Falsiruegeria. The sequence goes on from NZ_UNRA01000006.1 coordinate 42,592, forward strand.
GGGATCAGCGTTGTCATCCAATAGTGGTCAGTAAAGCCGATCCAGCCGTTTTCCTGAACTTGGAATACTTCAGCTTGCACACCCTCGTTCGCGTCAACGTCAAAGTCGCGTACATTGCTGTATGAAATCTCGGCCAGAGTACCGTCGGTCATCCCGACAACACCTTCGTGCAGGATGAAGAAACTTTTCAGCCCTGGCAGATCAGCGTCCTCACCAGTGCCATGGCGCGCCAGGATGCCATACGGGGCCATGCTGGCAGAGTTGCCCGAATTGTTGGTAACCGACTGGGTGACCGAAAACATATAGTTGTCATCCACTGAAATATCACGTCGGAAGGTCAGGCCATTGGGGCTCTGCCACGCCAGTGTGATAGGAGTGTCGGTGGTCAGCGCAGCACCCTTTTCCAGAACCCAATCGGTGTTGGCGCCAGGAACATCCTCGACCGCAACACCCGATCCGGGCGCCCAGCCGTAAAGCGCGTAATAGGCAGATTCCGAACCAAGAGGATAAAGAACCTTTTCGATCGGTGCGTTCGGTTCAATCGAGACGCGATAGTCTTTGAGCGACAAATCATCAATGCGACCACCTTTGAGTGAGACGCTGCCGGTTAGGCGTGGGGTATCGATGTCGATTCGCGGTGCTTCGGCGGCTTCTTCAGCCTCGGCGTCCACCGGGCTGGTTGCTGTGGCATCAACGGCGGTTGGGGCTGTGGCCGTTGAGCCTTCGGTTGCCGCGATCGTCGCGTCCTCAGTCGGGGTGCTGGGTTCCGGTGGCGGGAACAACACAAACCAAACCAGGATCACGAGAAAGCTGAGCGCGGTTGCGAGGATGAGATTCTTGTTCTGATCGTCCATCGGGGACAGCCACCTTGTGCGTTATGAGACAAGGGAGGGTTCAACAGAGTGCAGGTCAAAAGGTCAAGCGGAATCACGTCGCATCCGGGCGTAAATTCAGCGGAAATGCTGTCGTGGAAGCCGGTTTCAGCCTGTTTCGCGCCCAATGCGCGGGGCATCTTGCAGTTTCGCTTGATGGGCGGCAATCCAATCCAGCGTCTGGTCAAAAGGCATGGGCTTGCCAATGCCAAAGCCCTGAACGTGGTCGCACCCGAGTTGCGCCAGAAGCGCATGCTCACCCACCGTCTCGACACCTTCGGCCAAAGTCTCCAATTCCAAACGTTCAGCCATCGTCAGGATCGCCCCGATCAGGCGCTGCTGCTCGGGGTCGCGATCAGCCTTCATCACAAAGGAACGGTCAATTTTGATCCGCGTAATCGTAAATCGGCGGATCGACGCGATTGATGCATGGCCCGTGCCAAAGTCATCCAAATCAATGCGGCACCCCAAGGCGCCCAGACCGGCGACGTTGCGCGTGATGATATCATCGGGGGTGTTGCTGAACACTGTTTCCAGGATTTCGACGGACAGGCGGTCGGGTGTCAGTTCGAACCGGTCCAATTCCCAACGGATTTTTTCGACCAGTTCTGGATTGCGCAATTCGTCCGAGGCGAAATTGACACCAACCCTGGGAACATCAACCCCGGCGCCGTCCCACGCTTTGAGCGCGGTCAGTGCGTGGTAAAGCATGACCTGGCCCAATCGTTCAAGCAATCCGGCTTGTTCGATCATTGGCAGAAACTTGTCAGGGGTCAGGACACCACGCACCGGGTGAGTCCAGCGTGCCAAAGCCTCAAAACCGGTCACTCGTCCAGTGTCGGTTGAAATTTGTGGTTGGTACCAAGGTTGAATCTGACCGTTCTCCAACGCGCTGACAAGTTCCGAGCGCAGATCGCTATCAAGCGCTGTTCTCTTTTGCATGTCCGGGGAATACGCGCGAATAGTCGAAGGTCCGCAAGCCTTTGCTTCACGCAACGCGACTTTTGCGGCGTCCAGCCAATCCAGTGCATCTGGCCCTGGTGCGCGCGATTGCTGGCAAAACCCTATCGAACAAGAGGCATAGACAGAGGTTCCGTCGACGGAAATCGGGTCTTCGACAGCGCTTTGGATGCGGCCTGCCAACTGTATGCACAGTTCCAGATCAAGTTGAGGAACGGGGCATAGGCATACCGCAAAGGTGCCATCATCAAGTCGAGCTACGGTATCCTGATCGCGCACGGCAGACAGAATGCGTTCGCCGCTTCGTTGCATCACCAAATCAGTGGTAGACTTACCGAACTGACCGGTTAACTTTTCGAGCTCGTCTATTTCGATCAGGAAGTTTGCAGATTTCAATCCCGAGGATTTGGTTTGCGCGCAAATGTCTTCGACTGAACGAAAAAATTCATCGCGCAGGACAAGGCCAGTTAGGCGATTGCGTCTTATGTGGATGGCACTTGGCCATTTCACCAACGCGCCGACAAAGGCAAAAAGCAAAGGCAACGCGAGGGACGCGAAGATGAGTGCGGCCTCTCCGCCTAGCCAGAATGCGCCTAGTGTTATGGCTGGGAGGAAGGCGAGAATCGGGGGGCCCGTCAATACCGACAGCACCTGAGTACGGAGCTGGGAAATATACTGCAAAATCCGCATCTTACTGGTCGGGCCTTTCGCTGGGGGCTCATTCACACGCTGGAAGAACCCTAGGAAACCAGTCTGACCCAGACGTTAACGCAAGACGGGAATTTCGGTTGAATTTTCAGAAATTTTTTCCGCTGACCGCTCAAGCCCTGCAAAATCAAAGAGTTTGGGGTCCAAGAGGTGCGAGGGACGCGCATTCATCAGGGCGCGGAACATGACCTGGCGGCGACCGGGGGAGTTCGACTCCCATCCGTCCAGAATCTGCTTCACCTGCTGGCGCTGCAAACCATCCTGACTGCCACACAGATCGCAGGGGATGATGGGATAGTTCATCGCTGTTGCGAACTTCTCACAATCGGCTTCGGCCACATGTGCGAGCGGGCGATAGACAAACAGATCGCCCTCTTCATTCACCAGCTTGGGCGGCATGGTCGCCAGGCGCCCGCCGTGAAAGAGGTTCATGAAGAACGTCTCTAGGATGTCGTCGCGATGATGCCCCAGCACAACGGCCGAACATCCCTCTTCTCGCGCAATTCTATAAAGATTTCCGCGTCTTAACCGCGAGCAGAGCGCACAGAACGTCCGCCCCTGAGGTATCTTGTCCATAACGACGGAATAGGTATCCTGATATTCGATCCGATGCGGAACGCCCATCTTTTCCAGGAATTCAGGCAGGACAGTTGCGGGGAATCCGGGCTGTCCCTGATCCAGATTGCAGGCCAGAATCTCGACCGGCAGCAGCCCGCGCCACTGCAATTCGTGCAGCACAGCGAGCAGGGTATAGCTGTCCTTGCCGCCCGACAGACACACCAGCCAGCGCGCGCCGCGTTCGATCATGCCGTATTGTTCAATCGCCTCGCGCGTATGGCGGACGATCCGCTTGCGCAGCTTCTTGAACTCGGTTGTCGAGGGCGCCCCGGCAAAGAGGGGGTGGATATCTGTGTCATCGTCCAGCATGGGCGGGGCTTACCCGAGTTGCGACAACCGGGCAAGGCCCGCGCGGCGCAGTAACTTTCACGGGCAACGCACCGCGCGTTTACACTTGTCAGAATTCCCCCAAAAGGGGCTGTGACATGCGTGCACCAAGCGTGCACAGGGCGTGCACCGCTGATGCAACAGGCAGGAGTTAACCTTTGTCCTTGGTCGTTTTGGGATCAGGTACAGGATCATAGCCATCGCCGCCCAAGGGATGGCACCGCCCGATTCGCCGCGCGGCCAGCAGGCTGCCCTTGATCGGTCCGTGTTTTTCCAAAGCCTCTAGCGCATAGGCCGAGCAGGTCGGCTGATACCGACAGTTAAACCCTACCCAGGGACTGAAGATAAGCCTGTAGGCGCGCACGGGCAGGGCAACGATATGAGCGAGAGGCGACATGCGCGGAAGATAAGGGCAAATGTAGGGCGGGAAAAGGTGGCGCGATGACCGATCTGCCGTCAGCAATGTGACCTTTGGGACAGCGATGACAAACGCGCGATGGCGTCGTCGGGTGTTTTGGCAAACGGACAGCAACGTATCGCAGTCGGTTCTTACATCAATGACACCGCGGTTCAGAACCTCGCGGTCACCGCTGAACTTTTGCAGATCCCCTGCCTGTCTTTTCTAAGCATGGACCAAGCGTGGAAAAAGGGGGGGCGAGGAACAGCGGCGTAAGCGTTTCAAGAAAGGCTTCTCATTCTAGGTCGCCTTGGCGAAACAGTAGCTATGACATGAAGTCTTTACTCAATCGCGCCAAAACTTCAAAAAAGTTGGTGCTATTGGAAGTAGGTGGGCAACTGAAGTAAACCGCCAAATTTCCCTATGTATTCAAAGGAAAATGGCGGACCGAGGAGGATTCGAACCCCCGACCCCCTGATTCGTAGTCAGGTACTCTATCCAGCTGAGCTATCGGTCCGCGTTGGTGAGGCGGTATTTAGTCCCAGCGTTCGGGGGGCGCAAGCCGATTCGTCAAAAAACTTTCAAAAAGTTCCGTCACCTCGTGGCAGGCATATTTCAAAGGCCGTTCCCTCAGGTCCAGTGTGCTTTAGCATCAAGGATCCACCGTGCCCGCGCACCAATTCCTCGGCAATCGCCAGCCCCAGACCCGAGCCGCCCTTGCGCACACCGCCCTGAAAAGGGGTGAACAGGTTCTCTTGGGCCTTTGGCGGCAGACCGGGGCCTGTATCGCGCACCTCGATCCACCACGCGTCATCCCGCTCGCCTGCGGTTACGGTGATCTGGCCGGGCTTGTTCGACGCAACCAAAGCCTGCCGTGCATTGCGCACCAGGTTCATCACCACACGGAAAATCTGCTCGGGGTCGGCCCGAACCATCAGATCTTCGGGGATGTTGTTGCTGATCTGAACGCAGGCATCTGCAATCGCCAATCGCTCGCTGGACACCACGTCATCAATGACATCCCCCAGCTGCACCATCGTCAGTGTCGGCGCCGGTTCTTCGGCGCGCCCGAACGCCAGGGTGCTTTCGCACAAGCTGACCGCGCGGGTGATGGAATTCACCAGTTTGGGGGCCATCCGTCGCACCAGCGGGTCTTCGCTGCCTTCGATCCGGTCTGTGAACAGTTGCGCCGACGTCAGGATATTGCGCAGGTCGTGGCTGACCTTGGCCACGGCACCACCCAGTTGCGCCAGACGCTCGCGCTGTTTCAGGGCTTGCGTCAGCTCGGTCTGCAGCATCAACAGCGCCTCTTCGGCTTCGCGCAGCTCGGTCACGCCTGCGTTTGGTTGGATCACCCCGCGGGCGTCCTCGGGGGCCAGAGCGTAGCGCTGCATCGTGTCCACCACGCCCTTGATCGGGCGCACCAGAACGACACGTACCGCCAGAAACAGCAGGAAAGCCGTGATGATTGAAATCACGGCAGACAGGGCCAGAACACGCAGGCCATAATCAATCATGGCCGACCGCAGCGGGCCGGTTTCCATCGTCACCTCGATCAGCAACCCGGCCTCGCGCACTGGCGCGCCAATCACCCGAATGATCTGATCGTCCGGGTTGAACAGTCTTGTGATCGCGTCCTTGATCAACACCATGGGCCCTGCCATGCGCAGATCATACGTCTCGGTGATCGGCTGCGGAATCGGCGACGACAGCATCAGCTGGCGCACCTCGTCGCGGCGCAGTACCACGTTAAAGACGCCCGCGTTCTCCAGCAGTTCGGCCTCGAGCTTGGCCTCAAGCATGTCGTCGGCCAACAGCGCCAGCGAGGCGATTTGCGCCCGTTCCAGACGGTTGAGCAGGTAATCCTCGCGGAACCGCGCGATCGAAGGCACAAAGATCAAGACCTCGGCCAACATCACGAAGACCGTTGTCAGGATCAAAAACCGGCCTGAAAGCGAGTTCAGCATCAAGGTCCTTTCCCGGTCAGGGGATCCACCTTTGGACGAACCTGACCACACGTTTAACCGTTTGATTCTCAAACAGCCTTGGGGTGAAGTAGGCCCCCGCGGCACGTTTGTTAACCTCGCCAATCGTTGGATAGGGCGAAACCATGGCAGCAACCTGACTCATCTTCAGGTTATTGGCCAGCGCCAGCGACCACAAGTTGATCAATTCGCCCGCCTGATGGCCAACGATGGTGACACCCACAGGGCGCCCCTTGACCACCATCACCTTGATGAACCCGGTGGTTTTGCGTTCGGCAATGGCCCGGTCGTTGTGGTGATAGTCGAACCGCGCCACCTCGACCTTATCGCCATGCTCAGCGCGCGCCTGTGCCTCGGTCAGGCCGACCTGGGACAATTCCGGGTCAGTATAGGTCGCCCAGGGGATGTGGCTAGTTTTGGCGTTGGACGGCAGCCCAAACAGGGCTGAGCGGATGATGACCCCCGCCTGATAACCTGCCACATGGGTGAATTGCAGTCCGCCCGCGACATCACCGATGGCATAGACCTTGCGATTGGTGGTGCGCAGGCTGTTGTCGACCTTGATGCCCGTGCGTGTTGTCTCGATCCCTGCGGCCTGCAGGTTCAGCGTGTCGATGTTGGATTTGCGTCCCACTGCCATCAACAGATGTGAACCCTTGAAGATGCGCCCATCTTGTGTGGCAATCTCAATCGCACCGGCTGTGCCTCGGATCTGGGCCGCCAGCGCGTCCTCGGCGATCTCGATCCCTTCGGCGCGCAACGCGTCCAGCACCACGGCGGCGGCTTCGGGGTCGTCCTTGCCAAGGGCTTTTGCGCCTTCGATCACCGTGACCTTGCAGCCCAGCCGGATGTGCGCTTGCGCCATCTCCATCCCGATCGGGCCACCGCCCACAATCAGCAGATGTTCGGGTTTGTCGCGTAGGTCGAAAATGGTCTCGTTGGTTTCATACGGTACGCTGTCCAAGCCGGGGATCGGCGGCACCAGAGGGGACGAGCCCGTGGCGATGACAACCCGGCGCGCAGTGATCATATGATCGCCCGCCTTCACCTGTGTCGGAGAGACAAATTCGCCAAACTCGCGGATCACCCGGACACCAAAGCTCTCGAACCGCTCTTGGCTGTCGACTGGTGCGATCTGGGCAATCACGTCGTGGACATGATCCTTGGCCGCACCGTAGTCGATGCTGGGCACCACATCCGCGACGCCGTATTGGGCCGCATGCGCCTGGCCGTAAGCTGCCTTACCGCTAGCGATCAGCGCCTTGGACGGAACGCAGCCAAAATTCAGGCAATCACCGCCCATCTTGTGCCCTTCCAGCAGGGTCACGTCTGCGCCCATCTGGCTGGCTCCAGCCGAGACCGACAACCCACCCGATCCGGCCCCGATGACCAGAATATCTGTCTTGATCTCTTTCACGGCTTACATCTCTTTCTTGCCACGCAGGGCTTTGATGCCAATCGGCAGGGCGGCCAGAATACAGAGGCCCACAATCGGCCCGATCACAAACGGCTCCCACAAGAGCGACAGATCCGGCGTTTCGCCGCGATCGAACACACCGCCCAGACCAACCCCGATCCAGGTGAACACAATCGCGCCTGGGATAATGCCCAAAGCGGTGGTGAACAGATAGTTGGAAAACTTTACCCCCACCAGCGCAGGCACCAGATTGGCCACAAAGAACGGCACAGCAGGCACGAGGCGCAGCAGAAACAGCACTGAAATCTCGTTGTCCCGCAGTCCGTCCTTCAGCTTGCGGATCGTGCCCTCGGATGTTTCCAGCTTGGCCGTCAGTGAATTGCCCAGCCCCAGTCGAGCGGCCCAGAAAATGGCCGAGGCACCGATGGTGGCCGATACAACGTTCAGCACAGTCCCCGCCGTCAACCCGAACAAGAAACCGCCAGTCATCGACGCCACAGCCGCGCCGGGTAACGAAAAGGCCACGATCACCACATAAGCCGCCACGAAAATCGCCACCAACGCGCCATAATGTGCATCGCGATAGGCCAACAGCGCTTCGCGGTTGTCGCGCAGTGTCTCAAAGCTCAGGTAATCACTCAGAGTGAAGAACCCCACAATCGCCACGGCAAGAATCACCAGAAGCGGGATATGACGGCTCAGGCCATTTTTGGCAGCGGGGGTCGTGTCAGTCATCTTTTGGTCCGGTGGTTGTTGGGGCATTCTTTGAGCTTTTGTGAACTTGCCCTAAACATGCGGTGTCTCGTGCCCGGACAACAGTCACCTCACGGGCGGTTGATCGTAACGCCCCGTTTCGTGAGAGAATGTCGCTAAAACCAACAAAACTGAAACCATTGCACTGGCGCTGGGGTGAATTTTGTTGCAAAAGGCGCGGAATTCCCCGGGCAGGGGTTTGACTTGCCTTCCTTTCAGCCTTAAAGGACGGGCTTCGAATACACCGGGCGGGCGAATCTGCACCGCACCCGACCGATACAATAGATGGAGACGGAGCGATGAAACGCACCTATCAGCCTTCGAACCTGGTTCGCAAACGCCGCCACGGTTTCCGCGCACGCATGGCCACCAAAGCCGGCCGCAAGATCCTGAACTCGCGCCGCGCCCGCGGCCGTAAGTCGCTGAGCGCATAAGCTCAGCGATTCTGTTCAGCAGAACATGACACCGCCGGAGGCCCCCAAGACTGGCTCAAGCAGCCAAGGGAACAGGCCACCGGCGGTTTCCGTTTGTCTGCACACCAGCGGACAAATGCAGGTGTTGGCCAAGCGCGCCGACTTTCTGAAAGCTGCCCGCGCCCGCAAACAGGGCACATCCTCGATGCTGGTCCAGGCCCGCAAGCGGCCTGAGGGTGAGGCGGACGGCATTCGCATCGGCTTTACCTGTTCCAAAAAAGTCGGCAACGCCGTGGCCCGCAACCGCGCCAAGCGCCGCCTGCGCGAGGCCGCGCGCGCCGTCCTATTGGCTCAGGGCAAACCCGGTTGGGATTATGTAGTGATCGGCAAGAAAACCGACACCATCGCCCGCCCGTTCCCGCTTTTGGTCAGTGATCTGGAGTATGCCCTACGCAAACTGCACAAGTGACGTTTACTTGGCTGGCCGCTGGTACGGGTCCGGTGTTTCCGGTGGAATTGCGGGACACTCAGTGAACGTGACCAGATGCCCCAACACTTGTGGCATGGTCTTGTTGCGCTCGTGACGGTCATTCAGCAGGGTGTACGCCTGTGGCGCATCAAAGGTCTTGATTGGGCTGAAAGTTGTGGTGTTTTCTTTGTACGGAACCTTCTAATACTTCTGCTTCGCCCCGAATATCTGCTCTCTTACATAGATGATCACACCGTCACGGTTTGAATACGTCTGATCGCCCGGAAAGAGCGCGGACCGGTCGAGGCCATCAAAGGCCCGGTCATCTGGCAGGTTTCGAGGTCGCAAAGATCTTGGGGCAAACAAACGCCACCGGTCAGGTTTCATGGTCTGGGGCTCTTGGCAGGGGCCTTGTGCTGCCCCTAGTATCAGGTTGGTAGAAGCAATTGTGCGTTTTAGTATCGAGTTTTTTCGCAAAACTGATTGGATACAAACATGGTCCGAACATTTTCGTTGAGCAGGGTTGCCAGGTTGTTCCGCCTGTCCGGAGCCGGTGTTTTGTGTGGGCTGGTATTGATCTTGCCGCAGGTTGCTTTGGCCGAGGATCAGAAAGAACAGCAGGGCATTGACGTTTACGGTCAGATAAACCGCGGTATTTTGTTTTTCGATGATGGGGCTGACAGCGATGTCTATCCGTTTGTGGACAGCTCTAAATCGGTGTCCCGTCTTGGTGTGACCTATGACACGCCGATGAACAACGGCTGGCAGTTTCAGGCCCGCGGAGAGGTTGGGTTGGTTTGGGGCGAAACCAACGCAATCAATCAGGTGGATGGGTTTTCGGGGAGCTTTGGCAATGCATCCGAGCCTCTGCGCAAGCTGGAGGTTTCGTTTTCGCACCCGGACCGTGGCACGTTCTATTTGGGGCAGGGGGCCATGGCCAGCGACGGTGTGACCGGGCAGGATCTGTCGTTGACGAATGTTGTCGCGGGCGCAGCGGTCAAAGACGTTGCCGGAGGGTTCTATTTCCGCCGCACGGACGGCACGCTGACAAATTTCCGCATCAAGGATCGCTTTCGTACCCTTGGCAGCAGCCGCAGGTTGCGGGTGCGGTATGACACGCCCATCAACAACAACCTGTCCTTTTCCGTCGCTGCAGGCCGTGAGGTTCTGGAGGACAGAGACGGGCGATATTATGCTGATGCCGCAGTTCGATATGATGGGCAGCACGGAGACTGGCGCTATCGTGGGGCCGCTGCCGTGCGCTGGGCCGGGGGGTATGACAACACGCAGTATCGGCCAAAACAGCTTAGCTTTATTGCGTCTGGGTCCATATTGCACAAACCATCCAGGTACAATCTGACGCTGGCCTACGGCATCGAACAAAACTCGGGCTATTATGCTTATGCCAAGTTTGGTCGTCGTTGGTACAAATTCTTGCCCTATGGTTGGACGGCGGCCTCTTTGGATTACTATTATTATGAAGACTCCCGGCACAACAATCAGGTTGGGAATTCCATTGGATTGGCTGTCGTTCAGCAGTTCAAGGCACAAAAATTCGAAGTCTATGCAACGATCCGAAACTACGACTATGATGATGATACGGCGGACTATTTTGACAGCTACGCCGTTTTGACGGGCATCCGGTGGCGATTTTAGCGGTCAAATTGATGACCTGCGACAAGGGCGGCGCGGATGAGGGGGGACTGAATTGAGACTTATCGGAATTGCGGTTCTGGCGTTGATCCTGTTTGCGTTTGTCGCCATCGCCGTTAATCGCAGCGAAGACCTGTTCGAAACAGGTGGGCTGCAGGATATTCGGGACGGGCGCGAGGTTCACGTACTGGAAACCGGAGAAGCCGAACTGCCCGACAAGATCGAGGGTAAGGCCGGCCATGTGGATCTGGAGGTTCTGCAATCGGATGAATGGACCGCGCTCGCCGGGTTTTCGGGGCATCGCCGATTCAGCTTGCCGTTGCCTCGCGATACCGCCTTTTCGGCGGCGGTGCTGGAAATCTTTGCCCAAACCGAGATGGAGGTCGAAACGGCGGGACGCCTGAAATTCGAAGTCAACGGTCGCCGCCGGGGTGAGATCGTCCTTAACCCGGGTGAGACGGACATGCGGATCAGAATTCCGCTGGAGCCGTTTGATTTGGAGCGTCCCTGGATTGACGTGAGCGTCACCGTCGACGGCAGCAACCCCAAGGCCGAATGTGTAGACGATTGGACGGGCGGTGTTGTCGTTACGATCGAACCTGAAACCCATGTGCGAGTGGCTTTGGACGAGCCGATTACTTCAACCGCCGACGCGCTGATCTCTTCCGGGTTTCCGGTCCGGATTGTCTGGCCTTCAACGACGCCTGAAGCCATTACTTCGGCTGATCCGGTAATTTCGTGGCGGTGGCTTCCATTTGTGGCCAAAGCGAGCTTTGTCGACAAGGAAGTGGCGCGCGAGATAGACGTCGAAGTTCCCATCGAAGACGTGGTTGAACTGCATCATTGGGTGGTTCAGCAGGAAAATATCCGACGCCAGCTGGACGGGGATAACAACTTGAGCTGGCCACTGCTCATCGTTGGACAGGACGGCGCGTCGGCCAGTCGCGAGTTTCGCAATCGGACAAGTTGGGTTCACCGATATTCACGCACTTCGCTGCCTGACTTGCAGTTGCCCGATACATTGGATCTGAAGATGCAGATGGTGTCGACGGACACATCAGCGTCGTGGTTGCTGATCGTTTTCCTAAATGGCGATATCGTTTATTCACGGACCCTGCCGGCCACTCAGACCACATTCGAGCAGAGCATCGCGCTGCCGCAGAATGTTCAAACCATCGACAACGAGTTGCGTGTGAGCCTGATCAGTGACGAAGAAAAAACGGGCAGATGTGTGCAGGGTCGCCCTGCTGCCGCCAAGATCCGGGTCGGCACACAGCTTGACCGCAGGGGGGCGGATTCGGATGAAATTTATGCCGGTGTCCTGAATGCGATGGCGCCCGAGATCACCCTGACGATCGAAAAGCCCATCACGGCGCATGATCTGAATTTCGGGTTCCTCGCGTTGTCCAAGATTTTTTTGCACAACTCGTTTGATTACCGGGAGGGCGGGTTGGATAATCTGGACCGCTTGCAGCCGAGTGTGACCATTGTATCGGCCGAAAACCTGACGTCAGCCGTGGAACGGATGAAGGGGGAAGGTGGCCCATTCTGGGTGGCCTATTCGGTTGTAACCACTGCGCCAAAACCCGAGGTTTTCGCGTTTGAGGGGCGCGACCCGAAGTTGATGGCAGCGATTGGGTTGTACCGTCCGGAAAGTGTTTTGATCGTCGTTCCTGCAACGCAAGGCGAATAGGGCGATGCCTGCGCCGGATCAGCCGAACGCGACCTCAAGCAAGCCGTCGCAAAACGAGTTTGTTTCGGTCGACTCGGCGCCAGTTGGGTTTTCGTCGAATGTGCCCATGTGGCGTGCGCCGGTGTTGTTGTGCCTGTTTGTCCTGGTCTCGTGTGCAGGCCTTTATGCGCTGGAACATGTGGCGTTGTTCCAGAGCGTCTTTCGAGGCGGAGATATTGTCACGGCGCCTTTTTCAGGTGGGCATTCAATGCCCCTGCGTCTGTTTGTTTTGTCGTACATGATCGCCTTCGGTCTGTTGTCTAACGGTCGACTGCTCTGGCGGATCGGGTTCACGGCCGACATGGCGATCACCTATCTTGCGTTCTGCGCGCTGATTGATGTCACGGCTTTGTTGTTCGATGTGCTGGCGCATGCGCCGATGCCCCTGAAGGTCATCGAAATCCTGTCCGGGTTCCTGGGATATGCGATCTATTCGTTCAAGTTGCTGGAACGGGGCAACATGCCGTCGCGGATCGAGGTTGAGCGCGGCGCAACCCGCAACAAGCGCATGATGTTCCGGCTGGTGTTGATCCTGCTGATTTCGGCCGTTCTGACCATCTCGGCCGAAAATATTCTGCCCAACACGATCACCGCAGCGCGCGAATTTGCCCTGTTGGGGGGGATTGGGCCGGGGGTGTTTCTGTTTCTGCCGCTGGTCTTTCTGCTGTTGTACATCTTGGCGCGCATCGATACCTCGCGCGTGGACAGTACGCCCTTTACCCCGGCGCTGACGATCATCATTCCGGCCCATAACGAGGAATACATCATTACCCGTACTGTTGCTGCGATCGACGCAGCGGCAACGGAATATGGGGGTGCGGTGTCCATTCTGGTGATGGACAACAATTCGACCGACCGCACCAGCGAGGTGGCGACCGAGGCGCTGAGCGCCTGTCAAACGGCCCAAGGTCGGGTGATCCCGGAGCGCACACCGGGCAAAGCCCATGCGCTGAACGCCGCCTTGCAGGCGACCCAGACCGAATTTGTGATCCGCATCGACGCCGATACGCAGATCGGCCCGGATGCGCTGATCTATGCGATGCTCAGGATGCGAAACCCGGATGTGGGCGTAGTTGGCGGTTTGCCCGTGCCCCCCGGCAGCGGCCCCTTTGACCGACCGCGTTTGTTAGAGCTTGTGGTTAAACACGGGTTCTATTCGGTGGGGTTGAGCGCGGTGAATTCGGTTGTGGGGGTTCCGGGCATGTTTGCGGCCTATCGGACTGAGCTGCCGCGCAAGTTGGGTGGCTTTGTCCAGGGCATGAATGGCGAGGATACAGACATGTCACTGCGGATCGGAGAGTTGGGGTATCAGTTGATTGTTGACCCCAGAATCCAGTTCATCAGCGAAGTGCCCGCGTCATACAAGCATATGCGCGAGCAGCGATTGCGCTGGTTTCGCAGCGTGTTTCACGTCGCAGCCCGGTGTCGCGATCTGATCTATTCGGGCCGTATGAGTGTTAGGGGCAAGGTGTTGTTGCCCTTTATGCTGTTGAACTCGGCCATGCGCGCGATGATGGTGCCGATGATCCTGTTTGGCATTCTGGTCGCAATCGGCCCCGGAGCGGAGGCGCGCGCCATCCCTTGGCACGCGATTCTGGCCGTAGCAATTGGCGCGCCTGCCTTGATGTCAGTGCTATGCGCGCTGTTGAACCGGTCATTCAAGGGCTTGCTCTACATCCCGGAATATCTGCTGTTCCGACTGCTGCGCGCCTATTTCACGCTGGAAAGCAACCTGACGATCACGGTCAAGGACCACGGCCAGCATTTGTATTCAAAGGGTGCGCTGGTCCGCCCCGAAGGGAAGACCATCCGCGAGGCTTAGGGTTTCGGCTCGTTCCAAAGCGACACGCACGGGATTTTAGAACGGTCACAGCGGTCAGCGTATTTCTCGGCGATCTCACGGGCCTCTTCCAGGATCGCATCCGCAAGATAGGTTGGTTTCAGACCAAGGTTCAGAAGACGATCATTGGCCACATGCAATTCGTTTTCATCAGCTTCGTTGCGTGGGTTATCAACGAATGTAATCTCGGCTCCGGTCTTGTCGGCAACAAGCTTTGCCAAGTCCCGAACACGGTGCGTTTCTGTCATCTGGTTCAAGATATTGACCCGCTCGCCGTGCTGGGGCGGGTTGAGGATCGCCAGCTCGATGCATTTCACGGTGTCGCGGATATGGATAAAGGCCCGGGTCTGGCCGCCTGTTCCATGCACGGTCAAAGGATACTTGACGGCGGCCTGCATCAGGAACCGGTTGAGGACGGTGCCATAGTCCCCGTCATAGTCGAACCGGTTGATCAGGCGTTCATCCAACTTGGTTTCGGGCGTCTGGGTGCCCCAGACGATCCCCTGGTGCAGGTCCGTCACACGGACCCCATCGTTCTTGTTGTAGAAAAAGAAAAACAGCTGATCCTGGGTTTTCGTCATGTGATAGATCGACCCCGGATTTGCTGGGTACAGGATTTCGGCGTCGATGTGTTCACCATCGTCCGTGTCGATGTGTACTTTCAGGTACCCTTCGGGGATCTTCATCCCAGCGGTGCCGTATCCATAGACACCCATAGTTCCCAAATGCACCAAGTGACTGTTCACCCCGCTTTCGACGATTGCGGCCAGAACATCATTGGTCGCATTGAGGTTGTTACTGACTGTGTATCGCTTGTGGTAGGATGACTTCATTGAATAAGGCGCTGCACGCTGTTCAGCGAAATGCACGATGGCGTCGGGTTCTTCCTTTTTCAGCAGCGCCAGCAAGCGGTGGTAATGTTCCCCCACCGTGAACCGCTCGTGCTTGATCGTTTTGCCTGTCAGCTCTTTCCAGGTCGCCAAACGTTCGCCCAATGGCCGGATCGGGGTGAGAGATTCCACTTCCAGCTCTATGTCGATTTCCCTGCGAGAGAGGTTGTCCACGACAATGACGTCGTGACCATTGTTGGACAAATGCAAAGCCGTGGGCCAACCGCAAAACCCATCTCCGCCCAGTATCAGAACCTTCATAGCTTCAATCCCCAAATTCAAAAATAACGATAATATTGTTTGGCTAGGGTAGGTTTGAGGCGTTTTGTGTCAAGCTTGGCGCGGTGCGGCTTGAATGTTCCAACGTCTGCGTGGTCGCAAAAGGACGAAAAGGTCATCGAGGCGAGGCTCATAGTTGGGACACCAACTTGGTTAAAGCTCTAACAGTTGAACCCCGGAGCCCGCCGCGAAGGCGCGCGGTGAGATCCGGGGTTCTGGTATGTGCAGGCAGCGCGAGGACGCTGTTTCCTGTTACAGGTAGACCGGAAAAGCTGCGCAGAGGCCCGATACCTGAGCTTTGCACCGGGTCACGGTTTCGGTGCTGTCACCTGCTGCTTCGGCCTCGACCAGATCTGCGATCATTTCGCCCAAGATCGCGAATTCTGGCTCTTTCATGCCCCGAGTGGTTGCAGCACCGGTGCCCAGGCGCAGGCCGACCCATTCCGGCGGGCGTGGGCTGTCGTTGGGGATGGCGTTTTTGTTGGCGGTGATGTTGGCGCGTTCCAGAATCACCTCGGCTTGCTTGCCGGTCAACCCCTTGGAGCTGAGATCCAGAAGGACAATATGGGTGTCTGTCCCGCTTGATACGATGCGAATACCGCGGGTTTGCAGGGTTTGGGCCAGGGCGCGGGCGTTGGTCTTGACCTGAGCGGCATAGTCTTTGAATTCGCCCGTCAATGCCTCGCCCAGACAGATTGCTTTCGCGGCCAGCACCTGGGTGTGAATTGACCCCTGAACGCCCGGAAAGACGGCCGACTGAAGCCGCTTGAACCAGTCCTCGTTGTTGGTGAGGATCAGCCCCCCGCGTGGGCCGCGCAGCGTCTTGGTCGTAGTGCAGGTGACGATGTCGGCGTGGGGAAACGGGCTGTCATGAACACCGCCAGCCACCAGGCCCGCGATGTGCGCCATGTCGACGTGGAACCAGGCGCCGACCTTTTCGGCGATTTGCCCCATGCGCTCAAAGTCGATTTCGCGCGGGTAGGCGGAGCCGCCTGCAATGATCAGCTTGGGTCGGATTTTTGCCGCCTGCGTTTCCAGATCGTCGTAGTTGATGACTTCGGATGTGGCATCGACACCGTAATGATGCGGCTCGAACCAGCGGCCCGACAGGTTGGCCTTGAGCCCGTGGCTCAGATGCCCGCCTGCCGCCAAGTCCAGCGAGAGAACCTTGTCGCCCGGCTTGAGCAACAGAAAGAAGACGGCCAAATTGGCCTGGCTGCCGGAATGAGGCTGCACGTTGGCATAGTCGCAGCCAAAAAGCTGCTTGGCGCGGTCAATCGCGGCCTGTTCCACGATGTCGACGAATTTGCCGCCGCCATGGAACCGGTTGCCGGGATACCCTTCGAGCGTCTTGTTGGTCATCTCGTGCCCAAGTGCATCAAGAACGGCGCGACTGACGATGTTTTCGGATGCGATCAGTTCTATCTGGTCCTGTTGGCGTGATTTTTCGTGGCGCAGCGCATCCGCGATCAGCGGATCGGCAACGGCGACATGTGTGTCGAAATGGGCCGTCATAGCGGAGTTCCTCATGGTGAAACAGTGTCTGGATGCCCCCGGTTTGCCCGGCGGCCTGGGCCCATATTCGGCCACACGGTGTGGACAGGGCAAATGAGATTTGCTATTTATTTGCCGTAGAAAAACTCAACCAAGTGATTGATGTCTGTCGCACCGCCTCGTCCCAAGGGCCCCCATCTGAACGCTTTGCGCGCCTTTGAAAGCGCCGCGAGATTGAAAAGCTTTGCTGCCGCGGCCAACGAACTTTGCGTGACCCCTGGCGCCATCACACAACACATCAAGGCGCTTGAAGCTTGGGCGGAAAACGATCTGTTTGTGCGGCGAACCAGAGGCGTCGAATTGACACCGCTTGGAGAAGAGTTGTTGCCTGAATTCACTGCGGCTTTCGACATGTTGGGCAGTGCCGTGCAGTCGCTGCGGACCAAAAGCACACCCAACAAGATTAGGATTGCGACCTTACCGTCGATCGCGCAGCTCTGGCTGTCCGAAAAGCTGGGAGAGCTGCGTCGTGTTGCGCCGGATATTTCAGTGTCTGTTGTTGCCGTTGAAACCTCGCCCAATCTGGCGCGGGATCCTTATGATGTCTCGATATTCTTCAAGCATGGGGAATTGTCGAGCACCGAGACCGACCTGTTTCAGGACCGGATTTTTCCTGTCTGCACACCTGAGATCGCGGCGCGCTTGACGTCGGTTTCGGATCTGGAGGGCGAAACCCTGATCCACGATTCCACATGGGCCGGGGATTGGGGGTATTGGCTGGAACGCGTTCCCGATAGCGCTCGTGATGGCAAGCGAGGACCAACGCATTCCTTGTTCAGTGTCGCCCTGGAAGAAGCCTGTAACGGAGCAGGAATATTGATGGCCCATGAAGCGTTGGTGCTGGCGAAGCTTCAGGCCGGTGCCTTGGTTGCGCCATTCCCGCACAAAGTGTCCCTGGATCGCAGCCTTGTCATGGACGTCGCGCCACGGTTCCGCAACACAGTGGCCTGCAAAATGCTGAAGCTTGCCATGATCGAGAAACTCTCGGCGTGACAAGGTGTGACCCTTGGCCGGGGTGGCCAAGGGCGACGATTGCGATCAGCCCGCTGTGTCGCGAATGACGAAATGCTTGGTTGTGGTTTCGACCACCTCCCAGAAGCCACGGAAACCATCGGGGATCATGAAGCTATCGCCGGTTTTGAAGTCGCGGCGGGTGCCGTCTTCGTGGATCAGCGCGCAGTGACCGGACACGATGTAGCAGTATTCGTCCTTGTCGGTGAAGGCATGCCACTTGCCGGGGGTTGACGTCCAGGTGCCGGCCGACAACTTGCCGTCGGGACTGGTGAAATGCATGCCGACCTTGTGATGTGGGTCGCCTTCGGTCACGCGGTCGGGCAGATCGGCAAGGCGGCGTTCGCTGCGCGAGGCGGGGTCGTCAAACAGGGAAATGACATGCGTCATGTGGGGCGTCTCCTATAAGGAAAAAGGCCCCCGAAGGGGCCTGTGTTGGAAAGGGTATCAGATCACTTCGTCTTTGAGATAGTACCAGACATAGGCCATCCGCTGTCCCATCCGTCGAAACGGGGTCAACAGGCCGTGGCTGGGCAAGGGCGAGGTGAAAATGGGCAGATTGAACGCCTCGTCCTTTTTGCCGGCCACCAGCTGCGCCATGCGGCGGCCCGCCTGAGCCGAGTACATCACGCCGTTGCCGCCGTATCCCATGGCGTAGAACACGCGCTGGTTCGGGTCGGGCTGAAAGATGCGGGGCATCATGTCGTGGCTGACGTCCACCCAACCCCACCAGGAATAATCCAGGTTGATGTCTTCGAGCGCCGGGAACTTGCGGGCCAGATTGGCGCGCAACATCTGCAGGTGCTTGTCGTTTTCCGCATCACGCCCAGTCACAGCCGAGCGCGAGCCGATTTGCATCCGGTTGTCGGGCAGCAGGCGGTAGTAGTGGCGCAGGGTACGGGTATCTGTCAGGGGCGATTTGGTCTTGATACCGCAATCGTCCAGCTCGGATTGGGTCAGCGGACGCGTCACCATCGAGTTCGACAGGATCGGCATCAACCGGTGCTTGGTTTTCGAGTTCAGGCCCGGAGGTGTGTAACCCGCCGTGGCCAGAGCCACGTTCTTGGTTTTCACAATGCCGCCTGGAGTGCGGACGTGGTGAATGCCGTTCTTGGTTTCCCAGCCCATCACCGGCGAGCCGGTGTGGATCTTGACGCCCAGACGGCGGGCCATGTTCACATAGCCGAACGCCAGTTTACCGGCATGAATGCAGGTGCCATCGGGCTCCCACATGGCGCCATAGGAATCCCGGTCGTGCACGTGCTCGGCGTGCAATTCTTCTTTGCCGATGATGCGCGAGCCATAGCCAAAGGTGCTGTTGAGCAGGTCGCTTTCGTTCTGCAGGCCCGCCATTACCTTTTCACGGTGCGCGATGTAATAGTGACCGCCCGTTTGCGGGTCACAGTTGATGTCGTCACTGTCGATCAGATCATTGAACAGCTCAAACGCCTCGGACACTTCGCGATGCATGCCCTTGGCCACGTCAACGCCCCAGCGTTTGATCCATTGCGACCGCTTGAGACGACCGGACGAGATCTGGGCCTGCCCGCCATTGCGGGTCGAGCAGCCCCAGGCCACGGTGTTTGCTTCCAGAACAACGGCTTGAATGCCGTGCTCCTTGGCGAGGTGAATGGCGGTCGACAGGCCGGTATACCCCGACCCGACGATCACAACGTCGGCTTCCATGTCACCGGAAACAGGACCGTCATCGGCAGGCGGGGTGCCCGCCGTACCAATCCAATAGGTCGGTGCATGATCACGGTTGTGCCCCGGACCAGCGTCAATGATCGGATCGTATTTCGGATCATAGCTGGTTTTGGGCCAGTGCCGAGGGATGCTGTTGTCCACCATTCTTAACTCCTCCGGTTTGGGTTCGCTGCTTACGCTTTGAACATCGGGCGCGACTTGCGCAGCGCCTGTTTCACGACGAGCATGCCGTCACGTACGGTGAACAGATCGGCGCCTTCGGCTTCGATCCGCATGCCGTTTGCATCGGTTCCCGAAAAGGTCCACTCGGACACGGCGCGATCACCGTGGACAAAGTGGCTGTGGTGATCCCAATGCGCGTCTTTCATGCCGGCCCACACACCCGAGAACGTGGTGGCGATGGCGGCTTTGCCTTCGACCTTGTTGCCGTATTTCTCGTCACCGCCGACGGTGTAGAACACACAGTCATCGGCGAAATGGGTCATCACCCCGTCAATGTCATGACGGTTGAACGCGTCGAACGTATCGGCCAGGTCCTGCGCGGTCAGGGTTTTGGTCATTTGAGGTTTCCTTTTCAGTCAGAGAAGCGATCGCGCCTCACCCGTCGTTGGGGTGAGGGACGATCAGGGTTGGAATGGTGGATCGGCGCAAAACGCGTTTTGCGACAGTTCCAAGAAATGTGTGCGAGAACCCATGATCATGGGCCCCCAGCACGATCAGATCGCACTTCAGCTCTTGTGAGCGACGCAGGATCACCTCGGCCGGGTGGCCATCGGTTACCTCTATCGAGGCAACCTGATCCTTGATCTTGGCGTCGTCCCCTTCGAACTTGGCCCAGAAGTTGGCCTGCCGTTCGGCCAGGACCTTGCGCACCATTTCGTGGCGGCGCTCGGTGGCCTGTTTGCGAGTGTCCTCGTTCAGGATGAACATCTCCATCGTGACCTTGGCGTCATCCGACAGGGGCTCGTTCACGTGCAGGACGTGGATCTTGGCCCCTGTGCTTTGCGCCAACGCAGCAGCGTGGCGCAAAGCATAGGTCGAGTTGTGCGACAGGTCGGTGGCAAATAGGATATGCGTAACCATTGGTTCCATCAGTGTATCCTTTCAGGTCAGTAGCCAAAGACGCGTGGTAGCCACAGCGACAGTTCCGGGAAGAAGGCGATGATAAAGATCGCGATCGTGTTCACGGCTGCAAACGGCAGGGCGCGGAGCGAGATCTCTTCGATCGAGATGTTCGAGATACCGCTTGCGATGAACAGGTTTTCACCCAGTGGTGGCGTCTGGAAGCCAATGCCCAGGGTACACACCATCACCACACCAAAGTGGATCGGGTCGATGCCCACCGAATAGGCCACAGGCAGCATCACCGGAACCAGGATCAGGATAGTTGCCAGCGTCTCCATGAACATGCCCACAAAGAGCAGGAAGAAGATGATCAGCGCCCAGATCACGTACAAGTTTTGGGTAAAGCTAAGCATCGAGTCCGCGATGAGCGCCGGGATCTGGTTTTCCACCAGAAGACGGCCAAACACGGTTGCGGTGAACAGGATCAGCAGCACCCGTCCTGTCAGCCATGTGGTGGCTTCCAGCGACTGGAACAGCTTGGCCCAGGTGATTTCGCGGTAGATGACCACGCCCACAAACAGGGTGTAGAAGATCGCGACAATCGCAGCCTCGGTCGGGGTGAAGAAGCCGGTGTAGATACCGCCTAGGATCACCAGCGGTGCCATCAGAGACCAGAAGCCGCGGTACATTTCGCACCCGATGTTCTTGGCGGACCAGCCATCAGCAGACCCGGAGTAGCCGCGCTTTTTTGACATGAAGTAGTTCAGCGTCATGATCGAAGCGGCGATCAGGAAGGCCGGGACAAAACCCGCGATGAACAGTTTCGAGATCGAAACCGACTGGAAGGTGCCGAATTTTTCGACCGCCTCGGGTGGTGCGGTAAAGCCAAGCGCGGCAATGCCGAAGATAACCATCGGGATCGAAGGCGGGATGATGATACCCAGACCACCAGACGAGGCGGTGATGGCCGATGCATAGCCACGCTCGTACCCGCGGTCGATCATCGCCGGGATCATCAGCATACCCACAGCCGCCGTGGTTGCCGGGCCAGAGCCCGAGATCGCGCCGAAGAACAGACACGCCATGACGGTCGCAGCTGAAATTCCGCCGGTGAAGGGACCGGCAAGGCTTTCGGCCACGTTGATCAGGCGTTTCGAAATGCCGGCGGCCTCCATCAAGGCGCCCGCAAGGATAAAGGCAGGCAGTGCCATCAGCGGGAAGGACCCGACCGAGGTAAAGGCGATCTGCACGAATTTGATCGGGTTCTCGCCCAGATACAGGAACGAGACCAGCGAAGCACATCCAAGCGCCACCGTGATGGGCGCGCCGATGAGCAACAAGAACAGGAAGGATCCAAACAGGATGCTTACGATTTCAGATTCCATGATTTCTCCCCCCCAATCACTTGGATTTCGCTGCGTCTGTGGCAGCTTTGATTTCGTCGAGATCAATCTGATCGGGGTCGGCGATGTCTTCGCCCTTGATCAGTTTGCGATAGTTCACTTGCAGGACGCGGATGGTCATCAGCGTGAACGCAAAGGGCAGCACCATGTAGATGTATTTCATCTCGATGCCCAAGGTCTGGGATTTCCAGAACTTGTTCATCTTGTTGAAGACGAAATCAGAGGCCAGGTAGATGAAATAGACATTGAAGAAGAGCCAAAAGAGATCGGCAAAGGCTTCGATGTATTTGATCGCGCCATCAGGCAGGAAGCGGAACTGGAAGGTCACCCGGTTATGGGCCCCTTTCAGCGCGGCGTAGCTGGCGCCGAAGTAGACGAACCAGACGAACATGTAGACGGATAGTTCTTCGATCCAACTGAACGAAAAGCCGAACACCTCTCGGGCGATGATTTGTGTGAACAACAGGACGACAAATCCGGATAGAAGGATCCGGCAAATGACGCTTTCAATGTTGTCCAGGAATTTCCAGAACATTTCTTGTTACTCCTCCCTGAGAAAGCAAAGAGCGCGAGGGTCGCGCTCTTTGCCGGTCTTTTCTGCGGGGTCTTATTTGACCGGATCGCGGCCGATTTCGGCCAGGGCAGCATTCACTTTGTCGATGCCACCAACCGAGTCGTAGAATTTCGGCCAGACGGCTTCGGTCGCCAGAGTGATGAACTCTTCTTCGTTGTTCTCAGGATCAACAATTTCCATGCCGCGCGATTGCAGCTCGGTTTTGATGGTGGATTCCTGATCGCGCAGATACTGAGCCGAGAACTGGGTCGCAGCTTGACCAGCGGCCAAAACGGCAGCTTGGTCGTCAGCCGACATGTCCTGGAATACGGCCTCAGAAACGATCAGAGGCTCGATCGAGAAGAGGTAACGCAGGTTGGTGATGTAGGTCTGAACTTCGTCAAACTTCATCGCGTAGTTGGTGATGTAGGGGTTGTCCTGACCATCAACAACTTTGGTCTGCAAGCCTGCAAAGGTTTCCGACCATGCCATCGGCGTCGGGTTCACACCCCACGACTGGTACGTCGCGATCATGATTTCGTTCTTGGGGGTCCGGATAACCAGGTCGGACAGATCCGCAACCGATTTGACCGGGTGTTTGGAATTGGTCAGAACACGGAAGCCTGAATAGGCCCAGCCAATGATACGAACGCCGGAATCGCGGATGGTGTTTGCCACCAGTTCTTCGCCCACCGGACCTTGGGTCAGCTTTTCAGCGTCTTCCAGGGACAGGATCATATAGGGCAGCGTCAGCGTGCCAACGGTCGGCGAGAACGGTGTGACGTTGTTGATCGCCAGGATCGAGAAATCCAGCGTGCCGATGGCCGCTTCGTTCACGGTGTCCTGCTCGGAGCCCAGCTGGCCGTTCAGGAACAGGGTTGCGGTGTGGTCGGTGTTTTCTTCCAGAGCAGCGATGAACGCTTTGCCCAGAGCTTCTTGTGTCCCACCTGCGCCGTCGCCAACCGCGATCTTGAAGTTTTTGGCGTCAGCTGCGCCAGCGGCCATGATTGCTGCCATGGAAACGGCGGCGGTCAGGGTGCTGAGCTTTTTGAAAAATGACATGGAGGTCCTCCCATTTGTCGATTTGGCCGGAGCGCGCGCTGGCGCGGGGAGAGTTGAGCCAGTCCGATTCTGCTCCGGTGAGGGAGGTCTTAGGTTGTTTCTTATGTTTCTCGTATGTAAACTTATTCGCGCAAAGTTTCATAAAAAGCGAACGTAAAAATGAAGAAGAAGTCTTTGATCACCCGGATCGGTGACTCGGATCTGAGATTGTTGCGAATTTTCAAGGCGGTGGTTGACAGTGGTGGACTGTCCGCGGCGGAAACCGAATTGAATATCGGCCGGTCCACGATTTCGAAACACATTTCGGATCTGGAGACACGACTGGAATTGGTGTTGTGCCATCGCGGTCCGGCGGGATTTTCACTGACCGAAGAAGGCGCGCGCGTGTTGGAAGCCGCTGATGAGATGTTGGCGGCGGTGACCCGATTTCGGGTCGAGGTGAATGAAATCAAAGAAAACCTTGCGGGCACCGTGCGTGTGGCTTTGTTCGATCTTTGCGCGTCCAACCCCGAGGCCCATGTCGCCCGCTCGATCAGCAAGTTCAACGACATTGCACCGGCCGTGCAAGTCGAACTGTCGATGGAGCCACCGACGGTCATCGAAAGCCAGGTGATCGAAGGGCAGCTGGATTTGGGGATCGTGCCGCTGAACCGGCCCTCGGAAAGCCTGGACTACAGCCCGATCTATGGCGAGCATATGTTCATGTATTGCGGGGTCGGGCATCCGTTCTTTGATGGCGATCAGGACTATGTGACGATGGACGATGTACGGGGCAGCAATTATGTCGGCATTAGTGTGAATTCACCGAACTTGCGGATTGGTCAGCAATTGAAACTGCGCCGTTCGGCCAAGGTGCAATCGGAACATGCGCTGATGGTCCTGATCATGTCGGGGCGTTACATCGGGTTCCTGCCAGACCATTTGGCCGAGCCATTTCGGGCACGGGGGGTAATGCGGGCGGTGAAACCGGATGAGCTGCACTATCGAACCCAGTTTGCGATCATCACCCGGAAACGACCGGAACCGACGCGGATCACGCAGGTGCTGCGTGAAACGCTGATTGCGGATCATCAGCAAGAGGGAGCTGAACAGGCGTGACGTGGCTCAGCTTGCCAGCCGGGTTGTCGTTGCGCTTTGCATCAGCCGTCCGATTGCGCGGCCGGTGTCGAGCATGCGATTGGAAAAGCCCCATTCGTTGTCATACCAACTGACGACGCGCACCATGCCGTCGCGCGTCACGGTGGTTTGCGCAGCGGCAAAACACGACGAATTGGGATCGTGGTTGAAGTCGGCCGAAACCAGCGGGTCATTTTCGTAGGCCAGTATGCCCGCCAATGACCCTTTGGCGGCCGTCCGGATCGCGGCATTCACCGTGTCCACAGTCGCGCTGCGTTGGGGCACAAAGCTGAGGTCGACCAGCGATACATTGGCCGTAGGCACGCGAATGGCCGACCCTTCCAGGCGGCCTTCGAGATGGGGCAGAACATGTGATATGGCCCGCGCGGCGCCGGTCGAAGTTGGGATCATGGAAACAGATGCCGCCCGCGCGCGATAAAGATCGCGGTGCGGCGTATCATGTGTCGGCTGATCGCCGGTGAAGGCGTGGATTGTAGTCATGTAGCCGGTCTGGATACCGAATTCCTGATCCAACACCATGGCGATGGGGGCCAGACAGTTGGTGGTGCAGGATGCATTGGACACGATCAGGTCGTCGGGTGTCAGCTGATCGTCATTGACGCCAAAGACGATGGTGCGATCCATGTCGGTTCCAGGGGCGGACAGCAGCACCCGCTTTGATCCGTTTTGCAGGTGCCGCTGCAGTTGGTCGCGAGAGGTAAAACGCCCGGTGCATTCAAAAGCGATGTCAACGTCTTGCCAGAGCAGATCTTCAGGCGCTGGGCATTGTGACAGACGGATGCTGTGTTTCCCGACCCGAAGCGTTTCACCGTCCAGCATCACCGATTGCCCAAGTCGGCCGTGAACGCTGTCATACTTGAGCAGGTGGGTCAGGGTCTGGGCCGGTGCCAGATCATTGATGGCGACCACCTGCATGTCATCGGCCGCGCTTTCCAAAAGTGCCCGTAGTACACCCCTGCCGATACGGCCAAAGCCATTGATTGCGATTTTCAATGTCATCTCGCCTCTCCCCTGCGAAATCGGGACCCGATGTGGGCCAGTTGCGAGAATAGTTAGCGCTAACATCTGCGTAATGCAAGGCTCTTGTGATGATAGACCTCGGGCCGGATGACGCGTCGGAATCCGCAATAACGCTATGGCGATGTTTCCGAGGAATGGGCGGCCAGGCGTCTGAAGGGGCCTGAATGGCTGCGCTGCTTATCGGACTTTCTCAAACGCGACTCGGCCCCGTGGTGCGTTTTGACCCGCCAAATGGTAATTCGGCACAGCCCAATGGGTCCGAGGGGATCAGTTGGATTAGATCTATGTAAGTGAGGGATCGCCGGGACAAAAAATTGGTCTAGCTCGTTTGTCCAAGATTGGAGGTTCTGGGCGGACAGCATGGTTGCTAAAGCACGAGTGATGTCGATGCGTTAAGGGCTTATTTTATGCTGGATGAGATTGCCGCAGTTCCAACCAAGCTTTCGGTCAACCTGAATGCAGTTGCGTTCCTGAGAAACCGCCGGGACATGCCGTGGCCAAATGTGGTGGACATCGCGCGCCTTGTGCTGGACGCTGGCGCGCATGGGATCACGGTCCACCCGCGCCCGGATCAACGCCACATCCGATTCAGCGATGTTCATGACCTGGCCGCATTGATTGTGTCGGAATACCCAGAGGCCGAGTTCAACGTCGAAGGGTATCCATCGCCGGACTTCCTCGACTTGGCGATGGCATCAAAGGCGCATCAGGTGACGTTGGTGCCGGACGACCCCTCTCAGTCCACATCGGACCACGGATGGCAGGTCGAGAAGGACCACGATCTGTTGTACCGCGCAATCGGCGCCCTGCATGCAAACGGTCAGCGGGTCTCTCTCTTTGTTGATGTTCGCGCTGCTGACGTCCTTGCGGCAGGAGGGGTCGGAGCGGATAGGGTCGAGTTTTACACAGGTCCCTTCGCGGCATTGTTTGAACGATCCGATCATGTTCAGGAATTGGGCCAATTGCGTGAAGCCGCCCATGCGGCGCGACAGGCAGGGCATAACGCACAGCCTGGCTTACGGGGGCTGACGATGAATGCCGGGCACGACCTGACGCTGTCGAACTTGCCCGCATTGAAAGAGACTGTTCCCGATCTGGCCGAAGTGTCTATTGGCCATGGGATCACGGCCGATGCTTTGGTGATGGGTTTCCCCGAGGCGGTGCGCCGCTATCTGCAAGTGCTGAGTTGAACGTTATTGTTTGAGGCGTAGGTTCTGCGGATCGAATTGCGCGGGGCTGTGCCGGATCGCTGTGTGATCCTCGCCCAGAATGCGAACATGGCAGGCCTCGCCCATCGTCAATGTCCCGCGTTCCACATAACCCAGAACCAGCGTCTTGCCGGTGCGGATGCCATAGGTGCCCGAGGTGACGTAACCGATGACCTTGGCGTCTTTGACGATAGGTTCGGATGCCAGAGGCTCTGGGGAGGCTTGGGTCACTTCCAACCCGATCCATTCCCATTCGGCGGGTTGGCCTGCGTGTTCCATCAGCGCCTCTTGTCCCTGAAACGTGCCTTTGTCGGCTTTGGCAAACCCCTGTAATCCGGCATCAAACAGGGTGTATTCGGTTCCGAAATCAGCGCCCCATCCGTGATACCCTTTTTCGATCCGCATCGAGTTCAGAGCGTAAGAGCCGAACTGGCCAATGCCAAATTCCGCGCTGCGTTCCATGATCGCCTCGTACAGCGTGGGCAGAACGCGGCTTGCCACATGCAGCTCCCACCCCAGTTCGCCGACATAGGACACGCGCATGGCGATGACGTCCACGCCCGCGATCTGGCATTCTGCCACCGACATCCAAGGCGCGGCAGCCGCGGACAGATCGGCAGAGGTTAACCCGGCAAGCAATTCGCGCGACTTGGGGCCCATCACCATCAGCGCGCCGTCCTTTTGATGCCCCATCGACAGGGTGACGCCGGTATCGGGCAACTGTTCTGACAGCAGGTCAAAATCCCGTAGGCTGGCCAGGGTCGGACCGCATAAGACAAAACAGTCTTCGGACAGGCGGGCAATGGTGGCCTCGGAATAGATGCGCCCATTTGGGGTGAGCATGTAGCTCAGCTTGATGCGTCCCGGTTTGGGCAGGGTGCCGCAGAACACGCTGTCCAGATAAGCCTCGGCCCCCGGGCCCTCGACCGTGAATTTGGTAAAGCCGCCGTGGTCCATGACACCGACGGAGCTGGCGACGGTTTCAATCTCGTCGCGTATGGCCGCGTGCCAGGGCTCTTCGTTATAGCTCAACGCGCCGGTGTCGGGGTGGTCGGGTGTTTCGAACCAAAACGCACGCTCCCACCCGCCGATCTGGCCCATCACCGCGCCAGAGGCTTTGAGCCGGTCGTACAGCGGCGTGCGTTGCAGCGGGCGGCCAGATTGCATGTTCCGATGCGGATAGGGGATGGCGTATTGCAAATCGTAATGTTCGGACGCGCGGGCGTGGGCGTAATCGGGCGTGGCCCAATCGCCGAACCGGCGCGGGTCCCAGGCGGACAGATCCCATTCGGTTTCACCTTGGGTGATCCATTCGGCCATTGCTTTGCCGATGGCGGCCGAATGGGTGATGCCCACCTGCACCCCGGTGGCGTGATAGAAATTCGGTGCACCAGCCGCGGGCCCGACCAGAGGCAGGGCATCCGGAGCATAGGCGATGGGACCGTTGACGAACCGCTGCGCGCCTGCCTTGGCCAGCAGGGGGACGTGCGCGATGGTGTCATCGAGCACGTCAAGGATGTCCTCGATACTGTCGGGAAACAGTTGGTGGGCAAAGTCATCCGGCGGGCCGTCGGTGGGCCAGGCCGGGCGTCCCGCGTGCGCGTAAGAGCCGAGTAGGAATGCGTTGCGCTCGCGCCTGAGATAGAACCGGATGTCCGGGTCACGCACCAGTGGGAAGAGGTCGGGGTGGGCGTCCAGCTCGGCCAAGGGTTCGGTCACCAGATACTGATGTTCCAGCGTGATCACGGGGGCCTGCAGCCCGGCCATTGCAGCGATCTTGGCGCCATAGAACCCGGCGGCGTTGATGACGATTTCGGCGGTGATCGTCTCGGTCGCGGTTGTGACCTGCCAATCGCCGCTGGCCGTGCGGGTGATGCCGGTCACGGGCGAGAACCGCTTAATCTGCGCGCCTTTTTCTCGGGCCCCTTTGGCGAGCGCTTGTGTCAACTGGCTCGGGTCGATGTCGCCCTCGTAGGGGTCCATGATCCCGCCCAGAACGGTGTCATCGGGGGACCAGAACGGGTGCATGGCGTCCATCTCGGACGGGCTGAGGCGATGCAGATCGAACCCGGCGCTGCCTGCGATCCCTTCGAGGTGGCCGAACAGTTCCATCCGTTCCTTGGTGTGGGCGGGCCAGAATGCACCGGTGTGGCGATAGGTGATCGCGCTGTCGACGGTGTCGCCCAGATCCTTGTAAAGCTGCCAGCCATAGTTCCCGGCCCGCATCCCCAGCCACGAGGTCGCATAGGTTGGGATATTACCCGCCGCGTGCCAGGTAGAGCCGCTGGTCAGTTCGTCCCGTTCCAACAGCAGAGTATCGGTCACACCTGCCAAGGCCAGATGATACAGGATCGAACACCCCACGGCGCCCCCACCAATGACAACGACGCGTTTATGGGTGGTCATGGATGATCCTCTGGCAGCTTAATGTCGAATGCCGCGCGAATGGCGGCTTCGCGATCCTTGGGCAAATGGGTTGGGGGTCGCGCTGTCAGTTCGCGCACGCGGTCTTTGGCGCGATCCGTCAGGGCAGGGCGCCCGGCCTCTTGCCAGTCCTGAACGCTTTGCCGGTCGGCCAGCGCGGGATAGACGTATTCGGTGCGCATCCGGGCCAGCGTTTGCGCCTCGCCCAGATAGTGACCGGGGCCGCTGGCGACCGCTTCGATCATGTCCAGGTCCAGCGCGTCATCGGCCAATTCGACCCCGCGCACCGAGCGGAGGATGGCGGCGCACATGTCATCGTCGATGACCAGCGCCTCGGCCGAGGCGACCATGAGTGAACCCAACATGCCGACGCTCAGGTTGATCATGTCCGCCCCGGCCTGTGCGGCCAAGGCAACGGTATAGCCCTTTTCATAGCCCGCCTGCGCATCCGGCACCTTTGCGTCCGTCATGCCGGCCGACACGGTCGCGGGGATGTCGAGGTTCAGCAACAGCTGCGCGGCGGCGGCGTTGGCCACGGCAGCTTCGCCACTGCCGCCGGTCATCGCGCCGGTGCGCAGGTCGCTGATGAAGGGCATGAAGGCCAGGATCGTCGGGAAACCGGGGCTGAGCACATTGGCGATGATCAAGCCGGCCAATGACTCGGCCAGCCCTTGGGCCAGGGCACCGGCCAGGGTCACGGGACTGGTCGCGCCGGCCTGTGCGGCGGTGCAGATTTGCAGGGGCATTCCGGCCTTGATCGCGGCCTTCATGATCTCGACCCCTTCGGGCGCAAAGCGCAAGGGGGACACCGCATGTACGATGATGCCCATGCAGAAAGGTTGCTGTCTAAACCGGCCTTCGCCGCCCAAAGCGATGTCGAACATCTGGGCGATACGTGGCACGTGAAGGGCGGTGTCAAAGCTGATCCCGATTGGCTTGGGGCAAGCCTTGAGGCAGGCAAAGGCGGTGTTTGCATCCAAGTCCCAGGGCGTTTCCATGTCCCGTGCCACGATGGGGCGCACACCGTAGTGGATGTTTTCAGTGCGGCCCACGATTTGCATGAGCCGGTAGAGGTCTAACAGTTGCGCTGGGCGAAACCCGCCCGCGTCATCAGGCACCTCGACCGCAGCGCCGCCTGTGCCGATGTGAACGTGACCGCCGCCGATGGTCAGGCCGAAATCCTCGGAAAACCCCGGCAGGTTGATGCGTTTCATGGCCTTGGCCAGCGTGGCGTCGATCATGGCCTTCGGAAAGCACAAGCGGCCATCGTCACGGCACCTTGCACCCTGTTCGATGGCCAATGCAGCCACGTCTTTGGGGCAGTCGGCCAGGCCGATCTTTTCAAGGATATCAAAGGCGGCCTGAGTGATCTGGTCCAGGCGCCGGGGTCCCAACGGGCGAAAGGTGCCGCCCCGGGGCGGAGGGGTCACGCGAATCCCGCGTGGCGTCTGTTGTTCTCTTGCCCGCCGTACCAATGCCTGTTCCGATCCTGTTGCGCCCTTTCAGGCAACGCGTTGATTGAGACGGTTGCTTTCGAAAAAACGACATGATGAAGTCGGTTTTTACGGGCCTATGGCCCAGGGTCGGGATTTAACATCGGTTTAACCCAAAGGAGCAGTTGCCCATGCATGTGTATCGAAGCATGATCCTGGATGCGCCGATTGATGCGGTTTGGTCCGCTGTCCGCGCATTCGATGGTGTGTCCCAGTGGAACCCTGGTGTGACCTCTGCTCGCATGGAAACAGGCACAGCCACATCTGTGGGCAGTATCCGACATCTCGACATCGTGGACGGGACGGTGTTTCGCGAAACTCTTCTGGAACTGTCGGATGTGGATCACTTCTATACCTACGACATCATCGACAGTCCCTTGCCAGTACAGAACTATGTCTCGACTCATCGGTTCATCCCGATCACCCATACAAATCAGACCCTTGGCATCTGGGAGAGCCGGTTTGATTGCGCCAAGGATCTTGAACAGGGCATGGGCGCAATTGTTGGCGATGGCATCTATGTCGGCGCGATGACCGGCCTGGATGCCCATCTGACCGGAGGCGACAATGGCTGATACTCTTGCCCCTCGTGCCATCATCGGCGTCATGACCCCCGCCATGAACACCGTCGTGCAACCCGAACTGGAGCTGCTGCGCCCCGAAGGCGTAACCAACCAGATGCAGCGGTTTCGCTTGGGCGGAGATGCCGTGTCAGAGGATCTGATCGACGAAGCGCGCAAGCTGATGGATTGCAACCCGGCGGCTTTGTGCATCGGGTTGACCACGGATGCGGGCCCAGGCGGTGTTGACCGGCTGGCGCGGCGCTGTAGCGAATTAGAGGTTGCTGTGGGGGTACCGGTTCTGAATGCTTCGGTCGCCGATCACGCGGCGCTTCGCGCGTTGGGGGCCAAGCGGGTCGCGGTGGTGACACCGTTCAATGCCGAGATCGACCAACATGTGAAGGCCAATACCGAAGAAGCCGGGTTCGAGGTGGTTGCCATCGAGGGGACTTGCGCGCCTTCGCTGCCCGAGATTTGCGAAACGCCCCTTGATGATATTCGCGCCGTGTTTGCCCGGATGGCGAAGTCTGACTGTGACGCCATATTGCAGGTCGGAACGGCCCTACCCGTGGTCTCGTTGATCGAGGAGCTGGAAGCGGAATATGGCAAGCCGATCGTGGCCTGTAACGCGGCTGTCTATTGGCAAACGTTGCGGGCAATCGGGCTTGGCGATGCGGTCAATGGATATGGTCGGCTGTTGACCCTGTGATCTGAGGGCTGGGCTGACCGTGCTGAACATGGTCTGACAATCGCTCTATCAGAGCGTGTCTTGAGTTCCGGATCGTCTGGAGAATGGTGGAGCCTAGGGGAGTCGAACCCCTGACCTCTTGCATGCCATGCAAGCGCTCTCCCAACTGAGCTAAGGCCCCATGCCACCGCTGCTGCGGTGGACGGACGTTTATGAAAGGACAGGCAAGAGCGCAAGACAAAAAACACCCATTGTCAAAATATTTTGACCTCGTTTTTTGTGGCGCAGTTAGCGAGCCTGGCCCGAAATGAAAGGGCCGGGGAATTGCCCGGCCCGCTCAATATTCAGGAGTCTTCGTCTTCTGAAGCAACGTCTGCGATTTCGTCCAGCGACACGTCGCCTTCGTCATCGTCGTCATCCAGAACATCATCGCCCAGATCGACATCAACGTCGTCATCATCATCCAGCACGACGTCTTCTGCGTCAGCGGACTGTTTGCTCTTTAGTGTTGCTGCATCTTCAGCATCTGCAGCAATCATACGGCTTTTGCCGGTTTCCAGTTCCACGATTTCGCCCGTGTAGGGGCTAACAATCGGATCTTTGTTCAGGTCATAAAAACGTTTGCCGGTGGTCGGGCAAACGCGTTTTACACCCCATTCTTCCTTGGGCATGTGAAATCCCCTTGATATCAGGTGAGTCGTCGACGATTCAGGTCAGGTGCCACATGACGTGGGCACTGTCAAAGCCTTTGAGCAAATGGGGAGCCGCATGGCCGATCACCAACTGCCCGGACATCCGCCCGTACCGTTGACGGTGCGCCGGTCGGCACGGGCCCGCCGGATCAGTTTGCGGATCTCTCAGCTGGATGGCCGGGTGACGCTGACCATGCCGAATGGGCTGCCCGAGCGTCATGCGCTGGAGTTCGCAGCAGAGAAAGAAGATTGGATTCGCTCTCACCTGGATGCGCGTCAGTCCAATGAAATGATCGACATCGGGTCCAACATCCCGGTCGAAGGTGTGGAACGTCGGGTTGATGTGGGAAAGGGGCGCAACGTCGTCCTGTCGGATGATGCGATCTTGGTGCCCGCCACGTCCGCGCCACGTCGTGTGCAACGGTTCCTCAAGGAACTGGCGCGCGATCGACTGGCCGAGGCTTCGGACCAGTACAGTGCGCGCCTGGGGCGGTCCTATTCGCGGATTTCGATCCGGGACACCCGGTCTCGCTGGGGCTCTTGTACGGCGCAGGGTGGACTGATGTATTCTTGGCGGCTGATCTTGGCCCCCCCGCCGGTGTTGCGATATGTGGCGGCGCATGAGGTCGCGCATCTGGCCGAGATGAACCATTCGCAAGCCTTCTGGGATCTGGTCGAGGATATTCATGGCCCATACCGCGAGCAGCGGCAATGGCTGCGGGACGAGGGCGCATCCCTGCATCGCTATCGGTTCGATGGTTGACCCGTTTTCAATATGTGATCACATATAGGGGCCATGATGAACGCCCGTAGCACCGAACAGACCGCTTCCGCCCACGACCGAGTATATCGCATGTTGCGAACCCGGATCATGCATGGAGAGATTGCTCCCGGCCAGGCAATGACACTGCGGGGGATCGGGGCCGAGTTCGGAGTGTCGATGACGCCAGCCCGCGAAGCTGTCCGCAGGCTTGTTGCTGAAGGGGCGTTGTTTCTATCCGCATCGGGTCGGGTGTCCACACCTGAGCTGACCAACGATCGGATTGAGGAACTGGCCGCGCTGCGTGCTCTGCTTGAGGTCGAACTAGCCAGTCGGGCCTTGCCTCGGGCCCATATCGCGCTGATCGACCGCTTGCAGAGTATCAACATGAATGTCGCGGAAATGGTCACCAAACGCGACGCCGTGGGGTACATCCGCTCTAACCTGGAATTCCACCGTACGCTCTATTTGCGCGCACAAGCCCCGGCGATGCTGGCCATGGCCGAAACCGTCTGGCTGCAACTGGGGCCGACGATGCGCGCGCTTTATGGTCGGTTGCGTCGAACCGACCCGCCACAGGGGCACAGGTTGATCATTGCCGCACTCAAGGCGGGGGACGAACCGGGCCTGCGACTGGCAGTGCGCTCGGACGTGACGCAGGGCTTGCGGTTGTTGGTGACCTGAGATGCGCGTTTGTGGGATTGCGCTGCGATTCCACAAAGTCTTAAAGTGAGACGGAATTTTCAGGGGAGAGAGATCATGACCACTTTTTCACGCCGCGGCGCTATGGGCCTATTGGGTGGTGCAGCCACTTTGCCGATGCTGGGAGCTCCGGCACTGGCCAATACGAAGATGACTGTAGGGGCTTTGCGGTTCACCAGCCACGCGGCGTCTTTCGTGGCGTTCGAGCGAGGGTATTTCGCGGACGAGGGGCTGGATGTCGAGTTCAAGTTCTTTCAGGCCGCGCAACCCATGGCTGTGGCGATTGCCTCGGGTGATGCTGACTATGCCGTAACTGCCATTTCCGGTGGTCTGGTGAGCCTTGCCGAAAAGGGCGCGACCAAGGTGATTGGTGGTGCTCTGAGCGAGGAAAAGGGAATCGACGGGCAAAAGATCCTGGCGTCAAATGCGGCCTATGAGGCTGGCTTGACCAGCCCTGCAGCATTGGCGGGCAAGAACTATGCCGTCACGCAGGCAGGATCATCGTTTCATTACATGGGGTCCAAGATCGCCGCCGCCGAGGGCGTATCGGTCAAGTTCAAGCCGCTGCAAAAAGTCGGCGCAATCATCGGTGCGATGAAGTCCGGACAAGTCGACGCCTGGTCGATCGTGCCGCACATCGCGAAGGGGTTGGCTGGCGCCGGTGCAGTCAAGATCATCGGTAATGTGGCCGACTACATCCCGAATTATCAGGTCACGACCGTCTTTACCTCAGCCCAGAACGCGGCGAACGAACGCGGCCAGACCGAGGCGTTCCTGCGTGCGTTTTCGCGCGGAGCCGACGATTTCAACGCGGCCTTGGTGGACAAAACCGCTGGGGATGAGGCAGCGACCGACATGGTCAAACTGATCCACAAATACGTCTACGCGGACCGCCCGTTCGAAAAGGCAGAGAAATCCATTCGCAACGGCGCAATGCGGATCAATCAGAACGCGGGCCTGAACATGTCAAGCGTGCAAGATCAGTTGGACTGGTTCAAATCCGAAGGGTTGATCAAGGACAGCATTACCTCTGAGGCGCTTGTCGACTCGTCTTACGCACCGACGATCTGACGCGCGTATGGACCTGACTCTGGACCACCTGACCCACCGTTATGGCGACATGCTGGTGCTGGATGACGTGTCGCTGCGCATTCCTGCGGGCGAGATTTTATGTGTCATCGGCCCATCCGGCTGCGGCAAGTCGACCTTGCTGCGCATGCTGGGGGGGCTGGAGCAGCCGGATCAGGGGCGGGTTTTGCAAGGGGGGGAGGCGCCCGAGGGGTGCCTCAACCCGCTGACGTTCGTGTTTCAGGACTTTGCCCTGTTGCCATGGCGCAGCGTGGCGGGGAACATCTCGCTGGTGCTTGAGGATCACGGTCTGCCCAAAGCTGAGATCGACCAGATCATCGACAGTGTTCTGGCCCGCACAAAGCTTAGCGATTTCCGGGATGCGCTGCCCCGGCAGCTATCGGGGGGCATGAAGCAACGGGTGGCTATTGCACGCGCGCTTGCGGTGAACCCGGCGGTGATGCTGCTGGACGAGCCTCTGTCGGCGCTCGATGCGCAGACGCGCGAACTGCTGATGGAGGATTT
Source organism: Tropicibacter sp. Alg240-R139 (assembly GCF_900537075.1). Taxonomy (GTDB): domain Bacteria; phylum Pseudomonadota; class Alphaproteobacteria; order Rhodobacterales; family Rhodobacteraceae; genus Falsiruegeria. Next base: position 78,537 of record NZ_UNRA01000006.1, read on the forward strand.
GGTGAGCCTCTGGGCCCGCCAGCCGTTCACCGCCGTCTATGTGACTCACAACCTGGCCGAAGCCGTTCGACTGGGGCACCAGATTGCGGTTCTGTCCAGACGCCCTGGGCGAATCCGCGAGGTGATCCAGATTGACCTGCCGTTGTCTGAACGTGCGCCGGGGTTGCCGGAACTGGACGCGCTGCAATCGCGCCTGTGGCACCTGATGCGGGACGAGGCCTTGGCGGCTGATCAGGAACTTGTCCATGGCTGAGCAACATGTGCCCTTTCGAGGTGGCGGGTTCCGCCCGCAATCCAAGCGCGGCGTGGGCGTATTGGTCTTTGTCTTCGTACTGCTCTTCTTAGAGTGGGGCACGCGCGCTGGTTGGATTACCAACCTGACCTTGCCGCGGCCGTCGGATGTTGGGGCAACGCTGTTCGATCTGGCGCAGTCCGGGGTACTTTGGACCCATTTGGGGCCATCGTTGACCCGGTTGATTGTAGGGTCTTTGCTGGGGGTTTCGGCTGGCATTGGCATTGGCGTGCTGATCGGGCTCTTTTCTTATGTTCGCGCTGGATTGGTGCCGGTCGTGGCTGCGATATTCCCGATTCCGAAGATCGCGCTTTTGCCGTTGTTCGTGATCTGGTTCGGCATTGACGAGGGATCGAAATACGCCCTCATCGCTTTGGGCACCTTTACCCCAACCATCGTGGCCACCTACGGCGCAGTCGACAACGTGGATCGCGGGTTGATCCGCATGGGGCAGAGCTTTGGCCTGAGCTGGCTGTCCATCGTGCGCAAGATCGTCCTTCCCGGTGCGTTGCCCGGCATCCTGTCGGGCCTGCGTGTCAGCCTTGCCATCGGGATCATCCTGCTGGTCGCAGCCGAGATGCTAGGGGCCGAATACGGCGTCGGTGCCTACATCCTGCAGGCCGGATCGCTCTATGATCTTGAGCGGCTTTTTGCCGGTGTGGTCATTCTGTCGGCACTAGGCGTCCTGACCAGCTGGATCATCGGGAGTTTCGAAAAACGCCTGCTGGCTTGGCGCGCCTGATCGCGGTATCCTGCCTGCAAAACAATGAGCAGGTGTTGTCATGATGGATCGCAGGTTTTTCTCGCTTGGTGTTGGGGCTTTGGCGTTGTCGGCCTGTGGGTCGAACAATGTGGCCACCCCAGCCGCCAAGCCTCGGGTGCAATCGGTTCCCAACGCCGGGTGGGACGCTTGGGTTGATGGGTTCAAGGCCCGCGCCGCAGCACAAGGGATTTCCCAGTCCACAATTAACACGGCCTTTCGCGGGGCAGGGTATTTGCCCATCGTGATCGAGCGAGATCGAAACCAGACCGAATTCAAACGCACACTTGAGGATTACCTGGCCATTGCCGCTTCGGACGAGCGGATCGCGACCGGCAAGCAGATGTTGACGCGCTATCGCACGCTTTTGACGCAGCTTGAGGGGCGCTATGGCGTGCCGCCGCAGATCGTGGTGGCCATTTGGGGGCTCGAAAGCCGTTACGGCGCGCGGCGCGGCGACATACCGGTAGTTTCGGCGCTTTCGACGCTGGCTTATGACGGGCGGCGCGGCGCGTTTTTCGAAAAGCAACTCGTGGCGGCGCTCAAGATCCTGCAGAACGGTGATACGACGCCTGCCAACATGACCGGCAGTTGGGCCGGGGCGATGGGGCATACGCAATTCATCCCGACGTCTTACCTGGCTTATGCGGTGGATTTCACCGGCGATGGCCGTCGTGACATTTGGTCGGATGATCCCACTGATGCTTTGGCTTCGGCTGCTGCGTATCTGCAGCGATCAGGCTGGGTGCGTGGGCAAACCTGGGGCGGTGAGGTCGGGTCGGCAGCTGCCAGGTCGGCCTCTCCGGTTTCCGTCATCCAGCCACAAAAGCCGGGGCCGCAGTTTGCAGTGTTCAAGAATTTCTCGGTGATCAAGCGATATAACAACTCGGACAGCTACGCGTTGGGGGTTGGACACCTTGCAGATCGGATCGCAGGTGGGGGTCCGCTCAAAACACCATTTGGACCGGATGCAAATGGGTTGACCCTGAATGATCGGAAAGAGCTGCAAACCCGACTGACGAAGGCTGGATACGATACTGGCGGAGCAGACGGCGTGATCGGGTCGAAGAGCAAGGCAGCGATCAGCAGCTATCAGAGTGCCAATGGACTGTCGGTGACAGGGGAACCTTCGGCGGCCTTGTTGCAGCGTTTGCGGGGGTAAGGGGTGCTCTTAAGTTGCTTATGTAATGCCACACCAAAAAGGGCGGCTCCCGCACCCGAGCGATCCCGACTTTGTCGGCACCGCTAGCGGTTTTGGGCCGGGCTCCGGGCAAAGCCCGGCGCCCGGCCCAACGGGAGGAGGAGGCCCGTAAGGGGCATCGACGACGGGCGGGAGCGCTTCCGGCTTGTCAGATCCAAAAAAGCAAAGGTCCGGGCAGGCATGCAACGGACCCTTTTTTGTCTGTTTGATATGATAGGTGCTTAGGCCGCCAACCCCTTGGAACCCATGTCCAGGAACTTCTTGCGACGGTCTGCCACCAGGGCATCACCGTCCATATCCTTGAGCTCGCCCAGCATCGCTTCGATCATGTGGCCGACCGATGTAACAGCCGCGACGCGATCGCGATGCGCGCCGCCCTTGGGCTCGACAATAACGCGATCCGCCACGCCCAGTTTGTGCAAATCCTGGGCCGTCAGGCGCAGGGCCTCGGCCGCTTCGCGCATTTTCTCGGCGTCTTTCCACAGGATCGAGGCGCAGCCTTCGGGAGAGATCACCGAGTACACTGAATGTTCGAGCATCGCCACTCGATTGGCGGTGGCAAAGGCAACCGCACCGCCCGAACCACCTTCGCCGATGATGACAGACACCAGTGGCACGCCGATTTTCAAGCACATTTCGGTCGACCGTGCGATGGCCTCGGATTGGCCGCGCTCTTCGGCGCCTTTGCCGGGATAGGCACCGGGGGTGTCTACCAGCGTGATCACCGGCAGACCAAAGCGCCCGGCCATCTCCATCAGGCGGATCGCCTTACGATAGCCTTCGGGACGGGCCATGCCAAAATTACGCTCAATCCGGGATTTGGTGTCGGTGCCCTTTTCGTGGCCAATGACGACGACAGGCTGGCCATCAAATCGAGCCAGACCGCCCATAACGGCGTGATCGTCCGCAAAATTACGGTCCCCAGCCAGCGGCGTGTAATCGGTGAATAGCGCGTCGATATAGTCTTTGCAGTGGGGACGCTCGGGGTGGCGTGCCACCTGACATTTCCGCCAAGGCGTCAAGTCCTTGTACAGGTCTTCGAGCAACGAGGCGGCCTTGGCATCCAGAGCGGCGGCCTCTTCGGCTACGTCCATCTCTTCATTGGCGCGTGCCATTGCACGCAGCTCTTCTGCTTTGCCTTCGATCTCGGCCAGGGGTTTTTCGAAATCCAGATACTGAGTCATGACGCCTCTCAACGCGGAATTTGCTGGTTATATGACGTCAGCTTGCCGCAGATGCAACTCAGCAAGATTTGTGAACTGCGATTATGGCACCAATTGGGATGCGAAACAGACCAAAGAGGGCGCAATGTCGGGCCGATACGAAGACCGCCTGTTGCGGGTTCTGACCTACATCCACGACAACCCTGCGGGGGATTTGTCTCTGGATCGGCTGGCGGACGAGGCTGCGATGTCGCGGTTTCACTGGCACCGGGTGTTCCGGGCGATTACTGGTGAGACCTGTGCACAAGCCGTGCGCAGGATGCGAATGAACCGAGCCGCGGTCTGGCTTGTCCAGACAGGCTGGCCGGTCGAACAAATTGCTGCTCGCTGCGGTTATCCCAATGCGGCCAGCTTTGCCCGCGCATTTGCGGATGATTTCGGACAGCGTCCGGGTCCGTTTCGCCAAGCAGGGCGTTTGCGCCCGCCTTTGTCGAAACCTGATCCAGGAGAATTTCCCATGCATCCCACCGAAATCCGAACCGAACCCAAACGCCGCCTGGCGATGCTGCGCCACGAGGGGGCGTATTATACCATCGGCCAAAGCTTTGAGAAATTTGGCGCCATCTGCGAAGCACGTGGGCTGTGGCCTCAGGTAGGGCCAGTTATTGGCGTTTATCTGGATAACCCCGAAGTCGTGCCCGAGGCAGAACTTAACAGCCTGGCCGGGGCCGAATGGCGCGGCGATAATATCCCTCAGGGGATGGAAGAATGGGTGATTGACGGCGGGAAGACAGCCGTCATGATTCACAAGGGCCCGTATTCCGGGCTGGCGGCGGCTTATCAGGCTTTGTTCGGGCAATGGTTGCCTGCAAGCGGCGAAGAACCCGCAGATGCGCCCTGCTATGAAGTCAGTCTGAACAATCCGCGCGCTACCGCGCCCGAAGATCTGTTGACCGAGATCTGCCTGCCGTTGAAGTGACCTGCGTTAGGGAAACAGAACCGGATAAAGCGAGGCAACCAGCAGCAAGGCCATCGCCCAGTTGAACAGGGTCAACCGGCGCGGGTTTGTCAGAATCCGCGCCATTTGCTGACCCAACACGGTCCAAGTGCTGACGGAGGGCAGATTCACCGCACCAAAGACCACAGCTACGATCAAGATAGCGCCGAGCGTCTGGTTGGGGGTATAGGCTGTGGTCGCTGTCAGGACCATGGTCCACGCCTTTGGATTGACCCATTGAAACGCGGCGGCCTGAAAAAAGCTCATTGGTGAACTGTCGAAGTCTTGTTTTTCGATCGGGGCCGCAGTTGCGATCTTCCATGCGAGAAACAAGAGATAGCCCACTGATACGAATTTTAGGACTTGATAGGTGACGGGAAATGCGTCGAACACCTGAATCAGGCCAGCCCCAACCAACAAGATCATGAACACGACACCGAGCCCGATTCCCAGCATGTGGGGGATCGTGCGGCGGAACCCAAAATTTGCACCTGACGCCATGAGCATCAGGTTGTTGGGGCCCGGTGTGATTGAGGACACGAAGGCGAAAGCGACAAGCGCAAGGAGGAGGTCGTGGGTCATTGCGCGCAGATTTGCGGATTTTGGGGCAAATGAAATTGCGTTTTGTGTTTAAGATGTCCAATCTGCACAACTAATGATGAAGAATGATAGAATAAACCAACAGATATTGCATGAATTGTCGCATGACGGTCGCATATCCAACCTGGAACTCGCTGATCGTGTGGGCCTGTCGCCTTCGGCTTGTTTGCGACGTGTGCAAGAACTTGAACGATCGGGCGTGATTTCCGGCTATCGTGCGGTGCTGAACCCATCTGCAATAGGTATTGGGTTTGTGGCCTATATCGGGGTCGGGTTGGGCGAGCACAGCAAAGCCACGCAGGAAGGATTCGAGAAAGCGTTGCGGCAGGTGCCCGAGGTTGTGGAGTGCCACAACACTACGGGCACAATTGAATACCTTTTGCGCGTCGAATGTGCTGACTTGCCGGCCTACAAGACCTTTCATACCGAAGTTCTTGGCACGTTGCCTCATGTCACGTCGATCACATCTTACGTGGTTATCGGCTCTCCCAAAGACTTGCGCGCTTGACCGGCGGAGTCTGTGCAGGGGAAAATGTGAACGCCTCAACCCTTGCCGCGATGGGTTTTGCCGCCTAGGCTCGCTCCTGCTTGTAGCATTTCCGTTGCAAAAGATCGGCAAAAGCCGACAGCAACGTCCTCAACAGGGAGACCAATATGAGATCCATTCTGATCGGAGCCGCCGCCGCGCTGTCGTTGATCATCGCGACCGCAGCCGGTGCTGCGCCTTTGAAGCTGAAACCTGCCAGCCCGCAGCCTGGGGGCCTGAAAGGCGGGTTGTCTGTGACCTATGGGTTTGCCAAGGAAGGCCAGCATATCAAATACCTGTCCGAGGCGCGTTCGGTGTTGAAATCCGGTGCGAAACGCGGCGCCCCGCTGCGCGGGCTGGATTATCGTGACAACAACAAGGGCGATCCGACTCTGACTTCGGGTCGAGCTGAGAATGTTGCCGCGTCGATCAAGGGATACATCCGCTTTGACGCGCCGGGCGTCTATCAGATCGACTTTTTTACAAACGACGGGATTGATGCCCGCATTGGCGGGCAGCGCGTGGGGCGTTTCGATGGCCGCCAGACCTGTGACAGCACCATCGTGTCCGAGGTCGAGGTGCCGCAGGCGGGCTGGTACAAGCTGGATATCCTGTACTTCAACCGTCTCAACACCTCGTGTCTGATGATGCGTATGGGGGCAAAAGGAAAGAAGATGCAGTGGGTTAAGAACGGCGTGTTTGGCCACTGATCTGACAGCATTCGAACGTGAACATTTTGCGGCTCGCCCTACACTTGGCGGGCCGTTTTTTTGCTTGGCTCTTCACCAATCGCATCATCGGTTTTGCGAGTGCAGCTATGGCAATTCGAAAATGCCATGGGACGTGGTTCGGCGCCTACCATGACGCGTCCGAGGCCGCGACGTCGACCACGCGGGACTGCAAGCGGCGGATGCACAGCCGGTAATGTCGCTGTTTCGTTATCCCGCCGAGGAGAGGCCGAGCGCATGCCGCAGCGCCAGTTCCGGCGAGGACAGAACAGGCACAGGCGTTGTCACATATTGGCTTGCCTGAGCCATGGAGGCTTGCGCCAGAACCACACAAGTTATCTCGGGTCGTTGGTCAATGGCCTGATCTATGCGCTTGGCGATTTGTTTGGCAAAGTCTTCAGGCCGTTGGGTTTCAAACAGCTCCCACAGCTCCGGCAGCGGGAGTGGATGGATGCCCGGGGCCTTACCGATCTCTGCAAACGCCTGCGTTAACAGGTCGGACGACGGCGCAAGCGTGCTGTCCAGGCAATAGGCCATTAGCACTGGACCACCGGTGGCCGCCGCCGCGTCCATCATCGGGCGATCAATACGCAATGCACCAGCATCAACCGCAACCGGGGCAATGCTGGTGCAGGTGCACAGCGCGTTGGGGGCAAGGGCGATCTCGGTCAGGATTTCGTCTGACAGTGCGACGTCAATCCCACCCTGCGCGCGCTCGAGCCAATCGGGACGGACAACATGCGTCAGCTTCGCCTCGGGCGCGAGGCGGTTGGCCAGTGCATCAAAGGTGGCGCGATGCACATCGGCGGTGTGAAACAGGGTCAGATCGGTCATTTTTGTATCTCAAAATGAAAAGGGGCGCCCGGTTGGACGCCCCATTTATGCATGAATTGCAGGGAAAGTGTCACCCGGCTGCGATCAGTTCCGACTGGGCGACAATCACCTCGGCCTGTTTGATCGAAGCGATGTCGACCAAACGGCCCTTGTAGACGGTGGCACCCTCGCCGTTGGCTTTGGCCTGTTCCATTGCGGCCAGGATTTCGCGGGCCTCGGATACGGCTTCTTCGGATGGGGTGAAGACCTCGTTTGCCAATGCGATCTGCTTGGGGTGGATGGCCCATTTGCCGACCATGCCCAACGTCGCCGAACGCTTGGCTTGCGCGATGTACCCCTCGTCGTCCGAGAAATCGCCGAAGGGTCCGTCGACCGGCAGAATGCCATGCGTGCGGCAGGCCGCGACGATGGCGGCTTGCGCCCAGTGCCAAGGATCCGACCAATGCTTCACACCTTCGCGCAGCATATAGTAGTTTTCCTGCGTGCCGCCGATGCCGGTGGTCTGCATGCCCATCGAGGCGGCAAAATCTGCAGCACCCAAGCTCATCGCCTGCATACGAGGGGACGAGGCGGCGATGGCTTCGACATGGGCGATGCCAGCGGCGGATTCGATGATCACCTCAAAGCTCACCGGCTTGGTGCGGCCCTTGGCGCGCTCAATAGCGGTGACCAGAGCGTCGACCGCATAGACGTCTTCGGCACAGCCCACCTTGGGGATCATGATCTGATCAATGCGGTCACCGGCCTGTTCCATCAGGTCGACCACGTCGCGATACCAATAGGGCGTGTCCAGGCCGTTGATGCGCACAGACATGTATTTGTTGCCCCAATCGACGTTGTTCAGCGCCTCGATCACATTGGCGCGGGCCACGTCCTTATCGGAGGGAGCCACCGAATCCTCGAGATCGAGATTGATCACATCCGCAGCAGACGCCGCCATCTTAGGAAAGAGTTTGGTGTTGGAGCCCGGGCCGAACAATTGGCAGCGGTTGGGGCGCGCGGGGGCAGCGGGCTGAATGCGGAAGCTCATGTGATCTCCTGTTGCGAAAGTAAGGATATTTCGATTTTCTTTGGAAATGGGGTATTAAATTGCGCACCGCAGCGCAAGGCTGTTTGTGCAGATGCAGCATTGCCGGCGCAGCATCTTCGACGTGAGTGGCCAATAAGCTGCACAAAGTTTAATCGAAGTGAAAACTTGGAATATTTTTGCGCAACCCTGATCGATCACGCAAAATTCTCCCTTTGATGGTTTTCAAACTCGTCACAACGCGAAGTGCTCGTGAGGCCGCTTCATTAGCATAAGCCAGAATCAAGAATAGGAGTGCACCGCAATGATCGAGACACCGTATTTGCTGTTTTTGGGCGATGCGCCCGACCAACTCGCAGCCAAGGTTGCCATCGGCATCAAGGATTGGCGCCCCGAGAATGCTGTTGGCCAGTTCCGCATGGAGGGCTGCAAGGCCGATCTGGGCCTGAAAGACATGGACCTGGCCGAAGCCAAGGCGGCTGGCGCCAAGACGCTGGTCATCGGTGTGGCCAACCGGGGTGGCGTGATCAGCCAGGCCTGGAAAAAAGTGCTGGTGATGGCGCTGGAAGAAGGGTTCGACCTGGCATCGGGCCTGCACAACCTGCTGCGCGACGAACCGGACCTTGTTGCCGTGGCCGAAGCCACCGGCGGCACATTGCACGACGTGCGTGTGCCCGAGGTCGAGTATCCAATCGCCAATGGCGTCAAGCGCAAGGGCAAGCGCGTTCTGGCGGTGGGCACCGACTGTTCCGTGGGCAAGATGTACACCGCCTTGTGCATGGATGCCGAAATGCGCAGGCGCGGCATGAAATCGTCGTTCCGCGCCACCGGGCAGACCGGCATCCTGATCACCGGCGACGGTGTTCCGCTGGACGCCGTGATTGCCGACTTCATGGCGGGTTCGGTCGAATGGCTGACACCTGACAATGACGAAGACCACTGGGATCACATCGAAGGGCAGGGCAGCCTGTTCCACGTGTCTTATTCGGGTGTTACCATGGCCCTGATCCACGGCGGTCAACCCGACGCGCTGGTGCTGGCACACGAGCCGACTCGCGAGCACATGCGCGGTTTGCCCGATTATCAGCAGCCTTCGCTGGCTGAACTGCGTGACATGGCACTGGCGCTGGCCAAAGTTGCCAACCCGGCCTGCCAGGTTGTCGGCATCTCGGTAAACACCCAGCACATGCCCGAGGATGAGGCCAAGGCCTATCTGGCCGAGCTGGAAGCCGACATGAGCCTGCCCGCTACCGACCCGTTCCGTTTCGGTGCGGAAAAGCTGGTGGATGCACTGGCTGCAATCTGATCTAAGCGTGCCGCCGGAGGAGGGGTTGATCCGCCTCCGGTGGCCGTATTTTGAACGAGAAGAAGGAGGGGGCGCGTGCAGATAGAAGTCACCCGTGATGTGTTCAAACTGGCGCAGGTGTTCACGATCTCGCGCGGATCACGAACCGAGGCACATGTGCTGACGGTGCGGATCAGTGATGGCGAACATCAGGGCGTCGGCGAATGCGTGCCCTATGCCCGCTATGATGAGACGCTGGAATCGGTTGAGGCCGAGATCCGGGGATTGCCCGGCACATTCGACCGCGAAGGCCTGATGGATCTGCTTCCTGCGGGCGCCGCGCGAAACGCGGTTGATTGCGCCCTGTGGGATCTGGAATCCAAACGCGCCGGTAAACGGGCGTGGGATCTGGCAGGGCTGAACGCTCCGGGGCCTGAGATCACCGCCTATACGCTGTCGCTGGCCTCTCCCGAAGACATGCGCAAGCAGGCCGAAGAAAACGCAAATCGTCCGCTGCTAAAGATCAAGCTGGGCACCGCCGATGACATGCCGCGTTTAGAAGCGGTTCGCGCAGGCGCGCCCAATTCCACGATTATCGTGGATGCCAACGAAGGGTGGTCCGCCGAAGTTTATGCCGATCTGGCGCCACATTTGGTGCGCCTTGGTGTTGCTCTGGTCGAGCAGCCCCTGCCGGCAGGCGAAGACGACGCGCTGATCGGGATGGATCGTCCGGTGCCGGTGTGTGCTGACGAAAGCTGCCATGATCGCACCAGCCTGCCCAAGCTCCAGGGCAAATACGATGTGGTCAACATCAAGCTCGACAAAACCGGCGGCCTGACCGAGGCGCTGAAATTGCGCGATGCGGCCCTGGCCGAAGGGTACGAGGTCATGGTGGGCTGCATGGTTGGCAGCTCGCTGGCGATGGCTCCTGCTACACTGGTAGCACAGGGTGCAGTTGTAACCGACCTTGACGGCCCGCTTTTGTTGGCCGAAGACCGCGACACACCGCTGAATTTTGACGACGCCGGAGTGCATCCGCCTGAAACGGACCTCTGGGGCTGAGGAGACAAACATGACCCGTACTGTTTATGTGAATGGCGAATACCTGCCCGAGACCGAGGCCAAGGTGTCGATCTTTGACCGCGGTTTCCTGATGGCAGATGCCGTTTACGAGGTAACCAGCGTTCTGGGCGGCAAGCTGATCGATTTCGAAGGTCACGCCGTGCGCCTGAAACGCTCGCTGGACGAGCTGCAGATGGCCGAGCCCTGCACCAAGGACGAACTGCTGGAAATCCACCGCAAGCTGGTTGAACTGAACGACATCAACGAAGGTCTGGTTTACCTTCAGGTCACACGCGGCAGTGATGGCGACCGTGACTTTGTGTTCCCTTCAGCGGACACCAAACCGACCATCGTGCTGTTCACCCAAAACAAGCCGGGTCTGGCCGACAGCCCGGCTGCCAAGAAGGGTGCCAAGATCATCTCGATCGAGGATATCCGTTGGGGCCGCCGTGACATCAAAACCGTGCAGCTGCTGTACCCGTCGATGGGCAAGATGATGGCCAAAGCGGCCGGCTGCGACGACGCTTGGCTGATCGAGGACGGTCACGTGACCGAAGGCACATCCAACAACGCGTATTTCGTCAAGAACGGCAAGATCGTGACCCGCCCGCTGTCGACCGACATCCTGCACGGCATCACCCGCAAGGCAGTTCTACGCATGGCGACCGAGGCGCAGATGGAAGTCGAAGAGCGTCTGTTCACCATCGACGAGGCGAAAGAGGCGGACGAGGCGTTCACCACGTCGGCGTCGGCTTTTGTGATGCCAGTGGTTGAGATCGACGGCGTTCAGCTGGGTGACGGCGCTCCGGGTCCGATCGCCAAACGCCTGCGCGAGATCTACCTGGATGAAAGCCTTAAAGCCGCGATCTAAAGCGCAGAACGCGACGCGTCTCTGACGAGAATGGAACAGTTTGCAATCCTCCCTTGGGTCAGCCTGACCTGAGGGAGGACTTTTTATGAGACCGTTCGAAGGCCTGCGGGCGCTGGACCTTACCCATGTGTTTGCCGGTCCCTTTTGTGCCTATCAGCTGGGTGTTCTGGGGGCCGAGGTCATCAAGATCGAGCCTGCGGATCAGCCCGACATGACCCGCGCCGAAGGGGCAGATGCCGCTCTGAACGCCCTGGGCATGGGCTTGTCGTTTCAGGCGCAGGGTGGGGGCAAGCGGGCTTTGGCGCTGGACTTGAAGTCAGAGCAGGGTCGGGCGGTGTTCGACCGGTTGGTTGCGACGGCAGATGTTTTGGTGCAGAATTACACGGCACACGCCGTTGAGGATCTGGGACTAGGTTATGATCGCCTGTCCGCGTTGAAACCCGATTTGATCTATTGTGCGATTAGCGGGTTCGGTGCGACCGGGCCCAAGGCAGGCCATGCGGCTTATGACGTAGTGATCCAAGCCTATACCGGGATCATGGCTGCCAACGGCGAGGTTGACAGCGATCCGGTGCGGGTTGGCCCCGCGATGGTGGACTATGGCACCGGCGTGCAGGCGGCCATGGCGATCTCGGCCGCGCTGTTTGGGCGGTCGCGGACGGGTCTGGGGCGGCGGATCGACGTGTCGATGTCGGACTGTGCGCTGATGTTGATGAACTCGCATACCGCGACGGCCTTGGCGACGGGGCGCGCGCCCAAGCCGCATGGCAATCATGATCCCAGTCTTGCGGGCTATGCGACTTATGACACCGCAGAGGGTCAGCTGATGATTGGCGCCTTCTCCAACGCGCAGATGGCCAACCTGATGCGCGTGATTGGAGAGGACGCGCGGGCGGATGCCATTCAGGCGACGCCCCGGGCGCAGATTGGTGCGCGGCGGGAGGAAGATGCAGCGGTTTTGGCTAAGGCGCTCATGTCGCGATCAGCAGCCGAGTGGGAAGACAGGCTGAATGCGGCCCATGTTCCGGCAGCGCGAGTGCGCGGATTGGCCGAAACCTTGCAGGAAGAACAGTTGGCCACGCGTCCGGTGATCCAGTCAGTCGACAATGTGGCGCTCGCAGTGGCTGGTTTCGGTTTTGATCACGGCGGGCCATCGCTGGACCACGCACCGCGTGTGCATGGGGCTGACAGCCGGGAGATTCTGGCCGAGTTGGGGATTGGCCAAGCCGAGTTTGATGCCTTGCAAGATCAGGGCGTGGTGTTCAGCCCTTGTTAGTCACGTTTTCTTCAAACGCGACTTTGAACTCGGCCTGTTTTTCGGGGCTGGCGTCGGTCTGATAGTTGGCTTTCCACGCGTCCATGGTCATGCCGTAAAAGATCTCGCGCGCTTGACCCTTGTCCATCTCGATACCTTTTTCGTTGGCCGCTTCTTGGTACCAACGCGACAGACAATTGCGGCAGAAGCCGGTCAGGTTCATCATGTCGATGTTCTGCACGTCGGTGCGGTCTTCCATCAGGTGCTTTTGCAGGCGGCGAAAGGCGGCGGCCTGGAGTTCGATTTCTGTCTGCTGGTCCATGGGGTGGCTCCGAATGACTTGGGTTTGCCGTAGAGGTAACAACCGGGAGAAAGAGTTACAACGGGCGCGCGAGGGGAGGGCAGATCCTCGAAAACGCTATGTACTTCAGGAGCACGGTCACGCCGAACTTTTAGCCAGTATTTGAATGGATTGGGATGCGGTTGGACGGTTTGTGCCCGTTTTCGCCTATCGTGGAGTGACGGTTTAGACTCCGCACTTGGACAGAACTTCGCGGGCGACTTTATGGAACCGGAACCGAAATTGGCGGAGCGCGCGACTGCGCGTTCCGCTTGGGCCCTAGGCCAGTTTAAGGGCGAGGTAAGGTGCCACGGCAAAGACCAAGGTCAGTGTTTTGTACTTTGCAAGATAGGCGAAGTACGCTTTGCGCACGTCAGCCTCTTCCATCTTGAACATCCGGGCGTGGACCCCGGTTACCCAATTCTGCATCGCAAAAAGCATCACTGTGGTGAGGGCCAGGAAGCCGATGTTCAGAACGGTCATCCACCCAAACACGGTGGTCAGAAACTCTACGGTCATGATACACTCCTTTCTGGGGTATCTGCTGTCCTCCTTGCCCATAATATGGGGGTCAGGGGATGGTCTCACAAGATTGTGAGCGTCGAAATCGGTCTTGATTGACCTTGCGTCATACCTGAGTGCTAAAGACCGCTGTCCTCTAGCGCCGCAGTCAGAATTGGTGCCAAACGCTCGGCCCAAGCCCGCTGCCCTGCGTGATCTGCTATCAGATCATTGCGCAACTCGATCAACACATTGGGGCGGCCATGCGTAGTACAGTGCGTGTCGATGGCATCGCCAGGCAGCACACCGGTGTAGGGTTCGTTTTCGCCAACCGTCAGATCGCCCTCGGCCTTCAGACGATTGATAAGCGGGCGAGAAAATCGCTCATCCGGGGTGTAAAGAATGCCGATCTCCCACGGGCGCGGATCGCGGCCGCGCAATTGCCGTGTGAAAGAATGGATCGAGACGATGATCGCGTGGGGCAGGGCGGCCATCCGCGCCAATTCGCGGTGGTAGGGGCGATAGCACATGTTCAACCGGCATTCCCGCTCGGCCGTGTCCGCGTGGCGGTTGCCGGGAATGATCGAGCCATCATAGAGTTTCATTAACAGTGTGGGGTCATCTTCGCCCCGGTTCGGGTCGATCACGAGTCGCGAAAAGTTCGAGGCCAGCACTGGCGCATTCAGGATCTCACCCAGATGCCGGGACACTTCATAGGCGCCGACGTCATAGGCGATATGACGCTCCATATCTTCGCGCGGCAGACCCAAGTCTCCACCATTGATTACAGGCGGGACGGTATTGGAGGCGTGATCGCATGTGATCAGCCAGCGGGACGGTTTGTTCTCACCGTGTGTGTAGAAAGGAGTGTATGTCATGTGCCTGTCATCCCTTTTGTCGCAGGTGTAGGACAGTTGCCGCAGAAAGGGAATTGCGCGATAAGCGGTGCAAACCCGTTTGCGGTAACAATGAGCAGAAACAGGGAGTGTCACCATGCGACGCCTCAGAAATGTGAAAATCGTGGCGACGTTGGGACCGGCGTCCGAAAACTATGACATGATCCGGTCGCTGCACGAGGCGGGCGCTGATGTGTTCCGCTTGAATATGAGCCACGGCTCGCATGACGAGATCCGCGAAAAGCACCGTATCATCCGCCAGATCGAAAAAGACCTGGACAGTCCGATTGCCATTTTGGCGGACCTGCAGGGGCCGAAACTGCGTGTGGGTGTTTTTGCAGGCGACGCCGAAGAGTTGGAGCCGGGAGCGTCGTTCCGTTTGGATCTGGACGAGGCGCCCGGTGATGCAACCCGCGTTTGCCTGCCGCACCCCGAGATTTTCCAAGCTTTGGAACCGGGCGCGCATTTGCTGATCAACGACGGAAAAATCCGCCTTTTGGTGGACAGCTGCGGCGCGGATCATGCCAATTGCACGGTTGTGATTGGCGGTACGATTTCCAACCGCAAGGGTGTGAACGTGCCGGATGTGGTGCTGCCACTTGCGGCCCTTTCCGAAAAAGACCGCGCCGATCTGGAGTTTGTCTGCCAGTTGGGTGTCGACTGGCTGGCGCTCAGCTTTGTGCAACGGCCCAAGGACGTGTTCGAGGCGCGCGCGCTGGCTGATGGCCGTGCTGCGATCTTGTCCAAGATCGAAAAGCCTGCGGCGGTTGAGTCGTTTGATGACATCCTCGATGCGTCCGACGGGATCATGGTGGCCCGCGGTGATTTGGGTGTCGAACTTCCGGTGGCTGCGGTGCCTCCTATTCAAAAGCGCCTGGTGCGCAAATGCCGGGCGGCGGCCAAGCCGGTTATCGTGGCGACGCAGATGTTGGAAAGCATGATCGAAAGCCCGATGCCAACCCGGGCCGAGGTCTCGGACGTGGCGACGGCCATCTATGAAGGCACCGACGCTATCATGTTGAGCGCAGAATCGGCAGCTGGTGGCTATCCCGTCGAGGCAGTGCAAACCATGGACCGTGTCGCGACTGAGGTCGAGGCAGACCCGACCTATGTTCAGATCATCGCCGCCTCGCGCACGGCCAAGGGCACAACTGTGGCCGACGGCATTGTGGCGGCGGCACGCGAGATTGCCGAGAAAACTGACATCAAGGCGATTTGTTGCTTCACCCAAAGCGGGACAACGGCGCTCAAGACGGCGCGCGAACGGCCAGGTGTTCCGATCCTTGCCCTGACGTCATTGCGCGGCACGGCGCGGCGCTTGTGCCTGTCGTGGGGCTGCCATTGCGTGATGACGCCAGAACTGGAAAGATTCAAAAGTGCCGTCGTCAATGCGGCCCGTGCTGCACGGGCGGACGGGTTCGCAACCGAGACGGATCAGATCGTGGTGACGGCGGGCGTGCCGTTCAACGTGCCCGGGTCCACCAACATCTTGCGGGTTGCCCCTTGTGATGAACGGCTGATTTACAACACTGATCCGGGCTAATACGCTCTCTCCTGATGGGGAGCGCGACATGGACACCGATCTGATACTTGTTTTGGGGATGGTCTTTGCCGTCTTGTCGATACCGTCGATGATCTCGGCCTACAGCGATGACAGACCCATCCGTGCTTCTGCGATTGTCCTGTTGATTTCTTTGGCTGCGATGGCTTATGCCATCCTTACCTATCCGGGCGGCTTTACATTCGACCAAATCCCGGAAGTTTTTTTCGGCGTTGTGGCGCGATTCATGCCCTGACCCTCTTGCCTAAGTGATCTGACTTGCGTAAACGGCGCTTCTTACCGCGCGACCGGCTTATAGTGGCATGCCGAGTCGCGTCTGAACCGAACCCGAACTCAAGGAGACGGAAATGCCCAAGATGAAGACAAAGTCGAGCGCCAAAAAGCGCTTCAAGGTGACTGCGACAGGTAAGGTCCTTGGTGGCCAGGCCGGCAAACGCCACGGCATGATCAAGCGGACCAGAAAATTCATCCGTGATGCCCGCGGCAACACCACACTTTCTGCCCCCGACGCCAAGATCGTCAAGGGCTTCATGCCCTACGATCGTTAAGAGGAGATCTGAGATATGTCCCGCGTTAAAGGTGGAACCACGACTCACGCCCGTCACAAGAAGATTGTTAAGGCCGCCAAAGGTTACTATGGCCGCCGCAAGAACACCTTCAAGGTCGCTACTCAGGCCGTCGACAAGGCAAACCAGTATGCAACTCGCGACCGCAAGAATCGCAAGCGGAACTTCCGCGCACTGTGGATTCAGCGTATCAACGCTGCGGTGCGTTCGCACGACGAGGCGCTGACGTATTCGCGCTTCATCAACGGCCTGAACCTGGCCGGCATCGAAGTTGACCGTAAGGTCCTGGCCGACCTGGCCGTGCACGAGCCCGAAGCGTTCGGCACAATCGTAGCCAAGGCACAGGCAGCTCTGGCCGCGTAAGACGGTAAACGAGCGACAGTGAACAGAAGGGTCGATCTAGCGTGGGTCGGCCCTTTTTCTTTGCGATAACTCATCAGGGGTTTTGCGCTTTCCTGAAAACGGAGAGCTCCCGCACCCGAGCGATCCCGACTTTGTCGGCACCGCTAGCGGCTTTGGGCCGGGCACTGCGCAAAGCGCAGTGCCCGGCCCAACGGGAGGAGGTGTTTCGCTAGAAACATCGACGACGGGCGGGAGCGCCTGGTTGTTGGGTGGGCCAGCGGTTCAATTGGCGAGTGACTGTGTCGCGCTAAGGTTGATCCTCATCTCGTGCAAGTGGCTTTTGCGTCAACGCCAATGCAGCCCCTAAGATCAGCAGGGCAGACGCCGCCAGCAGGCTGTCGCCAATGTCACCAGTCCGATCACCGATCAATCCGGCGCCTATGGGGCCGACCGTTTGGGACACTGCAAAGACAACGGTGAACATGCTGATTGTAGCCCCCCAGCTTTCCTGTGGCATGTTCTGGCGGGTGAAATTGGTGATTGCTCCGGGCGCCATGAAAACCGACAAGCCAAAAACGACAGCTGATGCCAGTAATCCTGCCGGGGTCGGAACAAAAATCGGCAAAGCTGATCCGGCTGCTATTCCGACAAGGATCATGGCGAGAGGGATGCCGTTGGCGAAACGCGCAAAGACAGATCTCCAGATAAATGGGGACAGGGTGATGCATGCCCCAAGAAGAACCCAAACTCCTGAGATCAAAGTGGCACTGTAGTCGCGCTCTTTCATCCATAGAGCAAGGAACGTCAGGTACACTATGTATCCCAGCCCAAATCCGGCATAGCCACAGATCTCGCCCAGCATCTTGCGTATTGGCACTGGATGGCGCGTCTGAGTTGGCGTCGAAGGGACCCGCAATGCTTCGCCTGCCCATATGCTCAGCGGGCAAATGGCAAAACTGACCAATCCGATCCCTATCCAGCTCCACGGCCAGGCCTCTGGCCCCAACCATTCCAGCATCAGGGGCAAAGATGCGCCACACAAGACGATGCCCAAACCACCGCCCCCACCAAAGTAGAACGCGATCGACAGAGCATTGCGCTTTGGGTCATCTTGAAACAGGGCTGCAGCCAAGGCGCCCCCGGCGACAAAAGACCCGGCGCCAAAGACGCCAGCCAGAATGCGCCACAGGCTTTGGGCGAACAGCGAAGCGTTCAACCCGGTTGCAAACAGACAGATAGCCGTCAGGACAACGCCCGCACTGAACAGACGAGACGCTCCGACATGGCGGATTAGGGCAACGGTGAACAACGACCCGAAAACATAACCCAAAGCGTTGGCGGTGTTGAGCCAGCCCGCTTCGGCGTAGGTCCAGTTTTGCGAAGATTTCATCGCCGGCAAAATTAGGCCATAGGCGAAGCGGGCAAAGCCATTGGTGACACATACACCCAAGGCCAGCCCCAACAGGACCAGCCAGGGCCTCGATGGTGTCACAATCTGCATTCAAAAAAGCCTCTTCTCACCGAGAAACGCTCTGGCAGGAGCCGATCAGACGCAAGCGAAACGTTGCGCAATATGGCAAATTTGATGCCGGGTTCCAAATAAAACCCTATTTTTGCCAGTTTGCGACAGCATAACTGGGCCAGGAAACAAAGTGTGGTGCAACACCGTGGCTCGTATCAGTGAACTTCATTACTCCAACGCCTATGCGCGTACCTCAGGCATATCCGAATTTCTTGAGGTTTCACTTAGCCCCAGTGAAAACCCGGCTGATTTCACTGTGTCGTTCTACCAATCCAACGGGAACGTCGGAATCGAAGTTCAACTGGACGATCCCGGAGTTCAGGTTTCAGTGGACCCAGACAATGGTGAAATCGTTTATGTTATCTCGGCGGATTTCTTCAATATCCGCCTGACGGATCCTGATGGGGGCGGGTCGAACAACTACGAAGCTTATGCGCTTACCAATACGTCGACGAACGACGTGGTTGATTTTTACGACATTGGTGGTGGTACGCAGAACATCACAGCCAACAATGGCGCCGCGGCAGGGGCCACATCTGACAACCTGCCCGTGCTAGTCGGGCCGAATTCCACCACGACGACGCTGCAATTCAATCAACCTGATCCTGACGTTTTGACCTATGGCACAGTCAACCCAGGCGATTCTGGGTTGGCGTGTTTTGTGGCTGGAACATTGATCGACACCGCCAGTGGTGAACGCCAGGTTGAGGTCATCAAACCCGGCGATCTGGTGATGACGCGCGATGACGGCTTGCAGCCGGTGCGTTGGGTCGGGTCCAAGACAGTGCGCGGTCACGGACGATATGCGCCGGTCCGGATAGCGGCGGGCACCCATGGGGCCCATCGCGATGTTTTGGTGTCAGCACAGCACCGCATTTTGATCTCGGGATGGCAGGTCGAACTATTGTTTGGCGAAGACGAGGTTCTGGTGCCCGCGAAATCTCTGATCGATGGTCAGGGCGTGAGTTGGAAGCCCAAGGATATCGTTCGCTACGTTCACATCCTTTTCGATGCGCATCAAATTGTATCCACAAGTGGCCTGGACAGCGAGAGCTTCTTTCCCGGACAACTGGCGCTTGGCACGTTAGAGGATGAGACAGCGCAGGAGCTGTTCAGCTTATTCCCTGAGTTGCGTGATACGCCCGAGGTCTACGGCGCACCCGCCCGCGCGATCCAAAGCGGCCCGCAGGCCACATTGTTGCGCCGCGCCTGATCGCCTGCACTTGCTTTCACCGGCTGCTGTGATAGCAGGGCAGGAACACGTGATCAGGGGACCGTCATGGACGATCTTAAGGCAAAATATCTGGGTCAAATCGCCGATGCAGGCGACGAAAACGCGGTTGAGGCCATCCGCCTTGCTGCTGTCGGCAAAAAGGGCGAAGTGGCGCTGAAGATGCGCGAATTGGGCAAGATGACGCCCGAGGAACGCCAGGTTGCAGGCCCCGCGCTCAATGCGCTCAAGGACGAGATCAACTCGGCATTGGCTGCCAAAAAGGCGGGTCTTGCCGATGCCGCGCTGGACGAGCGTCTGCGCTCTGAATGGCTGGATGTGACCTTGCCCGTGCGGCCAAGCCGTCAGGGCAGTCTGCACCCGATCAGCCAGGCCAGCGAAGAGCTGACCGCGATCTTTGCCGAGATGGGGTTTGCCGTGGCCGAAGGGCCCCGGATCGAAACCGACTGGTACAATTTTGACGCGCTGAACATCCCCGGCCACCACCCTGCGCGGGCCGAGATGGACACGTTTTATATGCACCGCGCCGAGGGCGACGATCGCCCGCCGCATGTGCTGCGCACGCATACCTCGCCCGTTCAAATCCGGTCGATGGAAAAAACCGGCGCGCCGATCCGTGTGATTTGTCCGGGCGGCGTGTATCGCGCCGACTATGATCAGACGCACACGCCGATGTTCCATCAGGTCGAAGGTCTGGCCATCGACAAGGACATTTCGATGGCGAACCTGAAATGGGTTCTCGAAGAGTTCGTGAAGTCGTTCTTTGAGGTCGACGGCGTTGACCTGCGCTTCCGCGCCTCGCACTTCCCGTTCACCGAGCCATCGGCCGAGGTCGACATCCGCTGCTCGTGGGAGGGCGGAACGCTCAAGATCGGCGAAGGCGACGATTGGTTGGAGATTCTGGGCTCGGGCATGGTGCACCCCAAGGTGATCGCCGCCGGTGGCATTGATCCAGACGAGTATCAGGGCTTTGCCTTTGGCATGGGGATCGACCGGATCGCGATGCTGAAATACGGCGTTCCCGATCTGCGCGCCTTCTTTGAAAGCGACCTACGCTGGCTGCGCCATTATGGGTTCGCCGCGCTGGACATGCCGAACCTGCATGGTGGTTTGAGCCGCTGAATGTTCAGTGTCAGCTATTACATGGCTGTCATTTACAACTGGATGTTGCGACATGCCGAGGCAATGCCGCGATGGAAGGGCCACGCCATAATTGGTGTGGCCTTTGTCCTGTCTGTGGTCGTATTGCTCTTCACGCCGGTTTGGATGTTCTTGGCCTATTCCGTTTTCGTCTGGGGTCCTGTTTCCGTTTTTGCGCATGCTTTCGATTCGGTTTGGAAAAAACGAGATCAAATTACGCGGCATCGAAGCGAGGGTGTCTATCGCACCAGGAAGCTGCTGAAAGGCTTCAGAAAGTAAAATGTTGTCCGGCACGGAATCAAGGCCGATAGGCCGCCGCGCCATTGCCAGACCGCCCGGACGGGCTGGCGATGGCGCGGCTTTGACTGTGGGGGCGGGGCGCTTCATGGTGTTGGGGATGTCATTTGCTCAAGGGTTGCCAATTTGAAACATCTTCTCCCTGCCGCGCTGATCTGTCTGGCTGCCACAGCACAGGCTAAAGACGCTTACCCTCCGGTGCACTTGCTGCTGCAATCCACCACCTCGGTCATTGGAGAGCCGTTGACCTATCCCGAAGGCACGCCGCAGATCACCATGGCCATCGTCACGATGCAGCCGGGGCAGAAAACTGGGCTGCATAAACATGACGCCCCCCTTGCCGCCTATATCCTCGAGGGTGAGATCACGGTGGACTATGGCGCGGCAGGCACACGGACCTATCGCAAAGGGGATGCGCTGATTGAGGCGTTCAATTCCCCCCATTCGGGCGTCAATTCAGGGGCAGGGATCGTTCGCATCCTGGCCGTCTTTGTCGGGGCGACGGATGTGCCCAACACAGAGCCGCTGAACTAGCGCACGAGGCGACCACAGAGATGTTAGGTGACAACGCCGGTTGCGTGCGTAGGCTCTCGCTCATGATGAAATATGCTCTTGTCTGCCTAATCTTTGCTACCAAGTCTGCCTGGGCCATGGGCCCCTGGAAATCGGATTGCCATGGTCAAACGGCCTGCGACCTTGGCGACCGGTCCTATCACGTGCTGGAGCCAGATGGGTGGGATAGGGAGACGCCCCTGCCGGTGTTGATGCATTTTCACGGCTGGTCGCGGCAGGGCGATGTGGTGGTGCGCCATCAACGGATTGCGGGGCATACGAAATTACGCGGCGTGTTGCTGGTGGCGCCGAACGGGCGGCATAAAAGTTGGGATTTCTGGACTTCGGACACCGATGACGTGAGCTTTGGTGATGATGTGCTGGCCGATATTGCCAGGCACTACCCCATCGACCCGGATCGCATCTACGTCTCGGGCTATTCGTACGGTGGGGCGATGGCGTGGCGGTATGCTTGCCAGTCCAAAACGCAGATTGCTGCGCTGATGGGAATTGCAGGCACAATCCGGCAATCGGAACACTGCCCCTCCGCCCCGACCGAGGTGCGCCATGTGCATGGGCTGCGCGATACGGTTATGGGTTTCCCATTTGGTCCGGATGGCGACACAACCCATCCTGTTGCTTTGTGGCGGGCGCAATTCGATTGCGGCGATGCCACCCTGAAAGGCGATTGGAGTGTTGAACCCTTCCTGACACTCAGTCGCATGGAATGGACGTCCTGCGCGCAAGGCAAGGTGACGCTGGACACCCATCCCGGCGGGCACTTCATTCCGCACGGTTGGGTTGGGCGGCAGCTTGACGAGCTGTTGGGCCGTACGCCGACTTATCCTTGAGCGCCGATCAGCTCTCTGACGTCTTTCGGTCTTTCCGGGGCCAGCGACGCTTCTTCGGCCAGCCAATTGGCGCAAATCTCTTTCAAACGCCGGATCCGGTTTTCCTTGTCCGGGACGATGATCGACTTGAGCTTTTTCTTGACCATGCCGGTCATGAGCCGTCCCATCAATGAACTGCCCTTAGGCGTAGCAAATCGGATCTTGATCATCGTGCCGTCGCCAACCGACACCAGCTCGTTGGTTTCGTACATCGTCAGGCCCATCGGAAGGTTGTAGCGACCTGTGACATATTCACCGGGGCGCCAATCAATGATCTCGAACGGAAAGATATCGTCGCCGTGGTGGCAGTGATACATTGTACCGGGTTCGATCTTGCCTTTGTTCAGGCCAAGCAGATCAACGGCATCCGCACCCAGCCATTTGGCGCGCATGTCAGGGCGTGTGCATGCCGTGAAGGCCGCCGCTGGAGACACAGTTACCGGAATGGCCCATTCTTCCATAAGTAGGTCTTCGTCGGGTTTGACGAATGTTTGCTCTGAACCACGCCTGCGTTCCCACGCCTGTTTCAGATCGCGCACAACATACTCAAGCTCGCCAATGTGCTCGATGTCTTCGGTATAAAACTCGTCCTCTGAGAAGAGCTCTTTCATGTCCATCTTGCGCAGGGCGTTGCACGAGACGAGCATATAGGCGTCCATACCTGTGCGTTCCTTGACCGTGTTTTTGAGCAAGCGAAAGGCAGTGATGACATCCGTTCCGGCCAGCTCTTGCCGCCCGCCGGTTTCTTGCACGACGCATTGGCCGTGATGCACCACGATTTTGAGCTCGAGCCCGTCAACATTCGTACAAGCACCGCAGCCGCACGAGGTGTTGATCTGCATCTTTTCCTTGCTGCGGGCAAAGGCGCAGTAGATCTGTTCGGCAAAGTCGATGATGAACTGCTTGGTCATCACGTCGCTTTCGAACGCAAAGGCAAAGACCGCATCGCCCTGCAGGCCGGAAATGGTCAGCGGAGACCGGATCGCCGGGACCAATGCGCCGAACAGTTGCTCAAGGATGCCTTTTGCATGCGTGATTTCTGTTTCGGACATGAATTTCGTGTACCCGGATATATCGGCAATCACGAAGAAGGCAGACTGGGGCCCGGTGTTTCTTGATGTCATCTTGATACTTTCTGAAAAACAGCGCCCTTAACGTACTCACAAATTCGTGAATGGGTCAAAGTATTCTGATTTGTGCATTCGGCCAACGGATTCAGGCAAAATGACATAGCAGGCCCTTGTCCCCTTTCCCCGTCCGGGCTGATCCGATAAAGCCTGCTGTAACTTTCTGATCAATCGCGGACGAGACGCAATGAAATTCACCCTATCCTGGCTGAAGGACCACCTCGACACTGAGGCATCAGTGGACGAGATCGCCGAGGCCCTGACCGATCTGGGTCTTGAAGTCGAAGAGATCACCAACCCAGCGGATCGCCTCAAAGGGTTCAAACTGGGCTATGTGAAACATGCCGAGAAACATCCCGACGCAGACAAGCTGCGGGTGTGCAAGGTCGACACCGATGAGGGCGAGTTGCAGATTATCTGCGGTGCCCCAAATGCGCGCGAAGGCATCACCGTCGTGGTCTGCAAGCCGGGCATGTATATCCCCGGCCTGGACATCACCATTGGTGTGGGCAAGATCCGGGGCGTCGAAAGCTTTGGCATGATGGCATCCGAGCGCGAGCTGGAGCTTTCGGACGAGCACGACGGCATCATCGAACTGCCCTCGGGCGAGGTCGGCGATAGCTTTGTCGATTGGCTGGCCGAGAATGCACCCGCCAAGGTCGATCCGATGATCGAAATTGCGATCACACCGAACCGTCCTGACGCTTTGGGTGTGCACGGAATTGCCCGTGATCTGGCCGCGCGTGGTCTGGGTGTGCTGAAAGAGCGTGCTTATGAGCCGGTGCAGGGTGAATTCGCAAGCCCGATCAAGGTGACCATTGACGACGACACGCTGGACGGCTGTCCGCTGTTCACCGGTCGTATGATCCGTGGCGTCAAGAATGGCCCCAGCCCGCAGTGGCTGCAGGATCAGCTGACCGCGATTGGCCTGCGTCCGATCTCGGCTTTGGTAGACATCACCAATTATATGACGTTTGACGCCAATCGCCCGCTGCACGTCTTTGACGCCGACAAGGTTTCGGGCGATCTGCGTGTGCATCGCGCGGCGGGTGGCGAGAGTCTGACGGCGTTGGATGAGAAGGAATATGCCCTTCAGCCCGGCATGATGGTGATTTCGGACGACAAAGGACCGGAAAGCATCGCCGGTATCATGGGCGGCGACGAAACAGGCTGCACCGAAGAAACCGTGAATGTGTTTCTGGAAAGCGCGTTCTGGGATCACGTTCAGATTGCTCTGGCGGGTCGTGCGCTGAAAATCAACTCGGACGCGCGGTATCGGTTCGAACGCGGCGTTGATCCCGAGTACACGCTTGAAGGGCTGGAACACGCGACTCAGTTGATTCTGGATATCTGTGGTGGTGAAGCCTCTAACGTGGTAACCGCCGGCGCTGTGCCGGACCATTCACGCGCCTACAAGCTGGACGCGGAGCGTGTGCAATCGCTGGTGGGCATGGATATTCCCGAAAGCGAACAGCGCCAGACTTTGACCCGTCTGGGGTTCCGTCTTGAGGGTAACATGGCCCATGTGCCCAGCTGGCGCCCCGATGTGCAGGGTGAAGCTGATCTGGTCGAAGAGGTTGCCCGTATCGCCTCTCTCACCAAGCTCGAAGGTAAGCCGCTGCCGCGATTGACCGATGGGGTGCCAAAGCCGGTGATGACGCCTCAGCAGCGCCGTCAACAGATGGCACGCCGGACCTGCGCGGCTTTGGGGTACAACGAATGCGTATCCTACTCCTTCATCGATCAGGCCTCGGCGGCACTGTTTGGTGGCGGGGATGATGCGACGATGCTGGCCAACCCGATCAGCTCGGACATGTCGCACATGCGTCCCGCGTTGCTGCCCGGTTTGTTGCAGGCTGCAGCGCGCAACCAGGCCCGCGGGTATATGGATTTGGCTCTGTTCGAGGTAGGCCCTGCCTTCCATGGTGGGGAGCCGGGCGAGCAGCACAACCTAATTTCGGGCCTTTTGGTCGGACGCAATGGTCCCAAGGATGTGCATGGCGCATCGCGTCCCATTGATCTTTACGACGCCAAGGCGGACGCCGAGGCGGTGTTGGCAGCAATCGGTGCACCTGCCAAGGTGCAAATCCTGCGCGGCGCGCAGGGTTGGTGGCATCCGGGCCGCCACGGCAAGATCTGCCTGGGTCCCAAAAAGGTGTTGGGCGTCTTTGGCGAGCTGCATCCCAAAGTGCTGCAAGCGATGGATATCAAGGGTTCGGCTGTGGCCTTTACCATCTGGCCAGACGAGGTGCCGATGCCGCGCAAATCTGGCGCAAGCCGCGGGGCGTTGGAACTGCGCGATCTGCAAGCGGTCGAGCGTGATTTTGCTTTTGTCGTCGACGCAGGCGTTGAGGCGCTGACACTGGTTAATGCCGCTGCGGGGGCCGACAAAGTGATGATCGAACAAGTCCGCGTGTTCGACGAATTTATCGGCGGGTCGTTGGGTGAGGGTAAGAAATCGCTTGCGATTACTGTACGCATGCAGCCGACCGAAAAGACGTTGAAAGAAAAAGACATCGAAGCGATCAGCACCAAGATCGTCGACAAGGTGGTCAAGGCAACCGGCGGCACACTGCGCGGCTGACCCCGGTGCAGGCCCGTATTTGGAATAAGAAGAAGGGGCAAATTGTGCCCCTTTTTCATGTCAGGAGGAGAAAGAGATGTTGAAGGTTTACCTGTCCGGCGAGATCCACACCGATTGGCGCGAACAGATTACCCAAGGGGCGCAAGGTCTGGATGTGACATTCAGCAGCCCGGTCACTGATCATGAGGCCAGCGATGATTGCGGCGTGTCGATCCTGGGTGCAGAGCCGAACAAGTATTGGCACGACCACAAGGGCGCGATGGTCAACGCGATTCGCACTCGTAAGGGGATCGAAGACGCGGATGTGGTCGTTGTGCGCTTTGGCGACAAATATAAACAGTGGAACGCTGCTTTTGACGCGGGCTATGCCGCAGCCCTTGGCAAGTCGATCATTGTCCTTAACCCGCCCGAGCATCAGCACGCGCTGAAAGAAGTTCACGCTGCGGCCCTGGCTGTCGCAGAAGAGCCGCAGCAGGTCGTCGAAATCCTGCACTATGTGCTGTCAGGCAATTTGCCCGGTTAATCGCGCGCAGGGATGTTTGCGCCTCGCTGTACGGCGGGGCGTTCGAGGAAGCGTTCAAGATATGCCACGACGTTTTTGCGGTCGGGCAGTTCGACAACGTCGGCTGCGCCGTAGAAATCCAGCCCCTTGAGCCATGGCGCAATGGCCATGTCGGCGATGGAATAGTCGCCGGCGATCCAATCCTGCCCATCCAGCTGGCCGTCTATTACACTCAACAGGCGCTTGGCCTCGTTGATGTAGCGTTCACGCGGACGAGGATCTTCGATTTCTGCGCCTGCAAATTTGTAGAAGAACCCAAGCTGGCCCAGCATCGGGCCAACGCCGCCCATTTGGAACATCAACCATTGGGTGATGTGATGCTTGTCGCTGGCGGTATTGCCGATGAACTTGCCAGTCTTTTCTGCTAGATACAACAGGATCGCACCGCTTTCGAATAGGCCAATCGGCGCGCCATCCGGCCCATTGGGGTCGATGATTGCGGGGATCTTGTTGTTGGGATTCAGCGACAGGAATTCGGGGCTTTTGACGTCTGCATCGGCCAACGTGACCTTATGGGCCTCGTACTCTAGCCCGGTTTCCTCAAGCATGATCGACGCCTTGACGCCATTTGGGGTCGGAAAAGAGTAAAGCTGAAGAATGTCGGGATTATGGGCGGGCCATTTCCGGGTAATGGGAAAAGCGGATAGGTCGGTCATTTGGTTCTCCGGGTTTTGCTGCACTCCAACTTAAGGGCTGATGCGCGTTATAACAGGGGGCATCCTGTGCGTCCTGCTTGGGGTGACTGTTCACATGTGAACATGATGGGGAACTGAGCTCGATCAAAAACCTAGACGGGGCAGAGAATTTTACGAATGATCATTGGCAACCTGTGCGGGAGGGATCTCAGCACGGGACAATGTGTCATATAAAGGAGACGCACGTGGAAGAGGTTCTCTCACAAACCGAAGCCTATGGCCCGGTCGTACTAAATGCCGTCAAGGCGCTGATTGTTCTGATCGTTGGCTGGATCGCGGCTGGGATGATTGGAGGTATGGTACGGCGCCGTATAAACAAGACGCCCCAGATCGACCCCACGTTGGGTAATTTCATGGCCAGCATGGTCAAATGGGTCATCCTGGCGATTGTCCTGGTGGCTGTCCTTGGTATCTTTGGTATCCAGGCGACAAGCATCGTCGCCATACTGGGCGCGGCCTCGCTGGCCATTGGTCTGGCGCTGCAGGGGACACTCAGCGATCTGGCGGCTGGCGTGATGTTGGTGGTGTTTCGCCCCTACAAGCTGGGTCAATATGTGGATATTGGTGGCACTGCGGGCACGGTAAAGGATTTGAACCTTTTTGTGACGGAGCTTGTGACACCCGACAACGTGCAAATCATCGTGCCCAATGGTCAGGCCTGGGGTTCGGTCATTACCAACTATTCTGCCCATGACACCCGTCGGGTCGATCTGGTTTTCGGAATTGATTATGGTGACAGCGCCGACACCGCGATACAGATCATCGAAGAAGTGGCCGTGGCAGACGAGCGTGTTCTGTCCGATCCTGCACCATGGGTGCGTGTCACCAATCTTGGTGACAGCTCCGTCGATTTGACGGCACGGATCTGGTGCAACGCGGCGGACTATTGGGAGCTGAAATTTCAGCTGACCAAAGCGGTGAAAGAGGCGTTCGACGCCAAGGGAATTTCGATCCCGTACCCCCACGCAGTCGAGATACAGAAAAAGGGCTGAAGCCTGCAAATTTTTGGGCCGGATCGTCAGGAATCCGTTTGACACCGGCCCAAGCCTTGGGTACTGCACCTCGCACTGGATACGGCGTGATAGCTCAGTTGGTTAGAGCACAGCACTCATAATGCTGGGGTCGGCGGTTCAAGTCCGCCTCACGCTACCAGTCTTTTCTGACATGCGACATCCTAGGGGCAAAAAAGCGCCATTGCGGAACACTTATTCGGTAGGCCTGATTTCGCCCGTGTCCAAGACCGGGGACGCGTCCATGTCCTCTGCATCTAGCATGGTGGCCACACGTTCAAGACTGGCGACGAGCATGGCCTGCTCCCAGTCTTCCATGGCGGCAAACTTGCGCACGAAACGTTGTTGCAGTGGATCCGGCGCTTCCTGGAGGACCGTGCGGCCATCGCCGGTCAGCAAAATGTTTATCTGGCGCCGGTCCTGAGTTGATTTTTCGCGCACTGCCAACCCGTCACGGACCAATTTGTCGACCAGAGAGGTCACTGTACCCTGAGAGACGCGCATTCTGACCGAAATGGCCTTGGCTGTGGCGTATCCTTGTTCCGAGACAATTTGCAGGACGCGAAACTGGGTGGGAGTGACGCCCGTTGACTGGCGAATTTCACGGCCGAACAGTTCTGTCGCGCGCACAATCCGCCTTAGGGCAATCAAGCTGCTGTCGATACGATCCAAATCGCCTCCATTGGTTTGATTGACGAAATATACTTTGTTCATCTTTGAGGTGCAAATTCAAACTTAATTGGCAAGTCAAAGCTTTTTCCTCACCGGGGTGTCTGAATTTTGCCTAAAAAATCAATGAAATCTCGAGCATTCCGGCAATATTGCTTCGGCTGTTGAGCTTTTGGATCTGCCATGTTACTTCGATATCCGAAGCGAAAGGAGCCCGCAATGCAACACCCCGCTCACCCAATGCGCGCTGATCTACCAACTCTGCGCAAGCCCATCGCCAAAGATGGCGCAGATATCTGGAAATTGGTCCGGGCTTGCCGTCCGCTCGATGAAAACTCCATGTACTGCAACCTGCTGCAATGCGATCACTTTGCCGACACTTGCGTTCTGGCCGAGATGCAGGGCGAGATTGCGGGTTGGATATCCGCTTATGTCATGCCCAACGAACCCGATACGTTGTTTGTCTGGCAGGTCGCGGTTTCGGATATCGCGCGCGGACAGGGGCTGGGTGGTTTGATGCTGCAAACAATCCTGAACCGCCCGCAGTGCAAAGACGTGACCCGAGTGCAAACGACCATTACCGCTGACAATGAGGCCTCTTGGTCTCTGTTCCGCAAATTTGCACGCCGTCAGGAAACTGAATTGGACGTCACGCCCTATTACACGCAGTCGCTGCATTTTCAGGAGCGTCACAAGACCGAGCACATGGTCACGATTCCATTGGCCAATCGGGCGCGGCTGGCCGCCTAAGTCATGCGCCCCCCACTGCTGAGCAGCCTGTTACTTTTTCAACCGCCAGAACCCGAGAGAGGTCGTATGCTTACGAACCCGTCCGACATTGCCATTTTTTCACGCCGCGAATCCGAGGCGCGCAGTTATTGCCGGAGCTTTGATGCCGTTTTCACCTCGGCCAGCGGATCCGAACTGATCGCCACCAGTGGCACACGATACATTGATTTCCTTGCCGGGTGTTCCTCGCTGAACTATGGCCACAATGACCCGGACATGAAGCGAGCTTTGATTGCTCATCTTGAGTCTGACGGGCTGGCCCATGGGCTGGATCTGCACACCGATGCCAAAGCCGAGTTTCTAACCGCGTTCGACCGTTTCATCCTTCAGCCGCGCAAGATGGATCACAAGGTGATGTTTACCGGCCCAACGGGGGCAAATGCGGTTGAGGCGGCGCTGAAACTTGCGCGTAAGGTAACCGGGCGCGACAATGTGCTTGCCTTCACCAACGGGTTTCACGGCGTAACGCTAGGGGCGCTTTCGGCGACCGGCAACAGCTATCACCGCGGTGGTGCAGGCACCACACTAAACGGCGTGACCCGGATGCCTTATGATGGCTATTTCCCTGGCGACACCGACACCGCCGATTTCCTCGAAGCGATGCTCAATGACCGCTCGTCTGGGCTTGATGCTCCGGCGGCGATCCTTCTGGAGACGGTGCAGGGTGAAGGCGGGTTGAATGTTGCCAGCCCCGAATGGATTCGTCGCATTGCTAAGCTTGCCAAAGAACATGGCGCGCTTCTGATCGTTGATGACATTCAGGCGGGGTGCGGTCGGACCGGCGGTTTCTTCTCATTTGATGATATGGGCGTAACCCCGGACATTGTCACGCTGGCAAAATCCGTTTCAGGCTTTGGCCTGCCGATGGCGTTGCTGCTGGTTCGTCCAGAGCATGACATCTTTGGTCCAGCCGAACACAATGGCACGTTCCGCGGCAACACTCACGCCTTTGTCACGGCACGCGTGGCGGTAACAAAATTCTGGGCCGATGATCGCTTTCAGAAAGACGTCGCCGCCAAAGCGCGGCAAATGACTGCAGCGTTGGAGGAGATGGCCGAGCTGCTGCCGGGGTCCAAGCTCAAGGGGCGTGGCATGATGCAGGGGCTGGATGTGGGGTCAGGCGATCTAGCCGCCGAGATCTGCGCCCGGGCTTTCCGGGACGGGTTGATCATCGAAACCTCAGGGAATGAGGATCAGGTGGTCAAGATCTTGGCCCCACTGACCACGGATGAAGAGACCCTTCAGAGAGGTCTCAACATCCTGCGAAACGCCATTCGCCGGGTCACCGATTCAAGCAAATTTGCGGCGGAGTAAGGCATGATTGTACGAGATTTTAACGAGATCGTTGAGAAAGAGCGCGACCGCGTCGTGTCAGATGCACAATGGAGCAGCGTTCGTATGCTGCTGGCGGATGACGGAATGGGGTTTTCTTTCCACATCACCTTTCTTGACGCAGGTTCGGAACACACGTTCGAATACAAGAACCATTTCGAGAGCGTCTATTGCATGCAAGGCACAGGTTCGATCACCGACGTCGCGACCGGTGAAACACACTACATCAAGCCGGGCGTGATGTATGCGCTGGACAAGCATGACCGCCACATCCTGCGTGCCGAAGAAGAACTGGTCATGGCGTGTTGCTTCAACCCGCCAGTGACCGGGAACGAAGTGCATCGCGAAGATGGCTCCTATGCGACTGCAGAGGACCTGGAGACGGCCTGAGAGGTTCTGACTTTCTTGGCCGGATAACGTCGCTATTCCCCTAGGCACACCGTTTAGAAAATCGGCGACAGCTCATCGTCGCGCATCTGCCAGCTGCGCGACACTTCGATCCACTGTCACCATGCGGTGTGTGCTTGTTCCATCCCGATGATTGCGGGCTTCGCCTTTCCAACTATTGTGCCAGCGCAGTTCACTCTGCACTGGGGTTGGCCTTTACCTCTTCCAGCATTCTTAACACTTCGGCTTTCCAGCCAGCCTTGATTTTCAACGCCAATTGAGACGGCGGTCGGTGTTTGGGTTGAAGGATCGCATACTCATACCGGAGCGGGTTTTTGAACGGCAGGAAGATGACCCTGCCGTTTGACAGGTTGAGCGCCCGTTCGGTGCACACGGTCAGCGGATCCACGATCGAACAGCACTGTCCCGAGCTGACAAACGGTATGAGGGGGAGAAAGTACTGACAGGTCACCGTCGGGTTGTAATTGGCGGTTACGTCCTGAAATTCCTGTCGGATTCTTCGCTGAAATGGGTGGTTGGCATGCATGCCGCCCATCGGAGCTCCATCAAGGTCAGAGATCGAGATGCTGCCGCTTGACGCGAGCGGATGATCGCAATCCACCGCACAAAAACAATCTGCCCTAACAATGTCTGCTGAGTACTGAGGCTCTTTTCCAGTCGAATGCTCAAAATCGGCAAAGCCGAAATCAATGGTTTGGCTCCCCGCAAGCTCCATTATCTGAGGCGAGCTGCGGGTGGATAACGTTGTTCGGATGTCGGGATTTCCGCCAACCCACGCGCTTATGAAGTGAGGGAATAGAAAGGCCGAGGGCCCTGGCATCGTCGCGATGTTCAAACTGCCAGAGCTGCCCTTGATTAGCCCGTCCATCGTGCGCGAAATCGTTGCAAGCCGATCCAAAACTTCGGACGATTCAGCCAACAGATAATGAGCCTCGGGGACAGGAACTAGCCTGCGTCCCTTGCGTTCGAAGAGGGTTAACCCAAGTGTTTTTTCAAGGTTCTTCAAAGCCAAGCTGATCGCGGGCTGTGTGCGGTTCAGTTTCTTGGCGGTTTGAGAGATGGAGCCAGTTTCCATCACTTCGCGAAATACCGTGAGCTGCGTTAGGTTCATATCGAATGTATAAGGTAAACTTTAGTTTTGTGAAATATAACAAATTTGTATTAATGCAAATTCCCTCTAGGCTTGAAGGATCGAAAATTCGGCGGAACCGAATCCAACGATCCAACAAGGGAGACGAAGATGAAACTTGTGAAAAGCCTGGCTGGCCTTGCGTTGGCAGGTGCTTTGGCTGCCCCCGCTCTGGCACAGGACCCAACCTTTTTCCGCATCGGCACAGGTGGTGCTGGCGGAACTTACTTTCCTATCGGTGGGACCATCGCAAACGGTATTTCGGCCCCTCCAGGCTCGCGTGCCTGCGACCAGGGTGGCCAATGCGGTGTTCCTGGCTTGATTGCAATCGCTCAGTCCACAACTGCGTCGGTCTTCAACAATGCCGCCGTGCAGAATGGCGAGCTGGAGGCCGGGCTGGCCGCAGCGGACGTCACCCGTTCGATGTATCTGGGCGAGGGTAAGTTTGACGGCAAACCGCACCCCAAGCTGCGCATCGTCGCCAACCTGTTCCCCGAAGACCTGCATCTGGTGCTGCCCGAAGGTCAAACCATCAGCGACCTAAGCGATCTCGAAGGCAAACGTGTCGGCATTGCGCAGGCCGGTTCGGGGACCCAAGTGGCGGTGTTGCAAATGCTGGACGCCTGGGGCGTCAACCGTGACAACATGGACGAAGCCGAGTTGAACAACAGCCAGAGCGCGGAACGCTTGGCCGACGGTCAACTGGACGCCTATTTTTACGCCGCAGGCTGGCCTGTTGCCGCTATGGTGCAACTGTCGTCGACCAAGGGCATGAACCTGCACTCTTTCAGCGATGACGATCTGGCCAAGATCAACGAGATCATTCCGGCCTACATTCCTTCGGCCATTCCCGGCGGCGTCTATGAGGGGATAGATGCAGAGACCAAGACCCCTGCGGTCAGCGCCATGCTGGTTGTGTCTTCGGACCTGTCCGAAGATTTAGTCTATCAACTGACCAAGGCGATGTGGAACGACAACACTCGCAAGCTGCTGGACAATGGCCATGCCAAGGGCAAACAGATCACGGCGGAAACTGCGCTTGACGGCGTCGAAGCCCTGGGTGTGCCGCTGCATCCGGGTGCCGAGAAGTTCTATAAAGAAGCCGGGCTGCTGAAGTAATCGCAACTTACTGCAAATCAACGTCCGGTGCCCCAGAACGGGGCACCGGACCTTAGACTTATGTGACATCAGGGGGCCATCATGTCCGAGACCCAGAATTTGGATGACCATACACTTACGGCCGAGGAACTGGCTGCCATCGAAGAACAGTTCGACGAAGGGGCCGCAGTCCGTCAGGTCACACCAACCACCGGCATGTTTTTGCGAGTCGTCGCCCTGATCTTTGCGTTCTACGAATTCTTCACTGCTGGTTTCGGTCTTCCTGCTGACCATTGGCACATGGGCATCTATCTGGCCCTGCTGTTCATCCTGGTCTATGCCACGATCCCGGTTGTCAGCCTCAAAAGCTTGTATGCCTTGAAAGTCAGCCGTTTCCGTATCGGTAACATCCCCCTATATGATCTGGTCTTCATGACGCTCGGTATCGTTGCAGCGCTTTATGTCGGGTTCGCTTGGCGTGGAATTGCATTTTTTGGGATAGAGGAACAGACGTTCCGCATGGGGAATCCCAACACGTACGATGTGGTGCTTGGGGTGATCATCATCCTGCTGGTTCTGGACATCGCGCGGCGCACGTTGGGTTGGGTTTTGCCCCTGATCATCTGTGTCTTTATTTCTTACGCCCTGTTGGGACCATATTTCCCGGGTTTGCTGCAGCATCCTGGCGTGAATTTCAAAACCTTTGTGTCTTCGATGTATTTCCCGCAGGAAGGTATCTATGGCGTCACGCTTTGGGTCGTTTCGACTATCGTGTTCCACTTTGTGTTGTTCGGCGTGATCGCACAGCGCACGGGACTGGGGCAGCTTTTTATCGACAACGCCACCATTCTGGCCGGGCGCTATACCGGTGGTCCGGCCAAGGTTTCGGTTGTGTCATCCGCGTTTTTCGGCACCATCTCAGGCTCGTCAGTGGCCAACACCGTTTCGACCGGGGCATTGACCATCCCGAATATGAAACGCCTTGGCTATCCGGGTCATTTCGCTGGCGGGGTCGAGGCCGCGTCCTCGGCGGGCGGTCAAATCACGCCGCCGATCATGGGGGCTGCGGCCTTTATCATGGCCGAGTTCCTTGAAGTCCCGTACACCACCATCGTGATCGCTGCGATTTTTCCGGCGCTGCTGCACTATGTGGGTGTTTTTACAGTCGTGCACCTGATGGCACGCAAGCTAAACCTGCAAGGCCTGACCAAAGAGCAATTGCCGCACTTCAAGGCCGTCTGGTCTGAAGGGTGGGCCAACATTGTGCCGTTAATTGGCCTGTTGGTGGTGCTATTCACCGGATACACGCCCTTTATGTCCGCCTTCTGCGGCATTTCGTTGGCGGTGATCACAGGAATGTCGCGTGTCAAACGGCCGCCGACCTTGGTCTATGCCGCGGCTTTCTTGGCCTTTGTGCTGTGGAAGTTTTCGGACGGTGGGTTTGACCTGACCATGACGGCAATCCTGTCGATCCTGACTGTGATCGCGACGTTCAACCCACAAAATCGGATCGAAGTGCCAGAAATGTTGCAAGCGATTGAGCTTGGCGTGAAGTACTCGTTGGCCGTGGGGGCAGCTGCGGCTGCAGTGGGTATCGTCGTCGGAGTGATCAATACGACCGGCATTGGTTTCCGCATCGGTTTCATGGTGACCCAGGGCGCGGGAAATCTGGCGGCTGATCTCTACAACATGATCTCTTTTGGCAGTTTCCAGTTCTTTACGATGGAGGATTTGCAACTCTTCATCTCGTTGGTGTTCATCGCGGTTGTGTGCATCCTGATGGGGGCGGGCATCCCGACCACGGCGCTGTACATTATGCTGGTCTCGGTCGCGCAGCCTGCATTGGCGCAGTTGGGCGTGCCCCCGATCGCGAGCCACCTGTTCGTGCTTTATTATGGCGTGGTGTCCGAGATTACACCGCCTGTTTGCACCTCAGCTTACGCGGCGGCAGCCATCGCAAACTCAAACCCGTTCCGCACAGGTCTGTCCGCCTTTACCCTTGGCCTGGGCAAAGTGGTCGCGCCTATGGCCTTTGTTTATGCTCCGGTCCTGCTATTTGTGTCGTCAACCGGATTTGACCTGTGGGAGTTCACGTATACTGCGTCCAGCTGTATCGCAGGGGTCATTGCCCTGTCGGCTGCGGTCGTAGGCTATTGGTTGCAACCAATGAACGTGATGGCGCGGATTCTGGTGGCGATCTCGGGCATCATCTTTGTGGCGCCCAGTTTGACAGCTGATCTTATCGCGCTGGCAGTGGCCTCTCCGGTTATTGTCACCCAACTGATCGCCCGCAACCGCAGTCAATCGTTGGCCTGACCCGATGACAGAGCAAGTGACCATTATCGGCGCAGGAATCGTCGGCATTTGTTGCGCCCTTTCGCTGCAAGAGCGCGGGGTGCAAGTTCGGCTGATCGACCGGGGCGAACCGGGGCAAGAGACCTCATTCGGGAACGCGGGTGTCGTCTCTCCTTGGTCGATCATCCCGCAAGCGGTTCCAGGCATCTGGAAGCGGTTGCCCCAGATGCTGCTCGATCAGAACAGCGCTTTGTCGGTTCGAACGGCGTTCTGGCCCAGAATGATCCCCTGGGGTTTGCAGTTCCTGGGTAAGGCAAATGAGGCTTCGCTGCGTCAGGCGTCGGGCGCGATGGAACTGTTGTGCCGCCCGTCTATCGACCTCTATCGCCGGCATTTGCAGGGTACAGGGCAAGAGGAGTTAATCACTGACAGCTACTATCTGCATGCCTTTCGCAATCCTGAGCAGGCCAACCTTGAGGGGCTGGATTATCGGATCCGCCGCGAAAAGGGGGGCGATCTGCAGCGAGTAAACGGGGCTGAACTACGCCAGATCGAACCCGCGCTGAGCAATGAATTCAAGGCAGCGGTTGTGATAAAAGGGCAGGCGCGCGTGACATCGCCAGGTCGCATGGGGGCGGTTCTTGCAGACAAGGCGCGTGCGCAGGGCGCTGAGATCTTGCGCACCGAAGTAACTGGATTGGCCCGCGCGACGGGCAGCGGATGGCAGTTGATCACCACTAAAGGACCACTGCGCGCCCGTCAGGTGATCCTGTCCGCGGGTGTCTGGTCCGCGGATTTGCTGAAACCCCTGGGCCTGCGCGTACCGCTTGTGGCGGAGAGGGGGTATCATGTCGAATTTCAAACTCCTGATGTGAGCCTGAATAACTCGGTCATGGATGTGGACGCCAAGGTTGTTGCCAGTTCGATGCAGGGCGGTTTGCGTGTTGCCGGCACGGCCGAGTTTGGCAGCATCGATGCCCCCGCTGACCCGCGTAAGGAAAAGATTCTGACTGCGCAGGCCAAGGATATGTTGCCGGATCTGGACACTGGCCGATCTAAATTCTGGATGGGACGGCGCCCGTCCTTCCCCGACAGCTTGCCCGCACTTGGGCGGGTCAAAGGGTTGGACGGTCTGTTTACGGCTTTTGGTCATTCCCATTACGGCCTGATGATGGCGCCCAAGACCGGTGAGCTTGTTGCCGACCTGATGTCAGGCCGAAACCCCAACGTGGATCTGGCCCCGTTTGCGGTGACCCGGTTCTAGCCAATGTTCCCAACTTCTTGAACCGAAAGGATGTGCTTGCAATGCCGATTTACGAGGGTGGTCAAAACATCTGCGGAGGCTCGATAGGTGTTCTATGCCTTGAAAGCTATTTCCCGAAACCACCGGGGCACATCAAAAACCCCTCAGGCCTGCCATTTCCGGTGCTGTATGAGATGATCGACGGGATCACCGTCCCAACCTTGTTGAACAACGCAACGCCCGAACTTTTGGACCCGTTCATCAAGGGCGCACAGCGGCTCGAAGCGGAAGGTGTGCGTGCTATCACCGGCAGTTGCGGGTTCCTGGCGCTGTTCCAAAGGGAACTGGCGGCGGCCGTGTCGGTGCCGGTTTTTGCTTCGAGCCTGATCCAAGTGCCATTGGCATTTCACATGACCGGAGCTTCTGCACCTGTGGGCGTATTGTCCGCCGATGCATCGGCCTTGACGCCGCGCCATTTTGAAGGTGTAGGCGCGGCAGGCATACCGGTTGCGGTGCAGGGTCTCGAAGACACGCAGGAGTTCGCCGAAGTCATATTGCGCAACACTCGGACCCGCATGGACACGGATCTGATTGAGCTCGAGGTGCTCGAGGCGGCCCGCCGTCTCAGACAAAAGGCACCTGATATTCGATCTGTGGTTCTGGAATGCACAGACTTGCCACCCTATGCCGCGCGACTTCAGGAAGAACTGAACCTGCCGATTTTTGATCTGACGACGTTGGCGCAAATGGCGCATTTGGTTGGGACGCGGGGGGCGTACACTGGGATCATGCCATGGTCGAAGTGACAAAAGCGGGAGGTAGAGTCGCATTCCTCTTTGCAAACGGCCATGGAACCAGGGACCAAATTCTGGATCGTTCAATGTGTAAAAGATGAAATTCGCCTTTAGGAGCTTTGTGTGTCTGTTGAATTCTCTATCCTGATGGTCGCAATTTGTCTGGGCGCGACATTGCAAGTTGGGGTTGGCATCGGGTTCAGCATCATCGCGGGCCCACCGATGATGATCCTTGTTGTAACCTCAACAGCCATTCCCGTTTTGCTATTGCTCAACACCATAGTTTCAGCGGTGGCCACGGATCGGCATGTTGTGCGGGCTAATTCCCAGACTATTCCGATTGTAATTGTTGGATGCCTCGTTGGGGTGGTGGCGGGTCTTGTTGTCTATCCTTTAATGAACGAGGCGATTGTTTTGGTGGCATATGGTGTCGCATTTGTGTTGCACAGCCTGAAAGAGACGCAAGTCCTACTGTTCGGATCATTGCTGATAGGGTTCGTCGCCGTGACCCTGACAGGTAGTCTGGCAGGCCGTGTTCTTGGTCCAAGGTTGCCACAGTCACTGACCACCCGAGCCATCCGGATGGTGTCTTTGATCGCCTGCTGCGTTCTCTTTCACCGTGCATACACACTGACATAGTCTCGAAAGGCAGAAGATGACACAGGATGACATTCTGGCTAGATTCCCTCGCGCCATACTGATGTCGGGGCCAACTCCGGTTGAACGGTTAGACAGAATGTCCAAGGAGCTTGGCATCGACCTTTGGCTTAAACGCGACGACCTGACCGGGCTTGGGTTTGGCGGTAACAAGACGCGCCAGCTTGAGTTTTACATCGGGGATGCCGTTCAGAAGGGTGCAGATACGATTCTGATCACCGGTGCCGTTCAATCCAACTATGTGCGATCTGCCGCAGCGGCGGCGGCACGCTTGGGCATGCAATCGGTGCTGCAACTGGAAGAGCGTGTACCTGATATGGGGCCGGACTATTACACCTCAGGCAATGTGCTGTTGGCCAAACTTCTGGGCGCCGAACATATGAGCTATCCTGAAAGAGAGGATGAGAGTGGTGCAGACGCAGCTTTGCACGCACGTGCAGAGGAACTTAAGGTTCAAGGCCGTAAGCCATATGTCATTCACCTTGGGCTACACCACCCGCCCCTTGGTGCGTTGGGTTATGTCTCAGCCGGGCTGGAGCTACAGCGCCAGATGCCGGACTTTGATGCGGTCGTTGTCCCTTCAGGCAGCGGCGCAACGCATGCCGGATTACTGACCGGACTAGCGCTGGAGGGCGGGGCTTCTTCCGTTTTCGGAGTGTGCGTGCGAAGAGACAGTAACAAGCAAATCGCTCGAATGCGGATTGTGCTTCAGAAACTGGCTGATCTGCTGAATATTGAAGCTGCGCCCTTGTTGGACAAGATTAGGGTTCTGGACGAGGCGCTTCCTCCGGGATACGGCCAATTGGGCGCCAACACGCACAGTGCATTGAAAAAGATGGTTCGGACCGAAGGGGTATTCCTTGATCCGGTCTATTCCGCAAAAACATTCGCGGGATTGTTGCACTTGGTTGCTGTTGGAGAAATTGACCAAGGGCAAAAAGTTGTCATGTTGCACACTGGGGGGCTGCCAGCGCTGTTTGGGTATCAGAATGAACTGATATCGGACCTTCCGTCAGGAATGGAAGATTGAGTTTCGGCCTCGGTGCCAAACCGTCTCTGATGGCATAGAACTTGGATCTAGTACTGCACTAGGTGCAACTCCCAAGAAACCCCGGCACGATGGCCGGGGTCTGTTTTGGAGTAACTTGAACCTACTTGATCACCAGTTGCGGTGACACGACGTCGATACCCAAGGCCTTGCCAACCGCATAGTATGTCAGTTGACCAGCATGCACGTTCAGGCCGTTCAGCAGGTGCGGATCGTCGGCACAGGCCTGTTTCCAACCTTTGTTGGCCAGGTTCAGCATGAAGGGCAATGTTGCGTTACCCAATGCTTGGGTCGAGGTACGAGCCACAGCGCCAGGCATATTGGCCACGCAGTAGTGCAAGACGCCATCGACCTCATAAATCGGGTCAGCATGAGTGGTTGCCCTGGAGGTCTCGAAACAACCGCCCTGATCGATTGCGACGTCGACAAGAGCCGCACCCGGCTTCATCTCGCTCAGCTGAGCGCGCGACACCAGTTTGGGGGCTTCGGCACCGGGGATCAGGACCGCGCCGATCACCATGTCGGCCTCGCGCACCAACTCGGCAGTGGCGCCAGCAGTGGAGTACTGGTTTTTGAAGTCACGGCCAAAGACGTCGTCGAGGTATTTCAGACGGTTCAGAGAGCGGTCCAAAACGGTGACATCCGCGCCCATGCCTGCGGCAATCTTGGCCGCGTGGGTGCCCACGACACCGCCGCCGATGACCACAACCTTGGCCGGGGCCACACCGGGTACGCCACCCATCAAAACGCCGCGGCCACCGTTGGCTTTTTGCAGGGTCCATGCGCCAACTTGGGGTGCCAGACGACCGGCAACCTCGGACATTGGTGCCAGCAGGGGCAAGCCGCCTCGGTCGTCGGTTACAGTCTCATAAGCGATGGCGGTACAGCCGGATTCGATCAAATCATGTGTCTGATCCGGATCAGGGGCCAGATGCAGATAAGTGAAAAGCAGCTGCCCTTCGCGCAGCATCTTGCGCTCACCAGCTTGGGGTTCTTTGACCTTCACGATCATGTCGGCGGTGGCAAAGATCTCTTCTGCCGTGTCGATGACGGCCGCACCAGCCGAGACATAGTCCTCGTCGGTGAAGCCGGCACCTGCGCCCGCGCCTTTCTGGATGATCACTGCGTGGCCGTGGTTGACCGCCTCGCGGGCGGCATCCGGCGTAATGCCAACGCGGAATTCCTGGGGTTTGATTTCTGTGGGGCACCCGATTTTCATTGTGCTTCCTCCGTTCACAATCTGCCCAAATTATGTGCAGATGTTGGCCGCAATTTTTCTGAAACCCCCCTCGTATACTGCGGTATTTTCGGGATAATGTCGCGCAAGATAGCTAAATGATGCAAAGGATGTGCGCGAATGGCCTTGGACGCAACAGATCGACGGATTCTCAGGGCGCTGCAACTCAAGGGGCGAATGTCCAACGCAGAACTGTCGGAAAAGGCCAATCTGTCCCCGTCCGCCTGCCACCGGCGGGTGCAGCGGCTTGAGGCGGATGGCTACATTCGCGATTATGTTGCACTGCTCGATCCGCGAAAGCTCGGCGTGCCGACGACGGTTTTTGTCGAGATCACCTTGCAGGGGCAGGCGGATGAAGTCCTGGATGCGTTCGAAAAGGCCGTTGGTCGCATTCCGGATGTTCTGGAGTGTCACCTGATGGCCGGAACAGCGGATTACATCTTAAAGGTGGTCGCTGAAAATACCGAGGATTTTGCACGCATTCACCGCCAACATCTGGCGCGGCTTCCTGGGGTGGCGCAAATGCAGAGCTCGTTTGCCTTACGTACCGTGTTCAAGACAACAGCCCTACCGGTTTAGGTCGGGCCGGGGTAGGTGAAAAACAGCAGATGAAGCATGTTAAAGCCGAAGTGGATCCACACAGCATAGCGCAGCCGCCCCCCATACCATTGGCCCAATCCACACGCTGCCCCGAGCAAGGTGGCAAAGACCACCACCGCAGGTCCGCCTGGAAAATGAACCATCCCGAACAAAAGGCTGGCAGCGACAATACCGCCTGTCATCCCGATACGCGCAGTGAGCGCTTTTTGTAGGAAGCCACGAAAAAACGCCTCTTCTGTCAGGCAAGTCATTAGCAGATTGGCCAGCGCAAAGAGCAGTGCCCACTCAGGCAGGCCCACTTCCAGCGCCAAGGCGTCAGCGGCAATGGCAATGAGGAAAAGCGCAAGGGCCAGAGCCGATGAGAGTAGCAAAGGAGTGAGCCTGAGAGGGCGATCAGAGATTAACAGAGGGCGCCAGGCCAACAGAAGCGCAAAGAACACCAGTGGTTTGTCGGCGTTCAAATGCATGGTGAAGGGACGACTGCCTGGA
The DNA here is from genome assembly GCF_900537075.1 of Tropicibacter sp. Alg240-R139. Taxonomy (GTDB): domain Bacteria; phylum Pseudomonadota; class Alphaproteobacteria; order Rhodobacterales; family Rhodobacteraceae; genus Falsiruegeria. The sequence goes on from NZ_UNRA01000006.1 coordinate 120,742, forward strand.
CCTGCCATAACGTTGTCCAGAGCGATGGGATTGTTGAAGCCGGGTAATAAATGTGCGCCCATGGCCACCGACCACACCATCAGGGCAGTCCAACCTACAATGGCCAAAAGTCCAGAGGCATCCCGCAGCCATGCCGCCAACGCCAGCCCCAGGGCAGTTGCGATCAGGGCTGTGATGGACAGAATGCCAACATAAACAGCGATACAGGCCCAGACGGCAAGCAAGGCAAAAGCCGAACGCGCAAACCCGGCCCAACCGCTGCCGAGTGCAGCCATCAGGATCAGCCACGGCCAAAGATCGGCCAGGTTGGACAACAGATAGGGCATACTGTTTCCTGTGAATTTCTCAGTTCTGCGGCCCACACGTTGATCAAAATCAAGGCATTGGCAAGCATTTGCTCGCAAGCATATTGCGGTTGTGTTGATCTGCCAGCCATATCATCATGTCGTGTCTCAAGCCTGCGGTATTCCGTTTGTTGGGCATGAGTGCAAAGGCCACCGTATTGAAGGCCGACACCAAAGCGTTACCTGATCCCCGTATTGGGTGTGTGTTGAATTGAAGGAAGGAACCAGCCCGTGACCGAGGAATCTAACACATCTGCAATGGACTGGTTGGAAGCCGAGCTGGAGGACACGCTGGACGAGGATTTCGAGATCGAATTCAGCGAACCGATGCTATCGATGGAAATCCGCAAGATTTATCGTGCGCAACATCCCGAGATGCTTGATCGCAAGGTGTATTTCCGCAATCTACTGCGTCTGCAAGCCGAGTTGATAAAGCTTCAGGATTGGGTGCAGCACACTGGCCAAAAAGTTGTGATCTTGATGGAAGGGCGCGACTCGGCCGGTAAGGGTGGGGTGATCAAGCGGATCACCCAACGGCTGAACCCGCGGGTTGCGCGCGTTGTTGCTCTGCCTGCTCCTTCGCGCCGGGAGCAGAGTCAGTGGTATTTCCAGCGCTACGTGCCGCATCTGCCTGCAGGCGGTGAAATCGTGTTGTTCGACCGGTCGTGGTACAACCGCGCCGGAGTGGAACGGGTCATGGGTTTTGCCACCGACGAAGAGGTCGAAGCGTTTTTCCGCGACGTGCCCGAGTTCGAGCGGATGCTAGTGCGCTCAGGGGTCATCCTGCTGAAATACTGGTTTTCGATCACTGACGAAGAGCAGCAGTTGCGATTTCTCATGCGCATTCACGATCCAATGAAACAGTGGAAACTATCCCCCATGGATCTGGAAAGTCGAGTCCGGTGGGAGCAATACACCAAAGCGAAAGAAGAGATGTTTGAGCGAACAAACATTCCTGAGGCGCCTTGGTATATTGTTGAGGGTAACGACAAGAAGCGCGAGCGACTTAACTGTATCGAACATCTTTTGACTCAGGTTCCATACGAGGATGTACCAAGCGAAAAGGTCAATTTGCCGGATCGCAAGTACAACCCCGAATACGAACGCCAGTTCCTTCCAGATGAACTCTACGTACCAAAGATTTATTGATCCGCAATTAGGAGCAAAGCCCTGCAAGCATTGTCGATAAACGCCCGCGCATGATCGCGCGGGTCGTCTGTGTTTCGACCAGATAGCCACGCCCGACAAAAGACCTGCGCCGGGCCTATTGGCTGTGCAAAAATCATCATCTCGAACATTGGGCGTAAGGCACCGGCCTCGATCAGCAGTAAGCGCCAAGCGGCGAGGGTCTTGGCGAGTATGGCGTTTTCGTCAGCCCGTTCCGCGTGACCATTGGTTAGAGTTACACTCTAGAGCAGGACTCAGATTCCGTTTTGTCATCAGGAGATCACCGGTGAGTGAAATTATCGACGCCTGGGGCCAGCACCCTACGCTCAGACATTCCCAAGATCCAATGTTCGATTCGCTGCGACGTTGGACCAAGACCCCAACCCCGACCGAGGAGCTGCCGGTGGCAACCACGGTTGGCTTGATGGATCAGGCAGGGGTTGGCCGGATGTTGATCAGCGCGTGGGAGGCACCGCGCAACACGATGATTTCAAACGATGAGGTTGCTGGATTTGTGGCTCAAGCACCTGATCGGTTGATCGGAGTTGGCTCGGTCAACCTTGCCCGCCCGATGGAGGCGGTTCGCGAGGTCCGGCGCTGCGTAACCGAGCTGGAGTTCAAGGCGATACGGGTTCTTCCCTGGCTGTGGGAGGTACCACCGACAGATCGCCGGTTCTATCCGGTCTATGCCGCTTGTGTCGATCTAGGCGTGCCGTTCTGCACCCAAATCGGTCACACCGGCCCGCTGATGCCGTCCGAAGTCGGGCGGCCGCTGTATCTGGATCAAGTGGCTTTGGATTTCCCTGAGCTAACTATCGTTGGCGGACACATTGGTTACCCCTGGACCGAAGAGGCGGTGGCGGTCGCGACCAAACATGAAAACGTCTACATCGATACCTCAGCCTACACAGCGGAACGGTATCCGCCAGAACTGGTGCGGTTCCTCAACGGGCATGGCGCGGGCAAGGTGCTGTTTGGTAGCACCTATCCGATGATGCCACCCGAAAAGGCGCTCAAAGGATTGGACAGTTTGGGATTGGATCCGACCCGGCAAGATATGTTTCTGGCAGGCAATGCCAAGCGGGTGTTCGGACTTTAAAGATTAACACCGCTCTAGAAACGACAAACCCCCGGGCGATGCCTCGGGGGTCGTCAAATAGCGTCTGTAAAGAGCCGCTGACTTGCTTAGAGCAAACCTTCACGCTGTGCTTTCTTACGCGCCAGTTTACGGGCACGACGGATCGCTTCAGCCTTCTCGCGCGCTTTTTTCTCGGACGGTTTCTCGAAATGTTGCTTGAGCTTCATTTCGCGGAAGACGCCTTCACGCTGCAGCTTTTTCTTCAGGGCACGAAGCGCCTGATCGACATTGTTGTCACGAACACTAACCTGCATGTGGTTTTCACCACCTTTCTAGATAGAGTTGCAAGGATTTGCAGGAAGTGGCCGTATAGCAAAGGCCTGCTATTATGTCTAGTACGTGTGTAACAGTTCGGAGATTGATCATGACCATGCCTTACGAAGACCTGCGTGAAACCCTTTTGGACGTGGCTCTGACCCATGTTCCCTTTGACGGTTGGACAGAGGCGACGTTTGTCGCTGCGGTGTCGGATGCGGATATCGACATGACTCTGGCACGCGCTGTTTGCCCGCGCGGGGCGGTTGATCTGGCTTTGGCTTATCATGCACGTGGAGATGCGCAGATGGTCGCGCGGATGCAGTCCGAAGACATGAGCGAGTTGCGATTCAGCGAAAAGGTTGCGGCTGCCGTGCGGTTCCGGCTGGAAGCCTCTGATGACAAAGAAGCGGTGCGCCGGGGCACGACGCTGTTTGCGCTGCCCGCTTATGCCGCAGACGGGGCCAAGGCGATCTGGGGCACCTGCGACCTGATATGGGATACGCTTGGCGATACCTCGCAAGATGCGAATTGGTACACCAAGCGCGCGACGTTATCGGCGGTCTATTCCTCGACCGTGTTGTTCTGGCTGGGTGATGATTCGCCCAACTATCAAGCCACGTGGGAGTTCATTGATCGCCGGATCGAGAACGTAATGCAGCTCGAAAAACTCAAAGCCCAAGTCAACAAGAACCCGCTTTTCAAACCTTTGTTGGCTGGGCCGAATTGGTTGATGAGCCAGATCAAAGCACCGGGTCGAATGAAGGACTTGCCGGGGTCGTTGACACCGCGCGACTGATCGCCTGACATGACGAACAAACCTAATCCAGGAGATCGTGGATGACCGAAACAATGCGCGCCGTCGAAATCACCAAACCCGGCGGCCCCGAGGTACTGCAACTCACGGACCGACCGATGCCGACACCCGGCCACGGTCAGGTCGTGCTCAAGGTCGCTTATGCTGGCGTCAACCGTCCTGACGCTCTGCAGCGGGCCGGGGCCTATGATCCGCCCCCGGGTGCCAGCGACCTGCCGGGGCTGGAATGCTCGGGAGAGGTTGTGGCCCTTGGTGATGGTGTCGATTCGCTGAGTATTGGTGATCAGGTTTGTGCGCTGCTACCCGGTGGGGGCTATGCAGAATATGTGGCGACACCTGCAGCGCATTGCCTGCCGGTGCCTGCTGGCATGGGGATGAAAGAGGCGGCTTGTCTGCCCGAGACGTTTTTCACCGTCTGGTCCAATGTTTTCACCCGCGGCGGTTTGAAAGCGGGAGAGCGGTTCCTGGTTCATGGCGGGTCCAGCGGTATCGGGACGACCGCGATTCAACTGGCCAAAGCCTTTGGCGCGCGGGTCTTCGCCACGGCTGGATCAGATGAAAAATGCCAGGCCTGTCTGGATTTGGGGGCTGAAAAGGCGATCAATTACCGGGACGAGGATTTCGTCAAGGTGATGCGCGCCGAAGGCGGTGCCGACCTGATCCTGGACATGGTGGGCGGTGACTATATCCCGCGCAACGTCAAATGTCTGGCCGAGGATGGGCGTCTGGTGCAGATCGCGTTTCTGCAAGGACCAGTGGTCGAGCTGAACTTTGCTTTGATGATGGTCAAACGTTTGACCCTGACCGGCAGTACTCTGCGCCCGCAAAGCGATCTGGCCAAGGCGCGGATAGCACAGGATCTGCGCGAAGCCGTCTGGCCATTGCTGGATGCTGGCGCTGTTGCGCCTGTCATGGATAGTGAGTTTGATTTCGCGCAAGCAGCAGATGCGCACGCGCGCATGGAAAGTTCTGGCCACATCGGCAAAATCGTCATGAAGGTCGGCGGTTAAGCTATCTTGGCGCAGGCCTGACAGCGGCCTGCGCATTCCCTATCTAGGCAATGGCTCGGCGATACAGGTGCCATGTTGCGTGTCCCAAAACGGGCATGACGAAAATTAATCCCAAAAGCAGCGGGATCGAGCCGATCACCAGCATGGCCGCGACGGTTGCACCCCAGGTCAGAACCACGCGTGGATTCTGTCGCATAACCCGGACGGATGTGACAACGGCGACCGGAACGCCGACCTGACGATCCAGCAGCAACGGAAAACTCACAATGCTGATCGCCAAAGCAATCAGAGCGAACAGGAACCCAACTGCGACGCCCACGATCATCATGGTCCAGCCAGCGGCGGTGGTGGTTACCTCTGTCAGAAAGGCCATCAGTGAAACAGGTGCTTCTGGCCCAAGGGTCTGGACGTAAATGCTTTGTGCGGTCAGGATCCAAGTCACGAATAGGGCCGTAAGGTACAGACCCAAGGCCAAGATCGCCCCAAACGCGGGAGAGCGGAAGACGCCGAAAGCATCCAGCCAACGCACCTCTTGCCCCAATTCCCGGCGGCGGCTGATTTCATATAGGCCGACGGCAGCCACAGGCCCCAATAATGCAAAGCCCATGACGAGCGGGGCCAAAAGCGGAACCATGTCCATGCGCATGCCCAGTCCGAACAGGACAAGACCTGCCAGCGGATAGACCACCGCAATGAAAATCGCGTCGGCTCGGCTGGCCAGAAAATCGTTATAGCCTGCGCGCAAGGCGTACCGGATGTCGTCGGTACTCAAAGTGCGGATTTCGGGTAGGTTACCAGTGTTCTCGCTGCCAAGCTGGGTGGCCGTTTCGCCCATGTGATCGCCAGTGGCACCCAGGTTCTGGGCGGCCCAGCTGATCGGATTGCCGATTGTTTTTGCCATATCTTTCCCCTTCCTAAAGCGTTTCAAGAAGGGTGTGCATCGCACATACCTTGCCGCGCTTCGCGCTCTCAGGCATGTACGACCCATCGAAGCGACAGCTTCTCGAAACGCACGAGGCGTCGCAACGCGGCATAAAAGGGGCCTGACATATGGTTGCGCCCGGCCCGGCCGATCTGCAACGCATGGGAACAGTATAGCACAAACTGCTGCCGCGCGCTGTCACAGCTGCGAGACCACCTCTCATTCGCGCGGTTTCTCCAGCTGCCACGTCAGATTGACCTGAACCGCAGGCCATTCCCCGGCGATGATGGAATAGACGGCCGTATCGCGCAATGTCCCGTTGGCCATCACCATATGCGACCGCAGTACACCGTCCAGTTTGGCCCCCAAACGCTCGATCGCACGGCGGCTTTGGTGATTGAGCGCATGGGTGCGGAACTCAACCGCGATGGCATCCAGCGATTCAAATGCGTGCCGCAAGAGCATCAGCTTGCATTCGGTGTTGAGCGGTCCCCGTTGCGCCGAACGGGCATACCAGGTCGAACCGATCTCCAACCGTTTCGCGGTATGGTCAATGTTCATGTATGTGGTCATCCCAACCGCACGGCCGGACGCATTGAGAACCGCAAAAGGCACCATGCTGCCGTCTTCTTGCAGCGACAGGCGGCGGATGATTTCTTCGCCGACCTGATCGGGGGCCGGAATCCAAGTGTACCACAGGCGGTGTAGTTCGCCGTCAGCGCTCGCCGCAGCCAGGTCGTCGGCATGTACGGGGTCCAATGGGACAAGGTTGGCGTGTTGGCCGTGCAATGTGACAGGGGTGGCCCACATCATGAAGCTCCTAAAAATCAATCGGGTTTCAGGCGATGTGCCGCAAAACCGGAGGGTGAAGAAGTTCCAAAGTTTGAAAAGATAGGCAGTCCAATTTGTGAGAGACAAAAAAACCGACGCGGAGGGCGCGCCGGTTTTAAGTTTGCACCCCCAAGCGGGGAGAGAGGGGCGTGCAAATGTCAGTTAGCCAAAAACCCGACCCAGGGCGCCGTCAACGGCGTCGGTGATCTGGTCGATGTCGTTCGCCGTTGCAATCAGCGCAGGCGAGAAGCACAGGGTGTTGTTGCGACCCGGCAGCGACCGGTTGGTCGCACCGATGATCACGCCCTGGTTCATACAGTCGGCCACAACGGCTTGAACCAGCTTCTCTTCGACGGGCTCTTTACTTGCACGGTCAGTGACCAGCTCGGCGCCTAGGAACAGACCCTTGCCGCGCACGTCCCCGATGATCTTGTGCTTGTCCATCAGCTCTTGGAGGTTGCCTAGCATGCGGTCACCCATGTTGACACAGTTGCCCAGCAGGTTCTCGTCCTGGATGATGCGCATGTTTTCGATCGCCGCCGCCGGACCGGCGGTGCAACCACCAAAGGTCGAGATGTCGCGGAAGTAGCCCATCGGATCAGCTGCGTCGTCCTTGAACATGTCAAAGACTTCTTCGGTGGTGACCATGCAGGCAATCGCGGCGTAGCCCGAGGCGACACCTTTTGCCATGGTCACAAAGTCAGGCTTGACCCCATACTGCTGATAGCCAAACCAGGTGCCGGTACGGCCAACTCCACAGACCACTTCGTCGATGTGCAGCAGCACGTCGTACTTTTTGCAGATCTCTTGCACGCGCTCCCAGTACCCTTCGGGCGCTTCGATAACGCCGCCGCCTGCAGTCACCGGCTCTAGGCACAGCGCACCAACGGTTTCGGGGCCTTCGCGCAGGATCACTTCTTCGATAGCGTCTGCTGCTGCCTTGCCGAATGCCTCGCCCGACAGGTCCTCGTGACCCAGCTCGTGCTTGCGGTATTCCATGCAGTGGGGAACGCGGACAAAATCAGGTGCAAACGGGCCATACTGCGCGTTGCGCTCGTCCTGACCACCTGCCGACATCGTCGCAAGGGTCGATCCGTGATAGTCGCGGTCGCGATACAGGATCTTAGTTTTCTTGCCGCCATAGCGCTTGTGCGCGATCTGACGGACCATCTTAAAGGCCTTCTCGTTCGCCTCGGACCCAGAGTTGGTGTAGTAGACGCGGCTCATGCCAGGCATTTTGTCGATCAGCTGTTCGGCAAAGATAGCACCGGGAATCGAACCAGCGGTGTTCGCGAAGTAGCACAGTTTCATCAACTGGTCGTAGACCGCCTTGCAGATGGATTCGCGGCCGTAGCCGACGTTGACGGTCCAGACACCGCCCGAAACAGCATCCAGGTGTTCTTTGCCTTTTTGGTCCCAGACACGCATGCCTTTGCCTTCGACAATGATACGGGGATCATTGGTTTCAAAGGATTTATGCTGGATCAGATGATGCCAGATGTGGGCGCGGTCCGCTTCGACCACGCGCGAAAGATCGTTCTCGTTGAACGTGCCGTCCATGACATGTCCTTTCAAAATTCTGCCAGATATCGACTCTATCTTTCATGAGGAAATCAGAGCCGTCTTCAAGACTCCAGAGACTTTATTAAATAGGTACGCGGATAGGGCCAGAAGCTTCGCTGCGGTAAGTCCAGAGTTGAATCCACATCAAAATTTCGCTTGCCAGTAACATCAATATTTGTCTGAAAAATCACGGAATTTTGCGGTTTTTGCTTTTTGAAAGCTCCGACTTCATCTTCTTTCATTTTGGGGAAGCCTCAGAAAAGGCATTGATTGCTCGAGGATTATCGGCTCGGATCAACGAGCGGGTCCCAAAAACGTCTTGGGGTACCGCCATGAACACTCATAGAGGCGGAATACCGCCCGTTATATTCGACCTGCCATTTCGGCGGGCAACAGGGAGACGACGTATGACTTTCAAATCCAAGCTGATGGGCGCGGTAGCTGGTGCGGCTATGCTGGCAGGTGCTGCACCTGCGATGGCCGAAGACCTGACTGTGGCATATTTCCTAGAGTGGCCGATGCCGTTCCAGTTTGCCAAAGAAACCGGCATGTATGACGAGGCTCTTGGCACCAAGATCAACTGGGTCAGCTTTGACACAGGCACGGCAATGTCCGCGGCGATGGCGTCGGGCGACGTTCAGTTGTCGGTCAGCCAGGGCATCCCACCGTTCGTGGTTGCGGCTTCGGCGGGTCAGGACCTTCAGGTTGTTGATGTTGCTGTATCCTATGCGGACAACGACAACTGCGTGGTGCGTGCCGATCACGAAATCGACAAAGACAGTGCAAGCGAATTGGCCGGTAAGAAAGTCGCCGTTCCACTGGGGACCGCCGCGCACTATGGCTTCTTGAAGCAGATGGAGCACTTTGGTGTTTCGCTCGATAGCCTGGAAATTGTCGACATGGCTCCGGCCGAAGGCGAAGCCGCGCTGAGCCAGGGCGCCATCGACATGGCCTGTGGTTGGGGTGGTGCTCTGCGCCGCATGTTGGAATCCGGCAATGTGCTGCTGACTGGTGCTGAAAAAACCGAGTTGGGCATCCTTGTGTTCGATGCAACAACTGCACCCACGTCCTATGTGGCGCAAGAAGGCGACATGGTTTCCAAATTCCTGGCTGTAACCGCTGAAGCCAACGCGATGTGGGCGGACGAGGCCAACCGTGCCAAGATGCTGCCGGTTATCGCGAAAGATGCGGGTATGTCCGAAGATGACGCGGCCGCAACATTGTCTACGTTTGTTTTCCCGACCGTTGACGAGCAGCTAAGCGAAGCCTGGCTGGGCGGTAACGCGGCAAACTTCATGAAGGGTGTTGCCGACGTCTTTGTTGCATCGGGTTCTATCGACGCGGCTAAAGCGTCCTACGAAGACAACGTGAACGCGGGTCCTCTGGGCGGTAACTAAGCGTTATTGTGATGCGGGGTGGGTGTTTGGCAAAACACCCACCCCTTTTTCGCTTTACGTGTAAGGCGAACCAATCTTGGAAAGAAGGGGATCCAGGTGTCTGGACTTCTCATAAATGATATCTCGATGCGCTTTGACCTGCCCAATGGTGGTCATGTCCAAGCGCTGAAAAACGTGACGCTGGACATCAAATCCGGCGAGCTGATGAGCGTTTTGGGCCCATCGGGCTGTGGCAAGACAACGCTTCTGAACATCGTTGCGGGCTTTCTAGCCCCGACCGAAGGCACGATAGAACTGAATGGGCACGTCGAAACCGGGCCCAGTTCGGAACGTGGCATGGTATTCCAACAAGGCGCGCTGTTCGAATGGATGAATGTGCGTGACAACGTCAGCTTCGGCCCCGATATGAAAGGCGTCAGCCGGTCGGAAAGCAAAGAGAAGGTCGAGCATCTTCTTGAGGTTGTTGGCCTGCAGGATTTTAAGGAAAAGGCGATCTACGAGCTTTCGGGCGGCATGCAGCAGCGTGTTGCGTTGGCCCGTTGTCTGGCCAATGACCCTGACGTCATATTGATGGACGAGCCGCTGGGGGCCTTGGATGCACTGACGCGTGAAAAGATGCAATCGCTGGTTCTGGACCTGTGGAAGGACACCGGCAAAACCATCATCCTGATCACCCACTCGGTCGAAGAGGCGTTGCTCTTGGGCGAACGACTGCTGGTGATGGCGCCGCGCCCCGGTCGTGTGCACAAAGAATACCGCCTGCCATTTGCTGGCCTTGGCGTCGGCAACGACCTGCGCGAAGTCAAAAAACACAAGGATTACGCGGGAACGCGTGAAGAAATCCTGGAAATGATCTGGAGCATGGAAGAAGAAATCATGGGCCGGACGGAGGAAAGCGCATGACTGGTTTGCTCGTCCTTGCCCTCTATGTAGGTGCGTTCTTTGGGTCGTTTTTCATCGCAAAGCGCGTGTTCAAAAGCGCGTTTGAGAAAAAGGGCTTCAACAGACTAAAAACGGTGACATTTGGCGACGAAAGCGCGGTTACAGCGAACCGAGTTGCCTCGATCGTCTCAATCATCACGGTGTTCTGGCTGTGGGTTGCGTTTACAAACTCTGTCATTCCTCTGCCCAAGATGCCTGGCCCCTTCTCAGGAGACACAAGTTTTACCTATACGGTGCAGCTTGAGGATGGCACGACCGACGAAGCCAAAGTCTCGGTCCGGGTTTACCGTGAAGACATCCAGCAGACAGTGGATGAAAACGGCGAGCCGGGTCGTGAGCCTGCGGCAATCGAGATCGAGCCGGGTGAGGGTTTTGCCAAGAACGACACACTGACGATTGCCCGCTACGCGTTCAAGGTGGTGAACGTCTGGAAAAACGATGAAGTCAGCAAGAAAGAAGGCTCAAAGATCATCACGATCAATGGTCAGCCAATCGAGCCTGGTGGCGAGATCAAAACTGATGATGGTACGATCCGCCTGACCGAAAAGGGGACCCCGACGTTTGAGCCGGCCAAAGGTCTGCGCATGGCGCGTCTGTACCTGCCAGCGCCCGAGGTTGTGCTCCAGCGGTTCATCTGGCTGAACAAGGAAGGCTATCAGGGCTACACCCTGTTTGAGCACACGCGCTACTCGTTGCAGCGTGTTTTGCTGGGCTTTTTCTTTGGTGCTTTGATCGGCATCCCGATTGGATATGCCATGGGCCTGACAGGCTGGGCACGCGGTTGGTTCGACCCAATCGTCGAATTCATGCGTCCGATCCCGCCCTTGGCTTTGATCCCGCTGATCATCATCTGGTTTGGTATCGGCGAGATCGGTAAGGTCGTCCTGCTGTTCCTGGCTGCTCTGTGGATCATGATCATTGCCGCCCGATCAGGGGTATCGGGTGTCGCGATTTCCAAGGTGCATGCGGCCTATTCGCTGGGGGCGTCCAAATGGCAGATCCTGAGCAAGGTCATTGTCCCGAACTCGTTGCCTGACATCTTCACCGGTGCGCGCGTTGCGATGGGTGTCTGTTGGGGGACGGTTGTCGCCGCCGAACTGGTTGCGGCGAACGTGGGGCTCGGCAAGATGATCGTGACCGCGTCCAAGTTCCAGCTGACCGACATCATTATCGTCGGTATCATCGTGATCGGCGTCATTGGCTTTGCCATCGAAGTTGGCATGCGCAAGCTGGAAACCTGGCTGATCCCGTGGAAAGGCAAAGTCTGATACACGTGTGAGTTAGACATGAACCGGGGCGCGCTAGATAGCGGGCCCCGGTTTCTTTTGGGGACAACCCTGAGACGTTTTGTCAATTGTGGACGGTCAGAATTTGAACCAGCTTAATGTCATGGTGAAAGCGGATCAGCCTATATCCCTGACCGCGCAGGTGGCGGATGTCATGACGCGGAGCGCCGTGACGGTCATGGATGCTCATTGTGCACTTTGCGCTCGGGGTGCCGCCTGGATCGCCCATAATGATCAGGATCAAGAGTTCCTGATTGTGCCGATGCAAAGTGAACTTGGTCAGGTGTTGCTGGAGCAAAACGGACTTGATCCAAATGATCCGACCTCGTGGCTATTACTTGAGCGGGGGCAAGGCCGCACGTCCACGGATGCGATCATTCGTAGTGGCCAGAAGCTGGGCAGAAAGTGGCGTCTCTTGACTGTGCTGCGGATCATCCCGAGACCTGTGCGCGACGCATGTTATCGGGTTGTTGCGCGGAACCGTTACCGTTGGTTCGGACAGGGCGACATGTGCAATATGCCAGATCCCGAGGTGCAGCGTAGGTTGTTCAGATGACTGTCCTGTACCGCCGCATTCTTGGTGATGTTTTTGATGACCTCCCGCCGAAACTCCGTGCTCTGCACGGCAGCGCCAAGCCCCGCCGATGGTCGGGCCAAGCCGAAGTGCGCCGAGGTACAGGCCGAGTGGCCAGCGTGTTAGGGTGGATAATGCGTCTGCCGCCGCCAGGAGACGCGGTCCCGGTGTCAGTCGATTTCATTCCAGACAATGTTGGCGAGGTTTGGATGCGGGATTTTGGTGGAAAGCAGTTCAAGTCTTACCAGTTTATGAGATCAAATTCGCCGCTAGGCGTGGCGCAAGAACGCTTTGGAATGATCAATGTGACAGTGGCGTTCCATTCTAACGGTGATCGGCGGGCTCTGGTACCCGTCAGTTGGTCCATGATCGGCGTGCCTTTGCCCAAAGCCCTTTTGCCCACTGGAGAGAGCTTTGAGACGCAGGTCGACGACCGCTTTGTGTTCGACGTTGAAATCACGATGCCATGGATCGGCCGGATCGCTGCCTATCGCGGTTGGTTGTTGCCAGAGGGCGGGGCCCCGGCGGACCATTTGAAAACCGGACTCGGTAAGCGCCGAATCCGGTCTTTCCGCCAATACCCCCTTGGCGGAGGTTTGATGCAAGCTTGAGCGGAGGGGAAAGGTTGTATCGGGTGGGTCTCTTGTCGAGGCTGGTGACGTTTGCAGTACGAGTACAGCATGTGGTGTGCAGTGCTCGTCCTGTTGTTCGAAACCGTGATGCCGTTCCAGCGCCTCAAGACACCTGCTCGGAGATCGGCCAGGCCGCTTTTTGCGCTCCTGATCGCCGGTCCTGCAACATCATGTCGCTAGCCTTTTTACCAATCATGATGGCGGGGATGTTGGCGTTACAAGGCGGGATTTAGGGTGGTTCGATCACAGCTATTCTGATCAACGCGCCGGGCTCGCCCGCAGCGTCCTGCACAGTGTTCGATGGTTATCTAATGGCGCGTATGCGGCCAACAATTCGACCTATGATGTCGGCGCCATGCTGATGATGGGTCTGGTGGGGTACGCCATGCTCAAGACATCGATCCCTGCGGCACCGTTCCTAATTGCCTTTATCCTGGAACCGCTGCTAGAGGATAACCTCCGCCAGTCGCTGACGATCTCGAGCGGGGATTACAGCATTTTCTTCAGTTCGACGATCTGTTGGGTATTCTGGGGGCTGACCGCGCTGACCGTAGGCTGCTGATCTGGCAGCGGCTGGGTGGCGTCAAAATCGAGGTGCCGTAATCTTGACCGACCCGATGTTCACATTCGCCGTCTTCACCGACACACACATCCGTGCGCCCGAAGGGGATCTGTCATCGCCCTATGCGGTGAACACCAAGGCCAACGCGCGGGCCGAGGTGGCGGCAGCGTTGGCGGCAGCGCAAGATCCAACCTTGACCATCCACCTCGGAGATATGGTCCATCCCTTGCCGCATATGGCGGCTTATGGTTCGGCGTGCCAGGAGGCGCGCCGGGTCTTTGCTTGTCTTGAACCCAACTTGCATTTCGTGCCGGGCAACCACGATATTGGCGACAAACCGCATGATGCCTCGCCCGCCGACGCGGTGACGCCTGATGCGGTTGCGGCTTATTCAGGCCAGTTCGGCGATCAGTGGTCCCACGTAGATCATGAGGATTGCCGGTTCGTTCTGATCAACTCGTCTATCATTGGAAGCGGTTTGGACGCCGAGCAGGAACAATTCGACTGGCTCGAAGAGGTGCTGGGCACCGACAAGCGAACGTTTTTGTTCTCGCATTATCCGCTGTTCATCGATGCGGTAGACGAGGACGAACACTATGACAATTACGGGCCGGAGGAGCGTGCGCAACTGCTTGAAATGATTGAACGGCATGAGGTCGAGGCGGTGCTGTCCGGCCATGTGCATCAGTTCTTTTTCAACCGAGCGGGCGAGACCAAGTTCTATTGTCTTCCCGCCACCAGCTTTACCCGTCAGGACTTTGCCGAGTTGTACAACGCAGGCCCCGAGGCCGAGTTTGGTCGCAACGACCGTGGTAAGTTCGGGATCATGTTGGTCGACGTCTATGCGGATGGGCATCGGTTGCGGTTCGTGCCCACGGGCGGCGCGGAATCCGATGCTGTGGTCGATATGAGCCAACGCAAGCCGCCTGCGAAATCGGGCCTAGTGCCATTCATGCGCCACGCTTGGTATCAGAGCCGCGATCTGCCCTACACCGGTGCAATGGAAGAGTTTTCGCGCAAGCGGGCGCGCAATGATTATCCGTTGCTGCGTCTGTGGCAGATGGGGATCGAGACAGTGCGCACCCCTCTGGCCGATCTGGCCCGCCCCGAAAGCCTGCGCCGGGTACAAGATTTTGCCGCCACCGGCATTCGCTTCCACATGTTCACAACGTCGATGCCTAGTGACGATGTGCTGGCGTTGATTGCTGACAATTGCGATGCTCTGGCGGGGCTTGAGATCGTACAGGTGGAGCCGGATCTGGTTCGGGTCAAAGAGATCGCCAAAGCGTTCATCAAAGTGGCGGACGTGCCTCTATACGTCAGCCGCGCTGCAACCTCAGCCGATAACGCGGTCGAGGGACAGATTTATGCACATAACGTCTGGACCGGCTATCGTTATGCCCGCAGAGCCGAGATCCTGGATGCGTTGGCTGACACAGGTCTACCGCTGCGACCGATCTTTGCGGTAGGTTGGCGCGCGGACTGGCTGGGCAAGATCGGCGGCTTGCAAGACGCATTCGAACATCGCGGGATCGAAGGTGCAGTGGCGGTGCAATTGATGACCGGCAGCCCGGCCACCGCGAATTTTGACGATGACTATATTGTGGAAAGCGTGGCTGAACTGGTGCGCGGTCGTGCAGGGCATCCTCGCGTTACGGTGATGCTGGATACATTTGAAACCATCGATCGCGGTTACAATCCGCGTCATGGGTTGATTGACCGGTTGGGCAATCTGACACCGGCGGGGCGGTCATTGACCCTGTCGCGCGGCTAAGCGCCTTGTGATGTCGGGTCGCAAACGGCCTGCGGTCTGACGCCAACTTGATGTTGGCGTCAGGCGTTTCCTGTGATCATTATTCAGGCACCTGCACTATGCGCGGCACCAAGGGGGACAGATCATGGCACCACCAAACATCTACGAACAACATCTGGATCAAAACCGGGCCAATCACACCGCGCTGTCGCCGCTCAGCTATCTTGAGCGTACGGCGCTGATCTATCCCGATTATCCTGCCCTCGTTTACGGTACGCGCCGCCAGAACTGGCTGGCAACCTATGACCGTTGCCGCAAGCTGGCCAGTGCTTTGGATCAGCGCGGGATCGGCAAAGGTGACACTGTGTCGATCATCGCCGCCAACATCCCCGAGCTATTTGAGGCGCATTTTGGTGTTCCTATGTCCGGTGCTGTTCTTAATGCCATCAACACACGACTTGATGCACCCGTCGTCGCCTATATTCTGGAACACGCAGAAGCAAAGGTGCTGCTGGTTGATCCTGAATTCTCGAACGTTGTGAAAGAGGCGCTGTCCCAGTTCGACAGTTCGAACCTGCTGGTGATTGACATCGAAGACGACAGTTTTGATGGGGGCGAGAAGCTGGGGTCGCTGACCTATGATGCACTGCTGGCAGAAGGTGAGCCGACTTTTGACTGGTCCTTGCCAAACGACGAATGGGACGCGATCACCCTGAACTATACCTCTGGCACCACGGGTAACCCCAAGGGCGTCGTCTATCACCACCGAGGGGCGGCGTTGAACGCGACCTCGAACATCCTGACGTGGGGCATGCCGCAGCATTCGGTGTATTTGTGGACGCTGCCGATGTTTCACTGCAATGGCTGGTGTTTTCCTTGGACCATGGCCGCCAATGCAGGCGTGTCTGTGTGCCTACGCGCCGTGCGGGACGAACCGATCTATCGCGCGTTCCGCGAGGAAAAGGTCACGCACTTCTGCGGCGCGCCGATCGTGCTGAACATGCTGGCCAACGCGCCAGAGGAGATGAAAGATTTTGATCACAAGATCAATGCCATGACCGCAGGCGCCCCGCCCCCTGCTGCTGTGATCGAAAAGATGGAAGGCATGGGCGTCGAGGTCACTCATGTCTATGGCCTGACCGAAACCTATGGCCCTTCGGTTGTCTGTGCCTGGAAAAACGAATGGAACGACCGCCCTGCCGAAGAAAAAGCCGCCCTCAAAGTGCGTCAGGGGGTGAAATATCTGGCGCTCTCCGGCCTGATGGTGGCCGATCCTGAAACGTTGCAGCCTGTTCCAGCGGATGGGGAAACGATGGGCGAGATTTTCATGCAGGGCAATATCGTGATGAAGGGGTACCTCAAGAACCCTGATGCCACCGACAAAGCGTTTAACGGGGGGTGGTTTGCCAGCGGTGATCTGGGGGTCATGCACCCCGATGGCTATGTCGCGCTAAAGGACCGGTCCAAGGACATCATCATCTCGGGCGGCGAAAACATCTCGTCGGTCGAGATCGAGGACATCCTGTACAAACACCCCGCTGTGATGGACGCCGCAGTGGTCGCCCGCCCGGATGACAAATGGGGTGAGACACCTTGCGCCTTTGTCGAACTGAAACCGGGACAAGAGGCAACCGAGGCCGAGATCATCGCTTTTTGCCGCGATCACATGGCACATTTCAAGGCGCCCAAGACGGTGGTGTTCGGCGGTTTGCCCAAAACGTCCACAGGCAAGATCCAGAAGTTCGTTTTACGTGATCAGGCGCGGGCGCTCTGATCATTTTCAAGCCCCGTCAAAAATCGACAAGTCGAGTTCCAGCAGCTCTCCCATCCATACGGCCCGATCTCGGTGGTCCTCAAGGTGCTCGCCGGTGTCGGGATGGGTGAAGATGGTCAACCCTTGGCGGTTCAACATCAGCCAAGGCAGCACCTGATCCAGAACTTCGGGACCAAACCCCAACTGACAACTCCATCGGGGGTGCGGTCCCACGTTTCGTTCATGCATCCGCCCCATCTGGACGTCGAAAAGCCTTGTTGCTTGTTCGCATACTGAACGGGCCGCGTCGACGGTACCGGCGTCGAAATAGACATGTGCATGGTAGCCTTTGATCTGAGGCATGTTGGCTCCTTTAGTCTCTGCCTTGGGCCGTAGTTATTTGTCTGATGTGACACGTCAGTAAGGGGTGCCGTCAAGACGAGACTTAATCAGGTGTTAGCAATCCTCGGCTACGCAAGATTTGTTGAGTAGTACGCATGGGGATCAAATGTCAGCAAACCAAGTTTTGCAAAAGGCGCGCAAGCTTGCCAAACAGGGCGCCGGGGAACAGGCTATTGCGCTTTGCGATGACTTCTTGAAGAGATACCCCAAGAACAAGTTGGTACGACAACAGCTCACGGCGATTGTCCAAGAGTTCAAACGCACAAATGATGTGCCAAACCAGCTGTCCTCCAAGTTTGCTCAAGCATTTGCAGAAGGCAGATATTCCACGCTTCAGCCGCAACTGTTCCAATTGATCGAGAGCTTTCCGCAGTCTTATTCATTGTGGCTGCTTTTGGGGAATACGCTTTTGAAACAGGCGGAACTTTCAAAAGCGGAACTGGCATTCGAACAGGCTCGCATGCTTGACCCTACGGCCAGCGCTCCGGTGACAGGGTTAGGGGATATACACCGTGCAGCCGGACGAGCGGACAAAGCGCTTCAATTGTATTCCAATGCTTTGACGCTGAACCCAAAAGACCTGACCGCGCTCAACAATTGTGGCAACCTTTTGTGTTCCACGGGACGCGACAAAGAGAGCGTCAGATTTTTCGAAAAGGCGCGGGAATTGGCTGCGGGCAATGCCGTGGTTCGTTTCAATCTGGGCAATGCCTACTCCAAGCTTGGGGCGCGTGAACTGGCTGAACAGGAGCTGCAGGTGGCGGTGGATTTGCGCCCGGACCTGATCGAAGCGAGGTACAATTTGGGACTGGTGCAGCGACTGCGGGGTAATCTACAGATGGCTGTTCGCAGTTTTGAAGCCATCCTGGCGGCGGAGCCTACCCATGATGCAGTCAGGGTCGAGCTTATTCACCAGATGGCGCAAATGTGCGATTGGCGGTGGCTGGATCAGCTGAGACAGGCACCTTCGGATTTCACGCTTGGAGACCGGGGGACAAGCCCCTTTCCCTGCCTCGCGATGGAAGACAACCCGATCCGGCAACGTCGCCGGTCCGAACTATATGCCGACCGAATTTTGCGCGGGATCGAGGGTGCTAAATTTTCCACAGCCAACACCTGTTCAAAAAAGCTCAGGATCGGCTATTTCTCGGCGGATTTTCATGACCACGCCACGATGTATTTGATGGGGGGGCTGTTCGAGCACCACGACCTTTCGAATTTCGAGATCTACATTTATTCCTTTGGGCCAAAAGTGCCCGAGGCAACGTGCAAACGGATTGCCGATTATGTTGTGGCAGTTCATGAGGTTTCCCATCTGTCGGATGCCCAGATTGCTGAAATCGCGCGGGCGGATGGCTTGGACATTGGGGTCGATCTGAAAGGGTATACGGGCGACAACCGCTGTGGCGTTTTTGCTCACGGGGTTGCGCCGGTCCAAATGTCTTGGCTTGGCTATCCCAGCACCATGGGATCTGCGGCATACGACTATGTCATCGCCGATCAGGTTGTACTACCACCCTCTCAGCGCGATGGCTTTGTCGAGAATGTGATCTATTTGCCCGGCAGTTATCAGATCAACGATAATTCACGCGGCATCGCCGCCGTTGAATTTTCCCGCGCTGAGTGCCGGCTGCCCGAGGCGGCCTTTGTGTTTTGCTGCTTCAACAATAGTTACAAGATCGGCCCCGCCGAATTCGACATCTGGATGCGCTTGCTGAACCGAGTGGAGGGAAGCGTTTTATGGTTGCTGAGAGGCAATGAATGGGCCGAAGAGAACTTGCGGCGCGAAGCGTTCAATCGGGGTATTGATCCAATGCGATTGGTCTTTGCAAATCGGATGCCTGCATCGGATCATCTCGCGCGGCATCGATTGGCTGATCTTTGCCTGGATACGTTCACGGTCAATGCACATACGACGGCCAGCGATGCTCTTTGGGCAGGGGTGCCGATGATAACGAAGCCCGGGCAGCAGTTCGCGGCGCGGGTGGGGGCAAGCCTGTTGCAAGCCGCTGGCTTCCCGGAACTGATTGCCAAAACAGAACAGGGTTATGAGACGCTCGCACTGCAACTGGCAGAGCAGCCACGGCAGTTAACCCAAATTCGAGCCAGGCTTTCTGCTGCGCGAAACACGTGCCGACTGTTTGACACAGCGCAATTCGTCAGGGACCTAGAGACCGCCTTTGCGGGTGTTGCTGGGATACAAAGATCCCGGAAAGCACCCAGAGATTTTTGGGTTCAGCCTAATAGCGAAATTTGATGCCGTCGCGCTTACAAGTCCCGATGATGCAGAATGCGTCCGATAGAGTTCATAAGCAATTGCGCTGCTAGGATCGACGTGCTTCCAGTAGGATCATAGTCCGGAGCAACCTCGACCAGGTCCATGCCCACGATCTCGCCTCGTTGCGCCAGCCCGTCGATCAGTTCCAATACCTCGTAGTACATGAAACCCCCATGGCTGGGTGTGCCGGTGCCTGGCGCAATTGACGGGTCAAAGGCGTCGATGTCCAGAGTCAGATAGTACCGCGCGCCTTCGGGGATGCGGCGCAGCATCGCCTCGACGCCCATCTTACGGACATGGCGGACTGATTGGATGTCTGATCCCATCGAGCGGGCGTCTTCGTATCCGTCCTTGGCTGTGGACGAGACGTTGCGAATGCCGATTTGGCTGAGCCCGGTCACAAAGGGCTTCTCGGCCGCACGCCGCATCGGGTTGCCGTGGCCATATCGTACGCCGTGACGTTCATCGACAAAGTCCAGATGAGCATCGATTTGAACCACATGGATCGGTTCCTGGTCATCAAAGGCATTGATACAGGGGATGTTGATCGAATGATCGCCGCCCAAAACCACCGGCAGGGCACCCGCTTGCAGCATCTTGCGCACACCGTATTCGATGTTGGCGTGGCTCTGGATCGTATCAGTGTGAATTATATCTGCATCGCCGATGTCGACGATGGTGACTTTGGCCGGGTCCAGATAGGTCACGTCGTCCTCAAAATCGTACGCGCCGGCATGCCCAAAGGAAAACAGGGTTGATGCCTCGCGGATCGCGCGCGGGCCCATGCGGGTTCCGGACCGCCATTGAGTGCCAAAGTCGAACGGTGCTCCCATGACGGCCACATCGGCGTCGATCTGATCCCAATCCTCGACATATGGGTATTTTCCGAAGGTGCAAATGCCCACAAAAGGCAGGTTCAACCGTCCGCTTTCATAACCGTGTTTGGCCATATCTTGTCCCCTGTCGTTTTTCCGATTCTAACTCGACGTCTCTGGACAAGGACAGTTCGAAAGCGTCAAATCCGCGTCGGAGGTAGCAAAATTTTCAATTTCAGAGGTATTTGGAAATGCGATCTCGGATTGATGATCATCTGGACGGTGCTGCGAACGAGGGCCTTGCCCTGAATGAACCTGAACTCGGCGGCGCCACTGTTCATGATCTTGAGGATGTAAACCCTGTGTTCTTGAAGCAGCTCGACATGACCATTGGGTCGAGCGGTGTGGAAATAGGTGAGTTTTCGGAATGGTTGTAAACCCCGACCTCACGCTTAGGCAGGTTTCCAGCGATCGGGGTGGGCTGCGGCAAATGCAGGATGTGCGGCGCAGGCGGTTTCCACGCTGGTAAGCCGGGGCATGTCACTGATGTCAGCACCCCAGCGGCGGGCGTTGTAAAGCTGTGGCATCAGGCAGATGTCGGCCAATCCCGGTGTGTCGCTGGTGCAAAATGGGGCTTGTGCGTATGCGCCTAGCATGGTCTCGAACGCATGCAGGCCGGGTTGGATGAAATGGGTCATCCAGTCGCCGGGCATGCCGTCGACCCCGCCGCTGAGTGTTGTTGCATGTTTGGCGACTTGCAGATTGCAAACCGGATGAATGTCCACGGCGATGGAATGCGCCAGGGCCTGCGCTTGCGCGCGCGCGCCTGGGTCTTTGGGCAGCAGGCCCAGGTCTCGGGTCTGATCCAGATAGTCGAGGATTGCCAGCGACTGTGTCAGGCGAAGCCCGTCGATTTCCAACACTGGCACAAACCCTTGCGGGTTGCGGGCAAGATGCTCGGGCGACTTGTGCTCGCCTTTGACCAGATCGACCGAGATCGCCTGATAATCGATCCCTGCGAGGTTCAACGCGATACGCAGCCGATAGCTGGCCGAAGATCTCCAGTAGTCAAAAAGGATCGTATCGCTCATCAAGGCCTCCATACATGTGCGAGCGACCGGCCCGTTGAGCCGGTCTCTGTTGATTCAGCCTAGCGGATTCAGTCGACTTTGTTCAGCTCTTTGGCGTGCAGCCAATCGGCGTGTTTGGGCGCCTTTTTGGTCACGGACCATTCGTTCAACATATCCCACTTCACCTCATCCATGCGCTTGAGCATGGCTTCTTCTTCAGGATCAGGGCAGGCCAGTTCCACACGGTGACCATTGGGGTCGAAGAAATAGATCGAGTGAAAGATCGAATGATCCGTGACACCCAAAACTTCAACGCCATTGGCCACGAGGTGCTCTTTGAACTCGATCAGTGTATCGCGGTCTTTGACCTTGAATGCGATGTGCTGAACCCAGATCGGTGTGTTCGGGTCCCGGCCCATTTCGGGCTTTGTGGGTAGTTCAAAGAACGCCAGAACGTTACCATTTCCGGCATCCAGGAACAGGTGCATATAGGGATCAGGTTCGTGGGTGGACGGCACGTGATCCTCGGCAATTGCCAGGATGAACTCCATGTTCAGCATTTTGCCGTACCATTCCACCGTCTCTTTTGCGTCCTTGCAGCGATAGGCAACGTGGTGGATCTTTTCGACTTTCATGTATCAAACCTCCTCTTTGAGCGCGGCAGCCGCCAGCGCCTGGGTCAGGGTCGCGCGGTTTCCAATGTGGTTTGCCAGAACCAGCACCAGACGCGCGTTCAGCGCGTCGCTGTCGGCCTTGTCCAGGCCTTCGTGAAGGCTGAGCAACTCGGCGTAGAAGTCATCTGCTCCGTCGATGTTCGGGGTCAGGATCAGGTCGTTCATCTGTGTTACTCCTTGCCTGTGGCGCGACGGATCGCGGCGCGGATTTGGGGTTCGTCAAAGCTGGGTCGGCGGGCGGCCACGTGCTGATCGGGACGGATCAGGTAGACACCGCTGTCGTTGTCGCCCAGATACCGCTCTTTGAGCGCCAGCGTTGCGTCATCCTTGACCGACAGCGCCAGTCGGGTGACCTCGACGCCGTCTTCTTCGATCATATCCGGCGCGTCCGCGTCGATGGTGAGCAGGGTGAATTTGTCCGCCAGTTTCGGCAGCAGGAAACCATCCCCCAACGGCGCATCTGGGCAAGCCGAGCCGGGTCGTGTGCGGGCCGGGCCATCCAGTGCATCGGCAGAGTTCAGTGGGGAGCCGTCATAGGTGCAAGGCACCGACAGGCGACCCGAGTTTACCAACGGGCGGGCAAATTCGTGATGCTCGCTTAAGTCGAGCACTGCGTCGCGTAGAATGCGGCTCATCTCGGACTTTGGCGTGATGAAATCGGTCGAGCGTGACGAGTTCAGGATGTTTTCATCGGCTCCGTGCACACGTTCAATGTCATAGCTGTCCAACAGGCTTTCGGGCGCTTTGCCTTCCATCACCAGCTTAAGCTTCCAGACCAGGTTGTCAGTGTCCTGAAGGCCCGAGTTCGCACCCCGCGCACCAAAGGGCGAGACCTGATGTGCGGCGTCGCCTGCAAAGAGCACGCGCCCATGGCGGAATTGCTCCATCCGGCGGCATTGGAAAGTGTAGATGCTGACCCATTCCAGCTCAAATTCGATGTCCTCGCCCAGCATCGCTTTGAGGCGCGGGATGACATTCTCCGGGCGCTTTTCACGTTCCTTGTCGATGTCCCAGCCCAATTGCAGGTCGATGCGCCAGACGCCATCGGGTTGCTTGTGCAGCAGCGCCGATTGCCCCTTGTTGAACGGTGGATCGAACCAGAACCAACGCTCAGTCGGGAAATCGGCGTCCATGATCACATCGGCGATCAGGAAGTTGTCTTCGAACACGCGACCAACAAAATCCTTGCCTAACATACGGCGGGTCGGTGACCCGGCTCCATCACAGGCGATTAGCCACTCGGCCTCAATCGTGTACGATCCTTCAGGCGTCTCGACCTCAAGTTTCACATGGTCTGGGTGGGTGCCGATCGCTTCGACCTTGTTGCGGCCGCGGATTTCAATCGGGGCGCCATCGGCTTGCAATTCGCGAACGCGATCTACCAAATACTCTTCGAAATAGTATTGCTGCAGGTTGATGAAGGCCGGGCGCGCGTGCCCCTCTTCGGGCAGCAAGTTGAAGTCATAGACCTGGCGATCGTCAAAGAAGACTTTGCCCATGTTCCATTGCACGCCCTTGTCGACCATCGGTTGGCCGCAGCCAAGACGGTCAAGGATTTCCAGGGGGCGTTTGGCAAAGCAGATGGCGCGGCTACCAAAGCTGACCTTGTCGTTGTCATCCAGCACGACAACTTCAATCCCTTGCTGCGCAAGATCAATGGCGGCGGCCAGGCCAACGGGGCCCGCACCAATGACGGCTACCTTGTGCCGAACAGGTGCAGACGCGTCTTGATCCGGGCTGCGGTTGTAGGCGTAAAGTGGAACTTCGAAGATCTTGTTCATGGGCTCTCCCCCCTCAAACGGTGCCAGAAGGCACAAGTTTCCTGGGTCCCGGCGATGGACCGCCGGGAGTGATGGTTTATTGTCTTCCGTTTCGGTTTAGGGCGACACGATCTGGATCAAAGACGCCCCTGCAGCGTGTTAGCCCTGCAACTCTGCCCACATTTCCAGATCGCGTTTGTCGGTCCAGATGCGGGGGTGTGCGATGCCACGGGCTTCGTCATAGGCGCGGGCGACGTTGAACGGCAGGCAGTGTTCGTAGATGGCATAGTCCGCGAACTTGGGGTCACACTCGGCGCGCACGGCGTCCCATGCCTCTTTCAGCGACCCGCCGCGTGCGGCGATCCGCTGTACCGGGCGATAGGTGCTATCGACAAAATCGCGGGTGTTTTCGATGGCGGCGTTCACCATCTCTTTGCCCACCAGAGCATCACCGCGACCCGGCGCAATCGCGTCCACGTCATAGGCCTTGATGTTGTTCAGCGTCTGGCCCCAATCGGCGAAATGCCCGTCGCCGCAATAACAGGCCGAGTGGTATTCGACGATGTCACCGGTAAACATGACGTTCTGATCCGGCACGTGGATCACCGCGTCACCAGCGGTGTGTGCACGGCCGATCTGTTTGATGTCGACCCTGCGCTTGCCCAGGAAAACAGTCATCTGATCGGTGAATGTGGTGGTCGGATAGGTCAGGCCGGGAATGCTTTCGTGGCCTTCAAACAGGCGGGGGAAGCGTTGGAATTCGCTGTCCCAATCCTCTTGCCCGCGCTCCAGCACCATGTTGTAGGCGGTGTTCGACATGATCACTTGCTGCGCGTTGAACGCGCTCGCCCCCAATACGCGAACCGCGTGATAGTGGGTCAGCACCACATGGGTGATCGGTTTGTCGGTCACCGAACGCACACATTCGATCACCTTGTTTGCCAGGCGTGGGGTGGCCTGCGCTTCGACGATCATCACGCTGTCGTCGCCGATGATCACGCCCGAATTCGGGTCGCCCTCGGCGGTAAAGGCGTAAAGCCCCTCGCCAATTTCATCAAAGGTGATCTTCTTCTCGGACATGTCCCCTTGGGACGCGAATGCTTTTGCCATGGGTCTGTTTCCTTATTCTGCGGGCCAGCTGACGGCGGGCAGGATTTCCCCGGTGCAGTCGCCAAAGCCAATGGTGAACCCGTCGCCACGGGCATTGCCGCGCAGGGTCAGTGTGTCGCCGTCTTCGATGAAACCGCGGGTCTCGCCGGTCTCCAGCGTGAAAGGCTCACGGCCTGCCCAGCTGAGTTCCATGAGCGAGCCGTATTCCTCGCGCACCGGGCCGGAAATGGTGCCAGAACCCAGCAGGTCGCCGGCGTTCATTTCACAGCCGCCTATCGCGTGGTGGCACAGCTGTTCGGCGGCGGAATAATACATCCGGTTGTAGTTGGTTTTGGCGATGACGGATGCGGCGTCGGCGCCTTCGGGCTGCATCAGAACCTCAAGCTCGATGTCATACAGGCCGTCCTTGCTGCCGTTCAGGTAGGGCAGTAGTTCCTTGTCACGCGCGGGGGTAGGCGCGCGGAAGCTGTCCAGTGCCGCAGCGGTCACGATCCACGGTGAAATCGAAGTGCCAAACGCCTTGCCCTGGAACGGACCAAGCGGCTGATACTCCCACCCCTGGATGTCACGAGCTGACCAGTCGTTCAGCAGCACATAGCCAAAGATCATGGCGTCAGCCTCATCGACCGTGACGGGCTGACCAAAGTCCGATCCGGTGCCGACGATGGCACCCATTTCCAGTTCAATGTCCAGCCGCTTGGAGGGGCCAAAAGACGGCATATCTGCATCCGGCGCCTTGGTCTGACCATTGGGGCGGTGGATCGGTGTGCCCGAAACCACAACGGACGACGCGCGACCGTTGTACCCGATGGGAATGTGCAGCCAGTTGGCAGGCAGATCAGGCGAGCCGCGTAGGATCGCGCCCATGTTCTGAGCATGCTGCTTACCGGCGTAGAAATCGGTGTATTCGCTGACGGCAAAAGGCATGTGCAGATCGGCGTCGGCGGCGGCCACCAGCAGCGGCTCTACCTTGCCCTGCTCGCTGGATCCTTCAGCCAGCAGCGCAGTCAGACGCTCGCGAAAGGCGGTCCAGACAGCCGGACCCTCTTCCATCAGGACGTTCCAAAACGGCATGTCAAAGAGCGGCTCATCGGTCAGGGCCATCAGCCCCTCGGCCTCGGCGGCGGTGACGTCCAGGATCATGTCCCCGATCGCCACGCCGCAGCGCGGGTCAGAGCCTTCGGTCGAAAACACACCATACGGCAGGTTGTTGAGCGGAAACGGGTGGTTGGCGTCGTTGGCCGAGGCCACCCAGGATGTCATCAAAGGCAATGTCTTGTCCTTTCGGTGCGGGGGAGCGCGGCCCCCATGTTTCTTCTTGTTCCAAATACGGCGGGGGGAACTTGCCCCATCGGGGCAAGAGGAGGGCAGCGCCCCCTGTCACCTTCACTTCATCCCTGGTGTGCCGTCAAATTTCTTTTCGATGTCTTCCCAGCAGTCGATGTAGTCATCCTGCAACGGTGCCTCGTTTGCGGCAAACCCTGTCAGATGCTGCGGGAAGCGGGTCTCGAACATAAAGGACATGGTGTTGTCCAGCTTTTCGGGACCCAGGTTCGAATTCGACGCGCCCTCGAACGCGTTCTTGTCCGGACCGTGGGGCAGCATCATGTTGTGCAGGCTCATGCCACCGGGCACGAACCCCTGCGGCTTGGCGTCATACTGGCCATAGATGTTGCCCATCAACTCGGACATGATGTTCTTGTGATACCATGGCGGGCGAAAGGTGTTTTCTGCCACCATCCAACGTTCACGGAACAGCACAAAGTCGATGTTGGCTGTACCCGGTTGGCCCGAAGGCGCGGTCAGTACGGTAAAGATCGACGGGTCCGGGTGATCAAACAGGATCGCGCCGACCGGGCAATAGGTACGCAGGTCGTATTTGTAAGGCGCATAGTTGCCGTGCCAGGCGACCACGTCCAGCGGCGAATGCCCGATCTTGGTAGTGTGGAACTGGCCGCACCATTTCACGGTGACAGTCGAGGGCGTCTCGCGATCCTCAAATGCCGCGATTGGTGCCTTGAAATCGCGTGGGTTCGCCATGCAGTTGGCGCCAATCGGGCCGCGTCCCGGCAGTTCGTATTTCTGCCCATAGTTTTCGCAGACAAAACCGCGGCAAGGCCCTTCGAGTACTTCGACCCGATAGACGAGGCCACGTGGCAGGATGGCGATCTCTTGCGGTTGGACATCGATGATCCCCAGCTCGGTCGCAAAACGCAGGCGCCCTTCTTGCGGGACCACCAGCATCTCGCTGTCGGCCGAGAAGAAATAGGCATCCTCCATCGACTCGCTCACCAGATAGATGTGCGTGGCCATGCCGACCTGTGTGTTTACATCGCCGGCCGTGGTCATAGTGCGCATGCCTGTCATCCAGGTCAGCCCCTCGTCGGAATGTGGGACCGCGTCCCAACGGTACTGACCCAAGCTGATCACATCAGGATCAACGCAAGGGGCCGATTTCCAATAGGGCAGGTCGATCTTTTCATAGCGGTGCGAATGCTTGACCGACGGCCGGATGCGGTAACACCAGGTCCGTTCCGGCGGGTTGGCGGTAAAGGCCGTGCCGCTCAACTGCTCTCCGTAAAGGCCATAGTTACATTTTTGCGGGCTGTTCATGCCTTGGGGCAAGGCCCCCGGCAGGGCTTCGGTTTCAAAGTCGTTTCCAAAGCCGGGCATGTAGCCTTCGGTCGTACCGGTTGCCGTTGTGGCCTGAACAAAATTATGTGGGTCGGTTGGACGATTCATCGCGCGTTCCTCCGTTCTGGCTTGTGGAATAATAGTTGATTTTGTAACTAACAAGAACAAGGAGAGCAAAAATGACCGAAAAAGACGACTTTGATTTGCGGAATTTCATGCCGTTTCTGCTGAACCTGGCTGCGGAACAAAGCTCCTTGGGGTTTCAGCGTACCTACAAGAATCGCTATGGGATGCTGCGCACCGAATGGCGGGTGTTGTTCCATCTGGGCAACTATGGCGAGATGACCGCCAAAGAAATCGGCGAGCGCGCTGTCATGCACAAGACTAAGATCAGTCGCGCCGTGGCCAAGCTGAGCCAGCGGCGCTATCTTACACGCACACGTGATGAGCACGACCGCCGGTCCGAGCGATTGACGTTGACCCCAGCAGGCCTTGTCGTCTATCGCGAGCTGCGCCAGGAGGCCGAGGCCTATGAGACTCAGCTGGGAAAACAATTCACCGCCGGAGAAGTGGTTCTGTTGCGTATGATGCTGAGACGGCTGGCCGGTTTAGACTAAACCTGAATACTGGGGCTGTCCAAACGCGATACGAATGCACATATCGCCGGTAATAAAAGTAGCGGACAGGAGATCCCCATGACCGATGTCGGGCAACGACACGCACCTATCGATGCATCTGCCGATGTGCTGAACACTTGGTTGCTGCAACGCGGGCTTGAGGGGGCTACGCAAGAAGAAGTGCTGCAAGGCTATTGTTCACAGCTGGTGGATCTTGGCATTCCCCTTTATCGACTGCACGTCGCCCAAAGCGCGTTTCACCCGCAGTACGGTGGCATCGGGTTTGAGTGGCTGCGTGAAGAGGGGATGAGCAGCGAGGAATATACCTATTCGGAAACCCCGCGCGCAGAGTGGCTGCGAAGCCCGCTCTATCATTTGCTCGAAAGCAACCTGACCGAGTTTCGCGAACGGCTGATTGACAGCAACGAAACAAGCCGGTTTCCGCTTCTCGATGAACTTAGGGAACTTGGCGCGACGGATTACTTTGCGGCCGGCGTTGTGCTTGAAGCCCGCAAAGATGATCAGCCGCTGGACCCGACCAACGCGCCCGAAGGAGTTCTGCTGTCCTGGACCAGCGATGGTGAAGATGGGTTCCATGACAGTGACTTGTCCGTGATCCGGGCAGCGCAGCCCTATCTGGCGTTGGCTTTGAAAGCGGCCGCAAACCGGCGCGTGGCGGCTGATCTGTTGCAAGTCTATCTGGGCCGCGACGCAGGTCGGCGCGTGCTGTCAGGGGAAATGCAACGCGGGTCCTTGCAGCAGATTGATGCGGTCCTGTGTTACTTCGACCTCAAAGACTTCACCAGCCTGACCGAGCGCACGCCAGGGCCCGAATTGATTGCGATGCTGAACGACTACTTTGGTCTGGCTGTTGGCGTGATCCAGGGGCACGGCGGGAACATCCTGAAGTTCATGGGTGACGGCATTCTTGCGATGTTCAACCTCCAAAGCCTGCAGGCTTCGGTGACAGCGGGTCTTGATGCGGTTTCAGAACTCCGTAACAAGATGGACGAGAAAAACGCAGAGCGGAGCGCCAATGGCGAGACGACAACAGGTGTGACGCTGGCGATGCACGCGGGCGAGATTCTCTACGGTAACATCGGAGCTGAGAACCGGTTGGATTTTACCGTGATAGGACCTGCTGTGAATCTGACGGTTCGACTGTCAGGCTTGCACCGTTCCGTTGGTCACAGTGTTATCCTGTCCGAGCCTATTGTGCGTGCAAGCGGTGGAACGAAGCACGATCTGGTCAGCCTCGGGCGGTACATGCTGCGCGGTGTGTCTGAGCCGCAAGAACTGTATACGATCTACGCGCCACAACACTGAAGCGCTGCAACCGTGTCCACCGGGGGGTTGTTTGTCCCGTCAAGGTGTTTCGAGAGAGGCTCATGCGGGCGCAGCTCGCATGAGCCCGGCCCAACCGGAGGAGATGCCCCCATGGGGGGGCGTCGACGACGGGCGGGAGTGCTCCGAGGATGTGTCAGAAATCGATTTCGACACCAGGCAGATTGAGCGCCTTCATCATGTCACGCAATTCCTGGCGCGCCGCGATGTTCGAAATGTTAAGTTGCTTAACGCCAATGTCCTTGAGATCCAGCAGGGTCAGGCCACGTGGAAACAGCTCGCGAAAGATCACACGCTCGGAAAAACCGGGTGCGATGCGGAACCCGATGCGGTTGGACAGCATTTCGATCGCGCGCTGCATCTTTTCTTTGTTTACCATACGCTGAGTGCCGACTCGGTTGCGCACGACAACCCAGTCGATGGGTTTCAGGCCTGCCTGTGCTCGCAGCTGCCGCGCGTTCCAGACCATTTCGGAATAAACCGACGGACCCAGGATCTTCTCGCCCAGTGGATCAATTCGCGCAAGCAGATCGAAATCCACAAAGCTATCGTTGAGCGGTGTGATCAGAGTATCGGCCAGCGAATGCGCCACTTGGCTCAGGCGGGTGTGCGAGCCGGGACAGTCGATCAGGATGAAATCACTATCGGCCTCCAGCCGGGACACGGCCGCCGACAAGCGGTGGTCATAGATGTTTTCGCCGGGTTTCAGCGAGGCTGGGTCGATCTCGGGCAGGTCATGAGTATGGGGCGTCGGTAGCTCAATACCTGCCTTGTTCAAAAAGCTTGCCCGGTTTTCAGAATAGCGCCCCAGGCTGCGTTGGCGCAGGTCCAGGTCCAGCGTGTTGACCTTGAACCCCATGCGGGCGAGCGCGGTCGCAACATGCATGGATACAGTGGATTTACCTGCGCCGCCTTTTTCATTTCCGACGACAATGATATGCGCCATGTGCCCCGTGTCCCTTGCTCCGCGAGGTTATCCTCGCGATTGTTGACGCCACTATATGTTGAGAAGAACACCATGAAAAGTGTTCTTGGGCATTGCCTGCTCAATCTATGGGTGGATTGAGCAGGTCTGTATCACATCACCCTTTGCGAGGTTTTCGCGGCTTGGCATCCCCGCCCTTGTTGGGGTTGTACCGTTTGCTGGAATCCATCGCGCGCGCTTTGTTCTTCTTGCTGTCCGGTTTTCCGGCCGGCGGCGGCGGGCCTTTGGGCTTTCCGCCGCGGGGCTTGTCAGCGGCTTTTCCGGCATAGGGTTTGGAGCCCGGTTTGGAGCCAGCCCGTTTCTTGGCTGGTTCCGCGACAATACCCGGGCCACTGCGGTCGTCGGTCGAGCGCTTTTTGTATGGCGCATCACCGCTTTTCCCGGGGGTTCCAGCCTTGGGTTTTTTCCTGCGCGGCTCTGAGGCGTCGTTCCAATCAATTGGCGGAGTCGACCGGGCTGGTTTGTCGCTCTTGCCGGTACGCGGCTTGCGTCCCTCGTCCTTGTGGCCTTTGTCTTTCCACGCGGGACGTTCGGATTGACCATCACGATCCCGAGGGGCTCGGCGTTCACCGCGATCAGACCGATCCGGGCGTGGCTTGCCTTTGAAACTTGGACGCGGTGAATTTGCAATATCGGGGGCCGAGGCGAGCTGTTTCAGCACCGCACCGGGCTCAAGTTCGGTCTTGCCATCGAGATTGGCAAGGAAGCCCGCGACGGCCTCTTGTTTCAGCTCAACAAAGGTTTCGCTTTGTTGCACGCGGATCGCACCGATGTCGTCCTTGGTCAGATCACCCGCCTTGCAGATCATCGGCAAATAGGTGCGGGGTTCGGCGCCAGCATCGTGACCGCCCGAGATTGAGAACCAGACGCTTGGGCCAAAGGCCGCACGCGGTTTCTGCTGTTTGCCTGCGTCCGCAGCGTTAAGCTCTTCGGGGGCGGAATGGCGCTCGTGGTACAGACGCAAATACGCAGCTGCGATCTGCTCCGGGCTGAACTGATCCATCAGTTTCTGAACGGGCGCCTGCTCGTTTTCGGAAACGGCTTCCTGCCATGCAGAGTCTGCCAGCATCCGCTCTTCATCGCGCAGTTTTACCTCGTCTGCCGAAGGCGCGTTGCACATCTCGGCAGTCAGTTTGGCGAACCGCAGAATACGTTGTGCTTTGGAACGCGCCTTGGGTGGCACGATTAACGCGCTGACGCCCTTGCGCCCGGCACGGCCGGTCCGACCTGAGCGGTGCAGCAGTGTTTCGTGGTTGTTGGGCAGTTCGGCGTGGACCACCAGATCCAAACCCGGCAGGTCGATCCCGCGCGCGGCCACGTCGGTGGCCACACAAACGCGGGCACGACCGTCGCGCATGGATTGCAGGGCGTTGGTACGCTCGGATTGGGTCAGCTCACCCGACAGGGCCACAACCGGGAAACCCCGGTTCGACAGGCGCGCGGTCAGGCGGGCAACCATGGCGCGGGTATTGGCAAAGATGATCGCGTTGGGGGCCTCGTAATACCGCAACACGTTGATTATCGCGTTCTCGGCGTCTTGAGGGGCCACGGACATCATCCGGTATTCGATGTCGGAATGCTGCGAGGTCTCGGCAACGGTTGTGACGCGTTCAGCATTATTTTGATAGTTTTCGGCCAGTTTGGCGATGCCGCGGGGCACCGTGGCGGAAAACATCAGGGTGCGGCGGTCTTCGGGGCATTCGCCAAGGATGAATTCCAGATCTTCGGCAAAGCCCAGATCCAACATCTCGTCCGCTTCGTCCAGTACGACACCGCGCACCTGGCTCAGGTCGATCGAGCCGCGCATGATGTGGTCGCGCAGACGTCCAGGAGTAGCGACAACGATATGCGAACCGCGCGACAAAGCGCGACGCTCGTCGCGCATGTCCATGCCGCCCACACAAGACGCTAGAAATGCACCCGCACCGTTATACAGCCACGTCAGCTCGCGCTTCACCTGCAAGGCCAGCTCGCGGGTAGGGGCGATGATCAGGGCCAGAGGGGCATTGGCTTGCTGAAATGCTTCATCCTCACCCAACAGGGTGGGACCAAGCGCCAGGCCAAAGCCCACAGTCTTGCCCGATCCAGTCTGCGCGGACACCAGCAGATCACGGTCGTTGAGTTCAGGCTGCGTCACGGCCTCCTGCACTTGGGTCAGGGTTTCGTAACCGCGCTCTTTGAGCGCATCGGCAAGAACTTGTTTCACGGGGACGGCTTTCTCGCGGGCAGATCCCGCGCGGATGGGAGAGAATGAAAAAAGGCTGCCTTAGGCAAAAGGCAGCCTTTGGGGTCAAGTGAGGGTCGAGATGGCTTAGAAGCCCAGACCTTCGTATTTCTTCTTGAACTTCGATACGCGGCCACCGGCGTCCAGCAGGCGGGTGTTGCCGCCGGTCCATGCCGGGTGAACCGAGGGGTCGATGTCCAGAGCCAGCTGGTCGCCTTCGGCGCCCCAAGTGGATTTCATCTGAACGACGGTGCCATCGGTCATCTTGACGTTGATGACGTGGTACTCGGGATGTGTATCTTTTTTCATGAGACCGATCCTTACGCCTGAGCGCCCGACTTGGGCTTGTAGTTGGAATCTTCTGCGATCCGTGCGGACTTACCACGGCGCGAGCGCAGGTAGTACAGCTTGGCGCGACGGACGCGACCACGGCGGACAACGGTGATGCTGTCGATGTTGGTCGAGTGCAGCGGGAACACACGTTCCACGCCTTCGCCGAACGAAATCTTGCGAACGGTGAACGAACCGGCAATGCCCGAACCGTGTTTACGGCTGATGCAGACGCCTTCGTAGTTCTGAACACGGCTACGCGTGCCTTCGGTCACTTTGTAACCGACGCGAATGGTGTCACCGGCCTTGAAGTCGGGGATGTCTTTCCCCAGAGCGGCAACTTGTTCCGCCTCGAGTTGTGCGATCAGGTCCATCGCAGGTCTCCTACTATTGCTCGTGGTTGTTCCACGAAGATTTGGGCGCGGCCAGATAGCTCTTGGTCTTCATCGGGTTCCGCTTGCGCAGCCCGCCAGAGATCAGGTCGTCTGTTCCTTGAAGTTGACTGTTTGGCTACCGGTCCCATCGGTCGAAGAAGACATTCAGGGTGCTGTGGCAGAAACAGCCAAAAGCCCGGAGCGCACAGGGGCGATTCCAGACTTGGCGTCACTTACGTCTTTTGGGATGCAGGATCAACCCCCATTGGCGTTTAGTGCCTGATCACTAGTCCCTGACCTGTGGGCAGTTCCAGCACGTTGTGTCCGCGTTCCGCCATGAACGCGTTTTCGGCGTGACGCTGTGCGGCGTAACCGGTCCAGCCATAGTCGTCAAACACGATCAAACCGCCCGGAACGACCTTGTCAAAGAGCGCCTCAAGGGCCGCGATTTCCGAAGCTGCCGAGTTCATGTCGATGTGCAAGAGCGCGATCTGTTCGGGGCAATCTTGTGCAAAGCTATCGGGCACCGTCCCACGCACGATGCGGGCGTTGGCGATTTCTGCGAACCGCTTTTGAACCACCTTGAGGATCGCGTCGGGGTCATCCTTGACGTCCCTCTCATACGCTTGGTTGGACCGTTTTTCCGAGTTCATTTCGTCAGGAATGCCCTCGTAGGTGTCGTAGAGGTAGAGCGTTTTGTCCAGGGTCTGGAATTGCAGATAGTCGGTGATGAAGGCAAAACAAAAGCCTTTCCAGACCCCACATTCCACGAAATCCCCCGGTAGGTGCAGCGTGTTCTGTGCAGCCCACAACAGCGTGTGCAACCGCCATGCCAACGACAGTTCTTGCTTGGTTTCGGCATTGCGCTTTAGCGTGTCGACGAACTTCTGATCTTCACGAAAACCTGCGGCGCGTTGCAGGCCGATCAGGTTGTCCGAGGCAAACATCGGCCCGCAGAGTTCCTGTAGCGTTTTCAAGGCGTCGCGAAAACGTTCGCCGTCTTGTCCCTTTAGGCGACCGTAAAACACGCTGCTCTCCCTTGATCTTTTGGTTGGGAACAGTTCGACAGGGTCGAGCCAAAGGTGTCAAGCACGGCTTAGTCTTTGGCGGGCTTCTGGAGTGCATCCCACAGGTCGGGGCGACGGGTGCGGGTCAGCTCTTCGCTCTGGTCCTGGCGCCATTGTGCGACTTTGCCATGATGACCGGACATCAGGACATCCGGGATCGGGCGGCCTTTCCATTCGGCGGGGCGGGTGTATTGGGGATGTTCCAGCAGGCCCGAGGAAAAGCTTTCTTCCTCGGTCGAGGCGGCGTTCCCCAGAACGTTGGGAATCAAACGAACGGTGGCGTCGATCAGGGCCTGCGCCGCGATCTCGCCGCCCGTCATGACGAAGTCGCCGAGACTGACCTCTTGAATGCCATAGTGTTCCAGAACCCGCTCATCGACGCCCTCAAAACGGCCGCAGAGCAGGGTAACCCCGTCAGCGCGTGCGAGATTGCGCATCATTGGCTGATCCATACGTTTGCCACGCGGCGAGAGGTAGATGATTGGCCAATTGCCACGGACGCCTTCCATTGCATGTTCGATGGCGTTGCCCAACACGTCGGCGCGCAGAACCATGCCCGCGCCCCCGCCGGCGGGGGTGTCGTCGACATTGCGATGTTTACCGACTCCGAATTGGCGCAGGTCGATGGTTTCCAATTGCCACAGACCATCTTGCAGAGCCTTGCCGGTCAGGCTCTCTCCTAGCACGCCGGGAAAGGCCGAAGGAAAGAGGGTTAGGATCTTGGCCTTCCACACGCCGTGCAGATCCGGCGTGGCCGTGATCAGCTCGCGCGGTTTCAGGGTGGGGCGGATCGCCTTGCGGCCATGGGATTTTTGGGGTGCGTCGGTCATGTCAGAGTCATAGGCAAACTGTGGGGTCTGGGAAAGCCCGCGTGATCCAATTGTGTGCTTGCGCACGCTCGATGAGCGCCTGCGGCGCAGTGTGCGAGGCTCTGCCTCGCGCTCCGGGATACTTGGAGCCAGGTGAAGTTGTCAGAGAAGACCTTCGGGTAGGTCGACGATGATGCGGCCCGCGGCGAGGTCGACTGTAGGGACGGCTGCCAGCGTGAAGGGGAGGAGGGCCGTGCCCTTGATCCCTGGCCCCTCGATTTCGAGCAGGTCCGAAGCGCCGTGGTTTTGGACGGTTTTCACGCGACCCAGTTGGGTGCCGCCGGTGTCGAAGACGGCAAGGCCCTTCAGGTCCGCGTGGTAGTACTCGTCGTCGGGCAGTGAGGGCAGTTGATCGCGGCGTGCAAAGAGGCGTGTGCCGCGCAGGTCGTCGCCTTGTTCCTTGGTCTCTACGTCGCCGATGTGGGCGGAAAAGCCATTCTTGATCGCGCGCGTCAGCAAGATGGAATAGGATTTGGTACCGGTCTCATCCGTCAGCGGTGAATATGTTTCGATGTCTTCAGGGACCGCGCAGTAGGATTTGATCCGCACTTCGCCGCGTACCCCGTAAGAGCCGACAATGGCGCCGACACAGACCAGTTCGTTATCGTTGGTATCGGACATGGGGCCTCAGCGGGTTTCGATGGGCAGTTGTGCGTGACGCTGTTCCCAGCCCTCGCGCTGCAATTCAGGTGTATCAGATATCTGTTCCGGCCAGCCAATGCAAAAATAGCCGATCAACTGCCAACTGGGGTCGGCATTGAGGTCGATTGCCAGTTGCTTGGGGTCAAGCACGGACACCCAGCCCAGTCCCAACCCTTCGGCGCGTAGGCGCAACCAGAAGAGGGTGGTGGCGGCCACGACAGAATAGCGGCGCATTTCGGGCATGGTGCGGGCACCCAGGCCGTGGCCTTTGGGCGTGGCGTCGTCACAGTAGATGGCGAGGTGCACTGGGGCCTCTTGCATGCCCGAGAGTTTGAGCTTGCTGTAGTTTTGGGCCTGTTTGCCGGAATAGCCCGACAGGGCTTCGGCGTTGGCGGTGCAGAAGTTTTCCAGCGCGGCGGCACGGGCCGTCTCGGTTTTGATACGCAGGATGCGCCAAGGTTCCGACAACCCCACCGAAGGGGCCATGGAAAAGGCGTCGAGGCAACGCGCGAGCGTCGCCTCGTTCACCGGATCAGTGCGGAACCGACGCACGTCGCGCCGGAGCCGCATCAACAGGTCAAGCTGCGTGCGAAAATCGTCTGTGAAAGGCTGATCCTGCACGCAGATTATCCCTATTATTCAGTCGCTTCAGCGGCTTCAGCAGCCTTGGCGGCTTTCTCTTCGGCGCGTTCCTGGGCTTTTTTGCCGGGGGCGCCTTTCTTGGGGTTGCTGCGGTCCGCTTTTTCGCGGACGCCAGCTGCTTCCAGCATGCGAGCGATACGGTCGGTCGGCTGGGCGCCGTGGTCGAGCCAGTACTGAACGCGCTCCATGTTCATTTTCACGCGCTCTTCGCTGTCTTTGGGCAGCAGTGGGTTGTAGGTGCCCAGCTTTTCGATGAAGCGGCCGTCGCGCGGCATGCGGCTGTCAGCAGCCACGATGCGGTAGAAGGGACGCTTTTTCGAGCCGCCGCGGGCGAGACGAATTTTCATAGCCATGGGTTTATCTCCTTTAGATGGCGTTAGCAGGCAAGAGCCTGTTATTCTTGGTGTTTCTTATGGTGTCGGATGACTTCCTGAATGATAAAATTCAGAAAAGCCTTGGCAAAATCGGGGTCCAGTTCGGCTTCTTTTGCCAGGTCTTCGAGGCGTTCGATCTGGGTCGCTTCGCGGGCTGGATCGGACGGGGGAAGGTCATGAGTCGCTTTCAGATGGCCCACCGCTTGGGTGTGCTTGAACCGCTCGCCAAGCGTGTAGACGAGGATCGCGTCGAGCCGGTCGATGCTGTCGCGGTGGTCTTTCAGCAGCTCGGCTGCGCGTGTCACGGGGTCAGTCATGATGGCCTCTGCGTTGCAACAAATTGGGTGAAATACGGGGTGCACAAGGCGTGCACCAAGCGTGCACTACCCGTGCACCGAAACGCCGCAGCAAAATGTTGGTTGGGCGTGTTCATTGACCGACCTCCAAAACCGGGTGCCGCCAGACCTGGCATGTTTTGCCCAACAACGCGCCTTCGCGCTCATAGCTGGCCCCCAGACGGGTGGCGAGCGCTATGGAACGGTCGTTGCCGTGGGCGATGTAGCTCATCACGCCGTTCAGCCCCTGATGGCGGGCGGCAAAATCGCGGGCGGCATGGGCGGCCTCGAATGCGTATCCTTTGCCTTCGGCCTCTTCCATCACGGTCCAGCCCAGTTCGGGCTCGTCCCAGCCGGGGGCATAGATCATGCCCGCCCAGCCGATGAACGCGTCTGTTGCCTTGTTGGTTAGGTGCCAAAGGCCAAAACCGTTCAGTGTCCAGTGACCCAGACGTCTGACCAGCGACTCCCAGCTTTCGGCAGCGGTCTTGGGACCGCCGACCATATGGCTGCGTTTCGTTTCAAAGAAGGCGGCCATGCGCGGCAGGTCGTCTGCATGCGGGGCACGCAGGATCAGGCGCTGTGTTTCGATGGTGGGGACGTTGAGGTCGAGCGCGGTCATGCGTAGGCCTCCATCCCGCCTGCGGCGAGAGCTTGCGGAGATGGGTGACGCCAGATTTCCAGCGCGCCGTGGCGTTCGTGCTCGTAGATGCCCTCGTAGGTCGCGCCCATGCGTTTGGCGACATTGCGGGAGCCTGCGTTTTCGGGGGCAACAAGGCTGATCGCGGTTTTCCAGCCCAAGGTGTCATAGGCGTATTCGCGCGCGGCCAACGCGGCCTCGGTCGCGTATCCTTTGCCCTCAAACCCGTTCATCAGGTCCCAGCCCAATTCGGGTTCGGGCCAGCCGTGGGGGAACCAGGGGCCGATGATGCCCGCCAATTCGCCGGTTTCGGTTTCTTCGACTGCCCAGCGGCCAAAGCCGCGCAGTTGCCAGTGGCCCAGTTCGGTGGCGAGTGCGCGCCAGCTTTGTTCGGCCGTCATCGGGCCGCCCACAAATTTCGACCGCTCGGACGCAAAGAAGTCCGTGAAGCTCGCGAAATCGCGGGCTTCCATCGGGCGCAGCGTCAGGCGCGGGGTCGATATGGTGGGGATCTGGATCACGTTATTTCTTTTTCCCAAAACCGCTAAGGCCCGAGGGCAGGCCCATGCCGCCGCCCAGACCGGGCAGGCCGCCGGGCATTCCGCCCTTGCCACCCATGGCTTTGGCCGCTGCTTCGAGCGCCTTGGGGTCCATGCCCTGGGCCATCTGTTCGGGGCTTTGACCGCCTTTGCCAAGCATGCCCTTCATGGCTTGTTTCAGCATGCCGCCTTTGCCCATCTTGCCCATCTTTTTCATCATGTCCGACATCTGCCGGTGCATCTTGAGCAGTTTGTTGAGGTCGGAGACCTCCATCCCTGCACCCGCCGCGATCCGCTTTTTGCGGCTGGCTTGTAGCAGGGCGGGGTTGGCACGTTCTTTCTTAGTCATGGACTGGATCAGGGCGACCTGGCGTTTGATGATCTTGTCGTCAAAACCGGCCTCTTCGACCTGTTTGGCCATTTTGCCCATGCCGGGCATCATGCCCATCATGCCTTGCATGCCGCCCATCTGCTGCATCTGTTCAAGCTGCATTTTCAGGTCATTCATATTGAAATGACCCTTCATCATGCGCTTCATCATCTTTTCGGCCTGCTCGGCCTCGATAGTTTCCTGGGCTTTTTCGACAAGAGCAACGATGTCGCCCATGCCCAGGATGCGGCCCGCGATCCGGTCGGGTTCGAACGTTTCGAGCGCGTCCATCTTTTCGCCAAGACCGACAAAGCGGATCGGCTTGCCGGTGACTGCGCGCATCGACAGCGCCGCACCGCCGCGACCATCGCCGTCCATCCGCGTCAGGACCACGCCCGAGATGCCGATCTTGGCGTCGAACTCTTCGGCGACCTCGACCGCGACCTGACCAGTCAGGCCATCGACCACCAGCAGGGTTTCACGGGGGCTGACGACGTCGCGGACGTCTTCGACCTCTTGCATCAGGACTTCGTCGATCTGCAAACGACCGGCGGTGTCGAGCATGTAAACGTCATAGCCTCCAAGTGCGGCCTGTTGCTTGGCGCGTTTGGCGATGTCGACGGGGGTCTGGCCGGGCACGATGGGCAGGGTGTCGACGCCGATCTGGGCGCCGAGTACCTTGAGCTGGTCCATCGCCGCCGGACGGTAGATGTCGAGCGAGGCCATGAGGACCTTTTTGCCCTCTCGGTCCTTCAGGCGTTTGGCGAGCTTACCGGTGGTCGT
The DNA here is from genome assembly GCF_900537075.1 of Tropicibacter sp. Alg240-R139. Classification (GTDB taxonomy): domain Bacteria; phylum Pseudomonadota; class Alphaproteobacteria; order Rhodobacterales; family Rhodobacteraceae; genus Falsiruegeria. The sequence goes on from NZ_UNRA01000006.1 coordinate 160,566, forward strand.
CGTCTTACCGCCGCCCTGCAGGCCGACCATCAGGATCGGCGCGGGCGGGTTGTCGATTTTCAGCGTGCCGGGGTCTTCTTCGCCGCGCAGCACGTCAACCAGCGTGTCATGCACGATCTTGACGACCTGCTGGCCGGGGGTGATCGATTTGGTGACAGCCTGACCGGTGGCCTGATCCTGCACCTTTTTGATGAAGTCGCGGGCAACGGGGAGGGAAACGTCCGCTTCCAGAAGGGCGACGCGGACCTCGCGCAGGGCGGTTTTGACGTCTTCCTCGGAGAGCGCGCCCTGTTTTGTCAGCTTGTCAAAGACCCCAGAGAGGCGTTCGGATAGATTTTCAAACATAACGCGTCGTGGCTCCTGTGCCGGCTCATTCAGGTGCCCCTAACTTAAGGGGCGGCGGGGTCGTTTCCAATTGTGCCAAGGTGGCGCAATGCGGATCAGGGCGAGCCATACAAGTTTACCCCCACGGGCGTAACACGCTGGTGGGGGGCGATCCCTGAACGACTCAAGGGACCGGAAGGGGTAAAGCTTCCGGATGTTGCGCGGGAACTATGCCGAATGGGGCGCGGAGTCAAGTGGCGCTGGGTTTTGGGGGCGCTGGCCTCGCTCATGCTTTGAGCGAGAGGAGGCAGTGGGGATGCGCTTGCAGCCAGGGGTTGAATTACCTAGGTCTTGGGGGGCGAGCAAGGGTAGAGAGAATATGCGGGTCTTAAGTTTGTTTCTAGTGATGGCATTGATGGGGTCCGTTGCCGCGGCGTCCGACCGGGCCGCGTTGATCGCGCAGATTGAGGCGGGCGGTCAGAATGAATTCGAAGACGAGCGGCACGCGGTTGAAGTTAGTGACTGCCAGCTGACCACCTATCGCTGGAAACAGGTCGAGGGCGAGGGCTGGGTGTTGTGGACGTCGTTTGAATTTCCCATGCTGTCGGTGGGTCTGAACGAAAACCCGGCCACGCCAGAGATCGACTACTATGTCTATGCTGAAATGGAGCCTCCTGCAGCGCTGGTGTTTTTCAAGGCGAAAGAGGGAACTGATTTCTCTCATGAAAAACCGTTCCAGCGAAAGCCCAAGGGCGCGTATACCGCTTCCAGCCGCGGAGACGGGACAACGCATTACATCGAACGCAAAACCGAAGTCTTTATCATGCAGCAGGGACCGGATGTGCGTGCGAAGGCCGAGATGTTTACCACGGGTTACATACGTTATGTACAGGAGTATTGCACCTACACGGGGTGAATGTCGAAACGCGCCGTTGCATCTGGTGGGCCTCGTGATAGTCCGGTGCAAACCCATTCGATGAATTTGGATTTCCCGCTATGGACGCTTCATCCGCTTATCAGGACACTCTTCCGTTCAGTTCGGATGCGCTGCTCAGACAGATGGATGGTTGGGGGCTCGGTTACCGGTTGCACAACCACGTGCCGCTGCGCACGGTCGAGGATGCGATGGCAGTGGAAAATCAGTTCATGGTGCCCGGAGAGGCGGTGCTGCGGGTCAAGAACCTGTACCTTCGCGACCGCAAGAAGCGGAACTATCTGGTGACGCTGGAACAAAGCCGCGGGATTGATTTGAAGGCACTGGGCGCGGAGCTGGGTGTGGGAAACCTGTCGTTTGGATCTGCCGAACGTTTGATGCAGAACCTTGGCATCCGTCCAGGCGCAGTGAGCCCCCTGTCGATGATCAACGGAGTCGAAAACGGTGTTCAGTTCTTCATGGACGTTGCAGCGCGAGAGGCCGATGTGATCAACATGCATCCGCTGGTCAACGATCGCACGGTGGTGATGACGCGGGCTGATACGATGGCGTTCTTCGAGCGGATCGGGTGCGCGGTGAACTGGATATGATCGATCCCATCGCTGCGGTCCCCTACAATTCTTGATACAAGAATTGTAGGTAAATCCTGTTTCAGGATTTACTTACAGACTTTGAAACAAAGTCTGCTTGTGTCGCAAGCTGAATTCTTTAGGCAGTATCGCCCACGCAAGTTTGGCGGGGGCGCTTTGATGTTTGAGGCTGCTGAATCGGCGTCTGGACTTGCGATGTGCTCGTCATGCCAGCGCTTTTGCACGTGTTGCCTGGATCAGGCTGCCAGATTGGCGACCGCATCACGGGCTGCTTGTAGCGCGGTTTCGGGGTCGGTGGCCATGCCTTCGGCGGCGACGAATTCTACGTCCGTCAGGCCGATGAAGCCCATGATCTGGCGGAGGAATCCCGAGAGGTGATCAGTCGGCGAGCCCAGCGGCACGCCGCCCGTGGCCGCGGCAACGATGACGCGTTTGCCGGTGAGCAGGCCCTTGGGACCTTCGGTCGAGTATTCGAATGTCAGACCGGCGCGAGCGATCAGGTCGACCCAGACTTTAAAGCTGGCCGGGGCGCCGAAGTTGTACATGGGCAGGCCGATGACGATGGTGTCTGCGTCCTTGATCTCTGCGACCAGTTGATCGGACAGGGACAGCAGCTCCAGTTGTTCGGCGCTGCGGGCGTCGGCAGGGGTGAAGTTGGCGTTGACCCATTCTTCGGTGATCAGGGGCAGGGGTGTGGCCAGGTCACGGCGGATGATGCGGGCGGGGGCGTTCTGTTTGACGATCTGGTCGGTCAGCTCGCGTGTGGCGGAGCCGTGACGGCGGGCCGATGTGTCGATGTGGAGTACGGTAGATGTCATGAGCGTTTGTCCTTGAAGGCGGTTGCGGGAACTGTTCCATTGGAAATAGACATTGCAAAAACGAACGCAATTGGCATGATTAAACAAGTTTTGTTTGTTTTTGCACATAGGTCAGTGTCAAGGGAGGTGTCATGGACAATTGGGATGAAGTGCGCACGGCGTTTCAGGTGGCCCGGATGGGCACTGTCAGCGGCGCGGCCGAGGTGCTGGGCGTGCACCATGCGACTGTGATCCGTCACATCGACTCGATCGAGGCGCGGCTGGGGATCAAGCTGTTTCAGCGCCATGCGCGTGGCTATACGCCGACCGAGGCGGGATCGGACCTGCTGCGCGTGGCGCAGGCGACCGAGGATCAGTTCAATCAGTTGGTTGGGCGGCTCAAGGGGCAGGGCGATGACGTCTCGGGCGAGTTGGTGGTGACCTCGCTGTCAGCGCTTGGTCCGTTGCTGGTGCCTGAACTGGCTGAATTTCAGCAGATGCACCCCGAGTTGGTGGTGCGCTATTTGACGGGCGACCGGGTGTTCCGTCTGGAGTACGGTGAGGCACATGTGGCTATTCGCGCCGGCGCGGCACCGGACCAACCCGACAATGTGGTGCAGCCGTTCGTGTCCGACACGGTCGGGCTTTATGCCAGTAACAGCTATATTGAACACCATGGGTTGCCGTCTGGTGTGGACGACTTCGAAGGCCACATCTTTGTTGGCACGGATGATGAAAACAGCCGAGCCCCATTCAATCGCTGGCTGCGCAATCATGTGTCCGACGAGCAGATCGTCTTTCGGTGTACCGATATCTTTTCGATGCATGCGGCGATTCGTGCCGGAGCAGGTATCGGGTTCATGTCCCGCTGGGTTGCGTCGCAGCAACCGGACCTGGTGCAGGTGAGCGCGCCGATGCCGGATTGGTCAGGCAAGCTGTGGCTGGTGACACATGTGGATCTGCATCGCACCACCAAGGTGCAAGCGTTCCTGAAGTTCCTCAAGGAGCGGTCGAAGTCGTGGGCCATCTGACACCGGTTGCACGCGGGCATCTGGCGATGTTGTGTTTCTCTGCCTTGGTCGCAGGTAGCTTTTCTTTGGGCGGGCTGGTCGCAAATGACATCGCACCGACGGCCCTGAATGCGGTGCGCTTTGTCGTTGCGGCGGTGGTGATCGGGGTGGCGGCCCTGGCGACGACCGGGTTGCCGCGCACGGCGGCGCAGGCGCCTTGGCGGTATCTGGTGTTGGGTGGGCTTTTTGCCACCTATTTTGTACTGATGTTCGAGGGGCTCAAGACGGCGCCGCCGGTGAGTGCGGCAGCGGTGTTCACGCTGACGCCGGTGATGGCCGCGGTCGCAGGGTGGGTGCTGCTCAGGCAGGTCACGACTCGTTGGATGGCGCTGGCGTTGGCCGTGGGCGGGGCCGGAGCGCTTTGGGTGATCTTTCGCGCTGATCTGATGGCTTTGCGCGCGTTCGAAATCGGGCAGGGCGAAATCATCTATTTCTGGGGCTGTGCTGCGCATGCGATCTATACCCCGATGGTGCGCAAGCTGAACCGGGGCGAGCCTGCGGTGGTCTTTACCTTTGGCATGTTGGTCGCGGGCGGCGGCCTGTTGTGGATTTACGGTTGGCCCGATATCCGCACCACGGACTGGGCCAGTTTGCGGCCGATGGTTTGGGTCACGATCATTTATGTGGCGATCTTTGCCAGTGCGGCCACGTTTGTGTTGCTGCAGTTTGCAACGCTGCATCTGCCCGCGGCCAAGGTCATGGCCTACACCTATCTGACGCCCAGTTGGGTCATCGTCTGGGAGATAGCGCTGGGCCACGGTGCGCCCACCGGGTTGGTGTTGGGGGGCGTGGCATTGACGGTTGTTGCGCTTTGGATGTTGCTGGATGTTAGCAAGCCCAAATCGGCGGCGACGGTTTCGAAGGGGTTGGACGATGCGTGAGGTGCCTGTGGTACGGGAGGCGAGGCCGGATGAAACACCGGTGGTTGCGCGATTGGTTGCCAAGCTTCTGTCCGAATTGGATGGGGCGTCGGTCGATCCGATCTCTGTCGCGCTGAGTGCTGAAGCGGTGCTGGGGTTGCCCGCAGTGACGGCTTTCTTGGCCGTCGCCGGAGACGAAGCTGTAGGCGTGCTGGTGCTAAATGAATGCGCGGCGATCTACGCAGGTGGCTTATTTGGCGAGATTTCCGAGCTTTACGTTGACCCGGATTGGCGCTCGACTGGGGTGGCAAGCCTGCTGGTGCAGGCGGCGCGCACCTTAGGGCAGGAGCGGGGCTGGAAACGGCTGGAGGTTGGCGCGCCGCCTCAGCCGGACTGGGCGCGGACGTTAGGGTTTTACCAGCGAGAGGGGTTCGAGGAGGTCGGGCCACGGTTGCGGCGGATTCTTTGACATCTGACCTTGTGGTCGAGGATTTGAATATTGTGTGCGTGTGCACTGGCGGTATTCGCCGCTGTGGTGATTTTTGTAAGAGGTTTTCATGTCGGTTCGATTTCACATCCTGCAAGCCAGCGGCGTTCTGGCCGGGCAAATGCGCGACGATCTTATGTCGGTGTTGGAGCAAACTTCACAGGACTGCAGTCTCAAGCTCGATCTGGCTGATATCGATGTGGTGGTGATGAATGTGCCATGGGAGGTGATCCCGCGGTTAGGGATCGGCGGCCTTGCCTATAGCGCGCATCAGGTAACGGTGACACTGGACGTAAAGCACGCGCATCTGCGGGCCAATTTCGCCGGAGCCGTTCGGGCGGCTCTGGCGCATGAGCTGCACCATTGTGCGCGAGCCAAGGCGCGCGGAACCAGCCATTCCGAAACTTACGGCGGCAGCCTGGTGGCCGAAGGGCTGGCCTGTTGCTACGAGGAGGAAATGGGCCAGCCAACGCCGTTTTATGCCGTGGAATGCCAGGGAGAGGCGCTGCAGCGGTTTGCGGTTAAAGCGCGAGAGCATGTGGGGGCTGGCCGGTGGGACCTGCCGGGGCAGCCGACCGACTGGATGTTTGGCCGGGCAGGGGGGGATGCCGAGTTTCCCTATCAATGTGGTTATTCGACTGGCTACGCTCTGGTGCGGCATTGGCTGACCAAGCGGGGGATGACGGCATCCCAAGCGGTGGGCGTGGATGAGGCGGAAGTTTTGCGCGGCTGGCACGCGGGTCGTTGCGATCCGTTTGCCGATTAGGATGGGCTCACGTTCTGCGGTGCCGCGCCTCGCGTCAGCGAGGCGCCCGGCCCAACGCTGTGAGGGCCCGATAGGGCATGAAACGGGGGCGGGAGCGTTTCGAGTCTTATGCTCTGGACGTGCGCGGCGATTGGGAGAAGCGCTCCCGCCCGTCGGCGATGCCCCTTTCGGGGCACCTCCTTCCGTTGGGCCGGGCTCCGGGCTTTGCCCGGCGCGGTTGCGCCCGTGACCTTGGATTGTTTGAAGCACTCAGCGCGGGCGCAGGTGCTTTAGGTCTCAGTTGGTTTTTGGCCAGCGAGTTCTTCTTCAAGGAAGCGTTCAAAGGCGTCCAAGTTGACCGGTTCGAATTGACCAAACCCCTGCATCCAGACACTGGCGGCGCGCATCGCGTCGGGTTCCAGCTTGCACCATTTCACCCGGCCCCGCTTTTCCTGCGCAATCAAGCCGGCCCGGGTCAAGATGGTCAGGTGCTTTGAAATTGCGGCCAGCGACATCTCGAAGGGATCGGCCACATCCGTTACGGCCATGTCATCCTCCAGCAGCATCGACAGGATCGCGCGGCGGGTCGGATCGGCAAGGGCAGCAAAAACGGCATCGAGTTGGTCGGTCATGTCACGGTCATAGCCCGAGTTGCGTCGCCCGGAAAGGGTTCAGAGCATCGGGTGGCGTGTCGTCTGCGATGGGTATTGCAATTGCAGCAGGGCACGATCTGTCGGGCCAAGCCCAGCGTCCCGCGCAAACCTGTCGGTTTGGGGCATGGTGCCGGTCGGTATTGGTGCCTTTGGCACGAACCACGCACGCATTCTGTGCAAAAAGGTTGCGATGGGTTTCGCGGGTTGGGTCAGGTCAATTGCGGTCATGTCACACCTACTTTCCTTTATTTCAAGAGATATGTAGGTTCCTCCCCATCTTCACAACTTCAATTGCTTGACACTTATTGTGCCAAAAAGGCACATATACTGTATGGCTCGCCCTTTGCCCCCTTTGAACGCCTTGCGCGCCTTTGAGGCCGCGGGACGACACGAAAACTTCAGCCGCGCTGCTGAAGAGATGAATGTCAGCCATTCTGCCATCAGCCGCCATGTGCGCGGGTTGGAACACCGTCTGGGCGTGGCCTTGTTTCGGGATCTGCCGCGTGGATTGGAACTGACGGTCGAGGGGCGCAATTACCTGTCGCGGGTCACTGTTGCGCTGGATTTGATTTCGGACGCGACCGAGGATTTGGGCGAAACGCCCGAAGGGCGGATCACTGTCAGCAGTGAGCCGCTTTTTGCGCTCAAGGTGTTGATGCCGCGACTGAAACGCTTCTACGCGGTCTTTCCTAATGTCGAGGTGCATATCGAGGCGACCAATGCCCTGGCTGATGTGGACCGGTACGAAGCCGACATCGCTCTGAGGTTCGCCTTTCGAGGTGAGCTGGACGCGCCATCCGACCTGATCAGTGACACGCCGCTGCACGTCTATGCCGCGCCGGACCTGCGGCCCGAAGGGTGGAGCGACCCGCGCGAGGTGCTGGAATATCGTCGTTTCAAGGATCGCGGTGCAGGCATCTGGGATCGGTGGGGTCAATTGACCGGATTGGCACCGGGAGAGGTGTCTGACCCGCGCAAATACCTGGAAACCGAGCTGGCGTTTGAGGCAGCGGTGCAAGGCTTGGGCGTTTATCTGGGCGCAGGGGACTGCGTGGCCGGAGAGGTAGGGGCCGGGCGTCTGGTCCGGTGTTTTGACGCGGGCTTTCGCGATGGCGCCATGCGGCTTGTGCAAAGCACGCGGGCCCGGCGGCACAAGGCCGCGCGCGCTTTTCGTGAATGGCTGCTCGATGAAACCTCGGATCTACGCGGTTGGTCCTGTTCCAACTAAAGTGCCGATCTTTCCCCTTTGGGACCCGACGGGCTGAGATGTTCTGACCGGATACTGAAACGATAGTCGGCCATTGGCAATTGGATCAGCAGTTCAGGACCAATCGAAAGGCGGCCAGTGTGGCCGTCATAACTTGCGAGATACTGGCGGGTGCCGCTCAAATCGACGAGCTGATCTATCGAGCGCAGTAGATGGTCGTGCGGGACGCGTGCTCTAACGAGAGCTCTTAGAATGGCACCGCCTGTGGCCCCTGCTTCGATCCCATCATCATCGCCAAATAGCCCAATCAATATGGGAATTGAATTGGCAATGCCAGCTTCGTTCAAGGAGGTGTTTTACAACGGAATTCGCCCGATGTGTCGGCGGCCCCTTTCTGCACTGAGCTGTCAGCGATTGGCCTTGCCTCTTGTTCGACGACTTGCCGTGTTTACAAATAACTGGCTCCTTTTTTCAGTGACTCTTTCGTGTGCCGTCCTATCCTTTGATAAAGGGAAGTATACACAGGGTGAGCACATGTTGGCGCATTTTCAATGTCTGTTCCTGATGGGGGTCATCTTGAGCCTTGCTGCATGTGTTCCGGAACCAGGGACCCAAGCCTATCAGGATTACCAGATGCACAAAGCAAACCGCAATTCGGTGATGGGGCAGGGGGGTCGATAAATACTTTCAGGTGTCCACACGCCTGCCAGACCAAAGAATGAAACTGTTCTTTGGCAATCACTAATGTCCGTTTCGGGCTCGAAGCAGCCATTCCGCGGAGCAGCGATTGAGTGAGCAAGAACGCGCAGCCACATGGCAATGCGGATTGCAAATTCTTGGTGCTCGCGGTGTTAGCTTGGCTTTTGGCTTGACTCAGCGGCCCATGATCTTGGTTCAAGGGGTGACGAATTCGCGTTAATCAACCTTTTGGTTGAATATGGAAATTAGGTGATTTCAGGGGGTTTCGTCGTCGGAGATCGGTTTGATTGAATGCGACATCTAAAATTTTACTGTTTTAAAGCAATGATTTAGGTTGGTACTTTCTGCGACATAACTGTCGTTGACTCTGAGCCCCCACAGCCTTAGCACCTAGCCCAAGACAACGTGAGGGGTTCACCCGTGACCGAAGATGACCAAAAGCAGCGCCTGTCGCAGCTGGAGGCGCGGATCGCGACGGTGAAAAAGGCGAACGAGCCTGCTCCACGCGTAGATCGCGGCTTTTCCCATGGCGAGCTTGCCTGGCGGATGGTCATCGAAATGACGGCCGGCATCGGGATCGGCTTTGGCATTGGGTACGGGTTGGATTACCTGTTCGGGACCATCCCGATATTCCTGGTGCTGTTTACACTGTTGGGCTTTGCCGCCGGCATCAAGACGATGATGCGCAGCGCGAAAGAAGTTCAGGACAAGGCATTGGCCGCCGAGAACAACACCGGCGCCGAACAAGACGAGAGGGACTAGATCGTGGCAAGCGATACAACCGCCGCAGAAGGTAGCAGCCTGGTTTTCCACCCGATGGATCAGTTCATCGTCAAGCCGTTGTTCGGCGACGGTGCAGTTGGCATGTTCACCATCACCAATATGACCCTGTGGCTGGCTCTGGCCATCGTGGCCGTGATTGCCCTGCTGGTTCTGCCGACGTCTAAACGCGCCATCGTCCCCGGCCGCGGCCAGTCCATCGCGGAACTGACGTATGGCTTCATCTACAAGATGGTCGAAGATATCTGTGGCAAGGACGGCATCAAGTTCTTTCCCTACATCATGACGTTGTTCATGTTCATCGTCAGCGCCAACTTCCTTGGCCTGCTGCCGATGTCTTTCACCACGACCTCGCATTTTGCTGTCACCGCTGTTCTGGCGCTGGCCGTGTTCCTGACCGTGACCATCCTTGGTTTCGTCCTCAACGGCGCCGGTTTCCTGGGCTTGTTCTGGGTATCGAGCGCGCCGCTGGCGCTGCGCCCCATTCTGGCGATCATCGAACTGATTTCGTACTTTGTACGTCCTGTCAGCCATTCGATCCGTCTTGCTGGTAACGTTATGGCGGGTCACGCGGTGATCAAGGTGTTTGCAGGCTTTGCCGCTATCACCGTCATCTCGCCGGTTTCCGTTCTGGCCATCACGGCCATGTACGGTCTGGAAATCCTCGTGGCCTTTATCCAGGCCTACGTGTTCACAATTCTGACCTGTGTGTATCTGAAGGATGCGCTGCATCCGTCGCACTAAGGTTCTGAACCCTCAAAATCGAAACTTCCAATCGTAAGGAGAATTCTCATGGAAGGCGATCTCGCACACATCGGCGCAGGCCTGGCAGCAATCGGCTCGGGCGCAGCCGCAATCGGTGTTGGCAACGTGGCCGGCAACTTCCTGGCCGGCGCTCTGCGCAACCCTTCGGCCGCCGCATCGCAAACCGCGACACTGTTCATCGGTATCGCGTTCGCAGAAGCTCTGGGCATCTTTGCATTCCTGGTCGCTCTGCTGCTGATGTTCGCCGTCTAAGACCTTCGGGAACCGACATCCTTACGGTTGGGCAGTTCAACGCCGTTGTGCTGCCCAATGTAAGCTAAGTTTCCAAGGAGACCGACATGGCAACTGAGACCAAAGACATCGTCAGCGCCTGCGTCGACTCGTACGGCAGCGCGGTTGGCATGCCCCAGCTCTGCGGAGAGTGGATGGGCAACCAGATCTTCTGGCTCGTCATTACGTTGGTAGCGATCTTTCTGATCCTGTCGCGTGTGGCTCTGCCGCGCATCGGTGCGATCCTGGCTGAACGTCAGGGCACCATTACAAATGACATCGCTGCTGCTGAGGACCTGAAGGCCAAAGCGGTTGAAGCGGAAGAGACCTATAACAAGGCTCTGGCCGATGCCCGTGCACAAGCACAGGCCATCGCAGCCGAGGCGCGTGCCGAAATCCAGGCTGACCTGGATGTCGCAATCGCCAAGGCGGATGCCGAGATTGCCGCCAAGGCAGCTGAATCGGAAGCGGCAATCGCCGAGATCCGAGCCGGTGCCCTGGACAGCATTCAGGCTGTTGCCAAAGACACCGCAGGTGAAGTTGTGGCCGCCCTGGGCGGTCAAGCAGATGAGGCTGGTATCGCTGGTGCGGTCGACGCCCGGATGAAAGGATAAGAGCCATGCGTAATACTCTCGCCCTTGTCCTGACAGCTGGTGTCGCAAGCCCCGCGCTTGCTGCAAGCGGTCCGTTCGTTTCGCTGGGCAACACCGACTTTGTGGTGACGCTTGGCTTCCTGGTGTTCATCGGGGTGCTGTTCTACTTCAAGGTGCCCGGCATGATCGGCGGTGCATTGGACAATCGCGCTCAGGGCATCCAGTCCGAGCTTGATGAAGCCCGTGCACTGCGTGATGAAGCCCAAACCCTGCTGGCCTCGTTCGAGCGCAAGCAGAAAGAGGTGCAGGACCAGGCCGCCGCCATCGTGGCAGCAGCAAAAGATGACGCCGTTTTGGCGGCAGAGCAGGCTAAGGCCGATCTGGAAGTATCGATTGCGCGCCGTCTGGCCGCTGCGCAAGACCAGATTGCATCGGCTGAGGCTTCGGCCGTCAAAGAGGTCCGCGATCAGGCCATCACCATCGCCATATCGGCGGCCAATGAGGTGATCGCCAAGCAGATGACTGCGGCGCAAGGCAACAAGCTGATCGACGCCGCCATCGCCGAAGTGGACACCAAGCTGCACTAAGCGTGGCACCAGATTGACTTGAAAGAACCCGGCCCTGGCGTCGGGTTTTTTTGTGGCTGACGAAGGGCCGGTGATCCGGGGGTGCTCCCGCCCGTCGGTGATGTTTCTGACGAAACACCTCCTCCCGTTGGGCCGGGCCTCGCTTCGCTCGGCAGGTGGCGTTTGTGGCGAAACGGGTGCCCCAAGCGGCACCACGCCGGGCTTTGCCCGGCGCTACGCCCAAAGCCGTTCGCGATGCTGACGAAGTCAGGATCGCTCGGGTGCGGGAGTGCCCCGTTCCCTTGATCGCAACGGGGGAACCGTTAGCCTTGCTCGGTTTTGTGTTCCAGCCGTTGTCGGGCGATTGCTTCATTTCTCTCGGCAATCTGTTGATCCGACAGGCATTGCTTGACGAAATTCAAATGTGCCTCCACCGCTTCGCGCGCTCCGATCGGATCGCGGGCCTGCAGGGCGTCGTTGATTGCGTGGTGCTGGTCCAGGATCGAGGCGCGGGTGTGTTGCTGGTGGAACATGATGCGACGGTTGTAGAACACGCCTGCACGCAGCAGGTCAAACATAGACCTCATCATATGCAACATGACGACGTTGTGGCTCGCTTCGAGGATTGCCATGTGAAACTGGGCATCCAGCCGCGCCTCTTCTTCGGATCCGGGGTTCTCGTTGGCCACGACCATCTTGTCAAAGATTGCCTGAATGACCTTGAGGTCACTGTCCGACCCCAGTCGTGCCGCACGTTCTGCCGCCAGGCTTTCGATGTCCCGGCGGAACGAGAGATAGTCGAACATCGCCTCGTCATGTGCCCCAAAGAGCCGCGTGAGGGCCGGGGAGAAGGCATTGCCCAGAACCTCGGCCACAAAGACGCCTGATCCCGCCTTGGCGCTCAGCAAGCCCTGTTCCTGCAACTCGGCAATGGCGTCGCGCAGCGAGGGGCGCGAGACGCCAAGACGATCAGCCAATTCGCGTTCCGACGGCAGGCGTTCGCCCGGGCGCAGGATACCGCGCAGGATCAGCAATTCGATCTGGCGCACCACCGAGGTCGACAGTTTCTCGGGCTGGACTTTTTGAAAGGGCATGACCGGGGCCTTTGTGAAAATTGGTCAAAACATATGACCACGGTGGGGGCGTGGCTGCAAGGGAGGAAAGGTCAGAGAAGTTGACCGATCACATCTGTTGTAACAAAGGTCAGCATGTTTGACTTAATGCCGAGTCTGCCTAGTCTGATCCGCAGCTTTAGAGGAGAGAGACACATGGAGCTTGAGGAGATGTTTGCAACACGTGCCGATCGGCTCAAAGCCTCGGAAATCCGCGAGTTGCTGAAACTGCTAGACCAGCCCGACATCATCTCGTTTGCGGGCGGAATTCCTGATCCGGCGTTGTTTCCGGCCAAGGCGTTTCAGGCGGCCTTTGCAAAGGCGCTGGACCTACAACATCAGGCGAAGGCGCTACAATATTCGGTGAGCGAGGGGTATCTGCCGCTGCGCGAGTGGCTGGCCGCGCATATGGCTGGCATCAGCGTGCCGTGTGACGTCGACAACATCCTGATCACTTCTGGCTCGCAACAGGCGTTGGATTATCTGGGCAAGCTGATGCTGTCGCCGGGGGATACGGCGCTGGTCAACTGGCCGACCTACCTGGGTGCTCTGGCGGCGTTCACTGCCTATGAACCGCGGTTTGATCGGTTGGATCTGGGCGCAAATCATAGCGTGTCCGAATATGGCGAGCGGGCCGAAGCCGAAGGCGGGCGGGTCAAGTTTGCTTATCTGTCGGCGGATTTTTCGAATCCTACGGGTGAGACCGTGGATGCGACAGGGCGCGAACGTCTTCTGGACATGGCCGAAGCGCTGGATTGCGCGATCATCGAGGACGGTGCGTATCAGGCGCTGCGCTACGATGGCGAAGCAATCGCGCCGATCCTTGCGATAGAGCTGGCGCGCACCGGTGATCTGGAGGCTTGCCGGACGATATATTGCGGGTCATTTTCCAAGACCCTTTCACCGGGTTTGCGCGTCGGCTGGATCGTTGCTGCAAAGCCGGTGATTTCCAAGCTCGTGCTGATGAAGCAGGCCGCAGATCTGCATTCGCCAACAATCAACCAGATGGCTATTCATGGCGTGGCTGAGAGGCATTTTGATACCCATGTGGCGACACTGTGCGCGGCTTATAGCGCGCGGCGGGATGCTATGTTGGCAGCCTTGGCGGATCACATGCCCGAAGGGGTGGAATGGACTCGGCCCGAGGGGGGCATGTTTATCTGGATCACCTTGCCCAAGGGCATGGATGGTGCGGATTTGTTGGATCGCGCGATCCGTGACCAGCGAGTGGCGTTTGTTCCGGGTGGGGCTTTCTTTGCCGATGGGTCGGGGGCCAACACGATCCGGTTGAGCTTTTCCAACTCGGACGAAACTGCAATTGCCGAGGGCGTATCTAGGTTGGGGGCCGTTCTCCGTCGGGCTCTCTCTGACTAAGGATTTGTTAACCATTCCTGCCGACTGTAGCGGCATGATCCGGTTCTTTGGTTTTGTGGCCCTTTGGCTGCTTGTCGGCTGTGCCCCGCCCGAGGCGGGGTTCACGGCCGAACAGCCAGTGCAAAAGCTCAGCGTTGGCGGATATGCCGTTGAGGTTCAGATCAACGACGATGTGGTCAAGGCGCGTCGCCGGGTGTCGGATCTGCACAACACGGACGCCTACTATGTGGCATTGGAACAGATGATGGGGAAGCTGTCGGGCTGTCCCATTGCCAAGGTGTATCGCGTCAGTCGGTTCGTGACTTGGGGTGTCAAGGGCTGCAACATGGAACAGGCGCGGGCGTTTATTGCCGAGGCCGACAAGATCGTGGCCGGAAATTCGCAAAAGAAGGCCGCCAACAAAGGCAAGCCGCAGTATGATTGTCACGAGTGGAGCTCGACCACATTCTCAAACGGGTCCGAGATTTGGACCAACATCACTTGCGAGCCTTATGGCGGTGATCCAAAGTTGAAGTATCTAACTTTGGAATGTGAGCAAATTACCTGGATCACTGAGTCAGGAGATGGGCGGACAGATATGACGTGTGATCCGCAGTAGCAATATCTTGTGGATAACCTGCTGGCGTGGTCTAGATAGGGTGGCGTCGGCGTTGACAGGTCGGAAATGGCTGCGCAGGCTGGTTTGGACAAGGAATCACCAAGGGCCCGCCATTTGCGCTTTTCCAAACTCCGACTGACCGGCTTTAAAAGCTTTGTCGATCCGACCGATCTGATCATCGCGGACGGGTTGACCGGAGTCGTGGGACCGAACGGCTGCGGCAAGTCCAACCTGCTGGAAGCATTGCGGTGGGTGATGGGTGAAAACCGCCCCAAGGCGATGCGTGGCGGCGGGATGGAGGATGTGATCTTTGCCGGGGCTGCAACCCGGCCCGCGCGCAATTTTGCCGAAGTTTCCTTGATCATGGACAATTCCGAACGGTTGGCGCCGTCGGGGTTCAACGACAGCGACCAGTTGGAGATCATTCGCCGGATCACCCGCGATGCGGGCAGCGCCTATAAAACCAACGGTAAAGACGTGCGCGCGCGCGATGTGCAGATGCTGTTTGCTGATGCGTCGACGGGCGCGCATTCCCCTGCATTGGTACGGCAGGGGCAGATTTCGGAGCTGATCAACGCCAAGCCCAAGGCGCGTCGGCGTATTCTGGAAGAGGCGGCGGGGATCTCGGGGCTCTATCAGCGGCGGCATGAGGCCGAGTTGAAGCTGAAGGGGGCCGAAACCAACCTGACCCGCGTCGACGACGTTTTGGAGCAATTGGCGGCACAGTTATCGCAATTGGCGCGCCAAGCCCGGCAGGCGGCGCGGTACCGCGAGATTGGCACGTTGCTGCGGCAAGCCGAGGGGATGTTGCTCTATCGTCGTTGGAAAGAAGCCGACGAGGCGCGGTTGAGCGCCGAAGAGGTGCTGCGTGGGCGCACGACCGAGGCGGCCCAAGCCGAAGCAATGGCACGGGCTGCGGCCAAGGCGCGATCCACATCGGAAGAGGCCTTGCCGCCGTTGCGCGAAGAAGAGGCGATTGCGGCGGCGGTCCTGCAACGAATGCAAGTCGAGCGCGACGCGTTGAGTGATCAGGAGGCCCGTGCGCGTCAAACGATTGAAACGCTGACGGCACGGATCAACCAGCTGGGCCAGGACATTGAACGTGAGACCGGGTTGAACCGTGATGCGGGAGACACGATCGAACGGCTGGAATGGGAAGCCCGCGAGCTGGCCAAGGCCAGCGACGGGCAGACCGACAAGCTGGCCGAAGCCGCAGAGATTGCGCGCGAGGCCGCGAGCGTTTTGCAAGAGCGCGAGGATCACCTGTCACAGATGACCGAAGACGTGGCCCGTCTGGCGGCGCGGCATCAGTCGGCGCAGCGTCTGGTCGATGACAGTCGCAAGACGCTGGACCGGTCCGAGGGGGAAGAGGCCCGCGCTCGCGATGCGATGAACGAGGCCGAAATGGCCTTGGAGCGGTCGGTCGATGCTTACGGAGAAGCTCTGGACGCCGAGGAAGAGGCGAGCGAAGCGGCCGAGGCTGCTGAGGAGGCTTTGGAAGCAGCGGATGAATTGCGCAATGACACGCAGGCCCGCGAGAGCGAGGCGCGCGCGCAACGGTCCGAGGCCGAGGGCGAAGTGGGTGCGATCCGGGCTGAGACTACGGCGCTGGCCAAGCTGGTTGCGCGGGACACGGCCGAGGGCGGGCAGGTGATGGACTTGCTGCGCGTAGCACCGGGGTATGAGAAAGCCCTGGGGGCCGCGCTGTCAGATGATCTGCGTGCACCGTTGGCCGAGGATGAAGGCCCGTCTGGCTGGGTGAAAGTGCCGGGGTATGACGCGGATCAGGCGTTGCCTGCAGGGGCGGAACCGTTGGCGCTGCATGTGTCCGGGCCGGATCGTCTGAGCCGCCGGATCGCGCAGATCGGAATTGTCAGCGCGGAGACTGGTGGGCGGTTGCAGGCCGCTCTGAAATCCGGTCAGCGGCTGGTTTCGCGCGAAGGCGATCTGTGGCGGTGGGACGGCTACCGGGCTTGGGCCGAAGATGCACCAAGTGCCGCGGCGATGCGGCTGGAGCAGCTCAACCGGCTGGAGGCTTTGAAGCAGGAGCTGGAGCGGGTGAGCGCCCGTGCTGATGGGGCCAGAGCTGCGCATGAGGCGCTGTCGCAACAGCTGGCTGATGTGACCGAAGCCGACCGTCGCGCGCGAGAGGCCCGCCGGGCCGCCGATCAGCGTGTGGCCGAAGCGGCGCGGGCGCTGTCCAAGTCCGAGGCAGACCGCAATCTGGCGCAGGGACGGTTGGAGACCTTGGGGCTGGCGGTGGACCGGCACAAAGAGGATGCAATGGCTGCGCGGGTGCAGATGCGTGAAGCCGAGAAATCACGAACTGAACTGGGCGATCTGGATACAGCACGCCAGCAGGTCGAGGACATCAAGCAAACGGTCGAAGCGGCGCGCATCACCATGCTGACTCATCGCTCAGCCCATGACGAGCTGCGGCGTGAGGGCGATGCGCGCACCAAGCGCTCGCAAGAGGTGACCAAGGACATAAGCGGCTGGCGGCATCGGCTGGAGACGGCCGAAAAGAGGATCGCCGAGCTTGTCGAGCGTAAGGCAGCGTCCGAGGAAGATCTGGCCGAGGCGATGTCTGTGCCCGGCGAAATTGCCGAGGCGCGCGAAGAACTGGCGGAACAGTCCGAGGCTGCCGAAGAACGCCGCAAGGCCGCTGCGGATGCTCTGGCCGTTGGCGAGACGACCCATCGCGAGGCGATGCTGGCCGAGCGCGAGTCTGAGCGGCTGGCATCCGAGGCACGCGAGGCGAGGGCTGCGGCAGAGGCGCGGGCCGAGGCTGCTCGAGAGACCGTCGTGGCGGCGGCGGAACGGATTGCCGAGGATCAGCAACTGACCCCGAACCAACTCCTCAACGAGTTGGATGTGGATCCCGACAGGATGCCCAATGCCGAGACATTGGAAGCAGAAGTCAACCGTCACAAGAGACAGCGCGATGCCATGGGCGCGGTGAACCTGCGCGCCGAGGAAGACGCGCGCGAGGTACAGGAAGAGCACGACACGCTGGCGGCTGAAAAGGCCGATCTGGAAGAGGCGATCAAGACCCTGCGCAACGGCATTTCCAGCCTGAACCGCGAGGGGCGCGAACGTCTGTTGACCGCGTTCGAGCAGGTGAATTCGAACTTTGCCATGCTGTTCAAGCACCTTTTTGGCGGCGGCGAGGCCAATCTGGTGATGGTCGAAAGCGAAGACCCGCTGGATGCGGGGCTGGAGATTATGTGTCAGCCGCCGGGCAAGAAGCTGTCGACGCTGTCTCTGCTGTCCGGCGGCGAGCAGACGCTGACCGCGATGGCGCTGATTTTTGCGGTGTTTTTGGCCAATCCGGCGCCGATTTGTGTGCTGGACGAGGTTGACGCACCATTGGACGACGCCAACGTCACGCGCTTTTGTGATCTGCTGGACGAGATGTGCCGTCAGACCGACACCCGGTTCCTGATTATCACCCACCATGCGGTGACAATGGCACGGATGGATCGTCTGTTTGGGGTGACCATGCAGGAGCAGGGCGTAAGCCAGTTGGTGTCAGTTGATCTGAAGAAAGCGGAATCTCTGGTGGCCTGATCACGCATTGGTAGAAAAACCACATCTTCTCTGTTACGCTGCCAATATGCGTGTTGTTTATGCCTTTGTTATCATTGTCTTGGCGAGCCCGGCCCTTGCGGATGAATTGGCATTGTGGCGCATTGGGGCGTCACGTTTCGGAACTGATTTTGCAACCGAAGGCAGCACAGTGTCCGGTTTGCAACAGATGCAATATGAACGGGATGAAGGCGGCCTGGACGGAGGCGAGCTTGCGGATCGTTTTGGGGATGGCGTGTCGGTGGGGGAGAACGTCAAACTCCATTGGAAAGGCCATATCTGCGTTAACCTGCGCAGCCAGCCGGGAGAGTGCGACGTCCAGATCGACAAGGATGAGGTGAAATTGGTGCGCCGCCAGAACAAAGGGCGTCTGCCATTGATTTTCGAGTTTGGCATCCGCCCCTGATCGCTTCACCGCAACGTGATTCCCATTGTGGCAAAGGGCACGGCAAGATCGGCCTATGCGATATCTCTTGATCTTTCTGTTGGTGGCTGGACCTGTGACTGCAGCGGAGTGGGCCTTGCGTGATGGGGATGTTCCGTTGACGCAAGCCGAACTGGGGGCGTTAGAGGGGCGAGTGCTGACGTTCTATGATGACGGTCAATCCCTGTATTCCGCGGGGGGCGCTTATTCGTACACCTATGCTGCTGACAATGGCGGAGGGACAGCATTTGGCACCTTTGCTGTGGCCGCAGATGGCAGTATTTGTACGGATTTCCGAAATGGCTTTCGACGGTGCGATCTGTTTGTGCACAGCAGTGGGCGGCTGGTACTGATCAACGAAAAAGGCGAGCGGTATCCTGTGCGACCTGAGCCGAATGATTGATACAGCAGGCCCGGGGGGCTCCCGCACCCGAGCGATCCCGACTTCGTCGGCATCGCTAGCGGCTTTGGGCCGGGCGCCGGGCAAAGCCCGGCGCGGGCTCGCGTGAGGCCAGCGTTTCGTGAGCCGTCGAACTCGCATCTCCGGTTGCACTAATGCACCAACCGCCGAGCGAAGCGAGGCCCGGCCCAACGGGAGGCGGTGTTCCGCCAGGAACGCCACCGACGGGCGGGAGCGCTCCCTCGACGGGCCATAGTAACGCTAGAGACGTCCCAGCAGCTTCGGAGTTGGCCAGGCGTCGGCGGGCAGTCCCAGGCGGGCCTGTTCGGCCTGCACGGCGGCGCGGGTGCCTGCACCCAGGATGCCGTCGATCTTGCCTACGTCATGGCCGCGGGCTTGCAACTTGCGTTGTAGTTGTTTCATCTGGGCACCGTTCAGCCCCTGATCCGGGGTGCCTGCATCATAGATTTGCGCGCCCTCAAGCCGGGTGGCGAAATAGGCTGCGGTCAGGACATAGACAAAGCTTTGGTTCCATTCGAAGTAGACGTCGAAGTTCGGATAGGCGAGGAAAGCCGGTCCTTTGTGCCCCTGCGGCAGGATTAGCGAGGCGGGCAGGTTTGCCGGCGAACCAGCGCGCGCCTGAACGCCCATGGCCTGCCACTCTGACACCGGGCGCGCTTTGCCAGGGCCGCTCAGCGACCAGTCCATATTGGCGGGTAAAGTAACTTCTTGCAGCCAGGGCTGTCCTGCTGTCCAGCCCAGGTGCGATAGCATCTTGCCGCCCGAGGTCAGCGCGTCAGGGGCCGAAGTTTTGAGCGACACGGTGCCGTCGCCGTCTGCATCCACGCCGTTTTCCAAGATGTCGCGGGGCAGCATCTGCACCATGCCGATTTCACCGGCCCAGGCCCCTGTGGTGCGGGCCGGGTCGAAACCACCCTGCGCGTACAGTTCGAGCGCAGCAAAAATCTGTGGTCGAAACAGATCGGGGCGGCGGCAATCATGGGCCAGCGTCACCAGGGCGTTGCGGGTGTTGAAATCGCCCTGAAACGATCCGTAGTCGGTTTCAAACGCCCAGAACGCCAGAAGAACACCGCGCGAAATGCCATATTGCGCTTCGATCCGGTCAAAGACGGCGTCGTATTTCTTGGCCATCGCGCGGCCTCGGTCGATGCGACTTTGCGAGATCAGGCGGCGCGAGAACTCGATGAAGGGTTTCTGGAAAACGCCCTGAGCCCGGTCGGCGCGCAGGACTTTTTGATCCTGGGACACGCCCTGGAAGAATTGGTCAGTCGCTGCGGCGTCATGGCCATTGGCGACAGCCTGGGATTTGAGGCCGGATACGAAGCTGTTGAACGATCCGCCGCATTGGGCGTGGGCCGCGTCGGGCAGCAGAATGAGAGCAGCCAGAAGGTGGGAAATTTTCATGCAATCAAAAAGTCCAAAGGATGTTTGGATTAGACTATCAGCATCACCACAAGGCAGGCAATCACCAGTCCCAGGCACAGCGCCCAAACCTGCCAGAGCATGGTGGCAGCGCGCTCGACCTCGCGCGCGCCGATGTCTTCACGCGCGCCCTCGTTGACCCAGGCAAGGTGGCGGATCTGGCCGTGATAGCTGCGCGGACCTGCCAGCGCGACGTTCAGCGCACGGGCCATGGCGGCTTCGGGCCAGCCAGCGTTGGGCGAGATGTGGCGTTGGGCGTCTTCGATAATCTCGCCTGTCTTAGACCATTGGTTGGACAGGACCACGATCAGCAGTCCGGTCAGCCGGGCGGGGATCAGGTTCAGCAGATCGTCAAACCGGGCCGAAGCCCAGCCGTAGTGCAGGAAACGGTCGTTTCGGTAGCCAACCATACTGTCGGCTGTGTTGATCACCTTGTACATCAGCAGTCCTGGCAGGCCAGCAACCAGGAACCAGAAGGCGGGCGCCACAACTCCGTCGCTCAGATTTTCGGATGCGCTTTCGATGGCAGAGCGGGCCACTTGCGGGCCCGTCATCTCACCGGTATCGCGGCTGACAATGCGCGAGACCATGTGGCGGGCGTCGGTCACCGACAGGCGTAGGGCGTCAGCCACATCCTGCACATGCTGGATCAGAGATCTATGCGCCAACAGGATGGCGCAGCACAGGATTTCGACCACCGGGCCAAAAGCGGCAAGCAGCGCGCCCAGACCCCAAGCGCCAAGCGTCAGGACAATGACCGCGAATGTGCCTTTGATGCGGCGGTTATCGCCGGTGTTAAGGCGACGTTCCAGCCAGCCCACACAGTCGCCCATCAACACGGCAGGGTGGCGCATACGGGACCACAGCCAGTCGGGTTCACCCAGAGCGGCATCCAGCAACATGGCCGAGGCAAGGACAAAGGGTGTCATAAGGCGCGCTCCAACTGCGCCCAGCGGTCCGCGGGCGGCAGGCCGAGGCGCAGGAACGTGTCCGAGTATGGGAAGACGCGGCTCCAGATGTGGTGCTCGGCCAGTTGGGCCTGCCAGGCTTTGGCGTCATCCACATGATAGAGGCGAAACAGTGAGGTGCCACCGGCAATGGAGGCCCCTTTGGCGGTCATCATCGTATCCAGCCGTTCGGCATCGCAGGCCAGCTGAATGCGGGTTGCTTCGGCCCATGCCAGATCGTGCAAGGCTTGGGTGCCCACGCGCAGGGCCGGCCCTGACACCGCCCAGGGGCCCGTCAGGTCGTTCAGGCGCGCGATGATGTCCGGGCGGGCGATCGCAAACCCAAGCCGCAAGCCTGCCAGCCCCCAGAACTTGCCAAAACTTTTCAGGACAACCGTATTGGGGGCTTCGGCCAGGTGGATCAGGCTCGCCTCGGGTGTAACGTCGCAAAAGCTCTCGTCGATCACGGTCAGTTCGTGGCCTGTGGCGTCATCTTGGCTCCAGAGCCGCCCGTCAGGGTTGTTGGGGTGGACCAGAACGCGGGCTTGGGCCGGGGATTGGTCGGTGACTTGCCAGCCTTGGGCTGAAAACGCAGCAGCGTGTTCGTTATAGGTCGGCGGTGTGATCTCGACCCGCGCGGCTTGCACCAACACAGGCAGGCGAGCGATTAGGGCGGACGCGCCGGGCGCAGGCAAAATAGCGGCGCCATGGGGCGCATTCCAAAAGGTGCGGGCGGCATCGACCAACCCCTCGAACGCGTCATGGTCAGGCAGAGCCGCCCAATCCTGTGCGGTCAGCCCCTGAACCGGGAAAGGCGCAGGGTTGATGCCTGTGGACAGGTCGACCCAATCCTGTGGCGCGCCGCCGAACTGTTGACGGGCCGCCGCAAGGCCGCCGCCGTGGTCGCGTTTGGCACGCGGGTTTATGTCTATAAGTTCTGCCATGCCACGAGTCCGATTTTGCGGTATGATAGGTTGGATTCGGTTCAAGCGGAAATTCGCCATCTACGCAAGCGTTGCGCATATTCCTTCAGTCGCATCGCATTGTGTTAAGAGTTTGTTAAGGGAAAAGAAAGATCACGGTTGGAAAGGGGAGAGGCACATAGTCTAAGAAAAGAACGTGCCCGAAGTCTGCTATGAATGTTCTGATTGTTGAGGGCAATCCGGATTTGGGATTGCTGTGGAAGCGCCATCTTGAACGGCAAGGGGCTGAGGTGACTCTGGTCAACTCGCAGGAATCGGCGATTCTGGCGTTATACGGGACAGATTTCGAGATCATCGTGCTGGATCTGGTGCTGGAAGGCGGTAGCGCCCTGGCCGTTGCGGATTTCGCCAGCTATCGCCGCCCCAAGGCGCGGGTCATTTTTGTAACCAACACCAGCTTTTTCTCGGATGGGTCGATTTTTGCCCACAGCCCGAACGCCTGCGCCTATGTCCAAAGTGGCACGCCGCCAGAGGATCTGGCGGCGATGGTCGAGCATTACGCAGCCGTGCGTTAACCGCGCCCGTGCGGTTCCAGGTAATCGATTACCGGATTGATCGGCACGATTCGATGTGGGTTCACACTCTCATGGCTATAATGATAATGGCGCACGATGTGGTTCATATTCACCGTCTCGGCCACCCCCTGCCACTGATAGAGCTCGCGGGTGTAGGCCCAAAGGTTTGGGTAATCGATGATCCGATTGCGGTTGCACTTGAAATGTAGGTGATAGACGGGGTCAAAGCGGATCAAGGTGGTGAAAAGGCGCCAGTCGGCCTCGGTCAGAGTGTCCGCCATAAGATAGCGGTTCGTGGTCAGGCGATCCTCGAGCCAGTCCAGCGTATCAAATAGCGGATGAACAGCAGCGTCATAGGCGGCTTGGCTTGTGGCAAAGCCGGATTTGTAGACGCCATTGTTCAGGGTGTCGTAGGTGCGAGCGTTTACTTCTTCTATGCTGTCGCGCATCGGCTCTGGCCAGTAGTCATCGGAGTTGCCGGTCAGCCCGTCGAAGGCTGAATTGAACATGCGAATGATTTCCGAGCTTTCGTTCGAGACAATCGTCTCGCGCTGCTTGTCCCAAAGGATCGGAACGGTCACGCGGCCGGAATAGGCGGGATCTGCTTTGGTATAGATCTGATGTGCGTGGCCCAGACCATAGAGGCCGTCGCCAGTTGCACCGTGATCGTCCGCATCAAAGCTCCAGCCTTGGTTGAGCATGTCGGGATGTACGGCCGAAACGGTGATGTGATCGCTCAACCCCTTGAGCTGACGAAAGATCAGCGTGCGGTGCGCCCAGGGACAGGCAAAGCTGACGTAGAGGTGGTAGCGCCCGCTTTCAGCGGCAAAGCCGGATGTGCCGGATGGGCCAGCGCTGCCGTCGGCGGTGATCCAGTTCCGGAACTGTGCTGCGCTGCGTTTGAATGCGCCGTCGTGGGATTTGGTGTCATACCACTGGTCGTGCCAGGTGCCGTCGATGAGCAAGCCCATGTGTGATCTCCGATCGTTGTTTGCGATTAACCTAATACGGCAACTGAAGTTCGCCCATGATCAGGGGCGCGCAAGTTATCTGCATTGCTGCACAACGGGGGAAAGGGCGCGTTGAGGTTTCATGGCAACGCCTTAACTGGATTCACAGAGTCATAAAAACTTATCTTGATTTTAACACCATGTCAGCGAGGCTGGTGTTTGTTCGTCTGGAGGAAACGGCATGAGCACTTATGTGTCGAAAGAGATTAGCGATGGGTTGAATGCGGCCCGAATTGCGAGCCTGAAGAAGGCCAGCCGTCTGCGCGTCGAGATGGGGCAGGAGTATTTCAAGGTTCTGCGCCTGTGGAAGGATGGCTTTGCGGTAGAGGCTGAAACGACGCCGCGCTTGCGAGGATTGGTCGACCTCTATGATGGGGCGAACCACCTCTATCAATGTCTGATCATCGCGATCGAGGACGAGGCTGGCGAGATGCGCTATGAATTCAAGCGCAACACGGTTGCGTCCGACAAGGCCCCGCTGGATTTCTACCGCGAGCCTGATGCGCCGATTGCCTTGTTGGGCAAGGACGGCTGAATAGGCCGGTACAGCTGCAATTCAGTTGGAAAGGAGAGCTCCCGCACCCGAGCGATCCTGGCTGCGCCAGCCCCGCTAGCGGCTTTGGGCCGGGCGCCTCGCCTTCGGCACGGCGTGGTTGCGCTAGGTGCCAGTGTTTCGCCCTTGTTCGAATCGGGTAACGCAGTACGCCAACCGCCGCGCGAAGCGCGGCCCGGCCCAACCGAGAGGAGATGTCCCGTCAGGGGCATCGACGACGGGCGGGAGCGTTTCGAGTCAGGGTCGGATTTCGACCGGGGTGCCGATGGGTGTAACGGACCAGAGCTGTGCCATCTGTGCGTTGCTGATGGCGATGCAGCCCGCGGTCCAGTCTCCTGGCAGTGAAATACCGACTATGCCGTTGGGCTGACCGTGGATGAAGATGTCACTGCCGGGATCAACACCGTCCGTCTCGGCGCGCGCGATGTCCTGCGGCCTGGGGTAGTTCAGGCCAAGCGACAGGTGAAAGGCGCTGTTGGGGTTGCGGCGGTCTATGACGAATTTGCCCAATGGCGTTTTGCCGTCGCCTTCTTGCACCTTGTCACCTGCAGGTGAAAACCCAAGGGCCACGGGCACTTGCATGACCACTTGACCATCGACCATGGCCGTAAGACGGCGTTCCGACTTTTCGATCAGGATGTGATCGATCCGATCAATTTCGAGCACCAGCGGGGACGGTGCGGTCCGTGGTGCAAAGCGGTCCCACAGCATGACGCCGGCGCCGGTCATTAGCACCAGCGCCAGAATGGTCCACAGGACACGCCCCAGCATGGTTACTGAAGATCACCAAAGGCGCGGGTCAGACGTGCGCAGGCCTCTTCAATCCGCGACCGCTGGGTGCCCAGGTTGAACCGCAGGAAGCTTTCACCGCCCAGGCCAAAGGTCGTGCCATGGTTGGCGGCGATCTGAGCGTCCTGTTCAACGCGACCCGTGAATTCTTCGCGGTCCATGCCGGTGTCGGTGAAATCGACCCAGGCAAGATAGGTGGATTCCAGCTTCATCGATGACAGCCCCGGAACCTTGGCGATGGCTGCATCAAAGATCTGTCGGTTCTGATGCAGATAGGCAACCTGTGCGTCGACCCATTCGGCGCCTTCCGGCGAATAGGCCGTTGCCGTCGCAAACTGTCCGATCGAGTTGGGAGCTACGCTGAGCGCGGCCATGCGGGTTGCGAATCGGGCACGCAGGTCGGGATCGGGGATGATCACCTGACCGGTGTGCAAACCGGCGATATTGAAGGTCTTGGACGGTGCAGTCAGCATCAGCAGCCGGTCGGTGATCGACGGGTCGGCGTTCTGCATTGCGATGTGTTTGTGGCCTGCATAAACCAGATCGTGGTGAATCTCGTCCGACAGCAGCAGAAGATCGTGGCGCTTGGCGAAATCGGCAACGCCTTGCAGCTCTTCCTGCGTCCAGACACGGCCACCGGGATTGTGCGGCGAGCAGAGGATGACCATCTTTTCCGAGCCGGTCATCACCGCATCATAGGACGCGAAATCCATCTCGTACCGGCCATCATTGTTGACCAGCGGGCATTCGATCACTGTACGGCCAGCGGCGCGGATGACCTTGGCAAAGGCGTGATAGACTGGAGTGAACAGGACAATGCCGTCGCCCGGCGCTGTGAACGTGTCCAGACACAAGCCCACACCATTCACCAATCCGGTGGTGGTAAAGATCGCATCCTGTTCGATGTTCCAACCATGACGGTGTTCCATCCACCACTGAATCGCGCCTTTGTAATCGGCATCCAGATTAGTGTAACCCAAAACGCCGTCCGCGACCTCGTGGATCTTGCGGCGTACGGCTTCGGGGGGGTGGAAATCAGTGTCGGCCACCCACATCGACAGGCCCGTGTCCGCAGGAACGCCATAGAGCGGCTCCATCATATCCCATTTGGTGCTATGGGTGCCGTGGCGGTCAATCAGGTCGTCGAAATTCATGAGCCTCTCCTGTCATGTGCGCCGGGCAGGCTAGCGTTATATCCAGTGGGCGCAAGGGGGGCGTTGCGGTGGCGCGCCTGATGGCCTAAATCACCCGCATGAAACGTAGCATTCTGATACATCCCGACCCGCGCTTGAAAAAGCTGTGTGATCCCGTTGCCGATATTTCGGACGATTTGCGCAAGCTGGCCGATGATATGCTTGAGACGATGTATGAGGCACCTGGCATCGGTCTGGCTGCGCCGCAGATCGGTGTGCTCAATCGTATGATCGTGCTGGATTGCGTTAAGGAAGAGGGCGAGGCGCTCCGCCCGCTGGTGATGTTCAACCCAGAGGTCGTATCGTCTTCGGACGATCTGAACGTCTATGAAGAAGGCTGTTTGTCGATCCCGGATCAATATGCCGAAGTCACCCGCCCGCGCGAGGTTGAGGTGGCTTGGATGGACCAGAACGGCAATGCGCAGAAAGAGGTGTTCGATGGTCTGTGGGCCACATGTGTGCAGCATGAGATCGACCATCTGGATGGCAAGTTGTTCATCGACTACCTCAAGCCGCTGAAGCGACAGATGATTACGCGCAAAATGCAAAAGCTCAAGCGTGAGCGGGCGCGCGCCTGAATGGCGGTCCGGCCGATCCTGACCTGGCCTGATGACCGGTTGAGCACGCGATGCGCGCCGGTGACCGGGCCAGAGGATGGGCTGATCGTGGATATGTTCGACACGATGTATGCCGCACAGGGCCGGGGTCTGGCTGCACCGCAGATCGGTGTGCTTAGCCGTGTGTTCGTGATGGATAGTGGTTGGAAAGAGGGAGAGCCCTCACCCATTGCCATGATCAACCCCTTCATCATGGCGGCTGAACGCGCTGAAGAGATCGGGGCAGAGGGCTGCCTGTCGATCCCTGATATCATGGTCACTGTTTCGCGCCCGCGCGCGGTGACGGTACAGTGGACCGCGCCCGAGGGGGACATTCACATGGCCGATTTCGACGGGTTCGAGGCCCGCTGTATCCAGCACGAGTTCGACCATCTGAATGGAATGGTGACCTTTGACCGTCTTGATGACATCGCCCGCCGCACGGCCATGGCGCATTACAGGGAAATGAACGCATGACAGTTCGCAAATGCCTGCCGTGGCCCGACAAACGCTTGCGGACCAAGGCAGAACCCGTAAGCGAGATTACCGACGAGATCCGCGAGATCTGGACCGACATGATCGACACGATGGAGGCGATGCCAGGCGTTGGCCTGGCCGGCAACCAGATCGGCGTGATGCTGCGGTTGGCGGTTGTTGATGGCTCGACCGAGCGGGGGCGCGCGGTATGTTTGGCCAACCCCGAGATACTGCATTCGTCGATAGAGCTGCGTGAGCATGACGAAGCCAGTCCGAACCTGCCGGGTATGTCGGCCAAAATCAAACGTCCGCGCGCTGTCACGGTGCGGTTCCTGAACGAGGATGGCGCGGTGGATCGGCGCGACTTTGTCGGGATCGAGGCGACCAGCGTGCAGCATCAAATCGACCACTTGAACGGCAGGATGTATTTTGACCGTCTTAGCAAGGTCAAACGCGACATTCTGCTGCGCAAGGCAAAGAAACAGAACAGCTGAGGCAAAACATGCGCATCATCTTTATGGGAACGCCCGAGTTTTCGGTTCCGGTGCTGGATGCCCTGGTTGACGCGGGACACGAGATCGCCGCTGTTTATTGCCAACCACCACGCCCCGCGGGCCGCGGCAAGAAAGAGCGCCCGACGCCCGTGCATGCGCGTGCGATTGAGTTGGGTATGGAAGTGCGCCACCCGGTGTCCTTGAAAGGCATAGATGAGCAAACGGCATTTGCTGAATTGCGGGCCGATGTGGCCGTGGTCGTGGCTTATGGTCTGATTCTGCCGCAGGCGGTTTTGGACGCGCCCAATGCGGGATGTCTGAATATCCATGCCAGCCTGCTGCCGCGTTGGCGGGGGGCAGCCCCAATTCACCGGGCGATCATGGCAGGGGACGCGGAAACCGGTGTTTGCATCATGCAGATGGAGGCCGGGCTGGATACCGGACCGGTGCTCTTGCGCGCAGCCACGCCGATTGAGGCAGAAGAGACCACAGCACAATTGCATGATCGGCTGTCAGAGATCGGAGCGGAGGCGATCGTTGACGCTCTGGCGCGCCTTCCTGATCTGACCCCGGTGACGCAACACGAAGACGGCGTGACTTATGCGCAAAAGATCGACAAGGTAGAGGCGCGCGTTGATTGGACCAGACCGGCGGTTGAGGTGGATCGCCAGATCCGCGGCCTGTCGCCATTCCCCGGTGCCTGGACTGAAATTGACGGACAGCGGGTAAAGCTGCTGGCCTCGCGTCTGGCTGACGGACTGGGAACGGCGGGTGGGGTGCTGGATGACGCACTGACCGTGGCCTGTGGTGACGGGGCCGTGTCCCTCTTGCGCTTGCAACGGGCGGGCAAGGGTGCGCAGGATAGGGACGTGTTTCTGCGCGGCTGTCCAGTGACCGAGGGTGCACAGCTCTGAAAGGGATGACGTGATGTTCATGACGCTGATGGGGACCGTGGTGATCGCCGGTATCGTGGGCTATGCCTCTGAACGGACCGGCTGGACCCACAACGGCATCCTGCAATCCATGATCATCTGCATCGGCGGTGCGTTCCTGTTCTATTTCATTCGCATCATGTTCGGGATTGGCTTTGCCTCTCCGGGTATGAACGCCATCGTGTCGAGCATCGGGGCGCTGGTCATTGTTCCGTTTCACTGGCGGAACTGACATGACGATTGTGGCACTCATCGTAATCGGGGCAGCGGCCGGGTTTCTGGCCACGCGGCTGATGCGGATCGAGGCCGATATTCCCACCACCATGTTCATCGGTATCATCGGTGCGTTGATCGGTGGGTTTGTCCTGCGCGTCTTGGTCAGCGTGATGGGTATATTGTCCGGATTCGTTGGCGCCGTAATCGGCGCGCTTTTGGTGATCTGGATTTGGAAGACCTATTTTCGCAAGCATTGACTGGGGATGGAGGTCCTTAGGCTTTGCCCGGGTGAGCCTGGCCCAACGGGAGGAGGTGCCCCGTATGGGGCATCTACGACGGGCGGGAGTGCCGCTAACTGCGATTGCGGGGTGGGCGGCTTTTGTAGACCGGCAGGCGCCAGCCGAAGAGCAGTGATCCTGCGCGCAGGCCCCAACAAGTCAGTGCGGCCAACCCCAAAGTCGTAAGTTGTGGCAGGCTTTGCGCGTTGCCGATAAGCGCAACGCAAGAACCGACCAGGGCGCAGGTGACGTAGAGCTCTCCTTGTTTGAGAACCAACGGGATTTCGTTGCAGACCACGTCGCGCATCAATCCGCCCAGACACCCGGTCGTCATGCCCATCAGTACCACGATGACGGGCGGTTGATCTAACGTTAAGGCAACTCCCGTGCCCGCAGCCACTGCAATGGCCAATGCGAAACTGTCCAGCCAGATCAACCAGTTGTATCGACTCTCCACCAGATGGGCAGTGAAGAACACCAGCAGCGCAGCCGATGCTGCAATCACGACATAGGTGGGTTCCCCAACCCAGAACACCGGGTGACGGTCCAGCAACAGGTCGCGCACAGTTCCCCCACCGACTGCGGTGAGACAGGCCACAAAAGCAAACCCCACCAGATCAAGCTGTGCCCGGCTGGCGACCAATGCTCCGGTCAGGGCAAAGATCAGAACCGAGGCGTAATCTAACAGGGCGAGCCCATTCACGCCTTGGTCTTCTTCGGCTTGAACGGGGCCATGCCTGCGCGGGCCAATTCGTCGGCACGTTCGTTTTCGGGATGGCCTGCATGTCCCTTGACCCATTCCCAGGTCACGTCGTGACGCTGTTGGGCTTCGTCGATACGCTGCCACAGGTCCACATTCTTTACCGGCTTTTTGGCGGCCGTTTTCCAGCCGTTCTTCTTCCAGCCAAAGATCCAGCCCGAAACGCCATTCTTCACATAGGCGCTGTCGGTGACCACGGTGATTGTCGATGGCCGCTCGAGGGCTTCAAGCGCGTTGATCGCAGCCAGCAACTCCATACGGTTGTTGGTCGTTTCCGCCTCGCCGCCCTTGAGCTCGCGCTCTTTGACGACGGTTTGGCCATCCATGGCCAGCAGCAAAGCGCCCCAACCGCCGGGGCCGGGATTGCCGGAACAGGCACCATCGGTATAGGCAAAAAGCTCAGGCATGGGTGGTCATGGTGACAAAGGTTTCAACGTTGCCGGCCAGTCCTTCGCCGTTGCCGCGTTTGGAACGGGTGACTGTAAAGCCCGCGGTTTTCAGATGGTCGCGCAATTCATCCTCGCTGAAATAGGAATAGAAACGGCCCAGGCTGTCGCGACCCTGATCGCTGCCCAGTTTCATGCCGATGTGAAAGGCACCACCCGGTTTAAGGGCGCGATGGATGCGGGCCAGATGGGCCGGAAACTCTTCGCGCGGCGCGTGCAGTAGGCTGAAATTGGCCCAGATACCGTCATAGACCCCCTTAGCGGTCATCTGGTCAAAGGTCTCGACCCGCGCGTCGACGCCGAAGTCGGATTTGGCCAACGACACCATCTCGGGCGAGGCATCGGTTGCGTCGACCTGCAACCCTTCGTTCTTGAACCGCGCGGCCCAATGGCCGGGGCCACAGCCCAGATCAAGGACATGTCCGCCTGCGGGGATCAGGCCCAGAAAACCGCGCAGGTCTGATTTCTGATCCACGTCCTTGGATCTGGCGAAGCCGTCCGCGTACTGCTGCGCAGCGTCGGCGTATACTTCAAGTGTTTGTTTGTCGCTCATGCGGGCACCCGCAGAATGCGCGGGACTTTGAATTCGACATTTTCAACTGCGGTTTCAACTGTCTCAACAGTCACGTCAAAGCGCGTACAGAATGCTTCGATCACCTCGTTCACCAACAGCTCAGGCGCGGAAGCGCCGGCGGTGATGCCAACAGATGTCACGCCGTCCAATGCGCGCCAGTCGATGTTTTCGGCCCGCATAACCAGTTGCGCATAATTGCAGCCCGCTTTCGACCCGACTTCGACCAAGCGACGCGAGTTTGAAGAGTTGGGCGCGCCCACCACCAGCATGGCACCCACCTTCGGAGCGATGGCCTTGACCGCCTCTTGCCGGTTGGTGGTGGCGTAGCAGATGTCTTCTTTGTGCGGGCCCACAATTTTGGGGAAACGCGCCTGCAGGGCGGCGACGATGTCCTTGGTGTCATCGACACTCAGCGTGGTTTGCGTGACATAGGCAATGTTGTCAGCGTCGCGCACGGGCACGGTGGCCACATCGCTGACGGTTTCGACGAGCAGAACTTCACCATCGGGAAGCTGGCCCATGGTGCCGATGGTTTCGGGGTGGCCCTTGTGGCCGATCATGATCATTTGCAAGCCGGCCTCGGAGTGGCGCTGTGCTTCGACGTGCACCTTGCTGACCAGCGGGCAGGTGGCATCGACATAGACCATGTTGCGGCGGGTGGCTTCGGCGGGGACGGATTTTGCAACGCCGTGCGCGGAAAAGATCACCGGCCGGTCGTCGGGGCAGTCGTTCAGTTCCTCGACAAACACCGCGCCTTTGTCGCGCAGGCCATCGACGACGAATTTGTTGTGCACGATCTCGTGGCGCACATAGACCGGAGCGCCCCATTTTTCGAGCGCCATTTCCACGATTTTGATGGCGCGATCGACACCGGCACAAAACCCGCGCGGGGCGGCCAGGTACAAAGTGAGGGGCTGTTTGGTCATGTCGGCGTCTCCTTGTCGGGGACAGGTAAGGCTTTGGTGACCCCAGGTCCAGTGCGAGAAGTTGTCACGAATCTGACACGGGTGCCTTGTATCAAGCGGGCATTAAGTGACCTAGGTATAGATCAGCGGACTTACGGGGCCTTTTTCGACCATGTGAGTGAGCGTCGTATAGATTTGAAAAGACCCCGATCCGCAAAGATCGGGGTCTTTATTTTTGTAACGCTTGGAGCCACTGTCTGGCTTAACCGAGCAGCATTTGCAGACCCGTTTACTGTCCGGCAGCTGCCGCGACGCTGCGCGGTTCCATCGGCATTTCGCGCGGCGGACGTCCAATGACGTCACGCAGTTCTTCGAGCTCGATGAAGTTGTCGGCCTGGCGGCGCAGTTCGTCCGAAATCATCGGGGGCTGGCTGCGGATGGTCGATACAACCGAAACGCGTACACCTTGACGCTGCAGGCTGGCCACCAGCGGACGGAAGTCGCCGTCGCCGGAGAAGAGCACGATGTGATCAACACGGGGCGCAAGCTCCATGGCATCGACAGTCAGTTCGATGTCCATGTTTCCCTTGACCTTACGACGGCCCATGCTGTCAGTGTATTCCTTGGCCGGCTTGGTCACCATGGTAAAGCCGTTGTAGTGCAGCCAATCGACCAATGGGCGGATTGGCGAGTATTCGTCGTTTTCGAGGAGCGCTGTGTAGTAGAACGCACGAAGCATCTTGCCGCGGCGCATGAACTCTTGGCGCAGCAGCTTGTAGTCGATATCGAAGCCCAGTGCTTTGGCGGCGGCGTAAAGATTCGAACCGTCGATGAACAGCGCTAGCCGTTCGTCCTTGTAAAACATAAATATGTCCTTCCGGTATAATCCATTCGCCCTGTTGTCCGTGAGTGAGTGCTTAAATCGGCGAAATGGTGCCATTAACTTAGGAGAATTCAAGTGTACCGCAAGTATGATATCTTTATGAACGGGGGTCAATGTTGACACAATTGCAGTCAAATGCGGTTATCGCATTGGGTGGAAACCTACCTTTTCTAGAAGGTACCCCTGAGGTGACCTTGCGACAAGCGACAAAGCGAATCACCGAACTTGGGATTTTGGTGCGCAGAAAGAGCCAATTTTACCGAACGCCGTGTTTTCCGCCAGGAACAGGGCCTGACTATGTAAATGCAGCGATTCGGGTGGAAACCCAGCTATCGCCCGGCGCGCTTTTGCATGTGTTGCATGACATCGAGCACGAGTTCGGGCGAGCACGCAAACAGCGATGGGGTATGCGGACGCTGGATCTGGATATTCTGCTGTTTGACGATCTGGTGCTGCCGGACCAAGACACTTTTGATCGCTGGCACGATCTGCCTATCGAAGAGCAGGTCTGCGCCACGCCGGAACACCTGATCCTGCCCCATCCTCGGTTGCAAGATCGGGCGTTTGCATTGGTTCCCACGCGCGATGTCGCGCCTGATTGGTGCCACCCGGTGAGCGGCAAGACAGTCTCTCAGATGTGTGCGGAATTGCCAGAGGATACAGTGGCTGAGGTGGTGGTGTTGTAAGCCTTGGGGTCGATGTCGATTCCCGCTTGTCAAGCAAGGGATTCGCCCTTACATACACCCCTTCTGGACAAGGTTTCACTTTGGAGATTGCCCAATGGCCCGCGTGACGGTTGAAGACTGCGTAGACAAAGTACCGAACCGGTTTGAACTGGTTATGCTTGCCGCCCATCGTGCGCGCGAGATTTCTGCGGGTGCGCCGATCACCGTGGACCGCGACAACGACAAGAACCCTGTCGTGTCACTGCGCGAGATCGCTGATGAGACACAGAGCGCCGCAGACCTGCGCGAGCGCTTGATCGAGAGCAATCAGACCCAGATCGAGGTCGATGAGCCCGAAGAAGATCAGATGGCACTACTTATGGGTGCTGATTCCGACAAGCCGGCCGAGGACGACATGTCCGAAGAAAAGCTGCTGCGTGCGCTGATGGAAGCACAAGGCCAAGGCTAAACCGCCGCGAAAGGGTGCGGACCGGAAATGATTGCAGCCGAAGATCTGATTGCGCTGGTCCGCAACTACAATCCAAAAACAAATGCTGATCGCCTTACCGATGCCTATGATTTTGGCGAGGAGATGCATGACGGGCAGTTCCGCCACTCGGGCGAGCCCTATTTTACGCATCCTGTCGCCGTTGCCGCTATACTGACCGAGCAACGGCTGGACGATGCGACCATCATCACAGCCCTGCTCCACGACACCATTGAAGATACCAAAGCGTCTTATACCGAGGTGGCCAGGCGATATGGAGATGAGGTCGCGATGCTGGTCGATGGTGTCACCAAGCTGACCAATCTGCAGCTGTCGAGCCGCGAGACCAAACAGGCCGAGAACTTTCGCAAGCTGTTCATGGCCATGTCCAAGGACCTGCGGGTCATTCTGGTCAAGCTGGCCGACCGCTTGCACAACATGCGCACCATCAAGGCGATGCGCCCGGAAAAGCAGGTGGTCAAGGCACGTGAAACCATGGATATCTATGCGCCGCTTGCAGGTCGCATGGGCATGCAGTGGATGCGCGAAGAGCTTGAGGATTTGGCGTTCCGTGTTTTGAACCCCGAAGGCCGCCAGTCGATCATTCGCCGCTTTATCACGTTGCAGCGCGAAACCGGCGATGTAATCCACCGGATCACTGGCGACATGCGGTACGAGCTGGAGAAGGCAGGGATCGAAGCCGAGGTCTTTGGTCGTGCCAAGAAGCCCTATTCGATCTGGCGAAAGATGCAGGAAAAAGAACAGGGATTTTCGCGGCTCTCGGACATCTACGGTTTTCGCATCATTACCGCGTCTGAAGAGGACTGCTATCGCACTTTAGGTGCGATCCACCAGCGTTGGCGCGCGGTTCCGGGGCGGTTCAAGGATTACATCAGTCAGCCAAAATCGAATGGCTATCGCTCGATCCACACCACGGTGTCGGGGCGCGATGGCAAGCGGGTCGAGGTTCAGATCCGCACGCGGCAGATGCATGACGTGGCCGAAACCGGCGTGGCGGCGCATTGGTCCTATCGCGATGGGG
This sequence comes from Tropicibacter sp. Alg240-R139, assembly GCF_900537075.1. Classification (GTDB taxonomy): domain Bacteria; phylum Pseudomonadota; class Alphaproteobacteria; order Rhodobacterales; family Rhodobacteraceae; genus Falsiruegeria. The sequence goes on from NZ_UNRA01000006.1 coordinate 195,590, forward strand.
TGCGCACCCAGAACCCCTTTGCCGTGGACCCGGCCAAGTGGATCGCGAACCTGACCGAACAGTTTGACAGCGAAGAAGATCACGAGGATTTCCTCGAAGCTGTGAAGCTTGAGATGTATTCGGACCAGGTGTTCTGCTTTTCGCCCAAGGGTGACGTGGTCAAGCTGCCACGCGGCGCCACACCATTGGACTACGCTTACGCCATCCACACACGGATCGGGCACGCCTGTGTCGGGGCCAAGGTCGATGGTATTCGGGTGCCGCTGTGGACACGGCTAAAGAACGGTCAGTCGGTTGATATTATCACCGCCGAAGGCCAGACGCCGCAGGTGACCTGGCTGGACATTGCCGTGACCGGCAAGGCCCGCACTGCCATCCGTCGCGCCCTGCGCGAGGTGGATCGGGAACGATTTATCAAACTGGGGCAGGAGCTTGCACGTTCAGCCTTTGAACATGTGCAACGCAAATCGACTGACAAGGCGCTGGACACGGCCGCCAAGAACCTGCGCCTGAAAAACCGGGACGAGCTGTTGGCGCGTCTTGGCAGTGCCGAGTTGACGGCGCATGACGTGGTGCAGGCCGTCTATCCCGAACTGGCACCAGATGAGGGCGATGCGATCCCATTGCGTCGGGCCGTGATCGGCCTGGAACCGGGGCAGAGCTTTGAACGCGCGCCTTGTTGTCAGCCGCTGCCGGGCGAACGCATCCTGGGCATTACATATCGCGGCAAGGGCGTGGTGGTGCATACCATAGATTGCGACCGGCTTAGCGAGTTCGAGGACCAGAGTGAACGCTGGATCGACCTGCATTGGCACGCCGGAACCCACCCGGCCGTTTACGGGACAACGCTTGACTTGACGATTGGCAACGATGCCGGTGTCCTGGGGCGTATTTGCACATTGATTGGCGAGAAAAAGGCCAATATCTCGAACTTGGAGATCGTGGACAGGAAACCTGATTACTACCGATTGATGGTAAACGCAGAGCTGCGGGATATTGAGCAGCTGCATTCTTTGATGTTGATGCTTGAAGCGGAGAGCGATGTTGCCGCTGTTGAACGGTATCGCGAAAAATACTCGGGGAAATCCGGGGCTAGCTAACGCCAGTTTGGCACGGAAAGGAACACACGGGTGGTATTCAAACGCCGAGACCGACGCACGCCAGTGCAGATCGCCTCGGAATTCGTGTATCCTCGCGGTGGTTGGACCCGAGCCTTTCACTACGTCAAACACCGCGTGCGCCGCTTGCCGGATTCGCCTGAACGCATCGCGCGTGGCATTGGGGCAGGGGTTTTTGCAGCCTTTACACCGTTTTACGGCGTCCACTTTGTGATTGCAGCCCTGGCTGCCCGGATGATCAACGGCAACATTCTGGCGGCGCTGAGCGGGACGTTCTTTGGTAACCCGCTAACCTATGTCCCCATTGGTGTCATCAGCTTGAAATCGGGTCATTTCCTGTTGGGGACAGAGTTCGACGATGGCGACAAGCGCAGTTTCTTGGGCAAATTCGCGGATGCGGCTGGCGATCTCAAGGACAACACAGTCGCGCTTTTTACGGGTCGCGAAGTAAACTGGCATGACCTGGGCGTTTTCTTTGATGAGGTTTTTTATCCCTACATGATAGGCGGGATCATTCCTGGTTTGGTCACTGGCGCCATCTGCTATTATCTGAGTGTACCGGTGATCCGCGCCTATCAGCAACGGCGCCGGGCCAGGATCAAGGCCAAGTTCGACGCCATCCGCAAAAAGGCCGAAGCCGAGGCTGACCCGCTGTCCAAAGCGGATTAGGCTCAGACTGAATTGAATAAAAGGAAGTGCAGCATGTCGTGCAACAACCTGCGCCTTGGTGTGAACATCGACCACGTAGCAACCGTTCGAAACGCGCGGGGTGGGGCGTATCCCGATCCGCTACGCGCCGCCAAACTGGCCGAGGAGGCCGGGGCCGATGGTATCACGGCCCATTTGCGCGAAGACCGCCGCCACATCTCGGACGCGGATATCGATGGGCTGATGGATGTTCTGACAGTACCGCTGAATTTCGAGATGGCTGCAACGGAAGAGATGCAGAAGATCGCGTTGCGTCACAAACCCCATGCAGTCTGTATCGTGCCCGAAAAGCGCGAGGAACGCACCACCGAGGGCGGGCTTGAAGTCGCGCGTGAGGAAAACCGCCTAGCCCACTACATTGCGCCGCTGCGCGATGCGGGCTGCCGGGTTTCGATCTTTATCGCCGCTGACCGCGCCCAGATCGAAGCGGCCCATCGGATCGGGGCCGAGGTGATTGAGTTGCACACCGGTGCCTATTGCGATGCCCATGCCGAAGGTCGTTTAGACGAACGCGACCGCGAGCTGGAAAGCCTGCGCGAAATGTCCGCTTTGGCCCGTTCACTGGGGCTTGAGGTGCACGCAGGCCACGGGTTGACCTATGATACGGTGAAACCAATTGCGGCGTTTCCTGAGGTTATGGAGCTCAACATCGGGCATTTCCTGATTGGTGAAGCAATTTTTCGGGGGATGACACCCGCGATTGAGGAGATGCGCCGCCTGATGGACGAGGCGCGCGCATGATTACGCCAGGTTTCATAGCGATCTGGATCGCTTGGCTGCTGGCTGGTGGCTCACCCGGTCCTGCCACCATGGGCATCGCCGGAACCGCGATGACCGAAGGCCGCCGATCCGGTTTGGCCTTTGCGCTTGGTATCTGCGCTGGTTCGGCCGCGTGGGGGATTGCAGCGGCTCTGGGGTTGTCTGCAATCATGTTGGCCAACGTCTGGGTGTTCGAGGTGATCCGCTACGTTGGTGTCACCTATCTGGGGTGGCTGGCGACTAAGGCTCTATTGCGTGCCTTGCGGCCGGATGAGGTTGCACTTGGCAACCCAGTCAAAGGTTCGCTTGGCACGGTTTTTTGCAAGGGGGCGGCGATCCACTTGACCAACCCCAAGGCGATCCTGAGTTGGGGATCGATCTATGCCATCGTGGCACCAAACGACGCGAGCCTAGCCATGCTTTTGGGCTATTTTGCGATGCTCTACTCCGGGTCTTTGCTGATCTTCATTGGCTATGCGTTCCTGTTCTCTTCGGCCCGAATGGTCAGCGGCTACCGACGCGCGCGGCGTTGGTTTGATCTGGCTTTTGCCGGGTTCTTTGGGTTGGCTAGCTATAAAATCCTGACTGTTCGGCTGTCATGATTTTGGGCATCGGCACGGATCTCGCAAACATCGAACGTATCCAAGGCACCTTGGACCGCTTTGGCGACCGGTTTCGCAATCGTGTGTTCACCGACATCGAACAGCGTAAGGCAGAGCGGCGCCAAGATACCGCCGGAACCTATGCCAAACGGTGGGCCGCGAAAGAGGCGTGTTCCAAGGCGCTTGGCACGGGTCTGCGCATGGGGATTGCGTGGAAAGACATGGCCGTCACAAACCTGCGCACGGGGCAGCCAGTGATGCATGTCACAGGCTGGGCAGCCGAGCGTTTGAACGAGATGACGCCAGATGGACACGAGGCTATTATTCACGTCACTTTGACCGATGATCACCCCTGGGCGCAGGCCTTTGTTGTGATCGAGGCGCGCCCTATAGCCGATCCTCTGCGGGAACCTTGACTTACCCTGAACCCACCCGCATGTAGCCCCAACACTTTATTAGATCGATTGGATCGGAGAACCGAATGGCCACCAAAGCCAAATCAGGAAACGCTATCGTTGAGACGATCAAAACTGTCGTCTATGCCCTGCTGATTGCTGGTGTCTTTCGCACGCTGTTTTTTCAACCGTTCTGGATCCCGTCAGGTTCGATGAAAGAAACGCTGCTGATTGGGGATTTCCTGTTCGTGAACAAGATGGCCTATGGTTATTCCTATGCGTCCTGCCCCAGTCTGATCGTCGATGCAGAAGATATCTGTGGCTGGGCCAAGGGGGACAACACCCGCATTTGGGGCGGAGAGCCTGAGCGCGGCGACGTTGTTGTGTTTCGCCATCCGGTGTCGGGGCGTGACTACATCAAACGCCTGATCGGCCTGCCGGGTGACAAGGTGCAGGTCAAAAACGGGGTGCTGTATCTCAACGGTACGGCGGTCAAACTCGAAGATGACGGCGTGTTCGAAGAAACCTATACCGAGCAAGGTCCGCAACGCTTACGCCCGCGTTGTGAGAACGGTCCGGTGGGCGAAGGCGGTGTGTGCCTGAAGTCGCGCCAGATCGAAACGCTGCCCAATGGGGTGAGCCACGCGATCTTGAACATCGGCAATCAGTCCTCGGACCACACTGGCATCTATTCTGTACCCGAAGGGCATTATTTCTTCATGGGTGATAACCGCGACAATTCCAGCGACAGCCGACTGCCGCAGTCTGCTGGTGGCGTTGGATTCGTGCCGTATGAAAACCTGATTGGTCGTGCTGATCGCATTATGTTCTCGTCGGCCGGCCGCTCGATGCTATATTTTTGGACTTGGCGTAGCAATCGTTTCTTCAAGGCAGTTCAGTGAAACTTTCGGCAGATATGAAAGCGTTTCAGGAGCGGATCGGGTATGAATTTACCCGGCCCGAGCTGTTGGTGCGCGCGCTGACCCATGGTTCGATCTCGTCCCCTACGCGCGGTGACAACCAGCGGCTGGAGTTTCTGGGCGATCGGGTGTTGGGGCTGGTGATGGCCACTGCTCTGCTGGATCACGACAAAAAGGCAACCGAAGGTCAGTTGGCCCCCCGGTTCAATGCGTTGGTGCGCAAGGAAGCCTGTGCTGATGTCGCGCGCGAGATTGATCTGGGCGCGGTTTTGAAACTGGGCCGATCCGAGATGATGTCCGGCGGTCGCCGGAAACTGGCTTTGCTGGGTGACGCGATGGAGGCAGTGATCGCGGCCGTTTACAAGGACGGGGGCTTTGATGCGGCGCAGGCGATGATCTTGCGGCTTTGGGGCAAGCGCGTGACCGCAGTCGAAGCAGATGCGCGGGATGCCAAAACCTCGCTTCAGGAATGGGCGCAGGCGCGGGGGCAAAAGCCGCCCGTGTACGAACAGGTCTCGCGCAGCGGACCGGATCACGCCCCGGTTTTCACTATCGTTGCGCGCCTGCAAGATGGGACCGAGGCGCGGGCCACGGCCGGTGCAAAGCGGCAGGCAGAGCAGGCCGCTGCCAAGGCATTGCTTGAGTCCCTGACCGATGGGTAAAACCTGGGGTTTGCAGGTACTGGCCCTTTCCGTGAAACTCGGCTAGATACCGCACCTTCGAATTTATGAGGCTCTCATGACCACACGTGCCGGATTTATTGCTCTGATCGGTGAACCCAATGCGGGCAAGTCCACGTTGCTCAATCGTATGGTTGGCGCAAAAGTGTCGATCGTGACCCATAAAGTGCAAACCACCCGTGCGCGTATTCGTGGCGTTGCGATGGAAGGCGAGAGCCAGTTGGTGTTTGTGGACACGCCCGGTCTGTTTCAACCGCGCAGGCGGCTGGACCGCGCCATGGTCGCAGCGGCCTGGGGCGGAGCGGCGGATGCCGATGTCATCGTGCTGCTGATCGAGGCCCATCGTGGCATCACTGAAGGCGTCGAACGCATTCTGGACGGCCTGCAAGAGATCGGGCAGGGCCGCACCGTGGCGTTGGCGATCAACAAGATTGACAAGGTACAATCCGAAGTTCTGCTGGGACTGACCCAGGATCTGAACGAGCGCTACCCGTTCGCCGAAACCTTCATGATTTCGGCCGAACGTGGTTATGGTGTGGATACCTTGCGTAAATGGTTGGCGGGCAAGCTGCCTGAAAGCCCATGGCTCTACCCCGAAGATCAGATCGCTGACTTGCCGATGCGGATGATCGCGGCAGAGATGACCCGTGAAAAGCTGACGCTGCGCCTCCATCAGGAGCTGCCCTATCAGCTGACGGTCGAGACCGAGAATTGGGAAGAGCGCAAGGATGGTTCGGCCAAGATCGATCAGGTGATCTATGTCGTCCGTGACGGCCACAAAGGCATCGTTCTGGGCAAACGTGGCGAAACCATCAAAGCAGTCAGCCAGGCGGCGCGGGCCGAGCTGGAAGAGTTTCTGGACCGCAAGATCCACCTGTTCCTGCAGGTCAAGGTGCGGCCCAATTGGCTGGATGAGGCCGAGCGCTATTCAGAGATGGGCCTAGATTTCAAAGACGGGAACGCATGATCCGGCTGACAGCCGAGTTTTGGGTTCAAGCCTATTTGGCACGGCTCAGGTTTCAGGAAATCCCCGCCTTTGTCGTGGCCCATGGTGATGACACCGCAGGGGCAGTTTTGGTCAAACTGAACACGCTGAACGGGCAAGCGGTGGCCTATCAACGGGAATACAACCTGATGACAGGGGAGCGGGCGTGGTCTGAGTTGGCGTCAGGTGTCGAGCCGGAAGTTGATGCCGCCATCGCGCGCCAACGCGGATTTGACCCCGATCTTTGGGTGATCGAGGTTGAAGACCATCAGGGTCGCCATTTGCTGGGGGATGAGGGGTTAGAATAACCTGCTTACCAATTTCCCGTTTTGGTGAAGATGTCATGGCCTGTAGCGTTTGGCGCGCCACCCGCGAAATCCCTGACTTTACCTGCGAATTCTTTAAAATATGGCTGCGCCTGTACATGTGCCAATGTTTCGGCGCTGTCCCAACGACCCCAGTGGATGCGCGTTTCCCTGTCGTCGGCGATGGCAACTTGGTACGAGAAGCGCCCGTTCAATTCCGCGTCAGCGTCGAGCGCTGATACAAAGGTATCTATGGCGTTCTTCCAGGCGGTTTCGTCGCCACTGTAGGTATAGGTGATGGTGATTGCACGCATGATGTCGCTCCATTATTAACACTTAGGTTAAATAATGATGGCGAAAGCTGCGGAGTCAAGTGGGCTTGCGGCGCATCGGAGCTTGCGTTCTTTTGGCGGACGAAGGTGTAAGGGGCAGTTTATGGACTGGCGTGATCATGGAATTCTGCTGACGGTGCGGCGTCACGGAGAAACGGCGGCAATAATCGACGTGTTCACCGAAGGGCACGGGCGTCACGCCGGAGTTGTGCGCGGTGGGACCAGCCGCAAGATCGCCCCGATCCTGCAACCTGGCGCGCAGCTGGACCTGTTGTGGCGCGCGCGGCTTGAGGATCACCTGGGCAGCTATCAAGTCGAACCTCTACGCAGCCGGGCGGCTGTGGCGTTGTCGGGGCGGTTGCCTCTGTCGGGGTTGAACGCGGTGACAAGCCTGTTGGCCTTTGCCTTGCCCGAGCGTGAGCCGCATGCCGATCTGCATTGGCGGTCAGAGCAGCTTTTGGATCTGTTGGGGCAAAATGAGATTTGGCCGCTGGCCTATTTGCAGTGGGAAATGGCCTTGCTGGATGAATTGGGATTTGGGATGGATCTGTCCGCCTGTGCGGTGACCGGGTCGGATAAGGATTTGGCCTATGTCTCGCCCAAGTCAGGCCGCGCCGTTTCGCGTGCAGGGGCGGGGGAGTGGGCCGACCGATTGCTGGATCTGCCGCCGGTGATGCTGGGTCAGGGGTCGGCTCCGGACGATGAAGTGGCGCGAGCGCTGCGCACCACCGGGTATTTCCTGGAACACCGATTGGCACCCGCCCTGGGGTCGCGACCATTGCCCGACGCGCGGGGGCGATTTGTGGACGCTTTCACTCGGCGGTTGTGAACACCATTTCATTCCCCGCGTCATTGCGCAGGATCAGGGTTTCACCAGAAACTTCGGACTGGGTCATTGATAGAAGGGCGGCGAAATAGGTGCCTTCCTCGACAAGGTGGGGACATTCAGAGGTGTCGGCCCCGAAGGCTTTGAGTTCGAACCATGGGTAAGGCGCATTCAGAGCGGCACGATAGGCGTTGCATGGCGCCTGACCTGTGATCTTGCCGGTTTCAGGGAACATCAGAGTGATCGGTGTAGGAAAGCGCTGCCCGTCGATGTTGTGCAGTTGCCAGCTCAGACCGGCGGCGCCATAGGCCGCGACGGTTTCATCCGAGTTGCACTGGAACAGGGCGAGAAAGGGCAGAATGAGCAGGGTTCGCATTGCGGCTCTCCGAAGGTGGTGCGCTGTTGGTACCTGAGGTGTCAGGTGGTCTGCAATGGGGGAGGGCTCCCGCCCGTCGTCGATGTTTCTGACGAAACACCTCCTCCCGTTGGGCCAAGCAGGCGCCGGCTTCGCCTGCGACTGCTTGGCGCTCTCCCGCGCTGTCAGGCTTTCTACATCCCGCGCGCTTGTGGAAGTGACGCAGGGCGTCCCAAAAGAAAAGGCCCGGCGTTTGAAACCGGGCCCAGTTGGGGAATGTTCTGATGTTGCTGCTCAGCCCAGCAGGCGGCGGGCGATGACCTGCGCCTGAATTTCTGCGGCGCCTTCAAAGATGTTGAGGATACGCGCGTCGCACAGAACGCGGGAGATCTTGTATTCCAGTGCAAATCCATTGCCGCCATGGATCTGCAGGCCGTTGTCCGCCGCAGCCCAAGCCACGCGCGCGCCCAGCAGTTTTGCCATCCCGGCCTCAAGGTCGCAGCGGCGGCCGTGGTCCTTTTCCCAGGCCGAGAAATAGGTCAGCTGACGCGCCACCATGATTTCGACCGCCATCATCGCCAGCTTGCCCGACACGCGGGGGAAGTTGATCAGTGATTTACCGAACTGCTTGCGGTCCTGTGCATACTGCATCGCGATATCCAGCGCGCATTGCGCCACACCAATAGCGCGGGCGGCGGTCTGAATGCGGGCCGACTCGAAGGTCTGCATCAGTTGTTTGAAGCCTTTGCCCTCTTCGCCGCCCAGCAGATTTTCACCTTTGACCTTAAAGCCGTCAAAACCCAGCTCGTATTCTTTCATACCGCGATATCCCAGAACCTCGATCTCGCCGCCGGTGATGCCGGGGGTTGGGAAAGGGTTCTCATCCGTGCCCGGCGTTTTTTCGGCCAGGAACATCGACAGGCCGCGGTGATCCGCCGTGTCAGAATTGGTGCGCGCCAGTAGGGTCATGACATGAGTTCGGGCGGCGTGAGTGATCCAGGTCTTGTTGCCGGTGACCTCATAATCGCCTTCTGCATTCTTGACTGCACGGGTGCGCAAGGACCCGAGATCTGAACCAGTGTTCGGTTCGGTGAACACAGCCGTTGGCAGGATCTCGGCGTTGGCGATCTTGGGCAGCCAGTTGGCTTTTTGCTCGTCGGTGCCGCCTGCCATGATCAGCTCGGCCGCGATTTCCGAGCGGGTGCCCAGAGATCCGACACCGATGTAGCCGCGAGACAGTTCCTCGGACACCACGCACATCGACGCCTTGGACAGGCCGAAGCCGCCGAACTCTTCGGGGATGGTCAGGCCAAAGACGCCCATTTCGGCCAGCTCGTTGATGATCTCGATCGGGATCAGCTCGTCCTTGAGGTGCCAGTCATGGGCGTTGGGTTCGACTTTTTCGGCAGCGTAGCGGCGGAACTGATCGCGGATCATTTCCAGCTCTTCGTCCAGACCTGAAGCGCCGAACATGGTGGCGCCGGCCTGTTCTTCCATCAACTCGACCAGACGCGAGCGCGCGGCCTGGGTGTTTGCTGAGGACATGAGGCTCTGCACTTCGATGCACTGGAACCCAGACAAAACGTCCCAACCCAAACCCATGTCCTGCAGGCGCACAACTTCGGTTTGGTTCATTGGGATGCCGCCTGCGATCTGGTGCAGGTATTCGCCGAACGCGATCTGGTGCAGCAACTGCTCCATCTCGCCAAAGTTGCCATCGGCTTGAAGCGTCTCGGCCCAACGCTGCATCTGTTGCAGCGAGTTCTGGTAGGTTGCGAGCCATGCCAAGCCGTGCGCGGCCGTCTGGTGGGCTTCGATCAACGCGCCCGATACTTTGCCATCTGCGCTCACCATCTTGCGGACCGACGCGTGGGCGGCGTCAAACACAGCATCAACGGGGGCAATCGCCGCGCCGGTCAACGTCAGAAGGTCGGGCAAAATCACGGGGTTCGTCATCGTCGTCATATCCTGTCCGTCGTGGGCCATGAATCAGTTCCTCTGTTCTTGGCTTGGTCATATCATTTTGCACGCGCAGCGCAACAAAAATACACAAAAACCCCATGTAAGGTTCAATTGTTGCGTCATGATTTTTGCAGTGCAGCGCGCAACAGGGGTGATATTGGTGGAGGATGATGACCCTGTTTTCCATCCTCAGCCCAATGGAATGGGCCCTGGCGTTTGGCGTCCTGTTTTTTGCGGGTTTGATCAAGGGTATGGTTGGATTTGCCATGCCGATGATCTCGATCGCCGGGCTCAGCATGGTATTGCCCCCGGATTGGGCATTGGCTGGGTTGATCATTCCAACGCTTGTAACCAATGGCATGCAGGCCATGGGGCAGGGTGCGCAGGCGGCGATGACGTCGGTTCGACGGTTTCGGGTGTTTCTGATAGTTGGGCTGGTCTTTCTTTTGATCAGTTCGCAATTGGTCACACGTGTGGATCCCGAAACTTTCCTGCTTATGATTGCTGTCCCTGTGGCGTTGTTTGCCGTGATGCAGCTTGTGGGGTTGAGATTCACTTTGTCAGCGCCTTCTGTGCGAATTGAGGCCGCGACAGGTGCGGTGGCGGGTTTCGTCGGCGGTATGGCAGGCGTTTGGGGGCCACCCACGGTAGCATATCTGACGGCGCTCAATACGCCCAAAGCGGATCAGATGCGGGTGCAGGGTGTGATCTATGGCCTGGGAGCAGTGGCGCTGGTTGGTGCGCATCTGACTTCGGGCATCCTGCGGAGCGAGACGTTGATTTTTTCTTTGGCCCTAGTTGCACCTGGGGTGGCGGGTATGTGGACCGGCGGTCAGTTGCAGGATCGAATTGATCAAGCCGCGTTCCGCCGGATTACCCTGATTGTGTTGTTGGTCGCAGCGCTGAACCTGCTGCGACGAGCGTTGATGGGCTGAGTTCTACAGGATTGGCAAACGCGCCCTGATATCCTTGTCGTGATCTGGGGTCAGATAGTTCGGATGATGCTCGTCCAGAATGGCTTGCGCCTTGGTGCGGGCTACCGACCAGGCATCTGGCGCCCCCTTGTCTTCCCAGGTTTTGGGCGTGTCCCGATCTGCGATGCCTGGATAGAAATAGTCCCGCTCCATCGCGGATAAGGTATGTGCGCCGCCCAGGAAATGACCTTCGCCCATGATCGCTTCGCAGATCGCGTCAAATCCAAGGTTTTCTGGTGTGACCTCGACCCCGCGCAGGGCGCGATACGTGTGGGCGTGCATTTCGTCGTCCAAAACAAATGCTTCGAAGCTGACGCCTAAAAGCGACGCCATCATGCCCGAGCTTTCGTATATCAGATTGCCTCCGGCCAGGGCCGCGGCCAGAGACGTCATGGCTTTCTCTGCCCCATACTGCGCGTCCAGCGCCTTGGCGTCGGTCATCGAAGCCGCCACGCCCGAGGGCAGACCCAGCCAGTTGCTGAGTTGAGCTGAGGCGGCGTTGAGCACCGCTATCTCACCGCCGCCGCCGGTAAAGGCACCGGTGCGCAGGTCGATCACGAGCGGCCAGTTGGAAAATATCATTGGATGTCCCGGTTTGATGACGTGCACCATCACCAGGCTTGCAAGGGTTTCCGCCAGCGATTGTGCTAGGAACCCAGCCAAAGTAGCGGGGGCCGTGGCTCCGGCTTGTGCCGCCGTTATGCAGGAGACAGGGATATTGTGTTCTAGACAGGCGAATGTAACGTCTACCGCGTCTTCAGCATAGCGCATCGGAGAGATGACGGGCGAGATGTGCGCCTTGAGAAACGGCCTTTGGGAAAACGCCCCAGGGCCACCTGCAGCAACGTCCAGCATATTTACGATAGGTGCCACGTGGTCGGCCAGGGTAAAGGCCGTGGCGACCGGTTTTGTTGTGTTCTTGAGCAGCGTGTATGCCGTGTTCACGTCCAACTTGAACGTGTCCTCGATGTCTGTGGCAATGCAGCAGCGGGTGAACCAGCTGATGTTGGTCAGGCGGTCCTGTAGACGGGTGAAGTCTCGAAGATCCTGGAGGGTGGATGCACGATATTGTTTGGTGTTCAGGTCAAGTGTCTGCACCGCGGCACCGCCTGTGCCAAAATAGACTCGCTGTCCGCCTACCTGGATGCTGCGGGACGGATCGCGCCCATGCAAGCGGAACGTGCGTGGTGCCGTCGCGAGCGTGGATCGGACGAGTGTCCTGGGTAACAGGATACGATCTCCCAACCGCGTTGCTCCGGCGTCGAGCAGCGCCTTCGCCAGCCGGTCCGGTGTCTCGCCCATCCCGAGTTCGGCCAACAGACGCAGTGCCGTGTCAAAGATTGCGTTCAAGTCATGTTCGGATAGGGGCTTGTACTGCCCGCCAAACTGCCCGGGAGGGCAAGGGTTCACTTTTGGCGGCGCCGCGCGTCGCGCGTGGCGTTCCTTGCGCCCTGATCGGCGGGCCCGGCTCTGTGTTGGCGAAGTCACGTTTGCTGCCCCTTATTCTTGATGAAAAGAACTAGACACGAGCAAAGGGGCCGCGCTCAAGCATCGCGACCCGGATGCGGCATCGGTAAATCAAGTTTTCAGAACTTGAAATGTTTTGCCGAAGGCGCTCCCGCCTGTCGTCGATGTTTCTGACGAAACACCTCCTCCTGTTGGGCCCGGCACTGCGCATAGCGCAGTGCCGGGCCCAAAGCCGTTAGCGGTTCCGACGAAGTCGGGATCGCTTGGGTGCGGGAGCCCCTGTCTTTTTGGACGACCCAGTTGCTTCAGGTTTGACGGCGGCGCATGTGGCGGAACACGTAAAGCAAACCAAGCATCAGGAAGAACAAACCAAAGATATCGCCGATCAGATAGGCCACGTATTCGACCGTTTCACTGCCAAAGGCCATGTTCGTCAACAATGCTGTCAGCACCGAAGTCACAATGCCGACCCCCATAACGCAGGGCCAACAGGGCGCCTTTCCTGGTTGCGGTCGAATGTCCTGACCCACCATCGCAAGTGACATGAATACAACCGGGGCCACCGAAACCGCGATTGCGATGGCGGCAAGTCGGCTGGGCAGGAACACATCCATGCCGCCGACATAGAGGAAAACAAGAAAGACGCCGGGCAACAGCGCCGGAATGGCTCGCCACCCAAGCAACCATGCCGTCAGAACGCGAATGCCATGAGGAAGAAACAACAGGCTCGCCCGGCTCGGAAACTCGGGGAAAAACATGCTTTGCAACGGCGTCACGACCTCGAACACAACCAGAAAAGCTGCGAGGTAAAGACCTGATGCAATTAGTGTTTCTTTAGCCAGCGTACGCACAAGGGAGTCCGCTGAAGAACGCTGTCTCGTTAAGTTCTCGGCCCATTAACCGTATATTGCCCTCTGTTCACCGAATTGCAGTGCGACAGGTACCCTTTTGTGACCAGGGACTTCAGCGCACGAAAAAACGTAGGGCGGGAAACGGTTTCGAGTAGGGCATGTTCGATCAGGCCGACAGTTCGAACCCCATTTCCATTTTCTGACAGCTCGTTGGCGGCATAATAGATGTCACGTTCAACCGGTGTAAGGTCTTGTAATCCCAGCGAACGCTCCATGCTGAGCATGAGTTTTCTGAGTTCCGCCAGTTTCGAAAGTTCACACATAAGTTCAGTTGCCTGTTCAGTGACTAATTGATCTCAATTTCATGCAGTCGCGATATCATCGCAGCCAAAAGTTACTGATTTCGATAAGTATCATATTGACACATGAAATCAATGCCGTAGTCTACATGAAGTTAGGCTGCTTTTCTGTGAGTGGTGGCAGCCAATAAGATCCTTTTATTGCATTGCCCGGTGCCGTCAGGTGCCGGGTTTTTTTCTGACAAAAAACTGTAACGAAGCTTGATTGATCAGGCAATCAATATCCGATCACAATTTGTATATGGTCATATAATAAGGCCCCACATTTTGCTGTGAGGCCCTAAAACTCTTCGATCTTTGGTGTGAAACCGCATCACCCGATTGCGACGGCTTTCACATCGTCGTCGATGTAGGGGATGTACTGCTCAAAATTATCGGCAAACATCTGCACCAATTTGGCGGCCTGTTTGTCGAACGCTTCCTGATCATCCCAAGTGCGGCGCGGATCCAACAGCACCTCGGCCACGCCAGGAACGGTCACCGGGACGTCAAAGCCAAAGTTGGAGTCCTTGCGGAACTCGGCGTCGGCCAACGAACCGTCCAGAGCGGCTGTCAGCAATGCGCGGGTCGCGCGGATCGGCATGCGCGAACCGACGCCGTGCGCACCGCCGGTCCAACCCGTGTTGACCAGCCAGCAGGTCGCGCCGTGCTGAGCGATTTTTTCACGCAGCAGGTTGCCATAAACCTCGGGGCGACGCGGCATGAAAGGCGCGCCAAAGCAGGTCGAGAAGGTCGGCTGCGGTTCGGTCACACCACGCTCGGTGCCTGCAACCTTGGACGTGAAGCCTGACAGGAAGTGATACATCGCCTGTGCCGGTGTCAGACGCGCGATCGGGGGCAGAACACCAAATGCGTCACACGTCAGCATGATGATATTCTTGGGGTGACCGCCCATGGCTGATGCGGACGCGTTCGAAATGTATTCGAGCGGGTAGGCGCAGCGCATGTTCGCGGTCAGGCTGTCGTCGTCGAAGTCCAGTTCCTTGGTCTCTTCGTCAAAGATCATGTTTTCGATCACGGTCCCGAATTTCGACGTGGTCGCATAGATTTCCGGTTCAGCTTCGGCGCTCAGGTTGATGGTCTTGGCATAGCAGCCGCCCTCGAAATTGAAGGTGCCGCGGTCCGACCAACCGTGCTCGTCGTCACCGATCAGGGTGCGCGAGGGATCTGCCGACAGGGTTGTCTTGCCGGTGCCCGACAGGCCAAAAAATACGGCTGCATCAACCGGGTTGCCAATGGCATGGTTGGCCGAGCAGTGCATCGGCATGACGCCTTTTTCGGGCAACATGTAGTTCAGCAGGGTAAAGACCGATTTTTTGTTTTCGCCCGCGTACTCGGTGCCGCCGATCAGGATGACTTTTTTGTCAAAGTTCAGCGCAATCACGGTTTCCGAGTTGCAGTTGTGCTTGGTTGGGTCCGCTTTGAAGCTGGGGCAGTTGATGACGGTGAAATCCGACACGAACTCGTCCAGATCTTCGCGCGAGGGACGGCGCAGCAGGTGACGGATGAACAGGTTGTGCCACGCCAGTTCTGTCACCATGCGCACGTTGATCGAATAGGCTGGGTCAGATCCGCCGACCAGATCCTGCACAAAGTAGTCCTTGCCCTTCATATGCTCGAGCATGTCGGCATAGAGCGCATCGAACCCTTCGGGGGTCATTGCGGCGTTGTTGTCCCACCAGATGGTGTCTTTCACGCTGTTGGTCTTGACGACGTGCTTGTCCTTGGGCGAGCGGCCAGTGAATTTGCCGGTGGTCACCAGAAACGCGCCGCCATTGCCCAGCGTACCTTCGTCCCGCTTGAGAGCGGCTTCGATCAGCGCTGGTTCCATGAAATTGTAATAGACATTGCCCAGACCCTCGATGCCCTGATCTTCGAGGCGGAATTGCGGGTTAACCCGTCCAGATGTCATGCTTTATTCTCCTGTGTCGGTGCGCGGCGCTTGAAGCCGGTCTATCACCGTTGGGGCTTTTGGTCCGACCTGATCGCCGGTGAGGCGGGTCTTAACATGACGGTTCAGGACATGAACAGGACGCTTTGGCGCAGTTAGCGCAACCAAGGCAATGTTTAGCGCAACCATCATTTTTCAGCTGCATTGAGGAGCACATATTCATTCCAGAGAAAGGTTTTTTTGCCTCAATGCTCGGGAAAGAGACGTTCGAATCGCAGTTATGGATTGATTCGCCATGTCAAAAGAGCGATGTATGAGAAAAAAATAAGGCAGAATTGAGCAGCATAGGGGCACATTCAGATGTCAAAAATTGCTTTGGTGGACGACGACAGGAACATCCTGACGTCGGTTTCCATGACTCTCGAAGCCGAAGGCTTCGAAGTTGAAACATATAACGACGGCCAAGCCGCGCTGGACGCATTTAACAAGAAGCTGCCCGATATGGCAGTGCTGGATATCAAGATGCCGCGCATGGATGGCATGGATCTGTTGCAGCGTCTGCGGCAGAAAACCCAGATGCCAGTGATCTTTCTCACGTCCAAGGATGATGAGATCGACGAGGTTCTGGGGCTGCGGATGGGGGCGGACGACTATGTCAAAAAACCGTTCTCGCAGCGCCTTTTGGTCGAACGCATCCGAGCTCTTTTGCGTCGGCAAGAAACGGTAGAGGGCGATGCGGCCGGAACAACAACCGGCGAGACCAAGGTCATGGAGCGCGGCCATCTGCGGATGGACCCGTTACGCCATGCTGTCAGCTGGAAGGGCAAGGACGTATCGCTGACTGTGACCGAGTTCTTGTTGTTGCAGGCGCTGGCTCAGCGTCCCGGCTTTGTCAAAAGTCGGGATCAGCTGATGGATGTCGCCTATGATGATCAGGTCTATGTTGACGACCGCACCATCGACAGCCACATCAAACGCCTGCGCAAAAAGATGCGCAGTGCGGATGAAGATTTCGCAGCGATTGAGACGCTGTACGGGATCGGCTACAGATATAACGAAGAGTAACGGACCGGACCGGTTCAATCCGAAAGGGATGTCGTGCGCGATACCGGCACATCTCAGGGCGACGACAGCGGTGATGTAGTGTTGGGCGACGATTGGGTCGCTCCGCAAAGCACCGTTTCGAAAGAGCTGCGGGTCAAGCGGGCCCGCCGTAGTCTTTTCTCGCTCAAAAGTTCGCCGCTTACGCGTAAGATCATTACTTTTAATCTGATCGCCTTGATAATTCTGGTCGCGGGGATTTTGTATCTCAGTGACTCGCGCGACAGCCTGATCACCCAACGGGCTGGGGCACTGGTCGGGGAAACCCGACTGGTTGCCGATGTGTTTGAGGCGCAGATGCCCGAGGGCAGCCCGGTCAACCTGGCAACTGGCGACGGTATTGATGCGGCCGAAACACTTGAGGGGCTGAGCTTGCGGGCCGGTGTTGAGGTCTTTGTTTATGACAGCGCCAATACCCTGATTGCACATGGAACCGGTAATGACGCGCCTGGGACATTGAAGCTGCAGGCGGGGCAGAACGACAGCTCAACCTTCATAAGTGACACATTATCAGGGCTTTGGGGCGCGGTCTCTGGCCTGTTTTCGTCGCCTGCGCAACAAGCTGCGGCAGATCTGGAAACCGAGTTGCAAAAGCTCGTGCCGCTGGCCCTGTCCAGTGGGACGCAGGTTGAAGTCTTGCAGAATGTGGCCGGCGGGCGTGTGTTCGCCACGGCGACGCCGATCGTGCAAAACGGCAACCCCGTTGGCGTAGTGGCGATGGCCAGCCCAGCGGGTGAGATTGACATGCTGGCCAAGCGCGAGCGCGAGCGTGTGTTGCAGATGTTCATCGTGGCGCTTTTGGTGTCCGTGGGCTTGAGCCTTGTGTTGGCCTCGACCATTGCAAATCCTTTGGCAGATCTGGCTGAGGCCGCTGAACTGGGCCGTGATCGCAATGCGCGGCGAATGAACCCAGGTCGCATCCGAATTCCGGATTTGTCGGCGCGTCCTGACGAAATTGGGCGACTAAGCCGCGCACTTCGCGGCATGGTCTCGGCGCTCTATTCCCGGATAGATGGCAACGAACAATTTGCTGCCGACGTGGCCCATGAAATCAAAAACCCGCTTGCCAGCTTGCAGTCCGCGGTTGGAACGTTGCGTATGGTCAAACGCGACGATCAGCGTGAAAAACTGATGGAAGTTATCGAACATGACGTGCGACGGTTGGATCGTCTGGTCAGCGACATTTCCAACGCCTCGCGTCTGGATGCTGAGCTGGTCAAGGAAGACGAAACGCCATTTGATTTGTTGGTGATGCTGGGCAATCTGAACCAGTATTTGGGTGAAGATGCCCGCGGTAAAGGGATCGACTATATAACCGATCTGCCATCTGATCCAATCGTCATTCACGGGCTCGAGGCGCGGCTGGCGCAGGTCTTTGTAAATCTCATCACCAATGCGATTTCGTTTTGCGAAGAAGGCGACGCGATCCGGGTTTGGACGCGCAAGCGGTCCAATCGGGTGTTGATCGTGGTCGAAGATACCGGCCCTGGAATCCCGGACCAGGCGCTGAGCAAGATTTTCAAACGTTTCTATTCGCAACGCCCTGAAGAGCACTTTGGCAACAACTCTGGCCTTGGGCTCGCGATCTCGAAACAAATTGTCGAAGCGCATGGCGGCGTGATTTGGGCCGAAAATATCCGCCCGACAGAAGCTGATGTAACCTCGGATCCACTGGGCGCGCGTTTTGTTGTTGGGCTTCCGGTTTGAACCATGCCGGGCGGCGTTGTTGATCACTTAACATCCTCAAACATCGTTCATGCGAGCTGTGTGTCGTTGGCGGGGCAAGGCCTGTTGATCAAGGGGGCGTCGGGTAGCGGAAAATCTGCTCTAGCGCTGCAAATGATGGCTTATGGTTGCGATCTTGTCGCGGATGATCGGGTGGCATTGTCGATCCGCGCAGAGCACCTGATGGCTGACGCACCGCTGAGTTTACCCAAATTGATCGAGGCGCGGGGTATCGGATTGATCCCGGCAATGTTAAGTGGTTCTGCAAAACTTGTTGCAGTTGTTGATATGGATATTCTTGAAACAGACCGGTTGCCCAAAAAGCATGAAATTACGCTGATCGGGAAGAGCCTGCCTTTGTTCTACAGGGTAGAGGGCCCCCATTTCGCGGCGGGGCTGGTCCAGGCGCTGAAACAGGGTTGGCACGATCCGGAATGACCGAAACGGCAAAAAACTCTAAGCAGATAGTGCTGGTAACCGGGCCATCAGGGGCAGGTCGGACAACAGCAATCCGCGTTCTGGAAGATCTGGAATTCGAAGCAATCGACAATTTGCCAATGGGTATGGTGATGCGGTTGGTAGAGGCATCGTCAGCGGAACGCCCTTTGGCGCTTGGGATTGATACGCGTAATCGTGATTTTACCACTGCGGGGTTCCTGGATCTTGTAGAAGACCTGCGCGAGTTGACCAACACTGATGCAACGACGTTGTATCTGGATTGTCGGATCAAGGTTCTGCTACAGCGGTTTTCCGAGACGCGTCGCAGACATCCCATGGCCCCCGAGGATCGCCCCGAGGTGGGCATCCGCCGGGAAATGGATCTTCTAAGCGCCGTCCGGGACATGGCTGACTTTCTGCTGGACACCTCAGATTTGAATGTTCATCAACTGAGGGACGAGGTCGAAAGATGGTTTGCGCCCGAAGGCGGGCGTCAGTTGGCTGTCTCGGTTCAATCGTTTTCCTACAAACGTGGGTTGCCCGCGAGCGTGGATATGGTGCTGGATTGCCGGTTCCTGTCCAACCCGTATTGGGACCCGGCCTTGCGCGCGATGGACGGGCGCGATGTTGGTGTTGCAAACCATGTGCGCAAAGACGAACGGTTCGAACCCTTTCTGAAGCGTGCGCTGGATTTGATCCAGTTTTTGATCCCGGCGTACCAAGCTGAAGGCAAAACGCATCTGTCAATTGCGTTTGGGTGCACCGGAGGACAACATCGTTCTGTTTTGTTGGCCGAAACCACCGCGAAATCCCTTGCAGATCAGGGCATGCGGGTGTCAATTAGGCACCGCGAGATGGAACGCCGAAAAGGCGACTGAGAGGCCGGATTGATCGGAATAGTGATCGTGGCACATGGGGGGCTGGCCAAGGAGTACCTGGCTGCCATGGAACATGTGGTCGGACAACAGGCAGGTATGCGCGCCATCTCGATCGAAGTGGATCATGATCGAGAGGCCAAGCAGCAGGAAATCTGTGTCGCGGCCGACGCGGTGGATTGTGGGGATGGCGTCGTCATGGTGACAGACCTGTTTGGCGGCTCGCCTTCTAATCTCAGCCTGCGGGCCTGCACCCCATCGGATCGTCGAATCCTGTATGGGGCCAACCTACCAATGCTGATCAAATTGGCCAAAAGCCGCCACCTTCCCATCGGGGACGCGGTGCGGGGTGCCATGGAAGCAGGCAAGAAGTACATCAACATGCGCAACGTTGCGCCGGAATGACATATTTGGTTTCACATGATTAATCGAACTCTGAAAATCGAAAACGAAAAAGGGCTGCATGCCCGTGCCTCGGCCAAGTTGGTTGAGGTTGTCGAAGGCTTTGATGCCTCGGCCGAAGTGTCAAAAGACGGCCTGTCGGCCTCGGGTGACAGTATTATGGGCCTTTTGATGTTGGCAGCGTCGCGCGGAACCACTATTGACGTCGAGACGTCTGGCCCGGATGCTGAGGCGTTGGCAGATGCGCTCGAAACTCTGGTGGCCGATAAATTCGGCGAAGGATTCTGAGAGCTACTGCCCTGGGGGACACACCGAAACAGAAAGACGTGCACGTGGCAGAGACCACCCAAGGCAATAAAACGGGTGCCGTATCCGAAGCTGATGACGCAGTGGGCGAGATCTATGATCGTCGCACGTTGACCTATGCAAATTCGTTTGACGATGTCTGGACGTCTACAGCGATCAAAACAATCGAGTGGCTGACGGGCAAAATTACGATCCTTCGTATGGTTAATCGATTCGAAAAACAGAACGAGAATTTCCGCGGGCAGAAGTTCTGGCGTGGTGCGCTGAACATCATGGGAATCGATTTGCGGACGCCGCAAGAGCAGTTGGCGAACATACCCGAAAGCGGGCCGGTGGTGGTGGTTGCCAATCATCCGCATGGCATGGTCGACGGGATGATACTGGCCGATCTGATTGGCAATGTGCGACAGGATTATCGCATCCTGACCCGCTCGGTCCTGACTGGGCTGGATGAGGCGGCGACGTCTTTCATGATCCCGGTGCCCTTTCCGCATGACCCGGATGCGCAGGCCAAGATGGTCGAGATGCGAGCCAAAGCGATGGGGCATCTGAAGGATGGCGGCGTTGTGGCGCTGTTCCCGTCGGGGGTGGTGATGTCATCGGACACGCTGTTCGGCCCGGCGATCGAGCAGGAATGGAATGTTTTTACCGCCAAGATGATCCGTCGGTCTGGAGCAAAAGTCGTTCCGATCTTCTTTCCTGGCTGCAACTCGCGCTGGTATCTGATGGCCAATCGCGTTTCGGCAATCCTGCGTCAGGGGTTGTTGCTGCACGAGATCGTGCGGTCCTGCAACAAGCCGCAGGCACCAGTTGTCGGCGCACCTGTCTCGGACGAGGATATGGAGCTGCTTGAAAGCAATCCGCGCGGGTTCATGGCTTGGCTGCGCGAACACACGCTGAGCTTGGGAAAAAAGTAATCCCGATCGGCGTCAACGGGTCGGGATCGGAACCTCACCACGATAATCATAGAACCCGCGTTGGGTCTTGCGGCCCAGCCATCCGGCCTCGACATATTTGGTTAGCAGGGGGCAGGGGCGGTATTTGGTGTCTGCCAAACCTTCGTGCAGCACGTTCATGATCGCCAGGCAAGTATCCAGCCCGATGAAGTCCGCCAATTCGAGCGGCCCCATGGGGTGGTTTGCACCCAGTTTCATCGACTGGTCAATGGACTGCACATTCCCGACGCCTTCGTACAGCGTGTAAACGGCTTCGTTGATCATAGGCATCAAGATGCGGTTTACGATGAAAGCGGGGAAATCTTCGGCGCTGGCGGCGGTCTTTCCAAGGCGATCCACGACGGCCTTGCATGCGGCAAAAGTGGGCTCGTCCGTGGCAATGCCGCGGATCAGTTCGACCAACTGCATAACCGGCACCGGGTTCATGAAATGAAAGCCCATGAATCGTTCAGGCCGGTCTGTACGGCTGGCCAGCCGAGTGATCGAGATTGATGATGTGTTCGAGGTCAGGATAGTATGCGGTAGCAAATGCGGCTGTAGTTCGTCAAAAATAGCCTGTTTGACGTTTTCGCGTTCGGTTGCAGCCTCGATCACCAAATCGGTTTGACCAATATCGGTAAGTTGCAACGTGGTCTGGATGCGGGCCATCGCGGCCTCAACATCTTGATCCGAAATCTTCCCGCGTGAAGCTTGGCGGGACAGGTTGCCGTGAACGATGTTCAGGGCCGCATCTAATGCGTCCTGGCTGATATCGCTCAGCAAGACATCATATCCGGACAGCGCCATGACGTGGGCAATGCCATTGCCCATTTGACCTGCTCCGACGATGCCGACCTTTTGGATGTTCATCTGCCATATGCCTTTGTTTCCGCGCTCAGGTGACCTTATGCGCAGCGCGGGGGCGGCGGCAAGGGGCGGGAGTTGGAACAAATTGCTTCAAATCCGCACATTAGGGGAATCGCAATGCTTGGGGTCGAAAACTGGCATCGGGTGACAAAACACTTTGGTGGGTGACATGAGTTATGAAGTGCAGGGCGTGCATACGCCCGACCATTTGACCTGTCGATATGGGGTATCAAAACTGCATTTTCGCGGGCCTAAACGGTCCCTGGAGGCGCCGTATGTGGCCTGTATCGGCGGAACCGAAACCTATGGGAGGTTTGTACCGGATCCATTTCCGGCATTGTTAGAGCGACAGTTAAGTGGGGCGTGTGTCAACTTTGGGAGCATAAACAGCGGCTTGGATTCGGTTTTGAACGATCCAGAACTTATGCGGCTGGCACATAAAGCCGAAGCATGCATTGTGCAATTGCCCGGGGCGCAGAACCTGTCCAACCGGCTGTATCGAGTGCATCCACGCCGTAATGACCGGTTTCTTGAGGCATCTAATTTGCTAAAGGCGTTGTATGACGAGGTGGATTACACCGAGTTTAATTTCAATAAGCACTTGCTAGGGCGCTTGCTCGAAATCTCGCAAGGTCGGTTTGAAATCGTGTGCGAGGAATTGCGGCAGGCCTGGATGGCGCGGATGCGCTCTTTGGTTGAGGCGATTGATGGTCAGGTACTGCTGCTGTGGCTGCGCTATGCCCCGTCAGAGGATGGCGAAGCGCCCTTGGGAACGGAACCGTTGATGGTCACGCCGGACATGGTGGACAGTCTGCGGGGGGCCGTTGCGTCGGTGATCGAGCTTCCGGTCAAAATGGCCGGGGACTCAGAAGAGCTGGGTGATATGATCTTTGGCACTATGCAGGAACCTGCGGCAGAGCACATGATTGGGCCTGCGACGCATCAGATCATTGCCGATCGCGTGTATCGCGCATTGCGGGATCTGGACTAACGAGAAAGGCCCGCCAGATATGACGGGCCTTTCCAATTCATGTCTGCGCTGTTGGCTTAGCCGAGTTTCTCAGTCAGCTCGGGCACAGCGGCGAACAGGTCGGCAACCAGACCGAAATCAGCAACCTGGAAGATCGGTGCTTCTTCGTCTTTGTTGATTGCGACGATGATTTTCGAATCTTTCATTCCGGCCAAGTGCTGGATCGCGCCCGAGATGCCGACAGCGACATACAGCTCAGGTGCAACAACCTTACCGGTCTGACCAACCTGCCAGTCATTCGGGGCATAGCCCGAATCGACCGCAGCGCGCGATGCGCCAACCGCAGCGCCCAGCTTGTCTGCCAGACCTTCGATCAGTTTGAAGTCTTCCTCAGAGCCGACGCCACGGCCGCCCGACACAACAACGCCAGCAGACGTCAGTTCGGGGCGGTCGCTTGCGGCAACCTTGTCTTCGACCCAGCTCGACAGACCCGGATCAGCAGCTGCCGACACGGTTTCAACCGAGGCCGAACCGCCTTCGCCAGCGGCGTCAAAGGTCGACGTACGGAAGGTGATGACCTTCTTGGCGTCCGACGATTTGACGGTCTGCATGGCGTTGCCGGCATAGATTGGGCGAACAAAGGTCGAACCATCAACCACTTCGGTCGCGTCCGAGATCACCATCACGTCCAGCAAAGCTGCGACGCGGGGCATCACATTCTTGGCGTCGGTGGTGGCCGGTGCAACGATGTGCTCGTAATCGCCAGCCAGCGACACGATCAGCGCCGCAGTCGATTCCGCCAGGCGGTGGCCCAGGGTTTCGTCTTCGGCGACCAGAACGCGTGCCACACCGTCGATCTTGGCGGCGGCTTCGCCGGCTGCGGCGGCGGAGCCACCAGCGGCCAGAACGGTCACGTCACCCAGAGTTTTTGCGGCGGTGACAGCCTTAGCGGTGGCGTCTAGCGCCAGTTCACCATTGTTTACTTCGGCGAGAAGAAGAACAGCCATTACACAGCCCCCGCTTCTTTGAGTTTCTCGACCAGCTCGTCAACCGAACCAACCACGATGCCTGCGGCACGTGCGGGCGGCTCTTCGGTTTTGACGATTTCCAGACGCGGAGTAACGTCGACGCCATAGTCAGCGGCAGTCTTGGTATCCAGCGGCTTTTTCTTGGCCTTCATAATGTTGGGCAGCGACGCGTAACGCGGCTCGTTCAGGCGCAGGTCAACGGTGATGATGGCGGGCATCTTCACGTTGATGGTCTGCAGGCCGCCGTCGACCTCGCGGGTCACCTTGGCGGTGTCGCCGTCGATGTCCAGCTCGGATGCGAACGTGCCTTGCGACCAGCCCAGCAGGGCTGACAGCATCTGACCGGTGGCGTTCATATCGTTGTCGATGGCCTGCTTGCCGGCCAGAACAACGCCGGGCTGCTCTTCTTCGACAACTTTTGCCAGGATCTTGGCGACGGCCAGCGGTTCGATGTCGGTGTGAACATCATCAGCTGCTTCGACCAGAATCGCGCGGTCAGCACCCATGGCGAGTGCGGTGCGCAGGGTTTCCTGGGCTTTCGCGACGCCGATCGACACAACGACAATCTCGTCGGCCTTACCGGCTTCTTTCAGGCGGATCGCCTCTTCCACTGCAATCTCGTCGAAGGGGTTCATCGACATTTTTACATTGGCGAGATCGACACCGCTTCCGTCCGCGTTCACACGGACTTTTACGTTGTAGTCAATCACGCGCTTGACAGGCACAAGTACCTTCATTTTTGCGTTTGCTCCTTACAAAAACGGCAAGCCGCAATGCGACTCCACCAATGCTCTCACGGGCTAGATAGCGCCTTGGGTCACATCACAACAGGGCAAAATCGTCACGTCAGCCTTTATCGACGTCGCGTTTCGTCATTTCGTGAGCGCTAAACGCAAGAAAATTTCGCCCATGTGCGCCTGTAGCCTGAATCGCCAGGTCAGGTGCAGGGCCAATTTGTCGCAACGGAAATGCAGGTTTTAGCGGTTTGCCCCAGGAATCCAGAGCACGTCGTCCTTGCCGCCATTGTTGGCAACACGGGCTGCAACAAAAAGCCAATCGCTGAGTCGGTTGAGGTATTTGATCACCGAAGGGTTCACTAGCTCATGAGCGCCCAACTCTACTGCCAGCCGCTCAGCACGGCGTGCCACGGTGCGACAGACGTGCAGATGTGCGGCCAAAGCAGAACCACCTGGCAGAATAAAACTGCGCAGCGGGTCCAGCGCGTCGTTCATGACGTCAATCTCGGCCTCAAGGCGGTCAATCTGTTCCGGGGTGACACGCAAGGGTGGGTATTCAGCCTCGGCGTCTTTGGCCATGTCGGGGCGGCAGAGGTCGGCACCCAGATCGAACAGGTCATTCTGAATGCGCGAGAGGGCGGCATCCACGTCCCCTTGGGCGGCTAGCCGGGCAACGCCGACAAAGGAATTGAGCTCGTCCGTGGTGCCATAGGCCGTCACACGGTCCGAGTACTTGGCGACGCGGTCGCCATTGCCAAGCGCCGTGTCGCCCTTGTCACCGGTACGGGTGTAGATCTTGTTGAGAACGACCATTTACTGGCCTCCTTGTCCGCGCAGATAGACGTAAAGAACGATCAGAACCACGGCGATGGCCTGAAACAGGATGCGCAGGCGCATCATCTTGTTGGCGTATTTGGCGTTGAACTTGCCGCCTGCGCCGAACCCTCCGATGCCGATGGCGAGAACCAGCACGACGGCAAACATGGCCCCGAGCATGATGACAAAAACCAGGTTTTCCATGAATGGCCTCGCAGAGGGTTAAGGGTCCGATGCCGCTCATCTAGCGGCGGTTCATGCAAAAGCGAACAGGTTTTTTTGTCTCACAGGCGCGTCAAGATGCGGTCAGTTGCCCGTGTCGACAGAATTCGGCGCAGGAAACCGCCGATGTAAGTTGGTGTTGTGACGTAGTATCGCGGACGCGGACGGGCGGCGGTGGCGGCATGCACAAGGCGCTTGGTCACGTAAGAGGGCGGTAATTCGAACGTATCGGGGCGACCTGAACTGCTGTAGAGGCGTTTGAGCAGGGAACTTTCGTATTTGTCCCGCAGTGCCGAGTTTTCCCAGTCTATGAATCTCTCGAAAATTGGGACTGCATTTTCACGCAGCTTGGACGTGATAGGGCCAGGTTCGATCAACGACACTTCGATCCCTGAGCCATGCAGTTCCAGTCGCATGGTATCTGTCAGCCCTTCAAGCGCATACTTTGTTGCGACGTAAGCACCACGCCAGGGAAAAGCGACAAGCCCAAGGATGGAAGAACATTGGATAATCCGCCCATGTCCTTGCTTTCGCATCACTGGGATGGCTTGACGGGTCAGCTCGTGCCAGCCAAAGAAATTGGTCTCAAAGATTTCACGCAAACCATCTGTCGGGATGTCCTCGACCGCGCCGGGAAACCCGTGCGCGCCGTTGTTGAACAGAACGTCCAACGTTCCCCCAGTAGCCTCTAGAACATCTTGCAGGCCGGCGGTAATGGATTCTGTGTTGGTGTAATCTATCGGGGGACTGTCAAAGCCTTCCGCGCGGAGCCGGTCGCAGTCCGCCTGTTTGCGGCAGGAAGCAAAGACGCGCCACCCTTGGTCGCGCATGCCCAAGGCTGCGTCGTAACCGATACCGGATGAGCAGCCTGTAATCAGGATGGTTTTTTGCATGTCGTCCCTCGCCTGCGGTTTGGTCGCAGCTATGCCGATTGTAGATGACGAATCAATGGAGGGTACAGATCAGGGGGCTTTTTTGCTGACAAGTGACGCGGCGATCCAGCCTGTGTGCTGTTCAGGTAGAATTCGCAGCCGCAGCCAACCGGTGCCGGATTCGCCCAGAACTTCGACTTTGTGGCCGATATTCAGGCGGCCAACGACTGGGTAAATGGTGCCGGGGCCATCGCGCATGTTCACACGGGTGCCCAGAACCTCGCGAATGTCAGCCTTGGGAATAACTGGTGCAGCCACTTGGGGCGCTTCAGTCGCAACAATTTCGGTGTTCGGTTGGAAAGAAACTGCGCCTTGTTCGAGAGAGGCAAGGGTAAAGGTCGCGCCCGGATTTTGTTCCAGAGCGTTCAGGCCGCCCTGCAATCCTGTTGAGATCCGCCCAAGCCGAATGGCTGCTTCTTCGGCGGTCAATTCGGGTTTCACCGGGGACTCAGGGGCCGCAACCTTGGCGCTGCGTGGCGTCAGCACGGGTTTGGCAACCAAAGCAACCGCGGTCACCGGCTCGGCAATGGGTTTTGTTTTGGGGGCTGGTGTATAGGCCACTTTTTCGGATTCGGCCGAGCGGACACCGCGTGGCTCAAATTCGGCGCCTCCGCTCAGCTCGTAAAATGCAAAGCCCAAAAAGGCGAAAGAAATCAAAACAAAGCGCATGGCGCGCCTCCCCCCACAGGCAAAAGGTCAAACAATAGCAGAAATCGACAGCAGACTTATCGATACAGATTACCATATCGTGGGCAAAGAGTCGAAATCCGGGGGAAGGAGGTGCGTTTCCTCCCCCTGTGGCGCATTTGCCGAGTTGTCCCCAGCAAAATCGCCCTTGCTTGCTTTACCCGCGCCCGCAGGCGGCGTATCACATCATCTATGACGGATACTATCGACGACCCCAACATGAAGTCCCCACAAGGCGCCGGAGAAGTTGCCGAGCCGCTACGCCGCGCAATTGGTGAGCGTTATCTGACCTATGCGCTGAGCACGATCATGCACCGCGCTTTGCCAGATGCACGCGACGGCCTGAAACCGGTTCACCGGCGAATCCTTTATGCGATGAACAGGCTGCGGCTGGCGTCGAACGGCAAATTTCTGAAGTCCGCCAAGATATCGGGTGACACGATGGGGGACTTCCACCCCCACGGGGACGCTGCGATCTATGACGCGATGGCGCGTTTGGCGCAGGACTTTAACGTACGTTACCCGCTGGTCGACGGGCAGGGTAATTTCGGCAACATCGACGGCGACAACCCGGCGGCCAGCCGATACACCGAGGCGCGGATGACCTTTGTGGCCGAGGCACTGTTGCGGGGGCTGGACGAAGACGCCGTTGATTTTCGCGACAATTACGATGGGCGCCTGACCGAGCCGGTTGTTCTGCCTGCCGAATTTCCGAACCTGCTGGCCAATGGATCCAGTGGTATCGCGGTCGGTATGGCGACCAACATTCCGCCCCACAACATCGCCGAGCTTTGCGATGCCTGCCTGCACATGATCAAGGTGCCGGATGTGCGCGACGACACGCTGCTGAACTATGTGCCGGGGCCGGATTTCCCCACCGGGGGCGTCATCGTGGAACCGCAAGAGGACATCGCCAAGGCCTATCGCACCGGTCGGGGTGGTTTCCGCCTGCGGTGCAAGTATGAGGTCGAGGATCTGGGTCGGGGTCAGTGGCAGATTGTTGTCACTGAGATTCCTTATCAGGTGCAGAAATCCAAGCTGATCGAAAAGATCGCCGAGTTGATCCAGACCAAGAAGATTCCGATTCTCGCGGACGTGCGCGACGAATCCGCTGACGACGTTCGTGTCGTGCTGGAGCCGCGTTCGAAAAACGTCGATCCGGACGTATTGATGAACATGCTCTACCGCAACTCGGACCTAGAAGTGCGGTTTAGCCTGAACATGAACGTACTGATCGACGGTGTGACGCCCAAGGTCTGCTCGCTCAAAGAGGTGCTGCGCGCTTTCCTTGATCACAAGCAAGACGTGCTGCTGCGCCGCTCGCGCCATCGGATGGCCAAGATCGACCACCGGTTGGAGGTGCTCGAAGGGTTCATTGTCGCCTTCCTCAATCTGGACCGCGTGATCGACATCATCCGCTATGACGAGGATCCCAAGGTCGCTCTGATGCGCGAGGACTGGGGCATCAAGCATGTCCGCGCCATGGACGAGGCCAGCTATGTCTCGCCCCTGCCGGGTGAGGGCGAGCTGTCCGAGGTACAAGTCGACGCAATTCTGAACATGCGTCTGCGCAGCCTGCGCCGTCTCGAAGAGATGGAACTGGTGCGCGAACGCGATGCACTGATGGAAGAGCGCGCGAACCTTGAGGATTTGATCGCCGATCCGGTTCTGCAATGGGCTAAGATTTCCGAGCAGTTGAAAGAGACAAAGAAAACCTTTGGCAAAGACTATGAGGGCGGTGCGCGCCGGTCTGTCTTTGCCGAGGCGGGCGCCATCGAAGAGGTGCCGCTTGAGGCGATGATCGACCGCGAGCCGATCACTGTGGTCTGCTCGCAGATGGGCTGGATTCGGGCGATGACGGGTCACATTGATCTGAAGCGCGAGTTGAAGTTCAAGGACGGCGATGGGCCGCGGTTCATCTTCCACGCTGAGACGACCGACCGACTGCTCGTGTTTGGCACCAATGGACGCTTTTACACAATCAGTGCTGCGAACCTGCCAGGTGGTCGCGGCATGGGCGAGCCGCTACGCCTGATGGTCGATCTGCCCAACGAGGCCGAGATCGTAGACATCCTGATCCATAAACCCGAACGCAAACTTCTGCTGGCGTCCAATACGGGCAACGGTTTCGTGGTGCCTGAGACAGATGTGGTGGCGCAGACCCGAACCGGGAAACAAGTGTTGAACGTCAAAGGTGACGACGAACGTGCGATGATCTGCAAGCCAATCGACGGCGATCATGTGGCCGTCGTGTCGCAGAACGGCAAGCTATTGGTTTTCCCAACCGCCGAGCTGCCTGAGATGGGACGTGGCAAGGGCGTGCGTTTGCAAAAGTACAACATGGCGCGGGGCAAGCAGGGTGCGTTGGAGTTGGACGGCGGCTTGTCGGATATTACAACGTTCAACTGGGACGATGGGCTCAGTTGGCCAATGGGGGGCGACAAGACCCGGCACGAGACGGACATGTCTCAATGGCTTGCCAAACGCGCTGGCGTCGGCAAGCGCCCGCCCTACGGCTTCCCACGCAGCTACAAGTTTTCGTGACGTTTTTGGTGCGGGTGACAGGAAATGTGCCGATGCAGCTTGGCATTGGCGATTGTGCTGCGATACACCGTCCCAAACATAGGCATATCGAGACCTGATCCATGATCCGAATTCTGATTTCCCTGGCCTGCCTGTCCTTCTTGGCCGCTTGTGGCTCCACGCAGCTGAACGAAGCGCCCGAGAACATGGGCGCGTTCAGTGCTCGGGTCATCCACGTCTACACCGACAAGGCCAAGCAATGGCCGCTGTCGCGCAGCGCGGAACCCTCTCAGTGGAACGCTCCGATGGAAAACGCGATGGAGACACGTCTGCGCCGTTACGAGGGGGGGCAGGAATATGACGTGGCCGTTTCGCTCGAGGGGTACATGCTGGCACCTCCCGGTATTCCGGTTGTGGTCAATCCCAAGAGCGTCGCGGTGGTGAACGTTTTTGTATACGACGTCGCCACCGAGACATTCCTGGCCAAAAAAGAACAGATGGAAATTTTTGAAGACACGACTGGGCAGAGCGTGATTCTGGGGTCCGGCCACAGCCGCACCAAAGAAGAGCAGATCGCCGGATTGTCGTTGAATATTGCCGACACGATCGAAGAGTGGATGGCCAAACAGCACGCAGAAAATGGCTGGTTCAATAAGCGGGCTGGGCCTGCCTTGGCAGCTGAGTAACAACTGACGTGGCAAAAGACGCTTAAGGCTTGCTTTGCGTGTAGGATGCTCTTGATTTTTCCGGCTGAACCAAATATCCCGCGCGCGCAGATGTAACTTACGGGACCACGGGTCCCCCAAATCGCAAAAGGGCGCCTGAGGAATGGCAAAGGAAAAGTTTGAGCGTAACAAGCCGCACGTGAACATCGGCACGATTGGCCACGTTGACCACGGCAAAACCACGCTGACCGCAGCAATCACCAAATACTTCGGTGACTTCAAAGCCTACGACCAGATCGATGGCGCACCTGAAGAAAAAGCCCGCGGCATCACCATCTCGACCGCACACGTCGAGTATGAGACCGAGGGTCGTCACTACGCCCACGTTGACTGCCCCGGCCACGCCGACTACGTCAAGAACATGATCACCGGTGCCGCCCAGATGGACGGCGCGATCCTGGTTGTGAACGCTGCTGACGGCCCGATGCCTCAGACCCGCGAGCACATCCTGCTGGGCCGCCAGGTTGGCATCCCGTACATGGTCGTGTTCATGAACAAAGTTGACCAGGTCGACGACGAAGAGCTGCTGGAACTGGTGGAAATGGAAATCCGCGAGCTGCTGTCCAGCTACGAGTATCCTGGCGACGACATTCCGATCATTGCCGGTTCGGCTCTGGCGGCGATGGAAGGCAACAAGCCTGAAATCGGCGAAGAGAAGATCAAAGAGCTGATGGCAGCTGTTGACGAATACATCCCGACCCCGGCGCGTGCTGTTGACCAGCCGTTCCTGATGCCGGTCGAAGACGTGTTCTCGATCTCGGGCCGTGGTACAGTTGTGACTGGCCGTGTTGAGCGTGGCGTGATCAATGTTGGCGACAGCATCGAAATCGTTGGCATCAAAGACACCCAGACCACCACCTGTACCGGTGTTGAAATGTTCCGCAAGCTGCTGGATCGCGGTGAAGCAGGCGACAACATCGGCGCCCTGCTGCGCGGCATCGACCGTGAAGCTGTTGAGCGTGGTCAGGTTCTGTGCGCACCCAAGTCGGTGAAACCGCACACCAAGTTCGAAGCCGAAGCGTACATCCTGACCAAGGATGAGGGTGGCCGTCACACGCCGTT
>NZ_UNRA01000007.1 GCF_900537075.1 Tropicibacter sp. Alg240-R139
AAACTGGATTGCGACGCATGCCCCTTGAAGCCAATGTGCTGCCCAACCCAACCGGCGCGAAATTTGCTCCGCTCGGTTCATGAAGCTGCACGCGATGTCGCCCGCGATATCCGCAAGACAGACGCCTACATTACCTCGTTCATCCAGCGACGAAAGGTCGAGATGCTATTTGCGCACCTAAAACGATACATCGGCCTGCGGATGATGCGGCTTCGCGGACCCAAAGGTGCAACAGAACAGTTCCAACTCGCAGCAACAGCCCAAAACCTCCGCAAACTGGCTAAATTGCTGCCAACACCAGCGCCTGCGTGAAGGGAAACGCGGCTGGCCTGTTTCTTGATCAACATCAAGCCCGCCAAAACACCGACTTCTTCAACAGTATCCGGACAAAGTACCAATTCGCTGCGGTTGAAGCGGTGTCTGCTTTAAATTGTCGATTGGATGTCACAAAGCTCCAAGTCTGATCGTCATATCTCTGAGATCTAAGAATCGTAGATGTAATGCACAGACTTATTTTAATCGGCGTTGGTGGAATTTCAATTGTGACAGCGGCTTACATTTGGGGCGCTACGCAGCATTGGCACGACAATGTACCAGGCGTTGCGCTGACTGGTGCTCTGAACTTTCACTTTGCGAAAGACGTCGCTCTTGCCTACGTGGTAAGCGGTGCGGGTTTGATATGGGCTGGCCACAAACAAGATAAGTCTGCCGGAATTTGCGGGGCGTCGTGGTTGGTCCTGCACGCATTGTTGCATATCAGGATGTGGGTGCATCTAGGGGTTTTTATAGACATTATTGCCCTGACGAACTTGATCGGCATTCAGCTGCCAGCCTTTCTCGCTTTCTTTGCGGCGATCAACCTTCAAACCGAGAGGACGCATGTATGATCCGGTATCTTCTGAGAGTGGGTGCTCGAAAATTCGCGAGGCGCTACAATTATGATGCAGCTTACATGTCTCATGTCGTGGGGACTTCGACTGCGGCCGGAGTTCGGTTAGCATTGCTCCCCTTGTTTAGCCAGTTTAGGGGCCCCAAGAAGGCGCGAGATGTCTGGGCGGGCGCAATGCTAGGGTCGACACAAGAAGGGGATTGTGGACCATGTGTGCAACTCATTGTCGATATGGCGCTCGAAGTGGCTGTCCCTGCAGATCAACTTGCGCTTTGCCTTGAAGGCAATGCTCCTGCAGCGGGCAATGTCGGGCTTGGGTTTCGGTTCTCCCAAGCCGCTATTGAGAATGCCCCTGAGCTGGAAGAACTCAGAACTGAAATTGAAAAACGGTTCGGTCCATCCGCTGTCACGGCGGCCTCCTTTGCCGCGTCCAGCGGACGGATATATCCTGTATTGAAACGTGGGTTGGGCTTTGGTCAAACCTGTAGCAGTGTCCAAGTGAAGCAAACAACAATACAGGTTTCACAGCACACATGAACATGGTTGCAAACATATTCGAAGCCGAGCGAATGAAGTTGGTGTCGCTGTGCTATCGCATGCTTGGCGAACGTGCAGGGGCAGAGGACGTTGTGCAGGATACTTGGTTGAAGTGGGCGACAGCCGACACTGACAAGATCGACAATCCTGCGGCTTGGTTGCGTAGGGTCGCCACGAATATCGCAATCGACACCCTGCGTTCCGCCCACCGCCAACGCGAGATCTATGTCGGCCCTTGGCTGCCTGAACCCCTAATTCAGCATGAACCTCATGAGCCCGTGCATCACTTTGAGTTGGCTCAAGAATGCGAGTTGGCGTTGTTGTGGGCTATGGAACGCCTGACTGAAAAAGAACGCGCGGCATTTATCTTAAGAGAGGTATTCGATGCCAGCTATTCGGAACTCGCGGTCACGCTTGGCACAACCGAGGCCGCCTGCCGCCAACTTGTAAGTCGGTCGCAAAAGAAGCTGCAAGACGCCGGTCCCCGGTTTGATGCCACGCCAGAACAAGTTGCTGAACTTAGCCAGCGTTTTTTCATGGCAATCATGACTGAGGATTTTGATACAGCGTTGTCGCTACTTACACCCAGTTCGGTCGCGATCTCAGACGGTGGAGCCAAAAGACGTGCCGCGCGACGCCCCCTATTTGGTGGTAGTGAGATCATGCAGGTGTTCCGCGCATTGTATGAAAAAGCGAAAAGCGAGCAGGGTTGGACAACCCGAATGTCGATGGTGAATGCCCGTCTTGCAATACTCCGATTTCATCTCGGCCAGTTGGACTCCATCACCACTCTTGCGCCAGATCGAAGTGGAAAGATCGCGTGGATATACATCATGAGAAATCCAGATAAGCTCGGTGTGTTTGGGCAATAGAGTTGGGCAAAGCCGATTTTCGTAGAAAGCGCAGCATTGGTCAACACGGGCTCATTTCTAACCTTCGACTTCGAACGGGAAACCACATCGCTCCCCCAACGAAAAAGGCCCCGCAACTTGCGTTGCGAGGCCTCGTAACATCCAAGTGGATGGATCAGTCGTCGCCCGTTTTCAGAGCTGCGCCCAGGATATCACCCAGCGATGCGCCGGAATCCGAGGAACCGTACTGTTGTACCGCTTCTTTTTCTTCCGCGATCTCGCGCGCTTTGATCGACAGGCCCAGACGACGGGTTTTGCCGTCGACGTTGGTGACGCGAACGTCAACCTTGTCGCCAACATTGAACCGCTCGGGGCGCTGTTCAGCACGGTCACGGGACAGGTCCGAACGGCGGATGAAGGATTTCATGCCCTCATATTCCACCTCGATGCCGCCATCTTCGATTGCGGTCACGTTCACGGTCACGATCGAGCCACGCTTCACGCCGCCAACGGCTTCGGCGAACTTGTCACCACCCAGGTTTTTGATCGACAGCGAGATACGCTCTTTGTCGACATCAACCTCGGAGACAACGGCCTGAACCACGTCGTTCTTGTGGTAGCTCTGGATCGCGTCTTCGCCACGCTCGTCCCACGACAGGTCGGACAGGTGAACCATGCCATCGATGTCGCCGTCGAGGCCGATGAACAGACCGAATTCGGTGATGTTCTTGACTTCGCCTTCGACCTGAGTGCCCTCGGGGTGTGTTTCTGCAAACACTTCCCATGGGTTGCGCATGGTCTGCTTGAGGCCCAGCGAAACGCGACGCTTGGCGCCGTCGATTTCCAGAACCATGACGTCGACTTCCTGGCTGGTCGATACGATCTTGCCGGGGTGGACGTTTTTCTTGGTCCAGGACATCTCGGACACGTGAACCAGACCTTCAACGCCCGGCTCCAGCTCAACAAATGCTCCGTAGTCGGTGATGTTGGTGACGCGGCCCTTGTGTACCGATTCCAGCGGATACTTGGCAGCAACCAGATCCCAAGGATCTTCTTGCAGCTGCTTCATGCCCAAGGAGATACGGTGGGTCTCTTTGTTGATCTTGATGACCTGAACCTTGACGGTTTCGCCAATCGACAGGATCTCGGACGGGTGGTTCACACGGCGCCATGCCATGTCGGTGACGTGCAACAGACCGTCTACGCCGCCCAGGTCAACAAACGCACCGTATTCGGTGATGTTCTTGACCACGCCGTCGACCGCTTGGCCTTCGGACAGGTTGCCAATGACTTCGGCGCGCTGTTCGGCACGCGATTCTTCCAGGATTGCACGACGCGAGACAACGATGTTGCCACGGCGGCGGTCCATTTTCAGGATCTGGAACGGCTGCTTGAGACCCATCAGAGGGCCAGCATCGCGCACGGGGCGAACGTCAACCTGCGAGCCGGGCAGGAACGCAACTGCGCCACCCAGATCGACGGTGAAGCCACCTTTGACACGGCCAAAGATCGCGCCTTCGACGCGCTGGTCGTCGGCGTATGCTTTTTCCAGGCGGTCCCATGCTTCTTCACGGCGGGCCATCTCACGCGAGATAACAGCTTCGCCGCGGGCGTTTTCAGCCGCGCGCAGGTAAACTTCCACTTCGTCGCCAACAGCGATTTCAGGGGATTCGCCAGGATTTGCGAATTCTTTCAGCTCGACGCGGCCTTCCATTTTGTAGCCGACGTCGATGATGGCTTGGCCAGCTTCGATAGCGATGACCTTACCTTTGACAACCGAACCCTCTTCGGGGGTGTCCATTTCGAAGCTTTCTTGCAGGAGGGCTTCGAATTCCTCCATGGATGTATCAGCCATGTGGCGTGTGTGTCCTTTGTAACGGTTTTTCTGGCCGAGCGGTTGTCTCCGCCGGTCTTGGTTAAGCCCATCCAGAACGTGACCCGGAACACATCTGACCAAACAAACACAAAGGGCCGAGGTGTACCCCAGCCCTGCTCAGACATGTCATCCGGACGTTGACCGCCCATGTACAGACAGCGCGCGTATAGGCAGATTCCCCGTTGCGTGCAAGGGAAAAGGGCTTTGGGCAACCTGCCAGCCGGGGTGCACAATGGGAGGCACCAGGAAATGATCGGTTTTCCTTCCTAATCCTATGTCGCGAGGGATCAGATCGTGAGAAGTTCCCGAATGATAGACACGTCAGTCATCGTCATCGTCTTCTTTGGAACGCCGAGGAGAACGAATTCTCTCTTCAAGTAATTTCCATTCGGCAATTTTGTCGGCCTATTCCTAAGCTAAAGCAAATCCTATCCAGCCAATTAGAATTCTGTAGGCGGCCACATGTTAGCTCATAACCCAATTGACAATCCGATTGACTCCCACCCAGTAAGAGAAAGTTACAAATTGGGGCCTGCACCATACCTCGCCACACGTGAAAAACGCATACAGCCAATAGCCATCGCGCGCGGAAACCTCCCCTCTCAAAGCCATTCCAGAGCTTGAGAAAACACCGGGAGAAGCACTCCGACGGAAGCTAGAAGAACGAGAGCGACGACATAGGCCCAGAACGCAATCTGAATTACTAAGATAAGGCAATCTTCAAACAGATATGAGATCTTTTTTGACATGCTGAAGGTCTCAATCTCAGACTTTCTTCGATGAATGTCTTGAAAAGTGCTCAATTAAGA
This sequence comes from Tropicibacter sp. Alg240-R139, assembly GCF_900537075.1. Taxonomy (GTDB): domain Bacteria; phylum Pseudomonadota; class Alphaproteobacteria; order Rhodobacterales; family Rhodobacteraceae; genus Falsiruegeria. The sequence goes on from NZ_UNRA01000007.1 coordinate 4,963, forward strand.
TCCGCCATGAGAGTCAATCGAAACAATTTCAACACCGATGCGTGTTCCCCAACCTGTTGCAACCCGTCCCGCAAACCTTGCAGATCGTCCGGGCTGCTTGAAACTGGCAGCGCATCCCATAAGCTGTCGGGATGGATCCGATCAGTGATATTCTGTCTCATCTCGACTTTGCCGGGATGCTGTATTTCTCGACCGAGTTTTCTGGGGATTGGGGCGTGCGCGTTCCGGCCTATGAAAACGTGGTGCGCTTTCATCTGGTGCTCAGGGGCGAATGCCATGTGCGGATTGAAGGGAACAACGCCACCAACCACATCCGGCAGGGGGATTTCCTGATGATCCCGCACGGGGCGCAGCATGACTTGTTGGCGCATCCCAACGCGGCGACACCCGAATTGGAGACGGTGCTGAGCGATGCGGGGTATGACGGCAAGGGGCAGTTGATCTATAAGCTGCGCGATGATGGGGCGCAGACGCGGCTGTTGTGTGGGCATTTTTCGTTCTCTCCGCAGGCGCGGCGCAATCATTTCCTGCAAAGCTTGCCACCCTTCATTCTGGCACGCGAACTGCCGCACGAGGCTGCGGCCTGGCTGGCGGCGACCCTGAACATGCTCGCGACCGAGGCAAATGCCCCTGCCCCCGGCAACAGCATCATCGTGCATCACATGACCGAGGTGTTGTTTGTGCAAGCCCTGCGCCTTTGGATGCAGAAAGAAGCCCTGCCCCAAGGCGTGCTCAAGGCGATGGGGGATCCAATGATTGCGCGGGCGTTGCGTGCCTTGCATGATGACCCGGCCTCGCCCTGGACGGTCGAGAGTATCGCGCGGAATGCCGGCATGTCGCGGACGGTTTTTGCAGATCGGTTCCATAATCTGACGGGGACAACGCCGTTGAAGTATCTGACCGGCTGGCGGCTGGAAAAGGCGCGCAAGTTGCTGCAATCGGGCGAGCAATCCGTCGAAAGTGCGGCCTTGAGTGTAGGGTATCAATCCACACCTGCCTCTAGCCGTGCCTTCAGCAAATTTTATGGCTTTGGTCCCGGTCAGGCCCGCAAACAGGACGCTCGGGACACCCGGACGATCGGATAAGTTTCCCGGATCCTCTGAAATTGTTCGTCCCAAGGTCCGCGCCCATTCTCGGGTCATCGCAAGACACACCTGCGACCAACCTGAGAAAGGAAACACTCATGAAAGCTCTTTTGATCGCCGCCCTCGCCGTTACCCCGATGCTGATTGCCCCGGCCTTTGCCGCTGATGAGGTAAACGTTGCCCCTGGCATCACCGCAGCAGGCGCACCGCTGGCGTTGCGGGGCAACGATCCCGTCGATCTGGTAAAGGGCGGCGATCTGGTAAAGGGATCAGCGGATTACGCCGCAACCCACGACGGGGCAGCCTATTACTTTGCCAGTGAAGCCAACATGCAGACGTTTCAGGCCGATCCGGCGAAATTTGCATCAGAACACGGCGGGTTCTGCTCGTATGGCGTGTCGGTCGGCAAAAAATTCGACGGTGATCCGAACCAGTTTCTGGTCCAGAACGGGCGCCTGTTCGTGTTTCTGAACGCGGCCACCCGCGCAGCGTTTATTGAGGATGCACAAGCCACCGAAGTCACCGCAGATCAGCAGTGGAACAGGATCGAACATACCGCAGTCAACGATCTGTAACCTGCATCACCCTGCGGCGGGCCCTGTCCCGCCGCTCGGTTCCGGCAGGGTCAGGCCGATCTGTTGGCATCTGTCCAGCAGTGCGCGGCGGCGGTCGAGAGATCCGGTTGAACCGCAGAGCAGCTCCATCTGACGCGGCGACCAGCCAAAGTAGCCAAACGTACCCCTGGTCCATGTTGTATCCAATGCCTGCCCATAGCCATCCCGCTCAATCTCGTCAGAACGGGCACCGGCAGGGATCAGCAGAACGCCCGTGCGCGGGCGTTGCAGCGACAGTTCGGGGTCGTCGAGTTGATCATAGGCCCAACCCCAGCTCCAGACACGATCAACCCAACCTTTGGTCATCGATGGCATCCCCCACCAGAACAGCGGGAAAACCAGGCAGATGGCATCAGCGCGGGCAATGCGGTCCTGCTCGAGCCGGACATCTGCCGGGGTTTCGTCCCCTTCGGCATCTTGCATGGTCCAGAGTGGATTGAACCCCTCGGCATGGAGATCGGCCAGTTCCACAGTGTGCCCGGCAGCTTGTGCACCCTCCATGAACCGGGTTGCGGCAGCGGCGCTGAAAGAGGTCGGGTTCGGGTGGTCAAGAACGGTCAGTACGTGCATGTCTTCCTCGGTCTGGTGTCTGAGGGCAACTGTGCAAGCTCAACCTACCTTGAGAGCAAGAAAGAATTGAGCGGCAGCTTGCCTCAAACCAGAGCCACCAGGCGGTAGCGGCTTGAGGCAAAACACAGGGCAAACCTGAACCGTCAGTAGAGCTTGCTCAGCATGTCCTTTTCATAAGCTGCCAGGTCAGCGAATTTGCCCGCCTGCACCTGGTTGGCCCAGTCCGGGTTGGCGATCAGGGCGCGACCGATGGCGACCATGTCGAACTCATCCCGGTCCATCCGGTCGACCAGATTGTCGATGCTGGCCGGTTCTGCCGCCCTGAAACCGGCCGTTCCATCCTCGGGCAGAAAATCAGCGTTCAACCCGACCGAACCTACGGTGATGCAGGGTTTGCCTGTCAGTTTGCGGGCCCAGCCTGCAAGGTTCAAATCTGAGCCTTCGAATTCCGGCTCCCAGAAGCGGCGAGTTGAACAGTGGAAGATGTCCACCCCGGCCTCGGCCAGTGGTTGCAGGAAAGTGCCCAACTGTTCCGGCGTTTCACACAGGCGGGCCGCATAGTCCTGTTGTTTCCACTGCGAAAAGCGGAAGATGACCGGGAAATCGGCGCTGACGGCGGCACGGACGGCTTTGACCAATTCGAGCGCGAACCGAGAGCGCGCGGCCAGATCACCACCGTAAGCGTCGTCGCGCTGGTTGGTGCCGTCCCAGAAGAACTGATCGATCAGATAACCATGGGCACCGTGAATTTCGACTGCGTCAAACCCGATCGTTTCGGCGTCTTTGGCGGCCTTTGCAAAAGCGGCGACAACATCATTGATGTCATCCTGGGTCATTGCGTGGCCACGGACCTTGCCCGGTACCGGCATACCGCTGGGGCTGTAACCCGGAGTGTCACCTCCGGGGTTCACACCCGGCCGACGGACGGCGCCCACATGCCAGATCTGCGGCGCGATCTTGCCTCCGGCCGCGTGCACGGCATCCACGACCTTTTTCCATCCGGCCAGTGCCTCGTCGCCAAAAAATGCGGGCACATTCGGGTACGCGATGGCGGCGGGGTGATCCACAAAGGTTCCTTCGGTGATGATCAGGCCCACGCCGCCCTCTGCCCGGCGACGGTAGTAGTCGACTACGGCGTCATTTGGCACATTGCCGGGTGACATGGTGCGTGTCATGGGTGCCATCACAACGCGGTTCTTGAGCGTCAGTTTTTCGGTTTCCAGCGGGCGGAAGAGGGCGTCGGCCTGAGTCATGTTTTTGATCCTGCAATATGTGCCAAAGAGAAAGGGCGGCCCAAACGACCGCCCTGTCAACCGCCAAGTCAGGCGATTTCAGTCACAAAGGTCTCTTTGGACTTGCGGACCTTTTTCATCGGTAGCAGCCAGTCGGCGTCTTCCTGGCGATAGCCCAGCGGCAGCAGGACAACAGAGCGCAGACCTTTGTCGCGCAGCCCCAGGATCTCGTCGACCTTGGCCGGATCGAAACCTTCCATCGGAGTGCTGTCGACCTCAAGTTCGGCAGCAGCGGCCAAGGCAAAGCCCAGCGCGATGTAGGCCTGACGGGCGGCATGGTCGTGGTTGATCTGTTCGTCGCGTGGCAGGTAGTTGGATTTGAGGTTCTCGTAGTACTGGTTCAACATCGGAATCTCGCCACGTTCATCTGTCATCTGCAGCGTCACTGCGTCGATGCGGTCGGACGAGTAATTGTCCCAAGCCGCAAACACCAACAGATGCGAGCCTTCGGTGATCTGGGCCTGATCCCACGCGTGGGGACGGATCTGAGCGCGGATGTCGGGATTGGTCACAACAAACAGCTCAAACGGCTGGGTTCCGCTGGAGGTGGGGGCCATGCGCACGGCCTCGACGATCTGGTCGACCTTGTCTTGCTCAACCGATTTGGCGGGGTCCATCTTCTTGGTTGCGTAGCGCCAGTTCAGCTTGTCGATCAGGGTGCTTTTGGTCATGTCGTATATCCTTGCGGGGGCAACGGCCCAGGGGTAGTATAAATTTGTAACCGGCTATATATGTGACACCTTATCACCCCGCAAGAAGGCACATGCCTGAGACCCGGTAACACAAAGGGAACCGCCCATGTCGCAAGCAAATCAATGCCCCGATTGCGGGCGCATTAACGAGGTTTTAGCCCGCGTTGGGGATCGCTGGAGCGTGTTGATCGTGATCTCTCTGTCACGATACGGCACCCTACGGTTCAACGAGTTGAAACGACATCTGGGTATTTCACAGCGTATGCTGAGCCTGTCTTTACGTTCCCTAGAGCGGGACGGGTTGGTCAATCGCACCTATCACCCGACGATCCCGCCAAAGGTAGAGTATTCGTTGACGCCTTTGGGGCAGTCATTTCGCAAGCCGGTTGAGGTGATGGGCCTGTGGGCGTTAGAAAACCTGGGCGCCATTGATCAGGCGCGCTCGGCTTTCGACGCACAGGCGGCAGTAGAAGACGCATAACCTCCCAGAGAATAGTCTTTTGTATTGCACTCGGCCGCTCCTAGAGTGGTGGCAATCAAAAGAATAATTCAGGGAGATTTTCGCGTGGGTATTATCGCCAGTTCATTTCCGGACGTTGCCTTGTCCGACAAGTCTATCACGCAGCGGGTGTTCGAAGGGATCGACCCCGAGATGCCCCTTCTGGTCGACGGGCCAAGCGGGCGCAGCTATACCGGGGCCCAGTTCATGGGCGCGGTCAAATCGCTGGCCGGTGGGTTGGACGCACGAGACATGGCGTCGGGCAAATGTGTGGCGTTGATGCTGCCCAACATCCCCGAGTACTGCATCGCATTTCATGGGGTAGCCTGGGCCGGGGGCACTGTGACCACGATCAACCCGACCTACACCGCACATGAGGTCAACCATCAGCTGCGGGATGCATCGGCCAACACGCTGGTCACGATCGAGATGTTTCTGGACACTGCGCGCGAGGCTATCACGGGAACCGGCGTGACCCAAATCGTGGTGATCGGAGACGCGCCTGAGGGTACGATTGCGTTCTCGGACCTGATGGGCGCGCCGATGGCAGAACAAGCGCCTATTGATGTGGTCGATCATGTGGTGGCCCTGCCCTATTCATCGGGCACCACCGGTCTGCCCAAGGGGGTGATGCTGACCCATCAGAATCTTGTGGTGAACACCGATCAGACGCTTGCGCCATCAGACCTGTCACCCGGCGAGATGACGGTCGTGTTTCTGCCGTTCTTTCACATCTATGGGCTACAGGTGATGATGAATGCCTATCTGGCGGCAGGTGGCGGGCTCGTCACCATGCCCCGGTTCGATCTGGAGCAGTATCTGGATTTCATCACTGAATACAAAACGCCCCGCCTGTGGATCGTGCCGCCTGTGGCACTGGCCTTGGCAATGCACCCGGTGATCGACAAATACGACCTGTCCTTTACCGAGCAGATCTTTTGCGCAGCTGCTCCCCTTGGCAAGGACGTGGGCGACGCTTTGGCCGGGCGGCTGAACGCGCGGGTCAATCAGGGCTATGGCATGACCGAGCTTAGCCCCGTCAGCCACATCTCTCCGTTCGGGAAGGGCAAGTCGGGCGCATCTGGCGTGACCATCCCAAACACCGAATGCCGGATCGTGAACATTGAGACGATGGAAGATGCCGCCGACGGCGAGGATGGCGAGCTGTGGATTCGCGGACCGCAGGTGATGAAAGGGTACCTGAACAATCCCACCGCCACCGCCGAGACCATCGTCGAGGGCGACTGGCTGCGTACCGGGGACATTGCGCACTTCGATAACGAGGGGTTCGTCTATATCACCGACCGATTGAAAGAGTTGATCAAGTATAACGGGTTTCAGGTGGCTCCCGCCGAGCTGGAGGCCGAGTTGCTCACCCATCCCGACATCGTGGACGCCGCTGTGATTGGTAAACCTGATGATGCGGTCGGAGAGCTGCCTATGGCCTTTATCGTGGCTGCACCGGGACAGGCCGCGCCGGATCTGGACGCTGTTCAAGCGTATCTGGGCAACCGGCTGGCACATTACAAACAGGTGCGCGTGCTTGAGGTGATCGACGAAGTGCCAAAATCGCCGTCAGGCAAGATTCTGCGTCGCTTTCTGAAAGACCGCATCACTGACTAACGTGCTAGGGATTGGGTGAATGGATCGGGCGGGTGCTTTCGGCACCTGCCCTATTATTAAGAAACAAAAGAGGGACGGCACCATGAGCAAGCACACCAATTTCCTGGTCATCATCTCGGACGAACATCGCAAGGATGCGATGGGGTGCGCAGGTCATCCGATCGTGAAAACGCCGAACCTGGATGCTTTAGCCGCACGGGGCACGATGTTTGACGCGGCTTACACCCCCTCGCCCATGTGTGTGCCGACGCGGGCGGCGCTGGCGTCGGGTGATTGGGTGCATAAGACAGGAAATTGGGACAGCGCAACGCCTTATACCGGTCACCCCCGCAGCTGGATGGGACATCTACGCGACGCGGGACGCGAAGTGGTGAGCATCGGCAAGCTGCATTTCCGCTCGGGCGAGGATGACAACGGGTTTTCCCAAGAGATATTGCCGATGCATGTGGTGGGCGGTGTTGGCTGGGCCGTGGGGCTGTTGCGGGAAAATCCACCGCCCTATGATTCTGCTGCCGAACTAGCGGGCGATGTGGGTGTGGGCTCGTCCACCTATTCCGACTATGACCTTGCAATCACCGATGCGGCCGAAACGTGGCTGGCCGATCCGGCGCGGGAGGAGCAACCCTGGGCGGCGTTTGTGTCACTGGTCAGCCCGCACTACCCCCTTACCTGCCCCGAGGAATGGTATGCGATGTATGACCCTGCCGAGATGGACCTGCCCGTAGGCTATGGCAAAGGCATCCCGGACCACCCCGAACTGCGCAACATAAAGAACTTTTTCCATTACGACGACTATTTTGACGAGCAGAAGATGCGCGAAGCCAAGGCGGCGTATTATGGGCTGACGTCCTTTATGGATGACTGCGTGGGGCGTGTGTTGAAATCTCTGGAGGACAGCGGGCAGTTGGACAACACCGTTGTGCTCTATGTCTCGGACCATGGCGACATGATGGGAGATCAAGGGTTCTGGACCAAACAGGTGATGTATGAAGCCAGCGCCGGAGTACCGATGATCGCCGCCGGCCCAGGTATCCCAAGCGGGCGTCGGGTGGCCACCTGCACCAACCTGATCGACATTGCGGCCACCGCGCGGGATGTTTGCGGCGTCTTGGATGATGAGACAAGTGCCGCCCTGCCCGGTGTTTCGTTGCGCGGCATTGCCAATGCGTCGGACGACCCCGATCGGACGGGGTTCAGCGAATATCATGATGGTGGGTCCAAGACGGGCACCTTTATGGTACGGTGGGGGGGCTGGAAATATGTGCATTACGTGGACCAGCCGCCACAGTTATTTGATCTGAACACAGATCCGGATGAGCAGATGAACCGCGCCATCGACAGGGTAAACGATGCGGACGTGCAGGCCGCGCTGATCGAAGGCAAGCGACGGTTGCACGAGATTTGTGATCCCGAAGCGGTCAACGCCCGCGCCTTTTCCGATCAGCGCCGCAAGATCGCAGAGCTTGGCGGCGAAGAAGCCTGCCGTACAGCGTTTGTGTTCAACCACACGCCAACGCCGGTCGAACAGGCTGAGATGCACGAGCAGCAAGCCGCCACTTGACGCTAGGTCACGAGTGGGGAACCGCCAATTCCCCCTTTTGACTGCACTTATGACCCATTGGACTATGGAATACCCTAATTGAACACTCTGGGCAGGACCAATAAGTACGGACCTCAGGATTGCCTCCCCGGACCGAGTTTCAATGATGTTTCGACGGTATTTAGTTCGCTTTCGACGGGGGCATGGTCCTTGCCATGCATCGACCAGAAACACCCGCCGTGGACTCTGACGTCCTGCCATCACTCACGAACGGCGGGTTGGGCCGGGGCGCCGAAAGGCTGCTCCGGTCCTCTTCTTTCATTGATCTGAAATCGGGGTCAGATTTCTTCGCCCTTCTTGAGCAGCTCGTCGATCAAGGCGCGTTGCAGGTTGCCGCTGTCCCCACCACCATATTGTGCGGCCCCGCCCGAGTAGAGCGTGCCATAGGTTTTGGCGATGTTGACGGTCTGAGCCAATCCGGAAATGAACTGATCTTTTTCCAATGGCGACAACGGGTGAATGAAAGCAGCCCAGAGCGTTCCGTTGGCGATAGCATAACGCGCATCCAGTGCCGTATCAAAGTTTGCCTGCATCATGCGTTGCATGTCCTGTTCTGTCAGATCCTTGGCCCGGCGGATTGGAACCATGGCACGCATCCTGTCGGCGTTTGCGTCGGTGACCACGATGATTGGCACCCCTGAGACTGTCAGCTCGAACCCTGGTCCACGCGGCTGCGCGTCAGCGTCCAACGCAAAGATGATCTTACCCAGGCGCTCATAAGTCATCGGTTGCTCTGCCTCGGTCGCTGTGGGCGCATCCCCAGTGTCCTGAGCCAAGGTTATTGTCCCAACGGACAGCATCGACAAAAGCAAAACGAGACGGATCATGGCGGGCCTCCGGTTTGGATTAATTCAAACCTAAGGAGACGGACGGCCATGAGCGATACACAGGTTGGTGATCGGCTTTAGTCGGTCGGCGAAACCCTGTCCTGAACTGCGGCTACGGCGGCCATCAGCACATCGTCGATAGACAGATCGCTGGTGTCCAGCAAGATCGCGTCCTTCGCCGGTATCAGCGGGGCCTGGGCGCGTTCCATGTCGCGGGCGTCGCGTTCCTTGACGTCGGCCAAGACCTGATGGCGGCTGATGTCCGCGCCATTGCCCGACAGTTCCAGATAACGTCGTTCGGCGCGTACTTCGGGGCTGGCAGTGACGTAGAGCTTCACGTCAGCGTCGGGGCAGATCACGGTGCCGATGTCTCGCCCATCCAGAACCGCACCGCCGTCACGCCGCGCAAAGCCGCGCTGAAAATCAACCAGAGCGGCGCGCACTTCGGGGATCACAGCAACCTTACTGGCGGCCTGGGCTACCTGCGCGCTGCGCAGGTCGTCGCGGTTCAGGTCTTCGGGTGTGAGGGCCAGCGCAGCGGCCTCAGGCCCCTCGCCATCCAATGTGCGGCGACCCACGGCGCGATAGAGCAGTCCTGTGTCCAGATGCGCAAAGCCGAAATGCGCCGATACGCCTTTGGAAATCGTGCCTTTTCCGGCAGCAGCCGGCCCGTCGATGGCAATGGTGAAACGCATGAGTGCTCCGCTTTTTGGGTTAACCTAACCTTATTTGATCTGCGCCTGCCTTTTGCAATCCCCGGTGCGGACAAATCTGCACCTGTGGTTGGCCTCAGTTGGAATTGGTCAACGCGTCCTAGACGGCGTTGCGCAGAACCGGGGGATAACATTCAAGCTGGCCAGAGCCTTGGATTATGAACACGGCACCCTGTTCCGTCAGGCCGGCTGAAAATCCAGCCCAAACCCGTTTTCATCGCCCCAAAAGTCATTTTTTCGGGTGCCTGGGCTTTCAAGATGCCCCCGCCAATCCGAGCAACCGTTTCCGGCGTCCGAGTGCGAACCCATCTCAGTTCGCCGTCATTCAAAAACCTGCCAACGAATTGCAAGTAATCTGGCGCAGTGGGCACCCACTCATTCACAAGAGAATGACATAAAGTTCTGGTTTTGCGTCCGTATGGGCCTGATCCTGTGGGCACCCGTCACGCGGGACGAGGCCCCTTGGACCTTTTGGACCGTTCTGATCGTCTGGTTCGACGTCGGTGCGGGCATCATGGCCTGGTCACGGGGCTGCGTTTTGGGCGCAGTGCGGGGATCACTCCCGCGTGACGTTTGCCCCAAGGCCAGCCATCAGCGGTTCGAAAATTGGGAATGATGTGGCGATCGGGCCGCCGTCATCAACCGAGACCGGTGTCTTTGCACCCATGCCCAACACCATGAACGACATGGCGATGCGGTGATCCAGAAAACTTTCGCAGGTGCCGCCGCCCGGCACTTTGCCAATGCCCAGACCGGTGACAGACCACCAATCGTCGCCTTCGTCCACTGTTACCCCATTGGCACGAAGACCGCGCGCCATTGCATCAATACGGTCGCTTTCCTTGACGCGCAGCTCTTTGACGCCTGCCATCATGGTGGTTCCGGTCGCATTTGCCGCGACGACGGACAACACCGGGTATTCATCGATCATCGACGCGGCACGCTCGGGCGGCACCTCGATCCCTTGCATGTTGGGCGAGTAGCGCGCGCGAAGGTCCGCGACCGGCTCGCCGCCTTCTTCACGCTCGTTCTCATAGGTCAGGTCAGCGCCCATTTCCCGCAGCGTAGTAAAGAGCCCCGCGCGCGTCGGGTTCAGGCCGATGCCGGGCACCAAAACATCCGAGCCCGGCGCCAGCAGAGCGGCGCAAACGGGGAAGGCGGCAGAGGACGGATCGCGCGGTACGGCGATCACCAGCGGCTTCAGCTCAGGTCGCCCGGTCAGGGTGATCACCCGACCCTCATCCGTTTCTTCGGTGGTGATTTCCGCACCAAAACCCGCCAGCATCCGTTCGGAGTGGTCGCGAGTGGCTTCTTGTTCGATCACTACAGTCTTGCCCGGGGCGTTCAACCCCGCCAGTAGCACGGCTGATTTGACCTGCGCCGAGGGTACAGGCACGACATAGCGCACCGGCACCGGATCAGCGGCACCCACGATGGTCATCGGCAGGCGTCCGCCTTTGCGGCCAACGGTTTGCGTCCCAAAAAGCGCCAGCGGATCAGTCACCCGAGCCATGGGGCGGCCGTTCAGGCTGGCGTCGCCGGTAAAGGTCGCGGTAATCGGACAGCTTGCCATTGCGCCCATGATCAGGCGCACGCCAGTGCCCGAGTTGCCGCAATCGATCACATTTTCCGGCTCGGCGAAGCCACCCACGCCCACGCCATGCACCGACCAGCTGCCATCATCATGCTTGGTGACCTCGGCCCCAAAGGCGCGCATGGCCTTGGCGGTGTCCAGCACATCCTCGCCCTCAAGCAACCCGGTGATGCGGGTTTCGCCCACGGCCATCGCACCCAGGATCAGCGAGCGATGCGAGATCGACTTGTCGCCGGGCACCTCGGCCACACCGCTCAGCGGACCGCAGGGGGTCGAGGTCATCGGGATGGGCGTGCCGTGTCCAGACATGGGGCGGTTCCTTTTGCGCTATCAGTCCTGACCCGATTACCCAATTGCCCCATCAGCGTCCAGCAGCAATGCCCGGCTTGGATACGGTCCCCTTGCTTCTTCTCGTTGCAAATACGGATAATCCGGCCCTTTCAGCTCGGTTCAGGCCTCGCTCAACCAACGCGCCGGGTTCTCTTCGGCGATCTGGCGGAACACCTCCTCTCCCAACGCATTGCGCAGACGGAAACAAACGGCCTTCTCGGAAAGCTTCTCTTGCCGGGTCATGTAGAAATCCGACCCAAAGAGCACACGGGCACGTAATCGTTCGTGCTCGGGCTCATCTCCCAACAGGAAGAGCCGCAGGAAGGGCACGTAATCCTCGAAATGAAACAACGTGTACGAGATGTCTGTCCACAGCCCCGGATAATCGCCACTGCAAATCATCTCGCGGATGCGGACCTGCCAGTTGTTGCGATGTTCGTCGGCAAAGGGGCTACGCTGATCGGGGTTCACATAAGCAGCCCAATCCCGCTGCCCACCAAAATGTGCCAGGCAGATGCGCAGCTTGGGGTGTGCTTTCAGGATCGGGACATAGGCGTCGGGTTCGGTGTAGCGGTCGGCCCAATGATCCGACAATTCGCGCCCTTGTACGCCCCCCCGCGAGCAATGGGTCATGAGCGGCAGGCCCAGCTGCTCCATCCTTGGGTAAAGGTGTTTCATCAAGCGGGGATCATCGGGCGCAAAGCCCAGGCGCGGATAGATCTTGATCCCGCGAAAGCCCAACTGGTCGATGGCACGCCAGGCTTCGGCTCCATGGGGGTCGGCCCGCGGGTCAAGCGTGGCAAAGGGGATGACCGAGACGCCAACATCCGGGTCCCGCGCCAGATCCGCCAATTCGTCGTGTTGCGCCGCGAGCGCCACCTTGGGGGCGCCATAGCCAAAGGCAGAAAGGTCCATCGGCAAGACAACATAACGGGTATCTGACGGATAGTGTTGGCGCACATTGTCCAAAATGGCCCGCTGGCTGCCCTCCTGTGTTTCTTGCTGAAACCGATAGAGGCGACTGAGATTTTCGGCGATCGGATGTTGACCAATCAGGGTCATCAGCGCCTTTAGCCCTTTGATCAACCAAGGCATGTTCTTGAACGGCTTGAGCGCCCAATAGGGGTAGTTTTCGGGTACGTGATCAGCGTGGAACAGATGCACGTGGCAGTTGGTGATACGCATACGGGACATGGCAAAATTCCATAAACTAAGAATTGAATGCCCGTAGTTTAACGCACCTCTCAGCCCTGTCGACGGAAAGTCAGATAATGCGGCGCCCTGCCCTCGCGCAGCGCTTTTTGCTCGTAGCGGGTGGAAATCCAATCCTCCCATGACACGCGCCAGTCGTCGGGGCGTTCGGCCAACCAGTCGAAACCGGCTTTGGGCACCTCCTCAAGCGTCTGGCGGACATAATCTGGAATATCCGTCGCAACGCGTAGAGTCGCGCCAGGCTTCAACACGCGCGCCAGCGGTTCCAGATGTTCCTGTGTCACGAAACGGCGGCGGTGGTGGCGGGTTTTGGGCCAGGGATCAGGATAGAGAAGAAACGCCTTGGAGATGCTTTGATCGGGTAGCACATCGAACAGGTCGCGCGCATCACCGGGGTGCACTGCCAGGTTTTCAACACCGGCCTTGCGGATCTTGCCCAAAAGCATAGCAACACCGTTGATATACGGCTCTGCCCCGATGATGCCGACATCGGGGTTGCTGGCCGCCTGATGCACCAGATGTTCACCGCCGCCAAAGCCAATCTCGAGCCAGACGGGTTTGCCCACAAAGAGGCTGTCCAGGTCCAGGTTCTCGCGTGTCGGGTTTTCTTTCCAACCGACAGCACCCGGCGCAAGCGCGGCCAGGTCCTCGTCCAGATAGGTCTTTTGACTCTGCTTCAGGCTCTTGCCTTTGAAGCGGCCATAGAAGTTCCGGCGGGGGCGTTCTGGGTGATCAGTGCTCATGCCCCGGCCCATACTGGCTTGAGCCCATCGTTGCAAGATGGGGTGGCGCGTCAGAACTGCTGCAAAAACCTGCGCACCTCGGCACGCAAGCGCAGGATGTGGGTTTCGCGCTTGTCCGACCAACGCTCGACAAGGGACCGGGCGCGCAATCGCCCGGTGGCCTGATGGGACCAACAGAAACTCAGGAATTCGTGGTCAAAACGCTCGGGGCAATTGGGACCCATGTCGGGAAGAGTGCGCCCAAAGTAACGCGCCGAACGACACAGGATACATCAAGTCCTGAGGGCGCGTGGCATGTCGAGAAAAATGATCGTCTCAGCCCGTTCGGCGCGATAGTTCATGCTGCGCGATTGGTTGCCATCAAAGACCCAGGCCGACGCGTCAGCAGCAGCCTTGGCCATCTGCATCACGGTTGCCTTGTCGCGCTCAACTCAATCGCCCTGCCAATAGATCGGATCCGTATGGACAACGGGCAGAGACATCCGCGCGCCAAGAGCACGGGCCAAGGTTGATTTGCCAGACCCCGGTCCGCCGATGATCATAATCCGTTGCATCGTTGGCCAACCTTCACTCAAATACACCGCCGGACCTATCGCGCTGCAAAGTGATCCGAAACCCAAAAGCTCGAAGAGCTCCCGCGCCCGAGCGGACCTGACTGCGTCAGCCCCGCTAACGGGCTTGGGCCGGGCGCCTCGCCTTCGGCTCAGCGCGGTTGCGCCCAGTAGAACCCTGGCGGACCATTCTCAAGCGGTTGCAATCGGGCGGGAGCCCGCTGAGGTCCAGAAACCAACCCACGAAAAAAGGGCGACCCAATTGGACCGCCCTTTAAAAAACTTCAAAGCCTGAATTCAGACAGCGCCCTTCAGCGCGTCGACCAGATCGGTGCGTTCCCAGCTGAAACCACCATCGGCGTCCGGCGTGCGGCCAAAGTGGCCGTAGGCTGCGGTGCGCTGGTAGATCGGCTTGTTCAGGCCCAGGTGCGAACGAATGCCGCGCGGGGTCAAGTCCATGACCTGATCGATGGCTTTCTCGATCGCTGCAGGTGCGACCTCGCCCGTGCCGTGAGTGTCAGCGTAGATCGACAGCGGTTTGGACACGCCAATGGCATAGCTCAGCTGGATGGTGCATTTGTCCGCCATACCAGCGGCCACAACGTTTTTCGCCAGGTAGCGCGCTGCATAGGCCGCCGAGCGGTCCACCTTGGTCGGGTCTTTGCCCGAGAACGCGCCGCCACCATGTGGGGCCGCGCCGCCATAGGTGTCGACGATGATCTTGCGGCCAGTCAGGCCAGCGTCCCCATCCGGGCCACCGATCACGAACTTGCCGGTCGGGTTCACGTGCCATTCGGTGGCTGCAGTCAGCCAGCCCTCGGGCAGAGTTTCGCGGATGTAGGGCTCGACAAGGGCGCGGATGTCGTCGCTGCTCAACGCCTCGTCCAGGTGCTGGGTCGACAGCACGACAGAGCTGATGCCAACCGGCTTGCCATCATCATAAATCACCGACAGCTGCGATTTCGCATCCGGGCCAAGCGCGGGCTCGGTGCCGTTTTTACGCACCTCGGCCAAGCGACGCAGGATGGCGTGGCTGTATTGGATCGGCGCCGGCATGAGCGCGTCAGTCTCGGTCGTGGCGTAGCCGAACATGATGCCTTGGTCGCCAGCGCCCTCGTCCTTGTTGTCGGCCGCGTCCACACCTTGAGCGATATGAGCCGATTGCTCGTGCAGCAGGTTGGTGATTTCGACCGTCTCGTGGTGAAACTTGTCCTGCTCATAGCCGATGTCTTTGATGCAGGCGCGGGCGATCTCGTCGATGCGGCCCATGTAATCGCGCAGCTTGTCCTGATCGGATAGACCGACCTCGCCGCCGATGACCACACGGTTGGTGGTGGCAAAGGTTTCGGCGGCAACACGCGCCTCGGGTTCTTCGCTCAGAAAGGCATCAAGGACGGCGTCGGAAATACGGTCGCAGACCTTGTCCGGGTGGCCTTCAGAGACGGACTCCGAGGTGAAGGTATAATTCTTACGGGACATGAATAGTGCTCCATTGGGTTTACGCTGCCACGCCAGGAAGCCGTTGTGGCAGTTTCATCGAGGGATACGTGTGAGGCTTGGGGCGGTCAACGCCTATTTGCGCCGCGTTCCGGGACGTTGACTTGCGGCCACAGCAAAGCTCAGCAGGATTAAGGCCACAAAGGCCAACAGATCACCGGTGCGAGCATAGAGTGTCGGCGGCAGGGGCGCAGGCAGCTCTGCGTCAACATAGCCTGCCTGCCCCAAGGCCAGGCTCGCGGTCACACGGCCAAGCGGGTCGATCATGGCCGAGACGCCCGTATTGGCAGCGCGCATCAGGGGCACGCCCTGCTCAATGGCGCGCATTCGGGCCTGCGCCAGGTGCTGATAGGGACCAGAGCGTGCGCCGAACCAAGCGTCGTTGGTGACCTGCAGCAGAAACTCGGGCCGTGTGCTGACGCCATTGATGTCTTGCGGGAACACCGCCTCGTAACAGATCAGGGGCAGCGCATGGCCCAGTGGGCCCATCGAAACCAACTCGGGCCCGGACCCCGCACTGAACCCCTGACCGTTGTTGGCGGCAAAGCCGTAGATCCCAAACCGCGCCATAAGATCGCCAAACGGAACGTATTCCCCAAAAGGCACAAGGTGGTGCTTGTCATAAACGCCTGCGACCTGACCTTGAACGTCCACGTAGACCATCGAGTTGAAGATGCGGCTGCCCTCGGATCGGCGTATACCAAGCGCAAGGGCTGCGCCGTCCGCTGCCGCCGCAATCCGGTCGAGCGCCGGGCCGCCGGTTTCCAGCCACACGGGCACCGCCGTTTCGGGCCAGACAATCAGGTCGGGTCGCGGCAGAGCGGCGGTGTATTCGATTTGCCGCTCATAGAACGTCGGCATGTAGGCCGGGTCCCACTTTTGATGCTGCGGCGCGTTGGGCTGTATCAGACGGACGGTTTGACCAGTTCCGGCAACGTCGGGTGCGGTTCGTCCAACGGCAAAGATGGCAGCCGCAAAGAACACAACAGGCGCGACATTCCAAAGCGCACGGCCCGGGTTGATCAGCAGTAAGCCAGCGGTCAACGCCGCCATCACCGTAATCATTGCCAAGCCATGTGGCCCGATCCACGCCAGCAGCAGGGCAACATCTGTATCAACCCAGACCTGCGCCAACGCGGCCCAAGGAAATCCCGTAAACACATAGGCGCGGGCAAATTCGGCCAGCGAAAGGGCGCAAATCAAAACCCAGGTGCGGGCCCCGAGAGTTCTGCCGAACCATTGTGCAAACCAGAAGGCCGCCCCCCAAAAAAGAGCCAATCCACCAGACAGAAAAATCAGGGCAAAGGGTGCCATCCAGGCGTGACGCTCGGGATCGACAAAAAATGGCTCGACGATCCACACCAGTGCATGTGCGAAATATCCCAACCCCAAGGCCCACCCCAGACCGAATGCCTGAGGCCGCGAGTCGGCCGAAGCCAAAACCGAGGGCACCAAAATCAAAACCGCCAGAGTGGCCCACCAAGCGCCAAAGGGCGCAAGCCCAAAGGCGGCGATGGCGCCCAGCAGTGCAGTCAGCGCCAGTCTCGACCATAAAGGCCCCGCCAACAGACGGTTCATTCGATCAGGTCGGGCAACATAACCCGCAGCCGCTTGATCCGGCGGGGGTCGGCGTCGATAACTTCGAACTCGGGACCATCAGGATGGCACACGACCTCGCCACGTGCGGGCACACGCCCCGACAGCATGAAGACCAGGCCGCCAAGCGTGTCGATCTCTTCTTCGTCCACATCTTCATGCTTGGTCAGAGAGCGGCCAATTTCAGTTTCGAATTCATCCAGTGGCGTGCGGGCCTGGGCCACGTAGCAGCCCGGCTTTTCCTTAAGCCAGGTCTGATCCTCGCCAGTGTCGTGCTCATCCTCGATCTCGCCCACGACCTGTTCGATCAGATCCTCAATCGTCAACAGGCCGTCAACGCCACCATATTCGTCAATCACAAGCGCCATATGCCGCCGCTCGGTCTGCATCTTGGCGAGCAAGACACCAATGGGCATGGATGGGGGGACAAACAACAGCGGTCGAACCATGCTTTGCAGGTCAAACTCGGTCGAGTTGCCGTTGAAGCCGTGAATCAGGGCAAAGTCCTTAAGGTGGGCAAAACCAAGCGGCGTGTCCAACGTTCCCTCGTACACCGGTATTCGGGTCAGGCCGCTTTCGCGAAACACCTGCACCAGCTCGTCCCTAGTGATGGTGTTGGGCACCGACACAATCTCAGCCGTGGGGATCGCCACGTCTTCGACCCGCATCCGGCGCAGGTTGATCATACCATGGGGTTGCGTTGCGGTGTCTGCCGGATGGTCCGGTTCCGTTGGTTCGGGCTCTTCCGCTGGTGAAATTGCATCCATGATGCGTGAGAAAAAGCCTCGCTCTGCCGACGTGTCGCCGGTAGAAAAATCTGCTTGGTTCTGTAACTGCGCGCGGTGCGCTGCGTTAGAACTGCCGTCTGTGTCGCCCATTATTCCTATTCCAAACACGAAGGCCAAAGGCCCCCTTCACTCTATATATGGGTTATTTATGCCCATTTTGCCAAGTATCTCGACCTCTAATGCCTCCATCACAGTGGCATCAGCGTCACGGATATGGTCATAGCCCAACAGATGTAACACCCCGTGAACAATCAAATGGGTCACGTGATCATCCATCGGCTTGCCTACAGACTGAGCTTCGCGGGCGCAGGTGTCGTATGAAATTGCAATGTCGCCCAAAGCCAGTTCGCCCGTAAAATCGGGTTCGGGTTGCGCTGGTTCTGCGCCTGCAATTTCTGGCGCAAGGTCCTGCGCGGGCCAACTGAGCACGTTAGTGGGCGTTGATTTATCGCGAAATTCGGCGTTCAGAACGGCAATGCGGTCGTCATCACAGGCCAGCAGCGAGATTTCGGATTCGTCGGCGTCCAGCCCCTGATGCGCAAGCGTCTGGGCAGCGGCCCGTTCGGCCAGCGCCTCAAGGCCGGCATCCTGCCAGCGGTTGTCCTCTATCGCGATATCCAGCATCTCTGCCCCGTTGCCTCGACCCTAAGTGTGGCCTGAGTCCGCCTCATAGGCTTCAATGATCGCGGCCACAAGCGGGTGGCGCACGACGTCCTTGGAGGTGAAGTAGTTGAAGCTGATCTTTGGGATCGAATGGAGCAGGCGTTCGGCGTCTTGCAGGCCTGACTGAACCCCGCGCGGCAGGTCCACCTGACTGCGGTCGCCAGTAATGACCATGCGCGAACCTTCACCCAGGCGGGTCAGGAACATCTTCATCTGCATCGTGGTCGCATTTTGCGCCTCGTCCAGTACAACAAAGGCGTTGGCCAGCGTCCGGCCCCGCATAAAGGCCAGCGGCGCGATCTCGATTCGCTTTTCTTCGATCAGTTTGGCCAGTTGCTTGCCGGGAAGGAAGTCGTTCAGCGCATCATAAAGCGGCTGCATGTAAGGATCGACTTTGTCCTTCATGTCGCCGGGCAAATAGCCAAGCTTTTCGCCCGCCTCGACCGCAGGACGCGACAGGATGATACGATCCACATGGCCACCGATGAACATCGACACACCCACGGCCACGGCCAGATAGGTTTTGCCGGTGCCTGCAGGGCCGATGCCAAAAGCCAGCTCGTTTTCAAACAGCGACTGAACATAAGCCTTTTGCGCGTCGGTGCGCGGCTCGACCAGTTTCTTGCGGGTCTTGATTTCGACCTTACCGCCCTTGAACATCTCAAGCTGGTTGCCATCGCGCGTGCCGGTGTCTTCGGTCGCGTTGCCCATGCGCAGCTCGCGGTCAATGTCGCCGGGTTCAACCGTGCGGCCCGCCTGCAAGCGGTCATAGAGCGCCTGCATGACCTCAAGCGCGCGTTCTCGCGCGTCCTCGCCGCCCATGATCACAAGCTGGTTCCCGCGCCGTGCGATTTGCACGTCGAGCGCCTTTTCGATCATGGCCAGATTGCGGTCGTATTCGCCGCAAAGGTCGATCAACAGTCGGTTGTCAGAAAATTCGATCTGCGCCTCGCGCGGGGCGCTTTCGGTTGGCGGTGGGGTCAGGGCACCAATGGCCAATCTGCTCTCCTGTTTTGGCAGTCTGGTTCAAGCGTAGCCACGATCACCGCGCGTGCGCAAGCCGC
Organism: Tropicibacter sp. Alg240-R139; assembly: GCF_900537075.1. Lineage (GTDB taxonomy): Bacteria > Pseudomonadota > Alphaproteobacteria > Rhodobacterales > Rhodobacteraceae > Falsiruegeria. The sequence goes on from NZ_UNRA01000007.1 coordinate 24,516, forward strand.
CATGTTCACTTTTCATCCAACTGAAACAAAATTGGTGAGGGCAAAGGCAAAATTCTGCCACCGCCCCCTTTTCAGCATGAAAAAGAAAACGACCAACAAAGGCATTGCTGGTCGTTCCGTGTTTGATGCGAATGTTCAGGCGATCAGATCGCGTCTACGACACCCGAGCCTTTCTTGAACGGCCCGGTGGCCACACCCGGAGGGGCCGCACCCGAGCAGACCGGCTTGCCGTTGCGGTCCAGACGCTGGGACAGGTACCCTTCGAGCCCGTCGTCGATGATCCAGTGGTCACAGCCCGTTGGGTCAACCCAAATGCCCGCCTTCAGGTTCGACAGGTCACCGGAATCAAAGCCCCGGTCCACGGTTTTGTCGGTTGCCTCGCAGGCGGCCAAGCCACCCAGGGCCGCGAGAAGCGCAATGCCTTTGATCAGTTTCATGACTGCTCTCCTCAGTTCACACAGACGATTTCAACACGACGGTTCTGCGCCATGTTAGACGGGCTGGAATTCGCCACACGCGGATCACGCTCACCGTACCCACGCACATCGACGATCCGTGCGCCCGAGCTGCGGCCGACACGTGCGACCGAGTTGGCCCGGTTCTGCGACAGGCGCAGGTTATAGGCATCAGACGCGCGGCTGTCGGTGTGACCGGTGATGATGTAGCCGCTGGCCTGCGTGGTCCGGAAGAATTCCTTTAGACGGGCCTGACCGGCCGAGCTGATACGGAAGCTGTCGGTCGCAAAGAACTGATCCGAAGGCAGCGTGCCGCACAGGTTGCCGCGGCGACAAACCGGAATGCCCTGACGGCTGACGTGCGGGGTCATATACCCCTCGGCCCCGTCATCCATCACCCAGTGTTCGCACCCGTCCGGGTCGACCCAGATGGTGGGCACATAGCGCTCACCGATAACTGTACGTTGGTTCTGTGCGCTGGCGGGGGTGGCAGTAACCCCGGCAATCGCAACAATGGCTGCAAGCGCTGCTACAGCGCTCTTGATTTTCAAACTAAACACCGCTGATATCCCTCACCATAGTTCCCCCAAAAAATTGGCACCGCTGACGTGCATCGGCGAGCACCCATAACCCAATTGACCTAAGGTTAGGAAAATAAGAGATAATTGTGAAGCAAAATCCACCATATATTGTGGCAGATGCGGACACACTCACCAGAAATTCATTCGATTGTCGCTAAATTGGCGATTTTGACGAACACAAGAAATTGAGTGAGTCGCCTTGATACAATCGCAGCGCGATCAGCGGATGACCTCTCCGGCCAGCGAATTCGCGCCGGAAGACACGATTTTGACGCGCGCGATGTCGCCAATTTGAGCACCAGAACCGGTCACGTGAACCGCATGCAGATACTCGGATTTGCCAACCATCTGATCGTCAAACCGACCCGGTTTTTCGAATAGTACGCTGACTTCACGGCCCACCATGCCGTCTTGAATTTCGCGCTGATGGCGGGTGATCGTCGCCTGCAGGCGCTGCAGGCGGTCATCGGCTTCAACCGAATCGACCTGGGGACGCTCTGCCGCCGGGGTGCCAGGGCGGGTCGAGTATTTGAACGAATAGGCATAGCCGTATTTGACCTGTTCAACGAGATCCAGCGTGGCCTGGAAATCCTCTTCAGTTTCTTCGGGGAAACCGACGATGAAATCCCCCGACATGACAATATCGGGCCGCGCGGCGCGGATGCGTTCGATGAGCTGCAAATAGCTTTCGGCGGTGTGGCTGCGGTTCATGCGTTTCAGGATCTTGTCCGATCCGGCCTGCACCGGCAGGTGCAAATACGGCATCAGTTTCGAACAGGTGCCATGCGCTTCGATCAGATCATCCATCATGTCGTTGGGGTGCGAGGTGGTAAACCGGATGCGCTCCAGCCCGTCGACCTTGTCCAGCTCCCAGATCAGCTGCGCAAGCGTCATGTCGCCATTGGGCCCAACCCCGTGATAGGCGTTGACGTTCTGCCCCAGCAAAGTGATCTCGCGCACACCGCGTTCAACCAACTCGTTGGCCTCGCGGATGATGCGGTCCGCCGGGCGACTGACTTCGGCCCCGCGTGTATAGGGCACCACGCAGAAGGCGCAGAACTTATCGCAGCCCTCTTGCACGGTCAAAAACGCGGTCGGGCCGCGCTTGGCCTTGGGGCGGCTCTTGAGCTTCTCGAACTTGTCCTCTTCGGGAAAGTCCGTATCCAGCGCCTTTTCCCCTGCACGGGTCTTCGCCTCCATCTCGGGCAGTCGATGGTAGCTTTGTGGCCCCACAACCAGATCGACCAGCGGCTGGCGACGCATGATTTCCTCACCCTCAGCCTGGGCAACACAGCCTGCCACACCGATCTTGAGGTCGGGCTTCTCGGCCTTCAGCCCCTTGAACCGGCCCAACTCGGAATAGACCTTTTCGGCCGCCTTTTCGCGGATGTGACAGGTGTTGAGCAGGATCATGTCCGCGTCATCATGCGACTTGGTCTCGACATAGCCTTCACCGCCCAGCGCCTCGGCCATACGCTCACTGTCGTAAACGTTCATCTGGCAGCCATAGGTTTTGATATACAGCTTCTTGGGCTCGGACATTGGGCAGGCCTTTGCGTTCGCGGGATCAGCGGCGGGCTTTATACCTTTCCAGCACCGCTTGCAATGCACGAGCAATTAACCGATTTTGGTGTTTGATGCCAGCATGGCAAATCAGGGACGCGCAGATGGAATACAACTCTCTCGATCATCTCTTGCGCACAGGCAAGGAAACGTTGGCCAAAGGCCCATTGGCGTTGATCTTTGTCGAGGATGATGTCGAGCTGGCCACCACAATGCGCCACCATCTGCAATGCGGCTTTGCGGCTGTGCTGGCGTTCATGCCGGACGCGTTCACATTGCCCAAGGATGTCGAAGCCCGCGTGCACCGCGTGCCGTTCGATTGCGGCCCGCGCAAATCCGTGGTCGAAGCTATCAACCGCATCATCGAAGCTGCGCCAGGCGTGTGGATGTATTACTGCTACAACGCTGAATACCTGTTCTACCCTTTTTGCGAGACACGCAGCGTCGGTGAGATGCTGATGTTTCACACCGAAGAGCGGCGGGATTCGATGTTGGCTTATGTCATCGACCTTTATGCTGATGACCTCAAAACACATCCCGATGGGGTTTCACTGGATCGGGCCAATCTGGACAAGTCAGGTTACTACGCACAAGCGCGCAAAAATCCCGAAACCGGTCACCCGCGCGAACGGCAGCTGGACTTTTTTGGCGGCGTTCGCTGGCGGTACGAGGAACATATTCCGAAAGAAAGCCGCAAGATCGACCGGATTGCCCTGTTTAAATCGGCACCAGGGCTAAAGCTGCTGTCCAACCACACCTTCGAAGATCAGGAATACAACACCTATGCCTGCCCTTGGCACCACAATCTGACCGCCGCGATCTGTTCCTTTCGCACCACCAAGGCACTCAAACGCAACCCCGGCTCGACGTTCGAGATCGATAGCTTTCGATGGCACAATTCCACCCCCTTTGAATGGCACTCACGCCAGCTGCTTGATTTGGGGCTGATGGAACCTGGGCAATGGTTCTGACCTCTACCCCCTTTCTTCTTGCCGCATACCCGAGAAGGGCAAAGCTGGTGCCCGCTTTTGCACCGCGTACTTAGGCCTTAACCGATCAGCATCGGGAACCAATCTGTGCGCAAACGCTGTCCTGGCAGCATGTCATGCCCTGGAAACGGTGGCGAGGTGCGGCCCGGGCGCTCGACATAGCGGGCATCATCGCCGACCAAACGCAGGGAAAACGCACGCCGGCGGCTGTTGGATGTGTTGCCACGCGCGCCGTGTAGAATCTTGTAGTTGAACGCCACGGCATCACCCGGCTGCATTTCAAACTCGACCACTTTCATGCCCTCGGCGTCCGGGTCGGGGATGGGCATGTACTGGCCCTCGTCGGCAAAGAACCCCTCTTCCGACACCCAACGGGTCGGCAGCACCTCTTTTTTCCACAGATGCGAACCCGCGACGCAACGCAACGTCGCCTCTTTGACCGGATCAAGTGGCGACCAAAAACTGACGTTCTGCCGACCTTCGACAAAGTAGTAGGGCCCGTCCTGATGCCAAGGCGTCGCCATTGAGGTACCCGGCTCTTTCACCAGCACATGGTCGTGGAACATCTGCACCGTTTTGGACTGCATCAGGTCCGCTGCCACTTGCGCGACGGGCGAGGCATGGATCACATCGCGGAACTGTGGGATGCGCGTCCAGTTGCAGTAGTCGTCAAAGAAGAGACCCGTTTGTCCCTTTTTCTGATTGTCCGAGGCGTAGGGCCCCGGTTCCTCCATGTTCGCCTCGACCCCATCGCGCAGAATTTCGACGTGATCCGCAAAGAGACCCGGCACAAGGACAACGCCGTCGCGCTGATAGGTTTCGATCATCTCGGGTGTCACTAGCGGGTGCGTCATCGGGGCTCTCCATCAATCGGGTTGAAAGATTTCTGCCCTGACGAATCCAACATTTCAAATCATATCTGGAAATGGCATAATTAAGTTCATGTTATACCTGACACTCCGCCACTATGAATATGCGTGCGCCATCGCGGCCGAAGGCAGCCTATCTGCCGCCGCCGCACGGTTGAACGTGTCACAACCGGCGCTGTCCAACGCGTTGGACAGGATCGACGCGCAATTGGGCTATCCTCTGTTCATCCGCAAACGCGGGGCCGCGCTGGCCGTGACCCCACAAGGCCGTCGCTTTGTGGAGCGGGCCGAAGCACTGTTGGCTCGGGCCGCTAGCCTAGAGACAGGACAGGATGCTCTTCCTAGTACGACCCGATTATCCCTGGGTTGCTTTTCCGATCTTGCGCCATTTCTGCTCGCCCCTGCCCTGCAGCGACTGAGGCAAGCGTATCCAAAGGTTTCGGTCAGCTATCGCGCAGCAGCCTTTGAACCGCTGATCGGTGCGCTGCTGGATGGGAGCATCGACATCGCCGTGACCTATGACTTGGGCTTGGACGCAGGTTTCACCCGCACCACGCTGTTTCATCAAGCTCCCGTGGCGGTGCTGCCGCCTGCCCACGACCTCGCGGGGGGCAAGGGCATCTCGTTGCGGGATCTGTCAGTTCATCCGCTGATCCTGTCGGATGAGGGATTGTCGGCGCAGCACATGCTGGGGCTGTTTAGACGTCATGGCCTGTCGCCGGTTGTGGCCCATCGCACGCAATCGCTGGAAATCATGCGCAGTCTGGCGGCGCATGGCGAAGGAATCGGCATCAGCTATGCCGCGCCCTTTGCCAGCCACAGCTATGATGGCCAGCCGTTGGCGATGGTTCCGATCCAAGACCAAGACGCCAGCGAGCCGGTTATCCTGACCCGCCATGGCACAGGCCCTGGCGACCCAATAATCGACGATGCAATGGGCATTCTGAAGGAAGCTTTGAAAGCGTAGTGGCCCTGATCACACCTTGCGCAGGCGGATCACCACGTCGACGGACGCGATTTCGACCCCTTCGGGCGCTTCTGGCAGGCGCTGGATCACCAGCTGATCCGACGGAGCATCCGACAGTCTGGCCTCGTCCTCCCAATAGAAATGGGGGTGATCGTGAGTGTTGGTGTCGAAATAGCTTTTCGAGCCGTCTACAGTGATCTCCTGCAACACGCCCGCATCACAAAACGCACGAAGTGTATTGTAGACAGTCGCCAAAGACACTGATGCGCCTTTGGTTTTGGCGGCGTCAAACAGGCTCTCTGCGGTGACATGGCGGTGGCGACCATCACCAACCAGCAGTTCAGCCAACGAGACACGCTGACGGGTCGGGCGCAGGCCCGCGTCGACCAACCAATCGGTGGCTATCTGGTGGCTATCTGGTGTCATCACGTCAAGACTCGCTAATCGCTGAGTTTATATATAGGGCCGCGGCACCAGAAATTTCAAATGAAATTCATTCGCAACTGTGCAGACCCGACGTCGCAATCCACCAGTCCGGGCCTTGCAGGACAACCTAGGGCAATGTTAGAGGGTCCAAAGCGATATTTTACACCCCTGGCAGGAGAAGCGGCAGCATGTCCCAATTCCCGAGCAGTTTTGACAAAGAGGGCCTGCTGAAATGCGCCCGTGGCGAGCTTTTCGGCCCCGGCAACGCACAGCTTCCGGCTCCGCCGATGCTGATGATGGACCGGATCACCGATATTTCGGGCGATGGTGGCGCACATGGCAAGGGGCACGTGCTGGCGGAATTCGACATCACGCCAGACCTGTGGTTCTTTGACTGCCACTTTCCCGGCAATCCAATCATGCCTGGCTGTCTGGGCCTGGACGGTCTGTGGCAGCTGACAGGTTTTAACCTGGGTTGGCGCGGCTGGCAGGGGCGTGGCTATGCATTAGGCGTGGGCGAAGTGAAGCTCAAAGGCATGGTTCGTCCTGATCGCAAGGTGCTGACCTACAAGATCGACTTTACCAAGGCGATCCAGACCCGCCGACTGACCATGGGCGTTGCTGATGGCATCGTCGAGGCGGATGGCGAAGTGATCTATGAAGTCAAGGATATGAAAGTCGCGCTCAGCGAAAGTTGAGCGCCGCCTCGTCTTGCCGACCCCAAACAGAGCGACGATTTCTTTTGAAAGAGATCGTTGCAAAGGCTTCGAACGTTTTTGGCTCGCCCGCTGACACGAACCCTTCAAAAGGCCTACTGACGGCACAGGCCGCCTCAACCCATCTTGCACCCCTCCCCCGCAATGCATACTAAGACATAAGCTAACAAGGGAGTGCACGTATGCGTCGTGTCGTCGTCACCGGTCTGGGCATTGTCTCGTCGATCGGCAACAATGCCCAAGAGGTCGTGGCCTCTCTCAAGGCAGGCAAATCCGGGATCGTCGCCAGCGACGAAATGGTCGAACACGGCTTTCGCAGCCGGGTCGCCGGAACGCTGAAACTTGACATCAAGGAACACGTGGACAAACGTGCGCTGCGCTTCATGGGCCCCGGTGCGGCCTATGCCCATATCGCTATGAGCCAAGCCATCGCTGACGCTGGCCTGACTGAGGACGACGTTGTGAACGTGCGCACAGGGCTGGTTGCCGGATCAGGCGGGCCATCGACCAGCGCCATGCTGACGGCGCATCAGGTGGTTGCCAAAACAGGCGCAACCAAGCGCATCGGCCCCTTTGCTGTGCCCAAATGCATGAGCTCGACAATTTCGGCAAACCTGGCGACGGCCTTCAAGATCAAGGGCATCAACTATTCGATCACGTCCGCCTGCTCTACCTCGCTGCATTGCATCGGCAATGCTGCAGAACAGATCATGCTGGGCAAGCAGGACGTGATGTTTGCAGGCGGCGGCGAAGAGCTGGACTGGACCCTGTCGTGCCTGTTTGACGCGATGGGCGCGATGAGTTCGAAATACAACGACACGCCGGACAAAGCCTCGCGCGCGTTTGATCAGGACCGTGACGGTTTCGTGATCTCGGGTGGCGGCGGCATCGTGGTGCTGGAAGACCTGGATCACGCTCTGGCGCGCGGTGCCAGAATCTATGCCGAAGTGACCGGATACGCTGCGACCTCGGACGGCCATGACATGGTGGCCCCGTCGGGCGAAGGTGGCGAACGGGCGATGCGTCTGGCCGTGGCCACCCTGCCCGAGGATCGCAAGGTCAGCTATATCAACGCACACGGCACCTCGACACCTGTCGGCGATGTGGGCGAAGTTGAAGCCGTGCGCCGCGTTTTTGGCGAAGGCAACGTGCCACCCATCAGTTCGACCAAGTCGATGACCGGCCACGCGCAAGGCGCGGCAGGCGCGCTCGAGGCAATCTTCTGCCTGCTGATGCTAGACAACGATTTCATTACACCGTCGATCAATGTCGAGACCCTGGCCGAGGGGATCAACCCCGGCGAAGTGGCAACCGATCTCGTCGAAAACGCAGGCCTCGATTCGGTGATGACCAACAGCTTTGGCTTTGGTGGCACTAACGGATCGATGATCCTGAGCAAGTACAAGGGATAACCCGATGACCGGATTATTGCAGGGCAAGCGCGGGCTGATCATGGGCGTTGCCAATGATCGTTCGATCGCGTGGGGCATCGCCAAGGCCATGGCCGGGGCCGGTGCCGAACTGGCATTCACCTATCAGGGCGAGGCATTCGGCAAGCGGTTGGAACCGCTGGCCGCAAGCGTGGATTCGGATTTCATGGTGGACGTTGATGTGACTGACGATGCATCGTTGGATGCGGCCTTTGCCCAATTGGGTGAGCGCTGGCCGACCATCGACTTTCTGGTGCACGCTATCGCCTATTCTGACAAGACCGAGCTGACGGGTCGATTCCTGGACACCAGCCGCGCGAATTTCAAGAACTCGATGGAAATTTCGGCCTATTCCTTTATCGAAGTGGCCCGGCGTGCACATCCTCTGATGACGGACAACGGCGGAACGCTGCTGACGCTGACCTATGCCGGGTCGAACCGGGTTGTTCCGAACTACAACGTCATGGGCGTCGCCAAGGCCGCGCTGGAATCGGCAACCCGCTATCTCGCCAACGACCTGGGCCCCGAGGGCATCCGCGTAAACGCCATTTCGCCCGGTCCGATGAAAACGCTGGCCGGTGCGGCCATCGGCGGTGCGCGCAAGACGTTCAAGTTTGCCGATACCAACGCCCCCATGCGCTCGAATGCGTCGCTTGAAGCGGTCGGCGGCACAGCCGTTTACCTGGCCTCAGACGCAGGCGCCTGTACCACCGGTGAGATCATCCGCGTGGACGGTGGTTTCCATGTGTTGGGTATGCCACAGCCAGAATCGATGTGATATTTCAGGCGCGTCAAGCGCCTGAAATCGCCCCTTCCGTGCCTTTGGATTGTCACGTTTGATGATCATGGTGCGCGCATGACCCAAATCAATGTCATCCCCATTCCGAGACGTATGTCATCTGCAGGACACGCAAATCCGCTGCGGTTGCTGAAGATAACGCTTGTCGTATCGTCGGGTGCCTTGATGCTGATTATTCTGGCCTCATCACCAAAATTCCAAGCAGCGCTTTCGCGTGAAGCACACGCCGCTTCAAAGGCAAGAGCAGAGCCCGCTGAAACCCGTATCAAAATTCAGATTCACACTGCACAAACAACAACCCACGGATTTGTAAGCCCGTCGCCGGAAAAGACCCCAACGGGGACCGCCTGGTATGGAACAAACGAGATCACGATGCAGGATGCGGGCGAATTATTCTCTGCGCAAGCTGAGCAGTCTTGGAACCCCATAGTTTCTGGAATGCCGCGTAGTAGGATACCGGTACGAAAAAATGGCAGGCGCGTGTCTGAATGATACTGAACGGCTACCGGTTGGTGCCGAGACTGATCTGGTAGGATCAGAGATGTGTTTTTCCAGGTACCGACGCGCGATGTCTTCGGTGCCGAAACCGTTGATGGCTGAAAACCACCCCTGTCCCAAAAACCGGCAACCCCAGTAGTGCTTGCGGACTGCAGGAAACTCCCGACACATTGACGGACGAACTGCCCTGACGACAGATGTTACACTTCCGCAGAGCGGCGCGCCGTGCTGGACCTCGTAGCGAAACTTGGACGACCTGACGAGGTGACAGAAAACGCAGTTCTTGCCGGTGTCATATTTCATGTCCTTACTCGCGGAAAAGGACATGACACGAAGCTTCGCACTAAAGCGGGCCCGACTGAAAGTCGGAGGGTCTAGACCAACGCATGGAAGCTGAACATCCAGCGTCCAGTCAGTCCGGGGGAGCTCCCGCACCCGAGCGACCCCGACTTCGTCGGCACCGCTAGCGGCTTTGGGCGTAGCGCCGCGCTGCGCGCGGCGCAGCCCGGCCTGTAGCAAGTGTTTCGCTCGACCATCGACGCTCAAACCGCCCTGCAGTGCGAGACCGCAATAAAGCGCGGACCGCCGAGCGTAGCGAGGCCCGGCCCAACGGGAGGAGATGTTTCGCAAGAAACATCGACGACGGGCGGGAGTACCCCCGAGAACGTGACCCGCTCAGTGTCAGTTTATCGACACGATCTCAAAATCGAACACGAGGTCCTGACCTGCAAGAGGGTGATTTGCGTCCAGTGTCACTGTCGCTTCATCCACTTCGACCACGGTCACCGGCAGGGCCTGCCCGTCTGGGGTTTGCATCTGCAATTGGCTACCGATTTCCAGCGGAATGTCGTCAGGAATACCCTCGCGCGGGATCGCCTGACGGGCTTCGGGGTTGAGCGGTCCATATGCCTCTTTGCAATCGATGGTGACCTTTTTCTTCTCGCCCACTTCCATATCAGGCAACGCCTTGTCCAGACCTGGAATGATCTGCCCCGAACCCACCACGAATTCCAGCGGGTCACGCCCGTCAGAACTGTCGAATGTGGTGCCATCCAGCAGGGTTCCAGTATAATGGATGCGCACGGTGTCGCCTGATTTGACCTGTGTCATTGGGTCTCCGATCGAGTGGGAGTTTAAAGATATGCCACCCTTAAGGACCCTCACGCCAATGTAAAGGTTCAGGCCCTTCCCCCCCTGCTCCGCCTGTGCAACCCTGCCCCGAAATAAGGGGAGAACATCATGGCAATCACAACCTGCGTATTCGATGCCTACGGCACCCTGTTCGACGTGGCGGCCGCCGCGCGACAGGCCGCATCCGAGCCGACGCATGCCGCGCTCAAGGACAAGTGGATGGAGGTCGCCAACCAGTGGCGTCTGAAACAGCTGCAATACACCTGGCTGCGTGCGATCACCGATGCCCACACCGATTTCTGGGACGTCACCCAAGACGGGCTGGATTGGGCGCTTGAAGCAACAGGCCTGAATGGCGATGCTGCCCTGCGTCAGCGACTGCTCGATCTATATTGGGAACTGCAGGCCTATTCGGAAGTGCCTCAGATGCTGCGCGCGCTCAAGGGTGCCGGGTTGCAGACCGCGATTCTCTCGAACGGATCACCTGCGATGCTGGGCGGCGCGGTGCAATCGGCGGGCGTGGGCGATGTTCTCGATGATGTGTTGTCCGTGGAAAGCGTCGGCATCTTCAAACCGGACAGCCGCGTCTACGACCTTGTCGGTCAACGGTTCGGTTGCGCGCACGACGAGGTACTGTTCGTCAGCTCCAACGGCTGGGACGCGGCCGGGGCCAGCGGCTATGGGTTCACCACGGCTTGGGTCAATCGCGCGGGCGAGCCGATGGACCGCTTGCCATGGGCGCCTGCGCATGTACTGTCCGACCTCACAAACATACCGCAACTGGCAGGGGTTTGATGGCCGATTTCACCACCTCGGACGGAAAATGCATCCACTACACTGACACCGGGAGCGGTCAGCCGCTCCTTTGTTTGGCTGGGCTGACACGGTGCGGGCGGGATTTTTCCCATCTCGCGCCGCATGTCACCGATCTTCGCATGATCACCATGGATTATCGCGGGCGCGGGCAGTCCGACTATGACGCTGATTGCATGAACTACAACGTCCTGCGCGAAGGACAAGATGCCGTTGAGTTACTGGATCACTTGGGTCTAGATCGCGTGACCCTGCTGGGCACCTCGCGTGGCGGGTTGATCGCAATGACCCTGGCGGCAACACAGCCCCACCGGCTGGCAGGCGTGATCCTTAATGACGTTGGCCCGGTGGTAAGCCCCCAGGGCATCGCGCGGATCATGGAATATGTGGGCAGGGCGCCAGTGTCCAAGACCTATGACCAAGCCGCTAAGGCAATGCACGCGGCCTTGAAACCGCAGTTCCCGGATGTGCCCGCGCACGTCTGGCGGCAGCAGGTCGAAACACAATACGATGAAACGCCGGATGGCCTTGCCTTGCGCTACGACACCAAGCTGCGCGACGCACTGATCGAGCAAGCCGCCGCCGGTCCTGTTCCCGACCTATGGCCTCTGTTTGAGGCGCTCAAAGGGCTGCCCACGGGTGTCATCCGTGGCGAGAACTCGGACATTCTGGAGCCAGACACCTTGGTCGAGATGCAGGCCCGACACCCAGAGATGCTGACCGCAGTTATCCCCAACCGGGGCCATGTGCCGTTTCTTGATGAACGCCAGTCCATCTCCCTTATCCGCAGCGTATTGGAGCGTACGCTATGAGCTCGATCGACATGATCCACGCCGCTGCCGAGCGGCTAAAAGGCCACGCGCGGCGCACACCGCTGCTCAGTTCTCCGTTTCTGGATGAGTTGGCCGGGCGACGTTTGTTCGTGAAGCCCGAATGCCTGCAACACACGGGCAGCTTCAAGTTTCGTGGCGCATGGTCTGCTGTCTCTGCCTTGGACGAGAACACACGCAAGCGCGGCATTCTGGCGTTTTCATCCGGCAACCATGCGCAGGGTATCGCGATGGCAGCCACCAGACATGGCGCGCCGTCAGTGATCATCATGCCGTCTGACGCGCCAAAGATGAAGATCGACAACACCCGCGCCCTTGGGGCCGAAGTGGTGCTTTATGATCGCGGCAGCGAAAGCCGCGAACAGATTGGCGAACGGCTGAGACAAGAGCGCGGCCTGACCCTGATCAAACCCTATGACGAGCCGCAGGTGATTGCAGGCCAAGGCACAACCGGGTTGGAAATCGCTCAACAAGCCGCCGAACAGGGCGTCACCCTGGGCGACGTTCTGGTTTGCTGCGGCGGCGGTGGATTGACTTCGGGCATTGCTTTAGCGTTTGAAGAGCAAGCGCCGGGACTGCGCCCTCGACCCTGCGAGCCGCAAGGGTTCGATGATGTCACGCGCTCGCTGGCCTCTGGTCAGATCGAAGAGAACCCGGCGACCTCCGGCAATATCTGCGATGCGATCCTGACGCCTTCGCCGGGAGAGATCACATTTCCGATCATGTATGAGCGCTGCGGCCCAGGATTGACCGTGACTGAGGATGAAGCGTTGCACGCAATGGCGCTGGCGTTCTCGCGCCTCAAGATCGTGCTGGAACCAGGCGGCGCTGTGGCGTTGGCCGCAGCCCTCTTCCGCAAGGACCAAATCGAAGGCGAAGCTGTGATTGCCGTCGCCTCGGGCGGTAACGTAGACGCTGAGATTTTTCGCGCGAGTTTGGAGCGTTTCGCATGACACGGTTCACCATTGCATCCTTCAACGTCAAAAACCTGATCGGCGCAGATCAGGAGTATTATACGTTCCAGAAGTACACGCCCGAAGAGTATGCTTGGAAACAAGACTGGATGGCGGATCAGTTGCTCACCATGGACGCCGACCTTGTCGGCTTCCAGGAGATATTCGAAGAAGACGCTTTGCGTGATGTGATCGCTGAAACCGACCGACGCGGTGATCAGGCGAACCAGGCCAACTTGCCCGATGCCTCAAAACGTTATCGCAAGAAAGCGATTTTTCGGAAACTGGCGTTTGGAGGGTACAAAGACGCGGCTCTGGCCTTTGCCCCAAATGCATCAGACGGCGGTCCTGGCGAGCGGCGTCCTGGGCTGGCGGTTCTATCCCGCTTTGGGTTTGCCGAGGAACCAGAGATCATTCAAAACCTCGCCGAACCCCTGCGTATCCCCATGTCTGCCCTTGGCGGAGATGAGAGCGCGGGGCACTACACGTTGGCACGGATCTCGCGACCGATCCTTAAAGTCCGTGTGCCGGTTGGGGGCAAGGTCATCACCGTCTTCAACTGTCACCTGAAATCGAAGCTGGGAGAGTTCATCCGCCCCGAAGGCGCGGAATTCGCACCCGAGGCCGTGCTAACGGCCTATGATCCTGTAGGCCGCGCCATGGGGGCGCTTAGGTCAGCACTTAGGCGCATGGCCGAGGCCTGGGTTCTTCGGCGCGAGATTGTAACCGAGCTGGACAGGGGCCATCCGGTGATGGTGCTGGGCGATTTCAACGACGGCGAACATGCGGTGAGTTCCGAAATCATCTCGGGCGAGCATCCGTTCAAGAACTACTCGTGGATGCTGCGGCATGATGCCAAAGCATCCAATGACCGCTATTCACGCAAAGAAAACGAGCAAATCACCGAAGCCGTCGATCGGGTTCGCCTGCGGTCGGGTGAAAAGATGTTCGTGCGCAAATCCCTACGTGACATGGTTTATACGGCGGCTTTTGGCGGTGTTTACGAGAGCATCGACCAAATCTACATGTCGCGCCATTTCGACAGCACCTGGGGCAAGGCCCTAGGCGAGATGGAATACTACAGTGTCTTCAACGACCACCTCACGGATGGATCACACCCCGAGGCGCCCTACAACAAGCTCGCCTCGGACCATGGACAAATCATGGCCCATATTCGGCTGGATTGACGAGAATCCCATCGAGGGGAGCTCCCGCACCCGAGCGACCCCGACTGCGTCGACACCGCTAGCGGCTTTGGGCCGGGCGCCGCTCTTCGCGCGGTGCGGTTCCGCCCGAGGCTATACTCTCGCCGGAAACGCTTCTCCTGAAAGCACCCTGGTCGCAACGAAGTGCCAACCGCCGAGCGAAGCGAGGCCCGGCCCAACGGGAGGAGGTGTCCCGCAAGGGACATTGACGAAGGGCGGGAGCGCTCCGGCTGATTTGGCGCAATCCTTCACTGCATCACCGCGAGTGGAACTGATCGCGGAACTCTTGCCGCAGCCGCAGACGTTCGGGGTATTCCTGCAGGAATTGCTCAGGCGGCTTGCCCTCCCAGACCTGCGCATAGACACGCATTTTGTTGCCGCCATAGATCTTGGCCAGGTCTTCGTTGGAGTAACCACGCGCCCAAAGATCGTCCGTGATCGCGGCCAGGATCTTGGCCAATTCACCGTTGCCAGTTGCTCCCTTGTTGAACGCTTCGATCATATAGCCGCCATCGTCGTACATCGCCGCATTGGCTGTGGCAAAATCCACCACCAGCTTGGTCGAGAACATATCATCCGTGGCAATCCCCACGTGATCAACGCCGACCAACTGAACGTAGTAGTCGATCATATCGGCTGCCTGCTTGGGCGAGATGTCATCGGGCCAGATGCCGTCCATCATCCACTCGGTAAAGGTGGGAGAGATATAACCCCCTGATTTGGCCGCCCGCAGTGCTTCGTCGTCCGGGATCGCTCGATAGCAGCCACGCGGCGTCGCCCCGGGTTCGCTTGTGTACAGCCCCGCTGGAACCGAGTGTGTGTAGACATAAGGCACGCCGGGATAATTTTCATCCATGTAGTCCATGGAGTCGTTCGCAGTTTTGGACCCTGTGTGGCTCAGATCCAGCAAAATGCCAAAGCGAACCATTTCGTCGATCACCGACTTGCCCCAAGGGGTAAGTCCGATGTCGTTGCCGTTATAGGCCGCCAATTGCCCCGAACCAGTGCGGAAAATGTCGTTGTAGGCCAGGATCATGCTTTTGATGCCCATATCCTTGAGCAACGCCATTTTCTTCAGGTCACCGTTCAGAATAGTTGCGGTCTGGCTGTTCCAGATCACCGCCGTCTTGCCCTGGGCATGGGCAGCTTCGATATCGCGGGTCTGGTTGACGACCAGGAAATTCTGCGGCTGTTGCGCCATCGCCGCCCGGAAATGATAATGCTGTTCCAGCAGCGTTTCGAACGACATGTCAGCCGCTGCCAGCGTCATTTCATGGCCTGTAATGCCATTGTCCCGCGCCACCTTAAAATAGTCATGCAATTGCGAGTATTCGGTCCAGCCGGTGCCGTAAGGGCTGGCCAGCATTCCAAGAACGATGGTGTCTTGCACGAACTGCTTGGCCTCGTCCGAAGCCTCCCAAGTTTTGCTTTCCTCGCTGGCTTGGATTGCGGTTGCCATGCCCAGAATGACAACTCCGATTGCGATCATACGTTTCACGTTGATTTCTCCTCTGTCACATTACCCACTATAATATGCGAAAATTATCATGCGTCACGTGATGCTTTGATAACGTTGGAATAACCCGCCGCCGGATGACGCCCCTGCTTTACCTTGCACACCAGAGATGGCTAGGGTGCAGCAGGATTTGAGAGAGGGTAAGACTGATGCAGATCGCAGATTTTGGCGACGTTAGGCTACATTATCGCATAGATGGCGACCCGGACGGCGCGCCGGTGGTGTTTTCCAATTCTCTGGGCACGGACATGCGGCTGTGGGATCCGATCTTGCCTTTGTTGCCCAAGGGGCTGAAATTCATCCGTTACGACAAGCGCGGTCATGGCCTGTCGTCCACACCCGACGGGCCCTACACCATGGGCGCGTTGGTACGAGACGTTGAACGGCTGATGGACATGCTCGAAATCAAGGACAGCATGTTTGTCGGCCTGTCGATTGGCGGCATGACGGCGCAAGGGCTGGCGGTCAAACGACTTGATCTGGTGCGCGCTATGGTGCTGTCCAACACTGGTGCCAAGATTGGAACACCCGCAATCTGGGACGAGCGTATCGCGGCCGTCAAGAAAGACGGAATCGAGGCTCTGGCGGATGGTGTGATGGAGCGGTGGTTTTCCAAAGCTTTCCGCGCCACGCCCGAGCTGGAGCTGTGGCGAAACATGTTGGTACGCACACCAAACGAAGGGTATTGGGGCTGTTCCGCCGCCATTTCGGGCACCGATTTCTATACGCCGACCAGTGGATTGCGCCTGCCGGCTTTGGGCATTGCCGGATCCGAGGACGGTTCGACCCCGCCTGATCTGATGCGCGAAACCGTCGATCTGATCCCCGGCTCGCAGTTCCACCTGATCCGCAAGGCCGGACATCTGCCTTGTGTCGAACAACCCGACGAATACGCCCGCGTTCTGACACAGTTCATCCACGACACCGGACATCTTTGAAAATGGCAGATTTCCTATTGGTACACGGCTCTTGCCACGGGGCCTGGTGCTGGCGCGACCTGATCCCGGCGCTAGAAGCTCAGGGTCACACCACCCGCGCAATCGACCTGCCGGGGATGGGCGCAGACCAGACGCCGTTGGGTGAGGTCACACTTGACAGTTGCCGCAAAGCGGTTTTGGCGGCGTCGACCCCCGATACTCTGATTGTGGGTCATTCATGGGGTGGCTATCCGATCAGCGCAGCAGCAGAGGACGCACCAGATGCCGTGCGTGGATTAATCTACCTCTGCGCTTACTTTCCCAAGGATGGCCTGTCGATGGTCGAGAGGCGCAGAGCCGCCCCGCACCAACCCTTAGTCGACGCGGTGTTAAAGTCGAAAGACGGGTTATCTTATACAATTGACTCTAGCCGTGCGCCGGATCTCTTTTACCACGACTGCATGCCCGACACAGTGAACTACGCAATGCAACATCTGTGTCCGCAGCCCATCGCGCCGCAGGCCACGTCGCTGCCGACGGGGGCAGCCTTTTCCAGCGTCCCCAAATCCTACATCCGCTGCGCAAACGACCGGACCATTCCACCAGAATACCAGATCGAGATGACCCGTGACTGGCCAGCGGACCGGGTCCACGTTATGGAGACATCGCATTCCCCGTTCCTGTCCGACCCACGCGGGCTGGCGATGCTTCTGACCCAGATTGAAAGGCAATTCTGATGGCCGCCTCTGTCTTTGACAGCGCACTGTTTTCCCAGCTGTTTCCCACCGGAGAAGTGGGACGTCTGTTCACTGATACCGCCGACTTGCGCGCTATGCTGCTGGTCGAGGGGATGCTGGCCAAGGTACAGGGCGAACAGGGGATCATCCCCGCCGAAAGCGCCGATGCCATCAGCCGTGCAACGATGGAAATATTGATTGACCCCGGTGCGCTAGCAAAGGCCACTGGCCAGAACGGCGTCAGTGTTCCTGCGCTTGTGGACGCCTTTCGAACCGAGATGCAGGCCCCTGAACACGCCCAATACGCCCATTGGGGAGCAACCTCGCAGGACATAATCGACACCGGCCTAATGCTGCGATTGCGACAGGCTCTGGCTTTGCTTGAAAAGGATGTGTGCGCCGCCTTGGCACGTCTTGCTGAGATGGCAGAAGAGCACGCCGATACGCCGATGCACGCCCGCACCTATGGCCAACATGCGACGCCCACCTCATTTGGGGCGGTTGTGGCATCCTGGGGCGAGCCGCTGTTGTCGTTGCTCGGCGAACTGCCAGATCTGCGCCGATCTTGCCTGCTGGTATCTCTGTCCGGCGCAGCGGGCACCGCCTCGGCGCTTGGACCGCAAGCGGCAGAAACCCGCGCTGCGCTGGCCAAATTGCTCAACCTGACTGATCCCGAGCGCACGTGGCACACCGACCGGACGCCGGTGTTGCGCATTGCCGATTGGTGCAGCCGCGTCGCAATCGCCTTTGGCAAGATGGGCGAAGATCTGACCGAGTTGGTCCAAAGCGGGATTTCCGAGATTTCCTTGGACGGCGGCGGATCGTCGTCAACCATGCCGCAGAAACAGAACCCTGTCGGCCCTTCGGTGCTGGTCGCCTTGGCTCGGCAAACCAGCGGGTTGATGCCTGTTCTGCAAGGTGCTGCCGTGCACCGCCACCAACGCGATGGTGCAGCTTGGTTCACCGAATGGATGTGTCTGCCGCAAATCGTACTGGCGGCGGCGTCAAGTGCGCAACAGGGGTTGGCATTGTCTGGCGCATTGATGCCCAAACCCGTGCAGATGCGTGCTGCTCTGGACGGGTCACTAGACCTGATCCATGCCGAGGCGCTGAGCTTTGCCTTGGCCGCTCACCTGCCTCGCCCGGAAGCACAAACCGCAACCAAAGCCCTGTGCAGGGAAGCGCTTGACGCTAACACACCGCTGCGCGAGATCGTTGCCCGCGATTGGCCGAAGTTGGACAGCCAACGCCTGTTCGATCCGGGGCAGCAGATGGGTCTTGCTCCGACAACCGCCCGTGACTTTGCATACCGCGCCCGTGCCGCAGCGAAACCTTGAGGGGCATCTTTCAATCGGGACAGTGCCGACCTAGGGTGCGCTGAAACCCCGTTCACCCGGAGCAATCCCTTTGCGTCTGCCCGTCCTGTTCATCCTGTTCACCGTCATGATCGATGCCATGGGGATTGGTCTGATCATGCCGATCATGCCTGATCTGATCGTCGAGGTGCAGGGCGGAACGCTGGCCGAGGCGGCGCTGTGGGGCGGTGTGCTCAGCACAGTCTTTGCTGTGATGCAGTTCCTGTTCAGCCCGATAATTGGCAACTTGTCTGACAGTGTGGGACGGCGCCCCGTCCTATTGGTGTCGCTTTTCGTGATGGCGCTGGATTATTTGGTGATGGCTGTGGCGGGGACCATGTGGCTGTTGTTAATCGGGCGGATCGTGGGCGGGATCACTGCTGCTACGCACGCCACGGCTGGTGCCTACATCGCCGACATTTCCGAGCCTCACAAAAAGGCTGCGAATTTTGGCCTGCTTGGAGCGGCCTTTGGCATGGGCTTTGTGCTGGGGCCGCTGATCGGTGGTCTATTGGGCGAGTTTGGTACGCGGGCGCCGTTTTATGCCGCTGCCGTCCTGGCGGGGATGAACTTTGTCCTCGGTTGGTTTGTGATGAACGAAACGGTTACCGACAAAACCCGCCGTGCCTTTGACTGGCGTCGGGCCAACCCGTTTGGCGCGTTCAAAGCGATGGCGCAGATCCCCGGCATTGCGAGGCTGCTGCTGGTATATTTCCTATATTCGGTTGCCATCTACGTCTATCCGGCAATCTGGTCTTACTTTACACAAGCGCGGTTTGATTGGGGCCCGCAGATGATCGGTCTGTCACTGGGTGTCTTTGGCATCATGATGGCCATCGTCCAAGGTGGCTTGATCCGACTGGCCCTGAAATACCTCGGTGAACGTCGTACGGTGATCGCAGGAAAGCTCCTGGACCTGTTCAGCTTTGGCTTGTTGGCGTTCATAACCAGCGGTACGCTGGCCCTGTTCTTGACGCCAATATCGGCTCTGGGGGCTGTCGTCTCGCCCGCACTACAAGGGATCATGTCGAAATCGGTGGGCGACGATCAGCAAGGCGAGCTGCAGGGCGTCATGACCGCTGTTCATGCTCTTTCCATGGTCGTCTCGCCCTTGATGATGGCCAGCGTCTTTGCCCACTACACCCGCGAGGGGACAAGCCTTTACCTGCCGGGCGCTCCCTTCCTGGTGGCGATCGTCCTGCTACTGCTGGGTTTAATCGTGTTTATGCGCACACGTATTGCCGTGACGTAATCCCGACGTCTTAATGCCGGTTTCCGGCTTGCAGGAACGAAGTCCGCGCGCCACGGTTATTCCAAGCAAGGGAGAAGACATCATGCAAACCATCAAAGCGGCGGTCTGCCGCGAGTTTAACGCACCGCTGGTGATCGAAGACGTACAGCTCGCCGATCCCGGCATGGGCGAGGTCGAGGTCACCCTGGACGCGGTCGCCATCTGCCATTCCGACATCACCTATGCCAGCGGCGCCTGGGGCGGTCACCTGCCCGCCGTCTATGGTCATGAAGCCGCCGGTATCATCACCAAGGCTGGCACCGCAGTCGGCACATACAAGGAGGGCGACTCGGTTGTCGTGACCCTGATCCGGGCCTGCGGCTTTTGTCCCTCCTGCGCGGGCGGCAAGCCAACGATCTGTGAAACGCCCTACGACACGGTCAAGGGACCGTTGCGTACCGCAGACGGTGGTCCGCTGGAACAGGCCATGGCCTGTGGTGCCTTTGCTGAAAAGGTCGTCGTTGATCACAGCCAAATCGTGAAAATCCCCGAGACGATGGGTAAGGATGTGGCCAGCCTGTTGTCGTGCGGCGTGATTACCGGCGTCGGCGCCGCGGTGAACGCGGCACAGATGCGTCCGGGCCAGGATGTCGTAGTCATTGGTGCAGGCGGCGTTGGTCTCAATGCCATTCAAGGCGCACGGATCGCAGGCGCACGCCGCATCGTGGCCGTCGATATGACCGAAGAAAAACTGGAGATCGCCAAGGAATTCGGCGCGACCCATGGTGTTCTAGCCACTCTCGATGCTCCATGGAAGGCCGCTTATAAAGCGCTTGGTGGACGTGGAGCAGACGTGGTGCTGATCACAGTTGGCGCAATTCAGGCCTATGATCAGGCCCCCCGTTATTTGGGTCGCGGCGGTAAAGCTGTAATGATCGGCATGCCCCATTCCGGCGCGCAGGCAAGCTATGAACCCGTAATCCTGGCCGCCATAGGACAGGGATTGGTGGGGTCGAAAATGGGCGATGTGGTGATCCAGCGGGACATCCCGTGGATGATCGACCTATACGAACAAGGTCGCCTAAAACTGGACGAACTGATCTCGGGCCGCTGGTCGCTGGATCAGATCAACGAAGCGATTGCTGACACCAAGACCGGCAGCGCCAAGCGCAACGTCATCATCTTTGACCGATAACTGAACCGGGCGGGAACTGACCCCGCCCGCATCCCCGCGGGAGCGGAATCCATGCTGAACTTCTTGACCGGCCTGTTCAAACCCCAGGTCGCCAAAGCACCGCCGATCACGTCCGAAACGTCGATGAATTTCGACACGGACAGCGTCGGACCATTCCTGATTGGTTTGTTGAACAATCCGCGCTTTGGCCTGCCGTCCGATCTGCCCGTAGCTATTTCGCAGGCACTGCCCGGCATCCTTGTCGATGGTAAACAGCGCTGGCAGATTGACGGTGATTTCGATGGTGCAAAGGTGCAAATCGATATCGAAGTTTTCATGGACGACATCGACGCGCCGGACATGTACTTTTTCTCGACCCAACCCGTGATTGACGAGATCGAACGGGAATTGACCGCATTTGGCGACCTGATGGAGTAACCCCCCATGAAGCTGCAAGACCTCGACATCATCATCACGGCACCACCCGCGCCCGGTTGGGGCGGGCGCTATTGGATTCTGGTCAAGCTGACCACCGATACCGGCATCACCGGTTGGGGCGAATGCTATGCCTCGTCCATCGGGCCCGAGGCCATGAAACCGGTGATCCGCGATGTGTTTGACCGTCACATGGCAGGCGAAAACCCCGAAAACATCGAGTTGATGTTCCGTCGCGCCTATTCCAGCGGTTTCACCCAACGCCCCGATCTGACGGTTATGGGCGCGTTTTCGGGGCTGGAAATCGCCTGTTGGGACATTCTGGGTAAGGATCGCAACCGGCCAGTGCATGCGCTGCTTGGCGGTCGGATGAATGACCGTATCCGGGCTTACACCTACCTCTATCCGCTACCTCATCACGATCTGAATGAGTTTTGGACCTCGCCCGAATTGGCCGGCGAAAGTGCCGCCGAAATGGTGCGCCGGGGGTATACCGCGATCAAGTTCGATCCGGCTGGGCCTTATACGATGCGCGGCGGCCATATGCCTGCAATGACCGACATCTCGCTGTCAGTGGCATTTTGCAAAGCCATCCGCGAGGCGGTGGGAGATAAGGCCGATCTGCTCTTTGGCACCCACGGGCAGTTCAACACCGCAGGCGCAATCCGTCTGGGCCAAGCGCTGGAACCCTATTCCCCGCTTTGGTTCGAAGAACCCACGCCGCCTGACAACATTAAGGACATGGCCCGTGTAGCACGCAACGTGCGCATCCCGGTGGCCACCGGTGAGCGCATGACCACCAAGGCCGAGTTTGCCGCTGTTTTACGCACCGGTGCGGCCGAGATCCTGCAACCCGCGCTTGGTCGGGCTGGCGGCATCTGGGAGATGAAGAAAGTCGCGGCGATTGCCGAAGTGTTCAACGCTCAGATGGCACCACATCTATATGCGGGTCCCGTCGAATGGGCGGCAAATATCCAACTGGCCGCCTCGATCCCAAACATCCTGTTGGCTGAAAGCATCGAGACCCCGTTTCACGACGCGTTGATCAAAGGTTCTATCCGAGTTCAGGACGGGTTCATCACGCCGCCCGAAACCCCCGGTCTGGGCATTGAGGTAGACGAGGACCTGGCCCGTGCGCATCCCTACTCGGGTGACGGGCTGCACCTGCAAATGCAAGAGCAGCCCTGCGACTACAAGGGCGGCAATGCCTTTCAGGGTGGCGCACCTGCCAAGAAGGGGTGACATTGATCCAGCGGCTGAGGCATTATGCGGTCACGACTTTTTTCAGGAACCCGTGACCGTGACGCTTCAACCCTCTGCCTCTCTTTCGCCAGACACACCTGATAGCATGGCCGCCAGCGCCAGTCAGGCGGCAGCCTATCTCAAGACGTTGGCGCATGAGGGACGGTTGATGATCCTGTGTCACCTGGGCACAGGCGAGCGGTCGGTGGGTGAGTTGGAAGAGTTGTTGCAAATGCGGCAAGCAGCAGTCAGCCAAATGCTGGCACGGCTGCGCGATGAGGGGCTGGTCACCACCCGCCGCGACGGCAAGACCATCTATTATTCGCTGTTGGATCACAAAACCGAGCAAGTCATTGGCCTACTACACAGCTTGTTCTGTTCCCAAGAGCAGTTTCAAGAAGCGTAATTTGCGTTGAAACCACAAAACCGGGGCACTCCCGCACCCGAGCGATCCCGACTTCGTCGGCATCGCTATCGGCCTTGGGCCTAGCGCCGCGCTGCGCGCGGCGCGGTCCCGTCTGTTGCGAATGTTTCGCCCCAAAGGCGAGGCGCAGGCAGCCTTGGGGCATTCCCTCACAATCAATCGCCAACTGCCGAGCGTAGCGAGGCCGGGCCCAACCGGAGGCGATGTCCCGTCAGGGCATCAACGAAGGGCGGGAGCGCTTCGAACTTCTAGCGCCGCTCGCCTGCATCAATTGGACACGTAGCCTGCGACCACTTGCAACAGCTTGAACGCTGTCGCTGCATCATTTTCGACCACCGCCAGAAACTCCTCTTCGCCGATACGCAAACAGGTGATGTCTGTTTCTGCCACCATCGACAGCGCGCGTGGCACCTTGCGGATGAGGCCCAGCTCTCCGACCAAGGTTCCCGCGCCCACGTTGGCAATGAGTTGGTCATCGGCCCCGTCCTGTGGCAGGTACAACCCCGCCTCGCCATCGATCATCATATACGCGCCATCCGTGGGCTCGTCGTCTTTCAGGAACACCACCTCGCCGGCTTTGGCGTCATACCAGCGCGCGCCAAAAGCCAAAAGCCGCAGTTGTCTCCGGTCAAGCTCAGAAAAGATAGGTGTCTTTTCCAGCGCACGCAGTTTGCGCGCCAAATCTGCCGAGGCGACACTGTCCTCTTCGGCTTCGGTTTGGGCCTCTTCGGTGACAATGCGGCCCTGCTGGATCTCCAGGAACACGTCAAAGACACCGGGCGACTGAAACTGATCGTTCAGATAGATCACAGTCGTATCCGGCAACAGCGCCCGCAGGTTCCGATACACAGCCACCTGAGTGTCCATATCATAGCTGTCCAATGCCTTATCCAGGATTAACACGTCCGGCTTCTTGATTGTCGCACGGGTAAAGGCCAGCGGTTCGGCAAAAACAGCCGGCAGGTTTGTTCCGCCCAAGGCAACTGGTACGTCATAGATCAGCTCGATCACCTGCGCCTGCGCGCCATGTTCGGCCAGTGTGTCCGCGATCAGCTTGCGCAGCTCGTCTGACTTTGCGCCGCCGACTTCGCTCACCTTGCCAAAAAGAGCGTTTTCCAGAACAGTCAGGCCGGGTGCATAACTTCCGGGCGACAGCGGCGAGAACACCCCGTCCAGCGATTGCAACAGTTCTGCCGAATGCCCGCGACGGACTTCCAGAATACGCGCTTTGAGTTCCTCCGAGAATGCCGGTCCGATCTGATCAGCCGAGATGCGAAACGGTACCGCCATAAGGTTTGCCAGTTCGGTGTCATCCAACGCAGCCGCCCCGTCAGCCCGAGTCTTTTCGATCAGTTCGACCGCAGTTTCATAGGTCTTGACCTCAAGCCCCAGCTTGCGAAACAGCGGATGATCGGTTCCATCCAGGCCAAAGATCTGGCGCAACATGTCGATCACGTCCTGAGTCAGGCTGACCAATGTTTCATCCACATGCAGCGAGCGAAGCATGGCCAGGAATTCAGTTTGCGAGGCGATCATGTCCTGCGAAATGGCCACCGCTGGCGTCGCAAACAGGAGGTTCTCTGCCACTGGCAGCGCAGGGTTGTAGGTGTCTGGTTCAAAAAGATAGGCTTGCGCCTGCAACCCAGAGTCCTGCATCGCCTGCTGCACGACCGGACGCAATTCGATCAATCGCGCAGCCAGCTCGGGATGATCAGAGGCATCAAACTTTTGCTCGGCGCCGCGCCGGAACAGGGCCGCACCCGACCCCATCCCTTCGATCAAGCGCAACCACCAGGCACGCAATGCAGCCTCGTCGTTCAGACCCGCAAGTGTTGGATCCAACCATTCGGCATCAAAGGGATCTTCACTGTTTCCTGCTCGGACTGCTTCGCGGTGCGCCTTGCCGTCAATGCTGTCACCTTGTGGATGCTGCCGCATTGGCATCATGACGTTGTCGCCAATGCTACCCTGAAACATGACCGGGCGAGATGTGGCATGTCCTATCCGCGATGCAATCACCGCCTGGTGCAGTTCGGATAAATTGTGGTCAGAAACCCGCACTGTACCGCTGGATGGCATGATCTCACGCGTGAGCAGTTCGGCCAGCGCGCGCCGATCCTCTTCGCTGGGTGCCGCGATCCCGATGATACCACCGCCGGGCAGTGTCGCGGTCAGGTCGTCCAGCACCAGGTTGCCATCCGCATCCCGGACCGAGACATGTTTCAACTCGATGTCACCATCCAGCTTGGGGCGGCCTTCCGGTTCGCCCTCAAACAAGTTTTCATCCACCATACCAGGCGGGGCAAAGCGGTCCAGGATCACCTCCCACCGGATCGACATGTCCTGGGTCTGGTTGTAATAGGTCAGCAACTCTTTCCAGGGGGAACTCAGGTCCTTGTAAGCCGCCAGTGCCGCCACCAAAGCACCCAGAGACACGGCTCCCTGCAGCACCAGATAGCCGCCAATGGAAAAGAAGAAAAACGGGGTCAGCTGCGAGATGAAGTTGTTAAGGAACTTCATGAAGAACTTCTTCTGGTAGATTTCGAAGCGAATGTCGAACAGACGCCCCAACTGATCCGTGATCGCCGCACGGCGATACCGCCAGCCGCCATTGGCACGCAGGGTCGATGCCCCGGCAGCACTTTCCCCAATTTGGGCGGCAAGTATGCGCACCTCTTGGATGCGTTTCTTGTTCAGCAAGTTAATCTGCTTTTGCAGCTTTGGGATCAGCCAAGCCTGCAAGGGGATCAGGGCAACAGCGGCCAAACCGAACCAGAAGCTTTGCAAAAACAGAAACGACAAGATGGTGATCATCTGCCCCGCCTGCAGCACCGGCTGGCTGATAGCATCCCCCATCAACCCACCCATCGGCTCGCTTTCAGCGGTGACCATAGACACCATTTCACCCTGGCTGACGCGTTCGAAGTAAGGTTGGGGAAAACGCATGATCCGGGCGATCAGCTGGTATCGGAACCGGCGCAGCATCCGCTCGCTCAACACACCCTTCATCGTGTTGATGCGCATCTTCATAAGCCCGTGCGCCAGCACAGCCAGCAAAAAGCCGGTACATAGAATACCAAGGAAGGTGATCTGATCAAAGGTGTATCCCCAGAGATCAATGGTAGAGCTCGCCGCGCCGATGGCGTCATTGATGATCCGCTTGGGCAGTTCCAACGTCAGGTAGAGTAACGGGAAAAGTGTCGTCGTAATCGCCAGCAAGATCAGCTGGTCACGTTTCGAATACTTCCAGATAAAGCTAAAAATTGAGCGTTCTATGGGACTGTTCCTGAATTGCAGCGTGGCCGGGCACCAGACGGGCAAAACTCGTCAATACGTATCAAACCTACTCTGCGTCACGGTTTGCAGGCAAATGGATTTACGAACGTTCTGTTTGCCCTGTCTGTGAACCAGTTCATTTGCAGCCATCCGGATATGCGCTTAAGCTGAGTCTCGGCAAAACTCGGGAGGATGGCTTTGCCTGAATTGGTCAGCTCTGTGCTGTTGTTGTTTAGCTTGTTGATGGTCAAGCATATGTTTGCGGATTTTTATCTGCAAACACCAAAGATGCTATCTGGACGCTGCCAATATTGGCATATGGGGCGGGCGATGCATGCCGGTGTGCATGTACTGGGCTCTATTTTCGTGTTTCTGATTATGGGCGCGCCGCTGGCATTCATCGCGATCATAGTGGCGCTGGAATGGATCGTCCATTTTAACATCGACTTTGGTAAGGCCAGTTACTCGGAGAAAAAAGCTCTCAACCCGACACAAGGCGCATTCTGGCGCGCGATGGGTTTAGATCAGTGCCTGCACAACCTGACCTATGTGGCGATGACCTGGGCCTGGGTAAGCTACGCAGCGTAACCTCGGTCAATTCCTGACAACCTTGCTTCGCAGTTCAAGGGGGGGCTCCCGCCCGTCGTCGATGCCCCTTCCGGGACACCTCCTCCCGTTGGGCCGGGCCTCGCTGCGCTCGGCGGTTGCACCAGATGGCGGCCGCCAACCGCTGGTGGATCAGTTGGTCATTCTCGTTTTGGCGGGACCGCGCCGGGCCTAGCCCGGTGCTACGCCCAAGACCGCTAGCGGTGTCGACGAAGTCGGGATCGCTCGGGCGCGGGGGCCCCCCGAGAGGAAGTGCCATCAGAGACGAGTGGCAGAATACGCCGGAACTGGATCGGCGTATCCTTTGAGTGGGATCGGTTCAAGCGCGTCAAAGACCACACCGTTTCGATCCAGCGCCGCGTCACGTGTGGCTTGATCGACCAGGACCTGATCCGGGTCAGCCTTGGAACAGAGCCGAGCCGAAAGGTTCACAGTGGAACCCAGCACTGTGAAATCCATCCGATCGCGCGCACCCATAGCCCCCATCACCACCTCGCCCGAAGCGACGCCGATGCCCACATGCAGATTGTGTTCGGGGTGCTCGACAAGAAGCCGCACCATCGCCTGCGTGATCCCCACCGCACATTCCACGGCGCGCAGCTCCATGTCCTCGCCTTCGAAGACGGCAACCAACGCGTCCCCGATAAATTTGTCCACATCGCCGCCGAATTCGGTCACGATATCGGCCTGCACATCGAAATACTGGTTCAGCACTTCGATCACAACTTCGGGCGGCACCCGTTCAGAGAATTCGGTATAGCCGCGAATGTCAGTGAAAATGACCGAGATGCGCCGTCGCTCACCGCCGCGTTCCATCCCTTCGGCCTCGGCCCCTTGGATTGCGGACATGGTGCCGTGCGAGACGAACTTCATCAATTCCATCCGCTCACCCAGATGTGTGATCATCTGGTTGATCCGGCGCGCCAAATCACCGATCTCGTCGCGCGCACGGACATTTTCAACGCGGGCTGCAAAGTTCCCCTCCCCCACCTTTTCAGCAACCGTACCGATGGCCAGGATCGGTCGGGTCAGCTGCCGTGCAAAGATCATCGCCCCTACAGCCGCAATAGCAAATCCGATCAGGCCCACGATCAGGATTTGCCGTGTTATCGCGTTGACCACAGCATAGGCATTGTCTTCGCTCAACTCTGTGATCACCGCCCATTGGAACCAATCGGGAAAGGCATAAGCGCCCAGCATCGCCCTTCCGTCGGGGCGCACATAAGGTTCCAATGCGTCTGCCCGCGCGCCCGCTACGATCAGCGGCATGGTCGAGGCCACGATCTGACGCTGGATCAGCAGTTCGGTGTCACCGCCCAGCGCCCGTCGCCCGGCTTGATCAACGATCGTGATCTCGCCGCGCTGTGCGAATGGGTGGCGACGCACCATATCGCCCAGGATCGACAACTCGATCTTGGCCGCCATCGTCACCTGACGGCCGGCAATCTGGGTCGTGAGCGGCAGCGCCAGCGTGGCCAGCCAATCACCCGTCTCCGGCAGACGGTTCACAACAGGGCGACCAAACTGACCGGTGCCCTCAAACGCCCGGATCAGATCGGGTGACGTTGCCAGGGTGGCCACCGGATCAAGTCCCGCCTGGGCAAGTTTCTCGGCGAACCCTTCGTTTGCCACCAGTATGGGCAAATCCGAGCCTTCGACCGACAGTTGCAGCG
The DNA here is from genome assembly GCF_900537075.1 of Tropicibacter sp. Alg240-R139. Classification (GTDB taxonomy): domain Bacteria; phylum Pseudomonadota; class Alphaproteobacteria; order Rhodobacterales; family Rhodobacteraceae; genus Falsiruegeria. Next base: position 53,327 of record NZ_UNRA01000007.1, read on the forward strand.
CCACGACTTGAGGCAACTCTTCTAACCCCAGAGTCAGCAGAGACACCTTTTGCGGCACCCCCAATTCGTTGCTATCCACCCCGTTTCGGATCACCATTAATGGGGTCAGCCAGCGCCCTTCGAACGTATTGTCAAAAGCTGTGCGCAGCTGTGCGGCCACCGTTGTCAGGTCCTCGTTAGCAGCACTTTTGAGCTCGTCGCGCGACAGCTGCGTCAGATTTTGCCCGACCAGGGCCAGCGGGCCAACGGCAAGCAAAACAGCAAAAACAAAGAACTTGAGGCGCAAAGGGAATCTCATTGACGCCGATCCTAGTTCACAAGTGTAACAACGTCTTCAAAATTCCACGGCTCATTCGCGGGCCACAGCCGTGATCGTCGCCGTGTCGCGCCCGATCCCACATGCGAGCCCGGTGCTGTCCTGCGCGCGAACGGTCACGGTATAGCTGCCGGGCGTAGTAAACCGATGCCGAACCACGGCGCCACTCGCCTCGGTTCCGTCGCCAAAGGCCCAGGTCACTTGCGTGCCCTGCCCGTCTGGATCGCGGACATCTTCCGCAGCAAAGCGCACGACATCATGCGCGGCACCCACCGGAACAATGCGATCGGGTCCTGCGTTCACCACCGAAGGTGCATTGACCAAAATCCGTGCAGCATCCGTGCCAACGTCACATCCAAAAGCGCCGCTGTCATCACGAACGCGCAGACGCACTGTCAGGTCCGCCGCGCTGTCAAAGGTACGATCCACCCGCTGCCCTTCAAGAATGACGCCATCGCTGAACTCCCAGCTCCAATCGGTGATCTGCCCGTCCAGATCACCCGAGGCGCCCGCATCAAATGTGACGGTGTCACCCGGACAAACGATCCGGTCCGGGCCGGCCAGCGCGGTGGGTTCCGAATTCACCCGCACATAAGCCTCTTCATTACGTTGGCTGCTGAGCAGTCCACGTCCGTCATCCATGCTGACGCGCACGGGATACTGGCCGGGGGTCGCAAAGACGTGGTCAACCGACGCGCCCTGAGCCTGGGTGCCATCACCAAAGGTCCAGGTGACTTGGGTGTCATCAGCCACGTTCACGCTCCATGGCGTATCAATACCTGGACAGACTGCCCCGTCAGCAACCAAACCCGCAACAGGAGCGGGGGTGACACGGACCACCTTTTCGACCATTTGCTCGGAGTTTCCGACGCCCGCATCGTCCCAGACGGTCAAGACAACGGCCTTGTCGCCCGGTTCCGTAAAGCGGTGCACAGCCAAAACTGTGTCCGCTGCGCCCCCATCGCCAAAGTCCCAACGAAATCGGGTGATCGCCCCATCTGCATCCGTTGACCCACCACCATCAAACCGCACCGCCTCGCCGACGGCGACCTCGGCCACGACATCAATGACAGGTTCAGGCGCAGCGTTCACGATAACCTTGCGCACAACCGCCAGGTCCGTGCAGCCCTCGGTGCCCCCGGTCAGATTTGTGCGCAGGGTGACGATATACTCGCCCGGCTCGGTAAAGACATGAGACATTTCTTGACCTTGCATTGTGCTGCCGTCCGAAATCTCCCACGAGAACCCTTGGGCTTGTGCACCACTCAATTGCCCCAATTCAGCCGTGAAGGTCGCCGGCATTCCAACCGCCGCACGATCCGAGCCCCCAATCGTAAGCGTTGGGGCCGAAACCACGGTGATATTGGCCACATCGCTGTCCAGTGGGCTACAAGCGCCGCGCGCCTCCCCGGTGATGGTCAGGGTCACGGCATAGGTGCCGGGACGTTTGAAGATATGCACCGGGGCCTCGCCGCTTCCGGTATTGCCATCTCCGAACGTCCACGAAAACGCATTGACCGCCCCATCCGCATCCGTGGACCCAGAGCCGTCAAATCGCACCTGCTGGTTTGAACAGACGGTCCGGTCGCCTCCGGCATTTGAAATAGGGCCTTCGCGCACCAAGGCCGCGATGCGGTCGATGTCGGTGCCGTATAGCGTCCCCGTCTCGTTTCGCACGGTCAGAGTGACGGGGTAGACCCCTGGTAGTTCATAGGTCTTGGTCGGGTTGATCAGATCCGAGTCGCTGCCGTCGCCAAAGTCCCACGCGTAAAGCAGCAACCCACCATCCGGGTCGGCACTGTCAGAGGCGTCGAACAGGATCGGTTCCCCCGAGCACACATCGCGATTTCCGCCCGCATCAGCCAAGGGACGTGCACGGATGTTGACGCGGGTGGCGTCGATGGCACGAGCATTGGACAGGCCGGTGCCATCGTCTACGCGCAGCGTCACCGGAAACACCCCCGAGCGGGGGTAGACATGGGTCACTTGCGTCCCATAAGCGGCAGGCGATCCGTCGCCAAAGTCCCATTCATACATCAGCGCATCGCCATCGGCGTCTTTAGATTGCGAGCCATCAAAGGCGACATAGAGCTTGTCTGTATCGATGTCCGGCCCCGCCTCGGCCACCGGCGGATGGTTCACCCGGATCGTCATATCGTCGCCGGCGGTACTGTTCAGAACGCCACTGTCATCGGTTACCAGCAGCTGCGCCGACCAGACGCCGGGTGTGGGATAGTGGCGCTCAACCGTGCGCGCCTCGAGCGGTTCGCCCAGATCGTCGAACTCCCAGCGGTAGTTGGTCACCTGCCCGTCACTGTCAAAGCTCTGACCTGCATCAAACTGCAATGTGTCACCTGGCGCAATCAGGCGGTCTGCGCCTGCCACCGCCACGGGCGGTGCATTGACTGTTATGAAAACCTCGGATTCATCTTCGGCTGCGCCACCGTGAAAATTGTCGCGTACCATAAGGCCAACCCGGTAAAGACCAGGTTCGTTGATCGTGTGTGCGGCGCGCAGCCCTTCGATGGTTTGACCATCCGGGAAGGTCCAGATGTATTCGGAAATCTCTCCGTCCGGGTCGACCGAAGCGCGGCCCGAAACCACGAATTCCTCACCCGGGGCTACCACCTGCGCCGGGCCTGCGTCAGCAATTGGCGTGGCATTGACCGTTACCTGCATCGTGGCACGGTCAGTGTTGAGCGGCGCGCCGCTGTCGTCGCGCACCGTCAAGGCGACTTCATAAGTGCCGGGGCGCAGATAAGCGTGTTTGACGTTCTGGCCTGCCGCCGCGCCGCCATCACCGAAATCCCAGAGCCATTCGGTCACAGTGCCGTCCGGATCGACCGACCCACCGCCCGAAAATGTCACCTCGCTCGCCGTCACGAACTGATCAGGACCGGCATTTGCCTCGGGCGCGGCATCTACGCGGATGGTACGGGAAAAGGATTGCAGCGCAGATTCGGTGCCGCTGTCATCTTCGACTGTCAGCGTGACGGTGTATTCGCCAGCGCGGGTCCAAGCGTAATCGACCGCAGGCCCCTCGCCCATGGCGCCATCGCCAAAGTCCCAGATATAGGACAGGATTTGCCCGTCTGCGTCTGCGGATGCAGAGCCATCAAGCATCGCCAGTTCCGAGACGGACACCGGCCGATCCGGGATGGTGAATGTGGGTTCCGGTGGCGCGTTGACCTCAACCCGCATGCCGTCGGTGGCCAGGTTGTTGGCCACACCGCTGTTGTCGATGACAGTCAGCAGCACCTGATACGACCCACTCTTAGCGTATTGGTGAGTGATAGTTTCACCTTCCAGAACGGTTCCGTCGCCCATGGACCAGCGATAGGTGTTGATCAAACCATCCACGTCATAGCTGGCCCCGCCCGTGACGATAACCGTCTGGCCGATAATTGCGCTCCGATCGGTTCCGGCCTCGGCCACGGGGGCAAAGTTCACAACCACGCGGCGCGTCGCGAGACCCACGTTACAGGGGTGTTTGCTGTCATCCTTGACGCGCAGAACAGCGCGATATTGGCCGGGGGTTTTGTAGACATAGGCCGTTTTGGCGCCTTCGGCCTTGCCGCCATCGCCAAAGGTCCAGCCGTAGCCGGTGATCGGACTGTCCGAAGGTTGCGAGCTTGATCCGTCAAAGTCCACCGTCTGGCCCGGAGCCACAACGATGTCAGAACCGGGTACAGCTACGGGCGCGTTGCGGATATGGACAGGCACGGTCACCTCATCCCCGCGACCAGGGCGGGTGCCGGGGTCGAGCACCCGCAGACGCGCAATGTAGCGGCCCGGATCGGCATAGCGATGTGCCACAACCGGTTCGGTCGAACTGTTGCCGTCGCCAAACTCCCACTGATAGCCCAAGGGTGTCAGGCCGATGGAACGGCTGCCATCAAAAGCGACCGAGCGGCAATCAGCCAGCGGACGCCCGGTTCCGATGGCGGTGGGTCGCGACGGCTCGGGCGCCAGTTTCGGCGGCATGTTCAGGGGCACGGGATCACCCGCCGCATCAAAGACGGCCAATGTCACGTCGTTTGGTGTCTCGAACCCGCCTTGCAGGCTGATCGCTAGATTGGTTTCGTTCGTATCCACCGTGTCCGAGGTCCAGAAATCCTGCCCCGAGATACGCAGGCCCAGATCGCCATAGTCCGTCACCAGCGCCAGATCGCCATTGGCCCCGTCAAAACTCTGAACCTGAAACGGACCGTCGGTTGTGCGGGTGAACCACACCTGAGTTGCTGTGCCGCCAGCCGACCAACGCACGGTTGGACGATATGCAAACATCTCTAACCCGACTGGCGCACGCGCGCGGTCGCGCGACAGGCTAACACCGAGGGTGTAACCATTGCCGTCATTGCCCTTGCTGCCTTGAACATCGATGCGGAAATAGGCGCGACCATCCACAACTTCGCCTTGACGCGCACGCAGCGCGCCCAGATTAACCCACTTCCCATCCGTGGTGCGATCCGAAGCCCAGGCCTTTTCCTTGACCAGCTTGCCGGGTTGTGTGACCGGATCATAGGGGATCAAACGCGGCTCGCGCGCGCCGTCGGCAACCGGTTTGGGTCGATTGGCATCGGTGTAGGCTCCAGCACCGCCAAACACCCTAAACGTGGTTTCAGAGTCGCCCGCCCCGCCATAGGTAAAGTCATTTTCACCCGCGACCTCGGGGTCGAAAATCCGCACGTAAACGCGGTCTTTTAGATCGGCGGGGACGCTGAAGAACACCTGTTCTCGGCGGTCGACATCTCCCTCGCGTGAAGGAGCTTGGGGACCGTAGACCACAAGCAAACCGTCCGACACTGTTGCAGGCTGTGCAGCAACTTGTACGGACGACAAAACCATAGCCAGCGCGGCAGCTGCGCAGCCTTTCATCCACCACATGTTCCGTTCCCCTCTGCCGTTCCATATCGGACCGTTCCAGCGCCCCCACGCCGGTTGGGTCTTGGGTTATTCGAAGGCGGTGTTTCCCGCGTAGTCTTCGATAATAAGTTCAACCAGCTCCAGTTCGCCGGTTTCGGGCGGCAGCACCGCCCGGCAGAATCCGCTGACACTTTCGCAGCGCAAAAATCCCTCTATTTCGACCCCATCGACGCTGATCACAAACGGGGCCGCCTGACGCAGGCCGGATGCATCGCGGGCCTGTACGTCAATTTCAATCGGGCCGCCTTCGCCCTGAGGGCGCCCCAATTCGACGTTCAGAACCTCGGGCGGGTCCACGTCCAAAAGCGTGTTCAACCGCGTGACGCTCACGTTGCCAACAGCGTCCACAGCCACCAGCTCGAACGCATTTGGTCCTGGCGCGAGCGTTACGGTCAGATCGAACCGCCCGTTGACCATGGGCAAATCCGTTCCATTGAGCATCAGCCGAACTGCATCCCCGGTCGCACCGGTCACCGACAGCACCTCATCCGATGTTGCGCGCGGTGGTGGCAGGTCCAGCTTAATCTCGGGCGCAATCTGATCGCGAAGTGCGGCAAACGTCAGCGCCCCTTCGACCGCACCACCGGGTGCCAGAATCTGGATAGTGAATTCGCGTGATGCTTCATTCACGGGCACGGTAAAGCCGATCTCACCAGCTGCCCCCACTTGCGTTTGGACAACCACATTTTGCAATGCATCCCGGACAAACACCGCTGCCCCCGGCTCTGCCGTCGTCCTGGCGGTTACCGAGAGTTGATCCGTGCGCGACGCCAGCGCCTGATCCACACGCGCTATCTGATCGGACAGTGCAATTTCAACCTCGGCCGAAGGACGATAGATTACCGATTGACTGCGGCGGCTGGTATTGCCCGCCAGATCAATTGCCACCACTTCTATCACGTTCTCGCCGGGCGTAAGCTCCACATCGGCCACAAAACTGCCATCCCCGTCAACTTTGAGCGGCTTGCCGCCCAGCGTCAGGGTCGCTTCCAGCTCGGTCGCGCCCAAAACCTCGATCCGAGGTTGGGTGGCGATGGTACCCGAGGCCGGTGACATCAAGGTCAAGAAAGGCGGTGTGTTGTCGATCCGCAACGTGAAGTCGCGCGGCGTGCTCCATTCGCCGGGCAGCCCCAGCTTGTCGAGCGCTGCCACCCGCCAGTGATAGCGTGCAGGTTTCAACCCGCTGGCAGCAAAGGCCGTGTCACGGATACCCCATTCTGAAATCTGCATCTGGTTGAAACCCGGATCGCTGGCGACCTCGAGCCAATAGGCCTCGGCGTCGGCAAAAACTTCCCAGCTGAGGCTTGCGGTTTCAGAGTAGAGGATCTGACCCGTACTTGGCAGATTAAGCAGCGGACTTGTCAGCACTTCGGCGCGTTGCGCACCAGTTCCTGCGATCACCACACCTTCGTTTTCACCCAATTCAAACGTCTGGCCGTCACGCTCAATTTCAAGCCCCGGCGTATCATAGTTCACAAAGCGCGCGCCGCTTTGATCGTTCTTAATCCAGAAATCTGCCGAATTTGTCGTCGTCTCGATCCCCGGCACGTCGATCTCGAATGTGGTCTTGTCGGACAGTTGGTTCAACAGCGCATAAAAATCCCCCTCGGCCAGCGACACCTTGGTCACTTCGCCACCGGTCAGCGGGTCTGAGCGCATGCGCTGGATGGTGGCGTTGGAGTTCGGGTTCAGCCGCAACCGGCTGAGGTCGCGGAACGTGACCTGGGTTGTGCTGGCCGACAGAGTGCGGATGCGTTCAAACTCGACCAGAATGTCGTTTCGATCGCGGTTCGACCAACTTGGCTCGACCGGTGCCCGACCTTCGACATCGCCCTGCACATCAGAAACCACAGCCTCGGCAGCGCGATCCCGTTGCGTGATTGAAATGTCCAAAGCCTCTTGAGCGAAGTCCCGGGCAACCCCAGCAAAGCTCACCACCTGCCGCCATTCGCCAGTCTCGCGTTTCGTAACTGCTTCCTCGCGGCTATCGATGGCCTGGCCAATCTCTTCAGGTGCAAAAATTCGGGCACCTTCAGCGTTGGCCTTTTGAATTGCATGCAAGGACGACAACAGGGCCGCATCAGCTGCGGCAACCTGCTTCACCGGCAACCGCAGCTCGATTCCAGGAACGAGGTCCGCAGAAGACCCAATGTTGTTTAGTTTCAGAACCGCTGGCCACAAATCCGGATCACGAAGATATTCGCCCACGACACCGCGGATGGTATCGTTCTCACCAAAACGGACGACCTCTAGCGGAGCGTCCATCGGATCGGTTTCAGCATGCGCCACGCCAAACAACAAAGTCGCAGACCCAAGTACCACCGGCACAGACATGTGCGCGATGTGTCCAACTTTTCTAAGCAAGGCATTTGTCAACTTCATTCTGCTTGCTCCCACAGCCAGCCAAACCGAAGTGATTAAAAAGTATTGATACAAATTCTTCGCGATCGCCCTCGATACGCAAGAAAAATGCAAAACGTAACGGTAACGGTACAGCAATTGTCGCCTGATTGGGTGCAGATCGTCAAATTATTTCGAATTGTTCACAAATCACGCACCGGGAAGCGGCGCAAATTTGCGCGCCCCGTGTTGGCGTTGCATGGTAAGGTACCGAACACTAGCGTCTATTCAATTCAAATCCAAAATGGAGGTTAAAATGTTGTTTCGCATGAAAGTCCTCGCTGCAATTCTTGCCGTATCCGCCTGCTCGACACAGTCCGGTTCTTTGCAATCAATTCAGAGTGGCGCCCCCACTCAGGCAGCCACCAGCGCTGCACAAAGCACTTGCCCGAACGCAACGTTCTACACCCAGTCACCGAATGACGCCTCGAAATACTGGTTCCTTTGCTAATTCGATCCAGCCTTCTTTGACGGAATCACCTGTCACACCAATGCGCTGCCACCCCGCTTGATCGTGCGCAGCACCACGTTGGTCTGTGCGCTGGCCACAGCCGGCAGGCGAAAAAGGAAATCTTCGAGAAACCGATTGTATCGGTCTAGGTCAGCGCACAACACCCGCAAGTGATAGTCCGATTGTCCGGTGGTTGCGAAACACTCCTGCACTTCGGGGCTGGTTTCAACGGCGCGAATAAAATCGACGATCTTTTCCGGGTCATGTCGGGTCAATTGCACATGAACGATGGCCTGGAACCCCAACCCCATCGCCTTTGGGTTTACCACAACGCCATAGCGTTCAATGACGCCCGTATCTTCAAGCACTCTTACACGCCGCCAAAGGGCCGATGTGGACATTCCAACGGCATCTGCCAAATCGGCGTTCGAGATTCGACTGTCTTGCAGCAGCAGCTTCAGGATTTGGTAGTCCCGGTCATCAAGATTGACAGATTGGTTCATTTTCTCACCAATTCATTGTATACTGAATGTTTTTGCCAAAACTTATCACTTCCGCGCAAGAATTGGAACAAACAACCAGAATATTTGGGACACACTAGGGGATAGCCCGGAATCCAAAGGTGACTCTAAGCCATGACACAGCACACGCCGAACCTGCGCCCCTATCAACTCTCGAATCGCTATACCAACACAACGGGTCGCGTCTTTCTGACCGGAACACAGGCTCTTGCTCGGATTATGATGGATCAGGCCCAAAGGGATCGCGCGGCAGGGTTGAACACCGCAGGCTTTGTCTCGGGCTATCGGGGTTCGCCGCTTGGCGGGTTGGACTTGGAGCTGTGGCGCGCGCGTGATCGGTTGGCTGAGGAGGAGATTGCCTTTATGCCGGCCGTGAACGAGGATCTGGGCGCGACGGCCGTTCTGGGTGCCCAACAGGCCACGCTGGACCCGCATTGCGAGGTCGAGGGCGTGTTTTCCATGTGGTATGGCAAAGGCCCCGGTGTGGATCGATCAGGGGATGCACTGAAACATGGCAACGCCTACGGCTCGGCCCCCAAGGGCGGCGTTCTGGTGGTGGCTGGTGATGATCACGGCTGCGTCTCCAGCTCGATGCCGCACCAATCCGACGTGGCCTTCATGACCTGGTTCATACCAACCCTGAACCCGGCATCTGTCGAGGAATATCTGGAATACGGCGAATACGGCCTGGCATTGTCGCGGTTCTCTGGCACTTGGGTCGGGTTCAAGGCGATCAGTGAAACGGTGGAAAGTGCGCGCTCGGTCGAGCTGCACCCGGATCGCACGTTCGAGCTGCCGCAGATTGACTTGCCCGCTGGCGGTCTGCATGTGCGCTCAGCGGACCTGCCCTCGCCCGAAATCGAAACCCGCATGCAGCACAAGCTGCGCGCCGTACGCGCCTTTGCCGAAGCCAACCCGATCGACAGCCGCGTCTATGACATCAAGGGCGCGAAATTCGGCTTTGTCACCACGGGCAAGGGTCATCTGGACCTGTTAGAAGCGCTGCGCCTGCTGGGATTGGACGAGGGCAAGTGCCGCGAACTGGGCATCGACATCTACAAGGTCGGCATGGTCTGGCCGCTGGCGCGTCGCAATGCCTTGCGGTTCGTGAAGGGCAAAGCCGAGGTGTTGGTGGTCGAGGAAAAGCGCGGCATCATCGAGAGCCAGTTCAAAGAGTATTTCTATGATTGGCCCGGCGACAAACCCCACAAGATGGTCGGCAAATACGACAGCCACGGCGAACCTCTGATCCCCTGGACCGGAGAGTTGAGCCCGCTGATGCTGGCCCCCATCGTCGCTGCAAGGCTAGACGCGTTCTTCCCCGACGAAGGCCTGCCCGCCAAAGCCAAGGCACTGATCGACACCCCGCCGCAGTTGATCAACGTACCGGGCGCGACCCGCACGCCGTATTTCTGCTCAGGCTGCCCGCACAACAGTTCAACCAAAGTGCCTGACGGGTCCACTGCCGCCAGTGGTATCGGCTGCCATGTGATGGCGTCGTGGATGGATCGCCAGACCGTCGGTTATGCCCAGATGGGCGGTGAAGGGGTGCCGCATGTGGTTGCGTCTAAGTTCAACGGTGGCAAGCATATCTTTCAGAATCTCGGCGAAGGGACCTGGTATCACTCCGGCTCTCTGGCGATCCGTCAGGCGGTCGCTGCCAACACCAACATCACCTACAAGATCCTCTACAACGACGCCGTCGCAATGACTGGCGGACAGCCAGTTGATGGCCCGGTGAGCGTACATGGCATCGCCCAGACCTGCCGCGCCGAAGGCGTGAAACGGATCGCACTGGTGTCGGACAACATCGACAAGTTCTCGCGCTCTGATTTCCCGGCGAGCACGTCATTCCACGACCGCAAGGAAATGGATCAAGTCCAGCGCGAGCTGCGCGAGATCCCTGGCGTCACCGTGTTGATCTATGAGCAGACCTGCGCCACCGAAAAGCGCCGCCGCCGCAAGCGGGGCACTATGGACGACCCCAAGCGGTTCGCCTGGATCAACGATCTGGTTTGCGAAGGCTGCGGTGACTGTTCGGTCGCATCCAACTGTCTGAGCGTCGAGCCGCGCGAAACTCCCCTTGGTCGCAAACGCAAGATCAACCTCAGCTCGTGCAACAAGGATTTTTCTTGCCTTGACGGGTTCTGTCCCAGCTTTGTCACCGTCGAAGGCGCCACCCGGCGCAAACGTGCGGTCACGCTGGATCTGGAAACTGTCGAGGCCGGGCTGCCCACCCCCGACCTGCCACCACTCGCAGACCCTTTTGACCTGCTGGTCACGGGTGTGGGCGGCACTGGCGTTGTCACCGTTGGCGCTCTGATCACTATGGCCGCACATCTTGAGGGCAAAGGCAGTTCGGTGCTGGATTTCACCGGTTTTGCGCAGAAATTCGGCACAGTGCTGAGCTACATCCGCCTGGGCGCCACGCCCGAGGCGCTCAACCAAGTTCGGATCGATCAAGGTATGGCGAATGCGGTGATTGGCTGTGATATGGTCGTGAGTTCCGCCCCCAAGGCGTCAGCACACTACCGTGCGGGCACTCGCGTGGTTCTGAACCGGGCGGAAATGCCCACCGGTGATCTGGTCCTGCGCCGCGACGCGCAGTTGAAAGTCGACACCCGCGAGGTCGAGATTTCACGCGTTGTCGGCGAGGGCAATGTGGCCGGGTTCGATGCCAATGGGCTGGCCGAACAGGTGCTGGGTGACACGGTTTTTGCCAATGTGATGATGCTGGGCTTTGCCTGGCAAAAGGGGCTGGTCCCGGTCGAACAGATGTCCCTGTCGCAGGCGATCCTGTTGAACGGTGTGGCCGTTGAGAAAAACAAACTGGCGTTTGCCGTGGGGCGTGCGATGGCCGCCGATCCGGCGCGCATGAAAGACATGATCGCGCCCGAAGAAAAGCCGGAAACATTGGATCAGATGATTGCACGGCGCGCCGAGTTCCTGACTGGTTATCAGAATGCGACCTATGCCAAACGCTTTACAGACCGGATTGCAAAACTCCGCACTCGTACGTCGGACGCCGTGACTGAAACCGCGGCACGCAACCTGTTCAAGCTGATGGCCTACAAGGACGAATTCGAGGTGGCGCGCCTGATGACAGGGCAGGGTTTTGCCAACGAGTTGGCCGAGAAGTTCGAAGGGGACTTTATCGTCAAATACCACATGGCTCCGCCGATCCTGAACTTTGGCAAGGACGGGCGTGGCCGCCCTGCCAAGCGCACGTTTGGTCCCTGGATGCGCACGGTTTTGGGCCTACTGGCCAAGGGGAAATCCTTTCGAGGTTCGGCACTGAACCCGTTCGGCTTTCATAGCGAGGCCAAGATGCACCGTGAAACGCTCGTCTGGTACGAAGGGTTGTTGGATCAGGCACAGGATAGCGAAACTTGGCAAGCCATCCTGTCTGCTGCAGATGACATTCGCGGATATGGTACGGTCCGAGAACAAGCCGTTAAGCAGGCGCGGGCAAAAACCGATTTGCTCCTAGAAGCTCATTGATGTTTCCACTGCCGTCTTCCAACCAAGAAACTCTCTCCTCTTGTGGAGGGGGTCCAGTGAGGCGAAAGCTCTTTTCCCCAGAGCCGGGAAGTTGCTTTCCTAGTTGATCAGATAATTGCAAAAATAGCGGAACACATCGATCGTCTGTCTGAGGTTGATCAGAGAAGAGTTTGTCGCCGATCTACCCCGGCGACCAGTCCTCGAAGAGACACTCCAGTTCGATGCCGTACGTCTTGTGTTTCTCAAGTTAGCCATCTCTTCATCACGCCAGTGCAATGATGACTGCTTACGCGTTGCTCATATCCGGTCCCTTGCTCAACTCTCAGGTGGTGCGCCGCCCTCCTCGGTCCGACGGGCGATAAACTCCTGAAGCGCGCCAACGCGGTCTGCGTCATGATTGGGTGCTTTAAATTCGTTCACAATGTTCTTCCAAATACCGGTCGCACGGTGGTTGGCGTCCACTGATCCGCGTTCAGTCCACGTTCCGAAATTCGACCAATCGCCCACGACCGGCTCATAAAACTGCGTCTGATAACGCTCCATTGTGTGGGTCGCGCCAAAGAAATGGCCCGAGGGCTGTACCTCGCGCAACGCGCTGAGCGCGATATCAGCGTCTGTTGCCGGGGTGCCCGCGCAAAGTTCGGCGACCATCTGCAGGACTTCCAGATCGGTGATGATCTTCTCGTAGGATACAGTCAGTCCGCCCTCTAACCACCCGGCCGAATGAATGACGACGGTCGCTCCGGCCATCAGGCAGCCCCACAGACCAAACTGGCTTTCATTAGCGGCTTGCGCATCGTTGACGTTGGCCGCACTGCCCCCCGCGCACCGCCACGGCAGGCCCAACCGTCGCGCCAATTGACCGGCAACCAGCGAGGCGGTGAAATGTTCCGGCGTGCCAAATGCCGGCGCGCCGGATTTCATATCAACGTTCGAGGTAAACGTGCCATAGCACACCGGCGCACCGGAGCGGGTCAGCTGCGTCAGGGTGATCGCGGCCAAAGCTTCGGCATGGGACAGAGTCATGGCGCCTGCCACGGTGATCGGCGCCATGGCGCCCATCAAGGTGAACGGCGTCACGATCGACACCTGCCCTGCGCGGGCAAAGTCGATCAGCCCTTGCGCCATCGGCATGTCGATCACGCGGGGCGAGTTGGTGTTGATGATGGTGTAACACCATGGGGTCGCGTGAAATTCACCGTCCGAAATGCCGCGGAAATCGCGGATCATCTCGAACCCGTCCATCACCTGCGGCGTGCCACGGGAATAGAGGAACGGCACCTTGTCCGATTGCGTCAGGATGGTTTCCGTCATTGCGTAATGGCGCAGATGCATCGGGACGTCCTGCGCCTCGACCAGAGGCGGGATCATCTGCAGCACATCGAAATGCTGCGTCAGCTGCACCATCTCGCGGAAGTCAGACAGCGAACCGGGACGGCGACCCCGTTCCAAATCGGTGGCATGGGGCGCACCTGCACCTGGTTGAAAAACCAGCGATCCCAGCTCCAGCGTAATGTCACGCTCGCGCACCGCGCCTCGAATCGGGACGGATTTCGGGGCGCTTGCGATCGCGGCCTCAACCATCTCACGACCGATAAAGACCATCTCGTCGTCGACCCGTGCGCCACCTTGCCGGAACAGTTTTCGCGCCTCAGGCAGCAGCACCTTGATGCCGATGTCTTCGAGCACCTCAAGTGAGGCCTGATGCAGCGCCTCGATCCGGTCGTCTGAGAAGGCCCGCATCGGGGGGAATGGATTGCGCAGATTGTGATAGTCGACCTTGCGTTGTTCGGCGGGGGCTTCGACCCGCGCTCGTCTGCCGCGTCGTGTCATGCCCGCATCACCTTACCTTGGGGATCGTAAGGCGAGGCCTCGATGACCTTGGCCTGCCGTTCGACCCCGACGATATGTACACTCAGGTCAGTGCCAACCGCTGCCTGTTCGCGGTCCACCAGCGCCATCGCCAGCGATTTTCCGGTGTGATGGCCGTAGGCACCAGACGTCACAAAGCCCACGCGATTGCCATCCGACCAGATCGGTTCATAGCCGCTGGCATCCGCATCCACTGCGTCGATTTCCAACGTGACCTGCACTTGTCCGGGGCCGTTGCCATCGCGTTCAGCCATAGCTGCTTCGCGCCCGACAAAGTCTTTGTCCCGGTCGATCCAGCGATCCATGCCGGTCATACCGGGCGTATAGCCTTGGGTGAATTCCGCCGACCAGATGCCAAAGCTCTTTTCGATCCGGGTTGACAGCATGGCGTTGAAACCAACCTCGCGGATGCCCTGATCTGCGCCCGCTTCGAGCAGCATCCGACGCAGGGCAATGTGGTCGCCATACCGGCAGTTGATCTCATAGCCCTTCTCGCCAGTCACCGACATGCGGGCCACATGGGTGCGCACTAATCCAATATCAAACTGCCCGCAGCCCATGAATTGCAGCGCGCCGATGTCCTGTTCAGCCAGCTTCTCGACCACCTGTCGCGATTTCGGGCCGATGACGGCAAATCCACAGACCTCTTCGCCCAGATCGCGCAGGGTCACACCATCATCCATGTGATCGTTGAACCAACGCATGTGCCAAGCGCGCAGGTAATAGCTGCCCATGACCCAATAGCGGCCATCGCCCCAGTTCAGCACGGTCAGATCGCCCTTGAGCTTGCCGGTCTCGCTGAGCATCGGCGCGAGTTTCGCCCGCCCCGGCCCCGGCAGTTTCGACGCCATGACCCGATCCAACCAGGCGGTAGCGTTCGGCCCCGAAACCTCGAACCGGGAAAACCCTGTGATGTCGAGCAAAGCCGCGCCTTCGCGGATCGCCTTGCACTCTTCGCCCACGATATCATGGGCGTTGGAACGCTTCAGTGTCGGTGTTTCCTCGAAACCTGGCTCGGCGAAATAGAGAGGCACTTCCAGATCCCAGCTCACGCCCCATTTGCAGCCAGCCGCTGTCATCGCATCGTGGGCGGGTGCCATTTTCATCCGACGACCCGCCGGAAGTTGTTCGTTGGGATAGGTCATCACGAAACGGCGGGAATAGAATTGCCCAGTCGTCTCGCGGATGTAGCGTTTATTCTGCGCAAAATCGCCATAGCGGGCAACGTCCATGCCATAGACATCTGCTTCAGGCTCGCCGTGGATCATCCATTCGGCCAGTGACTTGCCGACGCCACCACCCTGCAGGAACCCGGCCATGACCGCGCACGCCGTCCAATAACCGCGTTTGCCCGGCACCGGGCCAACCAATGGGTTGCCGTCGGGCGAGAAGGTAAAGGCCCCGTTCACCCAAGTTTTGATACCCGCGTCGTTCAGGCAAGGATAACGCTGGAACCCAAGGGTCAGTTCATTCTCGATCCGACCCAGATCCTCTTGCTGCAGCTCAAACCCGTATTCCCAGGGTGCGCCGTCTTCCATCCAGTGGTCGTGGTCAATCTCGTAGATGCCGACCAGCATCCCCTTTTGGTCCTGCCGCATGTACGTGAACCCTTCGAGATCGACAGTCATTGGCAGTTCATGATCCAGCGCTGCAACCTCGGGGATCGCATCGGTGATCAGATAGTGGTGGTTGAGTGGTGAAACGGGCAGTTCCACCCCGGCCATTCGCCCCACCTGCTTGGCCCAAAGGCCAGCGGCGTTGACCACATGTTCGCAATGGATCGTGCCTTGTTCGGTCACAACCTCCCACCCCTCAGAGGTCTGGTTCAGTTCCAGCACACGGTTGTTTTCGACCACTGTTGCGCCGCGTTTTTTAGCAGCCCCAGCATAGGCCTGTACCGTGCCCGTGGTGTCGATGTACCCCTCGCGATCGGCCCACATGCCACCCAACAGGCCATCGGTTGACATCACCGGGTTCAACTCTCGGGCCTCTTCTGGCGTGACAAGGCGGCAATCTTCGATGCCGATGGATTGGAACACGCGGTAAGCCGATTGCAGCCATTCCCAGCGGTCCGGGGTTCCGGCCATCGTCAGGCCGCCGGTCATGTGCAGGCCGATGTTCTGGCCGCTTTCACGCTCGATCTCGGGCAGCAGGTCGATGGTGTACGCCTGCAGGGCCGCGATGTTTGGGTCGGCGTTCAGCGCATGGATACCGCCCGCAGCATGCCAGCTGGACCCAGCAGTCAAAACCTTGCGCTCGATCAGGCAGACATCGCTCCAACCAAGCTTGGCCAGATGATACAAAACCGAGGCGCCAACAACGCCGCCTCCAATAACAACCACGCGGTAATTCGACTTCATCCGACCCTCCTCTGCCTGACATCAAAGGGACGCTATTGCGATTGTTCACACCTGTCTAGACATTTATGTACAATACCATCGAAGCAAAAAAGAAGCCGACATTGCGTCGGCCTCATGCTCTGTGATTTTTCGCGGGTTCAAAGCTGCGCGCTTGGCCGAGTTTTGATCGCCTCGTACCAGTCCAGGGCGGCGGTGTGGCTTTCAGGGATACGTTTTTTTACGACTCGTGCGAAGTCGACGAACACAAAAGTCGAAATGTCGGCCAACGTGAAATGATCGCAAGCAATGTAGCGACTGTCCTGCAAACGGGCCTCGAGCACATCAAAAAACTGGTCGATCCGCGCCAACCCGCGTTCGGCCAGTTCAGGGATTTGTGCATGATTGGCAGGCCCGGGAATAGCGCGGCCCTTGAACGCCGGATGCGTGTTGCGCAGCGCCTCGGCCACGGGCATGCCGCCCTGCTGTTCGGCGATGGAATTCCACATCAGCACCAGCCCCTTTTCATCCGCCGTGCGCCCCATCAAAGGCGGCTCGGGCGTGTGCGCCTCAAGGTAGGCGGCAATGCCAAGGTTTTCGGTCAACACCGTGCCCTCGTCCGTCACCAGCACTGGGATCGTGGCGCGGGGGTTCACGGCTTTGAACTCATCGCTCAACTGTTCACCCTTGGCGATAGAGATATCGCGGGTTTCGATCGTCAGCCCCTTTTCGGCGATGAACATCCGCGCACGACGGGGGTTGGGGGCGGTGGAGCAATCATAAAACAGCATGGGCAGCCTTTCCTGTCAGGTGGTCGCCCAACGATGACAAGGACATGCGCTTACGCCTAGCCCCCACCCAAATAACCCTACGGCATCACGTGGTTCGCCACGGCTCGTGCGATCACCCTTTCTTCGTCTGCTGGAATGACCAGAACTGGGATCACCCCGTCCGAGATCACGTGTTCGTTGGCGTGATTGGCATCCGCATCCAATGACAGGCCCATGAATTCCATCTCATCTAGAATCCGCGCCCGGATTTCCGGGGAATTTTCGCCGATGCCCCCGCAAAAAATCACAGCGTTCAACCCACCCAACACTGCAACCATCGCGCCCAGTTCGCGTTTGATGCGGAAAACATAATAGTCGATGGCCTCTGCCGCGCGCCGGTCGTCACTCGCAAGCAAAGTGCGCATGTCATGGCTGATCTCGCTCAATCCCAAAAGACCGCTTTTCTTGTACAGGATATGCGTGATCGCCTCGGCGCTGTGCCCCTGCTCCATCAGATAAAGCAATACACCCGGATCCAACTGCCCACAGCGGGTGCCCATTGGCAGGCCATCGAGCGCCGAAAACCCCATTGTGGAACCGATGCTTTGCCCGTTTTTGATGGCACACATGGAGGCACCATTGCCCAGATGGGCGATCACCACCCGCCCACGCGCCAAGATTGGATGCTCTCGTTTCAGCGTGTCGGTGATGTAGTCATAAGACAGCCCGTGAAAACCGTACCGCCGCACGCCTTTTTCATAGAACCGTCGGGGTATAGCAAAGGCGTCATTCACGAAAGAATGCCCTTGGTGAAACGACGTGTCGAAGCACCCGATCTGAACGGCATCCGGGAACGCCGCTTGTGCCGCGCGAACCGCGGCCAGGTTGTGCGGCTGGTGCAGGGGTGCAAGCGGGACCAGCGTTTCCAACTGCCCCATGACTTGATGCGTCAACTCTACCGGCCCGGTAAAGGTCTTGCCACCATGCACGATCCTATGACCGACACCCGTGACTACGTGGCCCTGCAACACGGGCTCAATGGCCTCAAGAATCGCCTGTACGGCCGAAACGTGGTCAGCTGGCCCGATCTCAACCGTCTTCTTTTTCGGGTGGCTCAACATCAATTGCGCCACGGGCCCAAGGTTTTCGACCTGTCCAAGCAGCAGCAACTCAGGCTCATCTGCGGCCAGATAGACCCCGAACTTGATCGAAGAACTGCCAGCGTTCAGCGTCAGAAGCCCGCTCATATCAGCACTCTAGCGACGATAGATGAAACAGCGCCCTTCCACCGCGCCGGGCGGCAGCGGCAATTCGCTCAGCGTCTCAAAATACATTCGGTCGCTCGACACCATCAGCCCATCGGGTGCCAGCAGCGGCTCGATCAGGGGCGAGACGAGGCGCGCAAACACATCGTTCTTTTCGCGGTTGTGCCCACCCAGATCAGCATGGATCAGGCTGGCCGTGGGGCCAAAACGTTCGACTGACGCGGGCAATGTTTCACGCACATCACCCAGGATCAGCATTTCCTCTGGTGGCGTCGAATCCGGGTGAGAAGCCACTGCGCGTTCGAACACATAGGTATCGCGCCCTTTGATGTGGGTTTTCATGTGGTGGTAGGTCCGCCCGTTGCCCAACCCCAGCTCGAACACCGGGCCGGTCATGGCAGCGGTTTCGGCAATCGCAAAATCCAGGCAAGCGCGTTGCGAGACCATTCGGTCGATGAAAAGATCTAGGCGACTGACATCTCGGCTCACTGGGATAACTCCTTTGGCGCAATCGGCCGTTTGGGACGTAACTTTACCTGTCATGCCAAATCCGGCTGCGCTTGTGTAGACACAGTTAACTGAATTCTCCCTGTTTCGTGACGTTTAGTCACAATTTCGGGTTTGACTAGTGGGGGGTGCGCGCGCGAAAGTGACGCAGAATGACCAGGGGGATCGATAGACTTATGTTGCGTACCGGCCAGTCGGGTGGATCGCCTGAATGAC
The DNA here is from genome assembly GCF_900537075.1 of Tropicibacter sp. Alg240-R139. Lineage (GTDB taxonomy): Bacteria > Pseudomonadota > Alphaproteobacteria > Rhodobacterales > Rhodobacteraceae > Falsiruegeria. The sequence continues at coordinate 72,408 of NZ_UNRA01000007.1, forward strand.
CCCTTTGTTATCTGTGGAAAATCTGAGCATTGGATTCGGGTCCGGCGACGCCGTCGTTCAGGATGTTAATTTTAACGTGATGCCCGGCGAAACACTGGCTTTGGTTGGGGAATCTGGATCAGGCAAGACCGTCACCTGCCGCGCTGTGCTGCGCATCCTGCCGCGCGCCGCGCAAATCCGATCAGGCCGGATCACTCTCAACACCGAAAAAGGCCCGCTGACCCTGACGGAGATGTCAGAACGCAAGATGCGCGATGTTCGCGGCGATCAGGTGTCCATGATTTTTCAGGAACCGATGCGTTCGCTGTCACCGCTTCATCGGATCGGCAATCAGGTCAGCGAAGTTCTGTGGCTGCATCGCGGTGCATCCGAGAAAGAGGCAAAGCGGCAAGTTCTGCAAACGTTCGAGAGGGTGGGCTTTCCCGACCCCGAACGCGCCTATCGGTCTTATCCGTTTGAAATGTCAGGCGGTATGCGCCAGCGCGCCATGATCGCCATGGCCATGGTGTCCAAACCCGATCTGCTGATCGCAGATGAACCAACGACCGCCCTCGACGTAACCACACAGGCGCAGGTTCTGGGCCTGATCAAAGAGCTGCAACAGGAAACCGGCATGGCGCTGGTCTTGGTAACGCATGATTTGGGTGTCGTGGCGAACATGGCCGAAAAGGTCGTGGTCATGCACAAGGGCCGGGTAATGGAGGCCGGTGCCGCGGAGCCCTTGCTCAAGAACCCAGCCCACCCCTATACCCAACAACTGTTCAACGCGGCCCCCGCCATTCCGGCCGAAGCGCGTCCTGCGCCCCCCCTGCCGGACGACGATCTGATCCTGGAAATGAACAAGGTCAACAAGACCTTTACCATGCGGTCCGGGTCAGCTTGGAAACCAGACGCTTTGGTCCATGCCTGCCGGGGCGTTGATCTGAAATTGCCGCGCGGCAAGACGCTTGCCATCGTGGGCGAAAGCGGCTCGGGCAAGACCACCGCAGCTCGCATTGCGCTTGGGGCCGAATTGCCGGACCAGGGCAGCGAGGTTTTGTTCCGCGCCACGCCAGATGCTGACCCGATCACCGTGCACAAGATGTCCCGTGCCACCCGCACCGCGTTCCAACGCGATGCACAAATGGTGTTTCAAGACCCCTACAGCTCGCTCAGCCCGCGGATGCGGGTGCAAGACGCAATGACCGAGCCGTTGGAGATCCACAAGATCGGCACCAAAGCAGAGCGGCGCGACAAGGCAGCCCAGATGCTGCAGCGTGTCGGGTTGAGTGAAGAGATGCTCAAACGCTACCCGCACGCGTTTTCGGGCGGTCAGCGTCAACGCTTGTCCATCGCACGCGCCATGATGCTGGACCCCTCGTTGATCGTCTGTGACGAGCCGACATCGGCCCTTGATGTATCGGTTCAGGAACAGATCCTGACCCTGCTGGAAAAGTTGCAAGAGGGCCTGAACCTCAGCTACCTCTTCATCTCACACGATCTGGCCGTTGTGGCCCGGATCGCTGATGAGGTGGCCGTGATGCGCCAGGGCTTGATCGTTGAACAAGCCCCGCCTGATACCCTATTCTATAATCCCCAACATCCTTACACCAAAGCCTTGATCGCGGCTCAACCCGAGCCTGATATCGAGCGCCCCATCAACCTCAAACTGGTCGCCCAGGGCGCCGGCTCTCCTGAAAAATGGGCCGAAGCCTTCCGTTTTACCGACACCATGGTACCCTCATTGGTGGAGCTGGAACCCGGCCATAAGGTACGCTGTCATGTTTGAACCCAAACGCTGCTCTTTGATTCTTGCCGCATCTCTGGTGATCGCCAGCCTGATGCCGGCAGGTGCGAACCCTATACCACCGCTGCAGGAAAGTACCTTCTGGCAGGCCGAAGTTGACGCCGGTGATCTGCCTCCCGTGAATGAGCGCATCCCCGACGAGCCAATCATTGTCGATCTCAAGGCCAAAGGTCGCGAATTTGGCCAGCAAGGCGGCACATTGTCGACCATGGTGACCCGATCCAAAGACATCCGGCAGATGGTGGTTTATGGCTACGCCCGACTGATCGGATATAACGAAAACTATGAGCTGGTGCCGGATCTGCTGGCCTCGTTTGAGAATGAAAACAACCACAAGTTCACCTTGCGCCTGCGCCCTGGCCATAAATGGTCGGATGGTGCGCCATTTACATCAGCCGATTTCAAATACTGGTGGGAAGATGTTGCCAACAACCCACTGCTCAGCCCCGCTGGCCCGCTTGATTTCCTGCGCATCGAAGGCGAGTTGCCCACGGTTACATTCCCCGATGAACTGACAGTTGTGTATCAGTGGGAGCATCCGAACCCGAACTTCCTACAGTCACTGGCTCAGGCGCGTCCGCCATTCATCTATCGCCCCTCGCATTTTCTGAAAGATTATCATGGCGATTATGCCGACCCTGAACCGCTGGCCGAAAAGGTCGAGGATGCCCGCGTAAAAAGCTGGGCTGCCCTGCACAACAAGCGCGACAACATGTACAAGTTCGACAATTCCGAGCTGCCCACGTTGCAACCCTGGATCAACGCCAGTGCCGGTAAGAAGATCCGTCACAATTTTGTTCGTAACCCTTACTATCACCGCATCGATAGCAACGGCTTGCAACTTCCCTACATCGACATCGTCGAGATGGAGATCGTGGCCCCCGGTCTAGTCGCCGCCAAGTCCAATGCGGGCGAAGTCGACTTGCAGGGGCGCGGATTGGACTTCCGCGACACTTCGATCCTGAAAAAAGGTGAGGCTGACGGGGACTACAAGACCAACCTTTGGCAAACAGGTGTTGCCTCACAAATCGCGATCTATCCCAACTTGAACTACGCCGATCCGGTTTGGCGCGAGGTTATGCGCGATGTGCGCGTGCGCCGCGCGCTGTCCATGGGGATCGATCGCAAAACCATCAATCAGGCACTGTATTTCAAACTGGCCAAGCCGGGCTCGATGACCGTGTTGCCCGCCTCGCCTTTCTTCAAGCAAGAACATCGCGACGCCTGGGCTGCCTTTGATCCCGAAACCGCGAATGCCCTGTTGGACGAGGCTGGACTGGACAAGCGCAATGGCAACGGAATCCGTATGTTGCCCGATGGCCGTCCGATGGAGATCGTCATTGAAACCGCCGGCGAGCGGCAAGAAGTTGAAAACGCGCTGCAAATCGTGACAGATACTTGGCGCGAGATTGGCGTGAAGCTGGTTATGCGCCCGCTTGATCGCGACATCCTGCGCAATCGCGTCTATGCCGGCAACACTATGGTCGCGGTCTGGTTTGGTTGGGACAATGGCATTCCACAAACCTACACCTCTCCTGATTACCTGGCCCCGCGCCATCAAGAATTCATGGCGTGGCCAAAGTGGGGACAGCACTATCAAACCAACGGTGATGTGGGCGAGGCCCCTGATATTCCGGCTGCGCAGCGCCTGATGGAGCTGGCCTTGATTTGGGACCGCGCCGACAACGACGAACAGCGCACAGCCGCCTGGAACGAGATGCTGGAAATACACGCCGATCAGCTATTTGGCATCGGTATTCTGGCCGAAGCGCCGCAGCCTATCGTCGTATCAAACCGGATGCGCAACGTGCCCAAGAAAGGCCTTTGGGCTTGGGACCCCGGCGCGCATTTCGGTGTTCATCGCCCCGATGAATTCTTCATGGCCGAGTGACGGGACAAGCTGAATGAGCATCCTGCGCTACTCAATCTATCGCTTTGGCACCATGCTGCTCACCCTGCTGGTGGTGTCGATGCTGGTGTTCGTGATCATCAACCTACCGCCGGGTGACTACCTGTCGAACCAGATCGCCGAGCTCAAGGCATCCGGCCAATCCGCAGGCGTCGCCAAGGCTGAATTTTTGCGCAAGGAATACGCGCTGGATCGCGCGCTTTGGGAGCAATACATGATCTGGATGGGCTTCATGCCCGGCCCGCATGGCTTTTCTGGCCTCATCCAAGGTAACTTTGGTTGGTCATTCGAATTCGACCGCCCCGTGCGTGAGATTGTGGGCGACAGCCTGTGGCTGACCGTTCTGGTCAACATGGCCGCCATCGTCTTTGTTTATGCTCTGGCGCTGCCTTTGGGCGTAATCGCCGCCGCCAAATCCCGTACCTGGATCGACTATACATCCGCATTTGTTGGCTATCTTGGACTGGCAACGCCGAACTTTTTGCTGGCGCTGATCCTTTATTATTACGGGCGCAAGTACCTGAACATTCCAATTGGTGGCCTGATGGACCCTTCCTTCGAAGGGGAACCGCTGAACTGGGAAAAAATGAAGTCGATCATGGTTCATTTGATTGTGCCGACCATCGTAATCGGCACCGCTGGTGCTTCGGCGATGATGCAGCGCTTGCGCGCCAACATGTTGGATGAACTGGGCAAGCCGTATGTTGAAACTGCGATTGCCAAGGGCATGGCCCCTAGCCGGATGTTGACCAAATATCCGCTGCGCGTGGCCTTCAACCCCTTTGTGGCTGACATCGGCAACCTCTTGCCCTCGATGGTGTCTGGTTCTGTTCTTGTCTCGGTAGTCATGGGCCTGCAGACGATCGGGCCGGCGCTGCTCACTGCGCTCAAGACTCAAGACCAGTTCCTTTCGGCCTTTATTCTGATGTTCGTCGCATTGCTGACCCTGATCGGCACCATGATTTCAGACATCCTGCTGGTCATGCTTGACCCGCGCATCAGATATGAAGGGCGCGATTCATGACCAAACTCCCCGATGGGCGCTACGTCGACGACGCGCCATATGACCCACAGGTTTCCATACAACAGTTGGAACGCCGCGATCTGGACGCGCCAAATTGGGTGCTGATCTGGCGCAAATTCAAAACCCACAAGCTGGGTCTGATATCGGGTATCTTCCTTCTGTTCTGCTATCTGATGCTGCCCTTTGCGGGCTTCATCGCACCTTATGGCGCCAACGAGCGGAACTCGGACCACCTTTATGCCCCGCCACAGGCCGTGCATTGGGTACACGAGGGTGAATTCCTGGGTCCCTTCGTCTATCCAATAACCGCCGAAGCAGACCTGGAGACGTTTCAATGGGTGTTCAAACCGGACACCTCGACCCCGGTACAACTCGAGTTCTTCTGCGAAGGTGCCGAGTACAGTTTGGCGGGTTTCATCCCCAGCGACACGCATCTGTTTTGCGCCCCTGACGGGGCCACGCTGTTCCTTTGGGGGTCCGACCGCTTGGGTCGAGATGTGTTCAGCCGCATCCTTTACGGTGCGCAACTGTCCCTGACCGTGGGTCTGATCGGCATTTCGGTATCCTTCTTCCTTGGTATTCTGCTGGGGTCAATTGCAGGTTATTTTGGCGGCCGCATCGATTGGGTCATCAACCGCGTGATCGAAATCCTGCGCTCTCTGCCCGAACTGCCTTTGTGGCTTGCTCTGTCCGCCGCTGTGCCCTCGAATTGGGGGCCCGTTGCGGTGTTCTTCATCATATCCATAATCCTCGGCATCCTCGATTGGCCGGGCCTTGCGCGTGCCGTAAGGGCCAAGTTCCTGAGCTTGCGTGAGGAGGAGTACGTCCGGGCGGCCGAGATGATGGGTGCAAGCTCGGGCCGTGTGATCCGCAAGCACCTGCTACCCAACTTCATGAGCCATCTAATTGCCAGCGCGACACTGTCGATCCCTGCGATGATTTTAGGGGAAACCGCGCTCAGTTTCCTTGGCCTGGGCCTGCGGGCACCAGCCGTCAGTTGGGGCGTGATGCTAAACGATGCGCAGAACCTGGCTTCAATCGAAATCTATCCATGGACAGCGATCCCGATGATCCCGATCATCATCATTGTGCTGGCATTTAACTTCCTCGGCGATGGCCTGCGCGACAGCCTTGATCCCTACCAACAGTAAGCAGAGCGATGGGGGTTCCGCCCCCGGCTCTGCGCCACTCCCCCGAAATTACTTAAGCAAGAAGAAGTAAGGGGCGCCACTCCCTTCGTTGCGTTCTGCGGCACTCTCGACCCCAGCAAAGCAACCACGACGCGCGTCAGCGCGGCGCCACGCCCAACCCCGAGACGTCTTTCGTCAGAAAGATGCCGAGGGGGCGGGAGCCCCCGAATTTTAATCCCGGTCGCCGCCAGGTCCGATGTCGTCGAGATAGTCCTCGTCGATAGCAGCCTGCACCGCCCCAGTCACAGCCTCGCGCTGTTTTGGCGAAAGATCTTTGGGGTCCTTCTCGTCCGCAAGGCGCACCGTGACTTCGCGGTGTGCGAACTTCACACCTTCGCGCGCGAACAGCTCGCGGATGTCCTGGTACACGCGTTTACGTACGAGCCACTGATCCCCCGGTTTGGTCATGAACTTAACGCGAATGATCATTGCCGAATCCTGCATCTCGATCACGCCCTGCGACTTGAGAGGTTGGATGAAATTTTCACCAATCACCGGATCTGTCAGCAACTCTTTCCCGAGGTTCTTGATCAGTTTGCGCACCTTTTCCACATCGGTGTCATAGGTCACCCGCAAAGGCAGCTTCATAATCACCCAGTCTCGGGAATAGTTCGTCAAAACCTTGATCTCACCAAAGGGAATGGTGTTGAGCGCCCCCAGATGGTGGCGGAGCTGGAATGAACGAACAGAGATTTTTTCGACCGTTCCCTTCACATCCCCGATGTCGATGTATTCTCCCTTCCGAAACGCGTCATCCAGCAGGAAAAACGCGCCTGAAAAAATGTCCCGTACCAGCGTTTGAGAACCAAAACCCACCGCCAGCCCGACAACACCCGCACCGGCGAAAAGGGGGCTTACGTTGATGCCGATTTCCAGCAAAACGATCAGCGCGATTGACACCACCACCACGGCCAGGATCGCGCCACGGAACAACGGCAGAAGGGTCGCCAACCGGCTGGCCGAAGAACCACCGCCCTCATCGCCCAATTCGCCTTCTTCCATATCTCCGCCTTCTTCAGCGATCTTGCTGTCGATCCAGATCCGAAAAAAGTGAAAGACGACGTAGCCGATGAACAGGATCATCATCACGTCCAGGAACCGCTCCATCGGCAGGTCTTGGGTCCAATCTGCATCCGGGTTCCAGATCACCAACAGCGCATAGGCACCAACAACAAAGGCCAGAATACCGGCCACACGACGCGCCAGATCCTCGTAGGTCGAGATCGAATGCGCCAATTCAATGGGCGGTACGGGTTGCGGTTCTTCACTTGCCTCGGCCTCGGCCAACTCGGCGTTGATCTGTTGCACCCTGCGAGACCGGTTAAAATACCGTTCCAGCATGTAATTCATCGCGCCATAGGCGACGACGACAGACATGAAAATGCCATAGGTTCCGGCAATCAACGGGATCGGAGCAGGGTTCTCCAACACCAAATCCAGCGCCAGAGAGAACCAGCTAAACGCGATGTAAAGGATCAGAACCGGGGCCCATGCGATCGAAATCGCCCACAGCATCCAGGATACCTGTTCTTTGCTGCGACCTGCCCGAATGGCCTCGGTGATCGCGCGCGCGTTGAACAGGATCATCAGAACATTAAGGGCAGCGCCCACCGCCGTCAGCACGCCATAAACCATGGCGTAGACGTTGTAGTTCAGCCCAAAGTCCGCGACCCAAGTGGCAAAAAGAACCGCCGAAATGTCATAGGTCGCCAGAACCGACGCCCAGATGTACAGCCGCGTGGCGTCCCTGTCAGAAAACGGTGGAATGCGGTACTGGCTAAGGAAGGGCGACAGCACCATGCGCCACAGATCGGACACCGTGCGCGACAGGAAGTACGCCGTGAAAATTGCTGTGACGGTGAATTGGACCGAGATGTCGTCAGATTCACCGAAGATCAGATAGCTGATAATTGTGGCAAACAGCATGGCAAACAGCGTGCCGCCGATCCCCATGGCAAAGCGGAACACCAGGAACGGCATCTTGTCCCGGTATCCAAAAGGGTTTTCCTTGATCCGCGAAACGACGTACTTTTTGGCGACCCGCTTGCCGTAAATCTCAACCGACAACCATCGCCCGATTAGCAGAAGGCCGATATTGATGGCCAACACCCAAAGATACGTACTGATCTGTCCGTCCGGGCTTGTTTGGCGCAGAATATACTGAACCTCAAAAATGGAATACGGCAGTGCTGCCAATCTGGATTCCAACGCTTTTCGGAACTCGGCCCATTGCGATTGCGCCTGCATCAACTGCGAGGCCTCTCCCATCGGGTCGGCCTTATCGGCGCCCCCGCCTTCTCCAGGCGCCTGACCTGCCGTGGCGAGGTTGCCCGAACTGTCAATGACAATCACGCTGGCCCCGGCCTCGGTCGCCTCGCGGATTGCAGTGGCCAGATCGCTGTCCGTGTCTGTTTCGCTGCTGCTAGAGCCAGACGCACCGGAATAAAGTGACAATTGCGCCTGTGCGGTTGTGGTGGAAACCGCAATAGTCAGCGCCAGCATTGCAAGAATGCGAAGGACAATGGTCAGCATAGAGGTCTTTCTTTGGGTAACTTAACCTGGCAAGGAACCTATCGGACAGGTGCATGTTATTCAAATGACTTGACCACATAGCAATGACACCAGCAGAAAACTCACCTTTCCGTGACAGATCAGCCGGTTTCGCGCGCAGTATCGTGTTTTCAATCCCGATCTTGTCCAATAGAACCGCGTGAAAGAGACCGACACAGGTCTCGTCCGAACGCCACACTAACCAGCACAAAAATGTCTGACGCCGATCGGGCGGCCGCGCAAAACAGGATTTGAGCATGAGGTCACGCGCCTTGGAAAACAGGATGGACGGGGCGCTTCTGGGATCGGGCATTTTGTCGTGGCCGACCGGCCCCATCTTGCCGGGCACGCATCCCTGTGCACCTGGCTTGACCTGTATCAAGGCACCCGCAAAGCAGAACATCGATGCAAGAGCTGTGGCAGAGGCGCAATTGGCTAAAAGTCAAATGCCAAGCGCCCGAATTCGAAGCTTTGGTTTTCGCTGTACAATTCGATACGGTGCCTCTGAAGCAAGCAATTTGTTCAGCGCGAATCCGAGGTCGAAGACGTGAACACGGGCGAGGACGCTAATAAGACAGTTTCTCAGGGCGCCTATCGTGCGCCCCGTATCATGCTGTACAGCCATGATACTTTTGGTTTGGGGCACTTGCGGCGATCCCGTGCTCTGGCCGCCGCTATCACTGCCGCTGATCCGCATGCTTCAGCGCTGATTCTGACAGGATCTCCAGTTGCGGGTCGCTTTACCTTTCCACGGCGGGTCGACCACGTACGTTTGCCTGGTGTCACGAAACGAAGCGATGGCTCTTACGCCTCGCAAACCATCGGTATGGGCATTGAAGAAGTCACAGACCTCCGGTCCGGTCTGATTTGTACTACGGCCAAACAATATGAGCCGGACGTTTTGATCGTCGACAAGGAGCCTACGGGGTTTCGTGGAGAGCTTCTGCCAACTCTGGAAATGCTTCAGAACGGCGGTAAGACGAGGCTGGTTCTGGGACTACGCGACGTTTTGGACGAGCCTGAGGTGCTGGCCACCGAATGGGAGCGCAAGGACGCTGTGACCGCGACCGAACGGTTCTATCACGAGATTTGGGTCTATGGTCTGCGCTCGATCTATGATCCGACCGCGGGTCTACCGCTGTCGGCAGATGCTCAATCCCGGATGCATTGGACCGGTTATCTGCGGCGCGAAGCCAGCGCTGACGGCAAACCACCCGAGCAGCCTTATGTTCTGATAACTCCCGGCGGCGGCGGCGACGGCAGGGCCATGGTCGATCTGGTGCTCAGCGCCTATGAAAAAGACCCAACGCTCGCCCCGCGCGCGGTTCTGGTCTACGGCCCGTTCCTGTCGGGTGAGCTGCGCGAAGACTTTGAAACCCGAGTCGAGGCGCTGAACGGGCGCGTGACCGCCGTTGGTTTTGAATCCCAGATCGAAACCATTTTCAAAGGGGCTCAGGGCGTGATCTGCATGGGCGGGTACAACACCTTTTGCGAAGTTCTGTCGTTCGACAAGCCCGCCGTGATCGTGCCCCGCACCACGCCGCGCCTGGAACAATGGTTGCGCGCGTCCCGCGCCGAAGATTTGGGTTTGATCCGCATGCTGGATGAGACACGCGACGGGCTGACACCGGATGCCATGATCCAGGCCATTCGTGGTCTGGCGGAGCAACCCAAACCCTCGCAGGCCATTTCGTCCGGGCTGCTCGACGGGCTGAACTATGTCACACACCGGGTGAATGCCCTACTGACCAACAAGACGGAACAAGCCGCTCAATGACGTCCCAAAAACCGCCACTGGCGATCGTGGTCAAAGGCTGGCCGCGCCTATCCGAAACATTCATCGCACAGGAACTGGCTGCACTCGAAGACAGCGGCCACGACTTCGACATTTGGTCGCTGCGCTATCCCACCGACAAAAAGCGCCACCCGCTGCACGACCGGATCAAGGCGCGTGTGCGCTATCTGCCCGAGTACTTGCATGAAGACCCCGAGCGGGTCTGGCATGCGCGGACGGCGGCCCAAGCCCTGCCAGGTTACGGCGAGGCCTATCGCATCTGGCGCGCTGATCTGGCGCGCGATCTGACCCACAATCGAATTCGTCGCTTTGGCCAGGCCTGCGTTCTGGCCACCGAACTGCCCGAAGGCACCCAAGGTCTCTACGCGCACTTCATGCATACGCCATCCTCGGTCGCGCGTTACGCTGCGATCATGCGGGGTTTGCCGTGGAGCTTTTCGGCCCATGCCAAGGACATCTGGACATCTGATGAGTGGGAAAAACGCGAAAAGCTGAGCGCGGCGACCCACGGCGCGGTCTTTGGCGCCACTTGCACCGCCTTTGGGGCCGAACACCTGCGCGAGATGGCGGATGACCCGGCGCGCGTGGATTTGGTCTATCACGGTCTTGACCTCACCCGCTTTCCTGCGCCGCCCGAACGCGCGTTGCGCGATGCGTCTGATCCGTTCCACATGGTTTCCGTCGGACGTCTGGTCGAAAAGAAGGGGTTTGACCGGCTCATTTCAGCCTTTGCCCAACTTCCCACTGGTCTGAATTGGCACTGGACACACATCGGCGGCGGCGGCCTGAAGGATGCGCTGCAAGCCCAAGCCGAAGAGGCCGGTGTCGCAAGCCGGATCACCTGGCGCGGCGCTTGTGATCAGCCTGAGGTTATCGAAGCGATGCGCGAAGCCGACCTTTTTGTTTTGCCCAGCCGAATCGCCGAAGACGGCGATCGCGACGGATTGCCCAACGTGCTGATGGAGGCGGCCTCGCAGATGTTGCCGATCCTGTCGACGCCTGTCTCTGCGATCCCCGAATTCATCGACAGCGGCACCCACGGTTTGCTGGTCGAAGATGACCCGGCCAAACTGGCAACCGCGATCCGTGATCTGGCCGACAACCCGTCACAGACACAGGCCTATGCCACAGCCGCGCACGACCGCCTGGTTGGAGAGTTCGGCATGGCCCCGGGTATCGCGCGCCTGTCCACCCGGTTGACCCAGTTGATGCAAGGCGGCTGATCCCATGACCCGTGTTGCCTTTTACGCCCCTATGAAGTCCCCGTACAGCGCGGTGCCTTCGGGGGATCGTGAAATGGCGCGCAACCTGATGGCGGCGATTGTCCAACGCGATGGCGCACAGGTCGATCTGGTCTCCGAGCTCAAGATCTATGACAAAGTGGGAGATACGGAGCGACAGGAAAAATTGCGACAACAAGCTGATGCCGAAGTCGCGCGACTGACCCGAGACCTGCATCGCGACACCCAACTGTGGGTGACATATCACAACTATTACAAAGCCCCCGATCTGGTCGGCCCACGCGTCTGCGAAGCGTTGGGTATTCCCTATATTCAGATTGAAAGCACCCGCGCCTATAGCCGCCTAGACGGCCCCTGGTCGGGTTTTGCGCAAGCGGCCCATGATGCCTGCGACGCGGCCCGGGCGATCTTTTACCTAACATCCAATGACCTGATCACCCTTGAACGCGAGCGCGCCGGGGCCCAACATCTGGTGCATTTCCCGCCCTTTCTGCCCACAGATGACCTGCCCGAAGCCAGCACCCTGAAAGGACCAATGCTAACAGCCGGCATGATGCGCGACGGCGACAAGCTGCGGTCCTATGAGATCATCTCCGAGACACTTTCGCACCTGACGGGCAACTGGCAGCTGAACATAGCCGGGGACGGCCCCGCCCGATTGCAAGTCGAACACCTAATGGCCCCGCATGGGTCACGCGTGCGGTTTCTGGGGCAGTTGGATCGCAGCGAATTAGACAAGGTTTACCGCAAGGCGTCTTTATTCCTGTGGCCGGGTGTCAACGAAGCCTTTGGTATGGTCTATCTTGAGGCGCAGGCACATGGCCTGCCCGTAGCTGCGCAGGATCGTCCGGGTGTGCGCGACATTCTTCCGGGGGGTGAGCACCCTCGCCCGGAAGATGGACCAGAAGCATTGGCAACACAAGTCATGACGTTCTTGAACAATGCCCAACATCGCGCCAAATGTGGTGCAAACGCCCGTGAGATGATCCTGAACACTCATCTTAGGCCAGCCGCGACCGAGCGGTTCTGGTCTGCTGTCGCCCCGCTTTTGAAAGGTGCCCAATGACCCGTCTTGCCCTTCTTCGCCATGGTCACACCGCATGGAATCGCGCAGGCCAGATCCAGGGGCGCAGCGACATTCCGCTCGATGATGAAGCGCGCCGCGATCTGTCCCAGTTCAGCCTGCCGCCGGAATGGGCAGGAGCTGAATTGTGGTCGAGTCCCTTGGGCCGCGCCCGCGAAACGGCCGAGATCGTGGCTGGTCGTGCGCCGCTGACCTCGCCCGAGCTGACCGAAATGAACTGGGGACTCTGGGAAGGTAAACGCGGCGTCGATCTGTTAGCAGAGCCCGGCAGCGGGTTCAGACATATCGAGCACTGGGGCTGGGACTACTGCGCACCTGAGGGTGAAAGCCCCCGTGAATTGTGGGCGCGATTAGAGCCGTGGGTCCGGTTTCGCAACACGGATACGGTTGCTGTCTGCCACATCGGGATCATGCGGGTAATTCTGGCCAAGGCGCATGGATGGGATTTCGATGGAGAGGCCCCTTTCAGGATCAAGCGCAACCGGTTGTTTGTCGTCGATCTTGATACTTTCGCACCCATGCCCGAACCCGTGCGCTTGATCAAAGCCGAGGATTCTGCATGAAGGTATTGATCGCCGTCACCCATTTGTTGGGCAGCGGCCATCTGAGCCGGGCCCTGACATTGGGCTGCGCCTTTGCCCGCAAGGGGCATGACGTCGTTCTGATCTCGGGCGGGTTTGCCGTGCCTCAACTGGACACACACGGCGTTGATGTGCGCAACCTGCCCCGGCTCAGATCGGATGGCACAAACTTCACCCGGTTGCTAACTGATGTCGGCGACGTTGCGGACGACGCGTATTTGGCCGCGCGATCCCAAGCTATGGTCGACATTCTGCATGCTGTTAAACCCGACGTGCTGATCACCGAGCTGTTCCCCTTTGGTCGACGGGTGCTGCGGCATGAGTTTCTAACTTTGCTGAGAGCCGCGCGTGCCTTGCCCAAGAGATTGCTGATTTGCTGCTCGATCCGGGATATTCTGGCACCGCCATCGAAGCCGGAGAAGGTCGAGAAAACGGATATCATCCTTTCGGATTTCTATGACGCGGTTTTGGTTCATTCCGATTTCCGGACAACACGGCTTGAAGCAAGCTGGCCGGTGTCCAAGGCACTGGAAGCCAAGCTGATCTATACTGGCTATGTCGCGCCCCCTGCAGCGGGCGCAGGCACCGATCGCTTCGGCGAGGGAGAAATCCTGGTTAGTGCGGGTGGCGGAACGGTGGGCACACCGATCTTTCGTACGGCCATCGAGGCCGCCCGAAAGATCACCAACAGGCGCTGGCGCCTTTTGGTGGGTGGCTCCGATTCCGCGACAAGAATCGCTCAGTTGATGCAAGATGATCCGCCAGAGAACGTGATATTCGAACCGGCCCGCCCCGACTTTCGCCAAATGCTATATCACGCCTCTGCATCGGTCAGCATGTGCGGTTACAATACCGCTTTGGATATTTTGCAGGCTGGCACACCAGCCGTTTTGATCCCCTTTGATGATGGCAACGAGGTCGAGCAAACCCTCCGGGCAGAGAGCCTGGCCAATTTACCCGGGTTCAGCGTTTTGCGAAGTGCCGAATTAACAGGCCCCAAATTGGTTCGTTCCATCGAGGACGTCATCAATGCCCCTCCACGATCCCGCAAGACCGCTGATTTTGACGGCGCCACAAAAACGGTTGAGTTCATCGAGGCCAGACTGGAGACATTCGTATGACACCTGATTGGTCACCGTTGGAAAGAGAGCTTGCGCTTTGGTGGGCTGAAGGGAAATCCCTCCCCCTTTGGTGGCGCGATGATGATGCGGTAGAGCCGACCGCGGCGCTTGATCGGCTGGGCGCTTTGTCGGAAGAACTCAGTATCCCGGTGCATCTTGCGGTAGTCCCGGCCTATGCCACTGAAACTTTATCGGAAAGGCTTGCCCCTTCGTCTGGCATGATACCTGTCGTGCATGGTTGGGCGCATCAGAACCACGCGCCCGCTTTGGAGAAGAAAGCCGAGTTTCGAATGCACCGCCCCGTCAGTGAAATCACTGCTGACGCCGAACGTGGCCTGAGCCGGTCGCAAGCAATGTTTGGATCGTCACTAATGCCCATGTTCGTGCCGCCATGGAACCGGATCGACCATGAGATCGTGGAAGGATTGCCAAGTTTGGGCTATAAGGTTCTGTCCACTGCGACCCCACGCAAGAGGCCCTTTGCCACCCCCGGCCTGTGGCAGATCAACACCCATCTCGATCCCATCGATTGGCGAGGCACACGCGGTCTGGTGCCCGAAGATCAACTGATTTCCCAACTGGTACAGCACCTACAGGATCGCCGCACCGGCGTGTCCGACAATGCGGAACCGTATGGCCTGTTGACCCATCACCTGGTTCATGATCAAGACATCTGGCGTTTCACCCGAGAGGTTCTGCTCCGTTTGCTGGACGGGCCAACCCGGTGCTGGACAATGGCCGAGACCCTGGAAAAGGACCCCACCCCATGAGCCGACTGGATTCAATGCTGCGCCGTTTTACTGCTCAGAGGGACGGATTGAACTGGGCTGCTCAAGCCGTTGCCGATCTGGACGGGGACGTGCTGGACATGGGGTTGGGCAACGGTCGTACGTATGATCACCTGCGCGAAATTCTACCCGGTCGCCGTATCTGGGTTATGGATCGAGTGTTGCAATGTCATCCGTCCTGTGTGCCCCCGGAAACGGACTTCTTGCAGGGTGAGGCCGAGCCGATGTTGCGGAAACTGGCGGAATGCGGCCAGACGATCGCTCTGGCGCATTATGATTTCGGCATGGGGATCAAGGAGGATGACGTCGCTGAATCTGCGCGGCTGAGCCCGCTGATCGCTGCCGTGATGAAGCCGGGGGGATTGCTGGTATCGGGCCAACCCCTTGTAGGGTTCGAACACGTAAAAGGCCCAGAAACCATCGCCCCGGATCGCTATTTGTTTTATCGGGTCTAACGCAGACCAGATTCACAAGGAGCTCCCGCCCGCCGTCGATGCCCCTTGCGGGACAGCTCCTCTGGTTGGGCCGCGCTCATACGGGCGAGCCCGTATGAGCCTCGTGTGCGGCACCCGATGTCCGACATAATGGATGCAAATTGAAAGGCACCAGGTGGCGTAAGACAGATCAGGCCACTTGCATTCCACAGGACCAGACTGCCCGCAGCGCCGGAACGCCTGCTCGCATCCGGAAACGTAGGAAATCAGCTCTGGCACCGACGCGCAAAGCACCACGATCCTGCAATCCTACGGCCAGAGCTGGAGCCAATGTCGCCGTCTTAATACCGCGTGCCATGTCGCCCCAAATTTCACCCAGTTTAACCGCAGACAGCAATAGCGCCGAGGGCACATAGTCCGACGAGACGATGTCCAACAAGTCCAGCTCTGCCAGCTCATGCGCAGCCACATTGCCCGAATGTGACCCGCCCCGGATCAAGTTGGGGGCGCCCATCATCACCTGGATGCCATGCTCGTGACAGGCCCGCGCGGCTTCGACAGTGGTCGGAAACTCGGCCAGTCGGATCCCGTGGCCCGCCGACACCGCAACCTGTTCGGCTGTTGTGTCATCGTGACTCGCCAGCACTGCACCATACAGACCGGCCTGTTTCACCGTCTCGACCTCGTGCAGATCGCCGTATTGATCCCGCAGCCCCTTGAGTTGCGCGACATGCTGCAAGAAATCATCATCACTCATCGAGTGCTTGCCCTTCAAATAGGACTCAAGTTTGGTCATATCGCGGAACTGCCGCTGTCCCGGCGTGTGATCCATCAGCGAGACAATGCCCACGCGGTCTTCTTCACCGAACTCGCGCAGCTCATCCGCCAAGGTCTGCGAACACACTTCGGCCCGCAGATGCAGGAAATGGCTGATCTTGAGCGCGTCCGCCGCGCGCAGTTCCAGCAGCTCGGTGGCTAGATTGCGCGCGTATTTTCCATAGCGCGCCCTACCTGACGGGATCGACCCAACCCGCATGGCATCAAACACGGTTGTAATACCAGTGCCTGCCAGTTCTGCATCATGCGCGATGATCGCCGCCGCGTGGGGCCAATCGACCTTGGGGCGTGGCTGGATGTGGCGTTCCAGGTTGTCGGTGTGCAACTCGATCAGGCCGGGGCAGATGAAATCGCCCTCACAGTCGATGGCTCTCGCAGGAACCATTGAACCGCTGTCGATGGCTTCGATGTGCTCGCCCACCACCCGCAGGGACCCTTTGCGGATCTCATTGGGAAAAATCAGCGTCGCATTGGCAAGGATCAATTCTTCTGTCATCTGAACTTCACATGGTTTGAGCTATTGGGAAGGCCACGACATAGGAGGCCAATGTGACATTCACGCGATACGCGATCTATTTTGCGCCACCCGCCGATGCGGAGTGGGCCCGGTTTGGTGCCAGCTGGTTGGGGTGGGACGCGGAAACTGGTGAAACGGTGGCCCATCCTGAACTTGCAGGACTGAATGTGGCCCAAATCACGGCGACGCCGCATAAATACGGTTTGCATGGAACCATCAAGCCGCCGTTCCGGTTGACCGAAGGGCAGACGGTTGAGGCGCTGCACCAGGCCAGCGCTGACTTGGCCACCTCGATGGCTCCAGTCTGGCTGGACGGGTTGGAACTGGCACGGCTGGGACGGTTCCTGGCGCTGCGTCCGATGGGTGACACCAGTGAACTGGGGGAATTGGCTGCACAAGCTGTGCGTGGTTTGGACGGCTTTCGTGCGCCCGCCCCGCCGTCGGAACTTGATCGCCGCCGGGCGACTGGTTTGAACCCTGCGCAAGAGGCGAACCTGCTGCAGTGGGGCTATCCTTACGTGATGAACGAATTCCGCTTTCACATCACCCTCACCGGCAAACTGCCGAAGCCCGAGTTGCCCGGCGTTCAGGACGCGCTGGAACAAGTGCTGACCCCGATGCTGCCCAAACCCTTTGTCATCAGCGATCTGGCGCTTGTGGGCGAGCGCAGCGATGGCCGGTTCCAGATGATCCATCGCTACGCACTTTCCCGCTGAAGTCGGGACAGGATCATCTGGACCGTTTGATCCAAGGCGCCGGAGTTGTCGACCTTGATCACCCGGCGCAGCCCTTTGGGCAGTTTCAAGCGCGCCCGGTCCAGACGACGCTGGCGATCTTCGACGCTCTCACGTGCCCGACGGTTCAGCCGCGCGGCCAAAACTTCAGGCGAGGCCGTGAGCGCCACCACCACAAAGTCGTCAAACAATTCTTGCGCGTCCAAAAGCACCGAGCGGGACAGGTTCACCAACAGGCCACGCGCTTGGCTTCGCTGCTCGTGGATCGACTTAGGAATACCGTAACGCATGCCATGCGCTTCCCAATGCAGCAGGAAGTCACCCACTGCCAAACCAGCCTCGAATTCATCTTCGGTCACGCGTTCGAAATCTTCGCCATCCTCGCCCGACGGTCGGGTGATGACCCGACGCACCAATTGCAGGGCATCGCCACGCGCGGCCAATGCCTCCATGACACTGTCCTTGCCCACGCCGGACGGCCCAACAACGGCTATGACGGTTGCCAGGGTCATGCGGCCACCGGCGTGAAGTGCGAAACGTTGACTTCGCGATCACAGACCCGCTCGCGGGCTTCTGCGTCGTGGAAGATGCCAACGATAGCTGTGCCCCGTGCCTTGGCTTCTTCGATCAGGGACAACACGGTGTCACGGTTGGTGGCGTCCAAGCTGGCGGTGGGTTCGTCGAGCAGCATCGCCGGGTAACCATGGGCAAAGCCGCGCGCGATGTTCACACGTTGCTGTTCACCGCCCGAAAAGGTGGTTGGGCTGAGGGTCCACAGACGTTCCCGGATGTTGAGCCGCTCCAGCAATCCGGTCGCCCTTTCCAGCGCCTGCGCTTTGTCGACACCAATGGCTAACAAGGGTTCAGCCACCACTTCCTGCGTCGGCACACGCGGCACCACGCGCAGGAACTGGCTGACATAGCCCAGGGTTTCCCGCCGCAAGGCCAGAATCTCGCGCGGCTCGGCTTGCGCCACATCAAGCCCGCCAACCACGACACGACCTGAGGCCGCCAAGTAGTTGCCATAGATCACCCGCATCAGGGTGGATTTACCAGCCCCCGAAGCACCCGTGAGGGCCACGCATTCGCCGGGGTTCACCTTCAGTGTTGCGCCTTCCATCACCGGGATGATGGCGCTGCCTTGATTGTGAAGTGTGAAGCTTTTGCTTACGTTATCGAGTTCAATCATCTCTCTCGTCCCTCACACTTGCAGAACGCTGGAAACCAACAGCTGCGTGTAGGCATGTTGTGGGTCGTCCAAAACCTGGTCGGTCAGGCCAGCCTCGACCACGTGGCCGTCTTTCATCACCATTAGTCGATCTGCCAGCAGGCGCACCACGGCCAGATCATGGGTCACGATGATGGCGCTCAGTCCCATTTCGCGCACCAGCCCCCTGAGCAGATCCAACAGACGCGCCTGGACCGAAACATCCAGCCCGCCGGTGGGTTCGTCCATGAATACCAGCCGCGGCCCGGTCACAAGATTGCGCGCGATCTGCAACCGCTGCTGCATCCCGCCCGAAAACGCCGTCGGGCGATCGTCAACGCGGCTTTCGGCAATTTCGACTCGGCCGAGCCAATCGACGGCCTTGTCCCTGATGTTACCGTAGTGGCGATCCCCCACAGCCATCAGGCGTTCGCCTATATTGCCGCCAGCACTGACCGACATACGAAGCCCGTCGCGGGCGTGTTGATGAACAAAGGCCCAATCAGTGCGCCCCAGCATTCGCCGTTCCGGCTCGGACATCTGTAGCGTATCCACCGGACCGTCCGCGCGGGTGTCAAAGATCACCTGCCCTGCATCCGTTTCCAGATGACCTGCCAGACAGTTCAGCAAAGTCGACTTTCCCGACCCACTTTCGCCCACGATTCCCATGACTTCTCCGGGGTAGAGGTCAAAGCTCACATCCTTGCATCCGATCAGCGCGCCATAGTGCTTTTCGATACCTTTGACTTGCAAGAGCGGTGTCATGCCGCGTCCTCCGTTCCCAATCTGCCTACATGGCCTGCCGCGCGACGCGAACGGCAGAAATCGGTGTCCGAGCAAACAAACATCCGGTTGCCCGCATCATCCAGGATCACCTCGTCCAAATAGCTGTCTTCGGCCCCGCACAGATCGCACGGATGGTTCGCTTTGGACGCCACAAAAGGGAAATCCTCAAAATCCAGGCTCACCACCTTGGTATGAGGCGGCACCGCATAGATCCGCTGTTCGCGGCCCGCACCAAAGAGCTGGATCGCCGACATTTCAAGTTTCGGATTGTCGAACTTGGGGATCGGTGACGGGTCCATGACATAGCGGTCCTGCACCATCACCGGATAGGCATAGGCGGTTGCGATGTCGCCATGCTGGCTGATGTCCTCATACAGCTTCACATGCATCAGCCCGTATTCCTCAAGGCTGTGCATCTTGCGAGTCTCGGTCTCGCGCGGTTCAAGAAAGCGCAGCGGTTCCGGGATCGGCACCTGATACACGAGAATCTGATCCTCGGTCAGCTCGGCCTCGGGGATGCGATGGCGGGTCTGAATCAAGGTTGCCTTTTCGGTCTCTTCGGTCACAGCCACGCCCGCAGTGTTCTCAAAGAACTTGCGGATCGACACGGCGTTGGTGGTGTCATCAGCACCCTGGTCGATCACCTTGAAGGTATCGTCAGGGGTTAGCGTAGCCGCCGACACCTGCACCCCACCTGTGCCCCAACCATACGGCATCGGCATCTCACGACTGGCAAAAGGCACCTGATAGCCCGGCACTGCCAACCCTTTGAGGATGGCGCGGCGGATCATCCGCTTTGTTTGTTCGTCCAGATAAGCGAAATTGTATTCAGTCATTCCGCAGCCTCCTGATGCGCGGTGGTTCTCTCCTCAACTTCACGGCGCAGCTTGCGAACCAATTCCAGTTCAGATTGGAAGTCGACGTAATGCGGCAGTTTGATGTGTTCCAGAAAACCGGTCGCTTGGATGTTGTCCGAATGGCTGAGCACGAATTCCTCGTCTTGTGCAGCCGCTCCTAAATTGTCCTCGCCCAGCTCTTCCCACCGCAAGGCGCGGTCGACCAGCGCCATGGCGATGGATTTGCGTTCGGATTGCCCAAAAACCAGACCATAACCGCGCGTGAACTGCGGCGGCTCGGTCTTGGAGCCCTGGAACTGGTTCACCGTTTCGCATTCGGTCAACTCCAGCTCGCCAATCTCGATGGCAAAGCCCAGCTCGGGGATGTCCATCTCGACCGCAACCTTGCCAATCCGCAATTCGCCGACAAAGGCATGATTGCGGGCGTAGCCGCGTTGAGTCGAATAGGCCATGCCAAGGATGAACCCTTCGTCCCCACGTGTCAGTGATTGCAGGCGCAGGGCACGGTTGGCGGGAAACTCCATCGGCTCGCGAGTCAGATCTCCGGGCACTGCGTCACTTTCCGGTTCGCGCTGAATAATGTCTTCACCTTGCAGGAACTCGGTGATGTGTGGGGTGACGTCCTCACGAGGGGTACCTTGCTCAGTCGGTGTGACCTCGCCTTCGGCGGCCAATTTGAAATCTAACAGACGATGCGTGTAGTCAAACGTCGGGCCCAGCACCTGCCCGCCCGGCGCGTCCTTGAATGTTGCTGATATGCGGCGGTCACAGGCCATCTGCCCCGTCTCCACCGGTCGGCTCGCACCGAAACGCGGCAATGTCGTGCGGTAAGCGCGGATCAAAAAGATCGCCTCGATCAGATCGCCGCGCGACTGCTTGATCGCCAGCGCCGCCAGATCGGCGTCAAACAACGAACCCTCGGCCATGACGCGATTGACAGCAAGGCTCAGCTGCTCGCGGATCTGCGCAGTGGACAGCTCTGCCACCGACGTATCGCCACGTCGTTCCTCGGCCAGCCAGGCGTGGGCGTTTTCGATGGCGCGTTCGCCACCTTTGACAGCTACATACATGCCTTAGCCCTTTGCAATTTGCGTGCTTCGCGGCAGGGCCGCGACTTGGGTGCCGCTGGTGAAAAAGAAATCCATCCCGAGGGGGTAGAGCATCGAATTGGCCTGAAGTGCTGGGATGTCAGGCAGGTTCAATTGCGACGTGTTTTTGATGCCCGGTCCCGACAGCGTGGCTCCGGTCTGGGCCAACGCGTGGCATTCGACAATCAAGGTCGCAG
This sequence comes from Tropicibacter sp. Alg240-R139, assembly GCF_900537075.1. Lineage (GTDB taxonomy): Bacteria > Pseudomonadota > Alphaproteobacteria > Rhodobacterales > Rhodobacteraceae > Falsiruegeria. The sequence continues at coordinate 94,134 of NZ_UNRA01000007.1, forward strand.
ATCGATCCGGGTATTCCGAGGTGCCGATCCGATAGGTTTTTAGCGGCAGAAGATCAGTCCAAGTGCCCACAGCAAAGTCCGCCTGTGCGGCATCAACCAACGGTGCGCCAGTGTGGAAGGTCAGCCATTGGCGCATCTCGGGCGTGTCGCTCGCGCCAGCCAGATACACACCCGTTTCCGGATCACAGAGCGTCAAAAGAAGCGTCGCCGCCGCCCCGGATACGGGCACAGGGGCTTGTGCACCGGACAGGGTACGAATTTCACCTGGTCGGGCCATGACGGTCATGGCCGCACGAAAGGCGTGGGCCGCGTCGACCGGCGTGTTCGAGAACCCACCTGCAAATTGAGTTGCTTGCGCCTGCATCAATCCTCTCCTCGAACCATGGTGAAAAACTCGACTTTTGTCGCCGCGGCCTTTGCTGCCCGGTTTGATTTGGTTTGTGCCACCTGATCGGCGAGTGGCTTCAGGACGTCGCGTTGCACAAGGGCCGCGGCCTCGGTCTGCATCAGCGCGTCAATCAGAGCCGCGGCTTCGGCTTTGGGCTTGGAGCGCCCCTGAATATAGCCATGCCCCACAGTTCCATCACCCAGAACCAGTGAGCAGCGTGTCACTGTCATTTCGCCCACGTTGAACGGTGCTCCCGTACCGCCCATGCGGCCACGTACCATCACGCCGCCCACCTCGGGCACGCGCAACCAGTCAAAGGAAGGGCGGTTGTCCATCGCGCCCCACAACGCCATCATTACCTCTTCGGGCGCTGACGCGATTAGGCTCATCCACGCTTTGCGGGCGGAATTACCGGTGTCTATCTCATTTGCCATTTTAGCCTCTTGGCGAAGTTGTCTACAACAACTATACAACTAGACAAATAATAGACCTTTACCTTTCACCCCGCAATCCTGAGACTTGTGAAGATTTAGTGACATGAGCCGCACACCCGTTTGGAAGACCATCGCCTCGAGCCTGATCTCGGACATCGCCGAAGGCCGATACCGCCATGGCGACCGCCTGCCGACCGAGGTGCAGCTGTCCGCCACCCACGGAGTGAACCGCCACACCGTGCGGCGCGCCTTGGCAGAACTGTCTGAGCAAGGTCTGGTTCACGCACGTCGAGGCGCGGGGGTGTTTGTGGCAGCTCGACCAACCGACTATCCAATTGGCAAGCGCGTGCGATACCACCAGAACATCTCAGCCAGTGGAAAGATCCCCGGCAAGCAAATCCTGGCGCTGACAACCCGCGCCGCCGACGCGCAAGAGGCCGAAGCCCTGGAGCTAAAGACTGGTGGCCCAGTGCATGTCTACGACGGGCTGTCCCTGGCAGACGAGCTGCCAATTGCGGTCTTTCAAAGCGTCTTTCCAGAGTACCGCTTCCCGGAACTACTTTCTGCTTTGGAAAACACGCGATCGGTCACGCGCGCCCTGCAAGAGCTTGGCATCGCAGACTACACCCGCAAATGGACCCGCCTGACGGCCCGCCGTGCCAGCGCAACGCAAGCCCTGCACCTACGTGTTGCCGAAGGAGCGCCCGTGATGCAATCGGTGGGTGTCAACGTCGACCAAGACGGTCACCCGGTCGAATTCGGCCGCACGTGGTTCGCAGGCGATCACGTCACCCTGACCTTCGGCGATCCATAAACCAAGCGCTCCCGCCCGTCGACGATGTTTCTGACAAAACACCTCCCGTTGGGTCGAGCGCCGGGCCTTGTCCGGCGCCCGACCCAAAGCCACTAGCGGTGCCGACAAAGTCGGGACCGCTCGGGTGCGGGAGCTCCCCTGAATTTGTCAGGTGTATTTGTCCAGGAAAGCTTCAGCCCTCATGGACCGGAAATCACCCAACCGTTCGCGCAGAACGTCATGACTCCAGTCCCACCAGGCCAGCTCCATCATCCGTTCTGCCACTTGCACGGTGAACCGACGCCGCACTTCAGTGGCCGCAACGCCTGCCACAATCGTGTAGGGTGCCACATCCTTGGTCACCACAGCGCCCGAGGCAACCACCGCGCCGTGGCCGATTGTGACCTCGGGTTTGATGATCGCAGCGTGGCCGATCCAGGTGTCGTGCCCGATCTGCGCCACGCGGCTGGCGCGATGGGCGAACCAATCGGTATCATGTTCAACATCCGCCCAATAGTCTGCTGAGCGATAGTGAAAATGATGTAACGACGCCTTCTCCATTGGGTGATCCGTCGCGCCGATCCGGGTAAAGCTGGCGATGTTTGAAAACTTTCCAATCTGGGCATTTGCCACATCACAAGTCCTGTCGCAGTACGAATAATCCCCCCATACTGTGGTGTTCAACCGGGTGCCCGCCCCGATCTCGACATAAGCCCCGAACTGGCTGTCATGGATCTGGCAGTCAGAATGGACAGTTGGTGTTTCGGGCTTCAAGCGGGGTTCAGTCATCTTTTTTCTTTCTCAAACAGAACACGTCGCTGGCGAGGCGTACCCGTCAGCGGTGTATCTTGAAGCAATCTCAGGGCAAGACAAAGGGCTTGGCCTTGGAGTCCACCTTGCGTTTGCGCGGTGTCTTGACGTCGCCCGAGATCAGCTTGCGGCGCAGCCAGCCCGAGAACCAGTCCATGAACATCACCATCAAGATGATCAGCACGATGTAATACGCCACCTCTTCCCAATCCTTTTGGGTGATGATCGCTTGCGTCAGCAGCAAGCCGATACCGCCCCCCGTGATCGCGCCAATGATGGTCGCGCTGCGGGTGTTGGACTCCAGGAAATACAGCAACTGACTGATCAGCACCGGTGTGATCTGCGGGATCACTCCGAACCGATAACGTTGCGGCGCATTGGCCCCGGTGGATTGCACGCCCTCGATCTGTTTCTTGTCGACGTTTTCCAACGCCTCTGAAAATATCTTACCAAAGGTGCCAGTATCAGTCACCAAGATTGCCAAGGCACCCGTAAGCGGGCCAGGACCAAAAGCGCGGCTCAGAACCACGGTCCAGATCAGTGCATCCACGCCGCGAACAAAGTCGAATACCCGACGCACGCCAAATCGAACCGACCCCAGCGGATTAAAGTTCCGGGCCGCGATGAACGCCAGTGGCAGTGCCACAATCCCGGCCCCAAGTGTACCCAGAAAGGCCATCAGGATCGTTTCAAATATCGCCCAAGCCACATCCTGATGCCGCCACATCTTGTTGGTCCAGAATTCAGTCCAGATCGCGCCTGCTTCTCCGGCAAAGGCCAGCCCCATCAGCTCACCCGGACCTTTGCCATAGTAGGGGCTGTCGAGGGTGAACCAGAACAGTTCCCAGCCGTTGAAATAACGGAACACTTCTGAGCGGTTGCGGGTCACTGTCAGACGGCCTGCATCTGTTGTCACGGCCAGTCGGTTCTTGGACACATTGATCCAGTCGGGAACATCGCCCGCAGGCAATTCGGCCTGCACACCTTTGCGGCGGTCTGGGGTCGTGCGGATCAGACCATAGCCCGGCACGTCGTATTCGATACTCTTTAGACCAAAGGTGACGACATGCCCGTTTTCGAGGTCGATCACCGTGGTCTGCCCCATTTCGACCCAATCGGGTGATGTGCCTTCGGGATATTCGCCCTTGCGTTCGCCTTCGATGGCGACCGACACCTCACCGTTGCGATTGTCACGGGTCACATGGGTTTTGTAGCTGTAGCTGTCCGCGACCAGTGTCTTGCCGTTTTTCCAGCTGGCCTTTTCGTAGAGGCCGGCAACGTCAAAAGCAAAGAACACATAAGCTAGATAAAGCAGCACCAGCAGCGGCAAGCCAAAGTTCATGATCCGCTTGCGGACGAACAGTTTGTCAGCCTCAGATTTTAGCGCCTCGATAGGTAGGTTGGTGGCAAAGGTGCTCATTTTGCGGCTCCGTGGGTTAGACGATTGCGCAGGACGCCAGACAGCTGGTCGACCAGAACGATTGTGACAAACAGCAGGATAAAAATCGCAGCGGCCTCGTCATACTTTCCCTGCCCCCAGGACATTGAATTGCGCAGCTCATATCCGATGCCGCCTGCGCCAACAAAACCCAGGATCGCCGAGGCGCGGATGTTGATCTCGAACCGCAGCAGAGCGTAGCTGACGTAATTCGGCCCCACCTGCGGTATCACGCCCAGATACATCCGCTGCGCCCAAGACGCGCCGACGGAGTGCAGCCCCTCGACAGGTTTGAGCGAGGCGTTTTCGTTCACCTCAGAGAACAGTTTACCCAGAGCACCCGCCGTGTGAATGGCAATGGCGATCATGGCAGGAACCGGTCCACCGCCCAGAACAAAGATTAGAACCAGCGCAATCACGATCTCGGGGACGGCACGGCAGATGTCGCTGATCCGGCGAAAGAGCGGGATCAGCGCAGGCCAAGGCGCCATGCCGCGCGTGGCCAGCAGTGACAGAAAGGTGCCGACAACCGCGCCAATCAGGGTCGAGGCGGCTGCGATGTTCAGTGTCTCGATCAAGGCGGGCATGAAATGCACCAGATGGGCGGGCAACAAAGCGACCTTTTCCCATGCCTCGCTAAGCACCTCGGTCGGGTAGTCTAGGATACGATGCCAGCCGTCTGTAAACGAGCCCGCATTGCGCGCGTCCGCAGTGCGGAAACCGGCCGCCATCAGGCTGACGAAGAGGATCAGGAGAATACCACCATAGACCCGTTTGCGCTGTACCTGCGCGGCGTAGTCGTCGCGAATTTCTGCGACCGAAGGGGACCCTGCACTCAGGTCTGTCATTGGAATGCTCCTGTCAAAAACGGGGCCCGGCGATTGTGCCGAGCCCCGAGAATTTGGCGCTGAAATCAGTTGGACTTCAGTTTGCGCGCTTCGATGATGACTTCGTAAGCGTCATGGCCGATCGGCTGAACTCCCTTAGCTTCTCCCGACAGGACGCCGTAAGCGCAATCAGGGTCCATCGACGGCAGCGAGGCCATCAGAGCAGTGAACTTGACTTTGACGTCTTCGGGCAGCGCCTTGCGCAAAACAATCGGACCCTCGGGGATCGGCTTGGACTGCCAGATCTTGACCAGATCGTTCATGTCGACCAGACCAGCATCAACCGCACGACGCAGTGCACCTGAGTTAAAGCCATCTTCCCATTCACCCAGGCCGTCGGCCCAGCTTACACCAGCGTCGATGTCGCCATTGTTGACGGCTACGATGGTTTGTTCGTGACCTCCGGTGAACTTAACTTCACCAAAGTAATCGCCCGAGGTCATGGTCGCGCCGGTCACTTCGGGGATCTCGATCGAGGGGATCAGGAAACCCGAGGTCGAGTTGGGATCACCAAAACCAAAGGTTTTGTCCTTCAGGTCTTCGATCGAGGTGATGCCGCTGTCCTTGCGGGCAAAACCGATCGAGTAATAGCCGTAACCGCCGTCGTTGTTGACCTTGACCAGGATTGGTTCGACCGCTTCGGGGTCGGACAGATAGGTCTTGGCGTAGCCCGAAGCGCCCAACCAAGCCATATCGATGGTGCCGCCCAGCAGACCCTGGATCACGCCATTGTAGTCGGCAGGGGCAAACAACTTGGTTGGAACACCCAGCAGTTCCTCGGTCTTGGCGCGCAGGCATTCGTTATTGTTCAGACGATCCTGAGCGTTTTCGCCACCCAGCAGGCCGATGCGAAACTCGCTGATAGTGTTGTCTTCAGCCAGGGCCGGTGCGGCCAGAGCTGTGGTTGCTATGAGAGCAGCGATCAGTTTTTTCATCTTGGGTTCTCCGGTTAAGTTTTCCCGACCCCCCATCGGGTCCGGGTGATGAAATGGATTTGGAGCGGCCTTAGACCGCTTCTTTGACTGGTCTGGGTTCGAGCGTTTCGATCTCGGTCGAGGTCGCGGCCTCGGAAAAATCGGCACCAGCGCCATAGATTTCGCGGGCAACACCCGTGGTCAGTTGTTCGGGCAGGCCGTCAAACACGATGCGTCCGTCGCGCATGCCAACGACGCGGTCGCAATAGCGGCGTGCAGTGTCCAACGTGTGCAAGTTGGCAATCACTGTCCGGCCGTCCTCCTCGTGGATGCGGCGCAGGGCCTGCATCACGACCTGAGCGTTCATCGGATCGAGCGAGGCGATGGGTTCATCCGCCAGAATGATCTTAGGGTCCTGCATCAAAGCGCGCGCGATGGCCACGCGCTGCTGCTGGCCACCCGACAGAGCCTCAGCCCGTTTGGGGGCGTGTTCGGCAATACCCAGACGATCAAGAATGTCGATGGCCTTGTGGATGTCGGCCATGGGAAAGAGGTTAAACATTGTCGATAGGGTCGAACGTCGGTTGAGCGTTCCGTGCAGCACGTTCGAAACCACATCCAGACGCGGCACCAGATTGAACTGCTGAAAGATCATGGCGCACTCGGCCTGCCAGGCGCGCTTGTCGTTGCCCTTGAGAGCAGTCACGTCGCGCCCGTCAAAAGTAATCGAGCCTTCAGTGGCATCCTCAAGCTGGTTCAACATGCGCAGCAGGGTCGACTTGCCCGCCCCGGACCGTCCGATGATCCCGATCATGCACGGCTTGTCCACTTCAAGCGTGGCCGCATCAACGGCAATGTTTTTGCCGAAACGCTTGGTGAGTTGTTTGATCCGCAGCACGAGCCACCCCCAATGATTGTTGAAGGGTGGCTAAGCGTGAAAGACAAAACGTTTGTGTCGACGCAGTGAAGCTTTTGTAACGGCGTCGAATTTTTGAACGCGCCGGAAAAGGATTGCAGATGCAGACGTTCGCATTTTCTTTACAGCGAAGAAATGGTCTGTATCGGGTCATGCGCAATCAATGGGGCACCCCTGTTCGCGCGCGCATTTTCGGCCTATATCAACCGGCGACTCGCTCTGACCCACTCATACGCAGGTGCCCCCCATGACCTTTGACCGTTCAATCAAGATTGCCCCGTCGATCCTGTCCGCTGATTTCGCCAATTTCGGCCAGGAAATTCAGGCAATCGAAGCACAGGGCGCCGATTGGGTGCATGTGGATGTAATGGATGGGCATTTCGTGCCAAACCTCACCTTTGGACCGATGGCGGTCAAAGCGTTTCGTCCTCATGTCAAAACAGTGATGGACGTACACCTAATGATCGCACCGGTTGACCCCTATATTGACGCCTACGCCGATGCAGGCGCCGATGTTCTGACCGCGCATGTCGAAGCAGGAGCCCACACCCACCGTACCCTTCAGGCCATTCGCGGCGCAGGCATGAAGGCGGGCGTGGCACTGAACCCAGGCACCCCGGCTGAAGCGGTGGAACACCTGTTGGACTTGACGGACCTGGTCTGTGTAATGACCGTGAACCCTGGCTTTGGCGGACAAAAATTCATCGACATGACCAGCAAAGTCCGCCGCTTGCGCGAGATGATTGGAGATCGTCCCATTCACATCGAAATCGATGGAGGTGTTGACCCGAACACAGCCCCGCTGGTTGCCCAGGCAGGTGCAGATGTCCTGGTCGCGGGGTCAGCTGTATTCCGCGGCGGATCGGTTTCGAACCCCGAAGTGTACGGCGAGAACATCCGCACGGTCCGCGCTGCAGCCGAGGGCGTATACGTCTAAACTTTTCGTTCACAGGACGGAGCGCTCCCGCCCGTCGTCGATGTTTCTTACGAAACACCTCCTCCCGTTGGGCCGGGCCTCGCTACGCTCGGCGGTTGGCGCTTGGTCGCACCGGTCGGCGGTTCTAACAAAAGTCTCGTTCAGGCGAGACCGCACCGAGCCGAAGGCGAGGTGCTGGGCCCAAGTCCGATAGCGGTGCTGACGCAGTCAGGATCGCTCGGACGCGGGAGCGCCCCGAATTGCCTAGTCCAGACGGTCGGCGAAGTGATCGAGAAGTCTGTGTTTCAAGATCTTTCCAGTGGGGGCCGCTGGCAATTCGGTGGCCACAATAATGCGCGACGGTCGTTTGTAGCCCGTCAGACGCTCAGCGGCGAAACCTTTCAGATCATCTGCATCCGGCATATCGTCTTCGGCGGCCTGAACAAAGGCAAAAACAAGCTCGTCCCCATTCACCATGCATCCAATCACTGCCGATTGGATCACCTGAGGGTGATCGTTGAGCGCCGCTTCGACCTCGGGCGGGTAGACGTTGAAACCGCCGTGGATGATCAGCTCTTTCGACCGCCCCGCGATGTGCAGCCGCTTCTGTTCGTCAAAATAGCCCAGATCTCCAGTGCGTAACCAGCCGTTAACCAACGCCGCCGCAGTGGCCTCTGGGTTGCGATAATAGCCCTTCATCACATGGGGACCGACTGTCAGAACCTCGCCAACGCCGTCCCCGCCGCCCTCGACCGTCTCGTCGATTTTGACCTTGACCCCTGGCAAAGCCGATCCGACCGAGATGTCCGGATCGCCCAGTTCATTGCTCGACGCGCTCACCCCGGCCGTGCTTTCTGTCAGGCCATAGCCGTTCTGGATCGGCACGCCATAGAATGCTTCGGCTTTCCGTTTCCAAGCGGGATCAAGTGGTGCAGCACCCGACGATGTGTAACGCAAGGCGCAATCCTGCAACCCATCCACCCCCTGTTCCTTGGCGTACTGCATCAGCAACGCATGCATCTGCGGTACGGCGGAAAACAAGGTCACCCCATCCCGCAGCTGATCATAAAGCCGCGCCGCCGAAAACCGTGCCTCAAGTCTGACCTGCGCACCTGCGTAGCCCGCCGCTGTGACCACCGAGCACAGACCAAACACATGGGTAATCGGCAACACCCCATAGACCACATCATCAGGCGTCATCGTTCGCAGATTGGCCGAAGTGACGCCTCCGAAACGTACGTTGTCATGCGTCAGCATAACCCCCTTAGGCGTTCCAGTCGTTCCCGTAGTAAAGAGCATTACAGCCACGTCATCCAGATCCGCATCCGGGTCGCTGGCAAAGGGGGCAGCAATATGAATCGCGCCGAATTCACCAGCAAGGGCTTCAGCCCCCAACGTCTCGGCGTGCTTCACTGCATCTGGCGAGGCCGCTGTTGTCAGAAGAACCAAAGTAGGCCGCGCATGTTCGATAATCGTTGCCAACTCGCCGGTCGTTTGCCGAGCATTCACCGGCACCGCACAGGCTCCAATCCGGGAACATGCATAGAGTGCAGCGACGGCTGCACAGCAATTCTCGGACACGATCATGACCCGATCGCAAGGCTGCGCTCCACGGGCCAGCAGCGCTGCCGCCAAAGCATCAACGGCCTGACCTAACGCCGCAAAACTCCATGCGGTTCCGCCACTGTCGGTCAATGCAATTGCATCCGGGCGAACCTTGATCTGTTCATCTAGAAAATCATGCCATTTGGTCATGCGACACTCCCCTGTCGTCCAAGCATCGTGCTAGAAACTTGGTTTGCGCTTTTCCAGAAAGGCCGATATCCCCTCGCCCGCCTCGTTTCCGGCGACAGCCCGAACCATGGCATCACGCTCTGCATCCAACTGCGCGGCCTCAAACTGCTCATAGGCGTGCCCCACAAGCGCGCGGATCACCCCTTGCGCTTCGCGTGGTCCGCGCGCCAATGAATCCGCCAGTTCTTGTGCCACTGTCAAAGTCTCGCCCGGCTCGACAAGTTCAGCGACAACGCCAAGAGTTGTCATACGCGCTGCTTCGACCGGGCGGGCAAGCAAACACATCTCTGTCGCCAGCGGGCGCGGCAACATCCGCGCAAGCGCCGAGGTCAACCCACCATCCGGCACCAACCCAGCCTTGACATAGGCAGCCGTGAAATTGGCTCCCTTCGCAGCAACAATCAGATCGCAGGCCAAGGCCAGCGACAGGCCCGCGCCTGCCGCGCCACCTTCTACAGCGGCAATCACTGGAACCGGGCTCCCCCGTACGGCGCGTATCACATCGTGAAGCAATTCGACACGGGCTCGACGTTCGTCTTCCGACAACTTGCGCCGTTCGATGAGAACGTTCAAATCGCCCCCGGCGCAGAAAAACGGTCCCTCACTGGTGAGAACAATGGCCCGAATGCGTACGTCCTGTGCCTGGTCAACGGCCTGCTGGATCGCATCATACAAATCAGGTGTCAGCGCCCCGCGCTTCGCGGAGTTGCCATTGACCACAACCAACCGGTCACCCTGATCCTCGACCCAGGCCAGGTTCATGGGTTCGCCTTTTTGCTACCGCGCTTGAATGTGCCTTGCGCCATGGCCACCAGTTCCCCGTCTTCATTGCGCAGCTCACCGGACACATAAGCAATCGAGCGCCCATTGCCTGCGGGCTGCCCCACGGCAGTCACCCGTCCGCCTCGCCCAGCCGAGACAAACTGCACATTCAAAGCAACCGTCACGACCGGGGCCGGATCTTCGGGACAAAACATGGCCGAGGCCGTCTGGCCACAAGCTACGTCCAGTAGCATCGAAACAATGCCGCCGTGCAGGATGCCATGATAGTTTAGATGCTCCGGTCCGATATCAAGATAACAGGCCCGGCTCGTGCCCGTTCGGCTGTGGTCGATCTCATACCCGGTCATCGTTTGACAACCGGATTTCTGACGTGTCCACGAAGCCCGTGAAGCTTTCTGTGGGCTATGCTGCGCTGAGTCCAATAAACCGCTCCAGATGATAATCCGCGTCGCCAAAGCGATGGTCGGTCATGACAATCCGCTTGGCAATATGGGCGAGTTCGTACTCTTGCGTCATAGCGATGCCACCATGCATCTGAATCGCCTCTTCGGCCACCAATCGGCCAGTACGGGCAATCAGGTTGCGCGCGGCGGCGATCTGGCGGTCACGGTCGTCGCTGTCCAGGTGACCCGCCGCATTGGTGACAGCCGAACGTGCCTGTTCCAACTCGATCAGCAAGTCCGAGAACCGATGCGCCAACGCCTGGAACGTCCCGATCGGACGGCCAAACTGCTTGCGCGTCATCAGGTATTCGCGGGTGAGTTCCGTAGCGCTCTCCATCGCGCCCATGGCCTCGGCTGCTAAAGCGACGTTGGCCCGCGCAACGACATCTGCGAGCGCCTCGAACCCTACGCCTTCGGCCCCAAGTCGGGCTGACGTCGGCACACGCACATTGTCCAATGTCACCTCCGCCGCACGACCCCCGCTCATCATCGGATAACCCTGCATCGTCAGGCCATCGGCATCGGCAGGCACCAGGAACAACGAGATGCCATCCAGGCTAAACGGCCCCCCGCCCTCGCGAGCAGAGACGATCAGAAAACCGGCTGCTTCAGCATTGATGACAACAGCCTTGCGGCCTTCGATCACGATCTCGCCGCCATCGACTTTGGCTGTGGTTTCCACCCGGCTCAAGTCATAGCGGCTGGCCGGTTCGCCATGAGCCAGTGCCAGATGTAGGCCGCCACCAATCACCTCTTCTACCAGCCCATGTTGTGCATCGTCGCCAAGGGCTGCGATCAGCCCGCCACCCAAAATGGCGGTATCCAGGAACGGCTCGACCACACCGGCGCGGCCCAGCTCTTCGAACACCGTCGAGATGTCAAAGCCCGCGCCACCGAACCCGCCCTGCTCTTCGGTGAACAGCGCGCCTATAACGCCCAGTTCCGCCAGTTCGCCCCAAATCTCATCGCTGTGCCCTGCGTCACTGTCGATAATCGCATTGCGCTTGGTTGTGGTGTAACGCTCGGACAGATAGCGCCTCAGCGTGTCCTGTAGCATCTGCCGCTCTTCGGTCAGATTGAAATCCATATCCTTCAGCCCCCCATCTTTACTTTGGCGATGATCCCGCGCTGGATCTCGTTCGATCCACCAAAGATCGACAGTTTGCGATTGTTAAAATACTGCGCTGCGACGGGGCCGGCATACTCAGGCCCGACAGGATCATTGTCCCCCTCGACTGCCTCGGACGCAAACGGCATCGCGTATGGCCCTACCGCGCGGCGCGCCAGATCATTGATTTCCTGCCGGATGATGGTGCCCTTGACCTTGAGCATCGAGCTTTCGACACCCGGTGCTGCTCCGGCCGCCGCCTGACTGATGATACGCAGATTGGTTGTGGACATGGCCATCAAATCAATCTCGACCTGCGCCAGTCGTGCTGCAAAATGCGGGTTCTCAATCAGCGGGCGGCCATTTGCGCTTTCTTGACGGGCCACACGTTTCACCGCGTCCAGACCAGCACGACTAAAGCCGACGCCAGCAATCCCGGTGCGTTCATGGGTCAGCAGATACTTGGCATAGGTCCAGCCCTTGTTCTCCTCGCCCACCAGGTTTTCAACCGGCACACGGACGTTGTCAAAAAACACCTCGTTCACTTCGGGCGTGCCATCGAGCAAAACGATGGGTCGCACCTCGATCCCGGGTGTGTTCATGTCAATGAGCAGGAATGATATGCCTTCTTGCTGCTTTGCATCCGGATCGGTGCGCACAAGGCAGAAAATCCAATCGGCGTATTGTCCCAAAGTGGTCCAGGTCTTTTGCCCATTGACCACGTAATGGTCCCCCTCTCGCACGGCCCTGGTCTTGAGCGACGCCAGATCCGATCCCGCGCCGGGTTCGGAATAGCCCTGACACCACCAGTCGGTGCCATCCAGGATACGGGGCAGATAATGATCCTGCTGTTCTTTCGATCCGAACTTTTGCAGCACCGGAGCCAGCATCGACAGGCCAAAGGGCACGATGCGTGGCGCGTAGGCCGCAGCACATTGATCTTCGAAGATATGGCGTTGCACAGCGTTCCATTCGGCCCCGCCAAACTCCTTTGGCCAATTGAACGACAGCCAGCCTTGTTCGTTCAGGATGGAATGCCACAGCTCATGACCTTCCTTACCGATGTGCTCCCCCCGGCGGACCTTGTCTGACATGCTCTTGGGCAGCTTTTCCTCCAGAAACGTTCGCACCTCTTCGCGGAACGCCTGTTCCTCTTTTGTGTAACTCAGATCCATACCCGGTCTTTCTCCCTAAACATCTGCGGCTAGGTGCAATTGCCCGGCACCCCGTGCTGGGCCGCCTTTGTCCGGGCCTCGATGGCCCGGACAAAGGCCCTTACCGTCAATAAATCTCGAACAAGCCGGCCGCGCCCATGCCGCCGCCGATGCACATGGTCACCACACCCAGCTTGGCACCGCGCCGCTTGCCTTCCAGCATCAAATGCCCGGTCATCCGTGCACCGGTCATGCCATAGGGGTGACCAATCGCGATCGAGCCGCCATTGACGTTGTACTTCTCCGGGTCGATCCCCAGACGGTCGCGGGAATAGAGGCACTGGCTCGCAAAAGCTTCGTTCAGTTCCCATAGGTCGATGTCGTCAACCTTCAGCCCATGACGCTCCAGCAGACGAGGTACGGCAAAGACAGGGCCGATGCCCATTTCATCGGGCTCACAGCCTGCGATCGCAAAGCCCTTGAATGCACCCAATGGCGTCAGACCGCGCTTCTCTGCCTCGGCCGCTTCCATCAGCACAACCGCCGCCGCGCCGTCGCTCAATTGCGAGGCGTTACCCGCAGTGATCGCTTTTTCAGGTCCGCGTATTGGGTCCAGCCCTGACAGCCCCTCTATCGTCGTTGCCGGTCTGTTGCATTCATCCCGATCTACAACGACTTCTTTCTGCGAAATCTCACCAGTTTCACGGTCCTTGACCGCCATCGTGGTGGTCATCGGCACGATCTCATCCGCAAACTTGCCTGCCTCTTGCGCCGCTGCGATCCGTTGCTGGCTGCGCAAAGAATATTCGTCCTGATATTCACGGCTCAGCCCATAACGCTCGGCCACGATGTCCGCCGTCTCGATCATGGACATATAGACTGCAGGCTTGTGCTCCAGGACCCAAGGGTCCGGCGCGGGGCGCATTTTCGACTGCACCAGTGAAATGCTCTCGACTCCGCCCGCAACCATCGGGCCAGCGCCTTCTTGCGTGATCGCGTTTGCAGCCTGCGCGATAGCCTGCAAGCCGGACGAGCAAAAGCGGTTCACGGTCATACCGGATACTGTCACCGGCAAGCCTGCGCGGATTGCGATCTGGCGGCCGATGTTGCCGCCGGTTTCGCCCTCAGGCAGGCCACAGCCAATCACGCAATCCTCGATGTCCGAACCCTGAAGGCCAGCGCGCTCGATAGCGGCTTGAACGGCATGCCCGCCCATGCTTGCGCCATGAGTCATGTTGAACGATCCCCGAAAGGACTTCGCCAGCCCAGTGCGGGCGGTGGATACGATTACAGCCTGTTTCATTGTGCAGCTTCCTTATTCAGATCATCAAAGGTGCGGCCCTCGGCCACGAGTTTTTCGAGAAGTGGGGCGGGCTGCCAGAAATAGTCGTCTTCCTTGGACCACTCTTGAATATCCGCCAACAGCTGGGGCAATCCGACCATGTCAGCCCATTTCAGTGGTCCGCCGCGATAGCGTGGAAAGCCGTAACCATAGAGCAGTGTCACATCCACATCGAGCGGACGCCGGGCGATGCCTTCGCCCACCACTTTAGCCGCCTCGTTGACCATGGCAGCCATGTAACGACGCACGATCTCTTCGTCAGTGAATTCACGCGCCGTGATCCCTTTGATCAACCGTTCTGACGCGATCATCGGCATCACATCCGGGTTGGGCACCCCAGCCCGCTTACCGGCGTCATAGATGTAATATCCCTTACCGGTCTTTTGTCCGAAATGGCCCTGTTCGCAGATCTTGTCGGCATAAGAGCTGTCGCGTACACGCGAATCCAAGCCCTCGGCCCGTTTGCGTTTGCGCACCGACCACCCGATATCCAACCCGGCCAGGTCGGCCACGGCAAAAGGCCCCATGGCAAAGCCAAAGTCTGTCAGCACTTTGTCTATCTGGTAAGGCGATGCCCCATCCAATATCATGTGATCAGCACATGTCCGATAGGTCGACAAAATCCGGTTACCGATGAACCCATCGCAAACCCCGGCCCGAACCGAGATCTTGCGCATCCGGGCACCGAGCGCAAATCCCGTGGCCACTACATCAGGCGCAGTCGCATCGGCCACTACCACTTCGAGCAGCTTCATCACATGGGCTGGCGAGAAGAAGTGCAGTCCGATCACATCGGCCGGTCGGCTGGTACAGGCCGCGATTTCATCGATGTCGAGATACGAGGTGTTCGACGCAAGAATTGCACCCGGCTTGCAGACGGCATCAAGTTGGGTGAACACCTTTTTCTTGACATCCATGTCCTCGAACACGGCCTCAATCACCAGATCAACGTCGCCAAGCGCGGCGTAGTTAGTCGACAGGGTCAACGCTTTGGTAGTCAGCTCCTCGAATTGGGCTGGGTTGAGCTTGCCGCGTTTCAGTGCACCACCCAAGTTGCCCTCTATCCGGTTCTTGGCGGCTTCGGCAGCCTCGGACGACATTTCCATCAGAACCACTGACAACCCGGACAGCAGCGCAGCCGTTGCAATACCTGCACCCATTGTGCCGCCACCAATCACGCCGATGGCATTCAGATCGCGGGGCTTGGCGCCCTTGAGTTCTGGCAGTTTGCCGACGGCGCGTTCGGAAAAGAAGGCATGGATCATGCCCTGGCGTTGATCCGAGGCCATGAGTTCCATGAACAGTTCGCGTTCGCGGTGCATGCCTTGGACAAACGGCAACTCACAACTGGCCTGAATACCACGAACCGCAGTCGCGGGTGCGATCTTGCCTCGGCTTTTCTTCAGCACCACGTCATAAAGAGCATCGAAATCGACCGCCTTGGGTCCATGCATTTCGCTGATGGCCCGACGGGGCGCGCCACTGTCGATCAACTGGCGCGCGTAGGCCAAGCCGATTTCACGCGGAGAGCCTTCTTCAACACGGTCGACAATGCCAAGTTTCAGCGCTTCTTTCGCACCAACCTGACGGCCTGAGGTTATGATGTCTACGGATGCATCCACACCGATCAATCGCGGCAATCGTTGCGACCCACCTGCCCCTGGCATGATACCAATCAGCACTTCGGGCAGGCCCACACGTGCAGACGGTACCGCGATACGATAGTGACAGCCCAAAGCGACCTCGAGCCCGCCGCCCAAGGCAGTACCGTGCAGGGCTGAAACGACGATCAGCGGCGAAGATTCGATGCGTGAGCAGACATTGGGCAAAAATGGCTCGGACGGCGGCTTGCCAAATTCGCGAATATCGGCACCAGCAAAATAAGTGCGCCCTTCGCCATAGATCAACACCGCCTTGGCACCGTCGGCCTCGGCTCGGGCCATGCCGTCGACCAGCCCCTGGCGCACTTCCAACCCCAAAGCATTCACCGGCGGATTTTGAGCGGACAACACCGCAATATCCCCGATCAGTTCGTATCCAATTGCCTCTGACATCGGCATCCACTCCCCTTTGACAGTATGCGCGTCGGATAAATGCGACGCGCCAACTTCTCTGGGCCGAACATATCCCCGCTGCGGCTGATTTTGCCACTGTCGGGTTCTTTCATCGTGACATGTTCGGCAGTCATTTCATCTTGCGAAACACCGTTTTGCAAACAAGAGGGTGGTCCGCCCTGATCCCAAGATCAAGGAGAATTCGCCGAAACGACGTAAGGTTGGAGATGGGTTCGGAGGCGCGCCCGGACCTTACCGCAGGTTGTCAGCCTTCGGGGCGCACGCAGGTCCAGACGGTACGCGTGGATTTTTCATCGACGCGTTCGAACCCGGCGTCAGTCAAGATGGTCTTGCATTCCCGCATGCCTTCGACACCATAGGCCTCGGGGTGGAATTCCAGCACCACCCCACGGAAACAGGACAGATCGGCGTGGCGCAACAGTTCCAGCTCGCCCCCTTCGATGTCCATCACCAGAACGGTCGGTTCAAGCGCGTCGCAAACTGTTGCGAACGAGGCCGTCGGCACGTCCACTACATTGGACGGACGGTTGCCAGGGTTCAAAAGAGAAGACCCGAGATAGCTGGTGCGAATGTGAAATTGCAGAGATTCGGGGCGGTCTTCGGCGCTGATCAGCACTTGGTTGTTTACCGAAATGAGGTCTTGCAGATTGTTGAGTATATAAAGCTCGTTGATGGCATCCAAGAGTTCGGGATTTGCCTCGAACGAATGGATAGCCTTGGGCTTGGCGTTGTGAGCAATGACCGCGCCCACCAGACCGATGCCCGCGCCGATTTCCAGAACCGTATCGTCAGGCGTTACTACATGAAGCGAGCCTTCGATCTCTTGACCCTCGTAGCGGGCGGCCTTGATCCGCTCGATGCGTTTTTCGTGCAGAAACCGTGTCATGGGCACTTTGACGCCCAGGCATTCTGCGGCAACGGTTTGCGTGTCAGTCACTGCTCAGGTCCTTGTGCCCCATTTCTTTGCGCTGCATCCTGCGGAGATGAGCGCCAAAACGCAAGGGCTGTTGGTGGTGTTTCACGGACCAAGGCACCGGGTCAGATGTCGTGCATTTGGCAATACCACCTACCCGGTGCCCCAAAGACCTCATCGCGTGCCTCACCCCCGACCTTGGCCGACCTTTCACCCGGGAAACATGAACCGAAAATGCACCCTTGCGTGCGGCGCACATCAGATATTCCAAGGTCGCCCCTACTCAATGCTGCAAGCGCAGCATAAATGTCGATCAACCGAAACCTGTACCGGGAGATTATTGAAAATGGCTGTAACCGCCTCACGCTCGCACACCGTTCTTTCGATTCTTGGCGCCGTCGCTGACGTTTTTATCGGCATCTGGAACGCCCTGGCTCATATCGGCGCAGCAAATGCAAAAGTGCACCGCATCCAAGTGCTGTCCAACTTAAGCGATGCAGAACTAGATGCACGAGGAATCAAACGAGAAGATATCATCCGTCAGGTTATCGGCCAGGCATTCTAAGCGGGTGGGATCTTGATGAACCCCAACCGTTTCTTAAACCAGTGATGCGGCTGCGACTTCATATGCCCGATGTGTTAGCTCAAAGTCGGCCTCGGTCAGGGCCAAAGACGGATAAGTCTTGCCTGATGCCTTGAAGATGCCCTCTTGCATCAGGACTGCGTTGAATGTGGCCGCTTTGGCTGAGTCCGAGTTGAACACATCGCGATAGTCGCGTGGCTGGCTCTCGGCGAAGACGATCTCGAACAGCGTTGGATCACCCACGATCTGATGTGCGATTCCTCGAGCCGACAAGGCTGTACCCGCCATGTCCATCAGCCGCTGACCATTGGCGCGCAGTTGGTCATAGGCGCCATCACGGCGCAGCACCTCCATCGTTTTGAGACCCGCAACGGCCGCCACTGGGTTGCCTGACAGGGTGCCCAGTTGCATCAACCATTTGTCTGCCCCAACAGCCGCCTTGTCGAAATGCGCCATGATGTTGGCACGCCCTGCGATCGCCGCCAGCGGGAAGCCGCCACCGATGACCTTGCCCAAAGTCGCCACATCGGGTGTGACCCCATAAAGCTCCTGCGCCCCGCCGTAAGAAAAACGGAAGCCTGTCACCACCTCGTCAAAGATCAGAACGATGCCGTATTTGTCGGCCTCTTCCCGCAGCAGCTGCAGGAAGCCGGGCATCGGCGGTATGATCCGTTGCAGTGGTTCGACAATGATTGCAGCCACCTGGTCCCCATGTTCGGCCAACAGCGAGCGGATGTAATCAGGGTCGTTAAAGGGTGCGATCAGCATTTCAGCCCGAACGCTTTCAGGGATACCCGCGCTATCCGGCACCGCCTGCGGAAAGTTGACCATGCGGGATGGCGCCAGCGACATCTGCGCCTCGGCGCTCATGCCGTGATACCCACCCTCAAATTTCACGATCTTGTCGCGGCCCGTGAAGGCGCGGGCCAGGCGGATGGCATACATATCAGCCTCGCCCCCGGACGAAACATAGCGGATCTGATCGGCACATGGCACCGCGCGGCAGATCTCTTCGGCCAATTCGACCCCTGCGGCGTTGTTGGCAAAAAACGTCATCCCCTTGGGGAGCTGTTCGACGACTGCTTCGAGCACTTCGGGGTGGCCGTGGCCCAGCAGCATTGGACCAGAGCCGATCAGAAAGTCGACGTATTCCTTGCCGTTTTCATCCCAGACTCGGCTGCCTATACCGTCGCGAATGAACATAGTCGGGTCAAAGTTGCCAAATCCGCCGCCTGGAAGGACGGATTGGGCGCGCTCGAACCAATCGGCTTGTGAGAGGACTTTGTCCATTGCAGTGATCCTTTGCCGTAGGGGATTTCCTTGGGTGGATAAATTTTGACCAGAAAGTCAAAAATCAGTCAAGAACGAGATCGGGCGGGCCGAGCACATTTTTGTCAGGTCGAATGCCAAGTCCCGGCCCGTCTGGCGGTGCAATCCGCCCCTGATTGCGTATCGGGCCATCAGGAGCGAGCCGTGGGGCGACGTAGCCTGACAGGTCGCAGACGTTCAAAACGCGTGCCGGATCGGTTGAGGCGCCCAGGTGTAATAGCGCTGCTGTGGTGATGTCCGAGCCCCAAGTGTCTTCGATGCACATCTTGGCCCCCAAATGCAGACACAGGTCGCGGGCGCGACAGGTGGCGGACAGCCCGCCGAATTTCGACAACTTTAGCGCCACGGCGTCCATGCATCCCTGGGCATGGCCTGCGAGCAGGCTAGCCGTGTCATGGGCGCTTTCATCGAGCTTCATCGGCAAGCCAGTTGCGGCGCGGACACGGGCGCAATCTTCGATGTTGGCGCAGGGTTGTTCCAGCATGATGTCCAGATCGGCCACGGCACGGCCAACGCGGGTGGCGTCGAGCGACGTGGCGCCGCAATTCCAGTCGCCATAGACCAGCGGTCCGTCTCCTACCGCGTCGCGTACTTTGCGCAAGCGGGCGACATCGGCCTGCCAATCGGCATCGGCACCAAGCTTGACTTGGAACTGGCGTATCCCTGTTTGATAGGCGGTCTGGGCAATACGGGCCATTTCATCCGGGGCGATGCAGGTGATCGAATGATAAAGTGGCATCGACTCGGCCCGGCGCCCGCCCAGAAGCGCATGCAGCGGCAGGTTCGCGGCCTGCCCGGTCAGATCCCACAGCGCGATATCCAGTGCGGACTTGGCATAGACGTGGCCCTGCAGATGTTTGTCGAGTTTGGCCATCAGCGCCTCAGGGCCAACCGGGTTCGCGCCGAGCAGCACCGGGGCCATCTCTTGCACAGCGGGCGCCACGCCTCGCGCGTAGGCAGGTAGGTAGTGGGGGATCGGGCAGACCTCTCCCCACCCGGTTAGGCCGGTGTCGGTTTCCAGCGCAACAACCACCGTCTCGACCGTGTCGCAGGATTTACCCTCGGCCATGTAGTAAGCGGTGTGACTGGTGAGCGGCACGTGCCACACAGAGATGCGCGTGAGTTTCATGGGGTGTAGACCGCGACCGGATCGCTCAGGGCGTCTTCGTCCGGATGAACGCCAAGGCCAGGGGCTTCGGGTAAGTGCAAATGTCCGTCGATGTTGCGGGGGCCACGGCCACTGGCAATGTCCACGGTGAGCATATCCTGACAGGCCCAGACCGCGTGGCAGTTGGCGTCGGGGATGGTAGCGGCCAAATGCAGCGCCTCGGTATCGGCCAGAACCGAACCACCGGTGGCCATGACGAACATGTCGATGCCGTGCGCAAGGGCAATGTCGCGCATACGGGCAGCTTTGGTCAGGCCGCCGACACGGTTGAGTTTGATGCCAAAGACTTCGGCCAAACCATCGCGGGCGATGCGCGCGGCGTCTTGCAGGGTAACGAGGCTTTCGTCGACACTGACCGGGGCTGAATGCAACGGGCGGATGGCGGCGATGTCGTCGAGGGTTTCACCGGGTTGCTCGAACATCACATGCAAATCTTCGGTCGCACGCATCACGCGCAGAGCTTGCTGCCGGGTCCAGCCTCGGTTCACGTCATAGAGCACGACCTCGCCAGGGCGGCGGATGTCTTCCATGTCGCGGACGCGTTCGATGTCGCGTTCCACGTCGCCGCCTATCTTGACCGAATGAGCGACATAGCCGCGCTGGCGGTAGCGGTCGACAACGGCGCGGGTTTCCTGCGCCGTCTTGGCCCCAACAGACGATGCAATTGGGCGTGGAGTGCGCGAGCCACCGCCCATCAGATCCGCAATCGGCTGGCCCGCCGCCTGCCCCGCGATGTCCCAGCAGGCCATGTCGATGGGGGACTTGGCATAAAGGTGTCCCGGCAACGCCAGATCCATCGCGCGTTCGACATCCAGCACCCGGCGCGGATCGAGCCCGAGGATGAAGGGTGCCATGGTTTCGATCCCAGCGCGGATGCCGGGACCATGTGCGGGAACGTAGGTGTGCCCCCAGGGTGTTCCCTCGCCCCAGCCAATCAGACCTTCGTCCGTTTCAAGCTTGACGAGCGTTGCATCCAAAACTTCGAACTTGAGCCGCCCGCCTGAGAGCCAATAAGGATGCTCGAGCGGCAAATCGACGTGATAGACCGTGATGCGGGTGATTTTCATTTCAATTCCACTTCAACAAAGCTCATCGGCTGATCCGAGGCGTTGATGACATTGTGTTCGACACCTTCGTCGCGTCGATATGAGGTGCCTGCAGGGACAGTAACTTCGTTTGTCGTGCCGTCGGGCAGTTCCAGCCGCATGTGACAGTCGGTGACAGCGGTGATGACGTAATCCATGGCATGGCGGTGCCAGCCGGTTTCTGCGCCGGGCGCGAAATCGAACCGAGTGACCCGAACCCGGTTGTCGTCGATCATCTGTGTGGCTTTGGCTTGCTCTGTCATTGGACAAACTCCTCTACCGGGGTGCCGAGACTATCGAAATCAACGGCAACACCAAGCCCCGGCGTGTTTGTGGCGTACAGCTTGCCGTCGCGTGCCTCTGGCCCGCCGATGCCGGTTGATCGGGTGTTGTAGTTCATCAGATCGGTGGTGTTGTGCAGATACTCGGTCGGCGTGGTGGCCGCGAAATGTGCAAGAGCAGCGCTGGTAATCTCTCCGCCCCAAGTGTCTTCGGCCACAACCGGAATTCGGTTCTCGACAAGGTAATCGCGCACACGGCGGGCTTTGGACAACCCACCAAGGTTTGAGATCTTGAGACACACAAGCTCTGCCGCACGATCCGCCACGATCTGCTGCGCCACAGCCATGCCGGTCACGCATTCATCCAGCTTCATCGGCAGGTCGGTCTGGGCGCGCACCTGGAGGCATTCAGCGTAGGTGCGGCAGGGTTGTTCCAGGATGTAATCCAAGTCATGCGTGGCTCGGGCCACGCGTATCGCATTATCAACGCGCCAGCCCTGATTGGCATCGGCCATCGCCTTTTCACCCGGTTTCAACAGTGGCACGGTCGCACGGATACGGTCGATGTCGGCGGCCCAATCGCCGCCCACTTTGATCTGAAACTGGCGATACCCTTGGGCGCGATAGCCCTCCATCTCGGCGATGGTCTCGTTGGTGCCTTTCTGCGGGGCCACACGGTACATCGGCGCGCCATCGGTCAGCTTGCCACCCCAGACCGCCCAAAGCGGCGCGCTCAGGGATTGTGCCAGAATGTCCCAACAGGCCGCGTCAAAAGGTGCTTTGGCATAGCCGTGCCCCTGCACCAGATGATCCATGACCTGCTCTATCCGGGCCACGTTGCAAGGGTCCTCGCCCAGCAGATGCGGCGCGACCAGTCGGGAAAGCGCGGGCACCCCTTCGGAGTGCGCAACCATATAGTTCTCGCCACAAGGTGTGAACTCACCACAGCCTTGCAACCCCGCATCTGTGTCGATCACAACGACCGACGCGCGTGCGGACTTGATCGCATTGCCCGCGCCCCAGACGTAAGCCCCGCCTACGTAAGGAAGGTCCATCTGAAAGATGCGGATGCGGGTAATTTTCATGCGGCGTCCATCTTCGGCAGATCGGCCATGCCTGCCCCGCGCCAAAGCACGAAGGTCAGGATGGGGTGGCCGTTGGTCACCATGGCGTGGCTTTGCCAGCTGGTGTGTGCACGGGTTTGGCCTGCTTGGAAGCTGGCCTCATCCTCATCCGCGTAGAATGTCGCCTCGCCGGCGATGCTGAGGTAGAGTTCCTCAGCCTCGTGGCTGTGCCAGTCATAGCTCAGCCGCTCGCCCCAATAGCCGATGTAGCCGCGCAACTGGGTTGAGTGGAAATGACCCGTGGGGCCGAAGAGCTCGAAATAGCCATAACGGTTGCGGAAATCGGTGCCGACTTCTTCCTCGGTGTAGGTGCGTTTCCAGCTTGCCAGATGCGTGGCCGCCTTGACCGCCTGAACCAAGGCGTCCGTCTGAGGGGTTCCCGGTAGGGCCAAGTTCGCCACAAGGTCGGTGGCGGGGACAGCGCGCGGTTGCAAGCCGGATGGGGTTAGATCATCTGGCCAGGGGGCGAACCCGTTCAGATCGGGGTGAAGGTTGTGCAATTGCCGGGCGGCTTCGAGGACTGCGTCGAGGGTCATGGGATCACTACGATGTTTCCGGTGTGGGCTTTGTCGATAAAGGCCTGCTGGGCCTCTCGTAGCTGATTAAGCGGATAGGTCGCGGCCAAAGCTGGCTTGATCTTGCCATCCTCTATGTATTTCGCGACATCAGTGAAGTTTTCGGGCCGGTTCACGGTCGAGCCCACAAAGGTCAGATCACGCAGGTAGAACGTACGCAGGTCAAGCTCGACCATGGGGCCAGCGATCGCGCCCGAACAGGTATAGCGCCCGCCGCGTTCAAGGATGTCGATCAGTTTGGGCCAGTTGTCGCCCCCGACCACATCTGCAACCACCGTGACCTTCTCACCTTTGAGCGCCTTGCGCAGGTTTTCGGGGCTCCGCGGGAGGATCACGTCCGGACCCAACTCGGCGACCTCGGAATGTTTGGCCTCAGACGCCATTGCGATGGCACGCGCGCCGCGCAATTTGGCCAGCTGGATTAGCGCGCCGCCCACGCCGCCGGATGCCCCCGGGATCAGCACCGTGTCTCCTGCCCCGACATTGGCGCGGTCCATCATGCCTTCGGCGGTGACATAGGAGCAGGCGAATGTCGCCAACTCGGCGTCGCTGAGGTCACAGTCGATAGGGGCAATGCCACGCACGTCGGCTTTGGTGTATTCGGCATAACCACCGTCGCATTCAGAGCCGAAGTAGCCTGCCTTATCGCGGTTCATCGGTTCGTCCCAATCCCGCAACCAGCCTGCGACCATGACGCGTTTGCCAATGAGGTCCGGATCAGCGCCCTCGCCGACCGCCACAACCTCGCCGACTGCATCCGCGCCTTGGATGCGGGGAAAGGTAAGCGGCGCGCCGCCCCAAGTGCTGTCCTCGTCGTCGACTTCGCCATAGGAGCTGCCGGTTGTGGCCTCGTCCACCGCCTTGGAGTACCAACCCGTGCGGGTATTCACGTCGGTGTTGTTGAGACCGCAGGCGCCGACCTTGATCACCACCTCCATCGGCCCGGCCTGGGGCGTGGGCCAATCCTCGTGCCACTCGTACTTGTCCAGATCGCCGTGGCCGGTCAGAACCATGGCCTTCATCGTTGCGGGAATGGTCATGTAAGGTTTCCTTTCAAGGTGAGAGGGGGCGCTGCCCCCCGCCTTCGGCTCCCTCCGCCGTATTTGGAACAAAAAGAAGAGCTTTGGTCATTCTGCGGCCGCCTTGGTGGCGTCGGTGCGGGGCAGCAGGCTTTGCGGGTCGTAGGCCGGTTCGCCCAGGATGCGGCCCTTGCGGGGGTTGCCTGCGATGATAACCTCGACCTCGGTGCCGGGTTGGTTGGCGTGGGGTTTGATGTAGGCGAAGGCCAGGATCTTACCGACCGTGTGGCCATAAGCCACCGACGCGGTCGAGCCGACCACCTGACCGTTCAGCATTACGGCCTCACCGCCATGGCCGTCTTCGACGCCGTCGGGTTCAATCTCGAGATAGGCGCAGACCCAAGGCAGATCGGTGTTGAGCGTCTTGTCCTTGCCCAGATAGTCCTTGTTCTGGCGCGCAAAGCGCAGCACGTCGGCCTCGGCCAAGGTGACCTCATTGGTCAATTCGCCAGCCCCCTTGAACCCCTTCTCCATCCGCAGGGCGTTCATCGCGAAGGACCCGTAGTCGGTTATGCCATGCGCCTCGCCAGTGGCCCAAAGCGCATCGTAGACGGCCAGTGTGCTGTCGCGGGGGATGTGCAGTTCCCACCCCAGCTCACCCGCATAAGACATACGGAAGGCCCAAATTTTGTGACCTGCGACCTCAATTTCCTGCGCGGTGAGCCATTTGAACCCGGCGTTCGTCAGGTCTGCATCGGTGCAGGCGGCCAGCACGTCGCGGGCGGCGGGGCCGTTGAGTGACAGGGCAGCCCAATCGTTGGAGCGCAGGATGATCTCGGCATTTTCTCCGTCACGCTGCTGTTCCAAATGATCCAGCAGGCGCTGTTCAAAGAAGGCGGCGCAGACGAGGTAGTACCGCCCCTTGTCCAGCTTCACGACTGTGGTTTCCAGCTCGATCCGACCCCGGCGGTTGAGCATGTGGGTCAGTGCAATCCCCCCCACCTTTTGCGGCAGGCGGTTGGCTGTCAGCCGGTCGAGCAATGCTTCGGCGTCCGGGCCCGCAACTTCGACCTTGGTAAAGGCCGAGATGTCCATGATGCCCACCGCCTCGCGCACGGCCTTGCATTCGCTTGCGACGATGTTGTGCACGTCGTTACGCTTGAACGAGTAGTGGTCGCGCTGCTCCACGCCATCCCGCGCAAACCAGCGGGGGCGTTCGTGGCCAAAGACCTCTTCGTAGACCGCGCCCTTGTCCTTGAGCCGCTCATACAGCGGCGAGGGCTTGATCGGTCGCCCTGCAAGTCGGTTGAAATGCGGGAATGGGATTTCGTGGCGCAGGCAGTAATCTTCCTTGGCCTTGGTGACCTGCCAATCCTTGTTGGCATAGTTGCCAAAGCGGCGAGGATCATATTCGCGTATAGATATGTCGGCAGAGCCGTGCACCATCCAGCGCGCCAACTCGCGCGTCAGGCCGGGGCCCCAGCCGATGCCGATCTGTGTACCACAGCAGCACCAATAGTTGCGCACGCCTGGCGCAGGACCAATCAGCGGGTTTCCATCCGGCGGGTGCGAGATGGCGCCGTGCACGTCGCGGGAAATCCCCAGCTCGGCAAAGATCGGCATGCGGTTCAGGCTTTCCTCGAGCCAGGGCATGACGCGGTCATAGTCGGCATCGAAAAGCCAGTTCTCGTAATCCCACGGGCATTCATCCAGCCAGACTGCGTTGGGATTGGCCTTTTCATAGATGCCGATCAGGCCGCGCTTCTGCTCCATCCGGATGTAACCCGAAACCTTTTTGTCGTCGCGGATGACGGGGAGTTCCTTGTCCAGCCCCGCGAACTCGGGCACCGGGTCGGTGACGAAATAATGGTGCGTCATCGAGGTCATGGGCAATTGCAGGCCGGACCATTCGCCCATCTGGCGGGCATAGGTGCCGCCCGCATTCACCACATGCTCGCAGGTGATGGTGCCCTGTTCGCTTTCAACCATCCATTCGCCCGAGTTAGCCTGGGTGATGTTGGTGGCGCGGCAGCGGCGGATGATCTTGACGCCCAGCGCACGTGCACCTGCTGCCATGGCCATTGTCACATTGGTCGGGTCAACGTGTCCGTCATCCGGCGTGTGCAGCGCGCCCAGAACACCGTCGAGGTTGTAGAACGGATGCAGCTCGGCTACCTTCTCCGGCCCAACAAGTTCGATGTTGAACCCCAGCGACCGCCCCACGGACAGGGTGTGGCGGAGCCAGTCCATCTCGTCTTCGGTATAGGCCAGCCGGAACGACCCGCAGCCGTGCCATGTCACCGCCTGCCCGGTCTCGGCCTCCAACGCGCCGGAATAGAGCCCGATGTTGTAGTCCACGCATTTGCCCAGCCCGAACGAACTGGTTGAATGGGTGATCTGCCCTGCTGCGTGCCAGGTCGAGCCGGACGTGAGCTCGCCCTTTTCCAGCAAGACGACATCGCTCCAGCCTTCGTGCGCCAGGTGATAGGCAAGACCCACCCCCATGACACCGCCGCCTACGATGACAACTCGGGCATGCGACGGCAGTTTATTCTCGGACATGATTTTTCCACTTCATGCATCACGATTCTGCTCGACAGGCTAATTCCACATTTGTACCATCGTCAATCATGAATGAAACAAATGTATCATCAATCGTTCTCGACCGCCTGACCAAGGAATGGGACGCCTTGACGCCTGAGGCGCAGAAAGCCGCGCGTTACGTGCTGGAAAACCCCACAGATGTGGGGGTTTCGACCGTGCGCGAGATTGCCGAGGCCGCCAATGTGAAGCCAAACACCTTTGTGCGGATGGCCCGGCAGGTGGGCTTTGATGGGTACGAGGATTTCCGCGCGCCCTTCCGCGATGCGATCAGGCGGGGGGCTGTATCCTTTCCTGATCGCGCCCGCTGGTTGCAGGACATTGGCAAGTCGGGCGAACTGGGCGGGCTGTATGCCGACATGGTTGGCGCTGCAATCAGAAACATCGAAGAGACCTTTGGCGGTATCAGCCCTGAATCGCTGCAAGCCGCAGCGACAGACATATGGAATTCACGGCAAGTTTTCACATTGGGCGTCGGCGTCAACAATTCAAACGCGCGCAATTTCACCTATCTTGCCTCGACCGGCATGAAGCAGTTTCACGCGATCCCGCGACCAGGGTCCACCGCAATTGATGATCTGGCGTGGGCCGACGAGCAGGACGTATTAATCGCCATAACCTGCCATCCCTATCGCACCGAGGTAATCGAGGCGATCAAACTGGCGCGCGAGCAAGGCATGACCGTCGTGGGGCTGTCGGACAGCCCGGCAAGCCCGGTGATCCTGAACGCCAATCACGGCTTTGTTGTCGCCGCCGATACCCCGCAATTCTTCCCCTCGTCCGTGTCGACCATCGCTTTGCTGGAAACCCTGCTGTCCTTTGTCGTGGCCGTTTCCAGTGACGAGATTGTCGAACGGGTCGAGCGGTTTCATCGTCGTCGCCATCAATTGGGCCTATATGCGGAGGAGCCTGAATGAACGCACCCCTGACGCAGTCTCTGGACGCGCGCTATTATACCGATCCTGCGATTTTCGAGCAGGAACTGCGGGGTCTGTTGGCCCGGACATGGCAGTTCGCGGGCCACATCGCGCAGGTGCGCGAGATCGGGGACTACTTTGCTTTTGAAATCGCGGATGAAAGCCTGTTCTGTATCCGGGGGCGTGATGGCGAAATCCGCACCTTCTATAACGTGTGCCAGCATCGTGCCCATGAAATGGTCACGGGTGCGGGAAACACGCGCGTCGTGGTCTGTCCCTATCACTCGTGGACCTACGAGCTGTCGGGCGAGCTGCGCGCAGGGCCCAACATCAAGTCGGTACCGGGATTTGACCGCTCGGCCATCTGTCTGACATCGGTGCGCACCGAAGTGTTCAACGGCTTCATCTTCGTTAATCTCGATGACGAGGCCACGCCGATGGACGACTGGTATCCCGGCGTGCGCGAGGAAATCCGCGCCTATGTGCCCCACATCGACGCGCTGGAACCGCTGGAATGGGTCGAGGTGCCTGAAAACTGCAATTGGAAAGTCAGCATCGAGAACTATTCAGAATGCTATCACTGTCCCACCAACCACCCCACCTTTGCCGAAGGCGTGGTCAAGCCCGAGACCTATGACATCAAGCCCGACGAGGGCGGCGGCTATGTTCTGCGTCACACGACCGAGTGTCAGAGCCTCGACAGGATGACCTATCCCATCGACATGTCCGTGCCCCATGCCGGTGACTATCAGTCCTGGTTCCTTTGGCCGATGTTCTCCTTCCAGTGTTACCCGGGCAATGTTCTCAACACCTATCACTGGCGCGCCGAGGGCACGGATCACTGCGCCGTCTGGCGTGGCTGGTACACCGAGGGCGGATCGGAAAGCGCTGTTATCCGACAACTTGCGGTTCAAGATCGTGAGACGACTGTGGAAGAAGACATTCACCTTGTGGAATCGGTCTATCGCGGCCTTAAATCGCGGGGCTACAGACCTGGACCGCTGGTCCTGGACCCATCCGGCGGGGTGATGTCCGAGCATTCCATTGCCAGGTTGCAACAATGGATGCGCGAGGCCGTTGATCTGTAACAAGGCGTGTGCATGGAGGTGACATGTGACCAATCTATCGGGGAAATGCATGTGTGGCGCGGTTACTTGGTCGTCCGCCGGACCTGTGACTAGGCGCCTGTCGTGTCATTGCGACGATTGTCAAAAAGCCACGTCATCGCCTTTTACCACATTTGTCGGACTAGCACCCGACACCGTCACCTGGACCGGCGATATCAACCACTTCGAAAGCTCGCCGGATTCCCATCGTGGGTTCTGCCCCGAATGCGGCACGCGGCTCTATTTCCGGTCCGCCAAGTGGCCGGGTGAAATCCACATCCACGCCGCGACCCTGAATGAGCAAGCAGACTATGCCCCAGACGCGCATGTGAAACTGGAAGATGGCGTTGCATGGCTGCGCCTGTCCGATGACATCCCAAAACACCAAAGCTTTCAGGCTACACCCAAAACCGGGCTGTCTGAGGGCTGACCAACAGCAAAGACCGATACGGAGACTTACATGGCCGATTTGTTCAACGAAGACCTGTTCCTCAAGGGCCTGGAACAGCGCAAAGACACCTTGGGTGCAGAATACGTCGAAAAGAACCTGGCCGCAGCAGATGAATTCACCCGCCCCTTTCAAGAAGCGATGACGGCCTGGTGCTGGGGCTTTGGTTGGGGTGATGACGTGATCGAACCCAAGACACGCTCTATGATGAATCTGGCCATGATCGGTGCATTGGGCAAGATGCACGAGTGGGAGATCCACTGCCGCGGCGCGCTGAACAACGGTGTCAGCAAAGAGGAAGTTCGCGCCATAATCCACGTAATCGGCATCTACTGCGGGGTTCCGCAGTCATTAGAGTGCTTCCGCGTGGCCCGCAAAGTGCTGGAAGAGGCCGGGCAGCTTTGACGGTAATCCACACCGAAATCATCGAACCCGCCGCCCTTGGGACGGCGGGTTTTTTGTTTTCACACTCGACAACGTGTTACTAAAATCATCAACTTTACAATTATGTGTTACATTTCACTTGCTGCGAATCACAATCACACGTATTACCCGACCAAGCGGTCACCTTATAGTGACGCCAACGAGTGGAGACTTTTCTGAATGGACGCCTTCATCTGCGACGCACAGCGCACCCCAATTGGACGATACGGCGGAGCCCTGTCCGGGGTCCGGACGGACGACCTTGCTGCGCTGCCAATTGCCGCCCTGATGGAACGCAACCCCGATGTAAACTGGTCCAACGTCGATGATGTGATCATTGGCGATGCCAACCAAGCGGGTGAAAGCAACCGCAACGTGGCGCGGATGGCCGGACTGTTGGCTGGGCTGCCAACCGACGTTCCGGGTACAACCGTAAATCGCCTGTGTGCCAGCGGCATGGACGCCGTTGGAATGGCTTCACGCGGGATCAAGGCCGGTGACTATGACTTGGTTATCGCCGGTGGCGTCGAAAGCATGAGCCGCGCGCCCTTTGTGATGCCCAAGGCCACCAGCGCCTTCAGCCGCGCCAACACCGTCTATGACACCACCATTGGCTGGCGTTTCGTGAACAAGAAGATGCACGAAATGTACGGCACCGATACTATGCCTCAGACCGCTGATAACGTGGCCGAGGATTACGGCGTAAACCGTGCTGATCAGGACGCCTTTGCGGCGCGCAGTCAGGCCCGGTGGGCCGCTGCGCATGAAGCCGGGATTTTCAAAGACGAAATCACGACAGTCACCATCCCGCAGCGCAAAGGCGATCCGATCATATTCGACGCGGACGAGCACCCGCGCCCCAGTTCAACCGCCGAAAAGCTCTCGGGTCTCAAGGGCATCAACGGTCCGGGCAAGACGGTCACCGCAGGCAACGCGTCAGGCGTCAACGACGGGGCGGCGGCGATCCTGATGGCGAACGAGGCTGCAACTGCCAAGAATAACCTCACGCCGATGGCGCGCGTTGTGGGCATGTCCGTGGCGGGCGTTGCCCCTCGCATCATGGGCATCGGTCCGGTTCCTGCCTGCCGCAAGGTGCTGGCACGTGCGGGGCTCACCATCGAGCAGATGGATGTGATAGAATTGAACGAAGCCTTTGCCAGCCAGGGTCTTGCCACCCTGCGAGAGCTTGGCGTGGCCGATGATGCACCCCATGTTAACCCCAACGGTGGTGCTATCTCTATCGGTCACCCGCTGGGTATGTCGGGCGCACGTCTGGTATTGACCGCGGCCTATCAATTGCAACGCACCGGTGGGCGCTATG
Source organism: Tropicibacter sp. Alg240-R139 (assembly GCF_900537075.1). GTDB lineage: Bacteria > Pseudomonadota > Alphaproteobacteria > Rhodobacterales > Rhodobacteraceae > Falsiruegeria. The sequence continues at coordinate 125,222 of NZ_UNRA01000007.1, forward strand.
CGCTGTGCACCATGTGTGTTGGCGTCGGTCAGGGCGCAGCCCTGATCCTGGAACGAGTGTAAGGAGGGAACTGCCATGTATGCACAGATGGTCAAATCCGAAGCGTCGCAGGAAGATCCTGAAAAGCTGGCAGCCTTTCAGGCCCGCATCGACGCAGGTGAACGGATCGAACCCAAGGATTGGATGCCCGAAGGATACCGCAAGACCCTGATCCGCCAGATCGGTCAGCACGCCCATTCCGAGATCGTCGGCACCCTGCCCGAAGGCAACTGGGTCACACGCGCACCCACTTTGGAGCGTAAAGCGATCCTGCTGGCCAAAGTGCAGGATGAGGCGGGCCATGGTCTGTACCTTTACTGCGCGGCCGAGACATTGGGTGTTAGCCGGGATGAAATGACCGAGATGCTGCTGGATGGCCGCATGAAGTATTCGTCAATCTTCAACTACCCCTCGCTGAATTGGGCCGACATCGGCGCCATCGGCTGGCTGGTGGACGGTGCTGCGATCATGAACCAAGTACCGCTGCAGCGGACATCATATGGCCCTTACGCCCGCGCCATGGTGCGCATCTGCAAGGAAGAAAGCTTCCACCAGCGTCAAGGGTACGATTCCATCCGCGCTTGCGCCGAAGGTACACCCGCGCAGAAGAAAATGGCTCAGGATGCGCTGAACCGCTATTGGTATCCGTCGCTGATGATGTTCGGCCCGCCAGACGGGGACTCGGTGCATTCGGAACAGTCGATGGCGTGGAAGATCAAGATCAACACCAACGACGAACTGCGTCAGAAGTTCGTGGACCAGACCGTGCCGCAGGCGGAATTCCTGGGCCTGACTATCCCGGACGAGAACCTGAAATGGAACGAAGAGCGCGGGCATTATGACTTCAGCCAACCCGATTGGTCCGAGTTCTTTGATGTGATCAAGGGCAACGGCCCCTGCAACGTCGATCGCTTGGCCGACCGCAACAAGGCCTGGGACGATGGTGCCTGGGTGCGTGAAGGCATGTTGGCCCACGCCCGCAAGAAAGCAGCCGCCAAAGTCGCGGCCGAGTAACAAACGTAGACATATCTGCTGTGCGAGGAGCCCGGTTTTAGCCACCGGTGTCTGCCCTTGTGCCCAGCTAGGAGGAGACCCAAGCTATGAACAACGAATGGCCTCTGTGGGAAGTTTTCATTCGCGGCCAGCACGGCATGAGCCACCGTCACGTTGGCAGCCTGCACGCACCGGACGCCGAAATGGCGATCAAGAACGCCCGCGATGTATATACCCGCCGCAACGAAGGCGTGTCGATCTGGGTGGTTGAGGCCGTGCATATCGCCGCCTCGTCGCCCTCGGACAAAGGCCCGCTTTATGAGCCCAGCGAAAGCAAAGTCTATCGTCACCCGACCTTCTTTGACATTCCTGATGAAGTGGGGGCCATGTGATGACGCGTAACGAGGCTCTGTTCGAATTCCTCCAACGTATGGGGGACAACACCCTGATCCTGGGTCACCGGATCAGTGAATGGTGCGGTATGGCCCCGGTTCTGGAAGAGGACATCGCACTGTCAAACACCGCGCTGGACTTCATCGGTCAGACACAGTTCTGGCTGGGTTATGCCGGTGAGATTGAGGGCGAAAGCAGGGATGCGGACCGTCTGGCGTTCCACCGCGACGCCTGGGATTTCCGTAATGTCTTGTTGGTCGAAATGCCGAATGGCGATTTTGGTCAGACCATTATGCGGCAGTTCCTGTTTGACGCCTGGCATTCGATCTATGTCGCGCGCCTGATCAAAAGCAGCAACAAGCGCGTGTCCGAGATCGCCGAAAAGGCCAGCAAGGAAATCGCCTATCACTTGGAGCGTTCGGCCGACACGGTTGTGGCCTTGGGTGATGGGACCGAGGAAAGCCATGCCCGCATGCAAAAGGCACTGGATTACCTTTATCCCTATGTGGGTGAGATGTTTCTCTCTGACGAGGTGGATGCCGAGATGGCCGCGGCAGGCATTGCCCCGGACCCAAGCACGTTGCGCGATGAGTATGATCTGCTGGTGCAGAAGGTTCTGGACGAGGCAACACTCACCGTGCCTGGGAACCGCTTTGCCCAAAAGGGCGGCAAATCCGGCGCCATGCACACCGAACATCTGGGTCATCTGCTGTGCTCGATGCAGTGGTTGCAACGTGCCTACCCCGGCGGAAATTGGTGACAACCGATGCCACGGGGGACCAATTTCTTTCAAAGAAATTGAACCAGAATTTTTCGAAAAATTCTGTCCGCGGGTGGCGATCGAACGACGCAAGGCAAGCCAAATGAACCATGCAAGCATAGATCAGATCTGGGAATGGCTTGACGCCGTTCCTGACCCTGAGATCCCAGTGATCTCACTCATCGATCTCGGCGTCATTCGAGACGTCGCATGGAACGATGACACGCTGATCATCACAGTGACGCCAACTTACTCGGGCTGCCCCGCGACGTCCGTGATCAACATGGATATCGAGACCGCCCTGCGAGATCACGGCATCGAAAAGCTGCAGCTCAAACAGCAGCTGAGCCCGGCCTGGACCACCGATTGGTTGACAGAGCGCGGCAAGGCCCGACTGGAAAATTATGGGATCGCCCCACCGCAACCCGCAGGCGGACCGGAACGGTGCCCCCATTGTGGCAGCGGCAATGTGCAAAAGGTCAGCCAGTTCGGCTCAACCCCTTGTAAGGCGCATTGGCGCTGCACCGACTGCCTGGAACCGTTCGACTATTTCAAATGCATCTGAGCCCCAGATAAGAGGAGACGCCCCATGGCGCGCTTTCACGATCTGACCGTCACAGACGTTCACAAAACCATCCGCGACGCTGTCGTGGTCACACTGCAACCCGTCAACGGCGCAGCCGAAGAATTCGACTTCACCCAAGGCCAATACCTGACCTTCCGCCGCGATTTCGACGGCGAAGAGCTGCGGCGGTCCTATTCGATCTGCGCCGGCAAGGACGAAGGCATTTTGCAGGTTGGCATCAAACGCGTCGACGGCGGCGCCTTTTCGACCTGGGCCAATGAAGAGCTGAAAGTGGGGGACACCATTCAGGCGATGCCGCCCATGGGCGGCTTCTTTACGGCGCTCGATGCGGATTCCAGCAAGCATTACCTTGGCTTTGCCGGTGGCTCCGGTGTGACGCCCGTGCTGTCCATCCTCAAGACCACACTGGCGCGCGAACCAAAGGCGCGGTTCACGTTGGTTTATGCCAACAGGGGCGTCAACACGATCATGTTCCGCGAGGAGTTGGAGGATCTCAAGAACCTCTACATGGGGCGGCTCAATGTGATCCACATTCTGGAAAGCGACGCGCAGGATATTGATCTCTTCACCGGTCTGGTGACGCAAGAAAAATGTGCCGAGCTCTTCAAACGCTGGATCGATATCAAGACCGTGGACACCGCCTTTATTTGCGGACCCGAGCCGATGATGCTGGGCATTGCCGCTGCTCTACGCGATCACGGGCTGGACGATGCACAGATCAAGTTCGAACTGTTTGCCAGCGCCCAACCGGGTCGCGCCAAGCGCAAGACCGCCTCGGGCGATGCTGCAAGCAGCGCCAACCAGACTAAGGCAGCCATCACGCTGGACGGTTCGACCCAGACGATCACCCTGCCCAAGGACATGTCGATCCTGGACGGTGCGCTCGAAAATGCGATGGACGCGCCTTACGCTTGCAAAGCAGGAGTTTGTTCAACATGTCGTTGTAAGGTGCTCGAGGGCGAGGTCGAAATGGTCGCGAACCACGCGCTGGAGGATTATGAGGTCGAGAAAGGCTATGTCTTGTCCTGCCAGGCCTTCCCGCTGACGGATTCCGTCACAGTCGACTTTGATCAGTAAGGAGAGCGATCATGGCAGAAGATATGACAATCGTAAGCTACCTGGCCGCCGGCGGGGTGCTAACCAACCCCACTAACGTGCCGCCGCGCTATCGTGCCGAGCTGATGAAGTTGATGGCGACGTTTGTCGACAGTGAACTGGCTGGTGCCGCGGGCTTTGCTGATGTAATCAACGCAGGCCCCGGTATCAAGGAGCGCATTGCCGCCGCCAAGATCGTGCTGGAAAAGACAGACAATGCCGACCGCGTGTTACGCGTCATGGCCGAATTTGGTGTGGATGCAGATCGCTATGCCTCGCACCACCCCTGGACCGCCCGGCTGGAACGGGACGCCGATATTGGGATGTCCCGCAGCGATCACGACATGCGCCTGTCAGTATTCAATTACCCGCTTGATGGTTGGGTCGATTCCGTGGTGATGAACGTGCTGATGAGCAGGGCCGTGGTGATTCAGTTGACCGAGTTTTCGCTGATCTCGTACCAGCCCCTGGCCGAGGCTTTCCGCACCATCCTGCCTGTGGAAACACGCCATGCGGAACTCGCTGTCGAAGGTGCACTAAAGCTGGCGCAAAAGGGCGCCGCGTCGGACATGCAAAAATCGGTCGACTATTGGTGGCCGCGTGTCGCCGCAAGCTTTGGCTCTGGCGCGTCTAACAAGGCGGGTGCGCTCAAGGACATGGGCCTGCGCCGCTCCACAAACGCCGAACTGAAAACACGCTGGGAGGTGGAAGCCGCTACTGTGCTCGAAAGCCTCGGCCTGAAGCGCCCGTGATCAAACATCCCAGCCTACGGCCTGCGGATGAGTGGGCTGGGATTAGCACAATTTGGCTTACGACCCCCTTGGTGACGGAGTTCCTCCCAGAATAACTCAGTTGCAGCGTCGTGATCCCAGCGTTCAACCAATGGCGATCAATTAGTTGACGGATCTGTTTTCCTAAGCGCCATACAGCCCCCAAAAACCTCGTCTTTTAGTGCGAGATTCAAAAAATACTGTCCTGATAATCTGTAAATGTTGTGGAGTGTTTTCCCTGTCGCTCCAACCTGCTTAACCCGGAAAAACAAACCTGCGCACAACACTTTGGCTTAGGGTCACTACAGGGTTTGCGGAGAAGCCGTGTTGAGTTTCCGGTTTATTTGACCGGCGCAAAGCCGCTCCCTCCCGTCGTCGACGTTTCAGTAAAACATCTCCTCCCGTTGGGCCAAGCTCACGTGGGCTTGGCCCCTACCGCCCGCAGGACGCAAGGCAAACAGGCCGCGCAGCTTCTTCTACTTCACAGCTAACATAACCTAGGTGTTCTTAGATTTTGGTCAGGCCACCAAGCGTCAGATTGGAAACCACCGCAGCGTAATCTTCGCGCGCTTTGGCCCCGGCCCCGGTGTTCCACATGTAATACCAGTTCAGCATCCCGAACACGGACATGGTTGCAGAGCGGAGTTTCTCGCCATCGCTCGCAATCCTCTGTGGCGCGTTCTCGGCAATGATCCCGCTCACAAATTCCACCATGTCGCGCTGATAGCGGCGCAATACCTTTTGCTGCTCTTCCGGCAGGGCCGACAAGCCGCTGGTTTGTACGCGGTGTTCATCGTCGACACCCTGATAAGCCAGCAATGTTTCAGCAACGACCTTGTGCAAACGCTCCTCACTGGACAGTCCGTCCAGTTCAATCCCGCAGATCAGGTCGCGAAGCTCGCGCAGGTAGGTTTCAAGGATGTCATACAGGATGGCATCCTTGCTGTCGTAGTAGTGATAGATATTCGCCTTGGATATCCCGCATTCACGCGCCAATTGGGTCATCGAGGCGCGGTCGAACCCTTCGCGCGCAAAGACGCGCGCGGCGGATTTCAGTATCTGAGCCCGTTTCTGATCATGGTCTTTTGCAATCGTGCGGGCCAAGGCCTACTCCTTATCTCGGTTGTCGACGACACGTTGGGCCTTGCCTTGGGACCGCGCCACCTCGCCGGGATCACCCACGACGATTTCAGTTGAAACCCCCACGATATCCTTGATCCGCTTGCTCAGCATCCGCGCGGCGGCGGTCTTGCTCAGCTCGTCAGCGGCATCGGGGTTGGCTTCGACAAACACCCGCATAGCATCCATGCGCCCGGATTTGTAGAGTTCGATCTGGAAATGCGGGGCCAGGCCGCCGGTTGCCATAAGTTGCTCTTCGATCTGGGTCGGAAAGACGTTGACGCCACGAAGGATGATCATGTCATCCGAGCGGCCTGTGATCTTTTCCATCCGCCGCAGCGAGCGCGCAGTGCCTGGGAGCAGACGTGTCAGGTCGCGGGTGCGATAGCGGATCATCGGCAGGCCCTCTTTGGTGAGGGTGGTGAAAACCAGCTCTCCCATCTCACCATCGGGCAGCACTTCGCCGGTTTCGGGGTCGATCACCTCGGGGTAGAAGTGATCTTCCCACACATGAAGACCATCCTTGGTCTCGACACACTCGTTGGCAACACCGGGCCCCATAATTTCGGACAGGCCGTAGATGTCGACCGCGTGCATGTCGAATGCCTTTTCGACCTCGACCCGCATGGCGTTGGTCCAGGGTTCGGCGCCAAATACACCCACCGACAGCGAGCTGTCGCGTGGATCGAGACCCATCTTGTGGAATTGCTCCAGAATGTTGAGCATGTAGGACGGCGTCACCATGATGCCGTCCGGCTTGAAATCGTTGATCAACCCGACTTGTTTCTCGGTCTGCCCGCCACCCATAGGCACGACGGTCGCACCCAGCCGTTCGATCCCGTAATGCGCGCCCAGGCCACCGGTGAACAAGCCATAGCCATAGGCGTTGTGAACCATGTCACCCCGGCGCAGGCCCGAGGCGCGCAGGGAACGCGCCAGCAAGTCGGCCCAATTGTTGATGTCATTGGCGGTATAGCCCACCACTGTCGCCTTGCCGGTGGTGCCGGACGAGGCATGCAAGCGCATGATCTGTTCGCGCGGCACCGCAAACAGGCCAAAGGGATAATTGTCGCGCAAGTCGTTTTTATAGGTGAACGGAAACTTGGCCAGATCTGACAGGCTTTGCAGATCATCGGGATGCACACCCGCCGCGTCGAACCGCTGTTTGTACATCGCCACGTTGTCATAGGCGTGACGCAGTGACCACCTCATCCGCTCTAGCTGTGTCGCGCGGATCTCGTCGATCGAGGCGGTCTCGATCGGTTCCAGGTCGGCTTTGTTTGGGGTCAGGTCCTTCATAGCGTCCTCCACACCTTAATCTTCGTCAAACAGGGTGCCCTTGATCGCCCGGGAAAAGCCCCTAAATTCGGCGATCTGCTGGCCGTTCTGATTGGTCACGGTTACATCATAAATCCCACTGCGCCCGGTCAGGCTCAGCTCGATTGCGGTGGCGGTCAGCCGGTCACCAAATTGTCCGGGCGCGATAAAGCTGATCACGTTGTGTTGGGCGACAGTCGATTGGTTGCGACTGTTGCAGGCAAAAGCAAATGCGCTGTCGGCAAGCATGAAGGTCACGCCGCCGTGGCAGATGCCATACCCATTGCAATGATGTGCCTCCACGGTCATCTCAAGGGTCGCGGTCGCCTCGTCAATGTGGGTGATTTCCATTCCGGCCCATTTAGAGGCCTGGTCCGCATCCCACATCGCCTGAGCAGAACGTTCGGCACGCGTCTTCGGCATCATTGTCATTTACCTTGAAACTTCGGGCTTCGCTTTTCCAGAAACGCGGTGACACCTTCGGCGTAATCCGCGCTTTCACCACAGGTTTTCATGGCATCGGCTTCCATTTCAAGGTGCTCGATCAGATCGTCGGTCGCGGCTGCCTGAATGCACTGTTTGGTCAGGCCCAGCCCCAGCGTCGGGCCGTTGGCAAATTGCTCGGCCATCGCGCGGGCCTCGGCCATCAGTTGATTATCTGGCAACGCTTTCCAGATCAGTCCCCAATCCTCGGCCTGTTTCGCAGGCAAAGGTTGCGCGGTGAACGCCAACCCTTTGGCGCGCGCCTCGCCCAGCAAGCGGGGCAGATGCCATGAGCCACCGGTGTCCGGGATCAGACCGACCTTGGAAAATGACTGAATGAATTTGGCGCTTTCACTGGTCAGCACCATGTCGCAAGCCAGCGCAATGTTGGCCCCTGCCCCGGCTGCAACACCGTTCACGGCGCAGATGACGGGGAAGTTCAGTGAGCGGATCAGAGTGACCAGCGGCGCATAGAAGGTGCGCACCGTGTTGCCCAGATCGGGCGGCCCATCCATTTTTGACGGGTCGCGATCGCCCAAATCCTGACCGGCACAGAATCCGCGTCCCGCCCCCGTCAACAGCACTGCACGGGCGCCGTTTTCCCGCGCATTTTCCAACGCCGTGCGCAGAGCATAGTGCATCTCGTCGTTGAAACTGTTCAGGCGATCAGGGCGGTTCAGGGTGATTTCAACCCAATTTCCATGATCTTGCGCAAGAATCGTATCACTCATGTCAGGTCCGCTTTGCAAATGTTTCTACAAAATAGTTGCATTAACCGAACGGTTGGTCAATAAATTTTTCGAATATGTTGATTCTCTGGTTTTGAGGGCAAGGCACATGACGAACAGCTCGGTAGTTACGGTCACGCATGAGGGCGACATCGCCTGGGTTGAGATTGACAATCCCCCGGTAAACGCGACCTCCACCGCTGTTCGAGCAGGCCTTACTGCGGCCGCGCAACAGGTCCAAGGCGCGCGCGTTGCCATTCTAACCTGCGCCGGTCGCACCTTTGTGGCAGGCGGTGACATATCCGAATTTGACCGTGCGCCTGAGGAACCACACCTGCCCGACGTGGTGCAGATGATCGAGGACAGCGAAACCCCCTTTGTCGCGGCGATGCATGGCAACGTTCTGGGCGGAGGGTTCGAGATTGCCATGGGCTGCGCCTGGCGGATTGCTGCGCCCGGCACCAAGTTCGGCCTGCCCGAAGTGAACGTAGGCCTGATCCCAGGCGCGGGAGGTACCCAACGCGCGCCCCGCCTGATCGGGATGCAGGCGGCCATCGACATGGCATGTTCGGGCAAAATCCTACCTGCGGAGACGCTGCTGGACCTGGGTGGGGTGGACCAGATTGCGCAGGGCGATCTGAAAGATGCCGCACGCACGTTTGCCCAAAACTTGCCGAACCGCCCGGTGAAAGTACGCGACCGTGTGGTCGCAGCGTTGCCGTTGGATGAATACGCCGCGACAGAAACCGCGCTCAAGAAGCGCGCCAAGGGCCAACAGTCGCCCATTCTGAACCTCGAGGCGTTGCAGTGGGCAGCGCTGCCGTTCGAACAGGGCCAACCGGTTGAACGCGCGTTGCACCTGAAACTGCGCCACTCGGTCGAAAGCCGCGCCCTGCGCTATGCATTCTTTGCGGAACGCGCCGTCAGCAAACCCAAGTTGATCGACGGGATTGAACCGCGCCCGTTGAACCAAATCGCCATCGTGGGCGGTGGTCTGATGGGCGCTGGGATAGCCATGGCTTGCCTGAGCGGTTGCCTGTCGGTCACTTTGATTGAACGGGACAATGCAGCGGCGAATGCTGCCCGCACACGCGTTGACGGACTGATCGAAGGGGGCGTGAAGCGCGGCAAATTCACGGTCGATCAACAGGCCGACATGCTGGCGCATCTGACCACCACCGACAGTTACGCGGATGCCGCGGACGCCGATTTGGCGATCGAAGCCGTGTTCGAGGATTTGGATGTCAAACGCGACGTGTTCCGGCAACTGGCCGCGGTCATCGGGCCGGACGCGATTTTGGCGACCAACACGTCTTATTTGGACCCGACTCTGATCTTTGACGGTATGCCCAATCTATCACGCTGCCTGGGCTTGCATTTCTTCAGCCCCGCGCATGTGATGAAATTGCTGGAAATCGTCAAAACGCCAAACACCACGCCCGAGGTGATCGCAACCGGCTTTGCCCTGGGCAAACGACTGCGCAAGGTTTCGGTGCTGTCGGGCATCTGCGACGGATTCATCGGCAACCGGATGCTGGCCGCTTTCAGGCGCGAGGCGGAATACCTGCTGGCCGACGGCGCTCTGCCGCATCAGGTTGACTCGGCCATGCGCGAGGCGGGCCTGCCAATGGGGCCATTTGAATTGCAGGACCTCACGGGATTGCAAATCGCCTGGGCCAACCGCAAGCGACAAGCTGCAACCCGCGATCCAAACGAGCGTTATGAGCGCATCGCCGACACGCTGTGCGAAATGGACCGCTTGGGCCAGCGCAGCGGCAAAGGCTGGTATCGTTACAAGGACGCATCGCGCGCGCCGATCCGCGACGAGGACGTCGAAGAACTGATCGTCGCCTACTCCAAAGACAACGGTTTGCCCCGCCAAAACTTCACGCCCAACGACATCGCGGACCGGCTGTTGGAGGTGCTGGCCCGCGAGGGTCAGCAGATCGTCGACGAGGGAATCGCCGATCGCGCTGAAGATGTGGATGTCGTGAAACTTTTTGGCTACGGCTTTCCGCGCTGGCGCGGGGGGCCGATGTTTCTGGCCAAAGCCAAGCGGGGAAAAGCTGCATAAAATCTGCATCTTAAGCGGCGTTTAAGCACCTAGGAAACTCATCAAATCGGAAAAATGAACCGATCATTAGACCGCCTACAATGCGTTGATGGTTACAAAAACAACCATTATCCGCGTTCACCAACACCATTCTACGAGGGAGGAAACCCAATGGTTAAATTCACGAAACTAGGCACTCTGCTGGCCTCGGCGGCCTTGGCCGTATCAGGCGCGGCAGCATTTGCGGCCGACTACACTCTGACGATTTCCAGCTGGGCACCGCCAACCCACGGCATCAACGCCAAGATGTGGCCCAAGTTTGTCGAGATGGTCGAGGAGGCCACCGACGGCAAGGTCACAGCCGAACTGAAGCTGGGCATCGCACCGCCCCCCGCGCAGATGGACCTGATCCAGGACGGCGCTGCTGATGCCTCGATCATCTTCCACGGCTACCAGCCCGGACGTTTTGTCACCACCAAGCTGATCGAATTGCCCGGCTACGAAGGCTCGGCTGAGGCCGCTTCGGTTGCCTACTGGCGCGCCTATGAAAGCCACCTGTTCAAGGCCAAAGAGCACCGCGGCGTCAAGCTGATCGCGCTGCACACACACGGCCCCGCGCAGTTGCATTCGAACGCCGCCGTCACCGATATGAACCAGATTTCTGGCCTCAAGGTGCGGATCCCCGGCGGTGTGGGGGGCGACGTTGGTGCGGCCCTGGGTGCAACCGGCATCAAAGTTCCCGCACCCAAAGTATACGAAACCCTAGCGTCGAACGCGGCGGACGGTGTTGTCATGCCGTTTGAGTCCCGCAAGGGTTTCAAGCTGACCGAGGTTGCCAAGAACGTCTATGAAGTTCCCGGCGGTCTGTACCGTGGTTCGTTTGCCTTCATCATGAACGAAGACACCTTTGCCGACCTGCCCGTCGACCTTCAGAAGGCACTGGACGAACAGGTCTTTGGGGAGCCACTGAGCCGCGAGATCGGCAAGATCTGGGACGAGATCGACGGCATTGGCCGCGAAGCGACCAAATCGACCGAGGGCAACGCGATCAACGCGGCTTCGGATGCGGATTTGGCGAAGTTTAACGCCATCGCCGAAGAGGTTCGCGCCAAAGTTCTGGCCGAAGTGGCCGATGCGGGCATCGACGCGCAAGCCGCATATGACCAAATCAAATCGGACATGGCCGCAAACTAAGCCCGTCCACCGGGGCGGCGGGTCTTGCCGCCCCACCCTTCGGACCCCTGCAAAGGAGCCCACATGTCTCCCCTTCTCAAGCTCGCCCGCAGCGCCAGCATCGTACCCGTTGTGGTGGCCTGCGTTGCCCTGTTCATCCTGATGATCATGACCTTTTGCGACGTCATCCTGCGGTCGGTGTTTAATTCACCGATCGAGGCCGCTACCGAACTGACCCGCATCCTGATGGCTGTTTTGGTGTTTTCGGTGTTGCCCATCATCTCGGTCCAGAACGGGCACATCGCCGTTGACCTGACCGATGGCCTGTTCAACCGTTTCCGTCTCAGCCGCCTGCGCGACGGGCTGCTCAACGTCTTTTGTGGCGTAATCCTGTTTTGGCCGATTCAGCGCGTCTGGATTTTGGCCGAACGTGCACGCGACTATGGGGATGTGACGGAATACCTGGCGATTCCGGTCTTCTATGTCGGTTGGTTCATCGCCCTCACCGTCGCCGTTTCGGCCATCGCGATGATCATCAATGGCCTGTTAACCTTCTTTGCCCCTAACCTACTTGCGGAGCCGAACCAATGACCGCCGCCCTGATCGGATTTTTCCTTGTTCTGGTGCTCGTCCTGATCCGGATGCCCATCGTTTTTGCCATGGGTCTGGTTGGTACCCTTGGTTTCGCCTACGAGCGTGGCGGTTCAATCTTTGACGAACGGGGCCTGAAGGCCGCGATGTCGATGGTTGGCCGTCAGATCACGGACACCGCGCAGGACTATGGCCTGTCGGTTGTCCCGCTGTTCATCCTGATGGGCCTGTTTGTGAACAAAGGTGGCATGGCGCGCGAGCTTTATGCCGTGTCCAACGCCTTTATGGGTCACATGCGCGGCGGTATTGCGATGGCGACAGTCGCCGCTTGTGGTGGCTTTTCAGCCATCTGCGGGTCGTCATTGGCCACAGCAGCCACCATGTCCAAGGTCGCGATGCCGGAAATGCGCCGCTATGGGTACTCGGACGAGCTGTCGACCGCATCGATTGCGGCAGGTGGTACACTTGGCATCCTGATCCCGCCGTCCGTGATCCTGGTGATCTATGGGCTGTTGACCGAAACCTCGATCGGCAAGCTGTTCATGGCCGGGATCATTCCGGGTATTCTGGGCATCCTGTTTTACCTGTTCGCTGTCCGCTGGACCGTCTGGCGCAACCCGAGCTCGGGCCCTGCTGGTGAACGTGCCAGCTGGGGGGAGAGGTTCAAGGCGCTCGGCTCGGTCTGGGCCGTGCTCTTGCTGTTCTTCTTGGTGATCGGCGGTCTTTATGGCGCGTTCGACTTTGAACCGCTGAACCTGACCTTTTCACCGACCGAGGCGGCGGGCATGGGCGCTGCGGGCGCATTCCTGATCGCCTTGTTCCGGGGTGGTTTGACAATTGGCTCGACCTTTGAAGTTCTGAAGGAAACCACATTCACCGCTGCGGCGCTGTTCGCCGTACTGATCGGGGCGCAGATCTTTTCCAACTTCATCAACCTTGCAGGCCTACCCGAGGCGCTGATTGCCATGGTCACGGCTTATGATGTCCCGCCGTTTGTGGTGATCCTGATGATCCTGGGCATCTACATCATCCTGGGCTGTGTATTTGAATCGCTGTCGATGCTGCTGCTGACGGTGCCGATCTTCTTTCCGCTGGTGACCTCGCTTGGCTATGATCCGATCTGGTTCGGCATCGTGGTGGTTGTTGTCACCGAGATCTCGCTGATCACACCGCCCGTTGGCTTGAACGTCTTCATCCTGAAAGGGGTGGTCGGCGATGTATCCACCGGCACGATCTTTCGCGGGGTGACCCCGTTCTGGATCGCCGACATCTTCCGGCTTGCCCTGATCGTATTGGTCCCCATCGTGGTGCTTTACCTGCCGCAACAAATGGGCGCTTTGGGTCACTAATACTTTTGGGCCGGATGCAATCGCGTCCGGCCTATTTCCGCTTCGGTGGACTTTTTTGACTCAATTAATTGACCGATCATTCGGTTAATCATAATATGAGAAAAACCGGGCGCGACTCTGCCTGATCGACACCAAGGAGACTTCCGATGAGTTTGCAGCAGATTTCCAGCTTTGCCGCCGGTGAATGGATCGCCCCCGGAACCGGGGCCCGCACCATCGCATCCGCCATCACGGGCGAGGCTTTTGCCAGCGCAGGCAACAGCGCCTTGGATGTTCAAGGCATGCTGGATTATGCGCGCAACGTCGGCGGGCCTGCCCTGCGCCAGTTGGGGTTTCATGACCGCGCCAAGATGCTCAAGGCGCTGGCCAACGCGCTTGACGCGCAGAAACAGGCGCTCTTCGACCTGAGCTTTGAAACCGGTGCGACCCAAAGCGACCACATGATCGACATCGACGGCGGTATCGGCACGATGTTTGTCTTTGCCTCCAAGGGCCGCCGTGAAATGCCCGATGGGCAGGTCTATGTTGACGGCGATATCGAGCAACTCAGCCGCAATGGCACCTTTTTGGGCCAGCATGTCTGCACCCCGCTGCACGGCGTCGCGGTGCATATCAACGCTTTCAACTTCCCGGTTTGGGGGATGTTGGAAAAGCTCGCTCCTACACTGCTGGCCGGGGTCCCGGCCATCGTGAAACCCGCCACCAATAGCTGCTATGTCACTGAACTGGCGGTCAAGATCATGCTCGACAGTGGCATCCTGCCCGCCGGTGCGCTCCAACTGGTCTCTGGTGGACTAGGCGACATGCTCGACCGTCTGGGCATGCAGGACGTGGTCAGCTTTACCGGCTCTGCCAACACTGCGCTGAAACTGCGCCAGACCCCGGCCATCATCAACAACGCCGTGCGATTTGTGGCGGAACAAGACAGCCTGAACGCGTCGATCCTTGGCCCTGACGCCGACCCCGGCACGCCCGAATTTGATCTGTTCGTCAAAGAGGTCAGCCGCGAGATGACGGCCAAGGCGGGCCAGAAATGCACCGCCATCCGCCGCATCATCGCGCCCGAAACCTCTGTTCAGGCGGTGATCGAGGCTTTGTCGGCGCGCCTGTCCAAAACCCTGATCGGTGATCCCCGGCTCGAAACCACTCGCATGGGCGCGCTGGTATCAAACGGGCAGAAACAGGACGTTCTGGAAAAGGTTGCGATCATCGGGCAAGAGGCCGAGCGCGTCTTTGGCGACCCCGAGAATTTCACCGTCGAGGGCGCCGACAAGGACAAGGGCGCATTCCTGCCGCCGATGCTGTTCCACTGCGCAGACCCGGACAACGCCCAGCGCGTGCACGACACCGAGGCGTTTGGCCCCGTCTCGACCATCATGGGCTACCGCGATCTAGACCACGCGATCAACATCGCCAACCGTGGCCAAGGCTCGCTGGTGACCTCCGTCATCACCAATGACACCACTGTCGCGCGAAACGTGGTGTTGGGTTCCGGTGCCTATAATGGGCGAATCTATATCAACAACCGCACCTCGATGAAGGAATCGACCGGTCACGGCTCGCCGTTGCCGCACATGGTACACGGTGGTCCGGGGCGCGCAGGCGGTGGCGAGGAAATGGGCGGCGTGCGCGGTGTGAAACACTATATGCAGCGCACCGCGATCCAGGGCTCACCCGAGATGCTGAGCGCCATCGGCGGCACCTGGGTTCCTGGGGCGCCCGAGATCGAAAGCCCTGCGCACCCCTTCACCCGCAAGTTCGGCGAACTGTCGATTGGCCAGACTCTGAACACCCACAGCCGCACGGTCACGATGGACGACATAGAGCTGTTTGCGAATTTCACCGGCGACACCTTCTATGCCCACATGGACGATGATGCCGCCAAACGGAACCCATTCTTCCCCGGTCGCGTGGCGCACGGCTATCTGCTGCTCAGCTTTGCGGCTGGCCTGTTTGTCGAACCGAACGAAGGCCCGGTTCTGGCCAACACAGGTCTGGACACCCTGCGTTTCATGAAGCCGGTCAGCGCAGGCGACAGCATCAAGGTCCGCCTGAGCGTCAAGAAAAAGACCCGTCGCACGGATGACTATGGCGAGGTCCGCTGGCATGTTATCCTGACCAATCAGGACGATGAAATGGTTGCGGAATACGAACTGCTGACCATGAACGCCTACTGATGCAAGGGCGCGCGGCTTGACCCCGCGCGCCTGTTCTCAGGACATTGCTGTGGCCTCTATCTCAAAAAGCAGACCAGGGACGGCCAGTCGCGTAACACCCAATAGGGTCATCGGCGGAGCAACGTGATGTGGCCCGAACCGCATGCCCATCAGATCAAAATTCTTCAACACCTCATCCACATCCGTGGCATAGACGCCCAGCCGGGTGACGTTGCTCAGGTCCATCCCGGCGTCTGACAAAACCGCCTCGAGATTATCGAGCGCCAGGCTGATCTGGGCGCGCATGTCGCCCGCGTGCTGGGGAGTGCCCGTCTCGTCCACAGACGTCTGCCCTGCACAAATCAACTGACGGGTGCCCCCTTCGACGATTTCGGCCTGATTGTAGCCGAGCCTGAGAGACCAGTTCCACGGATTAACAGCAGTGCGTTTCATTGTTCGATGCTCCTTGTTTGACATTGCTGAATCCGGGGTAGATCGGAATAGTGCCAAAATCTGTCACTGTTTATGTTAGAGTTGCCTTATGAATATCCGCACCCGTCACGATGCCATCGTGCGCAGCCTGCGCCGCAACGGAACCGCCACGGTTGATCACCTGGCCGATGAAGTCGGCGTTTCACGTCGGACGGTCTTGCGCGACATCAGTACGCTGCGGGATGAGGGGTTTGTCATTCACTCTGACGTGGGGCGCGGCGGCGGCCTTCAGTTAGACCCGCAATCCATACAAACCACCGCGCGGCTGTCAGTGCCCGAGGTTTTCGCCCTGTTGATCAGCGTCGCGGCGATGCGTGCAGTGGGAAACCTGCCCTTCTTTGATCTGGCCGATGCCGGGCTGGAGAAGATTGAAAAAGCGCTACCCTCGGACAAGGTCAAAGATTTGCGTGCGTTTCTGGAGCGCCTGTACATCGGGCAACTTTCACCACTGCAGGATCTGTCTGATATAGGAACAATGGATCCGGACCTTTTGCCAGTTTTTCAGAGCGCATTCCTAAATCGCCGCCTGATCCAGTTCGACTATCTTGACGCCAAACAGCGCAAGACCCTGCGTAAGGTCGAGCCACAGGCCATGCTGATCCTGCCCCCATTGTGGTATCTTGTGGCTTGGGACCCGCAGCGCGCAGATTTTCGGCATTTTCGGATGGACCGGATCAGCAGCCCGCAGGCAATCGAGGGGGCCTCCTTCAGGCACCGGCACGTGCCGTTCGAAGACGACGTTTGTCCGTTCAGCGATTTGGGGCAGTAATCGCAAGCAGTTGGCGAATGAGCGAAAAGCGGGACCCCAGGCCCTTTTTGCGTGGTCTTGCCCAGGGTTGCGGCGTAGACTGATCCCATGACAATTCAAGACCAATGGTTCGACGGCGCGATCCTGCGTCTGGCAGATCCTCAGAACCAGCGCGTGTGGTCGATCATCGTTTCCCTTTTTGGTGATCTCGCGCAAGGCCCCGACGACCGGATCAGCGGTGCCGCTTTGACCCGTATCATTCAGCCGATGCATGTCAAACCCGAAGCCATCCGTGTGGCGCTGCACCGGTTGCGCAAGGATGGTTGGGTGGACAGCGCCCGATCAGGTCGCTCAAGCGTGCACCATCTGACCGAATTTGGCAGGGCGCAATCTGCGGCTGTCACACCGCGGATCTATGATCGAGACCCAGATATTCCCCACGATTGGCATCTGCTGATGTCTGAAGGCAGCGGATCGCTGGACGATCTTCTACTGACCGAAAACTACATCAGTATCGGACGCAACGCAGCCCTTGGATCAGGCGCAATTCCACCGAATTGCGATGACATGGTGGTGTTCAATGTCACGGCCCGCAATGTACCGAGTTGGCTGAAATCGCGCCTTTGCCCACCCGATTTGATCAAAGCTTGCGGCTCTCTTGCCGATGCAGTGAAAGATGTACCAAGCTCCAGGCCTGCCGAATTGAACCTGACTGCC
Organism: Tropicibacter sp. Alg240-R139; assembly: GCF_900537075.1. Classification (GTDB taxonomy): domain Bacteria; phylum Pseudomonadota; class Alphaproteobacteria; order Rhodobacterales; family Rhodobacteraceae; genus Falsiruegeria. The sequence goes on from NZ_UNRA01000007.1 coordinate 142,784, forward strand.
GCGCAAGTCGCGACCCTTCGTACGCTCATTGTCCACCGATGGCGTCGCGTGGCTTTGCGCAACCCGGACCTGCCGCCGATGTTCTTCCCGGATGACTGGCGCGGACAGGATTGCCGTGCCTCGGTCTTTGCGCTGCTGGATACTCTGCCAAAACCGGACCTGAACGCATTGAACGCCCCTGTTTGATCCTTGCGCGATCTGCAACGCAGGCCCGAAATTCTGTCACAACACAAACCTGGGGCTTGCACTAGCGCGACCCCTGTCCGAAAGATGACGCACGCCAGGAGCTTGACCCGATGTCCCTACTTGCTGCGATCTTTCTTTGCATACTGATCCTTTTGGTCGGACTGCCAGTCATTTTCTACCTCTGGACCCAAAGGTTGGCCCGCCTGGGCGAGGAATTGGTGCCCCAAACCGGAGAGATCATACCCGTACGGGGCGGCAGCATTCACTATGTCGAGATGGGCAATCCCCGCAAACAGACGCTGGTCATGATCCATGGGCTGTCGGGGCAACTACAGCATTTCACCTATGCCCTGGCGCAGGACCTGGCGCAGGATCACCATATCATCGCACTGGATCGTCCTGGTTGCGGATACTCGACACGCGATAATGACGCACTGGCCGAGCTGCCGGAACAGGCGCGCATGATTGGTGAATTTCTCGACAAGAAGGGGATCAAGGATCCGGTTCTGGTCGGCCATTCATTGGGTGGCGCCATTTCTTTGGCCATCGCATTGCAGCGTCCGCGTGAGGTCGCCGCTCTGGCTCTGATCTGCCCATTAACGCATCCGATGGACAGCGCGGCACCTGCGTTCAAACCGCTGGAAATCCGTTCACCCCGTGTGCGTCGCTGGATCGGCAACACGCTGGCGGTGCCTGTGGGCAAACGCAACGCAGCCGAAACCCTACAGATAGTATTTGCACCTGAAAGCTGCCCCGAGGATTTTCTGGACAAGGCCGGGGGTGCTCTAGGACTGCGCCCGCAGGCTTTTGTCACCGCCTCGGCCGATCTGGTCTGGGCCGAGCAGTCCATTCGTGACCAAGCCAGCCAGTACCCGCATCTGCGAACGCCGGGTGGCATATTGTTTGGAGCCGAAGACCCGATCGTTGCAGCCGAAGGGCACGGTCAAACCATGATCAAATACGGGCTGAGCTATCAGGTACTCGAAGGGCGAGGTCACATGATCCCGATCACCGATCCTGACGCTTGTTCGGAGTTCATTCGTGGCATTTCAGTCACGGCGCGCATTCCAGCAACTTTGGTGAAGTGATCAATACGGGTTTTTCGGCCCACGATCAGATGACAGGCTATCTTGCCGCCGCTCCACCAAAATCTCGATCGCGTCGGCCAGGTGAACGCGACCGATGTTGTGGTCGCCGCGTGCCACCCGCTGGCGGTGCGCCTCGATCAGGACGTCCGCGTGACTGCAACCAAATGGCGGTTCGAACACATAGCTCGCCAGCTCGATCAGCAGGCCCATGGGTTCGGTGAAGTAAATTGAGTTCATGAAACCGCGGTCCTTGACCCCTGAATGGGCAATCCCGCGTTCATCCAAGCGCTGGACGGCCTGCTCAAACGTCGCTTGGCTCAACGAAAACGCAAGATGATGCACACACCCCGGATCGGTCGGTGTGCGGTCATGCACAGGTTGGCGCGTCTCATTGGTAAAGACCGTGATCAACCGCCCGTCACCTGGATCAAAATACAGGTGCCCCTCGTCAGGATTGTCCAGGTTGGGTTGATCAAAGACAAAGGGCATGCCCAGCACGCCCTCCCAAAAGTCGAGCGAAATCTGACGGCCTGCGCCAGTCAATGTGATGTGATGAACACCCTGAACCTGTAGTTTCCGCATCGTCCCCTCCGTATGCGATACCTTTATACAAAGGTATCGCATTTGAAGAGCTGAGAAAATTCAATCGAAGACGCTTATTCTGCCAGAGGGTCCCACGGCGTCCGCCCAACCATCACATCTGCCTCTGCCGTTAGATCATTCATCGCAGTTTCCAGCGACAGACGTAGCTCTTCGGTCTGTTCATCGGTCGCTTTGCGGGGCACCTCGTGCGGCCATTCCTTACACAGAAATACACCCTCGTTTCCCCAAATACGCGGCAACAGCATGCGATCCCAACTGTTCGCCTCACGCCCGTGCTTGACCGAAAATGTCATGCAAAAAACGCGTGTGCCCGTCGTGCGCGCCCAGATCAACGGCACGGTCGACAGCACCCGTTCCGGCCCGCGCGGGCCGTCTGCGGCGATTCCGATGGAAACCCCTTGCCGGGTCATCCCCAACACCTCGCGCGACAAAGCAACGTGGCGCTTGTGGCTGGACATGGCAATCGTATCCATCCCCAAAAGATGCTGCACCCGCCCCACCATGCTGCCCGCTCGCGCAGCCGAGGTGATCGTGCAGATGCGCCCCTTGTCCAGCGGATATAGGAACGGCGACATGACCAGACGTTGATGCCACAGCACGACAACAACCGGTTCACCGGCCTCGGCCAAACGGTCGACTTCTTCAAACCCTATCCGTTGCCATTTGGTGTTACGATACACCTTGCGAGCATAGCCCGCGATGCGCCGCGCCACCCAGTTGAGTACGGCCTCGCTGTCTGCGATTTTCTTGCGCAGGCTCACCTTGGATCCTCCGGTTAGGTTTCTATCGTGATACTCAAACCACCCATCGGTGCAACTCGTTTCTGGTCCGTATGCAGTTTAGACGGTGAATTGAAAAAAGCCTCTTGAGTCCCGCGCGCGGCTGGCATATCTCCATCGCCACGATAGGGGTATAGCTCAGTTGGTAGAGCGACGGTCTCCAAAACCGTAGGTCCCGGGTTCGAGCCCTGGTGCCCCTGCCATTTCCAAGACATCATGATCTGAACCACCGTCAAGGGCGTTTCTTTGCGTGTTTTGCCTCTTTTCGGGCGAAACCAACGCCCATTCCTGGACCTATATTGGAACTAACCCGCTCACAAATGCCTTGCTGCATACCGACGATTAATCATATTCTAATGTGAGAATTAGTTGGGAATCACCGAATGCATTTTACCAGAAGACGATTGCTTGGAGCTGGTGCTGGATTGACTGCAATGGGCCTTGCCCCCGCCCGCGTTTGGGCTGAACTTGCGCTTGGCAACGCCAAGGTGTCCACGGTCAGTGACGGGTCGCTATTGCTGCCCGGTGATTTCATCTTTCAACACATGCCCGAGGTAGAGCTAGCCAAGGTACTGCAAGAAGCCGGCGTGCCGCGCGACCGGCTGGCACCTGAATGCAACGTGACCCTCTATCAAGGGGGTGGGAACACGGTGCTGTTCGACGTGGGGTCTGGCCCAGATTTCATGCCGACCGCGGGCAATGTCACCGAAAGCCTCGACGCGATTGGCGTTGCGCCTGATGACATCACGCATGTGGTCTTTACCCACGCCCATCCTGATCACATCTGGGGGCTGCTGGATGACTTTGACGACCCGGTATTCGCCAACGCCACCTATATGATTGGCAGCGATGAGTGGGACTATTGGTGGAACCCCAACACCGTCGACACCATAGGCGAGGCGCGCGCGGCCTTTGCCGTAGGCGCCAAACGACGGTTGGAAGCTATCGAAGATCAGATCGAGCGTTTTGACGACGGTCAGGAGATTTTTCCAGGAATCGCTGCCGTAGCCTCATATGGGCATACGCCGGGGCACATGAGCTTTGAGATCCGCAGCGGCAGCACCTCCGCCCTGATTGCTGGCGACGCCATTGGCAACCACCACGTCGCCTTTCACAAGCCAGGCTGGCTGAGCGCATCGGATCAGGACCCAGCTCTGGCCGCTAAGACCCGCGCTCAGTTGTGCGATCGACTTGTCACGGACGACATGACCCTGATCGGCTTTCATCTGCCGAACGGAGGCATCGGGCGCACCGAGAAGGCATCAGACAGTTACCGTTTCATTCAGGACATTTGAACGATGAGAAAAATTGCCCTTTTGCTGGCTGCCAGCATCGCCGCGCCCTTGTGGGCGGACGAGGATATTGCCGATCAATACCCCGGCTCGATGCTCTATTCCAAACCGGTCGAGGTGATCCCCGGCATCTGGTCAGCAATTGGGGCCACGGCACCCCCGACCTATGAGAATGCGGGCCACAACAACAACCTGAGCTTTGTGGTCACGGGTGACGGCGTCGTGGTCATAAACGGCGGGGCCGCGTATGGGCTGGCCAAAGCGTTGCACGACGAAATCAAAATGATCACCGATCAACCAGTCAAGATCGTGGTCAATGAAAACGGTCAGGGGCACGCCATGCTCGGCAACTCTTACTGGTCGGAACAGGGCGTGCCGATTGTGGCTCACACTGACGCGGCCCACGAGTTCGAGGAGTATGGCGCACAGATCCTGCAAGGCATGCAGCGCTATAATCAGGACAAGGCAGAAGGGACAGTACTGGCTGGAGCGACCGAGACCTTTGACAATGAGTACATCATCGAGATGGGGGATTACCGGCTCGAAGTGCTGCACCTCGGCCCTGCACACAGCCCCGGAGACGTCTCGGTCTGGTTGCCCGAGCAGGGTCTGGTGATCGCCGGTGACATGGCGTTTCACGAGCGGATGTTGCCGATCTTTGGCGACACGATGACGGCCGAGTGGCTGGAAACCTGGGACGCCGCGTTTGAGCCGCTGAACGCCACCTATGTCATCCCCGGTCACGGCCACCCGACCAACATGGATCAGGTGCGCCGCTACACCAAAGATTACCTTGTCTATCTGCGCGCCCAAATCCGCGAGCACATCGATAATGGCGGTGAACTAGCCGATGCCTACTATGTCGATCAAACCCCCTACAAACATCTCGACACCTACGACGAGCTGGCGACCAAGAACGCGGGCCGCGTTTATGAACAGATGGAGTTCGAATAGCACCAATTGAGCCGCATCAAGGTCCTTGAGGCGGCGATGTGGCATCCGTGTCGGAACGGCAAGAGGTCGCCAAATCATGCTGGAATCCCTGATCGATCAATACGGAGAAGGCTGGCTTTTGCTGACCGCTGGCGCGACCGTAGGTCTGGTCTTTGGCGCGGCCGCGTACCAGTCCCGCTTTTGCCTGCGCGCCGCTTGTGCCGAAGTAGCAGGTGGTGTTCTGGGGCCAAAGTTGGCAATCTGGCTGACCGCATTTCTTGCAGCCTTGGCTTCGGTTCAGCTTGCCATTTTGTCGGGTATACTGGATGTCGGCAACGCCCGACAGATCGCTTCGACCGGCAGCCTGTCCGGCGCGATCATCGGCGGTTTGATGTTTGGCGCGGGCATGATCCTGGCCCGAGGCTGCGCCAGCCGCCTGTTGGTTCTTTCGGCTTCTGGCAACCTGCGCGCAATTGTGACCGGTCTGGTTCTGACGTTGACGGCACAGGCTTCACTGCGTGGTGTCCTGTCCCCGTTACGAGAAAGTTTGAGTACTCTTTGGATCATTCCTGGCGGTCCTGACCGGGTGCTGTTTGACCCGCAGGGACCAATGTTCTTTGCCGTGGTCGCCCTTGTCACGCTTGCCTTTCTGGCCGCTCTTTGGTTTGGGCGCCAGCGCGGGTTATCGAAATTGGAACTGGCGTATGCGGCCATTGTCGGTCTAGCGGTATGCGGCGGTTGGTTGATGAGCTACGCAGTCGCCACCACCTCGTTCGAGGTTGTCGCGGTGCAGTCCGTTACCTTCACCGGCCCCTCAACCGACACGCTCATGGCGCTGATCAACGAAAGCTCGATCCCCCTGACCTTTGGCCTTGGCTTGGTTCCCGGCGTATTTCTTGGCGCCATGGCTGTGGCCCTGATCAAGGGCGAGGCGCGCATTCAACGCTTTGAAGCGGATCTACCAATGGAACGCTATCTGATTGGCGGGGTTCTGATGGGGTTTGGCAGCATGTTGGCCGGTGGCTGCGCGGTTGGCGCCGGCATGACAGGCGGCGCAATATTCGCGCTGACCGCCTGGATTGCCGTGTTTTCCATGTGGGTTGGCGCGGTTGCCACCCATACCGCGTTGAACGTCGTGGCCAGACGCCGAAGCGCCTGACTACTGCGCGGCCAGTGGCCGGCGAGCCAGTTCGCACTGCGCCCACAGCGCCTCAAGCGCGTCGATCAACGCGTCAATGTCCGCATCCGAATGCACCGGTGACGGCGTGATCCGCAACCGCTCTGTCCCTTTCGGCACCGTCGGATAATTGATCGGCTGAATATAGATCCCATACTCTCGAAGCAGGATGTCCGAGATGTATTTGCACTTCACTGGATCGCCCACCATCACTGGGATGATGTGGCTGGGGTTGTCCAAATGCGGCAGTCCAATGTCATCCAACCGTCGACGCACCCGCGCCACACGGGTTTGATGTTCCTGCCGCTCCACGCCACTGTGTTTGAGATGCCGGACCGAAGCCGCAGCACCCGCCGCTATGGCAGGCGGCAACGCAGTGGTAAAGATAAAGCCAGACGCAAAGGACCGCACAAAGTCGCACAATTCGGCTGAGGCGGCGATATAGCCGCCCACGACACCAAATGCCTTGCCCAAGGTGCCTTCGATCACCGTCAAGCGGTGTGCCAGCCCCTCACGCTCGGCGATTCCACCGCCGCGTGGACCATAAAGGCCGACGGCGTGGACTTCGTCCAGATAAGTCATTGCGCCATAACGCTCCGCCAGATTGCAAATTTCCGCGATGGGGGCGATGTCACCATCCATGGAATAGACGCTTTCAAAGGCAATAAGCTTGGGTTGGTTGGCAGGTAAGTCCGCCAGCTTTGCCTCAAGGTCAGCCACGTCGTTGTGTTTCCAGATCATCTTTTGCGCGCGACTGTGGCGGATTCCTTCGATCATAGAGGCGTGGTTTTTTTCGTCTGATAGCACCACACACCCCGGTATGTGCGCTGCCAATGTGCCCAGCGTAGCCCAATTCGACACGTAGCCTGAAGTAAAGAGCAACGCGGCTTCTTTACCGTGCAGATCCGCCAGTTCCGCCTCAAGCGTGACATGGTCGTGCGTGGTGCCGGAAATGTTGCGCGTCCCGCCGGCCCCGGCGCCGCTACGGTCGATGGCGCTGTGCATTGCCTCAACCACCTTGGGGTGTTGGCCCATCCCCAGGTAATCGTTCGAGCACCACACCGTCACGTCACGATCCAGGTCGTAGCAAATCGCACGGGGAAAGGCCCCCCGCTGCCGTTCCAGATCGGCAAACTGGCGATAGTTTCCCTCATCCTTCAGCTGATCCAGCTCGGCCCTGAAAAACGCGTCAAAGTCCATCACTGATCCGTCGCCTCGGCCACGATTTTAGCAAGCAAACTTTCGACTTTTTGCATCTGCCCTTCGGGATAGGGGCGATAGCCGATCGTCACCGCACCCTCTTGATCTGACACGAAAATGCCATAGGGGCAGTGCATGATATTCATCGGGTCAGCTTCCATCATCTCGCGCGACAGGACTGCCGAGCAGAAAAGGAAAACATCCGCCGCCGCAAAGATTTGCGTATCGCTGCCCACATCTGCGCCGGTGCGGTTCAACATCTCGCCAACGTGGCTGACATAATCAATCACCAGCCCCTCGCCGACGATGGCGCTTTCGACCGCAAATGTCGCGTCCTCGAACGACCCATCAAACGGGACTGTGACCGGCCCCTCGGCCCAAGCCGAAGATGCCAACCCCAAAGACAGTGCAAAACTCAACGCTTTCATGTTCTCTCCTCCTCTTCCGTCGCCGTATGATGGCATCCCTACCCGCCCCGGTCCTTGAGCCATGTCAGGCACACGGGCGCGAAAGGTTAGCCCAACATGTCGGCCGTGATACCCGAGTACCAGCCCTCGGATTCCTGATACGTCGCCTTGCGCACGTCTGCGCTTTCACCCGTTTGCGAGATGAAGCCGTCAACCTTGGCGATCTTGTCCGGTGTCGCCTCGTATGTCGCGCCCACCTTGACCCCATCATCGGCGGCAATCAGCGACCAGCACGTGTTCGAGAATTTGGCAGGGAAGACTTTGGAACCCGTAAGGGCACCTCGAACAGCGTTGGCGCAGACCTTGGCCTGGCTGTTGGCCGAAAAGCCCGATTTCGGCATATCACCCTGTTGCGAGGCATCACCCAGTACATAGACATCCGGATCGACATTGGTGGACATATTGGCGGCATTCACTGGCGCCCAGTTACCGTCGGTGACACCCGCGATATCCGCGATGCGGCCCGCCTTCATCGCCGGGATGACATTGCAGACGTCGACCTTGGTTTCCTCTCCATCAATTGTGACGGTCATGGCACTGGCATCGACGCTGACATTGCCGCCGCCAAAGTCCTCCCCGATCCAATCGACCATCCCCTCGTAGTGGTTGGCCCAACCTTCCTGGAACAGCGCCATCTTCGAGAACTTAGGCTTGGGGTCAGCCACAATGATCTTGGCCGTGGGATTGTTGTTTTTCAGGTAATTGGCAACCATCGAAATCCGCTCGTACGGTCCAGGCGGGCAGCGATATGGGTTCGGGGGGGCGACCATGGCAAACACGCCGCCCTCTGGCATCGCCATCAGCTGCGCCTTAAGCAATTCAGTCTGCGATCCGGCCTTATAGGCGTGCGGCATCGCGTTTTGGGTGGTGATGTCCCAGCCGGGCACAGACATGTCGACGAAATCGATACCGGGACTGAGGATCAGCTTGTCGTATTTAATCTGTGCGCCACCGGCGAGTGTCACCGTCTTGGTGTCGCGGTCCACGCCCACGGCCCAATCGTGCACGACGTTCACGCCACTGGCCGCCAGGCCACCATAGCTGTGGCCCAGATCACTCATCTGTTTGAAGCCACCCAGATAGAGGTTCGAGAAGAAGCAGGTGTAATAGGTGCGCGTCGGTTCGATCAGGGTGACATCGACCGCGCCTTTGCTGTCTTTGGCGATATAACGGGCGGCAGTTGCACCGCCGGCGCCACCACCGATTACAACAACACGAGGTTTGCCGTGACCATCTGCCAAGACCATGGGCGCGGCCAAAGCTGCCGAGGCGACAGCAGTCGCCCCCAAAAACATGCGTCTGTTCAGTGTCATTTCGCGTTCTCCTCCCACTGGAACCTCAGTTGTCGAGGTTCTTGAAGTATGCCGCCAAGGCGGCGATCTCTTCGTTGCTCAACCGCCCTGCCATCATCTGCATGACCGGGTGCTGGCGTTGTTTGTTCTTGTAGGCATGCATGGCGAGGACAAAATCCTCTTCTGGCCAATAGACGATGGACGGGATGCCATCGTCGCCCCCGCTGGCCTGATGGCATGTCGTGCATTCGCTGCTCAGATACTCGCCATATTCGGGGTCGCCTTGAAGGGCCAGTATGGCGGGGTCTATATCGTGATTGGTCGGCGTCGCGGTCGGGTCGGCCTCGGGGATGTTGGCCGGGTCGTCCGAAAAATCGCGCAAATAGGCAATCACGTTTCGACGGTCGGTTTCATCTTTGAGCCCTCGAAAGCTCATCCGGGTTCCAGAAGCATAAGAGCGCGGGTTCTCCAGAAATGCGTTCAGCGTCTCGGCATGCCATTCCAAGCCGCTGGCACCGGCGCGCTGAAAACTCTTGGAATACTTGAAATCCTCCATCCCCGCAGCCGCACGACCAAAGAGATCATTCAAATGCGGACCGATTCTGTGTGTCGCCCCCGCCCCGACCTGATGGCACCCTTTGCATTGGGAATAAACCTTGGCGCCGGCCCTTGGGTCGCCGAATTCATCGGCTGTGGCGGATGCCCCAAGCAGGACCGCCACACCCATTGAAAGGAACCGAGAAAACCGCGTCATCTATCAGTTCCCGAACGCCGCCAAATAGGCGTTGATTGCCTCTATGTCGCCGCCCTTTTTCAAACCCGAGAACGACATCTTGGTGCCCTTCATGTAAGCTTTGGGCTTGGCCAAGAACTCAGCCAGCGATGCTTCATCCCAGACGCGGCCCTCATCCAGGGCCGTTTTGAAGGTGTTGGAATACTTGAACCCATCCACCGAACCAAAGGTGCGCCCGAACAGGTCATTCAGATGCGGGCCGGTTTTGTTCTTGGCACCCTCCCCGACCTGATGGCAGGCCTTGCACTTTTTGAAGACCTTTTTGCCAGCGGCGATCATGGCTTCCCCATCGTCGACCTGTTCCGTTTCAAGCGCTGGCTCTACAGCAGCTTTAACCGGTTTCGGCGTAGCCTCGCGGATAAAGGACGGGCCAGCCGCCGAGAAGCTTGGCAGGCCTTCGACCTTAGCCGGATTCATCATAGAGTTGGTGCCACCCTCAGCCGGGGTTTCTACCAGAAAGACAGAGCGCATGGTGATCTCAACGGCATCCTTGCAATTTTCCATGCACGGCTCGGCCCGCCAGGCTGCGTATTCCAACTCGGGCCGGTCGTCGATGACAAAGCCATACTTGTTGTGCATTTCAAAGGAACCCAGGTTTTCGTGGGTCAGCTCGAACTCGTCATCAATCAAGTCATTCGAATACAGAATGTAGGCAACGATGGCATAGGTTTCATCCGGGGTCAGTGTTCCGGCCTCGCCAAAGGGCATCGAACGGTAAACGTAATCATAGACCGTTGACAGGTGCGGCCAATATGAGCCCACGGTCTTGACCGGGTCTTTGTCCGCCAGCGTGTCAAACCCGCCCGACAAAACCGGCCAATTGTCCACACCTTCGGCGAAATCACCGTGGCAAGAGGCGCATTTGTCTGCAAAAACCTCTTCGCCGACAAAGGCGTTTCCGGCCCCCTCGGGCAGGCCCCGCCCATCGGGCAGAACGTCGACGTCCCAGGCGGCGATCTCTTCGGTCATGGCCACGCGGCCCAGGCCATAGGTGCCTTCCATTTGGGGCGCAGGGGCGGTCAGGTTTGTGCCCTTGGCCCCCTGTTCCTGCGCCTCGGCCACGGCGAGTTCCAGCGCCGTGACGCGCTCGGCTGCAGCCTTTGCCTGATCGCTGGCGGATGACATACGCGCCTCGGCCTTTTCCACGCGATCTTCGAGCAGTGCGAAGGTATCCGCGCCATAGTTGCGAGACGAAAACCCATAGGCCACCCCAAGCATCAGGGCGATCCCGCCGATTGCGGGGAGCACAAGGTTAGGAGACTTCGACATTCTCGGCGATCCCTTCTGCGTTCACGTACCAGGTCTGGATACAGTTGTTGTGGTAGACGGAGTTTTCCCCGCGCTGTTCGCGCAGTTGGTCCTTGGTCGGCTGGACATATCCGGTTTCATCCATCGCACGCGATTGCAGCAGCATCGGCGCGCCGTCCCAAACGGTGTCCAGATAAAAGCGGGCCAGCGCCTTGGTGTCGCCCTGCTTACCCAAGCGCGCGGTTTCCCAAGTGATGCCGCCATCCTTGGACACATCAACACGGGTGATCTGCCCGTGGCCTGACCACGCCAGACCGGATATGACCATCGGCCCATTTCCATGGGTGATCGGCATCTGCGGGCTGGGTGAGGTGATGACTGATTTGGCATCCATCACCCATGTCCATTTGCGCGCAGTACCGTCGGCGTACACATCGGTGTATTTGGAGGTCTCTTCGCGGCTTTCGACGGCAGCATCGGTCACTTCGATCCGGCGCAGCCATTTGACCCACATGTTGCCTTCCCAACCGGGAACGACCAGGCGCACGGGGTATCCGTGCTCCATCCGCAGCGCCTCGCCATTGGCCTTGAAGGCCACCAGAACATCATCCAGCGCCTTTTCCATCGGGATCGAACGCCCGTTCGACGAGGCATCAGCCCCCTCGACATAGACCCACTTGTCCTCGAAATCTCTGGTCGCACCCAAGCCCGCTTCGTTCAACAGCGTGCGCAGCGGGACGCCGGTGTATTCCATGTTGTGGATCATGCCGTGAGTGAACTGCACACCGTTCAGCTGAGCACCTGCCCACTCCATGCCGGTGTTCGCGGCGCATTCGCAGAAATAGACGTGGTTTTCGCGCGGAAGGCGCTCCAGATCCTCATACGTGAACACCAAGGGCCGGTCGACTAGCCCGTTGATCATCAAGCGATAGTCGCCCTTGGTCAGCTCGATGGCGCCGGAATGGTGCCGTTCGAACGCACAGCCCTGCGGCGTGATCGTGCCATCCAGCGCGTGAATGGGGGTAAAGTTGATCGACGAAATGGGCGAGGCGGTCAGCCATTCCACATTGCGCCGGATCACGTCAGCCTCGAACCGGATCGGCAGGCCATAGGGGGTTTCGTCCACGCCCGCGCCTGTGATCGAGGCCCAATCCTGCAATTCGGTGATCAGCGGGTCCGGGGTACCAGCAGCCGCCGCACCAGCGACCGAGCCCACCGCCGCTGCTGCCGTGCCTTTCAGAAAGGCGCGGCGAGAGGTTGGTTTCACGGATTCATCCATCTCTCATCGTCTCCATCGTCAAACGCCGATCACTTCGACGCTGTTGTTGTCTTCGACCCGGACGGTGCCCAGCTTGCGCACGTGGTTTTCCACCACATCCCATATCTTCGGCCCTTCGGTGCCTTCATTGACCGAGGCCCAGCCAGCCACGACGTAAGACCGTGCCGGATCAATTGGTTCGCCGGTTTTCAGCAAGGTCATGTTGGAAATGCGCGAACCTTGCGGCTGGCCCACATCCACGCGGTAGCCCAGGCCACCGGTGCGCACCATGTCACCGCCCTGCTGGTAATAGGGGTCGGGGTTGAAAATGTTGTCGGCCACGTCTTCAAGCACGACTTTCAGGAATTCGCCTGTCATTTCCGTGCGGTACGCCTCTCCATAACTCATCGAAGTAACGCTCCAAATGTGCTCGCGCGTGATGTCCTGACCGGGCACCAGCGACGGCCCCCAGCGCACGCCGGGGCTGAGTGCGATTTCGGCCTCACGCTCGGACAGCAGCGCGTCACAGATCAAGTCATCCCAGGTGCCGTTGAAATTGCCGCGACGGTACAGCAGGCTGTCGGTCTGGCCGATCACCTCGGTCATCTGATCCAGATAGGGCGCACGCTGCTCGTCGATCAGAGCGGTCATGTCCGCGTCCGGCGTGATCACGTCCGAGAAGATCGGGATCAGCTTGTGGCGATAACCCATCATCCGGCCATCGCGAACATCGAGATCGACCCGCGACACGAACTTGCCGTTCGACCCTGACGGCACGATGATCGTATTCCGAACCACCGCCGGTTCCGGCAGCGCATCATGTGTGTGACCCGACAGGATGACATCAATGCCCGGAACAACACTTGCCATCTGCTTGTCGACGTCAAAGCCATTGTGGCTGAGAACAACAACACAATCGGCGCCCTTGGAACGCACTTCTGCGACCATCGCAGCCATGTTCTCGTCCCGGATGCCGAAAGAGTATTCCGGAAACATCCAACCCGGGTTCGCGATCGGCATATAGGGGAAAGCCTGACCAATGACGGCGATCTTGGATCCGCCGCGCTCAAAGATCTTGTAGGGTGGGAACAGGTCTGTGGGTTCGTCCCATTCGGCGTCAAAGATGTTCTGACCCAGGGCGGCAAACGGCAGGCTTTCGACCAATTCGTTGACCCGATCCGATCCCAGCGTGAATTCCCAGTGGAAGGTCATGGCATCGGGATTCAGGGCGTTCATGACATTGACCATGTCCTGCCCTTGGGTGTGATAACAGGTGTAGGAGCCGTGCCAGGTGTCACCACCGTCCAGCAGAATGGCGTCGGGTCGATCCGCGCGGATCGCCTTGACCACCGTAGACACTCGATCCAACCCACCAACGCGGCCATACATGTCCGCCAGCGCCGAAAAGTCGCCAGAGCTGAGAGCATAGTGGCTAGGCGAGCCATCCGCGATGCCATAGAGCTTGCGGAAATCGGCACCCGTCACATGGGGCACAGCACCTTTGTTGCCGCCAACGCCCAGGTTGACCGAGGGTTCGCGGAAATAGATCGGCTTGAGCTGCGCGTGAATGTCGGTGATGTGGATAAGAGAGACATTCCCGAAGGTGTCAAACTCTAGCAATTGATCCTGGGTCAAACGCTGCTGTGCCGCCAACCTGGCCCAGTTGCCAAAACCCGAAGCCCCGACAATGGCTGAAGCCGCCATGCCAACCTGAAGGAAATCCCGCCGCGAAATCATGTGCACCTCTTTTCATTCATATGCGCATGTATGAATTTAATATGTGGAAAAGAGCCCCGCACCGGTAAGGCGCGGGGCCACAGTCAGGTCAGTTACGCACCGACGGGGTTTCGACAGACAGGCCCTGCCCGCGCGATGCGAGGTACAATTCCAGTGCCTTGAATTCATCGCCTCCCTCTTTGAACGGAGTTGCACGGATGTTTTTCATGCAGCCCTTGAACCGTCCGTGGATCGAATTCAGCTTGGCGTTCTTCAGACGATAGGTCGGAAAGCCGTTGATCTGCCCCTGGCTCAGATGGTCCGCACGGATCATCATGCCATAGTTGTCTTCGTGACAGTTCGAACAGGCCATATCCAACTGGCCTACCCGGGTGTAATAGAGCTCTTTGCCCTTTTCCCAGAAGGGCGCCGCATCGCCATCGATGGCCACGTTCATCGGCATGCCGCGGGATTGCACCCCGATCAAACCGGTCATCGCAGTCATCTTGCCCTTGGACCATTTCCAAGGCTCGGCTTCCATCCGGTCGGTCCGGCATTCATTGATCAGATTTTCCATCGTGACCAACTCGCCGTCATCGACGCGAGGCAGCTGTGTGCGCAGACCTGCGAAATCCTCGATGTTCTCGTGACAGGACGAACAGGCTTTGCCAGCCGCGCCATCCACCTTGTCCCACAGGTCCATGCCCTGTTCGACAAAGACAAACGCGGGGTTGTCGAAATCGTCCATTTCCAACGCCTGCGTTTCCGCCGAACGGAAGCGCCAACCCGAATAGATCGTGTCGACGTTTTCCATATGCGCCGGTGCCGCGACCTCGGTCACGATGCTTTCACCTTCGATAGACAGCGAGTTGCTATCCTGTGCGCCAACGGCCGTTCCCAGCCCGATCAGCGCAAGTGTTGTCCACAGTGTATTGGTCATTCCCGTCCCTCCTCCCTGGCGAGATCGTCCATTTTCTTATTGGACTTTGATCTTCTTGCTTGTGTCGTAGACAGAGCCGTCGTCGTCATACCAGGTGAACTTGAACTCACCGGATTCAGGCACGATTGCTTCGAACTGAAAGTAGGGATTGGTCGAGATCGCCGGTTCCAGCGTCACATCAATCACGTTTTCGCCGTTAAATTCAGCCGTGAAACGGTTGATGATCGAACGCGGAATGACGTTACCATCATCGTCCTTGCGCTGACCGCTTTCCATCTTGTGGCTGATTAGGGTCTTGATGGTGATCGCTTCACCAGCCGCCGCTGATTTGGGGACTTTGACGCGGGGTTTTACACCAGATGCCATGTTATTTCTCCTCGTGTTCCGGGTCAGCCGCCGCAGCCGCCGATGGTTACCTTGACGTTGGCCGATGCCTTCTGGAACGAGCCGTCTTCCATCTTCGCGATCGCAACAACGTTCTGCGTCGAGGCCAGACGAATGCGGGTCGATGCGCTGCGCGAAGCAGCCAAAGGACCAAAGTTGAAGGTCGCCACATTCGGAACCGGATTGCCGTCAGCAAACAGCGTGATCGCGACCGCGCCGGGTGCGTCTACTTCGATTGGAACGGTGTTGCCGTTTTCCGCGATTTCGGGCGCGGTGATGGTGATTGCACCCTCGCCCAGATCCGCACCGCCAGTCAGCTTGCCGATTTCATCATCCGTCAGCGTGGCGAATGCAGGCAGGGACCCCATCGCCGTAGCCGCAGCACCGGCCGAGCTCAGGATCAGCAGATTGCGCCGAGTTAGTTTCATGAGTTTCTCCTAGGTTCGGGGGCGTCAGCTGTCTTTCAGCGTCAACAGGTAGGCGATGATATCTTCGACCTGCTGCGCCGAAAGAATGCTTTGGCCTGCGAATTTATCGAGCGGGCGTTCATAGCCGCTGTCGATGTAAAAGGCGGGCATGATCGTGCCCTCAAAGACCATCTTGGAATTGGATACGATGCCGCGCAGTTCCGCCTCGGTCCAGCGTTCACCGACGCCGTCCATCATGGGGCCAACTTCACCGTGGAACCCCTCTTCCGGCATGTCAGAGTTCGCGTGGCACGCCAAACAGTTGCCCTGTTTGCGATTGGCAAAGACCATTCGGCCGTTTACTGCGTCGCCGGCCTGTCCCGTCAACGAGGCGCTCACCACCCCGTCTTCATATACGACGTCCGCAGGCTTTACGTCACCGGCTGCAACCGCAGTCGCGCCAAAAGCGGTGCAAAGCGTCAAGATGAGTGCGCGTTTCATATGTCCTCCCTCAGACGATTCTTATCCGTCGTCTGTTGCACACTAGTGCACACCGAGGCGTCTTCGCAATATCAAATTCAACTACATGAATTTTTATATCTGTTCGCATTGGCAGAATATTCTGAACATTTCTTTCGCGCCCGCAGAATGATCTCAGCCACCCTGCTCTTGCAGCTTGCGCGCGTGGTACTTCTGAAAAGCTTCGCTTTCTTCGTAACCTTTTTCAACCACCCAGTTCAGCATATTGAAGGTTGTGCCTTTGCCGAAGGCTCCGGGCATGTTGGCCACTGCAGCCTGCGCGGCAGTGGCGGTGTCGGGCACCTCTTGCGGCAGGAAATAAATGTTAGGCGTGAACAAGGCACCCCAGCGTTTCACCATGTCCTTTTCCGGCAGCACTGTCCCGTCGAAGTCGGTCACTTCGACATCCCCGAACATGTTGATCTGCACCACAAAATAATTGGCGTCGATGTAGTCAGCAATCTCTTCGACGACAAAGACTTCTTCGTGCATTTTCTTGCAATAGATGCACCCACGCTGCTCGATGATTAGCATCAAGCGCTTGCCTTCGGCGTTGGCCTCATCCAGATCCTCGCGCAGGTCTTTGAAGGTGTCGCGCATCCAAGGGGCCTTGTGCAGGCCGTCGTCCCCCACTTCTGCCGCAAGTGGTGCAGCGATAAATACTGCCAAAGCTATTACAATCGCACGAAACATGACTTTACTCCCGTTGGATCACCCAATGGCGCTGAACCACGGAATGTGCTCCAGCATCCATTGCGCAATCAGGTTGATTGAATTGGTTGCGATCAGAACGCCAAACAGAACCAGCATCCCACCCATTATCTTTTCCACCGTCCCCAGATGGCGACGGAACCGGGACATCCACGACATGAACGGCCCGATGAACAGCGCGGCGATCACAAACGGAAGGGTCATCCCCAGCCCATAAACGAACAACAGCGTCGCCCCTTGCGTGGCCGATTCCTGGCCCGCCGCCGTAAACAGGATCGCTGCCAGAACTGGACCAACACAGGGCGTCCACCCAAACGCAAAGGCCAGCCCAATAACATAGGCCCCGACGTAACCGACGTTGTTTGTGTCACCTGCATCCGTGCGAAACTGCCTGTAAAGAAATCCGATCCGAACTATGCCCAGGAAATGCAAACCCATCGCGATGATCAGCACCGCAGCCGCCCACCGCAGGATATCGAAATATTCACGCACCATCTGCCCAAACGCGCTGGCAGTCGCCCCCAGCCCCATAAAGATCGTGATCACCCCAAGCGCAAAGCAGCACGCCGCCATAAAGGCGCGTCGCCGCACGTCTGACGTGATTGCCGCATTTGCCGAGATTTGGTTCATGCCCACACCAGCCAAGTAACTTAGATAGAAAGGAACGATGGGCAGAATGCAGGGCGACAAAAAGGACAGAAGTCCGGCGATCAGCGCTCCAAAATACGTGACGTCGAACATGGGCACCTCAAATCGTCGCGCTTGTAATATTCAAACATAGGATTATGATGTAAATCGATGACTCGTCAATTGGGAATCCACGTGAAACTGCTGGGCACCATTCTTATCGCAACCCTGGGTTGGCTGCCAATTGCTGCCACCGCCGAGACCTATCTGCTAATGGCAGAAGAGGATGGCTGCTATTGGTGCGCCAAGTGGAACGAGGAAATTGCCCACATCTACCCCAAGACGGTCGAAGGCAGGACTGCGCCTTTACGGCGCTACGATCTGCACAGCGACACGCCCGGCG
Source organism: Tropicibacter sp. Alg240-R139 (assembly GCF_900537075.1). Taxonomy (GTDB): domain Bacteria; phylum Pseudomonadota; class Alphaproteobacteria; order Rhodobacterales; family Rhodobacteraceae; genus Falsiruegeria. The sequence continues at coordinate 160,807 of NZ_UNRA01000007.1, forward strand.
TCGCCTTTGTAAGCCGCGTCCATTTCACGCCTACCTTCATTCTTGTGCAGGATGGGGCCGAGGTTGGCCGCGTCGAAGGATACCCGGGCGAAGATTTCTTCTGGGGCCTACTCAATCAAATGTTTGAACAGGCAAGGATCCCCCTGGACACAACAGGATGAGCACCATGACACCTGAAACCCGCCCCGAAGCTGCGCCGCGATTGCCCGTTTTCGACCCCAACATGTGCGCCGAAGACATGGAACGCATGATGACCAACGCTCAGCTGGCATCGAACTTTCTGAAGGCCATCAGCCACGAGGGACGGTTGATGATTCTGTGCCACCTCGCAACTGGCGAGAAGTCGGTCACCGAATTGGAAGAACTGCTGTCGGCCCGTCAAGCCGCGGTGTCACAACAGCTCTCGCGCTTGCGGCTCGAAGGGCTGGTCACCCCCCGTCGCGATGGCAAAACGATCTACTATTCCTTGACAGACGACCGCCCCAAACAAATCATGGAAGTGGTCTATGACCTCTTTTGCAGGCAAGACTGAATCAAGGCCATCGCTGGTCTGCCTTTTGGGAGGAGGCCGGACATGCTCGAATATCTGGGAGAGGCCAACACCGCGGCCCTGATCGGGCTTATCGGGGGAATCGCCCTTGGCCTGGCCGCCCGCATTGGCCGTTTTTGCACTCTTGGCGCGATAGAGGATGCTCTCTATGGCGCCGATGACCGTAGACTGCGCATGTGGGGCATTGCCATTGGCGTGGCCATCATCGGCGTACATGTCGCCATGTCCTATGGCGCCTTGGATTTGGCCCAGACCACCTATCTGGACCGCGTCTGGAGCCCTTTGGGGACAATCATCGGCGGGCTGATGTTCGGCTATGGCATGGCGCTGAGCGGCAATTGCGGCTACGGCGCGCTGGCCCGATTGGGCGGCGGCGACTTGCGCGCCTTTGTGATCGTGATCGTCATGGGCCTGTCGGCCTATTTTGTAATGTCCGGCCCCTTGGCCCACACACGGGTCATGATCTTTCCTGTCGAATTCAACGCCGAAACCCCACAAGGTTTCAGCGCTTACGCACAAAAGTTTTGGGGCATATCGCCTCTCGTCACGGGACTTGGCATCGGCGGAGCAATACTCGGGCTCACCCTATCCAATTCAGCCCTGCGCGCCTCTCCAAAACACATCTTCTGGGGCACTGTCGTAGGATTGGCCGTCGTATCGGGTTGGGTTGGAACCTATTGGGTCGCCAACACTGGGTTTGACGCTGAACCAATTGAAACCCACAGCTTTGTCGCCCCGATCGGCGACACGATTTATTACGGCATGACCGCATCAGGGAACACACTGTCGTTTAGCGTCGGTTCGGTTGTTGGCGTCATCCTGGGCGCGTGTCTGGGGTCATTCTCCAAGGGCCATTTCCGGTGGGAAGCCTGCGAAGACCCTCGCGAACTGCGTCGTCAGATCCTGGGCGCCGTCATCATGGGCCCCGGTGCAATCCTCGCCGTTGGATGCAGCTTGGGTCAAGGCGTCTCGGCCTTTTCGGTGCTGGCCTACAGTGCGCCAGTGGCGTTTGTGGCGATTTTCGCAGGCGCGGCCATTGGGTTGAAGCAGCTGATCACCGGCTTTGCTCCGGCCGAGTAGAACACCACACCCAAGGCCACCCGTCACAGACACATTCGACACCCGCACCAATCAAACCATGGCGCGCCACACCAAAGCGCGCCGCCTTCTCAAGGCGTATAATGCTTCGGATACCGAAGAGCCTGAAGCACGCGTTCAGATACTATCCGACTTGCTCGGCACCTGCGGCCCAGGTGCTTGGATGGAACCGCCGTTCTGTTGCGACTATGGCGACAACATCCACCTGGATGCGGGCGTGTTCGTCAACTTCAACTGCACCATGCTGGACGGCGATCAAATTCTCATCGGCGAAGACACCCTGTTGGGTCCGTCGATTCATATCTACGCCACCTCCCAACTGATCCAAGCCGAGGAGCGCATCTATATCGAAGATAGTCTGCCCAAGTATCGCACGTCCGCCCAGCCCGTGACCATCGGCAAGCGCGTCTGGATCGGAGGGGATGCGATTATCCTGCCCGGGGTTGAGATCGGCGACGGCACCACAGTTGGCGCGGGGTCAATTGTGACACAGTCCCTGCCTGCGCGGGTCTTTGCGGCGGGAAACCCATGTCGGACTGTGCGAGAGTTGTAATTTAATGAATTCCGGTTCAAAAGCCGTAGTGTTCCCACCACTTCTGGCGCTACGAACCGAACCCACAGCCCAAGCTAACGAGATACATTTGACGATTTCAAAATTACTCGCCGTGACCGCCACCATCTGCTGCCTGAATTCTACAGCTTATTCCAGCGAGGGCAAAATCCCGGCTGGAAACATAATGAACAGCTTCAAATTCGTCGTTCCACAAACAAGTCAGGGGCAGCGGCCTGAGGGCGACGGCGAAATTCTGGGCAAACATTTCTCATTCAGGCACACTAAGCTGGCCGCCAATGAGCCTTTTGAAATTGAAATTCGCTCTAAGAATTTAGGCCGCAACGACGCCTTTAACGCTGCGCTTTTGCTCAGTTCTGCCTTGTGTCTCATTAAACTGCAAAGCTCGGTTGGCTTGCATCCAGTCAACGTCCAAAAAACTCCGGGCTCGGACCAGTTCCACTATATTGCCTCGTGCAGCGGCGAACCAACTAGCCAAGTTACACGCAACGCACGGAATGACTGCAGGTAGAAGGAAACAAAGAAGAAGGCCGCTCCGATTGGAGCGGCCTTCTTTGTTTGTCTCACCGGTGTGGCTTTCGGGAGCTCTTGCCTGAGGCAAAAGCCCCTGTCGCCACTATCAGAGCAGAGCTCTGATTACTCAGTGATTTTCGACACAACGCCGGCGCCTACGGTGCGGCCGCCTTCGCGGATCGCGAAGCGCAGACCCTGCTCCATTGCGATCGGTGCGATCAGTTCAACGTCGAACTTCAGGTTGTCGCCAGGCATAACCATTTCGGTGCCCTCGGGCAGGTTCACGGT
>NZ_UNRA01000008.1 GCF_900537075.1 Tropicibacter sp. Alg240-R139
GKATAAGAGACAGGCTATACCCTGCCTTTTGATCGTCAGACGACACTGGCTGACGCGCTGTTCGACGGCAACGGTTTTTCCAGCGAAACCTCGGACCCGTCGGAAATCTATGTGCTGCGCGCGGCCCCCAAGAAGGGCCACCAAGAGCGTGTGCTCGCCTTGCATCTGGATGCCGAAAACGCCGCCGCCTTTGTTATGGCCACCAAGCTGGAACTGCGGCCCAACGACATCGTCTTTATCGCCGAGCAGCGCGTGACCCGTTGGGGCCGCGTCGTCAATCAGCTTGGCCCCGGCCTGATCGCAGCAGCCATCGCCGGGTTGTGATGGCCTAAGACCTACGGCATGAGGGGTCCGGACTGGACCCCTCATGCCGGTTCCTATATTTCCCGGTACATGTCACTTCTCAAACGCCTCTTCTCCGGCAAGCCCAAGGCCGTGCCCTTCATCGCCGAGCTGGCCCCCGATACCCCGTTCTATGTCATCGGGGATGTGCATGGTCGTATGGACCTGCTGGACAGGCTGTTGACCAAGATCGACGCCGAAGATGGCGCCTTGGGCGTGCCGCTGGTCTTTGTCGGCGATTACATCGACCGGGGCGAACAAAGCGCCCAGGTGTTGCGCCATGTCCATGCTCTAAGTCAGAGCGCGGGCCGCCAGGTGATCTGCCTGACCGGCAACCACGAAGACATGCTGCTCAAGTTCCTCGAAGATCCGGCCGAGCGTGGCGCCCGTTGGCTGCGCTATGGTGGGTTGCAGACCCTGTTCAGCTTTGATGTCGGCGCGATTTCCGACCAAAGCACGGATGGCGCGATGGAACAGGCCCGCAATGCGCTCGAAGACGCCATGGGCCCTGAGATGATCAAATGGCTCGAGGACATGCCAACTTCATGGCAGACCGGCAATGTTGCAGTGGTTCATGCCGCCGCCGATCCGGCTGAACCTATCGCCACACAAAGCCCGCGCATCCTGAAATGGGGGCACCCGGATTTCCACCACAAGGCCCGCAGCGACGGTACTTGGGTGGTGCATGGCCATACCATCGTGGACGAAGCCAACGCAACCGACGGGCGTATCGCCACTGACACCGGCGCCTTTGCTACCGGCAAGCTGACAGCGGCTTATATCGAGCCGGGCAATCTGCGCTTTATCCAGGCCTAATAAGGGCGACAAAGCCCTATTAGACCCTATTTTTGGCGCAGATCGGCTGTATCCAGGGACAGGAACCACGCATAGGTCTGGCGAATGCCCTCTTCCAGAGGGATGGTCGCGCTCCAGCCCATGTCGGCCAGACGGGACACATCCATCAGCTTGCGCGGTGCGCCATCGGGTTTAGAGCTGTCAAACGCCAGCCGACCTGTAAAGCCGGTCACCCGCGCCACGGTTTCGGCCAGCTCGCGGATGGTCACATCGGTGCCCGAACCCACGTTGATGTGGCTCAGCATCTCTTGCGTATTGGCCCCATAAGTGTCCGCGTCCAGATCGGCCACAAACAACGAGGCCGCCGCCATGTCATCCACATGCAGGAACTCGCGCATGGGTGTGCCGCTGCCCCAGATCACCACCTCGTCCAGCCCATCGCGGGCGGCCTCGTGGAATCGGCGCATCAGCGCGGGCAGCACGTGGGAATTCTCGGGGTGGAAATTGTCGCCGGGCCCATAAAGGTTCGTGGGCATCACCGAGCGATAGTCGCGCCCGTACTGGCGGTTGTAGCTTTCGCACAGCTTGATGCCCGCGATCTTGGCGATGGCATAAGGTTCGTTGGTGGGCTCCAGCGTGCCAGTCAGCAGCGCGTCCTCGGACATCGGTTGTGCGGCCATCTTGGGATAGATGCAGGATGACCCCAGCTGCAACAGACGCTGCACATCCGCCTGATGGGCGGCATGGATCACGTTGCATTCGATCATCAGGTTTTCATAGATGAACTGCGCCGGATAGGAGTTGTTGGCCACGATCCCGCCCACGCGTGCTGCGGCCAGGATCACCTGATCAGGACGCTCGGCAGCCATGAAATCTTGCACCGCGGCCTGGTTGGTCAGGTCCAGCTCCGCACTGGTGCGGGTGATCAGATCCAACTCTTCGCCCGCATCCTTGCGCGCCTGCAACTGGCGCAGGATCGCGCCCCCCACCATGCCCCGGTGGCCTGCCACATAGATCTTCATTGCGACTTACCCCTCGTGTGAGACCGGCACATCCATGCCGTGCTCTTTCAACAGTGCATGGCGGCGGGCGGTTTTCAGATCCTCGGCCACCATCTCGGCGCACATCTCCTGCACGGTGATCTCGGGCGTCCAGCCCAGTTCCGATTTCGCCTTGGAGGGATCGCCCAACAGGGTTTCAACCTCGGCGGGGCGGAAATAGCGCGTGTCGATGCGCATGATCACATCGCCCACCTTCAGCGCCGGGGCGCTGTCGCCTTCAATCGCCGTCACGGTGGCGATCTCTTCAACCCCCTCGCCGGTGAACTCTAGCGAGATGCCCAGCTCCTCGGCCGACCAGGCGATGAACTGGCGCACGGAATACTGCACGCCGGTGGCGATGACAAAATCCTGGGGCTCATCCTGCTGCAGCATCATCCACTGCATGCGCACGTAATCCTTGGCGTGACCCCAGTCGCGCAGCGCGTCGATGTTGCCCATGTACAGGCCCTCTTCGAGCCCTTGGGCGATATTGGCCAGACCACGGGTGATCTTGCGGGTCACAAATGTCTCGCCACGGCGCGGGCTCTCGTGGTTGAACAGGATGCCGTTGCAGGCATACATGCCGTACGCCTCGCGGTAGTTCACCGTGATCCAATAGCTGTAAAGCTTGGCCACCGCATAAGGGGAACGCGGGTAGAAAGGCGTTGTTTCCTTCTGCGGGGTTTCCTGCACCAAGCCATAGAGTTCCGATGTCGAGGCCTGATAAAATCGCGTCTTCTTTTCCAGCCCCAGAAACCGGATTGCCTCGAGCAGACGCAGCGTGCCCATGCCATCGACGTCAGCGGTGTATTCCGGGCTTTCAAACGACACGGCCACATGGGATTGCGCGCCCAGGTTATAGACCTCGTCGGGCTGGACCTCTTGAATGATGCGGGTCAGGTTCGACGTGTCGGTCAGATCGCCGTAATGCAGCTTGAACCGGGCATTGTCGACATGGGGATCTTCATAGATATGATCGACCCGGGCGGTGTTGAACAGCGACGAGCGGCGCTTGATGCCGTGCACCTCATAGCCTTTTTCCAGCAAGAACTCTGCCAGATAGGATCCATCCTGTCCGGTCACACCGGTGATAAGCGCCGTCTTTGTCATGTGATCCTACCTATTTAACCCGCCCCCCGATTGGGGTCTGTTCAGACTTTGGTCATACCCAGAGCCAGGGCCACTGGCAATGCATCGCCCCTGGCCCCACTACGCTTCCGGCATAGGCCCGCCCGTCCGCGGCTTCAAAGGAAAAGGGGGCAAAAACGAAAACAGGCCCCGAAGCGGGACCTGTTTCCAAATTCATCCAATCCATCAGCTGGATCGCAAAAACGATCAGTTGGTGGTGGTGGTGGTGCTGGCGTTGTTGTCGTCGTCGTCGGCGATAACCGCAACGATGCCGATCACGCCCAGACCGATGGCTGCTGCTGCAACCGGGGCTGCTGCGATTGCGCCGCCCAGACCACCAGCGCCGCCCAGACCCACGGGGGCTGGCTGAGCTTGGGTTACCTGCACGGGCAGATCTTCAGCTACAACAGCGACCGGAGCCATCAGTGCGCATACTGCGATAATTCCTGCAATTTTTTTCATAATCCAGATTCCTTTGACCAAGATGTGACACACGTCTACCGAAACGTTCACGACCTTATTTACATGATACACTTCGGAATTCCAAACGTATTTTTACTTCTGCTTCGTTAATCCGTCAGGCGGCGAAATCGCAGATAACCGATGTTGGGTCCGGCCCATTGGCGCGACTGCATTACCACGCCACGACGCTTGTCGACCCAATATTCATTGGTGATTGAGCCCTTTCGCCCCTCACAGCTCTGGCGAATGTGCTGCGTGGTGTGGCGTCGTTCGACGATTTCGATGGTTTCCTGACCCAAGTCAGTCAACTCACAGCCAAAGGCAAAAGGCACCTCGCGGTTGTCGCGGGCAAGAATCATCTGGATGTGCTCGCCCTCATGGCTGGGTCCGGGTTCAGACCCGCTGACCTGCACCGAGCTCGAGAGCAGGTCGCCCCAGAACCCTCGCGTCGAAATCAGAACACCGTTGCGCATGGCAACCGAAAAATCGTCGTTGGTGCGCCAGACCTGCACCTGGCCCGGCAGATTGTCGCGGGTCTCAAAGTGCTTGATGACATAGGCCACCACATTGCTGCGTTCGACGATCATCTCTTGCACTGGTACATCTAAGCTGTCCAGAAATGCCCGCGTCGGTGCGGGCTGTGTGCCTGTGTCCCGTGCCTGGGTCCGCTTGGCGATGGCCTGCTGACCGGCACGATAGATTTCCACCTGCAGCGGTGCGGGCTCGGGCCCCTCGGCGCAGCCGACCAACACCAAACCGCCCAGCAACAGCCCGGCTGCCCGCGTCCATCGCACCATCTGTCCTGCTCCCGTTCTCATTCCCAGAACCTCGGCCATTGATCCGACAGCACGTTGCGATGCGCGCCGCGGACCTGATTGTACAACCGTCCCGGTACATGTACGCGGGCGCCGCCGTCACGCTGAATCGGCCGGATGGTGGTGCCGACTCCGCGCTTGCTGGGGCTGCCCAGGAACCAGGTGACCGGGATACGGAAGCGGATCCCCTTGTCGAACGAGCCTTCACCGAATTCGGCCGCCGAGACATTGGTTCTGGTAAAGAAGCCGCCCACCGACCAGCCATTGTTGAACACCCGGTCGACACCCAGGGTGGCACCGAAATCTCCGGCCAGATAACGCCCGACATCCAACTGTGCCAAAAAGCCGTTTTCAAAGTCGTAATAGGCCGATGCATGGCCCGTGGCGACGCGGTAATCCCGAAACCCGAACAACTGGTCGTAATCGCGCTTAAGCGCATAGTTCGCCTCGACTCCCAGGGCCAGACGACTGTTGACCGGTTTCCACAACAGCTCGGTCGACAGCCCACCATAGCCATATTCGAAATACCCCGCCGTCACCCGCGCATAGAGATCCGGTGAAGGTTTCCAGTAGCGCGCCAGATACAGCTGGTTCAGCGTGGTACCATATTGGGCATAAAGCACCCGGTCCGTCCGCACCGGCGGCAAGGCCGTGGCCGACGAAGTCCCGCCATCCAGGTTGCCAAAGAGCCGCTGGTTGATACGGCCGGCAATCACCCAGCCCGGCGCGGGCTGATAGCTGCCCCGCAGCGATACGCCCACATCCAGACGGAGGGGCGCTGTAACGTCAAAAAAGCCCGGCGTAAAATAGGGCGCCACCGACCAGCTGGTGTTGGGATAAAGATCTTCGGCCTGAACTGCCGCCTCCGACAGGGGCCGCGGATCGGTAAAGCGGGTTTCCACCAGCATCTGATCCGAAGCGAAATTTTCGAATTCAAGCTGTTCCAGGTCGGACCGGTGGATCACCACCGTCGACAACGGCAAACCCTGCGACACCAGCGTCAGCCGGAAAATCTCGATCGAGGCGGGCAGCACCCGCGTCATCGCCCGCGCCGCACGCCCGATGGCCACCGCGTTTGATCCGTATCGCAGGTTGCGGAATCGCAGCTCGGCAGTTTCAGCCGAGATGTCCAACGCCTCAAGCAGCAGCCCGTCTTCGACCAGCAGCGGGGCCAGCTGGTCGCGCAGATAAGGGGCCACTGCCGCCGTCGAGGCCGTCCATTCGGTCGACCAGGCCACCGGATCGACCTGGGGATCGGGACGCGGCTGTACCGGATAAGGGGCCGGCAGGCGCGGCTGCACGTTGGGCTTGTAGGGACTCAACTGGATCTGAAAGTTCACCCCGATCTCGGAGCCGTAAAGATAATAGGCGCCCACGCGGGTGCGCGGTGTCCACTGATATTCCACACCAAAGTTGAAGGGCGAGCGCCGCTTAAACACCGAGGTGGTCTGAGTCTCGGTCACATAGGCATCCGAGGAATATTCCACCTTGAAGCCCAGCCGGTCATTGGCCTGCCATTCGATCCCGCCAAAGGCGGCAACAGGCCCCCGGAACCACTGGCTGTAGCCCGGATTACCACCCAGATCCCCAGCCGGTCGAGCAGGCCGGTTTCCGGTGCTGCCAAAAGATCCGTACGAGCCGAGCCGCCCCCAACCCAGACCCGCTGTTACCTTGAGCCGCCCCGGCAAGCGCGAGGTGCCCCAGGCCTGAGTGTTGAAGGTCTTTGTCGCAGCGATGAATTCACCCGCATAGATGCCGGTGCCCGCCAAATCCCGCATGCCCAGGGTCACACTGGGAAAGCGCCGGGTTTCCTTGAACAGGCGCATGCGGACGTCAAAGCTGCGGTCGTAATACGTCGCGATATTGCCGATGTTCCAATCTTCGACCACAATATAGCGGAACGAGGCCGTCATCCAGTCAAACGGCTGAAAGGCCAGCGTGATCCGGGTCTGGCCCCCAAAATTCGACACCGTGGTGGCAAACTGCCCCTCGGGCAGCATCTCGGCCGAGGGCATGTCCACGATCCCCGGCATGCCGTAAAAGTTCAGTGTGGTCTGCGGCAGGGGCTCAAGCGTGGGCTCTTCCTGCGCGACCTGTGGGCTCTGACCGGTCTGTGCGGCCTGAGCAACCTGGTTCTCGGCAGTATCCGACGCGTCTTCGGCAAACACGGCACCCGAGCACAGCATCACCAGCCCGCTGACTATTCCCCCAAGCCGCATTTCCAATCCCGTCTTAACTTTCATCACGAACAGAATCCTGTCCGCTCATACCGTCGAATAATTTCTGCTGTAGACCACAGCCGCGCGCACCAAACAATGCGCCACCACCACAAAATAGCGCCACAGACCGGAGTCTGTGGCGCAAATACAGCATGGATTGGGCTGTGGTTCCCGTCCCCCTTCAGACACGCTTCTAGGGGCTTATTCAGCAGCTTTGCGGCTCATTTCGATCTCGCTCAGATAGCGGCTCAGATCATCACGCAGATCATCGCGAGCCAAAGCAAAAGCCACGGTTGCCTGCAAAAACCCCGCCTTAGAGCCACAATCGAACCGCTGCCCGCGGAAGCGATACCCGTAGACAGGCGTGCCCCTGTCGATGTCAGCAGCAATGGCGTCGGTCAGCTGAATTTCACCGCCCGCGCCCGACTTGATCTGGTTGAGCGTCTTGAGCACCGAGGGCGCCAGGATATAGCGGCCAATGACGGCCAGGTTCGATGGCGCGTCTTCGGCGGATGGCTTTTCCACCATGCCCTTGGCGGACACCACACTGCCCATGTCCTCGGCCACATCGAGCACCCCATACGAACTGGTCTGCTCGGGCGGCACCTCCATCGCGGCAACCATATTGCCCCCGGTATCGGCATAGGCTTCGACCATCTGCTGCAAACAGGGTTTTTCGGCCGCGATCACATCGTCGGGCAGGATCACCATGAACGGCTCGTTGCCGATCAGACGGCGCGCGCACCAGACCGCGTGGCCCAGGCCAAGCGCCTTGTGCTGGCGGATATAAGCGATGGCGCCGCTGTCCATGTTGGTGGCTTTCAACGTGTTCAGCAGCTCGGTCTTGCCCTTCTTGCGCAGCTCCTGCTCCAGAATGGGCGAATGGTCGAAATAATCTTCAAGCGCGGATTTCCCGCGCGAGGTGACAAAAATGAATTCCTTGATGCCCGCCGCGCGGGCCTCGTCGATGGCATATTGCACCAACGGACGGTCGACAAGGGTCATGATTTCCTTGGGCACCGATTTGGTCGCCGGCAGGAACCGGGTCCCCATACCGGCTACGGGAAAAATAGCCTTGGTGACTTTGCGTGTCATATGGCTGATCCTCAAATACTGATTAAGTCTGCTCTGATAACGGCGATGTTACACCGCCGCCTTGGTATAGGCGTGAACGGACCCTGCAATCAATGATGTTGCAAGGTTCTGACAGGAACCTGATCACGGTTTCATTCCTCCCCTTCACACCCCCTTGGCGCGCATCATGGGGCCGGGATGTGACACGATTGCGGCACCAATGCGTTCATTTGCCGAATGTGTTCCGGCAGGCAACGGGTCATGAAATCATAAGCCCCCACCACATGGGCCCGCGCCGCAGGCCCCAGATGCGCATAAGCGCCGGGATGGGTCAGCACATCAATCACCTGATCAGCGATGGCCTTGGGATCAAAGAAATCGACCAGCAGACCGGTTTCACCGTGGGTCACCGCCTCGCGCACGGGCGCCACATCCGCAGCCACCACCGTGGCCTGCATCGCCATCGCTTCGAGCACCGACCAGCTGAGCACAAAGGGCATCGTCAGATAAAGGTGACAGCGGCTCAGCTGCACCACCTGGCAAAAGTTTTCATACGGCAACCGGCCCAGGAAATGCACCCGGCTCCAGTCGACGCTGTCGCCCACCTCCTCCTCCATCTCGCCGCGCAGCCCCTTGGGGTGTTTACTCTTGCGCCCATAGGACACATCGTTGCCGCCCAGGATCAGCACCCGTGCGTTGGGGCGGGCCGCCAGGATATGGGGCAGCGCGCGCATAAAGACGTGAAAGCCGCGGGCATGCTCCAGATTGCGCGCCAGATAGGTGAACACCTCATCATCGCGTGTCAGTGGCCGCTCCATCCGCCCCAGCGTCAGCGCCACATCTGTGTTGGGGCGCAGATGGTCGGTGCGGATGCCGTCGTGACAGACATACATCTTGTCATGAAACAGCTTTGGGAAAGCATCGCGCTGCCAAAAGGTCGGTACGTGCCCCACGTCCACCGTGTGCAGGTTCATGTTCGGCACCACATTGCGCGCCCGCATCAGATAAGGCGTGTGCTCCGACACCGGTTCCTCGGGGTCGAACCCCACCAACCCGCCGGTCATGTTGTAGTAAAACTCAAAGAACCCAAGGATTGGCACGTCCGGCCACAGATCCTTGAAGAACGTCAGCTCGCCCCAGCCGGTGTGCCCCAGGATCAGATCCGGGCGAAACCCCTCGTCGCGTTCCAGCTTGCGCGCCGCCTCCATCGCGCCAAAGCCGACCCCGGCGGCGTTTTCCCAGACCTTGGACAACCCATAAGCCTTGTCAGCGGCCACATGGTGGGTCTTGTAAATGCAGGGGGTGACACCGGCGATCTTGGGTGCCGGGTTGCGTTGGGTCAGAAAGACGATCTGATGCCCGCCCTGCGCCACCAGCCATTGCACCAGCTCGCGGTATTGACCGGGCATGTTCTGATGCACGATCAGCAGCTTCATGAAAGCAGCCCCAACAGATACTGGCCATAGGCGTTCTTGGCGAACATCTCGGCCCGCGCGCGCAACTGCTCTGCGTCGATCCAGCCCGCCTCAAACGCGATCTCTTCGGGGCAGCCCGTCTGAAGGCCCTGCCGTTCCTCGAGTGTGCGCACAAAGTTGCCCGCATCCAGCAGGCTGGCGTGGGTGCCCGTGTCGAGCCAGGCATAGCCGCGCCCCATGGTTTCCACGCGCAGCGCGCCCTCTTCCAAATACATCTGCAACAGGTCGGTGATCTCCAGCTCGCCACGCGGCGACGGCTGCACCCGTTTGGCGCGTTCCGGCGCGGTGCCATCCAGGAAATAAAGCCCGGTCACCGCATAGTTCGACGGCGCCACATCCGGTTTCTCGATGATCTCGCGCGCGCGGCCATCATCGTCAAACGCCACCACGCCGTACCGTTCCGGATCGGCCACGTGATAGCCAAAGACCGTGCCGCCCTGGGTCTGCGCATCCGCCACCGCCATCAGCTTGGGCAGCCCGTGGCCAAAGAAAATGTTGTCGCCCAGAACCAGCGCTGCGGGTGATCCGTCAAGGAACTCCTCGGCCAGGATGAACGCCTGCGCCAGACCATCGGGGCTGGGCTGGACCACATATGTCAGCGAAATCCCCCATTGGCTGCCATCGCCTAAGGTCCGCTTGAACTGGTCCTGATCCTGCGGCGTGGTGATCACACAGATCTCGCGGATACCGGCCAACATCAGCACGCTGAGCGGGTAATAGATCATCGGCTTGTCATAAAGCGGCAACAGCTGCTTTGAAACAGCCATGGTGATCGGATAGAGCCGCGTGCCGCTGCCCCCTGCCAAAATGATCCCTTTGCGCCCTGTACGATCGCTCATCCCAAAACCTCTTTCACAATGTCCCGCAGGCCAACCCGCCAGTCGGGACGCTTAATACCAAAAACAGTCCCTAATGTGGCGCAATCCAGCCGGGAATTCAGCGGGCGTTTGGCCGGTGTAGGATAGTCCGAGCTGGGAATATCCGTGACCGCACAAGACAGTCCCGCAACGGCAAATGTTTCGCGTGCGAAATCTGCCCAGCTGACATCTGGCGCACCCGCAAAATGATAGACCCCCGACTTGGCCGGATCCGTCGCCAGCTGCCGGGCCATTTCGATGCAAGCCGCCGCAATATCGCGCGCAGGCGTCGGCCCGCCGATTTGATCACCCACGATGGTCAGCGCATCGCGTTCCGCCCCCAGCCGCAGCATGGTCTTGACGAAGTTGTGTCCATGCGCTGAGACCACCCACGACGTGCGCAGGATCGCATAAGCCCCACCTGCGGCGTGCACTGCTTGCTCCCCTTTCAGTTTGGAGCGCCCATAAACCCCAAGGGGGCCGGTCGGATCATCCACCTGCCAAGGCTGATCCCCCGCGCCGGAAAACACGTAATCCGTCGAGATCGTGACAAAGGGGATGCCCAAATGCGCACAGGCCCGCGCCATGGCGCCGGGTGCATCGCCGTTGATCATGGTGGCGCGCGCCTCAACCTCTTCGGCCTTATCGACAGCCGTGTAAGCTGCCGCATTGATCACCGCATCGGGGCGCCGCACAGCAATCACCGCCGCACAAGCGTCGGGGTCTTCCAGATCCGCCATCGTCCGATCCAGACAAGTCACGCCCTCATACATCGCCAGTTCCCGCGCCACCTGCCCGGTCTGTCCAAACACCAGAATGTTCACGCGCCCTGCCCTTCATCTTTTCTCAAATACTCTCGCCGAAGGCGAAATGAATTGGGTTTTCCCTGAAAACCCAAGCCTCCGGCGGGAGTACTTGAGAAAAGGTGAAGAGAAAGCCTCATGCCTTGACCCCCAGCCGTTCGCCAACTCCGTGACGGTCCTGCAGGGCGCGCCACCAGGGTTCGTTGTCCAGATACCAGCACACGGTCTTCTCTAGCCCCTCTTCCACCGTCACCGAGGGCCGCCAGCCCAGCTCGTCGCGAATGCGGGTCGGGTCGATGGCATAACGCGCATCATGACCGGGGCGGTCGGTGACGAATGTGATCAGGTCGGCATATGGCTGCTCCCCGGGGCGCAGCCGGTCAAGGATGGCGCAGATCGTCTGCACCAGCTCCAGGTTCGACCGCTCGTTCTCGCCGCCAATATTATACGACCGGCCCAGCTGTCCGCGCTGTAGCACCGTCAGCAGCGCATCAGCGTGATCCTCGACATACAGCCAGTCGCGCACGTTGGAGCCATCGCCATAGATCGGCAGCAACTTGCCCGCCAGCGCATTCAGGATCACCACCGGAATCAGCTTTTCGGGAAAATGATAGGGGCCGTAATTGTTCGAGCAATTGGTCAGCACCACCGGCAGGCCATAGGTCTCGGCCCAGGCGCGCACCAGATGGTCGCTGGCCGCCTTGGACGCCGAATAGGGCGAGCGGGGGTCATAAGGCGTGTCCTCGGTAAACTGGCCGGTGTCGCCGAGCGAGCCATAAACTTCATCCGTCGAGATGTGGTGAAAGCGAAAACCATCGGGCCGCCCCTGCCCCAGCCAGAACTCACGCGCGGCCTCAAGCAGCGTATAGGTGCCGGTGATGTTGGTTTCGATAAAGGTGCCCGGCCCGTCGATGGACCGGTCCACATGGGATTCAGCCGCCAGATGCATGATGGCGTCGGGCTGATGCTCGGCGAACGCCGCATCCATCGCCGCACGGTCGCAAATATCAGCCTCTAAAAAGGTATAATTGCTTGCATCGGCGACGCTGGCCACATTGTCCAGGCAGGCTGCATAGGTGAGCGCGTCGAGGTTCAGCACCGCGTGCCCTGCCGCCACCGCCTGACGCACCACGGCCGATCCGATGAACCCTGCCCCACCGGTTACGATCAAACGCATGGCTACCCCTCCCACGTGAAAGGGCTGTCAAACTCGGCCAGCGCGGGCGCGACCGTGTCCTTGTCCGAGAGCACCGGTGTGCTGTCAAACCCCCAATCGATGCCGCAGCTGTCCCACCGCACCGCGCCGTCACAGTCGGGGGCGTAGTAGTCGGTGCATTTGTAACAGATCTCGGTATCCGGGGCCTTGGTGACGAATCCATGCAGGAACCCTTTGGGCACCAGCAGCTGCTTGCCGTTCTCGGCGCTCAATTCGACCCCCACCCATTGGCCATAGGTGGGCGACCCCTTGCGGATGTCGACCGCCACATCAAACAGCGCGCCACGCCCGCAGCGCACCAGCTTGTCCTGGGCGTGAGGCGGAGATTGGAAATGCAGGCCCCGGATGGTGCCCACGCTCGCGGACAGCGAATGGTTGTCCTGTACAAACTCCAGCGCGATCCCAGCCTCAGCCATGCGCTTCTGGTTCCAACTTTCGCTGAAGAACCCGCGCGCGTCGCCGAAACGCTGGGGCGTCAGGATCAGCACCCCTGGCAATACGGTTTGCTCCACCTGCATCTGCAAATCACCTCTTTCAAAATCGTCCGGCAAAAGCTCTTGCCGACATGTACCAAGAGCGCTCGGTGTATGTCACCGGGCCGCGCGTTTTTTCACCCAGCCCAGAAATGCCGCATCCGGCTTACGCAACCGCGGAGACCCCGAGCGCGCCCAGACCCCGCGCCACTCTGCCTCGAGCGCATAGATATCCGCGCCCGGCAGCAGGCGGCGCGCCTCTTCCAGCGCGTCCAAGCCCAGCGTCGGTGGCGGCGTGTCGGAACTCACCAAGCCACCACGCGGGGTGAACCGCATCAGGTCGCCGGGTTCCTCGGTCATCTCGTAATCGGGCAGATGATCGGCCGTGATCATGTCGCGCAGCATCTTGCGAAACACGCGGCGCGGCGAGGCACTGCCGGATTTCTTGAGCAGCGTGTCGACCGAGACGGTCCAGGCCGGCTGGCGGCCGCAGTGCTTGCGCGCCAGCTCATAGATCCGCCGTTCCAGCGGTTTGCGCAGGCGAAAATAATCGCGACTGAGCGTCAGCACCGATTTCGACACCACCGCGCGAAACAGCCAATCCGACAGGGTCACGGATACGCTGACCATGCGGCCTCCGCGGGATTTGCGCACGATCTCCCAGCTTTCGATCAGGCCAAAGCCGCTGGTGGTCTCGGTCTCGCCGGTCACGATGTTGGTGGTGATGCGGGTGCCCGCCAGCCGCTCAAACGCCTCGCGCAGGCGGCGGTAGGCGTCACCGGAGGTTTCACGGTTCGTCGCCACCAGCAGATCATGCGCCTTGAGCTGTAGCGTCCGGCTGACCTGCCGTCCGGCATTGATCGCCGCCATCAGCTGGCTGATGCAGAAGATCAGGATGTCCTTGTCGTGGATCGTGGCCAGCCCCTTGACCGACGGCGTCACGGTGATTTCGGTGCCGTTGTGGTCATACTGCAGGATGCGTCGATCGGGCCGCGTCGCCAGCGAAAACAGCGGATGTTCCATGCTGGCGATGTCGTCCTTGGGGATCGCATCAAAGATATCGCAGACGAAAAAATCGCCCTGTTGGTGGCGGTCCGGCAATAGCCCCCCCGCTGTTGTCACTGCCCTGCTCATTCGCCCTGCCCCGGCTCTTGTCTGGATGGCCCGTTTTTCGGTCGGTTGGCCGACTCATGTACGGGCTCGTTTTCTTTCGTGGTTTTAGTAACGCCACCCTAGAGTTATCCACAAGCCCAGACAACTGCCTGACAACGGGGGTTCGGAGTCACTTCATCGGGGGTTCAGAGTCACTCTTTCGGGGTTTCAGAGTCATCATGATCTGGGAATTTAGGTTTTGAGCATTGAATTAAAAGAGTTTTCTTTCAAAAGCAGTGTCCTGTAACTGAAGATAACACACATTTAACACCCTAAAAAAATTTCGCCACGCAAAATCTTGCGCTATATTCGCAGCACCATCCCCTTATTTTGCTAAGAAAATTCAGGTGACCTGCGCCTTTTTCTTTCATGTGCCACCTTTTTGGGTATCATGGGGGAAACACGACACATCGAGCGGATTTCATCATGGCCAAGGACAGCACCTCCCTGCCCCCCTATTTCAACATCGATCCTGATGCCGCGCTTAGCGAGCTGGACTTACCCACAGATACCGGCGGCTTTGCTGAAATCGCCGAAGCTTGCACTCGGGGTCGGGCGGACCTGGCCAGCCGGGGTATGGATGACGAGGGGCGCAAAAGCCTGCGCCTGTTTTCGACCTGGGAAATCACCCGCTATCTGATCCCCGTGGCCCAGGCCCATTTCCGCCGCGTGCTGAAGCAGAACCCCGACCTGCCCCAAGGCCAGTCCGAGACTGAAGGCGGCGCCAAATGGTTCACCCTGGACGAGGTGCTGCGCCTGCGCGCCTTCTTTGGGGCGCAGGGATCAAAGGCCAAGAACTATCTCCCCTATCGCCCCGCTGGACAGCCCGCCAAACTGGTGGCCGTGGCCAACTTCAAGGGCGGCGTCGGCAAGACATCCACGGCGGCCCATCTGGCAATGTCCGCCGCTTTGGACGGCTACAAGGTACTGGTGGTGGATCTGGACAGTCAGGGCTCGATGACCTCGATCTTTGGCGGCCGGGTCGAGGATGAGTGGAATACCGCTTTCCCTCTGCTGGCGCGCCACTACGGCGAGCATCTGCGCATCGAGAACCAGCGCCGCCTGGATCGCGGCGACGCGCCACAGCCCCTGGACGAGGCGCTGAGCGCCGCCATGGACATGACTGCCCAAGACGTCATCCAATCCACCCACTGGCCAAACATCGACCTGATTGGCGCGCAGCTGAACCTCTACTGGGCCGAGTTCCAGATCCCGGTCTGGCGCATGCAGGCGCGCGGATGGAAGCTCTGGGATGCGCTCACAGACCGGCTCGAGGCGGACGGGGTGCTGGATGATTATGATCTGGTGTTCATCGATACGCCCCCGGCCCTTGGCTATCTGACCATCAACGGGCTGGCGGCGGCCGACATCCTGCTGGTGCCCATGGGGGCATCGTTTCTGGAGTTCGACAGCACGGGTCGTTTCTTTGACATGCTGCATTCTACATTTGCCAGCATCGAGGATGGCGAAAACGTCGCCGCCCGCGCCCTGGGGCGGCCCGAGATGGGCTTTGAATGGGACGCGGTGCGCACGGTGATCACCCGCTATGACGGCGCGCAACAGGGTGAACTTTCGGCTCTGATGCAGGCCTATTTGGGCAAAACGCTCTCGCCGCACCGACAGGATTTCACCGCGCTCATTGGCCAGGCCGGCGAGCAGGTGAACGGCATCTACGAGGCCGATTATCGCGATTTCAACCGCGAGACCTATGCGCGAGGTCGTGAGACATTTGACGCCACCTATGCCGCCTTCAAACGCCTGCTTCTGGGTGTGTGGCGGCGTGGTGAGCTCGAAACCCAACAAGCAGCGGAATAACAGACCCTAACAGGGGCAAACAGGAGGATTTCAGATGGCAAAGCGCAAACGGCTGACCCCCGCACAACCTGGCTTTCTAGGGACATCGCAAGCCGCACCTGAAACCAAAGCTATGCCAGTGGGGATGAACGCCCCCATTGCGCAGGTCGCGGGCGAGGCCTCTGCCACCGCTGCGCTGGCAGAGGTAAGCGAGGCGCTGGCCACAGCACGCGCCGAGGGGCGGATGTTGGAGCTGCTGGATCTCGATGCCATCGATGAACGCCACCTTGTGCGCGACCGTCTGGAGCAGAACGAAGAAGAGATGGAGTCGCTGGTCGAAAGCTTACGCGCACGGGGTCAGCAGATGCCGGTCGAGGTGGTAGCCCTGCCCGATCCAGCCGGTGGACGGACACATGGTCTGATCTCGGGCTGGCGCCGTTTGACGGCGCTAAAGAGGCTCTACAAAGAAACATCAGAGCCGAAATTCGCCCAAGTCCGTGCCATGGTGATCACACCGGACACGGCCCAGGACGCCTATGTGGCGATGGTCGAAGAAAACGAAATCCGGGTGAACCTAAGCCACTATGAGCGCGCCCGCATCGCTGTACGCGCGATGAAGGAAGAGGTCTATCCGACACAGCGCGCCGCCCTTCAAGGGCTCTTTGCCAATGCCACCCGGTCCAAGCGGTCCAAGATCGGCACCTTCATGATGCTGGTCGATGCCTTTGACGCGACGCTCTGGTATCCGTCAGCGATCAGCGAAAAGCTGGGCCTGGCCATGGCGCGCGAGATGGTGCGTGATCCAGGGTTCGCAGATGCGCTGAAAGAGCGGCTGAAAGAGACTCCTCGCGACAGCGCCGGTGCCGAGATGCGGATCATCGCCCAGGCCCTGGCTGAGCGTCAGACCCCTCCTCTGGCGGCAGATCCAGAGCCTTCGCCGCGTCCTCGCGTGCGCTCGACTGCGCAGAACCCGGCGAAGGGCGAGCGCATCGTCACCCAGGTCACGACCGGCATCGAAATGCGATTCACCCCGGATCAGAGCCGCATTGAGCTGGTGGGCGAAGGCGTCACCGAAGACCTGGTCGAGCTGATCCAGGACGCGATCCGCCGCGCCTGACCCGTCTCTTCATTTGGCCAAAAATATCCTGGGGGAGTCGCGCATCGCGCGGCGGGGGCAAAGCCCCCTCCCCTCTTTTTTCCGTTAACCAGACTCTGTTTGAAGCAAAGTGTTTCGCGTGCGAAACGTTTCCTTAACCTTCAGCGCCCCACCCCAAGGTACATTTCAAACCCGGCCCGCTTGGCGGATTTCTCGGTGTAGATGTTGCGCAGGTCGACCATGCGGGGCGTTTCCATCTTCTTGGCCATCTGCTTCAGATCGAGCGCCCGGAACTCGTTCCACTCGGTCAGCAGCACCACCAGATCGGCGTTGCGCACAGCGTGATAGGGATCGTCCATCCATTTGACCCCTGGCAACAGATCCTCGCCTTCGGCAAATCCTTGGGGGTCCACCACGCGGACTTTGGCGCCGCCGCCGATCAGGGCCGGCACGATGGTCAGGCTGGGTGCGTCGCGCATGTCGTCGGTGTTGGGTTTGAATGTCACCCCCAAAACGGCAACGGTCTTGCCGTTGAACGTGCCATCCAGCGCATCGCGCAACTTTTCGACCATGCGGGATTTGACCTCGTCATTGACGCGCATGACCGTCTCGGTGATCTGCATCGGAAAGGCATTGTCCTGCCCGATCCGCGCCAGGGCTGCGGTGTCCTTGGGAAAGCACGAGCCGCCATAACCGGGGCCTGCGTGCAGGAACTTGTTGCCGATGCGCCCGTCCATGCCAATGCCGCGCGACACCTCTTTCACATCTGCCCCAACCCGCTCACACAGGCCTGCGATCTCGTTGATGAAGGTGATCTTGGTCGCAAGAAACGCGTTGGCCGCGTATTTGATCATCTCGGCGCTTTCCAGATCAGTGGTCAGGATTGGGAAATCACGCAGATACAAGGGACGATAGATGTCGGCCATCACCTCACCTGCGCGCTCGTTCTGCACCCCCACAACCACACGGTCGGGGTGCATGAAATCGTCGATCGCCGCCCCTTCGCGCAGGAATTCTGGGTTTGATGCCACGTCGAACTCGGCCTTGGGATTGGCCTTGAGAATGGTCTGTTTCACCTGCCGGTTGGTGCCAAGCGGCACGGTGGATTTTGTCACCACCACAGTATAGCCGGTCATCGCCTGTGCGATCTCTTTCGCGGCGGCCATCACGTATGTCAGATCCGCGTGCCCGTCGCCGCGTCGCGTGGGCGTGCCGACGGCGATGAACACCGCATCGGCCCCATCCACGGCGGCCGTCAGATCAGTGGTAAAGCTCAACCGCCCCGCCGCCACGTTCTTGGCCATCAACGCCTCAAGCCCCGGCTCATAGATTGGCACCTGGCCTGCCTGCAGCATCTCGATCTTGGCTTCGGCCTTGTCGACGCAAATCACGTCATGGCCAAAATCCGAAAAACAAACGCCCGAGACCAGCCCCACATAGCCTGTTCCTATCATCGCAATGCGCATCTTGCCTCAATCCTTCTTGTTGTCCGGGGCGTCCTGTTGCCCGGGCCTTATGCTCTGGCCGCACAATCGGCAATCCGGGGCAAGGTTTCAATGGCCTGTGTTGGGAGGGGGCGGTTCCGGTCGTGCTTACCGTCCGGTTGTGCGTGCTTCCTGGCTGCATGACCCCTTTTTACAAGCTGCGGAACAACCGCTGCAGCCAGCTTCAGTCCATCTTGGACGGGCGTAAAGATTTCTCAAATCATATTTTTCCAAATATTGACCTGTTCTTTTTTGCCCCCCTGTCGTGGGCCGTTTTCTGTTCAGGGGCGGATCAAAGGCAGCATTCGGAGCGCATGGTTTTGATCTTGGTCGTTTCGTAAGTCACGTGGTATTAGGCCGTCCAAAACATGGTTTAGAGAGATTATGCGTGACGTATATTTTGGTGACCGGCGGTGCAGGATACATTGGTTCATATGCCTGTAAGGCGCTGAAGACGGCGGGCTTTGTGCCTGTGACTTACGACAATCTTGTCACGGGGTGGCGAGACGCGGTGAAATTCGGCCCCTTTGAACAGGGTGACCTGAATGACCGGGCACGATTGGATGAGGTGTTTGCCACATACAAACCCTCGGCTGTCATTCATTTTGCTGCGCTCAGTCAGGTCGGTGAGGCCATGCAGGAACCGGGCCGATACTGGGCGAACAATGTTGGCGGATCTCTGACGCTGATCCAGGCCGCTGTGGCCGCAGGCTGCCTGCAGTTCGTGTTCTCGTCGACCTGTGCGACCTATGGGGATCACGACAACGTTGTTCTGGATGAGGGGACACCGCAACTGCCGCTGAACGCTTATGGGGCCTCGAAACGTGCGGTCGAAGATATCTTGAAAAACTTCGAGGCCGCATTTGGGCTGCGCTCGGTCATCTTCCGGTACTTTAACGTCGCCGGGGCCGACCCCGAGGCCGAAGTGGGCGAGTTCCACCGCCCGGAAACGCATCTGATCCCCTTGATGCTAGATGCCATCGATGGAAAGCGGGATGCATTGACCGTGTTTGGAACGGATTACGAGACCTCCGACGGCACCTGCATCCGGGACTATGTGCATGTCTGCGATCTGGTGGATGCGCATGTTCTGGGGCTGACATGGCTGCAAGAGGGCAAAGAGAGCCGTGTTTTCAACCTGGGCACCGGCACCGGTTTTTCCGTGATGGAGGTGATCGATCAGGGGCGGGTGATCACCAATCGCCCGGTCCCATATTCTGTTGGTCCACGTCGGGCGGGAGATTGCACCAAGCTGGTGTCTGGCAGCACCCGCGCTGCCGCTGAATTGGGGTGGACTCCGGGGCGTTCGACCATGAAGCAGATGATTTCGGACGCTTGGCGGTGGCACCAGACGGGGCATTACGAGAGCTGATGTAACCGTCTTGGGGCACGGCTTGGGCGGCAGAAGAGCTTGGGCTGTGTCTTGGCAAGGGGGGGATTATTGGCTAGGAGTTTTGCGACCCGGAACAGCCCTTATTGAAGACATTTTATCATGACACTTGCCCTGATTATCCTTGCCGCCGGCAAGGGCACCCGCATGCGCTCGGACCTACCCAAAGTGCTCCATCCCATTGCCGGTGCGCCACTGGTGGTGCATGCGATGGAAGCAGGCAAACCGCTGTCGCCTGAACGCTGCGTGGTGGTGGCAGGCCACGGTGCCGAGTTGGTGCGCAAGCGTGTGCTGGCGCATGATCCCGCAGCTGAGATCGTGTTGCAGACCGAACAGTTGGGTACGGCCCATGCGGTGGATCAGGCGCGTGCCGCGCTGCAAGGGTTCGAGGGCGATGCCATCGTGCTTTATGGCGATACACCCTTTGTTAGTGCCAAAACCTTAGGTGATATTCAGGCCGCCCGCACCAGTGGCGCCGATGTGGTGGTCCTGGGGTTCGAGGCGGCTGTGCCCGGAAAATATGGTCGTCTGGTGGTCGAAGGCGATCGTCTGACTCGCATCGTTGAAGCCAAGGATGCAACGCCCGCCGAGCTGGGCATCACCCTGTGTAATTCGGGTGTGGTTTGTGCCGACAGCGCGACGCTGTTTGATTTGATTTCCAAGGTGGGCAATGACAACGCCAGCGGTGAATATTACCTGACGGATATTGTCGACATCGCCAATGCCGATGGCAAACGCTGTGTCGCGGTGACCTGTGACGAGGCCGAGACGTTGGGTGTGAACTCGCGCGTGGATCTGGCCGCAGCCGAGGCCGTGTTCCAGGCCAGCCGCCGCCGTCAGGCGATGGAGGAGGGGGCCACGCTGGTGGCGCCCGAAACCGCGCATTTTGCCTATGACACCAAACTGGGCCGCGATGTGCTGATTGAGCCCAACGTGGTCTTTGGCCCCGGTGTGGTGGTCGAAGACGGCGTCGAGCTGCGCGCGTTCAGCCATCTTGAGGGCTGCCATGTGGGGCAGGGTAGCATCGTGGGCCCCTACGCCCGTTTGCGTCCCGGCAGCGATCTGGCCGAGGGCGTCAAGATTGGCAACTTTGTCGAGACCAAGAACGCGGTTCTGGCCAAGGGCGCCAAGGTCAACCACCTGTCCTATATCGGGGACGCTTCGGTCGGGGCCGAGGCCAATATTGGTGCGGGTACGATCACCTGCAACTATGACGGGGTTCTGAAGCATCACACGGAAATTGGTGAAAACGCCTTTATAGGGTCGAATTCTGCCCTGGTGGCCCCGGTCAAGATCGGCGCCAGGGCGTTGGTCGGGGCCGGATCGGTCATCAGCCGCGATGTCCCGGACGAGGCACTGGCGATGACCCGCGCCAAGCAAGAGGTCAAACCCGGTCTGGCCGCCAAGCTGCGCGCGCGACTGCTCGAGCTCAAGGCCAGCCGCAAAAAGTAAGACGACCGCTTAAAGAAAATCCCCGCCACGTCAAAGTCAGGCGGGGATATGTGGCTCTAATTCAGGTATATTTGACCTGTCAGGCCTCTTTGACCGATTGTGCCGCGGCCGCCAGCGTGATGGTGCCTGCCGTGTGATTGGGTTGGGGCACCTTTAGCTCTTTGACCCCAGATGTGACCCCGGATGTGATCGCCTGTTGCGTGGCCAGAGGATCGGCTGCGACCGAGACGCCGGCAAACCAGACCTTGTGGTTCACCCCGGTGTCAGGATAGCCGCTGATGCCACCGCTGGTGTTGGTCTGATTGGGCAACCAGAAGGGCTGAGCATAGACGGTGCCCGGGGCAAAGTTGAGAGCTGCGTTTGTCCCCGACGTATCGATGCCACCAATGTATCCGGTCGTGTGGTACCATTTGTCGGTCTGAGGCACATGCAGGCCGTTGTAAAAGGCGTATTTGTAAGTGCTGCCGCTTGAACAATTGGCAAGATGTGTGCCTGCAGGCCAGGTGCCCGAGGCGTGATCGGGATTGCCCAGCGAGGCCGGGAGCGGCTTGTTCATGGTGATGACATTGGTGGTCTTGTTGATTTGTCCCAGATCGAACAGATCCGTGGCAAGCACACGGCTATAATACGGGTAGGTGTAGCCGCCGCTGTTTTTGTACCCAAAGATGATCAGGCCGCGATAATAGGCAGGGGATTGGCTTTCATTCCACCCGGCGGCATTGGTGAGTTGAACCGTGGTGTCGCCAGGGGTCAACGGTGCGGCCAGCGTGGTCAGACTGTCGACGCCCCCATGTTTGTAGCGCATGTGGTTGTTGGAATAAATGATGTTGCGGTCCGCATCCAGGCAGATCAGGCCCATGTATTGGGCATGGCGTTCGTCGTTGGCAAAGGCGGACCAATCGCCGCTGACGCTTTCCTGGCGCAGGTATGAATTCAGCCGATAGACTTGATTGGGGTCTACTGCGACCAGTTCTGACATGGTTGCGGGGCCTGCATGGTGGCCCTTGAACTGGACGCTGGCGGGCAGGTTGGGCGACGTTGTGGCGTCATAGCTGAAGGCCGAAGGGAAATTATAGGCATTGCCCAGCAGGCAGGTGCCATTGGCCACTAGCCCATCCCCTTTTGCGGTCATGTAATTGGTGGTCAGCAGGGCGCCGCTGCCAAATTCGGATGGGGCCAGCCCGCTGGCGCCGGATGGAAAGCTGACTGTACCAGTATCTTTGTCGGCCACGATGGCCTGTTTGAAACTGCCGCCATCGGCGCTGACCTTGATCTCAAAATCATCTGAACCGGTTGTGCCCATTTCGGCCCGCCCCGACCAATTCGTCTGAAACAGCAGGCTGGCGGTGTCGGCGGCGGCAGCTTTGTTCAGCTTGAGCTGATGGCCCGCGCCTGCATGGCTGAGCAGTGTGGCCGGACCTGAGACCGCCAGCGGGTTGTCGGCGTCCGCCGTGGTGCCAACCCCCACCTGCGTCAGGTTCTGAAAATCAGGGGGGCTGACCGCCTTGACCCAATCGGTGCCGTCAAAGGCCAGAAGCTCCTGGGCGTCTTCATCCCAGGCGATCCAGCCACCCTCGGCCGGGTAAAAGGCCCAAGATGTGTCTTCGAACACCGCCAGCTCGCGGCTGTGTCCGGACCAGTCGCCGTCAGCGCCGATGGGCAGGATGTAGCGCGCGCCATCGTCAGGTGTTGCAGGCGGCGTGGTGATCGAAGCCGAGGTGACGGACAGTTGCACCAGCGCATCCAGACGCCGCATGCCCTCGTTATGGGTGACATGCTTCTGGGCTTGCGATGGCTGGATGTAGGGCAGGGACAAATTAGGTGAAACAGGCATGAAACCCCCCGTTGAATGGAACGGGGGGCAGAATTAAGCCAAATCACTTTATGGCTGGTGAGAGCACCGAACGTTGCGCGCGTCTCTGTCTGGATCAGTTGTCGTAATAGGCGCTATAGGCCCCATGGCTGTCGCCATAACCGTATTGCTTCATGCCTTTGACGTTGATCTGGCCCAGCACCAGGCCGGTGACTTTGACGTTCACCGTCTCAAAGGACTTCAGACCTTCGCTGACTTGACGATGCGTGGTCTTGTCCCAGCGGACGGTGTACAGGATCGCATCCACCGACTGACCGATCACACGGGCATCGGGCACTGCCAGCACCGGCGGGGTGTCGATGATGATGTAGTCGTATTTCTTGCGCACCTCGTTCATGAATTCGCGGAACCGCGTGGATGAGTAGAGGTCAGCGGCGTTGGTGGCGGATTTTTCGCCGATCAGGATGTCCACATTCATGGTGGGCTCATGTGCCACCGTTTCCTCGAGTGTCCGGTCGCCGGACAGGACCGAGATCAATCCACGTCGTTCCTTGATGTCGAAGTATTCCGAGAAGACGCGGCGGCGAATGTCGCCTTCGATCAGCAGCACCTTCTTGCCCAGGCCGGACAGGTTCTGCGACAGAGCCAGAGACTGTGTGGTCTTGCCCTCGCCAGGGATCGACGAGGTCGACATGATGATCTGCGGCGGGTTGTCGATGTTGGACAACAGGACCGAGGTGCGCATGTTGCGGATCGCTTCGGCTGCGGCCGAGGTGGGTTTTTCGACCAGATACTGCAGCACGTTCTTGCGGCGGCGGGCGCTGATCGCTGGGATCTGGCCCAGAACCGGATAACCGGTATAGCTTTCCAGGTCTTCGGCCGCGCGGAAGGTGGTCTGTGTGAACTCGCGCAGCAGTACAAGGCTGCCGCCAACAAACGTGCCCATGATTATGGATAGGGCCACGATGATCATTTTACGCGGGGCGGATGGGCCCAGGGGGACAACGGCCTGCGACAGGATGCGGGCATCAGCCTGCTGGATGCCCTGTTGCACGCTGGTTTCTTTCAGGCGCGACAGGAAATACTCATAGATCAGTTTGCTGGCCTCGGCCTCGCGTTCAAGCTGACGCAATTCGACCAGATCGATCGACTGAAGCCGGATCTGCTCCCGCTGATCCACAATGGTGGCCTCAAGCGCCGATATCTGGTTGGATACGCGGCTCTGTTCCAGCTCGGCCCGTTCCTGAACTTGCTGAAAACGCGCATCGAACGTGGTGCGATCTGCGTCCGGGTCATCTTTGATCTGGGTGTAGATGCGGGTCAGCGTTCGGTCCGCGGCGGCTTCGGCCATCTGCTTGAGGTCCTGGCTGTCGTATGCCAGCTCAATTTCCTTGACCCGCAGTCGGGCGTTCACTTCGGTTTCCTTGGCTTCTCCAAGCCGGTCGCGGAGTTCCTTGATCTGCCGGTTCTGCTGGGCCAGGTCTTCGGGGCTGACCAGGTCGGTGGAGGCGTTGAAATCCTTGGCGGCAGCCTCGGCCTGCTCAAGCTCGACCTGAAGGTGGCTGACCCGGTCCGTCAACCAGGTGGTGGCCTGCTCGGTCGCTTCGAACTTGGTCTCAAGCTGATCAAGGATGTAGAGCTCGGCCAATGTGTTGGCGATCAGGGCCGATTTTTCGGGGTCTTCGGTTTGTGCGGTGATGGCAAAGACATAGCTTTGGCGCACGTTGATGACCGAGATCTTGGCCAGAAGGACATCGATGATCGAATCCAGGATTGCGCGGTCCGACAGGGATGGCGGAGGGGAGGTGTCGGTTGCCACAAAGCTCGTGACATAACCGATCAATGCGCCGAGCGAGAATTTGCTTGGCGGCTGCAGGGTGGAGTTGAATTCTGGATCGTCGACCAGGTCGAGTTGGACGGCCAGCTTGTCTAGCAGCCCGCGTGAGCGCAGCACTTCGACTTCGGTGTTGATGGTGATTTGGTCACCACCCAATCCAGAAACGACGCTTTCCAGGTCGACAACCTGTTCCTGGCGGCTTTCCAAGGCAACCACCGAGCTGGCCGTATAGGTCGGTGTGGCCATAACAAAGGCGTAGTAGACGCCAAACGCCGACATGATGAAGGCACAAAATGCGATGAAAAACTTGCCGCGCCACAAAGTGCGAAAAATTTTTGACAGGTCAATGTCTTCGCTGCCCGCTACGGCGGCGGGGGGCTGCACCGTAGTGGAACTGAATTTTGGGAGCGATGTCATATTCAATCTCAGAAGTTAAAGCAGTGTTGAACCTGCTTCCCACACTGGCCCCATAATGGCAATTGCGGATTTCTAGCACCTGCGGGACTGGGGCTCCAATGTGTAAAACATTCATTCCTCTGGTTTTCTTTTACGAGACCGAGTACAGATACCAACAGTTGAACATATTTGATCTGAAGTTTCCGATGCCACATTCCAATTTGCACGATATGCCGCGGGCGATGAAGCGCCTTATCTTTTTCGCGACCGATACCGCGCTGATTCCAATCAGTCTCTATATCGCCAGCGCCCTCAGATACGGCAGCGCCGCGCCTGACATGCAGGGGCGGGTGGGCCTCTTTTTGACGATCACGGTTTTGGGAATGGGGCTGATCGCCTTTTTCCGGTTGCCGCAGATCAAGCTGGATGCGTTCGAAAACCGGGCGGTGATGCAGATTGGCCTTGTGGCGGTCATGCTGGCCTTTCTGGCAATGGTGTGCAGCTACATGCTGGGCAATCAGGGGCCGCGGTCGGTGCCGTTGATTTTTGGATCGGTCTTTTTCCTGTTGTCCCTGGCGACGCGCATATCGGGACTGTATCTGCTGAACTATCTTTATGATCGCAGCAGCGACCGCGAGGCGGTGCTGATCTATGGCGCTGGCGCCGCAGGTATTCAGCTGGCGTCGGCTCTGACCCGCTCACGCGAGGCGCGCCCGGTTGGCTTTATCGACGATAACCCGAACCTGCATGGGCTTATGGTTGCAGGTCTGCCGGTCTGTGCACGTGCAAAGATTAACCTGATGATGGCCAAGCATGACGTGAAACGCATCCTGCTGGCGATTCCGTCGGCCACGGCGGTCCGGCAGGCTGAGCTGCTGCAGATTTTGTCGGATTATGACGCCGAGGTGCAGGTGCTGCCCTCTTACGTGGATCTGATGGCGGGCCGCGGGCTTGAGACCAAGCTGCGCACGGTGACCCCGGATGAACTCTTGGGCCGTGACAAGGTGGATCTGGATATTCCAGAGATCGCCAAGACATATGCGGGTCGTGTTGTCATGGTGACGGGGGCCGGTGGTTCCATCGGGTCCGAGCTGTGCCGCCAGCTGATCAACTGTGCCCCTGCGCGCATCGTTCTGTTTGAGCAGAGCGAATTTCAGCTCTATTCGATCGATCGCGAATTGCGCCCGCTAGCCAAGGCTGCGGGCATTCCGGTGACAACCCGTCTGGGCTCGGTCACCAACAAGGCGCGCGTCTCGGGTGTGATCGCCGAAGAAGTCGTCGAGATCATCCTGCACGCGGCCGCCTACAAACACGTACCGCTGGTCGAGGACAATGAGCTGGAAGGCGCGCGCAACAACGTGCTGGGCACGCAAGTTGTGGCCGAAGCCGCCGCCGAGGCCGAAATCGAACGTTTCATCCTGATTTCCACCGACAAGGCCGTGCGCCCGACCAATGTCATGGGCGCCTCCAAACGGATGGCGGAACTGGTGGTGCAGGATCTGCAATCACGCAGCACGGTCACCAAGTTTGCCATGGTCCGCTTTGGCAACGTGCTGGGCTCGTCCGGCTCGGTCCTGCCGCTGTTCCAGAAACAGATCGAGGCTGGCGGCCCGGTTACCGTGACCCATGCCAATGTCACGCGCTTCTTCATGACCATCCCCGAAGCCGCCCGTCTGGTGCTGCTGGCGGGTGCCTATGCGCGGGGCGGGGACGTCTTTGTGCTGGACATGGGCAAGCCGCAAAAGATCATCGACATCGCGCGCCGCATGATCGAGCTGTCGGGGCGCACCGTGCGCGATGAGCAGACCGGACAGGGCGACATCGCCATCGAAATCACCGGCTTGCGTCCGGGTGAAAAGCTCTATGAAGAGCTGCTGATCGACGATGACAGCCTGGTGCCGACGCCGCATGAAAAGATCCTGCGCGCCGAGGAAAACAAACTGTCCCAGATCGAGGTCGTGGCCATGGTACGCGAGCTGCAGAACTGCATCGCCGAGGCTGATACCCAGCGTCTGCGGGATCTGATTGCCACCCGGGTCGAGGGTTATCACATCCAGGAGCTCGAAGCCTCGCAGGTGGGTTGACGCCCCCCCCTTTTCTCGTTCCGAGCATTCGCCTTTGGCGGGGCGAATTGTTGTAGTCTTTCTTACAAAGTTTGCCTGATTTGGCGGCAGGCCTGCCTGATCGGGCAGGTCGTTGTTTGGGTGTGTCCTGAAACCAATAGACGGGATTATGGAACTTTGATACAAGCCCGTTAAAACGATCTGAGGGAATAAATTTTCATGTTGGATTCAATCACTTGGTGTACCAACTGCCTGAATATGTCGACGCGACCCCGTATTGCTTTCGATGACCGCGGTTGGTGCAATGCCTGCCAGTGGATGGAAGAGAAAAAGACACTGGATTGGGACTCGCGTCAAAAAGAACTCGAGGAACTGCTGAAAAAGTACAAATCCACCGATGGCGGATTTGACTGTCTGGTTCCGGTCAGCGGCGGCAAGGACGGGTCCTATGTGGCGCACCAGCTCAAGCATGTCTATGGGATGAACCCGCTGGCAGTGACCATCCGCCCGGCGCTGTCGCTGGAGCTGGGGGATCAGAATCTCAGCAATTTCATCAATTCCGGCTACAACCACATTCACGTCTCGCCCGACGCCGAGGTCATGCGCCGCTTCAACCGCTATGGTTTCATCGAAAAGGGCTTCCCTTACTACGGCTGGCTGACGACCATTCTGTCGTCGGTGATCCGTGTGGCGCTGAACTTTGACATTCCGCTGATTTTTTACGGCGAGGATGGCGAGGTCGAATATGGCGGGTCGACGGAATCCAAGAACCGCGCCCTGTTCGATATCGAATACATGAAGCGGGTCTACCTGGAAGGTGGCTATGAAAAGGTTCTGAACCTCTTCGATGACATCGATCCGGCAGATCTGTATTTCTGGCAATTCCCCAAGGATGACGCTCTGGAAGGACGTGATCTGTACCTGACCCACTGGTCCTACTTTGAACCGTGGGATTCCTATCGCAACTATCTGGTAGCCAAGGAGCACTGCGGCCTCAAGGAACAGGACGAAGGCAACCAGGGTACCTTCACCAATTTTGCCCAGAACGATCAGGCGCTTTATGCGCTGCACGCCTACCTGATGTACCTCAAGTTCGGGTTTGGCCGCGCCACCCAGGACGCGGGCATCGAAATCCGCCGCGGTGCGATGACGCGCGAGCAGGCGGTGAACCTGGTGCGCATGTATGACGGGCACTATCCGGAAGAGTTCATCGACATGTATCTGGAATACTATGAGATGACCAAGGACGAGTTCGACGCCGTGCTGGACAAATGGGCCAACACAGAGCTGTTCGAAAAGGTGGACGGTATCTGGACCCCCAAGTTCATGGTCACCTGACATGACGGTTGTCAGCATCGTCGATTACGGCGTCGGAAACCTGCGGTCTGTCATCAATGCGCTTGAACACATTGGTGCCCAGGCTGAACTGGTTTCCGATCCGGTTGCCTTGCGCAAGTCCGGCAAACTGCTCTTGCCCGGAGTGGGTTCTTATCGCATCGCGATGGAGCAGTTTCAGGCCAGCGGTCTTGCTGACACTTTGATGGAGCGCGTGACCCAGGATCAGATCCCCATGTTGGGGATCTGTGTGGGCATGCAGCTGATGACCGAGCACGGGACCGAGGACGGCGGCGCACCGGGCCTGGGTCTGGTGCCCGGGGTGATCGACAAATTCGATGCCGACACCATGAAGGCCAAGGGGCTGAAAGTGCCCCATGTCGGGTTCAACACGGTTCGGCCCAAATCGGGTTCGCTTTTGTTCAAGGATCTGGGCGACGGGATCGACGTCTATTTCACCCACAGCTTCCGGCTGGCCTCGACCGGCGACGATCATGTGGGGGCCTTGTGCAATTACGGTGTGGATTTTGTCGCGGCCGTTGAACACGAGCATGTGGTCGCCACCCAGTTCCACCCCGAGAAAAGCCAGGCAAACGGGCTGGCGATCCTTCGCAATTTTATGGACAACTTCTGATGCTGAAAAAGCGGCTGATCTTCACTCTTTTGTATTCAAAGGGGAGTTTTATGTTGAGCCGCAATTTCCGCCTGCAGCGGGTGGGAAACGCGGATTGGCTGAACCGGAACTACAATTTCAGCACCATCGCCACCTCGATCGACGAGTTGATCATTCTCAACACAGAACGCGCCGAGGACGGCACCACGCTGTCGCATGAGAAATTTCTGAGTGACGTGGAAAAGGTGACCAAAGGCTGCTTCATGCCTTTGGCTTTGGGGGGCGGGCTGACCTCGGTCGATCAGATCCCCCAGTTGATGCAAAGCGGCGCGGATAAGATCGTGGTCAATACGGCGCTGTTTCGCAACGCCGAGTTTGTCCGCGCGGCCGTGGCGAAATATGGCAGCCAATGCGTCGTGGCCTCGATCGATTATCGCCACACCCAGGACGGGTTCGAAATCTATACCGCCTGTGGCAGCGAACGTGTCGAAGGTGAGTTCACCGATCTGCTGGCCTATGTGGCCGATCTGGGCGTGGGCGAGATCTATCTCAACTCCATGGACAAGGACGGCACTGGCCAGGGCTATTGGATGGATGTGCTGGATCAGATCAGCGCAATTGAACACCTGCCGGTCATCATGGCCGGGGGGGCGGGCAATTTCGAACATCTGATGGAAGGGCTGGGCAGCGCCAACATCGATGCTGTGGCCACCGCCAACCTGTTCAACTTTGTCGGGGATGGCTTGCCCAAAGCGCGCGAAAAGCTTCTGGCGCATGACCAGAACCTTGCCCGCTGGTAGCGGCTCTAATTTGGTGTTTTCCCCGTGACCGGGGATATTTGAAATTTATTGGGATGACATGGTGATGAAAGATCAGCTCGTTCAACAGAGCACATCCATCAGGGACGTGATGCAGCAGCTTGAAGCTGCCAGCACGAAGATCGTTGTTGTTGTGGACGCGGCAGGTCATGTGATCCGAACCTTGACGGACGGCGACCTGCGCCGCGGACTGTTGCAAGGCGCCACGATGGATGCGCCTGTGGGCGATTTGGCTGCCCCGTCTGCGCCACCGGTCACGGCCCTGGCCGGCAGCGACGTTCAGGATATCAGCGATCTTTTCGCCCGCACCCAGGTCAACAGCATTGTGCTGGTCGATGAGGCCGGGCAGCCGGTGGGCATCGAAGAAGCCACGCATGTGCATGACCGCATCCTGTTGTCGCCGCCGCATCTGGGTGATGCTGAGGCGGGTTTTGTCGAAAAAAGCTTTGCCGACAACTGGATCGCACCTGCGGGTCCCAACATCGATGCCTTCGAGGTGGCGCTGGCGCAAGAGGGGGGACGCACCCATGCCCTGGCGCTGTCTTCGGGCACGGCGGGTCTGCATCTGGCCTTGCGGGTGCTGGAAATCCAGCCGCATGACCGGATCTATGTCTCGGACCTGACCTTTGTCGCCTCGCTGCAGCCGATCCTTTATGAACATGCACAGCCGGTGCTTATCGACAGTGAACCGGACACCTGGAACATGTCCCCGCAGGCCCTGGCCAGCCGGTTGGACAAGGATGCAAAACTGGGACAGCTGCCCGCCGCGATCGTGGTGGTGCACCTTTATGGCCAATCCGCCAAGCTGGATGAGATTTGCGCGCTGGCCCAAACCTATGACATTCCGGTCATCGAAGACGCCGCCGAAAGCCTGGGCGCCCAGTATCGCGGCCGTCCCAGCGGTGCGCATGGGTTGCTGTCGGTCTATTCCTTCAACGGCAACAAGATCATCACCACCTCGGGTGGGGGTGCGCTGGTGTCCGATGACACAGGGCTGATCGACAAGGCCCGCAAACTGTCGACCCAAGGTCGTGACGCGGCTGAGCATTACCAGCATTCCGAAGTGGCCTATAACTATCGCATGTCCAATGTTCTGGCCGGGATCGGTCGGGGACAGCTTGCGGTTCTGGGCGACCGGGTCGCGCGTCGTCGCGAGATCTATGAGATCTACAAGGCCGGGTTCCAGTCGCTGCAGGGTGTCTCGTTTCAGGCCAATGCGCCGGGCTCGGTGGGCTCGCGCTGGTTGACGGTTCTGCGCTTTGACCCCGATCAGGTCGACGTGCACCCCTATCAGATCATGCGTCATCTGGGGCGGTTGGGGATCGAAACACGCCCGGCGTGGAAACCCATGAGCATGCAGCCACTGTGCGCAGGCTATGAGTTTGAACCCCACAGCCCGACCGAGCCTGTATCCGGCAAACTGTTCATGCAGTCGCTGTGCCTGCCTTCGGGCAGCGCCATGTCGCGCAGCAGCCAGGACCGGATCATCAACGCCATTTGCGATATCATTTCAGGAGCGTAAAGACATGTGCGGTATCTTTGGAAGCTTCGGCTATGATGGCACACAGCTGTCGGATGATGTGATTGCCCAGGTGTCGGGGGCGATCCGCCACCGGGGCCCGGACGCAAACGGCTATTATTCGGATGATCGGGTGGTGCTGGGCAACACCCGTCTGGCCATTCTCGACCTCAGCACGGCCAGCGATCAGCCGCTTTATTCGGATGACCGCGACATCGTGGTGGTTCAGAACGGCGAGATCTACAATTACATCGAACTGCGCGAAGAGCTGCGCCGACTTGGCGCGCGCTTTGACAGCGAAGGCGACACCGAGGTTCTGTTGCGCGCCTTTGAACAGTGGGGGCCTGATTTTGTCACCCGGCTGAATGGCATGTTTGCCATCGCCGTGTTCGAGAAAAAGCACCAGAAACTGTGGCTCTACCGCGACCGTCTGGGGGTCAAACCGCTTTACTTGGCGGGCGGCGAGAATGGCGAACGTCTGTGGTTTGCTTCGGAAATCAAGGCGATCTTGGCCAACGACAACAGCTATACCCCCGATCTGGATGCTTTTGCCCAGTTCTTTGCGCTCAATTACATCCCGCAGCCCTCGACCGCTTTTGCCGGCATCCGCCATCTGCCGCCGGGGCACCGGGCCGAGATTTCGGCAGATCAGGGCGCGCAGATCACCCGCTATTGGGATCTGGCCGATGTGGCAGAGCAAACGGATATGAGCGAGGCCGACGGCCAGGCCGGGTTGGTGCGTATTCTCGATGATGCGACCCGGATCCGGATGCGCTCGGATGCGCCTTTTGGGGCGTTTTTGTCCGGCGGGCTCGACAGCAGCTCGGTCGTGGCCTTCATGAGCATGTATCAGACCGCCCCGGTTCGCACCTTTTCCATCGGCTTTGATGATCCGCGCTTTGATGAAACACGCTATGCCCGGATGGCGGCCAAGCGGTTTGGAACGCTGCATGAGATGGGCACTCTGACTCATGATTCCTACACCATGTGGCCCCGGTTCATCTGGCACTGCGACCAACCCCATGGCGATGTCTCGTTCATGCCCACTGACCGGGTTGCATCCCTGGCGGCGCGCGACGTCAAGATGGTGCTGACGGGTGATGGCGCGGACGAGCTGTTTGCGGGGTATGAAAAATACCTTGATCTGTTCCCGAATGGTCAGACCGATCATCTGGGCGCGAATTGGGAAGACGATTTTGTCCGCAGCTCGGGCCTGTTGGTGGGCTCGCAGGCGGATGATCTTTTGGCCGGCCCCCTGAAAGAGGCGTTCAACGACACCGATCCCTATCGGGCCCTGTCCAGCGAAATACGCCGGGCCGATCACCTGGATCCGATCAACCGGGTGCTGTTTGCTGAAACCACGACCCTGCTGCCGGGCAACAACTTGGTCAAACCCGACCGGATGGCGATGGCCAACTCGGTCGAGGTGCGCTCGCCGTTCCTGGATTACCGGATGGCGGAGTTTGCCTTCTCCATGCCCGGCGCGCTCAAGCTCAAGGGCGGCGAGACCAAGGCGCTGTACAAGCGGGCCGTGGAACCCTTCCTGGGCAGCGAGCTGACTTATCGACGCAAGCAGATGTTCACCGTGCCGGTTGGCGAATGGCTGCGGCAGGCATTGGCAGGCTACACCCGCGACATGCTGCTGGATGGCCGTCTTGAGGCGCGTGGCCTGTTTGACATGGACACTATCGACGCCATGCTGACCCAGCACATTGCGGGAACCGCGAATTTCACCCGCCAGTTGCGGGCGCTGATTTCGGTTGAAACCTGGTTCCGTCTGTTTGTGGACCGGGATGCAGATGTTCTGGAGCAGGCGGGTCAGGCCCCAGTCTGATACGCCCTCGCGCTTGTTTTTCCCTGATTAGACCATTGGATTTGAGGCCCACATGCAGTTTTTGATGATCGTCGACGATCCCGACATCGCCCGCTACGCCAGTGAAAATGGTGTGGATCGGTTGTTTGTGGATCTGGAATACATCGGCAAGGATGTCCGCCAAAAGGGCATGGCCACCTGGAAAAGCAAGCAAACGCTAGAGGATGTGACCAAGATCCGTGAAGCTGCGCCCGAGGGGCACGTGCTGGTGCGGATCAACCCGCTGTATGACGGCACCAAGGCCGAATTGGACGAGGCCATCGCACGTGGCGCCGACAGCATCATGCTGCCGATGTTCCGCACCACGGATGAGCTGGCCCGCTTTTTTGATCTGCTGGGGGATCGCGCCGAGGCGCTGCCGCTGGTGGAAACCAATGATGCGCTGCAGGCGATCCCGGATATGGTCGAGAAACTGCCACTGACCGGGCTGCACATCGGGCTCAATGACCTGCATCTGGATCTGGGGCTGGATTTCATGTTCCAACCCATCGCCGACGGCCTGCTGGACGCGCCTTGCGCCGCGATGCGGGCAGGCGGCGTGCCCTTTGGCATCGGCGGCATTGCCCGCGCGCGTGAGGGCATCGTCAGCCCCGATTACCTGCTGGGCGAACATGTCCGACTGGGGTCATCGGCGGCGATCCTGTCGCGGACCTTTCACCGCGAGGCCCAAAGCCTGGCAGACCTGCAGAACAACATGGATTTCCCCGGCGAAGTGGCCAAACTGCGCGCCATCTATGCTGCGTTCCAGACACAGGATGCGGACGCGCTGGAGCAGAACCGCAAGGACACCAGCAGCCGCATCAATGATGTGGTAGCACTTGTGCGCAAACAGAAATCGGATCAGGGACAGGCCTCGACATGAGCGCATCTATTGAACTTGGGGGGCGACGGGTCTCGGCGGATGATCCTTGCTATGTCATTGCCGAGGTGGGGGTGAACCACAACGGGGATGCCGATCTGGCGCATAAGATGATCGATGCCGCCAAAGAGGCGGGCGCCGATGCGGTCAAGTTCCAGACCTACAAGACCGATGCGCTGATCACCGCAAACACGAAAAAGGCCGATTACCAGACCGGCACCACCGGCGAGGGCTCGCAGGATGCCATGCTGCGCAAGCTGGAACTGCCGCAAGAGGTTTTTGGCGAACTGGCCAAACATTGCCGCGAGGTGGGTGTTGATTTCATGTCGACCGCCTTTGACAGCGAAAGCCTGGAGGCGGTGTCGAAACTGGCCCCGGTCTGCCTGAAATGGCCCTCGGGCGAGCTGACCAACACGCTGTTGCTGCGTCAGGCGGCGCAATATGATCTGCCGATCCTCTTGTCGACGGGCATGGGCACGCTGACCGAGATTTCGACCGCGCTGGATCTGCTGGCCGCACATGGCACCGATGACGTGGTGATCTTGCAATGCGTGTCGAATTATCCGGCCGCGATCGAGGAACAGAACCTGCGCGTGCTGCCCCATATGGCCGCTGTTTTTGGCAAGCCCACCGGCTTTTCCGATCACACCGAAGGCCCCTATGCGGCGCTGGCGGCACGCGCGCTTGGCATGTCGGTGCTGGAAAAACACTTTACCATGGACCGCACGATGGAAGGGCCTGACCATCGCGCCTCGATCGAGCCTGCGGAATTTGGCCAGATGGTCACCGTGCTGCGTCAGGTCGAACAGGGTCTGGGCGACGGGGTGAAACGACGCCTGCAGTCGGAACAGAACATCCTGAGCGTGGCCCGCAAGAGCCTGGTTTATCTGCGCGACCTGCCTGCGGGCCATGTTCTGGACCTGCAGGATCTGACCGCCAAACGCCCCGGTACCGGCCTGCCACCTGACGAGGTCGACAGCTTTATTGGCCGCACCCTGGCCGCTGACGTCACCCGCGACGAGCAGGTACAACGTGGTCATGTCCGCTGAGAATACGCCTCCTCTTTGCCTCTTTGGGGCAGGTGGGCACGGCCGTGTGGTCGGGGCCATCGCGGCGCGTATCTGGCCCGCAGATGTGGTCTTTGGCGACGGGTCGCGCCCTTTGGGCAGCTTGGTTGATGGAATCCCGGTGGGTGTTTCGGACTTAAGCGATCTGGGCGAACATCATGTGATCGTGACCGTGGGCAACACTGCCGCCCGGCGCAAGCTGCAGACCCGCGCCGAGGAGTTGGGGCTGAGCTGCACCTATCTGATTGCTGATCCGGTGGGTTATTTTGCCCAAGCACCAGGGGCAGGCAGCATGATCCTGACCGCAGCCGTGGTGAACCCCGGTGCCCGGATCGGGCGGGGGGTGATCGTCAACACTGCGGCCGTGGTCGAACATGACTGCGTGATCGGTGATTTTTGCCATCTCGCGCCAAACTCGGTGGTGTTGGGCGATTGCACCTTGGGTGATGATGTCTGGTTGGGCGCCAATGCCACGGTCGTGCAGGGGGTGTCCATCTGTTCGAATGTCACCATCGGCGCCGGCGCTGTGGTCACACGCGACATAACTGAGCCGGGCACCTACGTCGGTGCCCCCGCCCGCAAAATCAACGATACGAGCGCTTTGACCCCGTCACCCTGAGGCCGGTCAACTGGAGAACCCCCATATGTCACATTCGATTACTGCCCGCCCAGCCAACGTTCCCGAACCGGGCACGGTCGATGTGCTTTTTGTCACTTACGGGGGTGGTCACTGCCGGATGGTGATCCCGGTGGCCCAAGAGCTTGAGGCGCGCGGGATCAATACCTGTGTGTTTGCCTTGACCCTCGCCATCCCCCCGGTCCGGGACAGCGGGTTGGACTGGTTCGGCTATTCGAACCTGCCACAGGCCCAGGACCCGCATGTGCAATCCATGGGCAAAGAGCTGTCCAAAGGATTTCCGACCGATGGCCCCGTGGCGATCGAGGAAACCGTTGCCTACATGGGGCTGAACTATCGCGACCTAGAGCTGACCCATGGGGCCGAGGCCGCCGAGGCGCTTTATGCCGAAAGCGGTCGGTTCAAATTCCACCCCTATCACATCATGCTCGAAACGCTGGAACTGATCCGGCCCAAGGTGGTGGTGGCCACCAACTCGCCCCGCTCGGAGCGGGCCGTGATCGAGGCGGCCAGCCATCTGGACATCCCGGCGCTGTGCATGATCGACATGTTTGCCATCCAGGAAAAGGAATGGATCAAGGAGCCGGGATACGGCACCAAGGTCAGCGTGCTGAACGAATGGGTCCGGGACATGCTGATCGAAAACGGCCGTCCCGCAGGCGACATCCATATCACCGGCAACCCCGCTTTCGATCAGTTGCAGACCGACGAGGTTCGCGCCAAGGGCCAGGCGCTGCGCACCGACCGTGGTTGGGGGCAAGAGGGACGCACGACCCTCCTTTATGCCTCGGCCCCGGAATCCCTGACCGATCCCTACACGGGCGAGCCCGCAGATATGGAGCTGCCGCTGAAGGTCGAAAACGAACTCAAGGCGATTGTGGCTGCAAACGAGGAACTGGAGCTGGTGATCCGGCGTCACCCCAGCGAGGACCAGACCGTTGCCCTGGCCCCACGCGTGCACCAAAGCACCATGGCCGATGACATCGACGTTCTGTTGCATGCGGTCGATATCGTTGCGGTGACCTGCTCGACGGTGGGTTTTCAGGGCTATCTTGCGGGCCGGGATGTATTGAGCGTTGAATGTTCTGTGGTCTCACGCGATGCACCATACGGGGCGTTCGGGATCAGCCGGGCGGCCATGAGCATAGGTGACATCGACGCAGTTCTGCGCGATATCCTGGAAACACCCGGAGACGCCAAGGACACGCGTCGATCGCCCGCTGGACAAGAAATCTCCGATCTCATCGAACAGCTTCTTCCTCAGCAGCGGCAGGCCTGAGACATGTCAGACACAACAGCACATCCCGAGCAGACCGCGACCTCGATCCCGCAGGCCAGACAGGCCGCGCGCATTCATGGACTGGATCTGTTGCGCGGTGTGTGCGCAATCTTTGTGGCGACCTATCATTTTATGCTGTGGCAGGGATATGGAGAGGTCGAAAGCCTTGGCACCTTTCCCGTCTACACTTTCTTTGTGCTCTCGGCGCTGACGATTTCCCATATCTACCAGCACAAGTTTTCCGAGGTGATCAGCAAGCGGGACCTCTATGTCTTCTTGTACAAACGCATGAGCCGGGTGTTGCCGCTGCTGGCGATTGTAGCTCTGGTCATGGCGCTGTTGCGGGTGGCGGTGAAGCCCGAGTTTGATATCGACGTGATCACGCGGTTCATCATGACCGCAACCGGGGCCTTTGCCTTTCACATGCCGGCCTTGATGTCCAACACCATTGGGGCTTGGTCACTGGGGATCGAGTTTGTCTTTTACATTCTGTTCCCGATCGTGGCTCTGCTGATGCCAAAGCAGTTGAACGCAAAGCTGTTCCTGGTTTTTGGTGCGTTGGTGCTGCTTCAGCTTGCTTCGATCCACAAGGTTCTGGCGTTCGAGCCCGAGTTTGCCTGGTACAGCTTTGTTATGCCTGTGACCTTTGCGCCTTTCTTTCTGGGCGGGATGCTCATTCTCTATTTCAAGAAGCGTGAACAGCGGGGGTTTGCCTTGGCGGCCATGGTCTGTTTGAGCGTGATGTCGTTCTGCTCGCTGATCACCCCGGTCCAGATCGGCAAGGACCCGGTTCTGTTCACCGCCTTGATGGGGTTATCCATTGCTGCGGTCTATTTCTCGTACAACTGCAAACTGTCCGGGATCGGCGAGAAGATCGCACATGAGGTCGGGCGGCTGAGTTATCCCTTGTATCTGACCCATTGGTTCAGCTTTCAGCTGGTATCGAAGCTGGGCGGGCACCTCGCGCTTGAGGGGGTTGCCCTCTGGGTTGTGTTCTTTGGTGTGGCGATGGGGGTTGCGCATGTGGCCAACATCCTGTGTGAGATGCCGATGCAGCGATACTTGAATGGCCGTTTGCGCCAGCGCAGCGGTTAAGTCAGTATGCGTGGATCGTTTACCCCCATGAACACTCTATTGAAGGTGAGGCGCTAACGTGTTGGTCGTTCGAAAAACCACCGTTTTGTGGATGGGCTTGTTCCTGATTTTTGCCATGGCAGGAATAGTCATTTTGCCGGACACCGAGATCGACAACCTTCAGTTTCTGGGGTGGCAAGATGGGTTCTTCTCGCAGATGAACCACATCCAGTATTTTTACATCTGGTCAGATTTCGAGCCTCTGTCACAGCTGAATGCGCATTTGGTCCGGTGGCTTCTTTATTACCCCATCTTTCATTTCGGCCCACATGACTACTTCTTTTATGCGCTCTATGCGGCGCCGATCTCGTTTCTGCTGGCGCGCCAGAAAATGTGGCTGGTGATTCTGATTTTGCTCTTGATGCCCTTTGCCTTGAGCTTGCGGTCGGGGCTGGCGGCCATCGGGTTGGTGAGCGTCTATTTTGTTATGTTCCACCGCCTTAACGCCGGGCTGGTGCTGACGTTTGGGGCGCTCTTGTGTGTCTTCAGCAGCGCCACCTTGCTGCAGGCGTCGATCTTCTTTTGCTACGTCGTCTACAAGCGTGGACTGCGGCTCAAAGAGGTCATTCCGCTTCTGATCATGCTGGCGTTTCTGGTGATCGGTGTCAGTGACAAGGTGATCGGTGCTTTGGCAGGGGATGTCGGGTATGTGGATGTCGGGGGAAGCAGCAATATTCTGATTGCTTACGTGATGCGCGGCACCATCATTGTCAGCTTTCTGCACAACAACCCAAGGGCCTATGTCTATCTTGCGCTCCTTGTGGTCCTGCTGATCTATGTGGTCCGCCTGCTGATCAAACGCGGGGTCGTTCAGGGGATGCGCCGGGTGATGCTGTTGTGTCTGTTGCCTGGGTTCATACTGGAAGGGCTCGGTGTTGTTGCGGCCTTTCCGATTGTGGTCTGGGCCTTGGTTCCAAAATACTGGCGTGGTTTGTCCGAGGAGAAACCCCTTTGAGCATTCCCGTCGCCTGGGTCGGCTGAGACCTCTGCAAGATATATCATCAAACGCTTTGAATTAGAGAACCATCTATGAAATCCGCTCTGTCCGCCTCTGCCCTGATCAGCTTTGCCTTGCTGTTGGGGCGTCTCTCTGGGTTTCTTCGTGAAACTCTTTTGGCGGGGCGTTTGGGCACAACGGCCGAGGCAGACGCTGCGATCCTGATCCTGACCCTGCCTGATTTCATGGTGGGGCTGTTGCTGGCAGGGGGCTTCAGTGCAGCCCTTGTGCCAGTGCTCAAACAGCACAAGGGCACGGATCGGCTGTTTCTGACGCGCCGGTCGAGCCTGGTGATCGCGTTGGGGTTTGTGGTGCTGGCGTTGTTGATCGCAGTGTTCGCCGAGCCGGTTATTCGCCTGTTCATCCCGAGGGTGGATTTTGCCGCGCTGCCGGATTTTGTCCCGGGCTTCAACCTGAGTCTGATGGCGCTGCCGGTGGCGGCACTGATCGGGGTTTCAACCAGCTATCTCAACACCGTGGGCCGCTTTACCATTCCCAGCCTCAGCGTGCTGGTCTTCAACGGGACGATCTGTATCTATCTGGCGCTGCCCTTCGTGGACCCCGCCCAGCTTGTGGGCTTTGCCGGGGTGGTGCTGCTGGCGGCGGTGCTGCGGCTTCTGTTTCAGTTGCGTGCGATGCCCGAGACGATGCGCAAACCGA
Organism: Tropicibacter sp. Alg240-R139; assembly: GCF_900537075.1. Classification (GTDB taxonomy): domain Bacteria; phylum Pseudomonadota; class Alphaproteobacteria; order Rhodobacterales; family Rhodobacteraceae; genus Falsiruegeria. The sequence goes on from NZ_UNRA01000008.1 coordinate 39,968, forward strand.
CAGGCACCCCGCCGCCCTGGCCGCCGGGGCTGATGCGCAAATTTGTCGTGGGCACCCTGGGGTTCAGCGTCATCGTCGGTGCGGCCATCGTGTTCCGCTCGCTGCATGCCCTGAACGGTGAGGGGTATATGGCGGTTTTCAATTACGCTCAGAAACTGTTCGAACTGCCCGCTGCCCTGCTGATCGCGCCGGTGGTGATCGTGCTTCTGCCGACGCTTGCGGGGCTGGACCCCGCCGACACCGACACGTTCGAGGATTACGCCCGCAAGGGGATGCTGGCCGGTCTGACCCTGGCCTGTGTGGCCGCAGCAGCAGGCGGGCTGTTCATGCCCACCATCGTGCGCATCATCTTTGAACATGGCGCCATGACGCCCGCGGAAAGCGCCCGCATTACCCAGACCGCGCGGGTGCTGGTCGCCGCTCTGCCGCTGTATGCGCTGTTGCAACTCAGCGCCACGGCGCTCAACGCCCAAGGGCGTCCGACCCTGATGATGATCAACAGCTTTATTGGTCTGGGCGCAGGCGTGGCCTTTTACGGCGTTGTGCTCGCTTTGGGATGGGGCGAAAACGCGGCTGCCTCGGGCTTTGTCATGTTCCATATTGTTGCCGCCGCCCTGTGCATGGGGGCCACGTTCGGATGGGGGCTACCCAGCGGGGCGACGGTGCGGGCGGTGCTGTTCATGCTGGTGAAACTGACCCTGGGGCTGGCACCTTTTGTCTATCTGGCAACGGTGACACCGGATATGCCGATCTGGCTGGGTTTTGCTTCTCTTGTGGGGGCCAGCTTGCTACTGACCGCAGTGAACCTGCCTTTGATCAAGCCTTTGATTAAGATGAAGATCGACAGAAGTTGAGAGAATGACACGGATGGCGCAACAGGCTCTGGTGATCGGCTATGGTTCTATCGGCAAACGCCATGACGCGGTGCTGAGCGAGCTGGGATTGAGCACGGCCATCTACAGCCGCCGCGCCATCGACCATCCCTGCAGCTATCAATCGCTGGACCTGGCGTTGAGCGATTTTGCCCCCGATTACGTGGTGATCGCCAACCGCACATCGGAACACCTCAGCACGCTGCACGCGCTGAAATCGCTGGGTTACGCGGGCCGCATCCTGGTGGAAAAGCCGCTGTTTTCCGAGTTGGACGACATCCCCGAGGGGATGGGGGACGCCATTCGCGTTGGGTATAACCTGCGCTTTCACCCGATCCTGCTGCGCCTGCGAGAGCTGTTGCAGGGGCAGACGATCTGCACCTTTCAGGCCTATGTCGGGCAGTATCTGCCGACTTGGCGGCCGGGCACGGATTACCGCGACAGCTATTCGGCGCGCGCCGACGAAGGCGGCGGGGCGCTGTTGGATCTCAGCCACGATATCGACTACACCATCTGGCTTTTGGGCGGTTGGTCGCGGGTCACAGCCATGGGCGGCAAGACCAGCGCGCTTGAGATCGACAGCGACGATGCCTTTTCCCTGCTGCTGGACACCCCGCGCTGCCCGGTGGTGCATGTGCATGTGAATTACCTCAACCGCACCGCCCGCCGCGAGATCGTGGTCAACACCACCACCCGCACCTATGTGGCCGATCTGGTGGGCAGCCGGATCCTGATCGACGGTGCCGCCGATGATCAACCGATTGAACGAAACGAGACCTATGCCGCCATGCACCGCGATGCCATGGGGCCGGACACCGGGCTGTGCTGTACCGCGCCCCAGGGGCTGGCGCTGATGCGCCTGCTGGATGCGGCGCGGCAGGCCTCAATAGAACATGTTTGGATAACACCGTGATACTTTCTTCGATTTGTGCGCGTGGCGGCTCTAAGGGCGTCAAGAACAAGAACCTTCGCATAATCGCGGGTCGCCCGTTGATTGCGCACACTGTTCAGCAGATCCTGGACAGTGGCCTGTTCGAACATATCGCCATCAGCAGCGACAGCGACGCCATCCTTGACGCCGCAGGCAAGGCCGGGGCCGACATCCTGATCAAACGCCCCGATGAATTGGCCACCGACACAGCCGCCAAGCTGCCGGTGATCCAGCACTGTTTCCAGCAGGCCGAGGCCACAACCGGCAAGACCTTTGATCATCTGATCGATCTGGATGCCACAGCGCCTTTGCGGGCGGTGTCGGACATCACGGCGGTGGCCGACCTGCTGAAACAACCCGGCACCACCAATGTCATCACCGGGGCGCCCGCGCGCCGCTCGCCCTATTTCAACCTGGTGGAATGTGACGAAAACGGCGTGCCAAGCCTGTCCAAGGCCCCCAAAGGCGCCGTGGTGCGCCGTCAGGATGCGCCGGAATGTTATGACATGAACGCCTCGATCTATGGCTGGACGCGGGAGGCGCTGTTTGATCAGGCCTCGCTCTTTGAGCCGGGCACGCGGCTGCATGTGATGCCCGAGGACCGCTCGGTCGATATTGATAGCGAGCTGGATTTCCAGTTCGTCGAAATGCTGATGAACGCGCGCTGAGCCGGGAGAGAGATCATGTTGCAGGATAAGGTTATCGTCGTCACAGGTGGGGCCGGGCTGATCGGGTCGCGGTTCTGTCAGGCCATCGCCGATCAGGGCGGCATCGCCGTTGTGGCGGATCTGAACCTTGAGGCTGCGGAAAAGACCGCGCAAACCGTGGGCGGGGACACAGGCCGTGCCATCGCACTGAAACTTGACATCACCGACAAGGCCAGCCTTGAGGCCGGGATCGCCACGCTGCACGACCGCTTTGGCCGCATCGACGGGCTGATCAACAACGCCTACCCGCGCAACAAGAACTATGGCCGCCGCCTGGAAGAGGTGGAATATGCCGATTTCTGCGAAAACATGTCCCTGCACCTGGGCGGTTATTTCCTGACCAGCCAGGTGTTTTCGGCCTATTTCGCCGAGCAGAAAGGCGGCGCAATCGTCAACATGTCCTCGATCTATGGCGTCATGGCCCCAAGGTTCGAGGTCTATGACAACACGCCCATGACCATGCCCGTGGAATACGCCGCGATCAAATCCGGGGTGGTGCATCTGACCCGTTATTTCGCCCAGTATTACAAGGCGTCTGGCGTGCGGGTGAACACGCTCAGCCCAGGCGGGGTCGAGGACGGGCAGGCGCCATCGTTCCTGGCGGCTTATGCGCAGTTCTGCGGCACCAAGGGAATGCTGGATGCCGATGATCTGACCGGCGGTCTGGTGTTCTTGCTTTCGGATCACGCGCGATACGTTACGGGCCAGAACTTGGTCATTGACGATGGCTTTTCGCTGTAAGGGAGCGGGTGATGAAGATCCATTACGTCACGGGCAGCCGCGCCGATTTCGGCCTGATGCGGCTGGTGTTGCAGCATCTGAACGCCCAAGCGGGTCTGGATGTCGCCTGCGTGGTGACCGGTCAGAACCTGCTGGAAAAATACGGCAACAGCCGCGCCGACATCGTCCAAAGCGGGCTGCGCATCGCGCGCGACATTCCGGTGGAACTGAGCGGTCGTGATGGGGCCGAGATGGGCCAGGCACTGGCGCATGAACTGCTGGGCTTTCTCGATTGTTGGCAAGACGACCGCCCCGATCTGGTGCTGGTTTTGGGCGATCGGGGCGAGATGCTGGCGGCTGCGCTGGCGGCTGTCCATCTGGGCATCCATGTGGCCCATATTCACGGCGGCGAGGTCTCGGGCACGCTGGATGAAAGCTTTCGCCACGCGATCAGCAAGCTGGCGCATTTCCATTTCCCCGCCAATGGTGACGCCGCCGACCGCCTGCGCCGCATGGGCGAGCAGGCAGATCACATCTGGACCACAGGCGCGCCGGGTCTGGTTGGGGTGAGAGAGGGCACCGCGCGCGACCCGAACTGGTTGCGCCAGCGGTTTGATCTGAAGGTCACCGGCGCCCCGGTTCTGGTGGTGTTTCACCCGGTGGTACAGCAGGCCGCGCAAGCCGCCGAGCAAACTGCGCAGATCCTGCAGCTGCTGTTGGAGCAGGACTGTCACGGGCTGATCATGCGCCCCAACTCGGATGCGGGTGCCGAGCTGATCGACCAGGAGCTGGATCGTTTTGCTGCCAGCCCGGAACACGGGGGACGCTTCCGCATCCTGGCGCATCTGGAGCGATCGGAATACCTGAATTGTCTGGCCAATTGCGATCTGATGATCGGCAACAGCTCGTCGGGGATCATCGAAAGCGCCAGCTTTGATCTGGCCTGTCTGAACCTGGGCGATCGTCAGAATGGCCGTTTGCGCAATGCCAATGTGGTGGATTGCCCGGACATCGATCTGAAACAGATGCGCGCGGCCTTTCAGACGGCGCTGACCTTGCAGCCCCCGTTTGAAAACGCTTATGGGGATGGCAAAACGGCTGAGCGGATGGCCAAGATCCTGCCCGATCTGCCGCTGACGCAAGAGACCCTGTCCAAGATAAACGCTTATTGAACGCTAAAACCCTTTGTTAGAGAAAGACCCTGACATGTCGCAGTCGCACAGCTCTATTCGGAAACCCAAAACCGCGACCGTGGTGGCCCTGCGCCTGTGCGATCTGTGCATTGCGGTGCCCATGGCGCTTTTGTTTGCCATTCCGATGTTGATTGCGGCACTGGCGATCTGGCTAGAGGACCGCGACAGCGTGCTGTTCAAGCAGATCCGGGTCGGGCAGGGGACACGCCCCTTCAAGATCTTCAAGTTCCGCACCATGTACACCGATAAAAGCCGGATGATGGGGGATGAACACAAAGGCGCACCCTCAGAAGAGGCGCGCGCGCAATTTCAGACCACATCGGCCAACGACAGCCGGATCACCAAGGTGGGCAAGGTGCTGCGCCCCACCCATATGGACGAGCTGCCACAACTTTTGAACGTGGTGTTGGGGCATATGTCGCTGGTGGGTGTGCGCCCTGACGTGCCGGTGCAAGAGGCCGATTACACGCCCGAGGTCTGGCAGGACCGCCACCTGCTGCGCCCCGGCATCACCGGCTTTGCCCAGGTGGATTCCACGGTCGAGACCACCGAACAGCGCACCGCCCAGGATCTGCGTTGGGTGCGCAATGCTTCTGTCGCGGCTTATGTTCAAACTCTGCTCAAGACCGTGACCAAGGTTCTCAAACGCAACAGTCTCTGAAAGGTCCACGCCTGCATGACCAGCCCAAAGACGCCAACGCCGAAGACCCCACTACGGATTTCTTCCGAAGGCAAATACACTTTGGATCTCATGCGTGCGCTTGCGGCACAGATGGTGTTGTTGGGGCATATCTTCGGGATATTGGGGAGCAGCGCTGCTTTGCGGGACATCGCTGCCGTGCCGGTGGTGGTGTTTTTTGTCCTGTCGGGGTACCTCATTACACATTCAGCCGAGAACCTGCGGCACAGAGGAGCAGGGTTCCGGGCCTTTTTCATCTCGCGATTTTCAAGGATTTTCCCACCCTATCTGCTCTGCCTGTGTCTGATTGCCCTAGTAGATGTGACCATCGTTCGGACCGGGGTTTTCGGGGCGTATGAGTTTGCGCCGCAGGTGACGCTCAAGGAATTCCTAGGCAACATCTTCATGTTGCAGGTTCGCCCTGTGGTTGGGTCTGTAGGACGCGCGTTGTTGTGGGAGGTGAACCAGTTCGGGTCTGCGCGCCCGTTCTGGACGATCAGCTTTGAATGGTGGCTCTACATGAGTTTTGGCATCGTCTTCTTTTTTCGCCATCAGTTGGGGCGGCCCTGGATTCTGCTTGCCCTTGGCATCTGCGGGGCGGTGCCGGCCTTGAACATCCTGAGTGAAAACGAGTTTTCCAGCGGATTGACATGGGTCTGGCTGGCGGGGGCAGGGCTCTATTACCTGAACAGACGATGGAACCCAGGGTGGATGTCCGCCCGAACCCTGTTGATTATGGCCGGGATGTTCGCGATGTACGTGCTGGTCGATTACGCGGCCAACATCAAAAAGTTTTCCATGGTTGATGTCTATGATCTGAGCTTCATGGTTCTTTTGGTGCTCCCTGTCGCGCTGATGATCATCTACAGCCAATGGTTCCCCGGTCGTGCCCGTAGATGGGTGGTCGCGCCGCGGGTCGTGTCCTTTCTGGCAAGCTACTCCTATTCGCTTTATCTGATCCATTTCACGGTGATTGTTGTGGTCTCGCAGATCATGCCCGACGCATCCATCTGGATATCCGGAGCCTGCATGGTCGTGTCGGCAAATCTGGTCGCGATTTGCGTGGCGAGCGTCACGGAATTCAGATTGCACAACATCAGGGACCAGATGAGCCGTCGTTGGATCTCTTGAACAAGCGAGGCCGCAAAGGTACTCAAGCGTAACAATCTGCTACGAGATTTCTTTTCCATACCTGCTGGTTAACCCGTTCCTGATCACGCCGAGATGGTTGGTTTGGACTTTGCTCTCCGCCGTTCTGACATCCCCCAAAAGATCAAGACGGCAACCGGAATTACCCATTTTAGGATGTCCAAAGTAAACGCTAGGATGAACCTCTTGGGGCCAGACAGGAGAAGATCCAATTCGCTTTCTGGCAGCTCAAGGATTTCGTTATCGTCTTGCGTTGAAAAGGCGGTTTTCAGAGCTGCGTACATACCTGAAAATGCGTCTTCATCTCTGTTGTCTATTTCAGGCCGATAAAAGGCTTCAGCCTGTGCCCAAATGATGTCCTGAACCGACAGGATTTCGCCAGAGCTGTTTTGTATCGTGACTCCGTAGTCCGGGTCGAGCATGTGCCACTCATTATCCCAGAACGCTTCGACAACGACATGTCCGTTCAATCCCACAATGCGTGATTTTATGCCGAACCTGTTCAAGGTGCGGGCCAACAGGTGAGAAACCTGACTGCAGAAGAACGAAGCATTGCCCAAAAGCAGATCGCGTTCTGACTGCCGGACTGCAAATCAGTTATCGTATGCCGCTAACATAGTAGAAAGCCAGTTCGACTGCAGGTTATGCTGTCCGGGACCAGTTCGCAGGTGGATGGCCCGTCGGTCCGCAAGATCGAGAAGATGCAAGGCAGTTTCTCTTTGGTCGGTCGTTTCGCCAACGACATTTTTCGTCTCTTCGGTCCATTCTGATAGCGTTTGCGTTCGCCAATACAGATCAGCATCAAAGGCATCGTTTGGCTCTTGTTGAGACAAAGGTGGCTTTGCCGGGAACAGGTAGCCGGAAATCGAAATCACCAGAAGAATGGCGGCGACGAAGGCAAGAAAACGCCATATATTAACGCGTAACACTATACGAAGTCCCTTGGACTAACTTATTGAAGAAACGTTGAGTTTCAATAAGCGCGAAATCGCGGGTCGAACAACCGTTTGCACGACATAGAGTTTCGACCGAGCTTCCTCAAACCGGCCTATCCTTGTAGAGTCTGTTTCAGGGTGTCCAGATATTTCCCGATGACGGTGCGTTCGTCATATTGCGCTTCCATCTTTAGTCGCCCCTGCCGTCCCATTTCAATGCGTGCATCCGGGCCTAGAAGGATCATCTGTTCCATTTTTTGCGCAAGATCGCGGCTGTCTTTGGGCGCACACATGAAGCCGTTCACGGCATCATCCACCACATCCCGGCATCCTACGGCGTCCGCCGTGATGATCGGCCGCCCGATCGCGCAGGCTTCTAGCAGGGTTCTGGGTGTCCCTTCGCGGTAGGACGGCAGGACCACGCAATCGGCTGCGATGATCTCGGGAATGACATCCTCTTTGAAGTCCAGGTAGGAAACGATTCCCTCCTTCACCCAGCGTTGGATGGTTTTGGAGGGAATGGACGCCGGGTTGTCGATGCCCATGGATCCTAGCAGGTAGACTTCGGTGTTGGGGTGGCGTGTCTTGATGTCCCGTGCGGCGTCAGCGTATTCACCGATGCCCTTGTCCCAAAGCATTCGACTGACCAGAAGAAACCGGAAAGGAGTATGGGGATCATTCTGTACGCGGGGCGTGTATTTGAAACGCGTCAAATCAACGCCTGATCCCGGTAGAATGTCGGTGCGATCGTGGCGCAGGATTTTTTCATCGCGGAACAGGGCGTGGTCGTCGCGGTTCTGAAAAAAGACCAAGGCCGACTTCGCCAGCCCTGCCCGATACAGTTGTTTCACGATGCGCGTGATGGCGGATCTCGTCACAAAGGGAGCACCAAGCCCAGCGATGTTGTTGATGACCGGGATGTTCAGGACATTGGCGGCCAGCGAGCCGTAGACATTGGGTTTGACCGTGAACCCAAGATAGGCGTCTGGTTTGCTCTGGCGCATGGCGTTGAGGAATTTGAGGAAGATCCCGAAATCCGACACGGGGTTGGTGTTCATGCTCATCGGGATTTCGATGTATTCGGCACCAATGGCCGAGAACTTCTGTGAAAACTGATCGCGCGGGGCCAGCACGACAACGTGATACCCCCTTTCTATCAGCACTTTGATCAGTTCAGAGCGGGTAGACCAGACATATTGGGAGGTGTTTGCGCCCAAAGCAATCGTGCGCTTTTTCTCGTTCATGTTCGGCGTCCTATCCGTTCTGTTGCAATATCTGTGTGTCAGGCAAAGGTGATTTTCTGTAAATTTCGGAAGGAGCCATCGCACAGAGATTGATCCATGCGCAAGAGACTGTTTTCAGGCCGGTGTTGCGTATGCGTCGCGCGTTCTGGTGTCCCGCTGTAAAGAGCGCATGTGAAAAATAGTTTCTCACTTCAATCACAAGGGCTGGGGATTGCTTTGTTGTCTTGGCAAAGGCCCCTGGAGGAGACACAGAGTGGGATTACTACATCTCAAAAATGGTGCGCGTGCAGAAAGAAACGGGCAAGCACTTGAAGGTGCACGTCGATACATCTTCGTCAAAGACCAGGATATTTTGGCCAACATCTACAGGGACAGCAATCTGACGCACAAGCAGGCCAATCCGATCCTCTCGGGGCCAGATGGTGTGTTCGACCTGTGCTACCTGACTGATGGAATCTATCGGGTCGTGACAAAAGATTTTCAGGGCAATGTCCTGACGGAGCATGACGCTGTACAGATCGGGACCTCAAGCGCGATGTTGTTGTCGGGACAATGGGACTGCTGTCAGGATGTCCTAGAGGACACTGTCTTGTGCTACGAAGAACGTCGGGGCGCGCGCGTGGTGCGGGTCGGTGAAAGCTTTTCGGTTGCCGGAAATACGGTCACCTATCGTGTGGTAGAGGCAGAGGCCACAGATCACCATCTGACGACGGCGGGAGGGGTCAAGTTCCGTGTGATGGGTGGTGAGCGGGGCTATAACGTTCGCGCTTTCGGGGCGTTGGGGGACGGGGTGGTGGATGACACTGCTGCCATTCAGGCTGCCATCGATACAGGCAGCGATGTGTTCTTTCCAAAGGGCACGTACCGGGTATCGGGTTTGGTCATGCCCAACAATGACCAGCGGTTGGTGGGTGCTGGCTCGGCGATCTTGCAGAAAAATGCTGATGGTCCGCTGATCAGCGGCAGCGGGGATCGGGTGACGCTTGAAGGTCTGATCCTGCAAGGTGGCACCGATGCCATTCCGGAATACAGCGGTGACAATGTGGTTATGTCCGGCAACGGTTTCCAATTCCTGCGTAGCGCATCTTATTGGTGCCAGGGGCGTGCGATCAAAGCCACCGGGGCGCATGTTCTTGTTGTTGATCCCATCCATACCATTGCAACGGCTGACACCAGTGGCGATGGCTATGATATCGAGATCGGGCAGGCGGGGACGGCCACTTTGTACCATCGGATCTCCAACTGGTATGCAGGCAGCTTTAATGGTGGAATTCTGTTGGTCGACACCGGGTCCCACATGCTGTCGAATTGCCTGTTTGGCAAGTTGACAATCCAGGCAGGGACAAGACCCGGCGGTACTAATGGCGGGATGACCACGGGGTGTCGGATCGGGGGCGACGTTCTTGTCGAGATGTCGAATGCCGTATTCACCGGGAACCAACCGTCATCAAGTGGTTGTAATGTGACCTTTGCCCTGGGGACCTCTGGCTGTCGCTGGGATGTCAGCAACACCAGAGCTAAATCGATTTCGAATCTCGGGAATGCCAACAACTTGATTTTGCGCGAGACCTCAGAGGGTGGCCAGTCGACATTGGCGTTCGGGGATGACGGTTGGGATGCGCCGACTTCTGTATCGGCTCAGGGGGGATGGAGTTTTCCGGAAAACATCTATCTGAAAAACCAGTACAGCCTGCGCATCAAGGACAGTTCAGGTACTGATCGCATGGCGGTGTCTCTGTCGAGCAGTGATGATTGGTTCTTTGGTTCAGATACCGGGGCAAATTTCGCCAACTTCTCTTCGGGCTCGGGCGGTATTTATCTGGCCCCCGGCGGCAGTTCGGTGGTTCAGTGTTACGGGGGCGGTTTGCGGCCGACGGCGGACGGGGCTTCTAACCTTGGGACTGCGTCGCAACGCTGGGGCAATATTTATGCCACCAATGGGGCTATCAACACGTCGGATGAGCGGGAAAAGCGGGACATCCGCAGCCTCAACCGGGCCGAACGCCGTGTGGCCAAGAAGATCAAGTGCATGATCCGTGCCTTCCGCTGGAAGGATGCCCATGCGCAAAAGGGTGACGAGGCGCGGATTCATTTCGGAGTGATCGCGCAAGAGGTCCGCGATGCTTTTGTTGCTGAGGGGCTGGATGTCACCGAGTACGGAATCCTGTGCCACGATGTTTGGGAAGCCAGCCCCGGGCGCACCGATGGTGCGGACGACACCGTCTCTCCGGGGGTCGAAGCGGGCGAGCGCTATGGTGTGCGCTATGACGAGCTGTTGGCTTTTGTGATCGCAGCGTTGTGAACCTGGTTTGAAAATCTGGAACCATGCTTGGGGCCGTGCTTTCGCGGCCCCAAGCATGCTATGATGGAACGTTCTCTCTCTGGTACGGTGATGGGCTTGCATGTCGCACAGGAGTTTCAGGAATTGCCTGTATGGACAATTCCCAATCAGTTCCCAGTCGGGTAAGAGCAGGTGGAGAATTGATTGCGGTTGAGGATTAAAATGCAAAAGGTATTGGTCACAGGTACGGCCGGTTTTATCGGATTTCACCTAGCGAAATTGCTCCTGTCTGAGGGATACGAAGTTCACGGTTTTGATGCCATGACGGATTATTATGACGTCACCCTCAAGCGCCGCCGTCATGAAATGCTGCTGCAGAACCAGGGGTTTTCGGCGACCGAGGCCTATCTGGAAAAGGACGAAGCCTTTGCCAAGGCCGTGCAGGCGTTCAAGCCCGATGTCATCGTGCATTTGGCCGCACAGGCCGGGGTTCGCTACAGCCTGGAAAACCCGCGCGCCTATCTCGACAGCAACATTGTCGGCACCTTCAACGTGATGGAGGCCGCGCGCGAACTGGAGGTCAAGCATCTGCTTATGGCCTCGACCTCGTCGGTCTATGGGGCCAACGAAGAGATGCCGTTTGACGAGGTCGAAAAATGCGACACGCCGCTGACATTCTATGCCGCCACTAAGAAGGCCAATGAAAGCATGGCGCATTCCTATGCGCATCTGTGGAACTTGCCGACGACCATGTTCCGGTTCTTCACGGTCTACGGCACCTGGGGGCGCCCCGATCTGGCGCTTTATAAATTCGTGGATGCGATCCTGGATGGACGCCCGATCGACATCTACAACCACGGCGATATGTATCGCGATTTCACCTATGTCGATGATCTGGTGCGTGGCATCCGTCTTTTGATCGACGCAGTGCCGGAACGTCCCGCTTCGGCCGAAGATATCGAAGAAGGCGATAGCCTGTCCCCTGTGGCACCCTACCGGATCGTTAACATTGGAAACTCTGACAAGGTCAAGCTGCTTGATTTCGTCGACGCCATTGAAGAAGAACTGGGGCAGAAAGCCATCCGCAACTACATGGAGATGCAGAAGGGTGACGTGCCAGCCACGTGGGCCAATGCCGACCTTCTCAAGCGTTTGACCGGCTATTGCCCGGACACGGATGTCAAAGAGGGGATCGCCAAATTTGTTGCCTGGTTCAGGGATTATTACGATAAATAATTTGTTGCGGGAGATTGTTATGAATCAACATATGCATGAAGTGAATAGTGGTGAACGTTTTGGTTTTGGAGCCAATTGGGCGAGTTTTCTTAAAGTCCTGGATGACGATCGCATTGCCGAAGCAGAGGCGTCGCTGAAGGATCGGTTGGATGTCGAGCGCTTGGATGGCAAGACCTTTCTAGACATCGGTTCTGGCAGCGGTCTATTCAGTCTTTCAGCGCGCAGGCTGGGAGCAAAAGTGTTCTCTTTTGACTATGACCTCGATTCTGTGGGCTGTGCACAGGAATTACGTCAGCGCTATTTTCCCGATGACCCAGATTGGAAGATCGCGGCAGGTTCTGTGTTGGACACGGCCTATGTGGAACAGTACGATAAAGCTGATATTGTGTATTCTTGGGGTGTGCTGCATCACACCGGGTCCATGTGGGAGGCGATTGAAAATGCGCAGTCCCGCGTTGCCCCCGGTGGCATCTTCTTCATCTCAATCTACAATGATCAGGGCTTTCAATCGAGGGTGTGGACTTTTTTCAAAAAAATTTACAACAAATTGCCGGCGTTTTTGCGTCCAGCTTGGGCTGTTCTCATTATGGGACCATACGAACTTTGCAGGCTTTTGGTGCAAACCGTAAAAGGTCGACCGTTTGAGTACTTCCGCGGGATCATCAACTATCGATCCGCGCGCGGGATGTCGTATTGGCACGACCTGGTTGATTGGATCGGCGGATACCCTTTCGAGGTTGCCAAGCCCGATGAGATTTTTGCCTTTCTCAAGACGCGCGGATTTGTGCTTGAAAAGTTGAGAACTTGCGGTGGTGGATTGGGGTGTAATGAATTCGTATTTAAAAAAGTTTCGTAACCCGCTCAACGAAAGAACACCTGGCCAGTGTCATTAATCTGGTATGTTCCAAGCGCCATAATTAAAAAATCTATAGGAAAACATCTATGCCACAAAACGACAAAATCGCCGTGATCGGCCTTGGTTATGTCGGCTTGCCTCTGGCTGTGGAGTTCGGAAGAAACGCTCCAAGGGTGATCTTCATGCAGTAAGGTCGACTCGGTTGAGTGAGAATATCAAAATCAGAGAAAATTTGATCACCTTACCGATTGGGGTAACCTAATAATTTGAAGATTTACGGCAGGGAATTTTGGACTAATCAACTGATATTTTCATAAATTTCTTGACCGTCAAAATGGAGAAGACACTATGAGAATGACTAACTACGAATACGTCGTGCAATGGGCCGAGAAAACGACTCCAAAAAATGGGAAAATGCTTGATTATGGTTGTGGTGCTGGTGCTATTGTTGATTTAGCGCGACGCCATGGGGTAAATGCGTTTGGTTGTGATGTCTTTTACGATGGCGGTGATTATTCAGGGGAAGTTTTGGGGGAAAAGTTTGGAGAAACCATCTTTCGTATGGAGGGAGACACCATCCCATTTCCGGAAAACTACTTTGACATTGTGGTGAGTAACCAAGTACTTGAGCATGTGCCTGATCTGGATGTTGTGGTATCAGAAATGGCTAGAGTGCTTAAGCCGGGCGGTAAAGTTCTCAGTATGTTCCCGGATCGAGGGGTTTGGCGTGAAGGCCATTGTGGTGTTCCGTTTTTACATTGGTTCCCTAAGGGAAGTTCATTCAGAGTAAATTATGCGATGTTTTGGCGTGCTCTAGGCGGTGGTTATCATCATGGGGAAAAAAATGTTCGGCAATGGTCGGAAGAATTCTGCAAGTGGCTCGACGATTGGACGTATTATCGTAGTGTTGAAGAGATAGATGAAGTTTTCGAGAAATATTTTTCTCCGCGAACACCGTTGGAAGCTGATCTGTTTGTGAAGCGTACGGGCCGCAGAGGGATTCCGTTTAAGTCTATAATCGTCAGAAAGATGGCTCATTTAGCCTTTGAAAACGAAAAGATAAATTTGGAAAATGAGTGAGTGATTTTTGAAAAAATGATGAATTTTTCTGGCGCCAAAATCGCCGTTATCGGCCTTGGCTATGTCGGCCTACCTCTGGCTGTTGAATTTGGAAAGAAACGCTCCATAGTGGGTTTCGACATCAATCAACCTCGCATAGACGAGCTGCGCGCAGGCGAAGATCGCACACTTGAGGTCGAGCCCGAAGAACTGAAGGCCGCCAGCCAGTTGAGCTATACAGCCGACATCGAAGATCTGCGGGACTGCACCATTTTCATCGTCACAGTGCCGACCCCCATCGACGCCAATAAGAGCCCGGATCTGACACCGTTGCGCAAGGCTTCGGAAACCGTGGGGCAGGTGCTCAAGCCCGGCGATACCGTGATCTATGAAAGCACCGTCTTTCCCGGCGCCACCGAAGAGGAATGTGTGCCGGTGCTCGAGCGCGTCTCGGGCCTGACGTTCAACGCCGATTTCTTCGCCGGTTACAGCCCCGAGCGGATCAATCCCGGCGACAAGGAACACCGCCTGCCCACCATCAAGAAGGTCACTGCAGGCTCGACGCCCGAAGTGGCCGAAATGGTCAATGCGCTCTACGCCGAGATCGTGACTGCGGGCACGCATATGGCGTCTTCGATCCGGGTGGCCGAAGCGGCCAAGGTGATCGAAAATACGCAGCGCGACCTGAACATCGCGCTGATCAATGAACTGGCGATTATCTTCAATCGTATGGATATCGACACCGAGGCGGTTCTGGAAGCGGCCGGCACCAAATGGAACTTTCTGCCGTTCCGGCCCGGTCTGGTGGGGGGGCATTGTATCGGGGTCGACCCCTATTACCTGACCTCAAAGGCGGAATCGATCGGCTATCACCCCGAGGTGATCCTGGCCGGACGCCGGATCAACGATGGCATGGGCGCTTATGTGGCCAGTCAACTGGTCAAGACGATGATCAAGCGCCGCCTACATGTCGAAGGGTCGCGGGTTCTGGTTCTGGGGCTGACCTTCAAGGAAAACTGCCCCGACATCCGCAACACCAAAGTGGTCGATGTGATTTCCGAGTTGAAGGATTACGGCGTCCAGGTCGATGTGCATGATCCCTGGGTCGACGCGGGTGAGGCGATGCATGAATATGGTCTCGCTCTGACGCAGACCCCTGAAACAGGCAGCTATGATGGGATCATCCTGGCGGTGGCCCATGAAGAGTTCAAATCCCAAGGGGCGGCAGGTCTGCGCGCCCTGGGGCATGAAAACGCAGTGCTCTATGATGTGAAATCGGTACTGCCCGCGCAGGACGTGGATCTGCGGCTGTAAGAGGTTTTACCCTCGAATAAGACAAAGCGCCGGGGCAGGGATCTGCTCTGGCGCTTTTGCGTTCCAGGGAATGCGGGTTAGACGGGCGCGCGCTGTTCTTCTAGCCAAGCCTGGAACATCAGGATGTCCCACAGGTAATAATGCCACCGCCGGGCGCCGGATTGATGTTCGTCCCACAGGCGACGGACGTAGGCCACATCAAAGAAACCCTCGTTTTTCAAGCGGGTCTCATCCAACAGTGCTTCGCCCCAATCGCGCAGCGGGCCGCTGAGCCAATGTTCGATCGGCACCCCGAAACCCATCTTGGGTCGATCCATGATCGCCTTGGGGACATGGCGATAGAGCACCTGACGCAAGAGCCATTTGGCCTGTCCGTCGCGCACCTTCATGTGCATGGGCACGTGTTGTGCAAATTCCACCACTCGGTGATCCAGCAGTGGGATCCGGCCTTCAAGGCTGACAGCCATGCTGGCGCGGTCGACTTTGGCCAGGATGTCGTCGGGCAGATAGGTCTTCATGTCCAGATACATCATCCGTTCCCGGAAATCGGACACCGGTGGCCAGCTTTGCGGATCGGTTAGAACAGTTCCTACCTCTTGCGACCCCGGAACCAATTGTTCGGGGTTTTTTTCATGTGAGACGAGGGCGCGGTAGAAGCTTTCTCCAGAGCCGTATTCGAGCACTTCGGCCAGCTTCTGCATCCGGTCTCCAGCAGCTGGGAACCGCAACCTCTGAGGCATCATACGCATGGCGCCATCGACCAGCCCCGGCGGTGTGGTCCGCAGCACACCTGCCAGCCCCTTGCGGGCAAAACCGGGCAGGACACGCAGTTTGTTCCAGACCCGATAGCCCAACCCATAGCGACTATAGCCGCAGAACAGCTCGTCGCCGGCATCGCCCGACAGGCTGACGGTCACATGCTCGCGTGCCATCTTGCTGACCAGATGGGTTGGGATCTGCGAACTGTCGCTGAAGGGTTCGTCATACATTGCAGGCAGCTTGGGGATCACCTCCAGAGCGTCCTCGGGGGTGACATACAGCTCGGTGTGATCGGTGCCGAGATGTTCAGCCACCGCCTTGGCGTGTACGGCTTCGTTGTACCCCTCTTCGTGGAACCCGATCGAAAACGTGCGCACCGGGCGTTGGGCCTGTGCCTGCATCAGGGCCACGATGGTGGTGGAATCAAACCCACCCGATAAAAAGGCCCCCAGTGGCACATCGGCTGCCATACGCAGGCCGACTGCATCCATCAAAAGCGCCTCGAGCTGATCGGTCGCCTCTTGATCCGAGCAGGTTAGCGGGTCGTTCTGTCCTTGGGTGACCGCGTCTTCCAAGCTCCAGTAGCATATGGGTTCGGACACCATGCGACCATCTTCAGAGACCACCAAGAAATGGGCAGGTGGCAGTTTGAACAGACCCTCATAGATGCAATGCGGGCCGGGGACATAGTTGTGTCGGGTGAACGAGGCGAGAGCATTGCGGTTGATGGTGCCCTGCCAATCGGGGTGACGGCGCAGGGTTTTCAGTTCCGAGGTGAATAGAAAGCTGTTGCCATTGCGCCCATAGTACAGGGGTTTTTCCCCCATCCGGTCGCGCGCCAGAAACAGCTTTTCGCTGTCCCGGTCCCACAGGGCAAAGGCGAACATGCCATTGCAACGTTGCAGGGCGCCCTCAAGCCCCCATTGGGAAATCGCCGCAAGCAGGGTTTCGGTGTCCGAATGCCCCCGCCAGGTGCTGTGCCCTTGGATCTCAAGTTCGGTGCGGATCTCAAGGTGATTGTAGATTTCACCATTGTAGCTAAGGATGTAGCGCTCGTTGTTGCTCTGCATCGGTTGGTGTCCGCTGGGGGATAGATCGATAATGGCAAGACGGCGGTGTGCCAAAGCCAGCCCGCGCGTGTCGTCGGTCCATTCCCCGCAAGAATCGGGGCCGCGATGGATCATGGCCTCGGCCATATGCCGGGCGAGATTGGCGGGGGCGTCAATAGGATTGGCTGACCAAAAGCCGGTAATTCCACACATTACAATTGCCTATTTAATAAATTTTCATAGAGCGAGATATACTGATCATTGGTACTTGTCAGGCTGAAATTCGCCTCAATACGCTTCCGAGCGCGTACCCCCATCTGGGCGCGCTCTTGGGGTGAGAGACCCAGAACCTGTGACAGGCCCTGCGCCAGGGCATCGGAATCGCGTGGTGGAACCAGAATACCTGCCTGATCAAGGACATGGGCGGCATCCCCCACATCGGTCGAGACACAAGCCAGACCGCTGGCCATGGCTTCGCCGAGGACATTGGGAAAGGCCTCGGCGGCTGAACTCAAGCACAGCAGGTCAAATCCGGTCATGACAGCGGGGATGTCACTGCGCTGCCCCAGAATATGCACCCGATCCATGTCCAGTGCGGCGTAATGCGCCTGCAGGTCTGGACGCGTGGGCTCGCAGTCTCGGCCGACGATGACGGCGTGTGCATCGGGATCCATGGACATGCTGCGCTGCAGGGCCCGCAGGAAATTGATGAGATCTTTGTCTGGGTGGTTGCGGCCGACAATGCCAATGACCTTGGCGGTATCGGGTAGGCCAATCTCTTTGCGGATGCGCAGGCGGGTGTCGGGATCCAGAGCCCAGATTGCTGTGTCGAACCCGTTTGGAATCAGGTGACTTTTTTGCCCTGCATACCCAAAAGCCTCGTGCTGGGTTTGTGCCAACCGACTGTTGTAGATGATCTTGTCCGACTGCGCTGATTGCCAGGCTCCAAAGCGGATGGTCCATTGGGTGCCCAATTTTTCATCGCGGATGTCATACAGGCATTGGCGGATGTTCCAGACCTGCGGCCTGGGTGCTCCGCCTAGGATCTGGGTGATGCGGGCTGCAATGTTGCCATGATACATCCATCCCTGTACCAGATCCGGATTAATTTGCCTCATCAGCGCGCGCAGTCTGAACAGGCCACCCGGAGTCTTGTGGCCGAGCTTCAGGCAGTGCACCTCATGCCCCAGATCCCGCAGGAGTGGGCCGTAGACCCCTTCGTCGCGCAGGGAGATGACAGAATGAGAGGCGCTCTGACCGAGCTTGTTCGACAGCAGATTGTGTAACGAGCGTTCCGCGCCGCCCATTTTCAATCCGGTGATGATATGGGTGATCTTTGTCTGCTCAGACATTCCGTTGCTCAGGAAAATGGGAAGAGGAATAGGTTTTCGTGCTTTGCAGGAGCTGTGTCATAATAAGGGCAATCACAATAAGGCGTCCGGGGGAATCGAGGAGGTTGTGGGTGAAGAAGGAATAAATTGCGATATTGATGGCCACCAGGCGCATCCGCCCCTCGGACCGCCACAGCAGCATCCCGATCAAGGACAGATAAAGGATCAGGCCGACAATCCCCCCTTCGACCAGATAGAGGGCATACATGTTATGGGTGCTGGCCGGAAATTCCCATTCACGGGTATATCCTAGGCCCAGGCCCAAGAATGGCTTGCCGCCGCTGGCAAAGACGCCCAGAGCCAAAGACAGGGCGTCAGACCGTTCGTCAGCTGCAAAATCTGAGGCAAATTTGACAAATCCCAGACGTGCCAGGGTGTTCTTGTCCAGATATTGCGCCAATGAGGTGTCCAGCAGGACCTCGACCAGAGCACCGCTCAGAATGCCATACCCAAGCAGTCCGATCAGACCGATGGCCACTAGGCCCAATGCGGCGCGTATGCGTTGGAACCCCAGGTGGCCGGCCCAGAAAAGATATGAGAGTGATATGAACAGCACCAGCCAACCGGCACGGGCAAATGTCAGAAAGACGGCAATGCTGACCAGCGCCACAAAGGGCCAGCGTAGCGAGACCCACAGATAGGGGAGCACCATGATCATGAGCTGAATCAGGATGAAGGCGGCAATGTTGGGATTGAGATAAAATCCGGCGGCGCGTCCCGGTACCGTGGAGTAGGTCGGCACCATGAAATCCTGGATCGTGACGATGGCCCCGAATACAGCCGTTGCAGCCAGTGTCCACCCAATCATGCGGGGCGTGACATGATTGAAGAGCAGGACGATCAGGAACAGCAAGATCAGGGCCATTTCAAGCTGGTTGACCATAACCTGCGTGGCAACGGGTGATTGAGATGACCCCAGAAAGCTGATCAGGGTCCAGATCACCCAGAGGTAGATCCAGTACAAAAAGGGCCGCACGATTTGCCAATCATCCTGGCCCAGGATTGGTCGCTTTTCGAACGCCTGCCAGAGCACACATGCAGCACCAAACCCGATGAAGGCCAGATAGGACAGAATGGGGGGGGGGCCTCCGAGCGTAAAAATACCCAAAGGCAGGTTGCTTGCAAACCAGAATAGGAATATCGAAACGCCGACTGAAATCAGGCTGAATTCAGGTTTTTTGTACACATTCATTTTCACGCACCAAAAATTCGTACAAACAGCTCTCGAAAGGGGCTTTTCGAAATGAATATTCTCTTCCTGGTCTCGTCCCTGCAAGGCGGAGGTGCTGAACGCGTCGCAGCGCTGCTCTCTAATGCCTGGGTGGATCGCGGCCACGACGTTACGTTGATGCCGACATTCTCTGGCAGAGGAGAATGCAGCTACACTTTGAACTCTGGCGTGGTCGTCGACTATCTTGCTGATCATGTCAATGGAAACACGAGCAAATTACAGCGTCTCGTTGTCCTCAGGCGCCACATTCGAAAAACCCGCCCAGACGTGATCGTCTCGTTTCTGCCGAATGTGAATATTGCGGCCTTGGCGGCAACGATTAGGACGAACATCCCGGTTATCGCCTGCGAGAGAATTCATCCTCCTCTAATGAGCCCGCCTTTGCCACGCAGCTACGAACTGGTCCGCAAGTGGCTTTATCCCAGGGCGGCTTGTGTTGGCGTGCAGACGCAGACCACCCGGGATTGGGTCGCTGAAAACATTGCTTGCGCCAAGCTGAGTGTGATCGCCAACCCAGTTGTTCTACCTCTTCCAGCGGGGCCCTCCAAATTGTCTCCGGACAATATCCTGGCTAAAGAACGCAAGCTGGTACTGGCCGTGGGACGGCTGCATGCAACCAAACGCCTTGATATGTTGATTCAGGCATTCCAACGTGCGCAGCCAGAATCAGAATGGGATTTGGTTATCCTGGGCGAGGGCGAACATCGGTCTGAATATGTCGAAGGCGTAGCCGCAGCGGGGTGGGCGGACCGAATTCATCTACCCGGGTTTGTCGGCAATCTGGCTGATTGGTACACGCGGGCAGACATCTTTGCGATGCCGTCGTCTTGCGAGGGGTTTCCCAATGTTCTGCTCGAGGCCATGGCCCATGATTTGCCGAGCATTTCTTTTGACATCCCGGCCGGGCCACGGGATCTGACCGATGGCGGACAACGGGGCATCCTGTTGCCGGATCAGGATCATGTTCCGAGCATGACAACGGCGCTTCAGAAGCTGATGCAAGACCCTGACCAGCGTCAGCAGTTGGGGGGGCGAGCAGGAGAGGTTCGAGACATCTATGGGCTTGAGACGATCCTAGGGCAATGGGACGATTGCCTGGCTGACGCCTTGGCATCAACAGGCACCTCGGGGACGTAAAATCGATGCATGTGATGTTCTTTCTCTTTTCCATGTCGACGGGTGGAGCCGAGCGGTTCACCGCGAATATGGCCAATCACTGGTCTGCGAAAGGCCATGAGGTCAGCGTCGTGACCCTGAGCAATAAGGATGGCGACGGTTATGAGCTTGACCCCCGCATCCGCCGTGTGGCTCTGAACCTCAGCGCCTCGCGCAGGTCTTTGTGGTCGGCACTGAGCAACAACATCACCCGGGTTCGAGCGTTGAATGCCTGCCTGCGAGAGCTGTCTCCGGATGTGGTCTTTGGGATCATGTCCACCGGCAGCGTCCTGTTGTCCCTGGCGCAAAAATCCCCGTCCCGTGTCCACATCGGAACCGAACGCAGTTATCCGCCCAGCATGCCTTTGGGGCGGATCTGGGAAACCCTGCGCAAGCTGTTTTACCGGCGTCTGGATGTTGTGGTGGCCCAGACCAAAGAAGGTGCCGATTGGGTGCGTCGCCACACCAGTGCCGACCAGGTCGAGGCGATCCCGAATCCGGTCACCTATCCGTTGCCCAGACATGATCCAATTCTGTCTCCGGCCGACCATCTGGCATCTGGGCGTAAGCTGCTTTTGGCGGTGGGGCGTCTGGGGCCGGAAAAGGGCTATGATCGGCTGATGAACACTTTTGCTCACCTCGCCCCCGAGCTGCCCGAATGGGATCTGGTCATCATGGGCGAGGGCGGCGAACGCCCCGCGCTCGAAGCGCAGCGCGATCGGCTCAAGCTGGGTGGGCGTGTCCTGTTGCCGGGACGGGCTGGCAATGTCGGCGATTGGTACGCGCGGGCAGATCTTTTTGCGCTGACCTCGCTGTTCGAGGGGTTCCCCAATGTGCTGGTCGAGGCCATGGCTCATGGGGTGCCTGCAGTCAGCGTCGATTGCAATACTGGTCCACGGGATGTGATCCGCTCCGGCCGAAACGGTGTGCTGGTACCTCAGAACGACCCCGAAGCCCTGCGCGCCGCCCTGCACGCCTTGATGTCGGACCCGGCGCGTCTGCAAGTATTGGCGCAAGAGGCCGTAGCCGTGCGTCAGACGTTTTCGATGGAAGGCATCGCAGCCCGCTGGGAGCAACTGATGCCCTCAGCACCCAGGTCCAAGCCTAGAGTGTAAAAGCCTGTTCCATGTAGCCCGGCGGGGTGACACCGAAGTTTTGCAGCACGGCGGGCGCGATTTCGCGGGTCGAAATCTTCATCGGATTCATGCGTTGTGCTTCAGGGGACAGGTGGTCATAGACCATCAGCATCCCATCGGGCACATGATAGGCATTGGCCCCGGCCGCATCCAAAAGCTCCATGCAGGTCAGCCCAAAGGTTTTGGGATCCGCAGTTTCCCCCTTGTAGGTCACCTGTTCCAGGTGCTCGTTGGCGATGCTGAATTCCATGCGGATGACGTTTTCTCCCAGATCGTCGATCTGGATGCTGCGCCCGTTGATACTCAGGCCGCCTATGTTCTGCAGAAACCTCTGACGGGGGGCTTCTGATACTGCGACGACGAACTGAGGTACCATGGCTGGGCGTTTTTCCCAATCTTCATCCGGCACACCCAAGCCACGCATCAGATTGCGTAAATTGTCGATGGTGACGATGCGTTCGACCCGATTGCGCCCTTCGACAGCGGCCTGCCCCATGCTAGTTGTGACTGCCAGAAGATAATCGGGATTGGCTGCAACAAAGCGCAACAGCAAGGACAGCTGTTCTTCGGCCTCTTGCATGACAAAGGGGATTTCCCCGGCCCAGGTGTCCAGCCATGGTTGCTCAAAATTCAAAGTGTCATAATCCTGCGGGAACAGCGCAGGCCAATAACGATGCATGGACGAGGCTACGTGGTTGGTGAAAAAGAACGACACATCGGGCTTGTTTTGGCGCAAGGCCTTGTAGAAGAAATCAAATGAAATCTGCGTTTGTGAGGTTCTGCGGCGCACCGAGCGGGCAGGGGTCCGGCGTTCAGCTAGAAGTTGACCAGCCAGCTTGCCTACGGTCTTCCCACGCAGTCCCAAGCCAGGCGCTGCCAGCAAGAATTGACCCGCCTCTTTCAGGGCGATTGAATTGGTCACCTGGCTTCCGTTCATTCCTGCCATTATCAGGTTGAAATTCTGAAACGCTTCGAATTTCTTAGGGAAACATTCGGGCCCGGCCGCAAAGGTATCGGGCACGTAAAACGCATAATCCGAGACATTGTCGGGCAGGGGGTAGCTGTGCAGGCTGCCAAACAGGCCGACCTTGGCACCGGCCTTGGACAGGATTTGCCACAAAGGAGGAAACTCTTTGTCTACATGCTGAAGATCCATGCCAAAATCGCTGATTTCGTGGTCGTCATTACTGACACCCCGGTGCAGGGTTGGCCAGGTGATCCAAGGGCTCAGGTGACCGCTGTCTTCGGCGTGGGTTTCATAGCGTCGGGCGCGGTTTTGCAGGATGCCCAAGCTTGAACCAGGCATGAGTTTGGCGAAGTGATCGAAGATGCGATAGGGCACTTCATTCAATTCGTAAAAGATGATCTTTTTCTGCTTCATGATTTGCCCTTTCGGAAAACAGTCGCCCTGGGCTGGGTCAACCAAAAATGAATGCGGTCAATTTGGAATGGGTGCCGGACTTGTTTGAGGGCCGTCTACCTGAAAATACACCCACAGGAGATACCGATTTTTTTGCGTACGGTCCACCATCCAATCAGGCGTTGGATGTTGAGCGACAGAACCGTCGCCAGAGCCGCCCCTTCGGCGCCCCAAAGCGGGATGAAGATTGCATTCAGCATGATGTTCAGAACAGCGATCCCGCTCAGGATCTTGAGGCTGTCGTTTTCATGGCCCGCCATGCTGAGCATGAAGCCGGTTTCGCCAAAGAACAGGGCGGTGGCAAAGCCGATGGCCAAGATGATCAGAATCGTGGCGCCGCTGGCAAATTCCGGCCCGAACACAAGCGTCAGAAGCGGTTTCGCAAAAATTGCAAGAACCAGGGCGACAGCCCCGCCAACCAGAAAGATGACCCGCGCGCTCATGACGGCGAAACGCTCGAGCGCGACCTTGTTGCCTGCCGTGTGCAGCCGGGCGAACTCGGGTGCGTTGATGGTGTTGCCCAGGTTCAGCACCAGTTGCACCAGTAAGGCACCCTGGGCAGCGATGTTGTAGATGCCGGCCTCTTGGGTGCCCGCCAGCATACCCAACATCAGGACATCGGTGCGGGACAGGATCACGGCTGCGCCCCCGATCAGCATGAACGGCAGACCGGCACGCAAGACCTCGGACGGGGGCAGGAGGGGGCGCGTCTGATCTGGGCGTGCGATATTTGTGTTTAGTCGGACCAGAAGCAGGTAACCGATGGCAACGATGCTGCAAGCCACCGCGACCCGCACCGCCAGCATCATGTGAGCTTGGGTTAGATCCGGCGACAGATAGACCAGTGCGATCATCCCAAGCAGGGCCAGAACCCCGCGCAGCAGGATCGTAACAGCTTGGGCCTGCACCACCTTGCCCCATCCACGCAAGACAGCGTCGATCAGATCGATCAGCGCCAGTGTCGGCAGTAGCCAGACTGCCACCAGCAGGGCTGTGCTCAGGGCCGAGGATTCGACGAAGGCGACGGTCAGAACGGACCCACCCAGGGCACAAGCCAACCCTATGCCACCGGTCAGCAGCATGATACGCGCTACAAACGCCATCGGGACATGGGTCGCCGGGTCGGACCGGCCGCGAGCGACTTCGCGTAACAGCCAATCGGGCAGACCAAAGCGCACCAGCAGCAGGGCCAGCACGATGATCGCCATAACAAAGGCGTAGATGCCATAGCCTTCGACACCAAGCCACCGAGCCAGCAAAACACCGGTGAGAAGATTAACAACTCGATCCACCAAGCCGATGGCGCCAACGCCACCCGCCAGTTTCAGAAATGTCTGAAGATTCATATGTCCGACTCGGTAAAAGATCTAAATTTATGGTGCCCTGATAGTCGCGGTGCACCCTGACCGAAAGGGGCATTGCTTTAGCGCGGCAAAAAGTATGCGGGACCGTTCAGGCGGTGGCACGATCATTGGATCGTTTATTGAACAATCAAGGGACGTCTGGCACAAGAGCCAAAACCCATGCAGGGTAATTACAAGTACCTCGCATGAGTACATATTTTTGATGAGTTGGTTTGCCACATGTTTCGCCGCAATAGGAGTATCGAGTCATAATGCCCCAGGATGTGTCTCGGAAATTTTCGAACGAGAACGGGTCTGTATCTCGTACGTCATCTCAGAATCTTGATCTGTTTCAGATTCTGGGCGTGATCTGGCGCGGCAAGTGGATCATTGCCCTGTGCATGACCGTGGCTTTGTTTCTGGGCGGGTATTATGCCTTCAAGGTTGCCCAGCCCAAATATCAATCCGGCGTGCAACTGGCTTTGCAATCGCGCAACCAGCAGGTTGTAGACCTCGATAGCGTGATCTCCGGCGTCTCCAAGGAAGAGGCGGCGTTGAAAACAGAATTGGCCATCATTCGTTCGCGTACTTTGTTGGAGCGGTTGGTTGAAGATCAGAATCTTTTGCAAGATCCTGAATTCAACGTCTTGGCCGGAGATGGTCCGGGGGGCTTTTCCCTGGGACAGATGAAGGCATTTATCGTGAACCTGATCCAGTCGCCAGAAGTAGGCGGCGAGGCGCCGGGCGACGGTGACGATGCCGTGTTGATCGAAACGGTTGATCAACTGCGCAAAGCCATTCGCGTGACCTCGCAACGGGAATCCTATCTGTTCAACATTTATTTTGTCACCAACAGCTCGCGTAAATCGGCGGTGTTGGCCAACCGTCTGGCCGAACTTTACATAGACGACCAAGTCGGGGTGAAGTTTGAGGCCACCGAATATGCGGTCAACTGGCTGAGCAACCGTGTGACCGAGTTGGAAGCGGATCTGAACGAGCAGCAGGACGCAATCAAGGACCTGCGCAGCGATACCGAATTGGCCAGCGCGCTTGCACTCGAAGGGCTCAACCTGAGCACCAAGGATCTGCGTGAACGCCTCAGAGACACTGAAAGCGGGCTTGAGACTGCGCAAGCGCGGCTTGTCGCAGCGCAGGCCGCGAGTGAGGCAAAAGACAAGGACAAGGTTGTCGAGGCGCTTGGAAGCGCTCAGCTCCGGCGGTTCTTGGATGAGACCAATGAAGATCGGTTCTGGGAGATGAGCAATACGCTTTTGCAGCAAGCCGAAAACAGATTGACGCGCCAGCAGTCGCAACGCGACTCTCTTGAGGTGGCTCTGACCGAGATGCAGGCAAAGGTCAAAGATCAGACCGAAGATCTGAGCCGTCTGACCCAGATGGAACGCGATGCACAGGCAACCCGGGTGCTCTATGAGACTTTCCTGGCCCGTCTCAAAGAAACCTCTGTGCAGATCGGGTTGCAGCAGGCTGACAGCCGCATTCTGTCACGCGCCGTGCCCGGCGATCTTGTGCAACCCAACAAGACCTTGGTGATGGCCGTATCTCTGATGCTGGGAGCCTTGATCGGCGGCGCATGGGTCATGTTCCGCCAGTACACGCATTTTGGGTTCCGCACCGCAAACGATTTGGAAACCAGCACCGGCTTGCCGGTTCTAGGGCAGATCCCCAACATGCCATTGCGAGGCCGCAAATCTCTGCTGACCTATCTGGCCGATCACCCGACCTCGGCTGCGTCCGAAGCGATCCGCAATTTGCGGACTTCGGTTCTGTTGGCCAACATGGATCAGCCGCCACAGGTGCTGATGATGACTTCGACCCTGCCGGGAGAAGGCAAGACGACAAACGCGATTGCCATTGCGCAGAACCTGGCCTCTCTGGGAAAACGGGTTATCCTGATCGAAGCCGACATTCGACGTCGCACCCTGGCCCAGTATTTCCCGGATGCCAATGAGGTGGGTCTGGCTTCGGTGGTTCGCGGCGAAAGCGCGCTGGAGGAGGCGCTGACCAGAAGTGATTTGGGTGGGTTTGATGTGCTGGTCGGCAAAAAGGTCGAAGTGAATGCCGCCGATTTCCTGTCTTCAGACGCATTCCGCGACTTCATTGTCGAGCTGCGCAAGACCTATGATCATATCATCATCGACACGCCACCGGTATTGATCGTACCGGATGCACGGATCATCGGGCGCCTTGCGGATGCGATCATCTATTATGTCAAGTGGAACTACACCAGTCGCACAATGGTCGAGGATGGCCTGCGACAGCTGGCCTCTGTTGGTAGCCCGGCGACGGGTGTGGTGTTATCGGACATCAACTACAAAAAGGCCCAAAGATACGGCTCTTATGAGCAATCGGGTGTCTATAGTGGATATGGAAAGGCGTATTACGATACCTGAGATGGTTGCAGCTGTCGCTAATGTGCCGTGCATACGCAGAACGGAGCAGGCTATTGCCAGCGCCGTGATCTGACGTCCTTCATGTATTTTACATAATCCAAGTTATGTCTTAATTTGATGTGTAAGGGGGCACATTCACAACACGGGTCACACTTTCCTGTCGCCAAGCAACAACGGTGCGTTGCCGTTGGTCAACAAGGGGATCGTCGTTGTGGCGCTCTCGGGCTGCGCCAAAAGCAACATCCGGGGGCTTGAGCCCGCGGCAGACCAAGTGGGAATAATCAGGCAAGCGGTTGCAGCGGCACCACCAGTCAGGACGAACCGGCGGGTCGAATGCGGGGCGTGCAGGGCGTGAACAGGCGGTTGGTTCATCCCGCCTGCCCGCCGTGAAACACCGCCGAATAGCGCTCGAAATCGGCCACCTCCGAAGTGGCCAGATTGCGCGACAGCAGCCGAAGGCCGGTCTGTTCGATATGATCCGCACTGTGAGGGTAGACGAGACCGGGGTGGCCTGCGGCATTCACGGTGCCCGACAACACGTGCGCGTAACCGTTGCTGTCAAAAACCCCCTCGTCGAATTGGATCTGATAATCACCCGTTCCACGCCGCCGGACGTCGGTCACGCCGACGCTGTCCAGAACTGTGACCTGTTTGCCGACAACGCTCCAGGTGGCAAAGGCCTGCACCCGGCCCGCATTCAGATCGCGATTTCCGCTGAGCAGTTTGTGTCGGTTGGTGTTGGGGTCGATGATCTCGATGATGTTGCCGGTGCCCAGGTCCGAGACCCGGTCGCTGACACCCAAATCCCACAGGCGGGGATAAACCTTGTTCCGCCTTGATGTACCAGACAGATACAAGGCGTAATCCGCAGCAGGGCTTTCGGAATAGCCCCCGATGAGGGTGTTGTCATACCCATCTATGCGAAACTCGAACGTGGTGTTGGACGAGCCGGTGGCCCGGCTTACCGCTTGCACACGGCAATCCAGATACATGCTGCCGGCCCCGTATTTGGACAGCTGACCAAAGCCCATCTCGCAATGCTGGGCCTCGCAATGGGCATAATGGTTGGCGTATGAGGCCGAGCCGGCCCCCGGCAGGATGAAATCGGGATCATCCAGGACATACCCCTTTTGTGCCCCGGCCACATGGCAGCCCGAGTAGCGGTTGACCTCGCCGCCCGAATAGGCGGGACCGGGACTTGTGGACATGCCCAGAAAGGCGGTCCCCTGAGTCGCGTCGGCCGCGTTTGCGGGACGGGGCACCATGTTTTCGGACAAGCCGCGCGGGTAGGTTCCGACATACAGGTCATCGCAAAGCGAGCGGGTGACATGGGACAGGTCGATCCCGCGCTGACGGTAATTCGACGGCGCCGCTCGTTCCGGGTGCTGAAGGATCACACCAAAGGATCGCAGCACCACGTCCTGCAAATAGGCATTGGGCCCCTCGGGGTCCCAGGACCGCGACAGGGCAGCCCCTCCCTGCCCGGGTTTCAGGATGACCTGTGAGCGGTTGCGTCCCTCGCCTTCGATCACCAGACCCTCGCGCAGCAGCTGCAGATCGGGGCTGGCCAGGTAAAGCCCGGTGGGCAGGACCATCTTGCCGCCCGGAGCCGAGGCTGCGGCATCGGCGCATTGGATCAGGGCCGCATCCGCATCCACCTCCAGCTCTTCGGGGGTGGCGAAATGCTGAGGTGTCACCGCAAAATCCCGGTTGGGTCTGGCCGCGGCCAACGGCCTGAGGTGTATCCCGGCGGCGGTAACCAGCACGCCCCCGCTGCTGCCTGTGTCGACCTCCTGAAAGCCCAACCCTCCGGCCCGCCAGATGGCTCCGTCCCCGCGGGCTGGGATGTCCGACGCCAGAAGTGTCTCGAGCGTGTCGAATTCCACCTCAGCAGCCACGTGTCGGGCCAGCTGCTGTGCCAATTTCTGGGGTGGAATGCGCACGGTAGAGCCATCGCGATTGCCCAGTAGATCGTCGACCTGTTCCGTCAGTGGAAGGTCGCCTGTATGCACCCCTGTTTCCGACATGCCTTGCTCCTGTCTCTGATTCGCATCACCACCGGTGACAGGGTACAATCATTCTTCAAACCTGTTCAAAAGGGGAATGTTGGTATTTCTGCACGGGTGACAGACTGTCGCTTCAAGCTGGCGGAACTGTATCACATCTTTCAAAAAGGCGTCAAAAGGATCAATCTTTTGGTGATTCAGTAAGTTTCAAGGTGATACCTAATTCTTTCATAGTTAATCGACCTTAAACATGCTGGATTTTGGATTAACCTTTCATTAATAAGGAAATCCAAATTGGTGGAAACACTGACGCTGCCGAATTCGTTGACTTTTTTATGCCCGAATTTTCCGGGTAAGGGAGCCGCTCTTGGGGGGCTAGTTTCTAGTATGGTTACGGTTTTTGACAATTTTGATTTGTCTTTTGTACTGATTACCTTGAGCAGCTTCCTCGTTGCTCTGGTCGTTGTCCTCACAAAAGACAGCCACCTGCACCGCACCGCCAAGGGCCATGCAGGTCTTGAGGTGCAGAGCATGCACAAAGCCCCAACACCCAGAATTGGCGGGGTCGCTTTTGTGACCGGTTTGCTGATTGCGCTGCTCTTGCTGGCTGGCGAGGCCTTTTCCCTGCTGGCCCTGATGCTGGCGGCGGGGATTCCGGTGTTCGTGGTCGGTCTGTGCGAGGATATCGGCATTGGAGCTCGCCCCTACAAGCGCTTGCTGGCGGCGATGATCAGCAGCCTGATCATGGTATTCCTGACCGGGGCCACGATCGACCGCGGGGTGGCGCCTTATGTCGACCAGGCGCTGGCGGTCACGCTAATCGGGGCAGTGTTCACCATCATCGTGGCCACGTCGATCAGCCATGCGTTCAACCTGATTGACGGGTTGAACGGGCTGGCTATGTCGGTTGCAGTCATTTCTCTGGTGTCGCTGAGTTTCATCGCCTTGCGGTTTGACGATCATGCGGTGGCTTTGCTGGCGGCGGTTATCGCCCTGTCGATCCTGGGTGTGTTCTTTGTGAACTTTCCCTTCGGCAAGATCTTTCTGGGGGATGCCGGGGCCTATCTGATTGGTTTCATGGTGGCCTGGGTCGCGATCCTGCTGATGGAGCGCAACCCCGGCATCTCGCGCTGGTCGATGCTGCTGGTGATCTTCTGGCCCTTCGTCGACACGACCTTTGCGGTGCTGCGGCGCGTGCTCAAGGGGGTGTCGATCGCCGCTCCGGATAAGCTGCATTTCCACCATCTGGTGCTGCGCACCATCCTGCGCCATGGCAAAGCCAAAAGCCGCAGCGCAGCCAACCCGGTCGCCTCAAGCCTGGTCATGCCGCTGGCCGTGATACCGGCCATCCTGGCGGTAGTGGCCAGTGACAGCCGGGGGCTCTCTATTCTGTTCCTGGGTCTGTGCACGGTGGGCTATCTTATGGCGCGGCTCGGGTTGGTGGCAGCGTTTCGGCAGACACCACAAGAGGCCTATCGCTCGTCTGTGGCGGCAATCGAAAAAATCCAACCTGCGACAACATCCAGCAGGCTGGATGAGGCGGTTCTGGATTAAAGCGCCACACGGCGCCCATATCTGCTTGCCCCATCTTACCGCTCATATCCAGAACGGCGGGGCCTGCTACAGACTGGACAGCCTGAGAGCGAGAACGTAAACGCAAGGCAACAGCCTATTCACGGATTTTGTATATTATGGCACGAGCGCTTTTTGGAACCGATGGTGTACGCGGAGAAGCAAACAGCTTTCCCATGACCGCGGAAATCGCGATGAAACTGGGGGCTGCGGTTGGCCGCTACTTCCGCCGCGACAAGAACGAGCACCGTGTGGTGATCGGCAAGGACACCCGTCTGTCGGGTTACATGCTGGAAAACGCGCTGACGGCGGGCTTCACTTCGACCGGCATGAACGTTTTTCTGCTGGGGCCGGTGCCGACACCGGCAGTGGGGTATCTGACGCGTTCGATGCGTGCGGATGTGGGGGTCATGATCTCGGCCAGCCACAACCACGCCAACGACAACGGCATCAAGTTCTTTGGCCCTGACGGGTTCAAGCTCTCGGATGAGGCCGAGACCGAGATCGAATCGATCATGAACCGCGGCATCACCCTGTCGCGCCCAGAAAACATCGGCCGGGCCAAGCGTCTGGATGACGCTTTGGGTCGCTATGTGGAATATGCCAAGACCACCTTCCCGCGCCAGCGCCGCCTTGATGGGCTGCGCATCGTGCTGGATTGCGCCAATGGTGCGGCCTATCGCGCCGCGCCCACGGTTCTGTGGGAACTGGGCGCCGAAGTCATCCCGATCGGCGTGTCGCCCAACGGGCGCAACATCAACGCCGAATGCGGCTCGACCAGCCCGCATCAGGCGGCCCAAAAGGTGCGCGAGACCCGCGCCGATCTGGGCATCTGCCTGGATGGTGATGCCGACCGGCTGATCTTGCTAGATGAGACCGGGAAAGAGGCTGACGGTGATCAGATCATGGGCCTGATCGCCACCCGGTGGGCCCGCGAAGGCCGCCTGAGCGGCAATGCCCTGGTGGCCACTGTGATGTCCAACCTTGGCCTGGAACGGCACCTGAACGGTCTGGATATCGGCCTGGAACGCACCAATGTGGGCGACCGCTATGTGGTCGAACGGATGCGCAAGAACGGTCACAACCTGGGCGGCGAGCAATCGGGCCATATCGTGATGACCGATTACGGTACCACCGGTGACGGTCTGATCGCAGCGCTGCAATTCATGGCCGCCATGGTGGAAACCGGGCAAAAGGCCAGCGATCTGACCCGCGTCTTCACCCCGGTGCCGCAAAAGCTCAAGAACGTCCGCTATACCCTTGGCAAGGATCCCCTGGCCGAGGACTGCGTGCAAAGCGCCATCGCCAAGGGTGAAAAAACCCTGGGCACAAGCGGCCGTCTGTTGATCCGCAAGTCCGGCACCGAGCCGCTGATCCGCGTAATGGGCGAGGCCGAGGATCAGGGCCTGCTGGACGAGGTGATCGGCGGCATCAGCGATACGATCGCCGGTGTCAGCTGAAATAATGTGACAAAAGGTAAGCGGCATCCTGCACAGCGGGTTGTCCGGATTTGTTGAGCCAACTGCGAATAACTGCCATAACCTGATTGATGTTAGCGCAAGAAGACAATTTTTTAAGGGAGTATTGAGATGTGCGGAATTGTTGGAATTCTGGGAACATCCGACGTTGCGGGACGTTTGGTTGAATCGCTCCAACGGCTGGAATACCGGGGCTATGACAGTTCTGGCATTGCGACCATCCAAAACGGCCGCGTCGACCGTCGCCGGGCAGTGGGCAAGGTTGCCGCACTCTGTGATCTGCTGGACATGGATCCGCTCGACGGTCAGGCGGGCATTGCGCACACCCGTTGGGCCACCCATGGCGTCCCCAATGAATCCAATGCACATCCCCATCACGCAGGCCAGGTGGCCGTTGTCCACAATGGCATCATCGAAAACTACGCAGGCCTGCGCGAAGAGCTGATCGAACAGGGCATCAACTTTGCCTCCGATACCGACACCGAGGTGATCGCGCAGCTCTGCAACAGCTACCTGAACGCAGGCAGCACACCGTTCGAGGCGGTGCAACAGACCCTGCAACGCATCCACGGTGCTTTTGCGCTCTGCTTTCTGTTTGAAGGCGAAGACGACCTGATGATCTGCGCCCGTCAGGGCTCACCCCTGGTGGTGGGATATGGCGAGGCCAACGAAGCCACGGGCCGCCGCGAGATGTTCGTGGGCTCGGACGCGCTGGCGCTGGCGCCGATGACCCAGACCATCGCTTACCTCGAAGAGGGCGACATGGCCGTGCTGACCCGTTCGGGCGTCGACGTCTATGACCGCGCATTCCAGCCGGTCACCCGCGAGGCGCGCAAGCTTAAGCTGGACGCCGTTCTGGTCGACCGCGGCGAGCACCGCCATTACATGCACAAGGAAATCCACGAGCAGCCCGCCACCCTGGCGCGCGCCTTTTCCAACCTGCTGAACTTGGAAACCAGCAGCCTCAATGGCGCGGTGGCCGATGTCTCGTTTGAGGGTGTGAACCGCATTGTTCTGGTCGCCTGTGGCACCGCTTATTATGCGGCATCCGTGGCGAAATACTGGTTCGAAAGCCTGGCCAATCTGCCGGTCGAACTCGATATCGCCAGCGAATTCCGCTACCGCTCGGCACCGTTGCGTGCGGATGATCTGGCGATCTTTGTCAGCCAATCGGGCGAAACCGCCGACACCCTGGCCGCCCTGCGCCACGTCAAAGGCAAGGTCAAAACCTCGCTGGCGGTGATCAATGTGCCCACCAGCTCGATCGCGCGCGAGGCCGATCACGCCCTGGAAATCATGGCCGGGCCGGAAATCGGCGTGGCCTCGACCAAGGCATTCAGCGGTCAGCTGGCGCTGCTGGCGGCATTGGCGCTGAAAGCGGGCAAAGATCAGGGACTGGTCGATGCGGCTCAGGAACGTCAGCTGGTGACCGGCATGGCCGGCCTGCCCCGCCTGATTGCCGAAACCATCGAGATCGAACCGCTGGTTCAGGAATTTGCCACCACCATGACCACGGTGCGCGACGCGCTGTTCCTGGGCCGTGGCGCCCTGGCGCCGCTGGCGCTTGAGGCGGCTTTGAAGCTGAAAGAGATCAGCTATATCCACGCCGAAGGCTATGCCGCAGGCGAGCTCAAGCATGGCCCGATCGCGCTGTTGGACAAGGACGTGCCGGTGGTGGTCTTTGCCGCCTCTGGCCCGCTCTTTGAAAAGACCATGTCCAACGTGCAAGAGGTCGCCGCCCGTGGCGCGCCCGTGCTGATGGTCACCGACCCGCAAGGCGCCGCGCTCGCGCAAGAGGTCGGCCTGAAAACCCTGGTGGTGCCCGCCACCGCCGAGGTCCTGGCCCCCTTCACCCACACCATCGTGGCGCAGCTTCTGGCCTATCATGTGGCGGTGCTGAAAGGCACCGACGTGGACCAACCGCGCAACCTGGCAAAATCGGTGACCGTGGAATAAACCCCACCAGTTTCAAAAGACACGAAACGGCCCGCGTCTTGGCATTCAGGCGCGGGCCATTTTGTTTTTGGGGCGTCTATCACAAGCTCAGAATGAACAGACGGGGACAGCCTCTTGCTCGAACAGTGACGAAAGACAGAATAAACCTTGGGTGGGTACTGGCCCTGGCTTTGTATTGACATTGTGCGCACAATTACATTAGAAACGTTACGCCTAACCACGTTGGTTGCAGCAGCGTAAGTCGACGTTCAAGGAGAAAACCATGCCATATGTAGAACAGCCCGCCGCGGCTATGAGCGGCAAGAAATCCATGAACAAGAACATTCGCATGACACCTCTTGTCGCGAAAACAATCGACGATGCTGCTGCTTCCGTTGGATTGGACGTTACCGCTTTTATAACGAGTGTGGCGTATCAAGAAGCTCAACGCATCAAAGCCGAACACGCGAAAACCGCTCTGCCCAATGACATCTTTGCAGCCTTTGCGGAGGCCGTTACATCTGAAGGCAAACCCAACAAGCGCTTGGCCGCTCTTGCTCGACAGAAAAGTGAGCGGATGGCAGATGAGTGAAACGCCATTTCTGGTGACGAAATTTAACAAAGCCCTGCATGAACGCGGGGCTTTTTCTTGTGGTGTCAATGACCTGGACCATTGGATCAAGCAAAGCGCGAGCAGCATGGTCAAGGACGGCAAAGCAGCCGTCTATTGTCTCACGGACCGAAAACAGCTGAAGGACGCAGAAGCGACCGGAACCAAAGCTTCTGTCCTGGGGTATTACGCTATCTGCGCGCATAGTATCGAACCGGTTGATGCCCCAAGTCTGAACAAGCGTTTCGTCCATCCAATTCCAGCATTCTACCTGACAGCGATTGCCGTAGATGCATCGGTGCAAGGCAAAGGTGTAGGAACTGATTTAGTCGTGGATGCGATCCAACGTTGCGTTGCTCTTAGCGAGCAAATTGCTGCACACGCCATTGTTCTAGATGTCCGCGAGGATGACGATTACGCTCGACGCTTGAGCTTCTATCAAAGCATTGGCTTTGAATTCATCAATCCGGGTCATGATACGAAGCGTGTTTTCTTGAAGATGGCCGATGCAAAAGCAAGCTTTCGATAGGGTCAGGACCCATTAAATCTGCACCGCTGGTTTGACTGATTTTGTCTCTGTGGCCGTCCTTGTGGCGGCCATGGCTGTTTTGGGTCCTGATGATGGGTGTGAAGGTGGCAAGAAATAGGGTTGATTACTTCACATGCCGTAGGGGGCAGTCGATGATGAAGAGGGTGCGCTCGACGCGGCCGATTTCGCGGAGTGCCACGGCCAGCTCGTGCTGACGGGGATAAGCCGCAAACTTCTTGAGCAACTGACTGGGGGCGATAACGCCTGTCGCCATGGTGGCCAAGGCGCGCAGGGCATCCGGCCAATTTTGAACGATGACACCTTCGCGGATCTTGCTGCCGATCAAACCGCGCAACTCGTTCGGCGCGCTCGCGGAGTCAAAGGCATAGAGCCGCGTCGATGGCAGGTCGCGGATGCGCGTTATGAACAGGAACCCAAGCAAGGAAGTCACCGCAGAGACATGGTCGGTGAAGCCGCCGGTATCGGCGTATTGCTCTTTGATCTTCCGTCCTGCCGAGCCGCCGGGAAGAACTGGAAATAATTATGGGCGCTGATGGCATCGGCCATTTTCTGTATCCCAAGCTTATGAGATCGGTTCAGCAGCACGGTCAACACCGGCCTTAACCCCCAGTTCCCCAACCTTTCCTTTATCACTCAATAGGCCTCCATATTGCCCAGCAGAAGCGAGTGCATATCGGTGCTGAAGGCGCCATCGGTGGCGGTGACCGTGGTGCCAGTATTGTAATTGACCGATGTGGGCGTGATCCCCGACAGGTCCGCATTGGCATCCAGAAACAGCCATTCGGGGGCCGATGTCCCCTCAAGCCCCACGGCCGCGCGCAGCACATCCAGCGCGTCGAGTGCATTGATCGTGCCGTCGCGGGTGATGTCTGCTGCAATCAGGTTCAGCCCTGAGGCCGCCCCCCAGGTCGGATCCAGCCCCACCGCGATGCGCAGAACCTGCAGCGCATCAAACGCGGTGATCTCAGCACTGGCGGTGGAATAGGATTTGACGATGTCGAGCGTGCCGCTGCTGCTGCCCGAGAGGCCGAGGTTGAAATTGCCGGTGGCGTCGGCCTGTGCCGTTATCATGCTGCCGCCCGAGGGGGTGAAGCGGACCTCGGCATCGCTCAGCGCAGCATTGGCGCTGCCCGTGGCCACGGTGATTTGCCCCACCACCCCGGGTGAGCCAATCGAGATGGCGGGCGTACCGCCGCCCCCGCCCGTTCCCCCGATGCCGATGATCGGAACATGGTCCGGCCCGGTGAACTCTCCGCCGAAAATGGTGCTCGCTTCAAGCGAAGTGCCCGAGGCCGAATTGATCACGATGGTGTTGTCGCGATAGGTGATCTGCGCGCCCTGCCCGGTAGAGGTGATCGACAGCTGTCCGACATTGCGCAGCATCGGATAGTCAAACAGATCCAATCGGTCGATCCCGGCCTCGAAATCGGTGATCGTGGTGGTGCCCGATCCGTCGCGCATGACAAAGATGTCAGCTTGGCTGCCACCCGACATGGTGGTCGTTCCCGTGGCCGCGATCAGGATGTCACTGCCTGCCCCGCCTGACAGGGTGGCATCCCCGGTGAGCCCCATCAGCATGTCGTCACTGCTGCTGCCGGTCACGGTGCCGGTCCCTTGTAATACATATCCCAACGAGCCCAATGAGACCGACATCTGGGTCACGCCCGCGTCCTCTTGTGAACTGGCAAAGATCTGCAGGTCTGTGCCCACATAAGCTGCCGCGATGGCCTCAATGTTCTGCAACCCGGTCTGGGTGGTGTCGGCAAAGCTTTCCAAATGGATCAGCTTGCCATGCGGCGTCAGGGTGAACAGGCTCAACCCGTCGTCACCGCCACCTGCAACAACAAAGACACGGTCCTGAACCTGCACCATTGCCAGATCCTGCACCTTTTCGAACCGGGTGCTCAGCGTATCCAGAAGATGGTCGGTCGGCACCAGCCGACCATCGATCCCCAGGCGCATGACGCTAAGCGAATTGCTGCCCGAAGCCGCCACGATGACCCAGGATTCGCCGTAAGCCTGCACCACCTCGATCGCGGTGATATCTGCCAGCCCCAACCCGTATTCGGCACCGCTGGTACTGGGGGATGACAGCGTGCCACTGTTTGTGTCGATGCCGTAAGCCACCACATTGTGCGATACCGGGTCGGCGGCGACGACATAGGTGCTGCCACCGGTTTCAAGCGTCTTGAGCGCAACCGCCTGCCCCGCCTCGCTGCCGATCAGGGTCAGCGTGCCGTCGGATTCGATCCGGTAGGTGGCGATGCGATCAGTCTCGTCATGGGCGATGGCCAGGAACCCGTTGCCGGCCCCTGTCACCTGGGTCATCGCATCAATGTCACCGCCGCCGCTTAAGGTCACAGTCTCGCGCAGACTGCCAATGTCGCCACCTGCATTCAGGGTATAGCTGACCAACCCCGTGGCAGTGTCCACATCCAGCGCCAGATGCTCGGTGCCCGCGATGGTGACCGGCATGATCCGGCGCGCCACCTGGCTGGTGATTGAACTGGCATAGGCCTGATCGTCATACAGCACCGGACTGCCACCCGATTGCAGACGCCAGGCCGTGATGCCGCCATTCACCCCACTGGCCGCATAAAGATACGTTTGGCCATTAAACGTTTTTAAAGCCAGATCACCGATACCGGTATCGAACCCAGCCGATCCCGTTGTCGTAATGCCTACGAATTGAAACATGGAACACACCCCTAACCACGCACTGGAAACAGTCTGGACCAGGGGCAAGGCAGATCCGGGACCGGAATTGTGGTGAGAAGGGGGCCTTTGGCCTCAGATTAACTCAATTTTGAGAGGTGAAGCCGCGCAGCAAAACGGGGCGGATCATGTCGCAAGCAGCGTTCGTTCCGATGCCCCGATCAGTGCAGGACCCCAGGGGGAAAACGGGTCCGGCGGTCATCTTCACCATGGCAGACAGCCTTTGCAGCGTACGAGGACAACGATGAAGACGCCAATTTCGACACAGGACAAAACCGCGGCGGACCAACAAGACGATGGTGCGCGCAAACATTTCATTCGCAAGTGGCTGGACCGGAAATGGCAGGGTTTTGCCAAGACCGGGCTTGGCAGTCTGTTGCTCGCTTTGCCTGCTCTGGCGCAGGCCTCGACCCCCAATGACGCGTATCTGGATGTGGACACGATGGCCAATGTGCGCTCGGTCCAGACGCTCAGCGATGGCAGTGTCCAGCTGACTCTGCTCGATGGGCGTCAGGTGATCGTGCAAGCGGCGGATGTGCGCATTCTGGATGCCGATCAGATCTTGATCTCGGGCGAGGCTGCGGCCGAAATTGCCCAACTGGCGGCCGACACTGCAGGCGGCGGTGATGGCGGCGCGGGCGGTGCCTCGGGTCTGGGCGGTGCGGGCGCGGCCCTGGCCGGACTTGGCGTTGCCGGCGCAGTCGGTGGCGGCGGAGGCGGCGGCGGCGGTGCGGCCCCTGCCCCCCCACCGCTGACGCTCAGCGATCTGACCAGCACGGGCCTGACCAATACCAGCACCGGCACCACCGTGCCGGCCGGAACCGAGAATGTCGTCGTCACCATTGGCAGTTTCAGCAAGACCGTCACCCCAGACGAAGACGGTAATTGGACCCTGACGTTGACCCAGGCCGAAGCCGCCGCGCTACCCCAGGGCGCAACCACGGTCGAAGTGGCGTATGAAAACGCAGCCGGGAATATTTTTGGCACTGAAACAGTTACTTACACCATCGACACGTTGCCGCCAACGCTCACCATCAACACCATTGCAAGCGACGCGATCGTGAACGCGGCCGAGGCGGGAAGCGATCTGAACATCACCGGCACCACCGATGTCGAGGATGGTCAGACCGTGACTGTTACCCTCAATGGCCAGACTTATACCGGCACTGCCAGTGGCGGTGCCTGGAGCGTGACCGTGCCCACCGCTGCTCTGGCAGCTTTGGGTGATGGGGCAAGTGTGACAGTGACGGCAGATGTCACGGATGTCGCGGGTAACCCGGCGGCCCAGGCCAGTAGCGCGCTGAGCACCGATTTCACCGCACCCACCGTGACCATGAATGCGGTTGCTGATGGTACCATCAATCTGATCGACCAGGGGCGCGATCTGCAGATCACCGGTACAACAACGGCAGCAGACGGGGATCCGGTCGTCGTGAGCTTCA
This sequence comes from Tropicibacter sp. Alg240-R139, assembly GCF_900537075.1. GTDB lineage: Bacteria > Pseudomonadota > Alphaproteobacteria > Rhodobacterales > Rhodobacteraceae > Falsiruegeria. The sequence continues at coordinate 79,347 of NZ_UNRA01000008.1, forward strand.
ACGGTCAAAACTATGGGGGCGCGGCCAATGGCGGCACCTGGGGCGTGACTATCCCGCAGGCTGATCTGGCGGGTTTGACCACCGGGACCGATATCGCCGTCAGCGTCACGGTGACGGACGCGGCCGGCAACACTTCGACCGCGGTCACGGCCTCGGTGCCGGTGGATCTAACTGGGCCGTCTCTCACCCTCGCCGACCTGCCGTTTGGGACTGCACTGAGTGCAGCCGAAGCCGGAGCAGACGTGACCGTCAGCGGTACGACGAACAATGTTCCCGACGGTCAGGCCGTCACTGTCACCTTAAACGGTCAGACCTATACGGGCGCCGTGTCGGGCGGCAGCTGGAGCGTGACCATTCCTGCCGCCGATCTGGGCGCGCTGACCAATAGCGGAGCGTACACATTGACGGCGGATGTGTCGGACACCGATGGCATAGCGGCCCCACAGGTTTCGTCCGGGTTCCTCGCCGATTTCACCGCACCCACCCTGACAATCACCTCGCTGTCGTCTGGGGCCGTGATGAACGCGGCCGAAGCGGGCACGGATCTGACGGTCTCTGGCACCACCGATGCCGAGGATGGGCAGACCGTGACCGTCACCCTGAACAGTCAGACCTATACCGGTACGGTGTCGGGCGGCAGCTGGTCGGTCACCGTTCCGGCCGCAAGTTTGAGCGCATTGACGGATGGCGCAACCATCCCGCTCACGGCTGATGTCACGGACGTCGCAGGCAACGCGGCCATCCAGGCCAGCAGCAGCTTTGACACCGATTTCACCGCGCACACCGTGACGCTCACCGCACTGTCGGACGGGGCGGTGATGAATGCCGCCGAACAGGGCACCGACTTGACCATGACCGGCGGCTCGGACGCACCCGATGGCACCCAGGTTACGGTCTCCTTGGTTCGCTCGGACGGCACGGTTGACGCCAGTGGCACCGCCACTGTGACCGGTGGGGCCTGGTCGCTAACGATCCCGGCTGCCAGCCTGGCCGCCTTGCAAGACGGGCAGACCTATACGGCCAAGGCGGATGTCGCGGATGACGCCGGCAACGTGGGCAGCGCCACATCCAGCTTTGCGACCGATTTCACCGCACCCACCCTTACCCTGAACGCGCTCAGCGTCGGCGGTGTGCTCGATGCGATCGAGCGCAAGAGCGACCTGGCCGTTTCAGGCACCACCGATGCCGAGGACGGGCAAACCGTCACCGTCACCCTTAATGGGCAGACCTACACGGCGACCGCGAGCGGCGGCGCCTGGGGCGTGACCATCCCGCAGGCCGATCTGGCCACGCTGGCGGACACGACGGATTACACGCTGAGTGCAAATATCTCTGACGCGGCAGGCAATGCTGCGACACAAGCCAGCGCCGGGTTGAGCACTGATTTCCGCCCGATCCTGACTCTCAACGATGTAGGGTCCAATGACGCCGTGGTGCTTTCGACCGCCAAGGCCAGTGGCCTGACGGTTTCGGGTTCTTCTGCCGAACTTGCAGCGGGGCAATCCGTGGATGTCACCTTGAATGGCACTCTGGTGGGCTCCGCCACCATCGCCTCGAACGGCAGCTGGTCCCTGGCCATCCCAGCCTCCAGTTTCGCGGCGATCACCGCCGGAACCGATCTGACCTTTACGGCCAATGCATCCGTTACAGGCGGGCGCGATCCCCTGCCCGCAAGCGACACGGCCGTGGCCTATGAGGCAGGTGCTTATGTGGTTTCCGAGGTCTCACGCGATGGCTCGACCATCACCTTTGCCATGTATGCCGACCCGGATCGCGATGTCTCGGGCGGGCTGGCCGTGACCTCGCAGATGACGTTTGATTCCAGTGTCGTCGCCTTTGACGCGGGATCGGTCAACGCCAACAACGCCTTCAGCCTGTTCCTGGCCAACCCCGCAGATGCCTCGACGGTGAACTTTGCAGGCGCCGCCACCAGCTTTGGTGATCTTTCGTCCCCGCTGGTGACATTCGAGATGACCGTGCAGGACGCCAGCAAACCCATCGTGCTGAAACTCACCACGCCTGATGGCGGGTCCACGACGTTGCAGTTCGGCACCGATGGCGCCGACACGCTAACGGCCGAGGATGTCAGCAATGTCATCCAGGGCGGCGGTGGCAATGACAGTATTGACGTCTCCGAAGGCGGCCGCCACGTGGTGGTGTTCGAGGCCGACCCAAGCGCCAATGGCACTGATACGGTCACCGGCTTCACCCTGGGGCCGGAGGGAGAAATCACCGATGCCATCACCTTCAGCGGGTTGGATGTGTCGTCCTTGCGCGGGGCGGGCACGGGGGTCGAAACCCTGGCCAGCGGCAGCACCATTGGCACCGACACCGGTGTAGTGGGCTTTACCACTGCGGTGAGCGATCTGAACGCCGATACCCTGGCGGATGCGGCCGAGACCCTGGTGGACACCGATGCGGGCGATGTCTTCTATTTCATGGCCAGCGATGGCAGCAACGCGGCGATGGCGCGCGTGACCTTCTCGGATGCCGACACCGCCACGGCCGAAATCATGGGCACCTTCAACGGTCTGAGCGATCTCAGCACGCTGCATGCGGACAACATCCTGCACACCGATCCAACCGGCGCGGCCGCCTGACGCAGAAACAGCACTGGCGGGCCCGAACAAACACGGGGCCCGCCAAACACATGTCGCAACCAGACCGGGATGGACCCGCCAATGGCACCACACACAGACCTTGTCCCGATCAGCAAGGCGCGGCACGGGCATCGGTTCTGGCGACGCTTTTCCTCGTATGACTTTGCCCGCCCCCTGGCCGAGGTGCCCATCGTCGCCGAGGAAATCCTGCACTGCGCCAGCGCCTTTCCCGTTGCCTTTCGCCGCCACGGAGGAGGCAGCAGACCCGGCGTCACCCCGGTAGCCTTGCTATCGCTAATCCCTGACCAAGACAGCCCCTTTGTCAGCCACAACGGGCGGTGGCTGGGCACCTATGTGCCCTCGCAGCTGCGCAGCCACCCGTTTGCGTCCCATTCCACCGGTCAAGGCGATCAAAGGGCGGTTCTAATCAATGAAACCAGCGGGCTGATCACCGATGACCCCCGGGACGAGCCGTTTTTTGCCCCCGACGGCACGCTGGCCCCAGGGTTGGCCCAAGTGGTGCAGTTCTTCAGCACCCGTACGGCAGCCTTGCAGGCGACCGATGTGCTCTGCGCCACGCTTGAGGCGATGGAGCTTTTCACGCCGCTCACCTCACACGAGGGGGTTGAATTGCCCCCGGGCCTGTTGACCATTGATGGCGCGGCGCTCAAGTCCCTGCCCGATGCGCATCTTGTCCTGCTGGCGCGCCAGGATGGCTTGCGTCTGATCCATGCCCATCAGGTGTCGTTGCAGCACTGTCTGTGGCTGGACAGGGCAAGCAGGCAGACGGGTCTTACGAAAGCCACACCTGACACAGATACAACCTCTCCGGGCAATGATGCGCTTGACGGGTTTCTCTCTGCTCTGGCACAAGCGCAGGAAAACGACGCAATGCCCGGACAACCGGGAGAGGAGAGCAAATGTCTACAGGTGAAGCCCCCTCTGCCAGAGCAGGGGTTGCCGGTCTGATCCTTCTGGCCCTGGCTGCCTGTGATATTGCGCCTGATCTTTCCACCGTCGAAGCCTCTTTTGCCACCGGCACTGCGGGTGCGGGGGCTGCGCAAATCGACAGTGCCCTGGCCAAAAGCAGCTTTGGCCAGCAGATCACCCAAGCCGTCAACACCAGCCCTGATCTGGCCCAAAGCAGCGTGCGCATCCGCGCCGCCCAAGCCGAGCAAGAGGCCGCCGAAGGCGCCTGGAAACCGCAGGTCTCGGTCGGCGTCAACGCAAGCTCGCGCCAGCAGACCGTGAGCGAGGCCAGCACCTCGCCCTATCTGCGAATCTCGCAGCTGGTTTATGACGGCGGTGCAGCCGCCGGCGATCAGACCGCTGCGCGCGCCCGTGTTCTGGAAAGCCGCGGCGATCAGCTGACAACAGCCGCCGCCGTCACGCTTGAAGCGATCGAATCCTATGTGATGGTGCTGGACCGGCGCAAACTGCTGTCCATCGCCCGCGACAACGTCGCCACGCACGAGCGGCTGGAACGCCAGATCAGCGAACGCACCGACAGCGGTGCCGGGTCTGAGGCCGACGTACTGACTGCCCGCTCGCGCATGGCCGATGCGCGTACGTTCTACGCCGATGCGCAGGCGCGCGCCGACCGGGCCGAGGCGCGCTTTCGCGAGGTCTTTGCCCGCGCGCCCGCCGCGCTGCCTCGCCCCCAAGCCGCCCCCGGTCTGACCCGCAGCGACAACGAGATTGTCGGCAACAGCCCCCGCGTGCGGGCGCTGACCGCCAGCCTGCGCGCGGCCGAGGCCGATCTGATCGCCGCCAAGGCGCGCCGCCGTCCCAGCCTGGTGGCCGGCGCGCTTGGAGATCGCAATGCAAATGACGATCCGGACGTTTCCGTTGACCTATCGTTAAACTTTGATCTGGATACTTCTGGTCAGCGTCGCGCTGCTGTCAAAGCGGCCGAGGCCAGAGTGGAAGAAGTCCAATTCGAACGCGATTTGCTGATCCGCGAGATCGGTCGTGAACTGGAATTCATTCGGTCAGACCAGAAAGCCGGTGCAGAACGGCTGAGGGCTGCCCGAATTGCCGCAAAGGCCAATGCCGACAGTGTCGCGGCCGCACAGGAACAGTTCACTATCGGGCGTCGCAGCCTGATCGAGATTCTGGATGCACAGCGCGACTATGTCGGGGCGCAGGAACGGTTGATATTGGCGGAGCAGAATTTCTTTCTGACCAATTATGCCGCGCTCAGCCTGACCGGTGACATCCTGGATGTATTTGGCATAGCCCTGACCGATTGGGGCGAAGAGGATGAGCCACCGTCATGATGCTCTCACAGGTCGATACCGTTGGAAAGTCCACCCGATTTAAACCCGATATCGTCCCTGCCCTAGAAGCCTGCATCCTGCATGTGGCCGACAGTCTGGATCGCCCTATCACTCTGGCAGCGCTGCATGCGGCGCAATCCGGCACATCCGGCACGCTCAGCGTTCGCGACGCCATTGCCGCTGCCGAACGCGCCGGGCTGCAGGCCGGGTTCGGTGCCCGCAAGCTGGGCGATTTCGACGCCGCCCTGACCCCCGCGATCCTGCTCTTGGAAGATGACCGCGCGGTGGTGTTCCATGGCCGCGACCCCAAGGGCAACCTGCTGATCCACGACCCAGCCCTGGGCGAGGGCATCGGCGAAGTGCCTGAACGCGACCTGCGTGACAGCTACACAGGGTATGCGTTGCTGTTTCGGCGCGAACACCGCGACGACATCGCCGCCACGGCCAAGGGGCGGCACGGGCATTGGTTCTGGTCGGCGCTCGCTGCCAACCGCTGGTCTTATACTCAGGTGGTGCTGGCCGCCGTGCTGGCCAATGTGCTGGGGCTGACGACCTCGATCTTTATCATGATCGTCTATGACCGGGTCTTGCCGAACGAGGCGACAGAATCGCTGATTGCGCTGACCCTTGGTGTCGGGCTGGCGCTGCTGTTTGATTTCGTGATCAAGATGGTGCGCGCAGGCTTCATCGACCGGGCGGGCAATCGCGCCGATGCTCAGATGGGGCGGCGCATCTTTGACCAGCTGCTGAACATGCAGATGCACGCGCGCAAGGGATCGACCGGGGCCATGGCCAACACCCTGCGCGAGTTTGAGACCTTACGCGAATTTTTCACCTCGGCCACGCTGGTCGCGGTGGTTGATCTGCCCTTCATCACGCTGTTTGTCGGGGTGATCTATCTGATCGGCGGGCCGCTGGCGCTGGTGCCGGCCCTGGCAGTGCCTGTGGTGCTGCTGACCGGGTTGGCGGTGCAGCCGTTCCTGTCACGTCTGGCTGAACGCAGCTTTGCCGACGGGCAATCGAAACAAAGCGTGCTGGTGGAAACCGTGGCCGGGATCGAAACCATCAAGACCACCGGTGCCGCGCGCCAGATGCGCGCCCGCTGGGACGAGGCGATTGAACGGCAAGCCCAGCACGGGCAACGCAGCCGCGCCATCAGCCAGTTTGCCCTGAACCTGACCGGGTTCACCCAGCAGGCCGCACAGGTGCTGATCGTGTTCTACGGCGTTTTCCTGATCACGGCGGGCGAGGCGAGCATGGGCGCGCTGGTGGCCTCGGTCATCCTGACGGGGCGGGCTTTGGCACCCTTGGGGCAGCTTGCCCAGACCCTGACACGGGCCAATCAGGCGCGCACATCCTATCGCAACCTTGACGCCCTGATGCAGAGCGAGAGCGAACGCCCCGAGGGACGCAGCTGGATCAGCCGCCCCAAGCTGGACGGTGGTATCACCTTCAACAACGTCTATTTCGCTTACCCCGATCAGGCTGGGGACGCGCTCAAGGGTGTGTCGTTCCGCATCAATCCGGGCGAAAAGGTCGCCATCCTGGGCCGGATCGGGTCAGGCAAAAGCACCGTCGCGCGGCTGCTTCTGGGGCTATACCAGCCGCGCGTCGGCTCGGTCATGGTTGACGGGCTGGACATCCGCCAAATTGATCCGGGCGATCTGCGCCGCAACATCGGTTCGGTCCTACAAGACATCTGGCTGTTTTCCGGCACCGTGCGCGAGAATATTTCGATCGGGGCGATCCGCCCGCGTGACCACGACATTGTTGCGGCCGCCCGCACCGCCGGGGTCGAGGATTTTCTGGCCCAGCATCCGCACGGCTATGACATGATGCTGGGGGAGCGCGGCGAGGGGCTGTCAGGCGGGCAACGCCAGGCCATCACCCTGGCCCGCGCCCTGGTCGGACGACCGCCCATTCTGCTGTTTGACGAACCCACCAGCGCCATGGATGTCCAGAACGAGGCCGCCGTGATCAAGCGCCTGAAAGAAACCGCCGCCGACAGCACCATGGTGATCGTGACCCACCGCACCAGCCTGCTGGAGCTGGTCGACCGGGTCATCGTGATCGAAGACGGAAAGGTTGGCGCCGACGGGCCCAAAAGCCTGCTGACCCGCCACACGCCCAAAACAGGCTCTAAACAGGGGAGGCAGGCCAATGTCGCGGCATCCTGATCTGGACAAGCTGGCACGCGAAATGCGCGGGCGCTCGCCCCTGCGCGGCTCGCTTCTGCTGTTGGTGATCCTGGCGTTTCTGGTCACCGCCGGCCTTTGGGCGCACAATACCGAGATCGACGATGTCACCCGCGCCGATGGGCGCATCGTGCCCTCGGGCGATATCCAGGTGATCCAGGCGACCGAGGCGGGCGTGTTGCAAGCGCTGCACGTGCGCGAGGGCCAGGTGGTCGATCAGGACACCCTACTGATGGAACTGGACGGCACGCAGCTGGACAGCCAGCTGAGTCAGGAACAGCAGCGCGCCTTTGGCCTGATGGCCCGGATCGAACGGCTGCAGGCCGAAATTGACGATGCGCCCCTGGGCTTCAGCGACGAATTGCTGGCCGAGGCGGCGGATGTGGTGCGCTCGGAAACTGCGCTTTATCAGGGGCGACAGGCGGAATTACAGGCCGAAATCGACATCCTGGAAAACCAGCGCCTGCAACGACAGCGCGAATACGAAGAGGGGATGGTAGATCAGGTCACCGCCACCGCCACGCTCATGGTGCTGGCCGAAGAACGCGCCATCATGGCCCCGCTGGTGGAACGGCGAATGGAACCCGCCACCACACTGCTCACCCTGCGCCGCAGCGAGGCCGAATGGCAGGGCCGTCAGGTCCGGGCCGAGGCAGTGGTGAACCGTCTGCACACCGGCCTCAGCGAAATTGACGAACGCATCCGGGCACAGCGCAAACGCTTTCGCAGTGCAGCGCTCACCGATCTGGCGCTGGCCACAGCCGAGCTGGCGGCGCTGAAACCCGCCCTACCCGCGCTGGAACGCCGGGCGGCGCGGGCACAGCTGCACGCGCCGGTGCGCGGCATCGTCAACCGTATCCACCGCAGCACGCTTGGCGCGCTGGCCCGCAGCGGCGAGGATCTGATCGAGATCGTGCCACTGGATGACACCCTGCTGGTCGAAGCATACGTGCGCCCCGCCGACATCGCGTTTCTGCATGCGGGCCAACCGGTCAAGGTCAAGATCACCGCCTATGACTTCTCGCGCTATGGCAGTCTGGATGGCGAGATTACCCGCATCGGTGCCGACACGATCACCCGCTCGGAACGCAATGACGAAGAGGTGTTTGTGGTCGAGGTGCGCACCGAAAACACCATGCTGGATGGGGATGGCATCGCGGTCGAAATCATCCCCGGCATGATCACCGAAGTCGACATCCTGACGGGTCGCAAATCGGTGTTGGATTACCTGATCCAGCCGGTTGTCCGCGTTAAAGATCGCGCCCTCAGAGAATGACCCTCAATCCCATCGGCACATGGGCTGAGCGGATCCCCGCGCGCAGGAAAAACACAATATGGCGTTTTTTTGGCGCGGTTGGCAACTAAGGCTTGCGAGTCCCGTCGATTCCCGACCATAGGAATATCAATGAATTCCGGGGAATACTATGTTGCCAAAATCCGTTTTGCTTGTCGTGTTTGCGTTTCTAAGCGCCTGCAACACCATTTATGTTGCGCCTGATGTGCCTAAAAATGATGAACACGTCGTTGTTGTGCCTGTCTCGGAGCAGACCATCAGCACTTACAACCGCTCGGGTTATACGCCAAAATCCCTCCCATCTGTATTTTTCCAGAGCGCGGGCACCTCAGGCACCCTGCGCGGCGCGGGCACCCTGCCTGAAAGCTCGCTGCCAGAAGAACAGCGCCCCTCGACCCTCAGAAGCAATGCTCCCGTCGAGCCCCGCGTCGGACCTTATCGCATCGGCGTTGGCGACGTGGTGCTGCTGGCCACAAAATCCAGCCGCAACTCGGTCGAAGAACTCAGCGGTCTGCTTGCCGCGCAAAACAACCGCCGCGGCTATACCGTACAGGATGACGGTGCCATCGCGATCCCGGATGTGGGTCGCGTACGGCTGTCCGGCCTGACCATCGAAGAAGCCGAGGCCGAGCTGTTCCAGAGCCTGGTGGAAAACCAGATCGACCCCGCCTTCAGCCTCGAGATCGCCGAGTTCAACTCGCAACGTGTCAGCGTTGGTGGTGCTGTGCGCCAGCCCGGGGTCAGCTCGATCAACCTGACCCCGCTTTATCTGGATCAGGCCATCGCCGCAGCGGGCGGCCTGGCCGTGCGCGACCTCGATTTTGCCTCGATCCGGCTCTATCGCGACGGCACACTCTATCAGATCCCGCTGCAAGAGTACCTCGACAACCCCGAAATGCAGCGCATCCGTCTGATCGCGAGCGACAGCATCTATGTCGACAGCGAATACGAGCTGGACAAAGCCGAGACCTATTTCGGCCAACAGATTCAACTGACCACGGTCCGCCTGGCCGCCCGCGAACGCGCCCTCGAAGAGCTGACCACCGAAATCTCGCTGCGCCGGGCGCAACTGGACGAGCAGCGCAGCAACTTCCAGGCCCGGATCGAACTGGACGGGGTGGATCGTGATTATGTCTATCTGGCCGGGGAACGCAGCCAACCCAGCCGCTATACCCTGCCTTTTGATCGTCAGACGACACTGGCTGACGCGCTGTTCGACGGCAACGGTTTTTCCAGCGAAACCTCGGACCCGTCGGAAATCTATGTGCTGCGCGCGGCCCCCAAGAAGGGCCACCAAGAGCGTGTGCTCGCCTTGCATCTGGATGCCGAAAACGCCGCCGCCTTTGTTATGGCCACCAAGCTGGAACTGCGGCCCAACGACATCGTCTTTATCGCCGAGCAGCGCGTGACCCGTTGGGGCCGCGTCGTCAATCAGCTTGGCCCCGGCCTGATCGCAGCAGCCATCGCCGGGTTGTGATGGCCTAAGACCCTG
>NZ_UNRA01000009.1 GCF_900537075.1 Tropicibacter sp. Alg240-R139
GGGAGAACGGATACTGKGAAAGCTTCAATGGCCGGTTCAGGGATGAGCTGCTCAACGGTGAAATCTTCTACAGCTTGCGCGAAGCACAAATCCTGATCGAACAATGGAGGAGACACTACAACACAAAACGCCCCCACAGTGCACTGGGCTATCGCCCGCCAGCGCCTGAAACCATCATCCCGATGGATCAGAGGCCGATGATGCACTAACAATCAACTTGGACCAGTCAGATGAGGCTGCTCACGGGCACGTGGGTGACGCCACATGATACCAAGCAGCAAGATATCGTGGATCCCTCGACGGAAACGGTTGTTGGCCAAGTCACTCTTGGCAACGAACGGGATGTAAATGACGCTGTTGCTGCAGCCAAAAAACGCCTTCACAGCGTTTTCGCAGTCCACCGTTACTGAGCGGCTGGACCTCTTGGAGGCAATTACGGCCAAGTTAAAAGAACGCAACGATGAGATTGCCGCCGCAATCTCGCTTGAAATGGACGCGCCACTGTCGCTTGCTCGCGAAAAGCAGGCTCCGTCCGGTGCTTCGCACTTTGACGAAGTCATCCGCGTTTTGCGCCACTTCAAGTTCGAGGAACCGTTGGGATCAACACTAGTGCGACGCGAGCCAATCGGCGTCTGCGCTTTGATTACACCGTGGAATTGGCCAATTAACCAGGTCGCAGTCAAAGTCGCTCCAGCGATTGCGTCAGGCTGCTCGATGGTGCTCAAACCTGGTGAATTGACCCCGCTCAATGCTCAGTTTTTTGCCGAAATCCTACACGAAGCGGGAACTCCGGCTGGTGTATTCAGTATGATCCATGGTGACGGGATAGGAGTCGGGCAACACCTCACCACGCATCCCGATGTTGATATGATTTCGTTTACTGGATCTACGTTTGCTGGCGAAACAATCATCAAAAACACAGCCCCTGACATTAAACGCGTTGCTTTGGAATTGGGGGGGAAATCCGCAGGTATCATACTTGACGATGCCGATTTCGCGACAGCCATCCCGGCAAGCGTCTATGCAACAATGGAAAATTCGGGCCAATCTTGCAATGCATCAACCCGTCTTCTCGTGCCGGAAAACAGATATGATGAAGTGGTTCGTATCATTTCGGATACGGTGAAAAACATTCGGGTCGGCGGCCCAAGCAGCAAGACTTACATGGGCCCGGTTGCCAACCGGAGGCAGTATCGGGCGGTTCTTTCAACGATCAAGACCGATATCTCCGAGGGGGCCGAGTTGATCGCAGGTGGTGACGAAAGACCCGATGATCTGACGAAAGGGTTCTTCGTCAAACCAACAGTCTTCGGTCGTGTCCGACCCGACATGAGAATTGCCCAGGAAGAAATATTCGGCCCGGTTTTATCTGTGCTGACTTACGCAGCAGTGGAAGAGGCGATCGAAATCGCAAACGACTCCAAATACGGGTTGTCCGGGTCTGTGTGGAGTTTAGCTTCGGCGCGGGCCTACGATGTCGCCAAAAACTTGTGAACGGGAATGGTACATCTGAACGGGGCGCCGCTTGATGTGGCTGCGCCTTTTGGCGGCGTTAGAAAGTCTGGCAACGGCCGCGAATGGGGCGTGGTCGGACTTGAGGAGTTTCTTGAATTCAAATTTGTTTATGGAGCGATCGCTCCGAGCTCGTGAGGCGGGGCGAAGCCAAACGATTCCGGATTAAAGTTCATAAAGAAAGGAAGAAGAAATGATCACGTTAAACCCAGTTAGTGATCAGTTTCGAAAGTTGCTTGCGACGCAGGTGCCCGAAGACTGTTTTCGTCCTTTGTCTCCATCTCACCTCGAAGACCCGCGTGGCAATTACGTCGGTATGAAAGGAATTGTCCTAGCTCCAAGGACCGTGGATGAGGTATCGACCATTGTTCGGTTGTGTGCGGAACACTTGGTACCGATTGTACCCATCGGAGGAGGCACCGGGCTGGTCGCTGGGCATATTATGACAAACGGACCAGCCCCAGTGATCCTGTCTTTGGACCGTATGAAAGCAATTCGCGAGCTTTTGCCGCAGGAAGACGTTATTGTCGTTGAGGCCGGCGCAACGCTCTTTAGCGTCCAGGAAGCTGCAAAGGAAGCAGGGTTACTGTTTCCACTGTCTCTAGCCGCCGAAGGTACTTGTCAGATCGGAGGAAACCTTGCGACAAATGCCCGTGGGGTGAATGTTCTGCGCTATGGAAACATGCGCGACCTTTGCCTCGGGCTCGAAGTCGTGTTGCCGGACGGTCAGATCTGGCATGGATTGAGCAGACTAAGAAAGGACAACAGCGGCTTTGACCTGCGCAATCTGTTGATTGGATCCGAGGGTGCTCTGGGGATCATTACAGCTGCAACACTGAGACTGCATCCGCGCCCTTCTGGTTACGCCACTGCGCTCATGACCATCGGTGGCTCAAGTGCCGCTTTGAAGCTTTTGAAGTATGCACAGAAACTGGCAGGGAGCGCGATTTCGGCCTTTGAATTGATCCAGGGTGTCGGACTGGATTTCTTGTCCGAAACCATGCCAGATTTGCGGCTTCCATTTGACAAAAATCCAGAGTGGGCCGTTCTGATAGATCTCGGTCTTCACAAAGGACAGAACGGCGACGACATTTTGTTGGAACTGTTCGAATTCGGACTTGAAGCTGGCTTGGTGAACGACGGTCTGATCGCACAATCGGAAGGCCAACGGACCGATTTCTGGAATGTCCGAGAACATATCCCTGAAGCCAACCGACTGATCGGCGCCGTTGCCAATCATGATATCTCGCTCCCGCTGGGTAAAATTCCTGAGTTCATTGAACTGGCAAGTGCAAGGATTCAAGAAATTGCTCCTCTTCGCGTCAATTGCTTCGGTCACCTTGGGGATGGTAACCTTCATTTCAACATTTTCCCGCCAAGGGCTGAAACGCCAGACGCCTACGTTTCCATTAAGCCCAGCGTAGATTTGTTGGTCTGTGACCTGGTAAAAGACTTGAATGGGTCTTTCAGTGCTGAGCACGGTATTGGGCGCGCCAAGGTTGAAATGCTCCAGAAATACGGCGACCCCGCCAAGCTCTTCGCGATAGACGCGATCAAGCAAGCACTAGACCCAAGCGGTATCATGAACCCCGGCGCCGACCTTCCAAACACGCAGTGACAGTTTCTGAACCCGAAATGAAGCTCTCTCGACTTACCGGCGGACAGTATTTGGGGCCGACTCCGGCTGAGTGCAGAATAGGGCGTTAAGCGAGTTCATGATTTCAGCGGCTTGTGCGGTTCTGTCGCAAAATCTGCTCCCAACTGTCATTCCGACCGCGGTTTTGGCAACGCGTGCTCGGATAAGACAGGAGCAAACCGTGGCGATTTCATTCAAAGGTGCACATTTTCCAAAGGACGTAATCCTGCACGCGGTATTCTTCTAACCGTGGGCGACGGAGGCTGCCCAGAGCAGGATGATGTTGACTACGCCCTTCGAAAGGGTTCTTGCCAACCGCGCGGGATCTCATCACTTCCGTCTTTGTGGTCTTGCCGACGGCCTTGCTCAGTTCCGCGCCAAAAGCGTGGAAACCGTATTTGTGCTTGCCGGAACGAAGTGGAGGGTACGGCCGGGCCGACCCCGTGCGATCCACATGCATAAGCAAAAAGGAGAGGCCCGGATGATCTTTGCCATTCCACTGTCGCCACCATCTTCGCCATCGTCTCGCCGAGTTTGGCCGAGGTGCTAACGAAGCCCGTAGCGCGGACGCGATGCTCCAAAACACCACCCGAGGACTCTGCAGGTCTTCAGCCTCAAGCTCTGCTTCTGAATTGCCGTTTGAATGCGTGGTGAAGAACCCTCATTGCGGCGACCCCAGACCAATCCACCGAAGATGGGGCGCTGGCAGGCGACCCGGACGCAGTGGCTCAGGACTAGAAGGCTGTGTTGAGGAACGGCCCGGCCAAGAATCCCAAGAGAGGTCTGTCAGGGGCACGAAGTGCGGCAGCACTTGTTGCCGCGGCGGTCATACGCCGAGGCTCTCAAGGATGGTTTTCGTCTGCGGCATCCGCCTCAATGAGTTCGCGATATGCTCCCGCCAGCGCGGGCCGACCTCCATGGCGATGGCATAGGCCCGCGTTAGGTCATCGGGCCGGTCCTCGGCCATCGCCTCGATCAGGAAAGCCGACTGCTCGCGATCCTTCGCGGATTTGAGACTACCTGCGCCGTCACGTCGCCGGTCGGCAATGATCAGTTTGTGGACTGCATATCTCTCCGGGCGTGGCACCTGAACCAGAACGCCCGACCGATATATCGCCGCCGCATGGATTGGCTCAGCGATCAGAAAGTTGAGATAGTTCAATCCTTGAGCATTCACGCCCAAAGCTGGCAGATCGCGGATGGTTTCATCCCCGAAGGCCGGTGTCAGAAATTCGACCAACTGGCCACTGCCGCCTTGTGCCCATCGCCAGGTCCGGCCTTGGTCGAGGGCTGGCAAAGGGTCAAATTTGAGCGCCGAGAACGTCTCGGCCAGACCCGGATCGACCTGATCCTCCAGCGCGACGCTGAGCTTTTCGAACTGGGCGATGTCGATATCGCCAGTGTTGGCCATGCCACCCAAGGGCAGCCGGATACCAAGCTCACCTTCATAGAGCCGGAACGCGTTCGTTCCGACGATGGTGCCGCCCAGACGGAAGGTCCCTGCGGCAGCCATGGCCGACAGGATAGAACCGGTCGCCCGGTCGGTGGGCGTCATGCCTTCGGCGCGCAAGAGCCTAACGAGTCGCGACCGTTCTGCCTGCCGGTCCTTGGCAGTCGCGCGCAGCGCCTCGATACGGTCGATCCGTGCACGCGTCTCGTCGTTGTCCTCGCCGATATATATGAACCGCATCTCCGTCCCGATACGCCGCGCGGCGTACCAATAGGCCTTGTCGCCGCGCTCCTTGAGAATTGGTTTACCTTCAACGCCGGACAAAGCGTCGTCCTTCAGGAGGCGCACCAGATCGGTATAGGCGCTCATCGCGATACTGCTGAGTGGGGTCATGCCAATCATTTCCAAGTTTTGCTAGGCACGCATATACCCATCAAAAGGTGAACTTGCTAGGCATAACATTTCAGGCACGACCACGCCCAAGAGAAACAACGAAAGGGCCGCCCGACGGCGACCCTCTCAGTTTACGTCTCTGCAGTCTTCTTCGCCGGATCAGCAACGCGCATGACCGTCAGACCTTTTGCTTCCGCCTTCTGACCGAGGTTTAGCGCGACCCCATTGCCGCCAAAGAGTACAACCCCCGTCGCCGCGAACTTGTCATCCAGCATCTCGTCATTGCATTTGAACGGAGCCGCCCGGCCATGTGCGGACCAGCGCGGATCGAACCGCGCCTGCGCGATACCACGCGCCCGCGCCCAGCGGGCCGCGATCATTTCCGCCCCGTGCTTGCCACCCTTGTGGCAGAGGAAGATATCCTGATTGCGGTTCTGCTTGATGCGGTCGCGAACCTTGTCGAGCGTGCTGAAGATAACATCGATATCGGTCCAGTCGGTGGCACCTGAGACGATCAGGGGCACCCCTTCGACCTTCGACTTTTCGGCCGTCTCACGATCATGCTGCTCCAGAAGCTGGCGTGCTTCAAAGATTGCTCCCGTCTGCTGCGCGCGGACACTGGCGCGCGATCCCGCTGCCGGGATGAAGGCATGGCCCGTCTCGATCTCGTAGCATTCCGCCGCCGCCTCGCTCATGATCTCGATAGCGCCGACGATCTCCCGCAGGTGCAGGAAGCGGGCCTGGGCCTCTTCCAGAGCGGTCTCGGCGATCTCCGATCCGTCGTGAGATTTTGCCAGCGCGCCGATCTTGTCGGCTGTGCGGTCGACCTCCTTGCCGAGCGCGACCTTGCGGCGCTGCAGGATCGTCGCCAGCCCGTGGGCGAGTGGTTCGATTTCCGCCTCAAGCCCGGTGTCGCGCAGCATAAGCGAGGTTGTGTACACTCGTGGCGCCTGTGGCGGAGATACCCGACCCTGGCACAAACCGTGGAGCGCGGATCATCTCGCCGGTCGGATCACCTTGCCCCTGCGCCATAACGGCATTGCCTACCGCGGCCTCAATCCGAGCGCACTGAAGAGGTGTCTCTCCTGCCTGAAGATGAGGCGCGGCGCTTGCCGCTCGACGAGATTGTCGTTGTCGTCGATGCGCAAATGCCGGTCCGGGCGAAACGGGTGGTGTATTTTGAGGATCCGTTCTTCAAAAGCATCCATAACGCGCAGAAAGGCGATCTGCCGTTTCCGGAAGGCCCGATTGGGCTGATGGGAGAGTTGCCGTTGAGTGTTCGGGCAATGCCGGACGCGCCACGGGGGCAAGGTCTGTCGGAACGCGACTTTGAAGCGAGGATGGGAATTGCGGAGCCAGGTGGAAGCTCACCCATCAACCACATTCCCGATACAGTCGCCCGACGCGTTCGCGCTGCTGTCATTGCGGAAGATCAACGGCAGATCGAAATGGATTTCGAGGGTCCCGAGGCGCTTCGGATCGATGACCCGACAGAGGCGGATGTTGCGCAGTTTGAGGATGCCCTGGGTGCGTTGGATCGTTTGGAAGGGGAGATTGCGGGTGTTTCAGGTTCGAGCGAGAAACCAGCCGAAAGGCAGGTCTCGGGCAAAGCGGTTGTAGGGCAAATTGCAGAGAACGGCAGGAGAGAGCCCGATGTGTGAATTCAGTATTCTCTCCTTGCCGGCTCGTAGCACGAAGTTTGCTGCAAATGCGCGATCTTCAACGCCGCAACGCAGCCGGAAATCCGGTCATCCATCTTGGGCGCAGCTATCGCAAGGGCGCAAATTCGCCACGCCTCTAAAGCGGATGTTAAATCCCTGTCTGCGGAAATAACGGGCAAAAGAAGGTGAGAGTCAAACTTGCCGCCGAAATGCAACACCTGGCAGCACGCGTTGAGGCTGGTTTCCTTACCGAAGATTAGTGCATGAACAATCTCTGTTGGCGAACCGATCAACCTAAGCCCTTCCCCGGCGGCGAAGAAGGTGCTCGAAGGGTCTTGAACGTCTCCGACATTGGTGAGTTCCTCTTTTCACTAACTCAAACTTTCGCTTCGCGATGAACCGGTAATGTCATTTGCCGTACTTACGCTGGCAGACCCAACAGAGCGCGGGCCTCTGCGCTTGATGCTGGCTCGCGCTCATACTTTTCGAGTATTCGCACGCATTGGCGCACGAGTGCCGCATTTGATGGAGCAAGCGTCTCCCGATCAAGGCGAATATTGTCTTCTAGCCCTGTGCGACAGTGCCCTCCGAGTTCGGCACACCATTTATTCATTGTCGATTGTTGTCGGCCAATCCCAGCAGCACACCAGGTTGCGTCGGGCATCAATCGCTTGGTTGTTTCTACCATAAACTCAAAAGCTGCACGGTCGACGGGCATGGCGTTCTTGATCCCCATCACAAATTGCACGTGAAGAGGCCCACGCAGTCGCTTGTCGGCGACCATTTGCGCGGCCTGGAAAATGTGGCTTAGGTCAAAAGCCTCAATCTCGGGCTTTACGTAGTTGCTCTGCATCTCTGATGCCAACCAATCGACCAGATCCGGGCTGTTCTCGTAAACCCGGGTCGGGAAATTGTTTGAACCGACGGCTAACGACGCCATGTCCGGGCGAAGCGGCAACATGGCACCCCGCTCTTTTCCGGCACCGGAGCGCCCCCCAGTCGAGAATTGAATGATCATCTCCGGACAATGTCTTCTGATCCCCTCAAAAAACTGCCCGAATTTCTCCGGATCACTGCTAGGTGAGCCATCTTGATTGCGGACGTGAACATGGACAATCGAGGCGCCGGCCTCAAAGGCCTCGTGCGTTGACTCGATCTGCTCCGACACGTCGATGGGCACTGCTGGGTTATGGCTTTTCTGGGGAAGTGATCCGGTGATCGCGACGCAGATGATGCAAGGCTTCTGCGTCATTCCGCGGCCTCGGCAGAGCCGGCGGGTACCATGATGAAATCAAAGGGCGAGTGCCACTTGGTGACTCCGCCCGGGTTTGGTTCGAAGGGCGCGGCAAGTGTCGCCTTTACGCCAAATACGGCATCCGACTTCAGGTATTCGTCGCTGCCGACGAACGTATGGGTGACGATTTTCTCGAACCCGGTTGCGGTGACCATGTAATGCATGTGCGCCGGTCGATAGGGATGCCGATCGAGCTGTATCAGCAGTTGCCCGACCGGGCCGTCATGCGGAATTGGATAGGAGACTGGTTTGACACCGCGGAACTGGTATGTGCCGTCCTCGCCTGTCGTGAAGATGCCGCGGTTGTTCCACTTCGGCTGAATGTCGGGCTGCTGGACGTCGTAGTAACCGTCCTCATTGTCGCACCAGACATCTATTCTCGCGCCTTCGATCGGGTTGCCGTCGGTGTCGAGAACGCGTCCCTCGAAGAGACAGCTTTCGCCCTTGCCGTCGAGCGAGATGTTGGCACCCATCTCGAATTCGGGTGCCCCGACAACATGAAACGGGCCCAGAACGGTATTCTCCGTTGCGCCCGGCGGACGCCTATGATTGATCGCATCAGTAAGCATGGAGAGTCCGATGACGTCGCTCAAAAGCACGAACTCTTGCCGGTTCTCGTCGCAGAGCTGGCCGGTACGCGTCAGGAAATCGATCGCAAGATCCCATTCCTCTGGTCGGAGTTCGATGTCCTTGGCGAATGCGTGAAGGTGCTTGACGAGCGAGGCCCACACTTCGGCCAACCTCTTGTGGGCGCCCGGGCCGTTGCGTCCTACGACAGCGTCAACGGACGTCGCCTCGGTGAAGTATTCGATCTTAGTAAGGTCGATCATTCGGGTCACTCCTTCAGTGGTTTCTTATTGGGCCCTTGCTGGCGGCATCTTTCGAAGCGGCAGAAGTTCGAAGCCGGTTCGGTCCGAAAACAGCCCCCACAGTCCACGGCGGGCAAACAGCATGATCGCTATACCGATCAGACCAAGGACAACTAGGTAAGAGGTGCCGTAGTCGGCCAGCAGACGTTGCAGGGCATAAAAGACAATCACGCCCACGATCGGCCCCGGCAGGGTGCCGATGCCGCCGATCACGGTGATGAAGATCACGAAGGCTGTCCAGTCCACGACGGAAAAGGCGGCCTCGGGCGTGACGCGGGTGATCTGGATGAACAGCAGCGCGCCGCACAGCCCGGTGCCAAACGCCGTCAGCAGAAACACCAGCGCCTTCAGGCGGGTGGGATCGACACCGACGGACTTTGCCGCCTCGGTATTGTCGCGGATCGCCTGAAGCCCCAGCCCCATGCGCGAGCGTAGAAAGGCATAGCTGATCCCCAGCGTCGCAAGCACCAGCACCAAGGCCAGCCAATAGGTCAGCGCATCCGCCGCCGCGGCCGAGCTGACATCCAGCATGTCCTTGATCTGAGGTACGCCGAACATGGTTTTCGTCGTGCCTTTGGGCAGCGATGTGCCGGTGCCGCCGCCCAGTGCCTTCCATTGCGCCAGACTCAGCCGGACAATCTCGGATACGACCCAGGTGCCGATGGCAAAATAGGCCCCGTTCAGGCGGAAGGTGAAGAACGCCATCGGGATGGACAGGGCAAAGGCCGCCAGCCCCCCGATCAGAATCCCCATCAAAGGGTCCATCCCCCAAAGGATCACAGCGGCAAACATCGCATAGGCACCCACGCCCACGAAGGCCTGCTGCCCGACCGAGACCAGCCCGGCGAACCCCGCCAGCATGTTCCAGTTCAGCGCCAGCACTAGCATGGTCATCACCATGAACAAGTCCTGCACTGCCGCGCGGGTTCCGATCACCGGCACCAGCGCCAGCAACACGACTACCCCCAACCCCAGCAGGCGCATCAGGTTGGTTTTTTGTGTCTTGCTCATCTTTGCACCTCAGTCATTCGCACGCGGGAACAGGCCACGCGGGCGCAGCAACAGGATCACGACAAAGGCGATATGCCCCGCCAGGATTTGCCATTCGGGATTGATTGCCGCCCCCAGAGCCTGCGCGACTCCGATCACGATACCGCCCGCCAGCGTGCCCCACAGGCTGCCCAGACCGCCGATAATCACCGCCTCAAAGGCATAGATCAGGCGCGCGGGGCCGACGGAGGGGTCGAAATTGGCACGAATACCCAGGTAAAGCGCCGCAATCGTCGCCACGACCATCGCAATCCCGGTGGCAATGGCAAAGACGTTCTGCGGGCGAATACCCATCAGCCCCGCCGTCACCGCATCATCCGAGGTTGCCCGGAACGCCCTCCCCAAAGCAGTGCGGTAAAACAACTGGTTCAACCCGAAAATCACCGCCACAGCCGAAACCAACGTCAACAACGGCATCACCCCTACCGTCACCGGGCCAAGAGCAAGGGAGGCCGCCTCGATCCCGCCGGCGGACAGTTTCTGACTGTCGGCGCTGAACCCCTCCAACAAGGCATTCTGGATCACGACCGACAGGCCAAAAGTCACCAGCAGCGGCGGCAGAATATCATCGCCGAGCACCCGGTTCAGAACCCATGTCTGCAATGCCCAGCCCAGCACGAACATCACCGGCGCGGCGATCAAAACCGCCAGGAATGGATGCAGCCCCAGTGCCGTCGCGGCCACCAAGATCAGGAACGCGCCCAGCACGATCAGATCCCCATGCGCCAGATTGACCAGCCGCATGATCCCGAACACCAGGCTCAGACCCGCCGCGAACAGGGCGTAAAGACCGCCCAGCAGGATGCCCTGCACAATTGTATCGACCCAGATCATGCGCTTACTCCGAAATAAGCATTGTGGATGTCGTCGCGCGACAGCTCTGCCGGGGTGCCTTGCAGGGTGACGCGCCCCTCCATCATGCAATAGACCCGGTCGGCCACTTTCAGCGCCTGACCGATGTCCTGTTCCACCACGATGATCGAGGCCCCGCTTTCCTTGATCTTCGGGAATGAGGCGTAGATTTCCTTGATCACCACCGGCGCCAGGCCCAGGCTGATTTCGTCACACAACAGCATTTCGGGGTTGGACATCAGTGCACGGCCGATGGCCACCATCTGCTGTTGTCCGCCCGACAGGGCGGTGCCCGGATGGTGGCGGCGCTCGCGCAGGATCGGCACGATGTCATAGACGGTTTCCAGCGTCCAATAGCCGTTGCCTTTGCGCTTGTGCGCACCAATCATCAGGTTTTCCTCGACGCTGAGCGAGGGAAACAGTCTGCGCCCCTCGGGCACCATCGAAATCCCGCGTTCCAGCACCTCGGGCGCACTGAGCGCACCAATATTTTCACCGTTGAACCGGATCGCATCCGGCGCGTGGGGCAGCAGGCCGGTGATGGCCCGCATCAGCGTGGTTTTACCCGCACCATTGGCCCCGATGATCGCCACGGTTTCCCCTCGGCGCAGCTCGATATCGACGCCGAACAGGGCCTGGAAATCCCCGTAATGCGCCGTCAGATCGCGCGTGGACAGTAGAACGTCGCTCATACTTCGATCCCCAGATAGATTTCCTTGACTGCGCGGGCCTCCATCACCTCGGCGGGCTCGCCAATCATCAGCATCTGGCCGAAGTTCAGCACCATCAGCCGCTCGACCACCGAGGTCAGCGCGTGCAGCACATGTTCGATCCAGATGATCGCGGTGCCCTCGGCATGGATACCCTTGATCGTGTCGATCAACGCGCCGCATTCCGCGTCCGTTAACCCGCCCGCGATTTCATCCAGCAGGATCAAGCGCGGCGAAGTCGCCATCGCCCGCGCCAGTTCCAGCCGCTTGCGTTGCAGCAATGACAGCCCGCCCGAGGCGCTCTCGGCTTCGTCCGCCAGGCCGGTGCGGTCCAGAATATCCATGCAGAACTGCCCAGCCTTGGCCCCGTGATGCCCGCCGCCGAATTGCGCCGCGACCATCAGGTTTTCGTAGACGGACAGATGGGTGAAAGGCTGCGGAATCTGGAACGACCGCCCCACCCCCGCCTTGACCCGTTGCATAGGCGTGTCACGGGTCACATCGCGCCCATTCAGCACGATTTGCCCGCCATCGGCAGGGATATTACCGGTGATCAGGTTAAAAAGCGTCGATTTCCCGGCCCCGTTCGGCCCGATGATCCCCAGCGCCTGGCCGGGGGCCACGTCGAAACTGACGTTATCCGTGACCTTGAGCGCGCCAAAGGATTTCGACACGGAGTTCAGTGAGAGTATGGACATGTTCGCGTTCCCTATTGAAGGCACCGACGGCAACAAAACCGCCGATGCCTTGACCTCAGGCGATGGCTTCGAAATCACCGCCCACCGGAATGTCCGGTGCGTTGCCATTTTCGACGATCACAAGGTCATAGCTGCCGTCGTCCTGACGCCGCCATTGACCACCCACCAACGGGGTCTTGGCCACGTTCTTGCGGGCAAATGGCGGCAGGTTCTCCTTGCCCCAGCCTATGTTGCCGACCACCGTGTTCAGGTTGGTGCTGGCCACAGCCTCGGCCAGATCATCACCATCCGTGGGATCATCCGCGCGCTTGATCGCGTCGGCGGCCACCTCGAACAGCGCATGTGAAAAGCCCACGGGCTGTGTCCAACGGCGACCCGCGGCTGCCTCAAACCCGGCGGCCAGTTCCTGGTTGCTCTCGCCGGTCAGCGAGGAGCTGTAAGGGAAGTCCGGAGTCCAGTACACTTCGCAGCTCAGATTGTGCCCTAGATCGCCCAACTGGCCGATGGTCTCGGGAAAGAGCAGCGCCTTGGCGACCGAGGCAATCTTGGGCGTGAACCCCTGCTGGCGTGCCTGCGTCCAGAACGTGGTGAAATCCGGCGGGATCGGGATGCCGGTAAAAATGTCAGCATTCGCCTGTTTGAACGCGTTGATCTGCGCGCTGAAATCGTCGGTCAGGTTCTGATGGCGCCCCGGATCAATCACCTGATAGCCCGCCGCGGCCGCAGCCGGCGGCATCCCGACACCGCTGGACCAGGCGTTGCCGTCGCCGTCATTGGGCCACAGCGCCCCGACCACCTTATTGGTATCCAGGCTGTTCCACATGTTCAGGAAAACGCTGACATTATCCTCCAGCCCCCAGAAGAAGTGGTAAACGTAGTCGAATTCCTGCCAGCTGGCCGGATCGCCCGGATTGCCCTGCTGGCCGATGAACCATGGCTGCCATGGCGCGACCGAGGAAATCACCGGCACTTCCTCGGCTTCGGCGATGGTACAGACCGGGTTTGTGGTTTCCGGCGTCGAGGCAACGCAGATCAGGTTCACCTCATCGCGGACAATCAGTTCACGCGCCACATCAGCGGCACGGTTGGGGTTGGACTGGCTGTCCTTGACCACCACCTCGACATTCAGGCCCTGGGCCGCTGCCGTCTTGGTGAATTGCGAGATCATATAGTCGTCGGCCTCCGAGAACGCCGACAGCGGCCCCGATTGCGGGCTGACATATCCGATCTTGATCGAGCTGTTCTTGGCCAGCGCGGGCATGGCCAGACCAGTCGCCGCCGCTGCGGCCCCGGTTTTGAGTAGGTTGCGTCTGGTAAGCATCGTGTCTCCTCCCTGATGCGTTATTGTTGGTCAGTCCTGTGGCCGCGCGCCCTCCCAAGCGCGTTGCAGCAAGGCCCGGATCGCCGGGCGTTCCACCGGGCGCGGGTTCCAATAGGGGTTTTGCGTTGCCAGATCGGCGGCCCGGTCCAAATCCTGTTCGCGCAGGCCCAGATCGCGCAGCGCCAGTGGCGCGCCCAATCTTTTGGCAAAATCCCACAGGCCGGTGCCCAGCTCTCCGCCGAACAGATCAGCCAGGTTCCGGGTTTCCAGTTCGGCGGCCGAAGCATTGAAGGCCGCCGTGTGCGGCAGCATGATCGCGTGGGTTTCCGCATGGGGCAGATCGAACGAGCCGCCCAGCGTGTGACAAATCTTGTGATGCAGCGCCATGCCGACGGTGCCCAGCACCGTGCCACACAGCCACGACCCGTACAGCGCCTGCGCCCGCGCCGGAATGTCCTGCGGCGATTCCACGATCACCAACAAGGCATCGCGCAACGCCCGAATCCCTTCGACTGCTTGCAGCGAGGACACCGGATTGCGATCCTGCGCATATACAGCCTCGACCGCATGCGCCATCGCGTTTAAACCCGAGGTCACGCTCATCGCAACCGGCAGACCCAGTGTTAGCGCGGGGTCATAGATCACAACCTCGGGCAGCACGCGGGCGTCCCGCAGGGTGGTTTTCAACCCATCCTCGGTCTGGCCCAGAATAGGCGTAACCTCGGACCCGGCATAGGTGGTCGCCACCACGATCTGCGGACAGTCATTCCGATAGGCGATCGCCTTGCCCAGGCCGATGGTCGAACCGCCCCCCAAAGCCAGAACGCAATCGGCACCGGCCTGCTCATAGGCGCTCATCGCCTGTTGCGTAACACTGACCGGCGTGTGCATCGCGGCCTGCGCGAAAACCCCCGCCGCCAGATCACCCAGATCCGCCGCCAACGCCTGCGCATCCTCCTCCTGAAACGGAGTGGACAGGATCAGCGTCCGCGTACAGCCCTGACCGCGGATTTCCTCGGCAACTTTGGCCAGACTTCCCTGCCCGAAAACGATCCGGGCAGGGTTCAGATTACAGGTGAAACCCATGATCATGGCACGTTCCCCGATCACTCGGCCGCCAGCGCCGGGGCGCCGGTCAGATGCAGTTCTTTCATCACCTTGGCGAAACGCTCTTGCAGCTTTTCGGGGGTGTTGGCCGTTACCGCGACATAGAAATCGGGGCGGATCAGCACGTATTTGGCGTCAATCTCGTCCAGCCATGCTTTGAACGTGCCTTCGACATCCACCACGTCACACGCTCCGCCGGGGGCACAGATCTGCACCGTCATCCCGTCCAGCGCTGCCAGCTCGGCGCGCTGTTCTTTGGTGATGGCCTGCGCCGGATCGGCCTCATAGCCCAGCAGAACCCAGCCCTGCCCCACTGCCTGATCAAAGCGGTCACGTTTGCCGTTCGCCTCGACAACGCCCTGCACCGCCAGTTCACCGGCATGAGCGCTGTCTGCGCACCAGGCCCCCTGCCCCAGCTGACAGATATCCGTGGGAACCGGCGCGTTGTTGCGCTCGGCCAGGTCGGCAATCATGCGGGCATCGCGCTCGGTGGCCTCTTGTTCATCCGCGATACAGATGATCTGACCCAATTCTTGGCTAAAGTTGATGTAATGCTTGGCGTGCTCTTTGCGCTCGGTCGTGTAGCTGTCTAGAACGTCCAGCCCGTATTTACCCTCAAGCGCCCCGTTCAGACGCCAGGCCATGCCCACGGCATCCCGAACCCCGGCGCACATGCCCTCGCCAGCGAAGGGCGGCATCAGGTGGGCCGCATCGCCCCCGATCATGCAGCGCCCTTTGTTCCATTGCTTGGCCCAGCGGGCCTGGAACCGATAGACAGCACTGCGTTCAAGATCAGAGTTCTCGGGTGTGATGCCCCACGGCGCCAGCAGTTCCCATGCTTTTTCGGGCTTCTGCATTTCGTCAATGTTTTCGCCGGGCAACAGCATGTATTCCCAACGGCGGCGGGCCGGGCCTTTGGGATCAGGCCCCGGACCACCGGGAACGATGGTGGTCGGACGTTTGGGGTCGCACAGCTGCCATTGCGCTGGATTGGGCGCGTTGGCGGCGACATAATCGAAATCCGGGATCAAATCGAGGATCAGCCAGTCGAAGAAATAGCCCTTGTCCTCGTTTTCGATGCCTAGGCTTTCCCGCACAAAGCTGTTCGCCCCATCGGTCCCGGCGCAGAACTGGGCTCGGATCACCTTGTGCTCGCCATTCGAGCCGTGTTCCTCGGGGTTTTGCTTTAGAGACAGGGTGACGCCTTCGCTGTCCTGCTCCAGGCCGACACCTTCCCAACCGCGCAGAATGGTAATATCGGGCAGCGTCGCCGCGATCCCCAGCAGACGTTTTTCCATCAGAGGCTGGTTGAACCAGTAACGCACGCGCCAGCCGCTTGCCGATTGGCTTTGCCAGTCAACGATGCTCAGGTTCTGGCCGTCACGGTTTTTACAATAATACAGCTCATCATGGAAATTGATCGCATCGTCGTTTTCGGAATCGATGCCCAGAGTCGCGAAAATCCGCGCAATCTCGTGGTCATAGGTAACAGCGCGCGGCAGACCATAGTGGGTCGTCCAGCGCTCGATCAAGGTGACCTTCTTGCCACGTTGTCCCAGCAAGATCGCCAGCAATGTCCCCACCGGCCCTGCGCCCACAATGGCGACATCGGTGTCAAAACTATCCTTCGCAGTTGAAACTCTCATTCTTTCTCCTCCTCGCGCCGGTGGCCCCTCCTCCACGAGGGTGTACCAACCCAAATCCCATTCCGGCGGGTCCGTCCTGCCAGCTGGATTTCCTAAAGGCTGGTACAAAACTGAATGATCGTCAAGTTTGAATATCTGTCACCTTTCTGCGCTGAGGAAAAAGGTGCGGATTGCGGTTTCCATGTTTTAAATCATGGCTTTGCTTGTTGAAACTACGTCCAACTTGCCGCCATGGCGAGTTACGGAACTAGTGCATTGACGAATTGCGATAGCGTTCAAAAGTGAATATGATTCGGGTTTGAGTAGAGTGTGAGGATACATGTCACCGAATGCCCAGCGGACCGAAGGACGCGTCGCGCGCAGACAGCGGCGCAACCGCACAGCCCTGATCGAGGCGGCGCGAGAGATCATGTCCGAAAAGGGCGTGGATTCCGCGACCATGCTTGAGATCGCGGAACGCGCAGACGTCGGGGCAGGCACGGTCTACAACTATTTCAAGTCGAAGGACGAGCTGGCCATCGCGGTCCTCGAGGACCTGATGCACGATCTTGCGTTGCGCATTGAGGAGATAACCGACACGTTTGAGGATCCCGCTCAAGTCTACGCCTTCGGCATCCGTACCGTGCTGGATACGGCGACCGAAGATACCAGGTGGGCACAGATGCTCCACCGCTCAGAAGTGATCGCGGATGCATTGTTTCGCAAGATGGGACCTTTCGCGATCCGCGATTTACGGCTGGCATCACAGGCCGGTCGGTTCGAAGTGTCGAACGCCGAGTTGGTGTGGCGCATGACCACGCACGCTCTGATCGGTGCCAGCTTGGGTATCACCAACGGTGCGATCCCGTCAGGGAGTAAGGAGCAGATCATCGCGCGGTTAATCTGCATGACCGGTATCGGGACAAATGCCGCGGTCGAACTTGCCGCCAGACCGCGTCCCGAGCTGCCCCAGACATAGAGCGACATTCAAAAGCGTTACGTGAGAACACGCTCTATCCCGGCCTGTACCTTAAGAAGTGCCGACAGATATGTCTCGACCATCTCCTGTACGACCCGGTGCGTTGCAGCCATCCCGGTGTTCAAGGACGCCACCACGGCGCCTCGAACGTTCGGCACGGGTACGGCGATGCTTGACTTGAAACCGGGCGCAAGATCTCCGTCGGCCATGTGCATCTGGGTAGGCCAAGGCGTCGCCATAGCCCTTGAGGCAATTTGAGAGAGAAACTGCAGCGAAACCGCGCTTTGCCCGCGTCGTTCCAATTAGTTCGCAGTGCAGCGAACGGCATGTCGATTTGAACCAGCCGTTCATGCATTACTTGGCGAAACAGCATGAAGAGCCCACTTTAACCGATGCTGCAGGATGCACGAATGGCGGCTATTTCTTTGGGTCCTGCGTAAGCGTTGCCTCTTCAATCAGCCAGTTTCGAAACGCAGAAACCTTGGTGTCTGTGATCTTTGCGCGTGAACTTAGTAAGTAATATGCGAATTTCAGCGGTGTTTTGAGATCAGGACCAAATGGGCAGACAAGTTGACCTTTTGCCAAATGGTCGGCAACCAGCCTATCCCCAACCAGTGCCACGCCCTGTCCATCCAGAGCCGCTTGTACCGCCATGTTTTCCTGTGTGAAGTGAGGGCCACGGGTCGGGTCGATATCGCGAAGCCCCGCCGCGAGCAGCCACATGCGCCAACTTGCTTCCGCATCCTTCCAGTCAATGTGCAGCAATGTGTGGTGGGCCAGGTTCTTTGGCTGCAACAGCGCATTTTCACCTTCCATTAGAGCCGGGCTGCAAACGGGCGTATTAAGCTGGCTGAAGAGGTAATCGACCTCAACACCTTTGTAGCCCCCGGGTCCGTACCGAACCGCGACGTCGAACTCTCCCCCCGCCACATCCACAATGCGATCAGTTCCGTCGATCCTGATCTCAATGTCGGGGTGCTTTCGGTGAAATCTGTCGAGTCTGGGCACCAGCCACATTGATCCGAACGACGGGCTGACACTGACGCTCAGGACATTGCTATGGCCAAATTCCCGCATTTGTTGCATGCCCTCGGCCAGTTTGTCGAATCCCTCTGACAGTGCAGGCAAGGCGGTTTGACCCGCCTCGGTCAATCGCAATGCACGGGTCAGGCGAAAAAACAGCGGCGCGCCGAGCAGACCCTCCAGCGCTTTCACCTGATGGCTGACGGCGGCTGGAGTCACATTCAACTCATCAGCGGCAGCTTTGAAGCTGAGATGTCGTGCGGCGGCTTCGAATGCGCGGAGGGCATTTAGTGGAGGAAGGTGGCGCGTCATATGATACACATTATTTTTTGTATCTTATAGGTTTAGAATTTGTCGTTTGTCAAATTTCAAGCATCCCCAGTAAATACAAGCGAATGAATGGATATATCCACGTGATTGCTCTGAATGTGCGATTTACGAGTTAGATAAAATATAGCATTGGGTGCAGATTATGACGGCAACAACGACGAGATCACAATATTCCATTGGCGTTCTGCTTTTGGTGGCCGCCGCTGTGACCTACAGTACTGCGGGCCTCTTTACCAAAGGTGTCGTTGCCGGTGCGTGGGCCGTGATATTCTGGCGCGGACTGTTTGCCGCTGCGTTCACAACTGTTTGGACCATAAACCAAGGGACGTTCCGACATAATTTCTCCGAGATGGGTCGAAGTGGCTGGATCGTTGGCATTGTCGGTGCAATTGGCACTGCGGCATTCATTCCTGCCTTCAAACTGACATCCATTGCCAATGTTTCATTGATCTATGCAGTTGCTCCGTTGATCGCAGCGCTTTTGGCCTGGCTTGCCATCGGTGAGCGCATCACTGCCCGTACTATGCTTGGGTCAGTTGCAGCCCTTCTGGGCGTTGGCATCATCGTATTTGGCTCTGTCGGTCAGATTAGCATGCAAGGCGATACGCTTGCGCTCGTCATGACGGCAGCCATGGCCACGATCATGGTGATTTACCGAAAGTACCCCGAAACGCCGGGGGCCGGGCCGTCCGTTTTGCAATCCTTGTTCCTGCTGCCACCGTCATTCATGCTGGGCGCGCCATTTCAGACTGCGCAGAATGAGATCTTTATACTGGCGGCATTCGGGTTGTTGTTCGCCATCGCGTCTGTCACCCTCGCAGAGGGGGCGAAACGTGTACCATCGGGGCAAACGGCGCTGATCAGCGCTCTTGAGACACCGCTTGCGCCAATCCTGGCCTTTGTCGTCTTTGCAGAGTTTCCGAGTACCGCTACCCTCGTCGGTGGGGCGGTTGTTCTGATTGCAGTATTGGTTTCGATCAAAGGGGATGGTGGGGCTTAGTAGCGATCAGATGTTTGATTTTGAGCTCGCGCCAGCCGCCAATTCGCGCGGCTCCAACTCTCTTGTGCCTGCTCTTAGCCAGTCTAAAAATACAGCAATAGCTTTAGTCCGTTTCGCCTGTGCCGGTATGATCCAATAGGCATCCTTCAGGTCGATCGTCAGCGCCTCAAGAGTGGATTCAAGAATGCCGCTTTTCAGGCTGTCTTCAATCAATCGTCGGTGGGCGAGCGTGACGCCAAGGCCGTGTTCAGCGGTCCGTATGACAAGATCCGACGAGCCAAAGCGCTGACCCCTGCGCACATCCAGATCGGTGGACCCATGCAGGTCCCGCCATCGCTGCCATGATGTGTTTGGATCGCGATCGTGCAGCAATTTGTGGTCGCGCAAGTCATTCAGAATTTCGGGTTTTGAATGAAGACGCCAATACAGCGGGCTTGCGACGGGTACCAACTGGTCGGACATCAAGGAGGATGCTTGGCTGCCGTCCTAAGGACCTGTCCCTATTCGAATGGATAAATCGCATCCAATCGTATCGGGATGTCGCTGCCGCTGATCGACGAGCACCGACACTTTGACCCAAGGCGTTGTGGTCTCGAAATCCGCAAGCCGTGGCAAAAGCCACCGCGCCGCAAAAGATGGGGTCGTGTCCACCAGAACCGAATTGCTCGCCCAACTTTCCCGCAGGCTTTCTGTCACTGGGGTCGAGTGTAGCTGGGTGAAAAATAACACCCTAAGCGTTTTGCCATGATGTCGGATGTGACCAAGTGCTAAACTCGGCTATGCGTTATGCGGTTAGCCGTCAATCGTTCACATTGCGGCGGATTCAACGAGAGAGCCCAAGGTGCATAATGCTGCGCAATGCACGAATGTCGGCTCACGTTGAAGTGAGGCTGAACTTGAGATAGCTTCGCTGTGTGAAATACTCTCGAAACCTAACATCAATGGTGCTCATTGCACTTCTGGTCCTGATGACGGGACTGGACGGTACAGCCCATGCGTTGTCGAGAGACTGTGCTAACGGGCACTGCGCTGACCACACGACCACGGTTGTGGTTGTGGCGGATTATCACGCTGATCATGTACCGGGGGAATCAACAGATAACGGCCAGCACGGATCGCACGACATGGTGCATGATGATTGCAATCCGTTCCTGTGCAATGCTCTCGCTCTCACATCGGCGTCTTCCGAAGCCGTTTTTGACCAGTCTGAGGCCGCATTGGCTTGGCAGATTTCAAGCCTCTCGACGCTTGAAGAACCGGACAACCCGTACAGACCACCTAACCTCTGAAACAAATTTCCGACGCTGTTCACGGTTGTGAGCGCGTTCCGATGTGCTGCGACGAGTTTTGCGGCAAGTCCCTGTTTCACATGGTTAGGATCACCACATGAACCAAAAATATCTTCTAGTCGGCGCATGCGCCGTGGCAGCCGCTGCTGCTTATATCTCACTACGCCCCACACCCGCCAATGATGATGCGAATTCAGCACCACCCGAAGGCAGCGCGATGGTGGCGACCCAGATGCCGCCAATTGAAGGAAATGCGGCTATCGGGCAGCGCATATTCGAAAACGCCTGCGTTGCATGTCACGGCACCAACGCAGTTGGCGTTGAGGGTGCAGGGCCACCGCTGATCCATGTTATCTATGAACCCAGCCACCATGCCGACGAATCCTTTCAGCGCGCGGTCGCAATGGGTGTCAGAAGCCATCACTGGCGGTTTGGCGACATGCCTCCAGTTGAAGGCCTGACCCGAGGCGATGTCGCAATGGTCATCGCCTACATCCGCGAGATTCAGCACGCCAATGGAATTAACTGAGGAACACCACAATGAAAAAATTTGCTACACTTGCACTGATCACGACGCTTGCCACCAGTGCATTTGCGCATTCCCGCGTGGACACCACGACGCCTGAAAACGGCGCGGTGATTGCAGAAGTTCCCGCCGAAATCAGCTTCAATTTCGCTGCCGATATCCGTCTGACGCGTGTGGACATGACCCATCAGGATCATCCGTCCGTCAGACTCGATCTCGGTGACCAGACCAGCTTTGATCGAGTATTCTCCCTTCCTCTGCAAGGTATGGGTGACGGCACCTATCGCATTGAATGGCGGGGCTTGGGTGTGGATGGGCACGCCATGCAGAGCGAATTCACATTCACGGTGGACTGAGTATGCCGGACATCTGGGGAATAGCCGCGATCCTTGCGAAGCTGATGCTCTACATCGGCGTTGCGGGATCAGTCGGGCTTGTGATCATTCGAGCCGCCTTTGCCGATCTGGTTTCGCCTCTCAACGATAGGATACGGATGCAGGCCGTTCTTTTGGCAACGTTGGCGCTTGCTGCATCTGTCTTTGGTTTCATGCTGCGTGGTGCCGCCCTGACGGGCGGGGCCGATGGTATGACTGATCCTGAAATGCTGAGTCTATTGTGGCAGACACCAGTTGGCGACGTTCTGGTTTATCGGGTCGCTGGTGCAGTTCTGATCATCATTGGGGTTTTCACACCCCTTGCTGGCCAATGGATCGCGCTTGCCGGGGGACTGATCGCCCTGTGGTCATTTGCACAGATCGGGCATGTCCCCGAGTTAGAGACAACCGGTGTCCGCTTGCTCTTGCTCTTGCACCTTCTGGGCATTGCATTCTGGATCGGCGTCCTCGGCCCGCTTCGTGCTTTGTCGCGATTGCCAGAGCACATCGCTAGCGCCGCCACCTTGGGGCATCGCTTTGGGCAAGTCGCTTCGGTGATTGTTCCCGGATTGATCTTGGCGGGATTACTGATGGCTTGGCTGTTGCTGGGTGATCTTCGAGCGCTGGTGGCAACCGGCTACGGGCAAGCCCTTCTGATTAAGCTGGTGCTTGTCGGCGCGGTCCTGACGCTGGCAGCCGCAAACAAACTCCGCTTCGTTCCCGCCATGCAGGCCGGGGACAACAAAGCCGCGCGCCATTTGGCGCGTTCCATCGAAATTGAAACTGCGGTCATTGTGGTGGTGCTTGCGGCAACCGCGACGCTCACCAGCATTCTGACCCTACCGAATTGAGGTATCCCATGAACAGGCGAGACTTCCTGATCACAACAAGCGCGACAGCATTAGTTCCGCACATAGTTCTTGCATCGGCACCAGTGGAGCTGGTTGCACAACCGGTCAATGCACAAATCCTGCCCGAAGGCGAACCGGCGACCCCGATGCTAGGCTTCAACGGCGGTACACCCGGTCCGGTGCTACGTGCCCGTCAGGGCGAGGTCTTAGACATCCGGTTCCAGAACCAAATCAGCGAAGGCTCAGCGGTGCATTGGCATGGCCTGCGCATCGACAATGCGATGGATGGCGTGCCGGGGATGACCCAAGACGTTGTCGAAGCGGGCGGTGAGTTCGAATACAGCTTTCGTGCCCCCGATGCAGGGACATTCTGGTATCACTCGCATAGCCGATCATGGGAACAGGTTGCCAAGGGTCTTTACGGTCCGCTGATCGTCAAGGAACTGACGCTACCCGATGTGGATCATGATCTGATCGTCATGATTGATGATTGGCGCATGATCGAAGATGGCACGCTCGCAGACGGCTTCGAGAACATGCACGATCAGGCGCATCAGGGACGGCTCGGCAACTTTGCCCGCGCGCTTGTTGAACCGGTCACGCAAGTCCGTCGAGGTGATCGCGCGCGTCTGCGGCTGATCAACGTCGCGACAGATCGGATTTTTCCCGTCGAGCTTGAAGGCGTTGAAGGCAAAGTGGTTGCCTTGGACGGCATGCCGCTTGTCGATCCACAGGAACTATCCGGCCTCATTCTCGCCCCGGCCCAACGTGCGGACATCATTGCTGATGTTACCTCCGCCGCCCCAATCAGCTTTGTGTTTCCGACGCGAGACGGCCCATACCTGTTGGGTGAAATCCCGGTTGAAGGGGCAAACACCACGCGGCAACCATCCGAGATTTCCGCACTGACACCCAACGAGATAGCGACGCCTGACACGGACAACGCCGTTTCCCTAACCCTCACCATGGAAGGCGGAGCGATGAGCCGCCGTATGATGCAAGGCATGATGGGCGGCGATATTTGGACGTTTAACGGCCAATCCGGCCTGACGAACACCCCGCTTCACCGCTTTGAACGCGGGCAAACCGCGCGCATTCACCTGAAGAATGACACCCGGTTCCCACATGGCATCCATCTGCACGGGCATCACTTTTTTGAGGTCGAGGCTGACGGCAATCTGAGCGCTTTCCGCGACACCACACTTGTGGACGCAGGCGAGGCCCGCGACATCCTATGCGTGTTCGACAACCCCGGCAGATGGCTACTGCATTGTCACATGCTGGGCCATCAAGCGGCGGGGATGAAGACATGGGTGGAGGTCGCATGAAACGCGTTCTGATCCTCGCAGCATGTTGTTTCGCGACCGGTGCAACCGCCGGTCACGAATTGGATGATCGCGATTTGACCAAAGGTCAAACCCTCTACGGCGAACACTGCGCATCTTGCCATGGGGTCAAACTCGAAGGGCAGTCCGACTGGCGCACGCCCGACGAAAACGGTGTTCTACCAGCACCGCCGCATGATGAAACCGGGCACACATGGCACCACGACAACCAACTTCTCTTCGAATACACCCGGCTAGGTGGCGAAGAGGCGTTGGCCGCGCGTGGCGTCACAGGCTTTGCAAGCGGAATGCCGGAATTCAGCGATGTGATAACTGACGACGATATATGGGACATTCTGGCCTACATTCGGTCAACGTGGCCGGACCGCGTTCAGGAAATCCAAGCCGGTCGCAATCCGCCGCACAACTAAGGATGGTTGTCTTCAACGCGTGGGGTGGGTGCATAGCTCCCACGTCCGGTTTTGATAAGCAATCCCTGATCGGACAGGTCTTTGAGTGCCCGATAGCAGGCTTCCTTAGTCAATCCGATCTGGCTGGCGAACTGGGTGACCGATCCAGTCAGCTTGCCCAAGGCGACTGCCAGCAAAACCCGTTCATTCGCTGATTTCACGGCGTGCAGCGTCAAAAGCTGGCGGTAGTCCTGTACCTGTATTGCCAATCTTTTTGTGATCCCTTCGGAAAACGCTGTGTCCTCGCGCAGGCGCAACAGAATAGCCCGTTTCGAAACCCGAACAACCTCGGAAGGAGCAAAACAAACTGCGTCGCAGTGGTAGTGATCCGAATAGATGGATGCCTCGGCAAACACGTCGCCAGCCCGCGCGTTGTGAATCGTGACGGCACTACCGGATTCTGTCACTCGGGTAAGGCAGACGTTGCCTGACCTAAGGAAGAAAATACCTTTCGTAGGATCACCCTGCCGGAAGACATTGTCGCCTTGGGCGCAACGTTGGTGCGACCGAGAGTTTACGTCCAATGCATCGAACGGAGATGGCAACATGTGATTTCAATCATATTCTGTTTCGCATCCGGGGCGTAGCAAACCAACAAACCCAACTGCAAGAGTGGACATCTTATGATCAGATCAACCCTTTGCGCCATTGTCGCGCTCTTGGCCCTTCCTGCCGCCGCGCAACATGCCCATCATGGCTCAGACGGACCCACTGAAACGGGGCAGTCCGCATTCGCCGCTATTGCTGAAATCGTCCAAATTCTGTCAGACGACCCCGACACGGATTGGGCCAAGGTCAACATTCGGGCGCTGCGGGATCATCTCGTGGATATGGAGCTGGTTACCACAGAGGCGAACGTGCGCAATCACCGTGAAGGCCGGATCGTCGAATTCAACATCTCTGGCGAGGACAATGTAGCCGGTGCCGTTCAACGTATGGCTCTCGCACATGCACCGATGCAGGAAATGGCAACCGGATGGGCGGTGACTGCAGAACCGTCATCAATTGGGGCAAGCATGCGCATCGAGGTTGATACTGATCGGGAGCTTGCTCGTGTCCATGGCCTCGGGTTCTTCGGCGTCATGACCATCGGCGCTCATCATCAGGCACACCACTTGCAAATGGCGTTGGGTGAAGACCCGCATCACTGATACCTTAACGACAAAGCCGTCGTTCGAACTTGCGCAGCGAAAGCTCACTAAGTCCGCTTCACGGTGGCCCTTCCAGGTTGCGGTGAAAGGTCGGTTTGAATTTTGAGCCTCCGACTGGTTTTCAATGACCGGTCTAGCGACATCGGCTGCAACGCGGCGATGAATGTGCCGCACCTGCAAGCATATGCTGCGTCAGCAAAGGTGAGAAAACGAATGTCGGGAGAGTCCGCATCTTTCCAGTTCAAAAACACGATAGCGAACGTCCGTACTACTCCATATTTCCGTCGTCCCAACCTTCCCAACCTCGCCAATTGAGCCAGCATTTGTGAACCGGTACCCATCGAGTTTGATCCGGGTGCTGTAAAGGCGCAGGCGCTAGAAACCCCCATTGACAGGTGCCCTTTGCGAGTCAGCGCATAGCGCAGAACTTGCGGTACTACACCCAGGCCCTTGATCTGGTGGTTGATAGAATGCGCCTTCGTGGTTTTTGCGATGTGACTGGCATAGACGTGATCCTGCAGGTTCTGCCCCACTTCATCGATGTCCATCAGCACGTCGATCCCATGCTTTGGCAATTCGTCCGGTGCCCGATCCCAGATCGCAGCAACACTTGGGGAGATTGGAAGGCGCCGCAAGACAGGATGGTTTCGCGGCGACATTTTGCAACAACCCAAGCGTCACCGTGCTTGTAACGGACTCCAGTGCAACGCCGACCTTCGAATAGGATTCGATCGACCAGCGCCTCGGTTTGAATGACCAGATTGGGACGCTTCTTGGCCGATTCCAAAAAGGCCCGAGCCGCGCTGGAACGGCGCCCTTTCCCGCCTCCCCTCGCCGCTTTTTTTTTCGTTCCCGCTATCAGGCGAAGGTCGAACGTAACTTGAACAAGACACCTGTTTGCATGGCAGACCTTTCATTAGGATTGGCAGACCGGAGCCCAACCGGGACCAATCAGAGCCACCCAAGGTCCCTCTTCCGTCAACCACAGATCCCAATGGGTACTTGCATTTTCCAGCCAGAGGTTCAGCCATCGCTACCTTTTCCGAAAAGCCTTGAGCCACGGCAATTATTACACTATATACCGTAATAATTGCCGTTGGAGATATCGCCATGCACTTAATGAGCTTCGCGGAAGGTGGACAATTTGAACCGCGCAAGATCGCAGCAGCGCTTCGGACCTCTGCCGAAGAGATCGCTATGACAGTCGGCCTTGGCAAGGACGCCCTGCAACGCCGCACTCGAATCAACTCGGACAAGACACAGCGCCGCTTGCGCGAATTGGTTGAAGTCCTGAACAAGGTTGAACCGCGCTTTGGCTCGGAACTGATGGCCTATGCCTGGTATCGTTCAGACCCCCTGCCCGGCTTTGATGGCCGGACCGCGATGCAGCTCGTGCAGGAAGGCAAGGCACAACAAGTCCTTGAGTATATCGACGCCGTCGACGCGGGCATCTTTGCCTGATGCCGCTAAATGAAGGGCGGTATGTGGGCCCTCTTTTCCGAGCTTTAAACCCGGTTTATGCGCGCGATCCTCTCTCTGGTCGCGGCGCCAAGCTCTTTGGCGGTCGGTTTAACGCAAGGGGCACACTTGCCCTTTACACAGCCCTTGATCCATCTGGCGCCCTGCGCGAAGCCAATCAGGTCGGCAGTCTCCAGCCGACAATTCTGGTCTCCTACGCCGCAGATATTGGCCCGATCTTTGATACCCGCGTTATGGCAGCGATTGAACAATATGGCCTCTCGGAGAGTGCAATCGCGGACCCGGGTTGGCGCACAAAGTTGCTCGAGGGTCGAATGGTGCCGACGCAGAATCTTGCCAGTCGACTAATTGCAGACGGGTTTGCCGGACTGCTTGTCCGAAGCTTTGCGAAAGGCGCAACCTCGACCGACTTCAACATCGTTCTTTGGCGATGGACTGGTGTCAGCTGTGTGCTCGGGGTCGTAGATGACGAAGATCGGCTATCGCGGATGTGATCCGCTTGGGTGTGCCCCTCGAGAAGACGATCACCACCAATTCAATGGAAACCGATAAAACAGAAGACATGTGAATGTGGCGCGAACCTTACCCGCGGGTAAGGTTCAAGAAACTACTCGTCTTGCAGACCACCGATCATCTCGGCAATGCCCTGTTCCAACTTCCGCCGATCCACACGGGTAAAGTCGAGATCGAAACGCAACTCCATCCGACCATTTGAAGCTGAACACTTGATCACACCTTCGGGCAACCTGACTTGAAAAGTAGTCTTGGCTTTGCGTGACTTGGCCGACTTGCCGCCCCCTGCCCCCACAGGCTTTTCCTCAAGCGCATGCGCTCCCGTGAAACCGCGCAGGATCGCAACCTCTTCTGCGGCCGTCCTACTGGGTTGCGCGGACAATGTCTTTCTCACTTCACGCTGCAAACCATCGTCTGCGTCGATACGACGTTTCAATTCAACTCCCACATTCCGAGGGATGTCGTTGGGATGTTTCAGAACATTATCCAATTGCACCAACAAACTCGCAAATGCTCGGATGTAACTGCGCTTGGCGTAGCTCGCGGACTTGAACAGGATTGCGACGGCCTTGTCCACACTCTCGCAATCATTCGCGGAATCCTTTGCGTATGCACGAGCCAAGGCCCCCATTTCAGCAAACGAGATATCACGGCGCACAAGGTTTTCATCCACCATACGGCGGTAACTTTCGTCGGTTGCACTTTGAGCGACAATCCCCGCCGGGATGCGCGAAAACGCATTGTCCCCGGTTTCTGCAAACAAGGCGCGATATGCCGACAATCGACGCATGCCCTGGATCAATTCAAACTTTCCATCCTCGCGCGGCTCGACCCGAATGGGATTGGACAGCCCGATTTCACTGATCGAAGCTGTCAACTCTTCCAACTCTGGATCGGGGCCTGTTGCACGGTCCCGTGTCAGCTTGTCGGTAACCACGTCGCCCAACGCGATCATGTCAGTCACTAAACCCTCTTTCTTCAGACGCACCAACTCGTGGGCCAACTGATCGTTTTCGGCACGAATGGCGTCCTCGGTGGATTGCCGATCCTTCAACGCATTCGCGTTCTCCGAAATCGCCGCCGCCATGGGGCCCCGACGTTTCTCTGACGCAATGTCCGGCTTTTTGGGCCCAGGAACGTCTTCAACTTCGGGCATATTGATGTCAAAAATTCTGCGTTTCCGGCTCATACCTCATCCTCCAGCTTGTCCCAGGCGGCAATCAGTGTATCGCGAAATTCTTGATAGGCATTGTCGAACGTGCCGCGTGCGCGCCGCCAAGTCTCTCTCGTCATATCGCGATAATCCATCTCATAAACCGAACTCAGGAACCGCCCCGATTGCTCTACCGCGCGCGTCATCTCGACCGGGTGTTGGGTCACGTGGTCACCGAACACTTGTTTAAAGGCATCGAACATAGCCATATGCAGAGCGTTGCCCGGTTCATAACGCGTCAGCAGAAACCGCACCTCACAGAATGCTTTGGGAAGACCAATCTTACCCGTGGGTAAGGTTTCATCGAATCCATAGGCGAGATCCTCAAGCGCCTCAGCCAACTGGCCAATAAAGGATGTCGTGGAATCGTATTCCCAATAGCCAGGCCCCGACGGAACGTACAGTAGATCCGCAGCAAAGACCGCATTCATGGACTGGTACCCAATGGCCGGCGGACAATCGAACAAAATCAGGTCATAGGCGTCATCCGGAATCTGATCAAGGTAACGAGAAACTGCCGCAAAAAAAGACCATTCCGGGTTCAGGTGCCGATACTGCGCCGAAGCGAACTCGACAAAGGCGGCATTGGCGCAGGACGGAATTGCGTCGATGGTCGGCCACGACGTTTTCTTGATGAAGTCGGCAACCCTGAGATCCCCCAGGCCCATGCCCGTGATCGAAGAAGGCAATTGACGGTGGGGTAAGGCGGTCCCGCTTTCAGCCGCAGCAGGCCGGTTGTTCATGCGTTCGGTCTCGCGGATAAGGTCCCGCGCCATGATGCCCCAAACTGTATAATCCTCAGCCACATCCGTGAGGCCCATAGAATGGCTAAGCGTTGCCTGCGGGTCAAAGTCGACAACCAAAACACGGTAGCCATCCAATGCCGCTGCATGCGCCAGGTGGAGCGCCACCGTCGATTTACCGGCCCCCCCCTTAAAGTTTGCCACCGCAGCCCGGATCGCTCGCTTACCCGCAGGACGCGGCGGCATCAGGGACTTGCGGTTTGCCTTGATCCGGCGACGCAACTCGTTGACCTCTTCGAGGCTGAACCACCGTTGCCGCCCGTCCGGCTCGACCTCTCCACTGGGCAGCGTAGGGTCAGCGGCCAACTTACCTCGAAAGGTTGACTGGTTCATCTGGAATATCAATTCAGAAACCTCCCAGCTCGAAAATCGGCGCAGGGTCTTCTCCATCTCGGGACTGAACGTCTGCTGCCGGATCCAACCTTGCAGTTTGAGCGATTGGTTCCTGAGTGCGTTCAGGTCTTCGTGCGTGTACATGCCTCGTGCTCCCACCTCTTTAGGACGCTGATTTCTTCTCCACCCTCATTTACGCTTGATTTGATTTTTTCGCAAAAGAAATTATTGTACTTCTGCAACCTTACCCGTGGGTAAGAATAGCAAGAAAGCAAAGCACCTTAAGGGACACCAGCGATTCGGGTGTCTACAGCCAGGGGGAATGATTCTGCCGGAACCACCACGCCGTATTCACCCCAGATTTAGGGGGACACAAAGTAATGCACCACAGCAGATAGGGGGTCACAACACGGCAATAAGGGGACACCCATATTGTCCCCCATCACCAATACTTCACCCATTTTTCCAAATTAATTGATTGAACTTCGTTCAGAAACTCCAGTACCTAAAACCGCAGTCTTGACAAAATCACGGAATTGGACGCTAATCAGCGCAAGATACGGAAAAGCGTTCTAAACGGTTTTCAAACAGGACGACGGACCAAGATCCGCATGCCTGTTCGAGAGCAGAAGCAGACAGAGTAGCGGACGGCGTAATGCAAGTCAGAAAACCAGTCGGCAACAATGCATCGGCGTTGAAATACGATATTCTATCCGCATTGGGCGTACATGCTTTGGCTGGAGACAAACACCGTCAAAGGCTTGTGCTGCGACTGATGACCTTGATCACCACACGATACAATTGGCGCAGCAATGAGCTGTCTATGGGTCGTGAAGAAATCTCGCGACTTTGGACCGTCAACGAACGTACCGTCAAACGCGATATGGCAAAGCTCCGGGCTCTGGGGTGGTTAGCAATCAAAAGGGCAGGGGTCCGTGGTCGGGTAACGGTCTATGAGCTCGACCTGAAACAGATACTTGGCGATACACGCGAGGCCTGGTGTAGGATCGGGCCCGACTTTCAGGAGCGCATTGAGGAACCTTCCGAACCCTCACAGCGCGACAACGTGGTTCCTATTCAATCGGCTGGCTGGCCTCTGGTGCCTCAAGGAAAAGGTGTTTGGGCCGAAGTTCAGAAGACCCTACACGCCCGCGACCCCGAGCTTTGGTCGAGCTGGTTTCAGTACCTGGAAGAAGTTAGCAGGGTAGATGGCGAAATCCTGCTAAGCGCCCCAAGCCGCTTTATGGCTGACTATATTACGTCGCGCTGGTCCGAGCGGATAACGGCGGTATACACCCGTCTGGACTCGTCCGTGCAAACAGTTCGTATTACCGCTTTAGACACCTAGCCGCCTCAAAGCCCTGCCGCTTTGGTTAGGTTAATGCGGAACCGGTCCCGGCGCCGGTGATAGCGGCGGGTCATTTCGGCGGAGGCATGCCCAAGCTGTTTCTGGATGTAGCGTTCGTCGACTTCGGCGGAACTGGCCAGTCCGGCACGCAAAGAGTGGCCAGAGAACAGAGCGAGGCGGTCCTTTTTGGGCAAATCCGCGCGGATGCCTGCACCCAGCACTGTCTGCTTGATAAGCCGTGCGACGTGTTTGTCGTTCAGACGGCTTTCGAGCGCGCGTTTGCCGTTGCGCGAGGTGCGGACAAAGATCGGCCCAAAGTCGATCTTTGCGTAATGCAGCCATTGCTCGAGCGCATGCACCGGGCAGGTCTGGTTCGAAGATCCGCGACCGATCTCGACCTCGCGCCAACCCGTCTTGGTGTTCAGCGTGAGCAGCGTCCCATCTTCGAAAATCTCGATCCAACCGCCGCTGTCGGATGTGTCGTCCTTGCCGACATCAAGGCTGACGATTTCGGAGCGTCTGAGACCACCGGCGTAGCCTATCAACAAGATCGCCCGGTCGCGCAGCCCGCGTAGATCGAAACCGAGGGTGGCCACCATCGCGAGAATGTCCTCAGGCAAGATCGCTTCTTTCCGTACCGGCGGTCTTGCGTGTTTGCGTCTGATCCCGGCCAGCACGGTGGCAATATGCCGGTCTTTTCGATCAAGGGCGAAGCCGCGCTGTGTATAGTTCCAGGCTAGACCGGAGAGCCTTCTGTCAATTGTACTCACGGAAAGGACAGGGGCCCCTTTCATTGGCGCAGCAAGATCCGTCAGATACAGGCCGATTATCTCAGGCGAGGGGGGCAAGGGTTCTGCGCCCTTCAGGCGGCACCAGCGCTTAAAGTGCTTCCAGTCGGCCGCGTAAGCCTTGTTGGTGTTCTCCGCTGTTGAGGCCGTTGCGTAGTCCCGGGCCGTATCGACCAACCGATCGAGGGCGCCCGAACCTGCGACGTGAGTGGAGAATGAGACCGTATCGCCGTCCGAATGCATTCCC
This sequence comes from Tropicibacter sp. Alg240-R139, assembly GCF_900537075.1. Taxonomy (GTDB): domain Bacteria; phylum Pseudomonadota; class Alphaproteobacteria; order Rhodobacterales; family Rhodobacteraceae; genus Falsiruegeria. The sequence continues at coordinate 32,221 of NZ_UNRA01000009.1, forward strand.
TCGTCGTGCTCATGACCACTTGGCGCGTTGTCGGTCGCAGAGACTAACTTCTCTGGTCCTGACTGCACGACTTCAGTTGTTTTACTCATGATTTGAGCTTATCCCATAAATGTCCGATAAGGCAAACTTATTGGACATTATGGAGAGCGAAAAAGTGGGGCGGTTATTGCAATATTTTGTAGTCAAAAGCGCCGCATTGAACTACCCTTGGGGCATGATCTATGACCGTCCAACCCTCGGTGACAGCTATGATACGGTACCCAAATTGCCGTCCTGGATCACCTCCTCGCGGGTGGAAACCCCTGAAGATGTGGCTTTTTTGTCGGGCGCAGCCCTAAGCCATCTGCATCTTGTGTTCAGCCGCGAGGAGGTGCCCCAGAGCTTGTTGCGAGACAGGCTGAGCCTGACCGCAGCGGAAGCCTGCGTTGCGTTTTCTGGGAGGCCGGAAAGGGTAGGGGAGTTACGTGACGCGATGCATTTTCTGCGTCCCGGTGACCTGCCCGGCCCGGCAGGGGAAACCTATCTGTCCTGGCGGCGCGCGTTGGAGCGGCCGATCTCGATCAAGGCGCTGCATCGGGCCATACCCGGGATTGAGGCGGATCGACTTGCCGAATGGGTGGATGCGGGGCAGGGGACTCCGGTAACCCGTGCAGCGACCGTTCTGGAAACGGTTCTGAAAGACTTGCCGCGACAAGTGGTGTCGGCATTGATCCTGGCAGACGCCGCTTTAGCACAGGCTCTGGGCTGGGATCACGTGGTGCCGTCGCTGGCGGCTGGATTGAAACGGCGCGATCTGCGCAAGACCGGCACGGAGCTGCGGCTTGCCTGTCATCGGGCGGTGACCGCATCCTGCATTGAGGCGGTTCGGCTGGCTGCGGATCTGGCACGGCGGGAGGCGCGGCTGAAGGTGGTGGCCCCGAAGCTGCGCGCCAGGGGGGCGGAGGCGGCTGTGGAAATGTTTCTGAGCCGGGATGCGGTCACACCGACTGTCTTGGCAGATCCGATCCGGGGCGTGAACATGTCCAACAGGGCCGCGCGCCGATTCTGCGACCGGTTGGTGGAGTTGGGTGTGGTACGCGAGTTGACCGGTCGGGATACGTTCCGGCTTTACGGGGTGTAAGCGATGCCACGGGATGGACCGGATATCGCATTTGACCGAGAACTGGAGGGTCTGCCCTCCGAGTTGCGCTGGCGCGAATGGATGCGCCGGATCGAAGCGGTGTTGTTTGCCAGTGCGTCGCCGGTGCCGCGGGGTGATCTGGCGCGCGTGGTGGGGCAGGGGGTGTCGGTCGATCTGCTGATCGAAGACCTGATTGTTGACCTTGAAGGCAGGTCCTTCGAAGTGGCGAAGGCGCCCGGTGGATGGATGTTGCGCACGCGGGTCACCTATGCGCCCGTGATCCGGGTCGCGGCGGATGTGGGTGGACAGGTGCTAGACCTGAAGGAATTCGATGTCGCGGTGCTGGCCGCAATTGCCTATCACCAGCCGGTCGCTCGTGACGGGCTGAGGGACATTTTTGGAAAGGAAATCAACCGCGACCTGATCGGACGGCTGCATGCCCGGGGCCTGATCGCAACCGGACCGCGCAGCCCGCGCCGGGGGGCGCCTTACACCTTTGTAACCACCGAACAGTTCCTGGTGGCCTTCAATCTCGAAAGCCTGCGTGACCTGCCGGATCGCGAGCAGCTTGAGGATGCGGGATTGTGAGGTAATCTTGACAAACTTTGCCATAACGCCCATTTTCGTGTCATGGCCACGATGAATGTCTCCCTTCCCGATCCCATGAAATCCTGGGTCGAAGCCCGCACCAAGGATGGGCGCTATAGTAATGTCAGTGACTATGTCCGCGACCTGATCCGGCGCGACCAGTTTCGGCAACAGGCTATCGACGAGATTCAAGGTCTTGTCGATGAGGGCCTGCAAAGTGGTGACGCACAGCCTTTTGACATGTCAGCCTTCATCGACGGCAAGGTTTCCGGATCCCAATAAGTGGCACAAGAAATCCGGTTCCGGCCGCGCGTAGTATCCGACCTGGACGACATCTGGGCCTACAGCGTTGAGAGGTGGGGCGAAGCTCAAGCCGCAGACTACCTGAACGGTCTCGATGCCGCGTTCGGGCTGTTGACGGAGTTTCCCGATATGGCGCGGCTCAGGCTGGAGTTCACACCGCCGGTGCGAATACATCCCTTTAGGGAGCACGTGATCATCTACATGTCCGACGACTCGGCTATCGATGTTGTGCGTGTCGTTCATGGTCGGGCGAACTGGATGGAGCTCCTTGCGGACTAGCAACGGTGTCCATTCGCTGGACTGAAACTGCCCAGGTTTACGGGTTCAATGGCCACAACCGTGCCCCAACCGTCTTCAAAGAGAGGAAACCCTTAGCGGAGGGGAGCAAGGTTCCTGCTTTGTCAGCTGCGTGCCACAATGTCCAAACATTCGGCAGTCATGCACAGGCAAATACGAATGGCAGTGACGGCATACCCTTGCGACTTCGCTGATTTCTTCCACTTGATCCTGGAGAACAGTGCGCTGGACGGTGTTGTCACATTAACTCCCGGACCGCCAAGGAATGCTGTTTTTTGAAATTCAGGCTGCTTGAGTGGCGGCATTCCAGGCATCAATTGCTTCGAGGCGGTGATATCGAATTGTTAAGGCGGAGCGGCGGCGAGCGGGGACGCTGAAGCAATTGCGGATAGCTGAGTGAGTCGCCACGAACCTTTGCAACCCTCCTGGAGAGCGATGGCCTTGCATCGTCCTTTCCCGCTTTCGGAAAGGGAGATGACTGTTTTCAGCTCGATTGTTGAGGCCTTTGTGCGACCAATGATCCACACCCGGCGCAACCTCTCGCTTGGCGGCGCCATACGAGCGTAGTTTGTCCGTGATGATCCGCTTAGGAATGAAACCAAGACGCTTTATCAGGCGACGCAACAGCCGCTTTGCTGCCCGTTTGTCCCGACTCGGTTGGAGGATTTCGTCCAGCATGACGCCATGCTGATCGACCGCGCGCCAAAGCCAATACTTGCGACCGGAAATTCTCACGGCAACTTCATCCAGATGCCAGACATCACCTGGACGGTTGTGTCTCTGCCGCAGGTTTCGAGCTACCGCCGACCCGAATTTGATGACCCAACGCCGGACTGTTTCGTAGGACACATCGATCCCGCGCTGCAGCAGCATCTCTTCAACTTCCCGCAGGCTAAGATTGAAGCGAACGTACAGCCACACCGCGTGCGCGATGATCTGAGGAGGAAATCGGTGACGCTTGTAGCAGATTGATGATGACTTCATCGATGTCACCTACTTCTAATTGCTGACATGAGCAACCGAACGGCAGCTAACGTGACAACACCCTGCAAATTGGTCGGCTTTGAAGCCGTAAGCTGTGCCGCTGGATAGAAATCAGTGGGTTCTGACCCCAGAGAATTTGAAGTGTCCTGTTAGCACATTTCTTGCAGCACGTATGCCCTCAAGATGTGCTCCGCTTACTGAGCATTGTTGGCTTTGGTGGGATGCTTCGCCAGCGAAGTGTATCCGCTCGGTATGTGGGCAGCCCAGCACCGTTCGCGCCGTGTAGCCCCCCGGATTGGCACCCGCATATGAGCCGCGCACGTAGGGCTCTTTGCGCCACGCAGTTGCGTGTCCTTTGATGAAGTTCTGTTTGACGGATGTGCCGAAAAAGCCGGTTAGTGTTTCAAGCGCGTGTTCTATCGCGCTGTCTGGGCCCATCTCCTGCAGATCCCGTGAAAAACTGCCCGAGCTTTCAAAGCTGGTCAGGCCAGTTCCCGAGACGTTGCACAAAAAGCCTCCTCCGCGCGCCACGCCATGGCTGTCGGGTTCAAGGTGGTAGGTCAGCCAGGTGTCCGAGGGCACGGACAACGTGCCGGGTTGGAAAACCAGGCCCGCGTGGTTGTAGTCCCCCATTGTGATCAGTTCAAACGCAGAGCGCCGCTCGGCGTCGAGCGGGGGGTCAAAGCGGATCACATCCTCGGCCAGGACGCCGACAGAGGCGGTTACGATCACGGCCTGGGCAGAGGTTTTACCGTTGGTAGTCGTAACCTGAATGCCGTCTGGTTTGGCTTTGATGTCCGTCACGGGGGTGGAGAGCTTTATCGGCAATCCTGTGGCGGTACGGGCGATCAGATGGCCGAACCCTTCGCGGCAGAACCAATCATCTCCGCCTTCCCATGCATCCAAGTCACGCAAAGATGTGTCTGGTAGATCTCGCGCAAGCGACAGCGCAAAAGTCATTGCTGCAGTGAAAGACCAAGGACCCTTGTCTACAAAGATATCCGCCAGAGACCGGTCTGTGGAATTGCCGGAGTGTTCCTCAGCTTCGCGATCCACTTGGGCCGCTTTTGTGACCGCAGCTTGGATTTCATCCACTTCATCCCAAAGAACGGCGTCATCCTCTAGCCCGGATGTCATGCCATTGTCGGGGGCAGGGTACAGGTCAAGGCCGAGGTTCAATCCGGGTGCCTTGAGAGCATTGGCGTGTTCCGCGTGCAGCCAGTGCGCGCCCATGTCAAAGGGGACGCCAAAGATGCTCGTGTCTGTATGTGTGCGGCCGCCGACGCGGTCCGAGGCTTCGATGCAGATGACCGAAAGTCCGACGGATACAAGCGTTTGCGTGGCTGCCAGGCCTGCTGCGCCTGCGCCGACGACGATAACGTCATAGTCCGTGGTCATCCGATGGCTCTCCGGTGTTCATTATTGCGGTGGCTGTGTTGGCGGCGGTTTGATGCGAGTCGATTGTTTGCACGTCAGGTAAAGCCAAGTGCAAACTCTGAAACATCGATGCCTTCATATTTGGCAAGGTCAATTGGATCTTCGGCGTCGAATTTGCTGCACCGGCGATAGATCTCCAGTAGGTCAGCCGACATCATGTTGGCCTGATAGAAGAACATTGCAGCGGCATAGCGCGTGGATCCGGATCCGAGTTCACCGACTTTTGCAAACAGAAGTTTTCTTTGGTGTTCGTTTTCCGAGTTTTGCGTCGAGGCCTTGGTCACTGATCAGGCGCACCCGTCATGGAGGCGTTCAGCGCAGCCAACCCATCCTCGTCCGGTGCGGTTTCAACATTGTATATCGGGAGGACCCGCCGCAGGTGATCGTGATGAGAGCGCACGCCGTACTCCAGATCGGATAGGTAGAACCCTTCGAACGCCTCTGATTGCATGGATTCATTTGACCAGACTGTCAGTTGAATGTCCTCTTCTACGGTTTCCCGGTCAATGCGCGCGGCAAGGTATCGCGCGGCTCTTTGCTGGCGATCTTCGACGGGGTTGCGATACGTGGCGCTGCGAAGGATCGACTTGTCGGTGGAAACCGGAAACTCCTGATAAAACAGAGTTGTCTCTGGCGTAACGGCAATCACTGCGTTTGGGAAAATCCCATAGTACAGCCAGGTTTTGTGCAGATGTTCAGGCAAATGCGGTTGAGGTTTTGTGAATTTCTTGTAGTTGCGAACAGCCCATCTGCGCCCTTTGGTCGGGGTAAAGCGCCCGTCCGAGCGCGAGACGCCGTCAACATACGGTTCATCGGCGTAGGTAAAGCCATAGAGGTCCTGGAGCGCGGGGTGCGCCAGTGGAACATGGTACCCTTCGTTGTCCACGTCTCGGATCGATTTCCAGTTCACGGGCGTTTCTTCGGTCCAAATGCCGTCCGTTGGGACGTGCTCGGCCATCCTGTAGGCGGAAAGTTCCTGCTCCATTGGCGCCAAAAGTTCTGCGACAGAGGGTTGAGGGCCAGGTTTGAAGCGCACAAAGACGAAACCGTGCCAGACCTCCATCTCAAGGGGTTTCAAGCCAAATTCGTGCTTATCCAGTTGAGGGAATGACTCGGGGCGTGCAGCGCCTCGAAGGGTGCCATCAAGATTGTAGACCCACCCATGAAACGGGCAAACCAAGGCGTTTGTGCATTTTCCCTGTTCCTTGGCAACAAGGCGCGAGCCGCGATGGCGGCAAATGTTAAGGTAGGCGCGCACTTCGGATGTGTCGTCTCGAAGAATGATCGCGCGTTCGCCGCACATGTCGAAGCACTGGAAGCTGCCAACCTCGGGGACGTCAGAGACATGGCATGCGATTTGCCAATGCGTTTTGAACAACTCGCTTTGCTCCAAATCCAATAGAGCGGGGCTGTGATAACACCAGCCCGGCAAACCGCGGCGATCCCAATCCCCAGGGATTTCGGTGTTTCGTGCATGATCACGCATTTGCAGAGTCCGTTATGGTTTGGCTTTCGGTCGATTTGGCTTGAAGGGGCGGGTGAGGCTGGCCTGACGTGCCAAGAGCTTTTTGGCGAGACTCGCTGCCCTTCAGTTGGGTCTAGGTGTCTCTCAATTTTTCTGCTCAGTCAACTGCCTCTGACTGAATGGCTATTCAGAAGAGTGATTCTTGCGGCCGATCGGTCGGCAGCTGCAACGTAAGAGCTTAGGCAATTTATTTGAAATATTCCGCAGAAATTGACTGTGTTTGCTGGAAAGGTTGATTTGGGTACACCTTTCATTGACACGCGCAAATTCATGCGGCTACCGTTCTGAATGGTCAGTCAGATAGTTTTGATGGGCGCGACGTTCGACACAAGAACCACTCGGAAGGGAGCTCTCGGGTCATTCAGTCATCAAAACATATGGACTAACCGCAGTCATCGCTCAGGGAGAGGAAGCGAAGCCATGAATTCAGTCAGAAAAGCCATCGGGATATCCGTGCTGGCCGCATCGTCCACGGCGATCTCGGGTGCAGCAATTGCTCAAGAGCGCGTGTTGAAGGTTACGAATTGGGGGGAATACATCGCAGAAGACACAATCGCAAACTTTGAAAAGGAATACGGCATCAAGGTCATCTACGACCCGTATGACTCGGCCGAAGCGATTGATGCAAAGCTGCTTGCGGGCAGCAGCGGCTATGACGTTGTAAGCCACGCTGGCAGTGACACGGCACGGCTGATCAAAGCGGGTATCGTCGCGCCGCTGGACGTGACCAAGCTGGACAACCTTGCGAACATTGATCCCGCTATCATGGGGCAGTTGGCAAGCGAATGGGATCCAGACAACAAGCATTTCATCCCGTATATGTGGGGAACACACGGCGTCACCTATAATGAGGCGCTGGTGAAAGAGACCTATCCGGATGCTCCGATCGGTACGATGGACATGGTGTTTGATCCGGCGCACATGAAAGAGTTGGCGAAATGCGGGGTCTCTTTCCTGGACTCACCGGGTGACATCATTCCTATGGCTTTGGCGCACATGGGATTGGACCCCAACTCCACCAACAAGGAAGATTACGAGAAGGTCGGCGCGATGCTGGCCGAGGTACGTCCGTACATCAAAACCTTTGACAACTACGCCTATCAACGGATGCCTCAGAAAGAATTTTGCGTATCCACCACTTGGGGTCCCGACGGCCTGCTGGCCATGTCTGGCGCAGAGGAAGCTGATACAGGCGTGGTTCTGGACTTCTTCCTGCCTGAAGGCGAGCGCCGGGCACAGCTTTGGATTGACGGTTGGTTGATCCCGGCGGATGCGGCCAACAAGGAAGACGCGCATCTGTTCCTGAACTACATGATGCGTCCCGAAGTGGCGGCCAACGACAGCAACTTTACCTGGTATGCCACGGCTAACCTGACCGCCAAGCCAATGGTTGACGAGGCGGTGACGTCCAGCCCCGCAGCGTTCCCAACGTCGGATCAGGTGGCCAAGATGTACACTACCGCAGTTCTGCCGCCAAAGGTCGAGCGTTTGCAGACCCGGACCTGGACGGACTTCAAAGCCGGAAACTAACTCACTCACGGCAAAGCTGGCAGCAGCGCCCAAATTCAGGGTGCTGCTGCCGGTCCGACTATTTTCAGGCAGACTGCGAGGCCCACTTTGACCGTTTCTTCACCTTCCGGTGCAGCGCCCTGGCTTGACCAGAATGAACAACAGCCTTTGGTTCAAATCAAAGGCGTCACCAAGAAGTACGGCGAGGTTACAGCCGTCGATAATGTCGATCTAGACATCTACCCGGGCGAGCTTTTCTGCCTTTTGGGGGGTTCTGGCTGCGGGAAATCCACCCTGTTGCGGATGCTTGCCGGGTTCGAGGACCTGAACGGGGGTTCGATCACGATCGACGGTGTCGATATGGCGAATGTTCCTGCCTATGAGCGGCCAACCAACATGATGTTCCAAAGCTATGCTTTGTTCCCGCATATGACCGTGGAAAAGAACGTGGCGTTTGGGCTGGAGCAGGATCAAGTTCCCAAATTCGACATCGCGGATCGGGTGCATGACATTCTCAAGCTTGTGGAATTGGAGGACTTCAAAAAGCGAAAGCCCAAGCAATTGTCCGGTGGGCAACGGCAGCGCGTCGCCTTGGCGCGGGCCTTGGTGAAGCGCCCAAAGCTGTTGCTGTTGGACGAACCCTTGGCCGCATTGGACAAGAAGCTGCGCAAACAGACGCAGTTCGAGCTGGCCAATATTCAAGAAAAAGTGGGCGTCACATTCATCGTCGTGACCCACGATCAGGAAGAGGCGATGACATTGTCGTCACGCATGGCGGTCATGGATGCCGGGCGGTTTCAGCAGATCGGGACACCGACCGAGATTTATGAATTCCCCGAATCCCGCTTTGTTGCGGATTTCATTGGGTCCGCCAATATATTCGAGGGTCGCGTAACCGAGGATGGGGCGGATCACGTGCGGGTGCAGACCGAGTTTTGCGAGGTTTATATTGATCACGGTCATTCGGTGAAGGTCGGCAGCAAGATCTGGGTTGCCTTGAGGCCCGAGAAAATTCGTATCACCAAAACAGAAGAGGCGGCGATAGGTCCCAATCAAGTCTCGGCAGTGATTGATGATATCGGGTATCTGGGAGAGACGTCGATTTACAAGGTCGCGCTGCCCAATGGGGACATCTTCGATGTGACACGGCCCAATCAAACGCGTCCTACGCATGCCACGCAGCAGATCACTTGGGAGGACAAGGTAAACATCAGTTGGGAATCCTCCAGCACCATGTTGCTGAGCAAATGACGGATGTTTCTCACAAACCCTCGCCGACCAGTCAGGGATCATTTGTGTCCCTGGTGATGCGTCGCATCCAAAGCCACTGGCGCCAGATCATCACCGTCATCCCGTTTTTCTGGCTACTTTTCTTCTTTCTCGCTCCGTTCTTTATCGTGGCTAAAATCAGCTTGGCGGAGCTTGCCATTGCCAGCCCTCCATTCACGAAGCTGGTCGAATGGACTGACAGCGGGATCGTCACGATCCGGCTGGTTTTTGATAACTTTGTCTACATCTGGGAAGACAGCCTTTACTTTGACACCTACGTCAACTCGCTGAAGATCTCGATAACTTCGACCCTTTTGTGCCTCTTGTTCGGCTACCCCATTGCGTATGCAATTGTACGCTCGGGGCCGGTGGCGAAGCCGCTTTTGCTGTTTGCGATCATCTTGCCGTTTTGGACTTCATTCCTGTTGCGCGTCTATTCTTGGATGGGGCTGCTCGCCGATCAGGGGACAATCAACAACCTGTTGATCGCGCTTGGGATCATCGATGAACCGATCCGGATGCTCTATACCGAATTCGCGGTCTACATCGGGATTGTTTATACCTATATGCCGTTCATGATCCTGCCGCTTTATGCGACGATGGAAAAGTTGGACAACAGCTTGAACGAAGCCGCGGCAGATCTTGGATCGCGGCCCGCAAACACGTTCTTCAAGATTACACTGCCGCTGACGATGCCGGGGATCATTGCGGGGTCTTTGCTGGTCTTTATCCCGGCGACAGGAGAGTACGTCATTCCCGATCTGTTGGGCGGCGGCAATGTACAGATGATCGGGCGCGTGTTGTTCAACGAATTTTCCCGAAACAGCGATTGGCCTGTGGCTGCGGCCGTTGCCATCGTCCTGCTGTTCATTCTGGTCTTGCCGATCATGGTGTTTCAGTATTTCCAGGGCAAAGCGTCGGAGGAGCAGTAGATGTACGGTAAACGTTCACGCTTTTTGACGATTATGCTGACCCTGGGATTGGCGTTCTTCTATATTCCGATGGTCCTGTTGGTGATCTATTCGTTCAACCACTCAAAGCTTGTGCCGGTGTGGGGCGGTTGGTCCTTGCGGTGGTACTATGAGTTGTTTCAGTCACCTGAAGTCTGGCAGGCTGTGTCCCTGAGTTTGCAGATTGCTGTAGTCAACGCGACCTTTGCAACGGCCCTTGGAACCTTGGCCGGGTTGGCGATGGTCCGATTTGGCAGGTTCAGGGGGCGGACCCTTTTTGGTGGGATGTTGGTTGCCCCCCTGGTGATGCCCGAGGTGATCACCGGGCTTTCATTGCTCGTTTTCTTCATCTCGCTCAATCAGTTGATCGGCTGGCCTGCAGAACGTGGGTTTGCCACGATCACCATCGCGCATATCACCTTTTCCATGGCCTATGTGGCCGTCACCATTCAGGCGCGACTGACCGGTATGGGCCAAACGTTGGAGGAGGCGGCTGCTGATCTGGGCGCGAAGCCGTTCAAGGTTCTGACCGCGATCACCATCCCGCAATTGACGCCAGCGTTGATCTCGGGCTGGCTTCTTGCCTTCACGTTGTCGTTGGATGACCTGGTGATTGCCAGTTTCGTGACCGGCCCCGGCGCAAACACCTTGCCAATTCTGATCTTTTCACGCATTCGACTAGGCCTCAGGCCGGATATCAACGCGCTTGCGACCATCATGATTCTTGTAATCGCCATCTGTGTCGCAATCGCTGCCATCGTGATGTTCCGGCAGCAAAGAGCGGATATGTTGGATCGGCAGATGGCCGAGCGAGAGGAGGGGTAAAGTGGAGGCCAAAGAGCTTCAGAAGAAACGTCGAACTGAGCCCCCTGAAGTCCGCCGGTTACAGCTGATCATGGCTGCGATTGGTTCAATCGCGAAACGCGGGTTTTCGGATACGACACTCAAACATGTCACCGAAGCGGCGAACCTATCGCATGGCGTGGTCAACTATCACTTTGCCAGCAAAGAGGCGCTTTACGATGCGGCCTTGGGGTTCCTTGCGCAGGAGCATTATGAAAACTGGCTGAAGTACTATGATGAGGCAGAGCCGACACCGGCGCATCGGTTGGTGGCCATTGTCAACGCGGATTTTGACAAAAGCATCTGCACGCACAAGCGGCTGGCCGTGTGGTTCGCATTCTGGGGGCAGGCAAAGTATCGCCCGAACTATCTGAAGATTCACAATAAATACGACAACGAGCGGTATGATCGTATCCTGCGATTGTGCGGTGAGCTGATTGCCGAGGGCGGCTATGACGACCTTGATGCAGACAAAACGGCCCGCGCGGTCGAGGCGATGTCGGACGGGGCGTGGCTGAGTTTGGTGCTGTATCCCAAGGTGGCGGATCGGCGGGAATTCAGAGATGTTTGCCAGCTTTCACTGTCGCGGTTCTTCCCCAGGCACTTCCCGCTGTAAGGGTGGTACCAGATCAGCATTTGATCTTTTTCATTTCGGGATCGTAGAGCGGCTTGAGAGAAGCAATCGCTTCGAACTTCTCGTCCGCGATCTCGATCTGCCAATGTCCAGATCCGACGATGTCCGCTGTCAGGGGCGCAGAGTTTTCCGCAAACCCGATGCCGACCGCGCCACCCAACGAGTGCCCGTATCCACCGACCTGAACATAGCCGACTTCCTGACCGTTGAGATAGATCATCTCGTTGCCATAAAGCAGCGGCTCGGGGTCTTTCAGAAGGAATTGCATCATCCGGGTGTGTGGCACACCTTTGGCTTTGATCTGGGCCAATACATCGCGGCCAATAAAGCCGCCGGGCTTGTCCAGTTTGACGGCAAATCCTAATCCAGCCTCGATAGGATTGTCGGTGTTGTCCACGTCGATCCCGAAGTCACGATAAGCCTTTTCAAGGCGCAATGAATTCAGGGTTTGCATCCCAGCATTGCGGACACCCAGGTCGCGGCCAGCGTCCATGATCAGATCGTAAGTTTGAACCGCTTGGGTGGCCGGGACATGAAGCTCCCACCCCAATTCGCCAATGAAGGTCACGCGATAGGCCATGACGACGGCGTAACCGACATCGATCTCGCGCGCCGTCATGAACGGAAACCCGTTATCCGACAGATCCGCGCCCGAGATCCTGCTCAGCAACTCGCGGGATTTTGGGCCGTGTACGTTGATCTGACAGCGTCCGGCGGTGACGTCCGTGATCACCACGTTTTCGCCGTCACGGATGTGGCGTCGCATGCGCATTTCCGTGTGGCCAGCAGAGTTCTCTCCGACAACCACCCAAAACTTGTGATCTGACAGTCGGGTCACGGTCAAATCAGCCTCGAAGCCGCCGTGTTCATTGACCCAAGCCGTATAGACCACGTGGCCCGGATCGACGTCGACCTCGTTACAGGACAGACGAGAGAGGAGAGCGCAGGCATCTGGTCCCTCGACGCTGAAACAGGCCATAGATGTCATGTCCATCACGACCACATCCTCACGGGCGGCGCGATGCTCTTCGGCGTGCCAGTCAAACCAGTTCTGACGATACCAGCTGTATGCCTCGATCCTGGCCTGTTCGGGTGTTGGCGCGAACCAATCCGGCTGTTCCCAGGCGTTGCCTTCGCTGAAGTAAGCGCCTGCGTCCTTGAGCCGGTCAAATAGAATGGACCGCTTCACGTTGCGGGCGGTTTTGAAGCTTTCGTTGTGGAAATGCTGCCCGAAGAGTTTTCCCAACAGCTCGGGGGTTCGGTCACGTCTGAACGCAGGCGTCGCCATCTCGCGCGAGAAACGGTTGACGTTGATCCCCGTGACATCGATCGGGGGCACGCCTTCAACCATCCAATGAGCCAGCACCATGCCTGTGCCCGCGCCATTCAAGATGCCCAGAGAATTCATGCCGCACGCCACCCATAAATTCCGCATCTCAGGCGTGGGTCCGACAAGGGGGGTCAGGTCAGGGGTAAAGCTTTCGGGGCCGCAGAACAGTTTCTTGACCCCATAGTTCATGGTGTCAGGCACGCGGGAGTAAGCCTTTTCAAGATCGGGGCCGATGCGGTCCCAATCTGGTTCGATTTCGCCAAATTGCCATTCGTCCGGGATACCATTCAATTTCCAGGCGGCGGCACCGGGTTCGAACAGGCCTAACATCATCCCGCCAACTTCCTCGCGGTAATAGGTATAGGTTGACGGGTCTTCCAGAACGGGCAGATCGCGGGGCAGGTCCGGAATGCTCTCGGTGATAAGGTAGTAGTGTTCCGCCGCCTGAAGCGGCAGGTTCACGCCATGTTTAGCCCCCAGTTGGCGCGACCACATTCCACCACAGATTACGACATTCTCGGCGGCAATGGATTGCCCATCGGTAGTTCGTACGCCCGTTGCGGTTCCATTCTTTGCCAGGATTTCGTCGACCCGTACGCCTTCGAAAATCCGCGCACCCCGGTTTCGGGCGCCTTTGGCGAGCGACATGGTAACGTCCACCGGGTTGGCGCGCCCGTCTTCGGGGATCAGGAAAGCTCCTACGACATCTGACAAGTCACCGATGGGGAACATGTCCTGTGCCTCGGAGACGGAGATTTCGTGGTTGTTGATCCCGAACCTGCGCATAAAGGCTGCGATGCGGCGCATTTCATGAAGGCGTTCTTGGTTGGTGGCGATCTGCAGGTAGCCGACATCGCGAAAGCCAGTTGGTATCCCGGTTTCTTGCTCAAGGTTCGCATACAGGTCGCGACCGTGGGTGTAGATTGCGCATTCCGCCTCTGATGTCAGAAGGCCCGCCACAATCAGCCCGGCTGCGTGCCATGTCGTTCCAGAGGTCAATTGCCCCTGTTCCAGGACGATCACATCCCTATGGCCAAGCTTAGTCAGGTGGTAGGCGGTATTTGTGCCAATTGAGCCGCCTCCAATGATGACGGTTTGCGCATGTGTTGGAAGCATGTCGGCCATTTTGATCGGGCTCCGCTGTAACGGTTGTTTCTGGTTACCAATCCAGCATGTGAAAGTCTACTGATTGAATGACCATTCAGAATGAGATAATCAATAAGTGTGCAGTGGGTGCTTTGTTGCCTGCTGGAGTTCCATCTTTGGTGTTGTGAGTGAAGTTTGCGGAGCGTTGGCTCGATAGGGGAGAGAGCATGTCGGACGAAATCCTTTATGACCGCCAGGTCATCGACTTTTTGGAAGAGCTTTGGGGAGAGGGGTTCTTGTCCCCCGGTGGTGCGGGCGAGGTTGCTCGGGTGGTCGAAGGGGTGGACCTGAAAGGCAAACATATCCTTGATATCGGGTGCGGCTCGGGCGCCATCGCCGTGCTATTGGCAGATAAGATGGGGGCCGGAAAGGTCACTGGTATAGACGTCGAGGCGCCGGTTTGCGAAGCAGCGCGACTGAGGGTCAGGGACGCAGGCCTGGAGGCGAAAGTTGAGATCATCGAAGTCTCTCCTGGGCCAATGCCATTTGATGCTGAAACATTTGACGTCGTGTTCTCAAAGGATTCCATTATCCATATCCCGGACAAAGCAGCCCTGGCAGCGGAAGTGCTGCGGGTGTTGAAACCGGGTGGAGCTTTTGCTGCGTCTGACTGGCTGACCAAACACGATGGCGATATGTCGCCCGAGATGGCCCACTACGTGAAGATGGAGGACCTGGAGTTTCAGATGGCCTCGCCCGCAAAATACCGTGTGGCGATGGAAGGGGCAGGATTTGAAGCTGTGGAACTGGTCGACCGTAACCTCTGGTATGCCCAGGTATCGGCAGCAGAGCTTGCCGAGTTGACGGGCCCGAACCGCGCCAGATGGGAAGCGCGACACGGAGCAGACTTCATCCAACATCAGATCGAAATCTGGGATGCGATGCAGCCGGTTCTGAAGTCGGGAGAACACTGCCCCCATCACATTCGCGGACGGAAACCCGGGTGATCAAGTGGCGAGGGCTACGAGGTTTCGTAGCCTTCGCTGACCCGCGCCATTCCGGCCTCCATGATGTCAAACATGTCGTCAATCTGATCCGGCGATATGATCAATGGCGGCGAGAAGACGGCCATATTCCCGAAGGGGCGGAGCAATAGCCCCAGCTCTTCGCAGGCATCATCCAGCTTTTGTCCGAACTTCACATCGGCTTCATAGCTTTGGTCGTTCAGGTCTGGACGGCACTCGATACAGCCCAGCAGACCATCACCACGCACATCCCCGACAATCGGGAAACGATCCTTGATCTGCTGCAGTCTGGCCCTGAAGTGCGGCGTGACGCGCTGTACATGCCCAAGGATGTCTTCGCTTTCCATAATCTCGATGTTCTTGATCGCAGCAGCGCAGCTGACGGGGTGCCCTGTGTAGGTGTAGCCGTTGTAGAAAACGTCATCACCCGGCGCGTCAGAAATACGTTTGATCACGGCATCCGATATGACGCAGGCCCCGAGTGGCAGATAGCCCGAGGTCAAACCCTTTGCACATGTGATGATGTCAGGAACGATGCCAAAGACTTCTTCGGAAGCAAACCAGTGTCCCAACCGCCCAAAGCCGGTGACCACTTCGTCAGAAATGTATAGGATGTCATGTGCGCGGCAAATCTCGAGCGTGCGTTTGTGGTAGCCGAGTGGGGGGACGATGACGCCGCCCGAGCACAGGATCGGCTCGGCGATGAAGGCGGCGATCTTGTCGGCGCCAACCTCGGCAATCAGGTTTTTCAGATCAGCGACTTTGACGTCGCACCATGCCTCTACACTCATTCCATCCGGGCGAAGGTAGGGGTTAACGTCTGGCAGAAAGCGAACAAGGTCCACTGCCTTGTCAAAACTGTTCTCAAACCGTTCCTTGCCTGTGACCGTCGCGGCAAGGAAGGTTGATCCGTGGTATCCCTTTTCGCGTCCGATAATGATCTTCTTGTCTGGTCGCCCCAGTCGCTTGTTCATGAACAGGGCGGTGCGCAGAGCTGTATCAACGGCGGTCGATCCCCCGGTGGTGAAATGCACGGTGTTTAAGTCGCCGGGAGTACGCTCTGCAATCATTCTGGCCAGGACGGCTGCAGGTTCGGTTGTGAATGACCACGGGGACGCGTAGGGCATCTGCATGACCTGAGCAGAAATCGCATCGGCCATATCCTGACGGCCATAGCCGATTTGGGTGCACCACATTCCTCCGGGCCCATCAATGTAGCGCTTTCCGGAAGCGTCCCATAAATAGATGCCGTCTGCAGTGTTCACGCGCATGTATTCAGTGGCCCCGAAACCAGCGGTGTCCGCCCAGGGGTGCAGGTTGTGATCTCGATCCCAATCAACAAGATCGCCATCAGTTGGAGTGTTGCCTAGGGTGTTCATGTCTGCTCCTCCGTTAGGTGCGGGCTGGGGGTGTTGCGCGTGCGCGTAGCGGGGCGAAAAACGCGTCCGTAACCGGCGTAAGCCGCGCCATTCTGGTGTCCCATTTGCCTTCTTCCAGCGTGTAAATTTCTGTCTTCAGCTTGGACGCGCGTTGCGCGTCGGGCATGCGAACATGCGCAAGCGCTATGTTTTTCTTTGCCGTTGGCGACCAGATGCCTGAGGTGATGTGCCCAACTTCTCGTTTGCGTCCATTGTAAATCAATGCGCCTTGGGCGGGTTTGAACCCTTCGACATCACAGCGTATCAACAGGCTTCTTGGGGTGTGCTGTTTGCTTAACAACGCGCGTCGCCCATTGAAATGGCCCTTGTCAAAGTGGACCAACCACCCCAGGCCAAGCTCGAATGGGGTTTGGCCGCGATGCAAGCGCTCGGTTGCATGAACGGGTTGAAAGTCGACACCAGCCGTTAAGAAACCTGCCTCAATCCGCGCAATGTTGACGGCCTCGTACCCGATGGCGCGCAAGCCTTGATGCGTACCGGCTTGCCAAATTCGGTCCCAAAGCGCCTCGGCCTTGCCCCAGTCACACCAGAGTTCGTATCCGAGATCACCCGTAAACCCTGTCCGCGAAATCATGAGATCCGGCTCGACTTGGATCATGTCGAACGGTTTCAAGTGGGCGATATCCAAACCTGCCGCCTCGAGAACCGCAAAAGAAGTTGGGCCCTGCAGGGATAGGCTAGCAATGTCGTGTGTCTCGTCTTTGATGGCGACGTCAAAACCCCATGCTCCATCATGCAGCCACGTCAGCATGGGTTCTTGGCAGCACAGCCGCCAATCGTCATCGGCCAGATGAAACAGGGTTCCGTCGTCGATGACGTACCCTTCTTCGTCACACCAAACTGCATACCCCACACGCCCCTTCTTGATCTTGCGGACATCGCGGGTGACCAAACGATTGAGCATTTCGACGGCGTCAGGACCAGCGAGCCGATATTTGTGCATTGGTGAGATATCGAACAGCGAAGACTGGTTGCGCAGTGCGAAATATTCGAACTCCATACTGTCCAGAATGCCCGGTGCGGCGTACCCGGCCCAGTCGTACCAACTGCGAGCACGGTTCTGTTCAGCAAGCTTGGTGTGAAATGGTCCTGGAATCAGGCCAAGTTTTGGATCGACAAAGTTGCTCATTTCAGCGCCTCCAGAGCCGTAAGCGCAGCATTGCGCCCAGCAAGGCCCATAACATCCCCGCCGGGATGCGTGGCGGCTCCGCACAGGAACAATCCCTTAGGGCCAAAGGCGTAGCGGCTCGTCCCGTTTGAGGGGCGTAGGGTCAACAACTGATCCAATGACATTTCCGCGTGGTGCCAATGCCCGCCGGGTGCTCCGGTTGCGGCCTGAATCTGATCCGGTGTGATGGTCTGAGTGCCAACGATATGATCGCGCAATCCGGGAACGGCGCGGTCTAGCGTGTCGATCGTAAGTTGGGTCAGCTGATCCAGAGCGGATTGTGTCCACCCGCCTTCAATATCGGATGGGGCGTATTGGACAATTGCAGACAACCAATGTGATCCGTCCGGCAGTTCAGTCCTGATTGCTTCGATGACCGGCGCCTTGGACATCTCGCGGTACTTTGCGGGGTTGAAGGCGGTTTCGACATAGGCGGCAGAGGGTGCGTAAATCAGACGCGCGCCTTTGAGCTCGTCCTTCAATCCGGGAAGAGGAGATGCATCCTTCAACCGTAAGTTCACTTTGGCGGCCGTGCCACGTGCGCGAATGTTTCGTATGCGGCGGGTGGTCTCGATGTCGAAGACGGATGGTCCGGTCAGTTTGCAGGTAAGCGGTGAAGCGACGTTACTCAGCACCATTGGAGCGTTCAGGGTTTGGCCATCAGCGGTCAGAACGCCAGTTACGGCGTCCTCATCGACAAGAATGCGCGACACCTCAGTCTCATGTAGCATGGTGCAGCCTGCTGCGCGCGCGGCCTCGACCAATGCATCCACCACCGCTGTCATGCCACCAGCGGGCCGGGTGATGGTGCCACCGTGCCCCAACCGATAGATCAGGTTGAACACTGTACCCGGTGATCTTGGGCCGGTGGCCGCCCCCCTGATCGCATCCGCCGCAAGCATGCCGGCCACCGGTCCGTCTGGCAGATCATCCAGAACGATGTCGTAGACATTGGACAGGACAACCTGCAAGAAACGCCGCATTTCTGTTTTGCCAAGTTTTTTCAGCCCGACCCCCAACTTTGCCAAACGCAGCATTTCGGCAAATCTGGCCCGTGACAGGGATGCGCTGTGCCCCCCTGGTGGCGGGGCTTCGGCCAGTTGTCGCAACAGCCCGCCATAGGTTTTGAGCCTGTGGGTCAGTTCGCGCCACGCCTGTGATTGGGGGTGCTCGGTTCCATCATTCCAATAGACGCGGCCTTCTTTGAAGGCGATGTGGTTCCCGTCACTAGAAAGCGAAACGGTGTCGATCTGCTGACCTGTAAGTGTCGCGTGATCGGCATCAATTCCGGTATCTTTGAGAGCGAGTGGGCTGAGATTGTAGAGCGCATGTGCCAGCGACGGTCCTCCGTCAACGGCGTAGGAGGCCATGCCGCCAAAGCTGCCTGCCTTTTCAATGATGCAGACCTTCTTGCCCTTGCGGCCAAGAACGGCACCCGCAATGAGCCCGTTTATGCCGCCGCCCACGACAATCGCATCGTAATTGCTCATGCTGCGTACCCCTTCATTCGCCCGTGCCGGGTTTCGTGCCTCAGGATTGCTCGAGCTGCGTTTGCACCGGGCGCACCCATGACTCCGCCGCCGGGGTGGGCAGAGGAACCGCACAGGTACAGACCTTTGATCGGCAGGCTGTATTGCGACCATCCGGGAACAGGCCGATTGAAGAACAGCTGATCAAAGGTCAATTCACCCTGAAAGATGTTGCCTTCGGTCAGGCCAACTTCGCGTTCAATTTCCAGCGGCGAACGGACCTCCATATGAACCACACGATCGCGAATGTCCGGGCAGGCAACCGAAATTTGGTTCAGCACAGTTTCGGCCATCGCGTTGCGCTGCGCGTCGGTCCAATTGTCAGCTGATCTGTTGCCGTCGATGTTCAGGTCATAAGGGGCGTATTGCACAAAGACCGTCATCATGTGGGCGCCTGTCGGGGCCATGGTCGGGTCGATTTGGCTGGGGATCAGCATGTCGATGTAAGGCTTCTCGGACCAGCGACCGTCTTTCCAATCGTCATAAGCCCTTTCCAGTTCGAACAGGCTTTCAGAAACATGCATGTCGCCGCGCAAAAAACTGGTGTGTTCCGGCGCGGCGGGAAAATCGGGGAACTGATCAAGCGAGATGTTCAGCTTGGCCGAGGATCCGCGAATTTTGAAGTTGTTCACGGCCTTTGTGAAATCCTGGGGGAGGTCGTCCGTATCCACGTGGTGTTGGATGGTGCGCTTGATGTCCATGTTCGACGCAACCACAGGGGCGTAGAAAACCTTGCCGTCTTCCAATGCCACACCTTGCACTCGGCCATCTTTGCTCAGGATTTTCTCGACCCCGGCACCGGTGTGGATCGTCCCGCCATGATCTTTGAAGCTGGCCGCAATTGCGTTCGAAATTGCGCCCATTCCACCGCGCGCAAACCCCCAGGCGCCAATGCCACCATCGATGTCGCCCATATAGTGATGCAACAGGACATAGGCGGTTCCGGGCGAATAAACCCCAAGGCCAGTGCCGATAATCCCGGACCCCGCCAAATGGGCCTTGATCAGGTCGTTTTCAAAGTGCTCGTCCAGAAAGTCACCAATCGACATGGTCCAGAACTTGAGCGTTTCGCCAAGCTCCCGGCTGCCCAAACCGTGCGCCTTCTTGACCAGATACGCGAGTTCGCCAAGGTCGCGTGGGCGCAGAGAAGCTGGGTCGGGCGCATCGCGCAACAGGAACGGGCGAATGAACCGGCACTGCCGCATGATTGCTTGGGAATAGGCGCGATACGCATCTGCATCGCGTGCAGAATGACGCGCCATTTCGCGCCTTAGCGCATTGTGGTCCGAGTAATAGGCAAAGTGGTCACCATCGCGGGTAAAGCTCGCTCCACCTTCGTAAGGGATGACCTGCAGGCCGTATTTCGGCAGATCGAGATCACGTGCGATCTCGCGCCGTAACAGTGAGCAGACATACGAGCAGTTCGAATAGGTCCAGCCGTCGTGCAGCGATCTGCTAACTGCGGCCCCTCCGATCCAGTCGTTTTTTTCAACCACCAGAACATTCATCCCGGCGCGCGCCATATAGGCCGCTGCTGTCAGGCCGTTGTGGCCAGCACCGACTACGATCGCGTCATATCTGCTCTCAAGTGTCAAAACTCTCTCCCCTCGCACTCTGTTTACAGGCGCGTTGCGATTCCGTAAAGTTTATTTGAGCGCTCAAATAAATTTATGATCATTGACGCCTGTTTTGTGGGCGCTGTAGATGTCCGCACAGACAAGAGGATTGGCAGTTGGCCCCAGCAGAACAGAAGCGCCCCCGCAAAGAGCGGAAGGAAAACGCAGACCGTCGACGTCGGCAGCTGTTGGATGCGGCGTGCCGTTCGATCCTTGCACATGGATTGGCGAAAACCACTCTGGCGACGGTTGCATCCGAGGCGGAACTTTCGCAGGGGGTCGCCGCGTTTTACTTCAAGTCAAAAGCGGGGCTGCTGACTGAAGCACTGCGTGATTTGTACCAGCGCTACGAAGATCACTGGACAAAGGCGCTGGAACAAGCCGGGGGTAAACCTGCGGAACAGTTGCGTGCTTTGATACGGGCTGATTTTCATCCCGACGCCTGTGGCCCGATGGTGCTTCCGCTTTGGTATGCGTTCTGGGGCGAGCTTCGGTCTCAGCAGGAATACGACGAGGTGGCCGGCCATTTCGAAGCGCGGCGGCGCGAGACGCTGTGCGCGATCTGGCAGGACTTGCTGGCAGGACAAGACGCATTGGCCGCCGTTCAGATGGCTGAATGGATGGAAACTCTCACAGACGGGTATTGGCAGCGCCTGCATCTGGCACCCGGCAGCGTTAGTTCTAAAGAGGCAGAACAAGCCGCATGGGCGTGCCTTGCGCGCTTGGCACCGGACCTGCTTGTTCAAGACATCTGACGGCGTCCAGCCGGAAAGTGAAACACTATGACCGCAGAGCGGACAATCGGGCCTGATCGGCCGCCCGCTGGCAGCTTGCTGCGTGAGGCGCGGCATCTTGCGCGGCTCGCATTTCCGATTGTCGTATCGCTTGCGGCGGCGGCCTTGATCGGGGTTGTTGACACTGTGATGGTGGCCCCCTTGGGAACGCTTCCTTTGGCGGCTGTGTCGATTACCACATCGGCGCTGATCATCTTCTATTCTGCGTTGTTCGGGTTTGTATCTGCGACAGGCGTTCGCATGGCCGAAGCGTTTGGTAAGTCCAGCGACCAGGATCTTGTTGCTACTACACGGGTAGTGCTTGTCGTGGCACTAATAGTCGGTGGTCTAGGCACCGCAACAATGCTGGCAGTTAGGCCTGCTTTGGCTTGGATTGGACAGCCGCCCGAAGTTCTTGGATTGCTTGGCGGTTACTGGGTGTCAATGAGCCTTTTGCTCATTCCCTTTACGATCTTTTATGCTTTGAAAGCGTTGTTCGACGCTATTGATCGTCCCTGGATCGGTGTTGGTTTGGCGTTTTTTGCTGTCGGCTGCAACGTTCCGGCGAACTATGTGCTGATTCACGGGGTGTCGGGATGGTCCGGCTTGGGCTTGCTTGGGGCAGGCGTTGCAAGTCTGCTCTCCCAAACCCTCTCGTTGATTTTGGCTTTCTTGATTTTCTGGAGGTGGAGCAAGCAGATAGGAGTGCCTTCTCAACCTGGTTTTGACTGGGGGGAATTGAAACTTCAGCTCAAAGAAGGGTCTGTGATCTCGCTCGGGTATCTGGGCGAGGGTGCCGCCTATGCCGTCGCTGGATTGATGCTGGGATGGTTCGGAGCGGCAGCACTGGCCGCGCATCAGATCGTATCTGCTGTGAGTGATGTCATTTATATGGTCCCCATGGGCATATCGATTGCGATCTCAATCCGGGTGGCGCAGGCGATTGGCGCGAATGAGAGAGAGCGGCTTAGGCCAATTGTGCTGGCATCGTTGTTTGTGGTCGCCAGTTGGATGAGCCTGGTCATCACGGGTATTCTTCTGGCGCGCGCGCCGTTGGCACAGGGGTTGTCGGATGATGCCGACGTGGTCGCGCTTGCGGTTTCGATGTTTCTGGTGATTGCAGCAATGCAGATCGCAGATGGGGTGCAGGGAACGATGTTGGGCGTGTTCCGGGGCATGACGGACAATCAAATCCCGGTTGTCATAACGCTGTTTTCCTATTGGATCATCGCCTTGCCAGTTGGCTACGTTCTGGGGTTTGTACTGGATTGGGGGCCTAATGGCGTGTGGATCGGATATGGCTTTGGTCTGGGGTTGGCGGCTGTCGCTCTGAGCTATCGCTTTTTCTCTCGAGTGTAGGTGGTGCACTTGCTTCGCTAGAGACCCAGTTTGTCCAACAGTTTAAGGCGCAGGATCTCGGCCTCAACCAGTGTTTCCCGTGCGAAAGATAACGGCAGTGGCTTGAGGGGTGAAACAGGGAAATCCAGTTCTTCGGCGGATTCTCCGGCAGCCCAACGCGCCAACACGCGCCCCATCGCCGTGGCGATGGCAACGCCGCGCCCGTTGTAGCCAAGTCCCGCGTAGATCCCAGGGGCCAACTCGTGCAGGTGCGGATAGTGGTCCCTTGTGAGCGCAACGAAACCGCCCCACGCGTAGTCCCACTCAACGTCGGCAAGTTGCGGAAACAGCTCGACCGAGATGCGCTTTAGCTGCTCAATCTGTCGGCGTGTTGATCCATCATTGTAGGTTCCGCGCCCTCCCATCAGAAATCTACCTTCAGCGTCTTGTCGGAAATACAGCAACAGACGGCGTGCGTCGGACAAGGCGTTGCCTTCGGGCAGGATCGACCGGCGAATGTTGTCCGAAAGCGGAGGCGTCGCCACCTGCACCGATCGGACGGGCAGGACAGATCTGGCGACCTTGGGATCAAGATCGCCAGAGTAGGCGTTCGTGCAGATCAGGACCTTGTCCGTCACGATGGCTCCGTTTGGCGTTTTCACCTTATATCTGCTGCCTTTCGCCTGTATGTGCTCGGCTCGAGTGTCGCCGTAAATTGCCACACCCTTGCGATGCGCAGCATCTGCCAGTCCAAGGGCATAGTTCAGCGGATGCAACACGCCGCCACGCCGGTCCAAGACACCTCCGATGTAAGCTTCTGTTCCTGTCAGGCGCTGCATTTCGGCTTGATCAAGCTTCTTCATGCCGCCGCCATGTCTGTCCCAATCTTCGGCCAGCTCATGTAGCTGTTGCAGCGTCTTGGGTGTATGTGCGGCCCGCAGCCAGCCGGGACGTTTGGCATCGCAATTGATCTGATGGCGCTCGATCAGGTCAAACACCAGATCGCCCGCATCCCCGGCCATGCGGATCATCCGCTGTCCCCAATGGTCACCGAATTTCGATCTTATTCCCGTTGGACCATCCTTGAGGCCCACATTGATCTGACCGCCGTTGCGGCCAGAGGCACCCCAACCGGGATGTTGGGTGTCAATCAGGGTGACGCTGGCGCCTGCTTCGGCCAAGTGCAAGGCAGCTGAAAGCCCGGTAAAACCAGCGCCTATGATGGCGACATTTGCCTGCTGTTCGCCGTTCAATTCGGGGTAGCTGTCCATATATTTGGTCGTTGCCGACCACAGACTGTTAGCAATTACGGGGTTCTCGTTTCGGATCATCTGTGAACCTCTGGTGCTTGCTTTGACGCAGGATAGGCATAGCTTGGGTTTCGGGAACTCACCAAGGCGGACACAACACCATGCCCAGGCTTTTGAACCAGTTTGATCTGAAACCATCCGTCGAGCTGGAGGTGTTCGAGCAAGCGTGGAACAGCTTTGTTGATGTCTTGATCAGCAGTGGTTTGGCCAAGAAAGGTACACCTTTGTGCCAACGCGTGCCGAGCAGTGGTTATGACACGGACGAAGAACGCCAGCATTCTCTGATGGCAGTGATCGAGTTTCGCGATCAGGCCCAGGCGGATCGAGCATGGGCGGCCATCGAGGATCGAATTGAACCTCTGGGTCAGTCGCATCGCAGAGTCATCTCGTTGGTGCATGATCCGGTTTTCACTTTCTGGGCTGAACTCTAAGTATCAAGTCACGTTGGCCTTGGTGTTGTGATGAAAAGTTTTTCCTCTCATTATTGAATGAGCATTCAATCAATGCAATATGCTTGGAGCGGGTTCCTTTCATGGGTGCCGGATCGGACAGCGATTTGGCTCAAGCGCTGAATGACCTGCGCACGGGGAAATTGAGAGGGGCTAGTATGAGCCAATCTATTGAAGCCAGTCCAAAGACCAACGCGCGCCGCCGCACCGCGTCCAAAGAAGTGCGGTGCCAGCAGTTAATCAACGCAACCATCGATTCAATTGCCAGGAATGGAATTGGTGGCACCACCATGTCGACGGTGACGGAAAGCGCGGGCTTGTCGATGGGGATCGTCAATTTCCACTTTCAGTCCAAACAAAATCTGCTGGAAGAAACGCTATTGTATTTGGCTAAGGAGCATCACGAACAGTGGCTGGCCGCGTTTGAAAGCGCGGGCATGTCTGCATCCGACAAGCTGTTGGCCATTGTGGATGCGCATTTTCATCCGCGGATATGCACACCTAAAAAGCTTGCTGTTTGGTTTGCATTCTTCGGTGAAGCTGGACGGCGCAAGGTCTATCGCAAGCTGATCGAGGATATCGATCGGGAACGCTATACCATTGCCCAGGATCTATGTCAGCAGATCGGGGAGGAAGGCGCGTATCAGGGTCTTCCACCACGACAAGTCGCCAACATTCTCGAGGCGCTTTACGACGGAATTTGGCTTGAGTTGCTGGCGTATCCAGAAAACTACGGACGCCTAGAAGCCCGCGATCACATCACGGCCTTCTTGTCTAAAGTCTATCCCAAGCACTTCCAAATGCCGGAGTTCAAGCAAGACGCATAAACCTGGCAGGCACTGTGTTCCCAGCCATCTGAACCGGTCATCCAGTGAACAAAGATAAGCAAGGACCAGACACAATGGGTCGAGATCCCCGCTACGACATTCTATTTGAACCGGTTCAAATTGGACCGGTGACAGCTCCGAACCGCTTTTTCCAGGTGCCTCACTGTACGGGCATGGGGTGGCAATATCCGCGAACGCTTGCGGCGATGCGCAAGGTCAAAGCGCAAGGCGGCTGGGGGGTGGTCTGCACGGAATACAACTCGATCCACCCCTCCTCGGACGACCTGCCGCACCCCTATGCGTCTCTTTGGGATGACAGTGATGTTCGCGCCCATACCCTTATGACAGATGCCGTGCACGAATACGGAAGCCTAGCAGGGGCCGAGCTTTGGTATGGCGGTGCCAATGCAAACAATCTGTTTTCGCGATTGCCCGGGATGGACGTCGACAGCCTGCCGAACGCCAAGGGGCACCCGTTCCAGACTCGTGCCATGGACAAACAAGACATCAAGGACCTGCGCCGGTGGCATCGTAAAGCAGCACTCCGGGCGAGAGAGGCGGGATTTGATGTGGTCTATGTCTATGCAACACATGGCTACCTGATCTCGAACTTCCTGAACCCGCGTGTGAACACACGTAGCGACGAGTATGGCGGCAGCTTGGAAAATCGCGTGCGCCTGACGCGCGAGTTGATTGAAGAAACCAAGGATGCGGTGGGTGACCGCTGTGCGGTTGCAGTGCGGTTCTCGGCGGATGAAGAGATTGGCGAGGACAATCAGCCGATATTTGGTGAACGCCGCGAGATGTTCGAAATGCTCGCGGATCTGCCGGATCTCTGGGATATCAACATTGCGGACTATTCGCTTGAAATGGGTGTGTCGCGCTTTGTCAAAGAAGGCGCGTTAGAGCCATATATGCAGTGGGTTAAGTCGGTGACGGACAAGCCAGTGGTCACTGTGGGCCGCTTCACATCGCCCGACACAATGGTCAGCCAGGTTCGCCGAGGTATCACCGATTTTATCGGCGCGGCGCGGCCCTCGATAGCGGATCCCTACCTACCCAAGAAGATCGAACAAGGTCGATTGTCAGCCATACGCGAGTGCATTGGCTGCAACGTATGCTACGCCAGTGACTCCATCGGTGTTCCGCTGCGCTGCACCCAAAACCCAACGATGGGAGAGGAGTGGCGCAAGGATTGGCATCCCGAGATCATCAGGAAAAAGTCGTCGGACGCCCGCGTTCTGATTGTTGGCGCGGGTGCTGCGGGTTTGGAAGCCGCCCGCGCCCTTGGTGCGCGCGGGTATGATGTCATGTTGGCCGAAGCCACTCGCGAGATTGGCGGGCGTATCGCGCGCGAAGCAGCTTTGCCTGGGATGAGCGAATACATCCGGGTCAAGGACTACCGCGAGCAGCAATTGCTCGAAATGCCTAACGTTGAAGTTTTTCGCGAAAGCCGACTGACCGTTGATGACGTGATCTCGGTCGAGGCTGACCACGTTGCAATTGCAACGGGTGCAAGCTGGCGTAAAGAATACTACGACGACGAATGCTATCAATCAGTTGCGAGCGGTGAAGCTTTGACCCGTGTTTTTACACCAGACGACATCATGGACGGGAACCTGCCAAACGGGCCAACCTTGGTTTTCGATGGTGATGGCTACTACATGGCAAGTGTCGTCGCCGAGCGGATACGTGCTGAGGGGCATGCCGTCACTTTGGCTACATCATCTGATAGCGTGTCGGATTGGGCCGGAAAGACATCCGAAAGGTGGCGCATTCGAACGCAATTGCACCGGCTTGGAATCGACATTCTTCCCTCAAACAGCTTGACACATTTTTCGGGCGATGCGGCCTCTTTGAATTGCGTCTACAGTGGTCGTGAAACAAAGCTGCCTGTCCAGAACATTGTAATGGTTACAGCCCGCAAGCCAAATGACTGTTTGTACAAAGCGCTATGCCTTCGCCCAGAAGACGAAAAACGACCCTTTAGCCTAACACGGATTGGGGATTGTGAGGCGCCCGGGATCATCGCAGCGGCCATCTATGCTGGCCATCGATACGCCCAGGAGTTGGAGTGCGAAGTGGATTTGGATATTCCGCTTTTGCACGACCGCATTGATGTCGGATCCAAAGGATAGCCGGATCGAACCAAAGCTCATCGACCGTTCTGTTCCTAAATGTGTCCGTGGTCAGGAATTTTTGGACAGATGGTCACCTGATCTGTGAGAGGATCTGGCTCATCTGGTTGTAGTGATTGTGCCGCGGATTTGCGGTGAAGCAAGCGCCGACCTGCGCCAGTTAAGTTGACAGTGCCGTTCCAGATACCCGGTGAGCTCACTAACCCCGGGAACCTTCATCCCGATGGACCCAGAACAAGCCATGCCGACAATTTGGCAATACCATCAGATGTGTTCAATTGAACAGAGGGCGTTCAGGATCTGGTCGATGTGGCGTGAGACTTCGTGCAGGTCGGGGGGGGCCATGGATCTGGCGTTGGACGTAGTACCGATAGGCACCGTCCATTGCCAGGTACAGCGTCAGGGGTTTTGTTGCAAAGATTTGAGCCCGTTGAATTGTTTCAACAATTGCTTGTGAGTCAGATGGCGAGCTCAGCGAACTGCTGAAATGGGCAGAGTCCGGACGTGAGTTGCCCCTTGCGGATCATGTGCGACACTTCGATTCCGTCGAGCGTTGCCGCTGCTGAAGCAAAGGCCTTGAACCCCATCATTGGCCGCGTGCGCCGCTTGATGAAACGGTGGTCCTGTTCCACAATACTGTTCAAGTATTTCCGCCTCACCATCTCAATTGGGATCGGGCAGCCAAAGCCTTTGAGCATTTTGTTGATGGCCTTGATGCCGGCGGTGTTGGCACCGCTCTTGTCGATCACAATCTTCCGCGGCAATCCATTGATCTCCAACATCCTTGCGAAGAACTTTGTCGCAGCAGCTTTGTTTCGGCGTAGGGAAAGCATGAAATCGAGCGTTTTGCCGTATTTGTCGACCGCTCGATAGAGATAAACCAACGAACCTTTTACCTTGAAATAAGTTTCATCCATTCGCCAGGATCGGTCACACGATCCCTTCCGTCCGTGAGCTGCATCAGCAATGGCACCGGAGTATCGTGTCACCCAACGGTTCAGCGTAGTGTGGTCAACCGAAACGCCACGCTCGGCCATGATTTCTTCCAGATCCCGGTATGAAACACCGTATCGAACGTAGAAGAACACCGCAAAGAGGATAACATCCTTCGGATATTGTGCTCCTTTGAAGGAGATCATGAGCTGGCTTTCAACTGGTGAATACGGTTGGCCGGCCACCGCCTAACCTGCCCAGCTCCAATGGTCAAACGTTTGCAACAGAACCATTCGACGTCGCCGTCCTGGCCGCCATTGCCTATCACCAGCCGATCACGCGGGATGGGCTCGGGGACATTTTCGGCAAGGACATCAGCCGCGATTTGATCGGACGGCTGAATGCGCGCGGGTTGATTGGGACAGGGCCGCGGGCTCCTAGACGCGGCGCACCTTGCACATTTGTGACGACCGAGCGATTCCTGGTGTTCTTCGGACTTTAGAGCCTGGGTGACTTGCCGGATAAGGAGCAGCTTGACGATGCAGGGTTGTGAGGCAATATTAACAAACTTTGCCAGCCCCCCCTTTTTGTGTCATGGCCACGATAAATGTTTCCCTTCCTGACCTGATAACGCCGGGGGTCTTGGTTGGCATAAGAAGTCAACGAGCAGGCGTGGAATATATTCTGGACGGTGGCATTGCGAATGGCCTGCTGATCAAGTCTTGCTACAAAAACCAGGTTATTCAGCAGGCAAATTCAACTTAGGATTTTGACAACCTTTGAATATGAGTTCAGCAGCTCACCCGCTTGCATTTGCGTTCTCAGCTCTATGCTACTTCGGTTTTGCGTATCGCAATTCTCTGGCGAACGTCTCCTCTTTGCTTTGCTGCTGCTTCTGCGTGGCGCTGCCGAACGTGGCCATAGCCGCGGATCTGGTCGGGCAAGGACAACAACTCGGCCACCTCGGTCGCAGTACCCGCTGTGGCATGATCCAGTGCAAATTCGATATCCGCCTCATAATCTGCCAAAATCCGGCGCGCCAGCGCAGCCTCGTCACTGTTGCGGAACGGGTCAAGGCGGGTGCCGCGCAATCCCCGGAACCGATTCATCAGGGCAAAGAAGCGCATCGCGGTTTTGCCTTTGACCGGCCCTTTGACCGGTTGGCCGGTTTTGGGATCCGTGCCGCCATAGGGCCAGGCCCCAAAATGAAAGGTCAGTTCCATGTCGCCTTCGAATGCGGCTTCGAGCGAGGCTTTGAAATCGGGCTTGCAGTAAAGGCGCGCGACTTCCCATTCGTCCTTGACGGCCAACAGCTTGTAGTACCCTCGGGCAACAGCCATGACCGACGCAGTGCTTAATCCGGCATCGCGAACACGGGCCACCATGGCGGAATAACGATCGGCCAGATCTTGCCCCTGATAGTCGACAAGTTCACCCACCCGATGCGCAACGACATCCTCGATGCTTTGTTCGCGGCGGTCGTCCAGCAGCACGGGCGCCTGAGGTCCCAACATGCGGTCAACGGTTTCGGGCTCGGCAATAGCAAGACGTCCAAGCGCGAAGGCGCGTTTGTTTTTCTCGGCCGCAACCCTGTTCAGATCAATCGCCCGGTGCAGCGCCTCAAGCGACAGCGGAACACCGCCCTGCTGCCACGCCGCACCCAAAAGCAGCATGTTGGCAAAGACCTGATCGCCCATCAGCTTGGCGGCCAGTGTCTGAGCGTCCAGAGCTACGACATCATCACCCAGCATGCGGGTCAGGCGTTCGACTTGTTCGTCCCCGCTTAGGGTCCAGTCCGGGTTTTGCGAGAATTCGGATGTGGGAACCACCGTGGTGTCCGTGACGGCCACCGAATTGCCCGGTGTCAGTTTGGACAGCGCCTCGTCCCCGGCGGCCACCACCAGATCACAGCCGATCATGGCGTTTGCTTCGCCCGCCGCGATCCGGGTTGCGCGCATTTGTTCGGGCGCGGTCGCGATCTTGATGTGGGAATGCACCGCGCCGTATTTCTGGGCCAGACCGGTGATGTCCAGGTTCGAGGAATAATACCCATCGGCATGGGCCGCGACCGCCAGCGTCTGACCCACGGTCACGACCCCCGCGCCGCCGATGCCGGACACAAGGATCGACCAGGACCCGTCGATCGGACGCGCTGCAGGCATCGGCAGGTGGCTGTCATCAATGGTGACGTCGCTTGCCTTGGCTTTGCGGGGCTGTGCGCCACTTATGGTCACAAAGCTGGGGCAAAACCCTTCGACACAGGAAAAATCCTTGTTGCACGAGGATTGGTTGATCTGCCGCTTGCGGCCAAATTCGGTTTCCAGCGGTTCGATAGCCATGCAGCCCGAAACGGTTGAGCAATCGCCGCAGCCTTCGCAAACCGCAGGGTTGATAAAGGCGCGTTTGTCCGGGTCCACCCATTTGCCGCGCTTGCGCAGGCGGCGGCGCTCGGTCGCGCAGGGCTGGTCAAAGATCAGCACGGTCACGCCGGGAAGCTTGCGCAACTCGGCCTGCACCAATTCCAGTTCGGTCCGGGGGTGTACCGTGACGCCGTAGCCCAACGCCTTGCCGTTGAATTTATCGGTCTCATCCGTCACCAAGGCGATGCGTTCGACACCCTCGGCCCGGATCTGTTCCACCATCTGTTCGGGGCTGATTTCGCCATCATGGGGCTGTCCGCCCGTCATCGAGACAAAGCCGTTGTGCAGCAGCTTGTAGGTCATCGGGGCCTTGGCGGCCACGGCGGCGCGGATCGCCATCAGGCCGGAATGGAAATAGGTGCCGTCGCCCATATTGGCAAAGACATGGGCCTCATCTGTGAACGGATACTGCCCCAGCCACATCGCGCCTTCGCCGCCCATGTGGCTGATCGAATTGGTCTTGGACAGATCACGAAACACCGCCATCGTGTGGCACCCGATCCCAGCCAAAGCGCGGCTGCCGTCGATCACCCGCGTTGACCGCCCATGGGGGCAGCCCGCGCAAAACGACGGCGGGCGGACCGCCCCACCGCCAATAGCCGGAGGCGCGTCGGGACGGTTGGGCAGTTGCAAGGCACTGTCGGGTGCCAGATCTTTTGCAGTGCGCACGATCACTTGCGACACAAGGTTGGGGGTGATCTCACCCACGCCCGGAAAGGCACATTCGCCTTCGTTGGCGGAATAGGGCCGACCCTGATAGGTCTTGCCAACGATGCGCGGGGAAAGGTCCGAACCATAAAGCGCCGAGCGGATCTGATCTTCAAGCAGGGCGCGTTTTTCTTCGACCACGATGATCGTGTCCAGCCCTTGGGCAAACTCTTGCAGCACCACGTCATCCAGCGGCCAGACCATGCCGACCTTAAGCAGCCGGACAGGTATGTCCGCAATCGCTCCATCACGATAGCCCAACCCGGCCAGCGCCTGGTTCAGATCCTGCCACGACTTGCCCGCAGCAGCGATGCCGATGCGCGCGCCTGTGTCGCCCTGAATCTGGTTCAGGTGGTTGGCGCGGGCATACTCCAGCACCTTGCGCAACCGCACGTCCCACAGCTTGCGTTCCTGATCCAAAATGGGCTGAAACGGCTTGATCGAGGTGTCTTCAAGCCCGGTATCATCGGGCGTGACGATCTGCGGGCTGTCGGGGGCCACATAAACAGACCCACCGCCTTCGACCACATCGGTCACCAGCTTCATCCCCACCAGGGTCGAGGAGAAGCGGCTCATCGCGATCCCGTGCAGGCCCATGTCCAGTACGTCCTGTGCATTGGCCGGGGCCAGCAACGGCATGCCAAGCGACGCAAAGTTCAGATCCGAATAACACGCCACGGTCGAGGATTTGGCCCCGTGGTCATCGCCCACCAACAACAGCGTGCCGCCCTTGGGGTTGGTGCCTGCCAGATTGGCGTGGCGCAGCGGATCCATCGACCGGTCCATGCCCGGCGCCTTGCCGTACCAGATCGAAAACACGCCATCCACGCGGGCACCGGGGAACAGGCCCACCATTTGCGCGCCCCATGTGGCGGTGGCGGCCAGATCCTCGTTCACGCCGGGCTGAAAGTGGATGTTGTGCGCTTTCAGCTCCTTTTCGGCCTGCCAAAGGCTCATGTCATAGGTGCCGACAGGCGATCCGCGATAGCCCGAGATGTAACCGCCCGTGTTCAGCCCCGCTGCCGTGTCCCGCTTGCGCTGCTGGATCGGCAGGCGCACCAGCGCTTGCATGCCGGTCATGTAAACCCAGCCTTCGTCTTGCGACAGGCGGTCATCAAGGGTCATTTCAAGGCGCTTGGCGCGGAGGTGTTCACTCATCTGGGGTGCTCCTAGAGCAAATGGGTCAGGCGTGTGGATCAGGCGTTCGGGTCAGCCGCGATGGCTTCGATTTCGACCAGCGCGCCCGGAATTGCGAGCGCCGACGTGACCGTGGAGCGTGCCGGTATGTCTGCGCCAAACGCTGCGGCATAGGCGGCGTTGAATTCGGCGAAATTGGCCAGATCGGTCAGCCAGACGGTGGTCTTGGTGACATGGGACAGATCGGCCCCGGCCTGTGCCAGAACGGATTTCAGGTTGGCGATGGCCTGTGTGGTCTGCGCGGCAATACCGCCGTCGACCAGCTTGAAACTCTCATCAACGCCCAAAGCCCCCGAGCAAAAGATCAGCCCGGCGGCGCGGGTGGCAGGGACAAGTGGCACAGTTGCGCCATTGGGCAGGACCGGTTGGGAACCGATGCGGGAAACACTCATGGGTAACCTCTCTATTTAGCGACTGCGGCAAAGGGGTTTTCAACCCGTGGCCAGTAATTGGTATCACGTTTGGTGAATGGAATGATGGTCATATCTGGTGTCACGATACCCGGTCCACGCACATGAACAACCTCTGATGCGATTGGTGCAAAGGCGGCGTAGAAATGGTTGGTCGACTTCACCACCAACGCGCGCATCTGCGTGATGTCCAGTCCCAGATCGGTGAAGGCCGTTGGGTTGAAACATTGGGTGCGCTCTGAGGACAGGATGACATGCACCCCGTCCGCCTCAAGCCAGACGCCCGTGCCCATCTCCATCTCGGTGTCGCCGAGTTTCATGCTCATGTTTTCGCGGATGGCGCGGACCGTGACGGTCAGGTCAATCGGATGGCCCGAAAACGCGCAGATCTTGCCGCCCAAACGCACCCGCATCGTCGCGCCGACACCGGCGTTCTGGCACATGCTGATCAGAACCGGCTCCCAGAACAGCGCAAAGGCAATGTCCTTTGTCCCGCGATCCAACGCTTCTTGCAGGAAATAGGTGGAATCGCTTGGCGCGCCGCCGCCGGCATTGTCGGCCATATCGGCCAGAACAACCGGAAATTGGGTCGCCCGATCCACCCGGTCCAGCGCGGTTGCAGTGTCGGGATAAACCCCGCGCAACCCCTCGCGAATGGACCACAGATCAGCGGCAAAGCGTTCGGCGGTGTCCGTGGCCTTGGTGGTGTCACCATCTGTGATCACCAGCATGCGGGCCCCGACATCGGCTACATCCGCCCAGGGAAATCCGTGGGTCAAGGACACCGACAGAACGCCATCCATGCCCTCGGCGTCTTTCATCGCTTGCACAAAGCCTTGCCCCGGTTCCTTCATCGTTTCGATGATCGTCAGCATCCGGCAATCGGCCATGGCCATCACCGGGTTTACCTTGCCTGTCGCCGTATTTGCCGCCATCTGGAACAGCTCGCGCGCCCGGTCCGGGCTGTCGACATGGGGGTATTCCTTGTAACTCACGATCAACGTAGCGTTGGAGATCATCTTTTCGGTCAGGTGGTTGTGCGGATCCAGTTCCAGCCCGATGACGGCCCTGCCGCCAAGGATCGCGCGCGCGCGTTCCGTCAGATCGCCTTCGCAATCGTCATAACCATCCGCCACCATCGCGCCATGCATCGAGATCAGAAAGATGTCGGGCCGGTGGGTTTCCAGATCGGCCAGGATTTCGTCACGGTACCCTTCATACACCTCGCGCACCGTGGGGCCGGCGGGTTGTGCCACTGCGGTCAGACTTTCGATCACTTGCCATCCGTGCGCCTCGGCCGCTGTGCGCCATTCGATCAGCGGGGCGCTGAACAGGTTGCCGGGCTGCTCGGTCGCGGTGCGCGTGACCATCGCCTGTTCAAAGGACAGCCGCCCGGTTGGGATGGGGGAAAAGGTATTGGTTTCGGTCGCAAGACCGGCAATCAGGAGTTTCATCTTGATGTCCTTGATGTCCTTGATGTCCTTGATGTCCGTTCAGTCCCGGCTCAGGTCCTTGGCCAATTGGGCCGCGACGTGAACGGTGATGATTGCAAAAGCGATTGGAATGCCGATCGCGAAGACGATCATCGACAGATCCATGGTTTCGGCCTGACGCCCCGACTGGCGGGCAATAAAGCCGCGCGCGGGGTTCATGTTTGCGCCGAACACCGAAAACCACAGGATCGGTGCCACAAAGACCATCGTCGCCCCGGCCCGCAGAATGGCCCAGATCCCGCCACGGGCCTGCATGGCCGGAAACAGCGACGGGTCGGCGCGCAGACGAAAGGCGCAGGACGCCCCCAGAACCCCGGCCCAGACCATCGTGTAACGGGCCAATTCCTCGGTCCAGACGGGGGGCTGATCCAACAGGTAACGGGCGACGACCTGCCAGCCTGCGATAAGCACCAACAGGATCACTCCGATCATGGCACCTGTCATTGCAAGC
The DNA here is from genome assembly GCF_900537075.1 of Tropicibacter sp. Alg240-R139. Lineage (GTDB taxonomy): Bacteria > Pseudomonadota > Alphaproteobacteria > Rhodobacterales > Rhodobacteraceae > Falsiruegeria. The sequence continues at coordinate 67,320 of NZ_UNRA01000009.1, forward strand.
CGGTTCAACACCGATGAGAGCTTGTCCAGTGTTTGTGCCGCCGCCCGCATCCCCGTTACTCCGCCACGGCTGCTTTCCAGGCGTCCAGCGCGCCCTCGGGCAGCGGCAGTACACCATACAGCGGCTCGGTTGCCGCCCGGAATTCGGCGCGCGCCTCGGGGCTGAGTGCGGTGATGGTGATGCCCGACGCCTTGAGCTTGTCGATGACCGCGCCCTGCTGACCCAGCCAATCGCGGTTCGCCGTCCGCGCCGCAACAACCGCTGCTTCGACCTGTGCGCGTTCTTCATCGCTCAGGCTTTGATACCAGTCTTCTGACGCCAGAACCGCGCGCGAGGACGGCACCAGATTGGCATCGGTGAAATGCTTGATAAAGCTGGTGTGCCCGAACATCAGCGGCACGATGGGCGGGTTCAGATAGCCATCGGCCACGCCGGTTTGGAGCGCGTTGGGAACCTCGTCCCAGCTAACAACCGTACCGATCGATCCCCAGGTCTTGAAGATTGCGATCTGCACATCGTCCAGCGCCCGCATCCGCAAATCCCCCAGATCAGCCATCGAGGCGACCGGGTGTTTGGTGTTGAAAATTCCGGCACCGCCACCGATCAGGGCCACGTCCAGCACCCGTACGCCTTTGGCTGTGGTGGCCTCGTTGATGCGCGCCAGCATGCCGTTGTCGATCAACGCGCGGTCCAGCTGCGCCACATCGTCAAAGAAAAAGGGCAGCACCATCGCCATGATCGTTCCGTCCAGCTGACCGGCGGCTTTGACATCGCTCAGCGACACTTCGAGCAGGCCCTGAGACACCTGGTCCATCTTTTCGGCTTCACCGCCAAGTGCGCCGCGCTCGAACTCTTCGATCTCGAACCCTTGGGTCTTGAGGTGTTCGCCAAAGGCATGGGCCCAGACATAGCTGCCCGAGTTTTCCAGATCACGCGGTGTGTCCAGTGCGATCTTGGCGGATTGCGCCGGCAAGGGGGGGGCAAGTGCCAGAGACAGTACAGCGGCCAGTCCGGTCAGTTTGGGTGTTATCCAGCTCACGTCATGTCCTCCATTGGAACTGTTTTCAGATCATCAGATCCGGGTCTGGTAAGAAGATGGAGATTGCAGGTTCTTTCGTCCAATCGATTTGTTTCACCGGTTTAATTCGGAATTATTATTACCCTACCAAATGCCAAACAGGCGCGGCAGCCAGAGGCTGAGATCAGGGACCGCCACCAGCAGTGCCAGCACAGCGATCTGCGCGATCACAAACGGCATCACGTGACGCGCAAGTTTCCAGTAGTCCAGCCCGGTCACCGTCGACACCACCAGCAGGCACCCGCCCATGGGGGGCGACACCAGCCCGATTGACAGGTTGAAACAGATGACAATGCCCAGATGGACCGGGTCGGCCCCGTTGGCGATGGCCACGGGCGCCAACAGCGGGACCAGCAGCGCCAGCGCGACCGGAATGTCAAAGACCATGCCCGCAATGATGAACAGGACATTCATCGCGATCATGTATTCGACAGGCCCCAGCCCAAGATCCTGAATGGTGGATGCAATCAACTGCGGAACCCGCTCCAACGCGGCCAGATGTCCAAGGGTCGCCGCCGCGCACAGGATCACAAAGATCGACCCGGTCAGAACGGCGGTACGTTTGACGCTTTCGCTCAGGTCGCCCAGCGTGAACCCGGCATAGGCATACCCCGCCAGGAACGCGGCGACGACTGCTACCACGGCTGCTTCGGTCGGTGTGGTCCAGCCCAGAACAATGCCGCCGACAATGATCACCGGCAAGGCCATGGCCGGCAGTGCTGTCACGAACGAGCGCCCGATGGGCGGGGCCTCTCCCTTTTCCAGGCGGGGGTGATCGTCGCGAATGGCGAACCAGGCGTTCAACGCAAACAGCGCCGAGGCCAGGATCAAACCGGGCACGATCCCAGCAATGAACAGCGCCGCGACCGAGGTCTGCATGATCGCGCCGTAAAAGATCAGAATGATCGACGGGGGCACGATGGGCCCGATGATCGAAGACGCCGCCGTGATCGCACCGGCGTAATATTTGGAATAGCCCCGCCGCTCCATCTCGGGGACCAGCGTGTTGGACAAAGCCGCCGAATCCGCGATGGCCGAGCCCGATATGCCGGCAAAGAACACCGAGGTCATGATGTTCACATGCCCCAGCCCCCCGCGCAGTCGGCCAACCAGCGACATGCTGAAATCGATCAGCGCCTTGGTGACGCCCCCACGGTTCATCAGCTCTCCGGCCAGAATGAACAGTGGCATGGACATCAGGGAAAACACGCTGATCTGCGAGAACACCTTTTGCGGCAAAATGGCCAGGTAACGCGCGTTGTCGGTGGCAAAGAATCCCAGCACCGCCGCGCCGCCGATGACATAAGCCACCGCCAACCCCGAGGCAAGGAACAGCCCCGCCGCAACCCAGACGACCCCGATCATGATGCCACCAACGTGGGGCGGGCAGGGGACAGCGCCGCCGGGTCCAGACCGGCGGCCATGATGTCATCGGGAATAGCGCGACCCAGAATATCCGCCACGGCAAACCGGGCCAACGCCGGCGAAGATTGGATGCCATAGCCCCCTTGGCCTGCCAACCAGTAAAAACCCTCCACGGTATCCGAATACCCGGCAACCGGCGCCTTGTCGGCGACAAAGCTGCGAAGACCCGCCCAACGGCTGTCGATCCGGCGCACCTCTAGTTGAAAGGCCTGTTCGATCCTGTGCACACAAATCGCCACATCCATTTCGTCGGGTTGCACATCCGACGGCACATCCGGGTTCTCATTTGCGGGTGAAATCAGCAATTTGCCCGCGTCGGGTTTCAGATAGAACTCTTCGTCAATGTCGATGATCAACGGCAGGTCGTCCACTTTGAACCCCTGAGGGCCCTCAACCATCAGGGCCGTGCGTCGCAAGGGTTTTAGGCCGATCATTTCGGCCCCGGCCATCGCGCCGATCTGATCCGCCCAAGCTCCGGCGGCGTTCACGATGGTTGTGGCCCTGACCGTGCCACCGGCGGTTTCAATGCGCCACTGGTCCGCGTCACGGGTCAGCCCCGTGACCTCGGCCCCGGTCAACAGATCACCGCCCTGAGCCTTGAAACCGCGCAAAAAGCCCTGATGCAACGCCGCGACGTCGATTTCGGCCATGCCCGTATCCCTAAGCGCGCCTGCGGCATAGCCCGGCTGCAACAGGCCAATGCGCTCATTCAACCACGGCGCATCAACCTGCTGAATGCCCGGCACATCCCCCAACTCGGCTTTCATCGCCTTTAGGCCGTCCATCTGATCGGCGCGCGCCAGAAACACCGCATCAATCGGGGACAACAGCGGCGCGTCGGCGAACCCCTGGGGCGGCGCATCAAAGAATTGGCGCGAGGCGCGCGTGAGCGCCCGGATCGGGGCCGGTCCGTAAGACGGCGCATAAACGGCGGCGGATCGCCCGGTGGTGTGATAGCCGGGCTGACGCTCCATCTCGAGCAAAAGCACCCGAGAATGGCGCGACAGCTCGGCCGCCGCCGAGGCCCCGGCGATGCCGGCGCCGATCACGGCAATATCGAATGCGTTGTCCTGCATGTACACTCCATTCGCTTTGTTTATTGCTCGGGTCGGTTTTGCCCGATATCCTGCATGATGTCAGACCGGGGACCCTGCCCATGAACCTTCGCCAGCTTGAACATTTCGTCCTTGTCGCCGAGGAACGCAGCTTTCGCCGTGCCTCGGAGCGGGCGCACCTGTCGCAACCGGCGTTGAGCCATTCGATCAAGGCGCTGGAAACGCAGCTGGACACCCAATTGTTTCGACGCACCAATCAACTGGTGGAAATGACCGCCATCGGCGAGGCCCTGCTGAGCCACGCGCATAAGGTTCTGTTTGATGCCCGCAACCTGCATGATCAACTGTCGGTCCTGAAAACCGGCGGTTCGGGGCATGTGCGCATTGGGCTTGTGCCGACGTACGCCTTCAGCTTTGGCGGTCAGGTGATCGCGGATTGGCTGTCGGCGCGACCCGGTGTCAGTATCGAGGCGGTGTATCAGACCTCCGCGACGCTTGAGACGATGCTGCGCGAGGACAAGATCGACCTGTTTGTCTGCGACATGCGCAACATTGAACCGGACGCCGAAATCGAACTGACCCCCATTGGTGTCTTTCCTGGTGGCTTCTTTTGCCGCGCGGACCATCCGCTGTTGGAGCGGGACGGTATCACCCTGGCGGATGTGGCCGATTACGGGTTGGCGACGGTCCGGGTTCCGCCGAGCCTGCGCAGCGTCTTGGTCAAGGAAATGCAGATTTCCAACCCTGAGGCCCCCGGTATTCGGGTTGAATGCGACGCCATCACGGTGCTGCGTGACGTGACGCTGAAATCGGACGTGGTGCTGATGGCCAACCCATTCAACTTTCGCGAAGACCTGGAAAGCGGTCGCCTGAGGCAATTGAAGCTGGACTTTGACCTTGAGATTCACTGGGCCATTGCGCGATTGCGCAACCGGATCTTGTCGCCTGCGGCCTTGGCCTTGATGGATATGCTGCATGACACCCCCAAACGCGCGCTGGATGAATTGCAAGTGTCGGCGCCTTGATCCCGGCCATGATTTCAAAGCGCGCGCGCTTAGCAAAGCGAATTAAATTCATGACTTCGATAAAGTAACCAAATGAACGTGAAAATTCAGCCAGTTACCTGTTCATTAACCGTAAAGATCTTGCCGGGATTGAACAGGTTCTGCGGATCAAGCGCCTGTTTGAGCTGCGCCATCACGGCATAAGCGTCGCCATGCTGGGCGGCCATGTAGGGAATCTTGCCCATGCCGATCCCGTGCTCGCCTGTAATCGTCCCGCCCAATTCCAGCGCCAGTTCATTCAACTGCCCAACCAGATCATGCGCGGCGGCAACTTCGGCGGCATCATTGGGATCAATCAGCACGCCCATGTGAAAATTACCGTCCCCCACATGGCCCGCCATTGGCGCCAACAGCCCATATTGATCCGCCAGATCCCGTGCGCGCTGCACGCAATCGGCCAGGGTCGCCAGCGGAACACAACAATCGGTGATCAGGGGCACCGCGCCGGGGCGCAGACCGCGCGCGGCAAAGTAAGCTTCGTGCCGGACCTTCCACAGACGGTTGCGGTCTTCGGTCTTGGTGGCAAAGGCAAAATCGTGAACACCCATATCCTGCGCGATCTCGCGGAACCGCGCGACATCTTCGTCGACGCTGGTTTCGGTGCCGTGAAATTCCAGAAACAGATGCGGTTTTTCCGGCAGGTTCAACAAGGGATCGTATTGATTCACGCCGCGCATCTGAATCTCGTCCAGAAATTCGGCGCGGGCCACGGGTATACCGCATTGGATGGTCAATATGACCGTCTGCACCGCCTCTTGGATGGAGTCGAAATGGCAGGTGGCTGCGGCGATGTGTTCAGGCTGGCCGAACAGGCGCACCGTCAGTTCGGTCATAATGCCCAACGTCCCTTCAGAGCCGACAAACAGCCGGTTCGGATCACGCGCGCGTCGGCGGTGACAACTTCGAGCGCCAGAACAGTATCCGCCATCGTGCCAT
>NZ_UNRA01000010.1 GCF_900537075.1 Tropicibacter sp. Alg240-R139
CTGCTCACCGTGCCCGGCGGCCAAACCGGYCATCATCCGGGCGAAGATGCCCTTTTATCGCTCCACCGCTTCCAACGGTTGTACAGCGTCTTGTGAGGGCCATAGGCGGCAGGTGCGTCACGCCATCGTAAGCCATTGCGATTGGTGAAAATAATTCCACTTAATACACGACGGTCAACCCTCTCGGGACATCACTGCGTGATGCCCTGCCGGGCAGTGAACGCGTGGCTTGCCGTGGGACTTTGGAAAAAAGGGTTCAAGACGCGCCATCTGGGCGTCGCTCAACCAGAAAAGATCAGACATATTCACCGCTCATTTTTGCAGCGGTGAATCATGCAGCCGGTGGAAATCAATGGGTCCTGACCCTAATTCGCCTAGTGTTCTTGCCGTTTTAGGATTCGGATAGAGTGGTTGGAAGGAAGAGGGGTCACCTCAAACCTCAACAAAAAAACGCTGCCGGTGTTCCGGCAGCGTTCAAAAGCAATCTACATAAAATCTCTATACAGTTACATTCCGTAGCTTTCGAAATCAACCTTGGACCAAATCTGCTTATTGATCTCGGCAACAATCGCCTCTGGATCGTTGTCCAAGTCATCACAGATCTCAGCCCACTTTTTGTAGAGTTCCTGTAGTCGAGCGTGCTTGACCCCCGCATCGTCGATGCCATAAGTCTGCATCGCCAATGTGGCAGCCGTTTCTAGGTCTCGCACCGCAAAATCGGCAACAAAACTGGCAAACTCACTGTCAGGTTCTACAAATTCGATCCCGATTTCCTCGGCCTCTTTTTGCGCGGTCATCGACATTTCGTCCCAACGCTGTGTGAAGTCCATGTTTGCGCGCGTCGCCGCTCTAACAATCGCTTTCCGGTCCTCAATGCTCAGTGAACTCCAGACGTCGATCCCAACGGTGAAAGTCGACGAAGTCGGCTGAGTGCCGAACGAGATGGTATTGACATGTTTCGCAACATCCATCAGGCGCTGCCCGATCAGATCGCTGATAGAGCCAATAGAGACATCAATCGTGCCTTGCGACATAGATTCGAAAACGTCATTGGCCGACACAGTAACTGGAACCGCACCAAGCGCTTCTGTCAATCGTGCGAAAGGTCCAGAGGTTGCTCGAACCTTAAGACCTTTTAGATCTTCGAGAGACCGAATGGGTTCACGCGATAGAAGGTTGTACGCACTGGTCGAACCGCTGGCCAGAAACACGCCGCCATAATCTGCCATCTCTCTTTGACATTCGTCGCAGGTGACGATGTATTCCGTAATAGCTGCCGTTACCGCGCTTGCATTGCGCCCCAACAAACTCATATTGGTCGTTAGAGTGATTTCAGGGAAATCTGACGGGAAATAACTGGGTAGAAGCAGGCCAATATCGATCAAACCACCCTTCAATGCACTGCGCATCTCCTTCAACCCGACCACATCCATCCCATAGAGTTTGCCTGTCAACCTTCCGTCTGACTCTTCGGGCAGATAGCTCTCAAATGGAATATAGAGATGCGTCATTGCCGGGTGGCTCGGCGGCGAGGCCGAACCCAAGCGTAGGCTTCGCATGTCCTCCGCAGACGCAGGAAGCGTGAGGGCCAGCATTAAAAGCGCAGAGTTGAGTATCTTTTTCATCTAGTTTTCTCCTTCGGGTGAACAGTCGCGCGCCCTCAGCTTTCACCGTGAGCACTCAGAAATTTTCATTTCTGGTGTGCCTGTTGCCACCAAGCACAGTTGATTCCATTGTCGATGAAATTGTGATCGGCGACGTAGACTGGTTCCTGCACGCCGTCTGCAGCGGCGGCCATTCGCAATTCCTTGGCTTTTGCGCGACCTTCGTCGTCTAGCCAGGAGCGTTCGTGCCCCCACAGGCTTGGTCCAACCTTAAGCTCGAAAGGTTCCCAGGTGTTCACATCGATCAGCTTGCCGCCCCAGCCATACTCCATCAGAAACTTAGACGGAGTGCGGGTGTAGAACGATGTCATGAAGTCGTTACTATGGCGGCCAAGCGTGGTCGCAATTTTCTCAGGGTCTTCGAGTGCAATGTCATATCCTTGGCCAACATCATCAAGTTGATAGAGTTCCATCATCATATGATGGACATCGGAGTTCGCCCCTTCAATCAGTGCTAAACTGTGGTGACGTGGATTGATGTGATAGAAATTTGCTCGAAACGGTGCGGTTACGTAGTCGCTTAGACCGAAGCCAAGAACATCAGTGTAAAACTTATGTGCGGTATCCAGATTATCTACGTAAATGGCGATATGCCCAAGGCCCAAAGGGCCGGTAACGAACCCTGATATTGCCCTTGATGGCACAAAGTCGTCGTCAGCAACCTCAGCCCCATAAAACACCTCTAGCCTGTTGCCTGCTGGGTCAAGAAAGTAAACTCCATCGGTGACGGCCCGCTGTGCGCACAGGGCACGAGGCATCTTAAAAAACTCTGTCCCGGCCTTCTCGAGCCGATTGCAGATGGCGTCCAGCGCCCCGAGGTCCTCTGCCTCCCACCCGAAGAACGAAACCCCGCCGCCTGAGCCGGGTTCGATCAAAATACGCTGCTTGCGGTCGTCCATCCGAAAGGCGAGAGTGTCGCGAGTACTATCAACCATTTGGAGACCCAAAAGCTCGGTCCCATACTCCTTCCACCCGGGCAAATCAGAACTCCGACAACCGACGTAACCAAAAGAAGAAAGAGCCATTACGACCTCCATATTTACATTCAGCGCATTCCCCTAGCCTGCTATTTTTTGAGCTAGACTGTTCCTTCAAGTTCTAGGCTCAAGGCTTCTAACAGTGAAGGAAGCATCCTGTCGCGTTCACCACGTAAACGCGAAACTTGCGGCATGTAACGCTTTTTAAATGCTTGTGTTAGCTGCTCGATAGCGAGATGTTTCTGAAACGCCAGTTTTGTCCAAACATCGTTTCAACCATTCAACCCAAACGGTGGACTCATGAAACCAACTGGAAGATTTTTTGTCGGGGATATCGAAAAAATTGGTGTCGGGGAACCTTTCAAGGGCGTCGACACACTGACGGGCGAGCACTTTGGTGTCGACTATTTCTCCTCGTCCGAAGAAGACATCTTTGCGGCCTGCAAATTGGCCGATGCTGCATTTGACGAGTTTCGCTCGACATCACCATCAGTCAGGGCGAAGCTGCTGGAAAGCATCGCGAAAGAAATCGATGGTCTGGGCGATGCACTCGTTGAACTCGCGTCTAGGGAAACGGGGTTACCGGCTGCTCGTATCACAGGCGAACGCAACCGAACGACGGGACAATTGCGGATGTTCGCCAAGCTTCTTCTAAATGGCGGACCCATTGAAGCAAACATTGTTCCGGCAGACCTCGAACGGCGACCATTGCCGCGTCCAGACCTTCGCAGGCAGTTTATCGGGGTTGGCCCTGTGGCTGTGTTCGGTGCCAGCAACTTCCCTTTGGCGTTTTCGGTTGCGGGCGGCGATACTGCTTCAGCGCTTGCGGCCGGGTGCCCCGTCGTTGTCAAAGCCCATCCTGCCCATCCCGGTACGTCGGAACTTGTGGCGCGCGCGGTTCTTAAGGCTGTTCGAAGCATGAGTATGCATCAGGGCATCTTCTCAATGGTCGCTGGGTCCGACCATGACATTGGGAAGTGTCTCGTCGCTCATCCAGCAATTAAATCCGTGGGGTTCACCGGTTCTCAAAAAGGGGGCCTTGCATTGGTGACGATTGCACAAAACCGACCCGAACCAATTCCCGTTCACGCCGAAATGGGGAGCGTTAACCCCGTCTTCCTGATGCCGGGGGCGCTATCATCTCGTCCCGTCCAAATTGCCAAAGAGTTCATTGCTTCACTGACCGCAAGCGCGGGCCAGTTCTGCACTAACCCAGGCCTAGTTGTTGCGGTAGATGGTCCGGACCTCGAACGTTTTTTGGATGAGGTACGGAAAGAAGTTTCTACGCAAGAGGCGCAACCCATGCTCACGACCGCAATTCATGGGAACTATGAAGCAGGTGTTGCCCGATCGAAGGAAAATGACTCAGTCGAAGTTATTGCACGAGGTGTCGAGAGTGACACGAGATACGGTTGCGTTCCAACGGTCCTTCGAGTTGAAGCGAACTCAGTAGAGGACAATGCAACTCTAGTTGAAGAGAATTTTGGCGCGTCTTCTGTTGTGATTGTGTGTCAAAACTCAAACGAAATGCTCGAGTTCGCTCGAAAGTTGGAAGGCCAGCTAACCGCGACCCTACACTTGGAACGCTCAGATTGGGACTCGTCCCGCAAGTTGATTCCGGTTCTCGAGAAAAAAGCCGGCAGGATTGTTTCAAACGGCTGGCCGACAGGGGTTGAGGTGAACACGGCAATTATTCATGGCGGGCCTTACCCGTCGAGTTCTGACGGCCGGACTACATCAGTCGGTCCGTTGGCTATTCGGCGATTCTTGAGGCCAGTCTCATACCAGAACTTCCCACAGGAACTTCTTCCGGAGGCTCTCCGGGACAGCAATCCGTGGAGCATTGCTCAAGAAAAGTCATGAAACATCAAATGTTTAGCTTCAATCTCTAGGATTTCTGTTGCGATCTTGGCCACTGGACCGGCAAGTACCGAACAAGCCAAGTCACGTTTAGCAATTACCGGTCGTCCTATATTTCTCCCCGTGGACGATCAATTGGCGGCATCGGATACTCCGGTGCCGCCTATTGGATTCGGGAGGACCTCATACGTGAACTGAATATCGGGTGAGATCTGGAGTCCCTGCTTGCCGAGGAGAAAATCAAGGCTAGATTCCCTCGTCTTTCCCATTCCGGTTGTTGCAGAAGTCAACAGCGCGCAAAAGATTTGGTCGGGTGGGTGTGGAGTCCCATTCCTGAGAGCTCTCGATCCAATTTCCGTGTTCACCATGCAAACGCGTCTGGATAGAATGTGGGAGCGCGGAGGCCATGGCGCTAGCATAAAAGCGAAAGTATCTGAGAGCCGTAGCCCAAAAGCCGGCGTTCACAATCGACTGCCAGAAAGGGCTGACACGATGGTCACATTGTATCACTATGCGGGAGCAACTTGCGCCACGAAGACACTTCTAACGCTATATGAGAAAGGAGTGGCATTCGACGAGGAAATCGTCACACCTCAGCGCCTCGATTCAGAGGAATACAGACGGCTCAATCCCGACGGCGTTGTGCCAACGCTAGTCGATGGCGGGACTGTACTGAACGAATCGTCGGTAATAATGGTCTATATCGACGAAGCCTTCGAGGGCCCAGTGCTCACGCCACAGTCTCCTGCGTTGCGAGCGCGCATGAACTGGTGGCTCAAGACGGTTGATTCCGCCTTCGATGCACTGCGCGTCTTCTCATTTGCTATTTTTGTGCGGGACAAATTGGCGTCACTTGCACCCGATGTGCTAGAGAAAAAACTACAACAGATACCGTATTACGCTTGGCGGGAAGAGCGTAGGCGTCTCGTAGCCGACGGGCCCTATGCCGAAGACGCACTACCGGCAATCCAGCAGATAGTCGCGCTACAGGCGAAAGCAGAACGTGCCCTGCAAGACCAGGCCTATCTGGTTGGGGACTACACGCTCGCGGACGCTGCCCTTACTCCATTCATCAACCGGTTCGAGCGTCTCGGCGTCATGCTGAATGCGGACCAGGCTCCAAATCTTGCTGAATGGTGGAGCAGGATGAAGGAGCGGCCCTCCTACTCCGCGGCCATCGCGGACAGGACCACCCAAGCTTCGCTGGATGCCGCAAAGGCCGGTCGTGAGCGGTTCGAGGACAGAATCAATGAACTCCTCGAACATAAGGAGTGTCAGCGGGCACTTCGCGATTTCCAATCCCCGGAGTGAAATGCCGGGGTGCATATGGTCTGCAATAGTATTCCGAGTCACCGCTCAGTTCAATCAGAACAAGAGTAATAAACGCCCATTTGCTGAACGTCGTATGATCAAAGTGTACACCGCGTTCAGCTAAAATCTCCTCAAAATTTTGTTCACCGAATACCGCAAGTAAAAGTAGGTAGCGTGCAAAAGGACATGTTTTGGGAAATGATTTCCCTTGAGCGAAATCATGATGGGCGGCGCTTAATGGCTTTTGGTTTGGGCTACACACTATCCATTATGGATATTCAAAAATCCCAGTTGGCGATTCAAATTGATACTATCCGGTAAAGCACCTGTTGCCGCCTCTTTTGGCTGCATTATCACAAAGGACAATGACTGCATGACCTCCCAACTCTTTTCATCCGCAAAGCTGCGCGGCTTAACGCTCAACAACCGGATCGTCGTTTCGCCCATGGCCCAATACCAGGCTAAGGATGGAAACGTGAATGACTGGCACCTGATGCACTATGGTTCGCTTTCTATGGGGGCGGCCGGTCTTGTCATCTCGGAAATGACGGACGTATCCGAGGTCGGTCGGGTCAGCTATGAATGCGCTGGCCTTTACAACGACGACAACGAGGCGGCCTGGAAGCGCATCGTCGATTTCGTCAAGGCTAAGGGAGTTGCCAAATTTGGCGTTCAGCTCGGACATGCCGGCCGCAAGGGTTCGACAGTGCCGCCCGCCAAAGACGGCCTCCCGCTGACAGAGGAACAGGGCGCGTGGGAAACCATCGCCCCGTCGGCGATTCCTTTCGCCGAAACCTGGCATACACCTCGTGAGGCGACAACGGAGGATATGGCCGAAATCAAGCAGCAATTCGTCGACGCGGTGATCCGGGCCGATCGCGTTGGCTTTGATCTGGTCGAGCTACACGCAGGCCACGGCTACCTGATCAACCAGTTCCTTTCGCCAATTACTAACCGGCGCACCGACGAATATGGCGGCAGTCTGGAAAACCGCATGCGCTTCCCGCTGGAAGTGTTCGAGGCCATGCGCGCTGCCTGGCCCGAGGATAAACCGATGGGTGCCCGTGTGTCGGCGACCGACTGGGTCGAAGGCGAAGGGTTCACCCCAGAAGAAGCCACGCAGTTGGCGCTGGAACTGAAAACGCGCGGAATTGAGTACGTCGATATCTCCGGTGGAGGTCTGGACCCGCGCCAGAAGCCGCCGTTTGGTGTTGCATACCAAGCCTCCATGGCCGAACAGGTGCGAGCCGGTGCCGATATCACGACGATGACGGTTGGCTTGATTGCTGATCCGCATGTCGCCGAAGATCTGATCGCCAGCGGCAAGACGGACTTCGTCAAGATCGCACGCGAAGCGCTCTACAATCCCCGCTGGGCGTGGCATGCAGCCGTCGAACTGGGAGAAGAGACCCAGTACCCGGGCGGGTATTTTGCTGCTCAGCCAAAATTCCGGCCATGGGTTTTTCAAAAGAGCTAAATAGGGCATTCGTTGCTTTCGGTTGCTCGATTGGTCTGAGCCGGGCCACTTGTGCGTGACAGGGTTTGGGTCTTGCGTCCCCCCAAATGTCATGGTGTCACCAAGTGCCCGGTTGGGACTTTTCGCACAACCGACTTGTCCAGCAACGTTCAAGGGTGTCCATGTTCGCCGTAGACCTCAATTGGCTACCTGGTCGACGTTGCATGTGATTTATTTCCGTAATGGGCATTAGATGCTGGCCTGTGAGGTGGATCGAGAATGTCAAAAGTGGATATCTTTGATCGTAAAACCCAGCCTGCGGAAGATACTTGTACTTCCAAAGAGGAAACTGAACGAACAATGCTGTCGCCAAACTATTACCCTCACCTTGATCATCGGGCCCGGTTGCGAAAGCGGTGAATGGAGGAAGTACGATGTCGATCGAGCCTCATGGTCCGATTACAACCGATTGGCTTGAAATTTCTTTGCTCGGCACCCGCCTTAAATAGCCGGTAAAGAGTTGTTTCACGCTGGCATTCCACCACGGCACTGCACACCAAAGTGCACTCACAAAAAATTCAATCTGAACGGGAGGACAGAATGCTGTTTATTCGCTTATGCATCGATAGGCCTTACATGCGAGAATTACGAGAAGAAAATCGCACCGAACATCGGGCGTATCTTCAATCAAGCACGGTGGCCAAGCTGATCCAAGCTGGCCCTCTGCTGAACGACAATGGTTCGGGAGACAATATTGCCAGCTTCATGGTGATTGAGGCGGACAGTCTCGAAGCCGCGCAAAAGTACCATGATGACGATCCATTCACCAGGGCCGGCATCTATGAAAAGTCATACATCCACGAATGGGAAAAGCACTTTGGTTAACTGAAGTGCGATGTGAAAAGGAGGACACAACCAATGATTGAAAGTATGCAGTACAGTGAAGTTCCGCAAAGGGCTCGCGAAATCCTAAAGGATTTTATGCCAGATGAGCAGAAGATCAAAGAGCGCGTTGGCTACTTTGAAAGTGTACAGCCTCGTCCCGAAGACCAGGATGGCGATACCGAAACTTTAGGTGGGGTAGAATATACACACCATATAGTCTGGGCAGATGGCGACTTCGAGCAAATCAAATGGCACTACGTCGAGGCTGGCCCGAAGGATGGCGAGGTAGTAGTTTTTCTGCATGGTGTTCCTGACACATGGTTTATGTGGCACAATCAGATGTCTGCGTTGGCAGATCGCTATCGAGTTATTGGCGTTGATCTGAAAGGGTATGGACAGTCCAGCAAAGAAGTCGGCGACTATTCACACCAAGGTGCAGCACGTCAGCTGATGGCTATGCTTAGCAAGATCGGGATTGATAAGTTCAACCTTGTCACGCATGATCGGGGGTCAGTACAGGGCGACTACATAACGTCTGAGTTCCCCAATCGAGTTCTGCGCTACGGACGCGGCGAACAGCACCTGTTCCACTTCCACCCCGATCTTGCCCCTCAAGGGCCGATCTTGGCAAATGCGCCGTGGAGCGGAAAGCTGGACGACGCGAAAAAATTTGCTATCTGGCTTTATACATGGGTCACGAAGTTTCCGATTCCTGATGAAGATATGATCCGTGTGATTCAGGAATTCTCCTTCCCAGAAGCCAACAAAGCCATCACGCGCTATTTCAACACTATGTCGTTCCGCCAGGAGTGGATTGATCGCCGTCGACGCCTTTTAGGTTCGTGGACTTGTCCGGTTTTGATCATGCAAGGCTATGACAGCAAAACGCAACCGCGCGAATTCTATGAAGACGCGCGCACGTACATCCCAAACGCTAAGGACGTTGGTGTTGAGTTTGTTCCTGGGGGTCACTTCTGGTCGCTTGAAAGCCCGAAGGAAACAACCGCAGCGATCGAGCGCCTGCTCAAAATGTGATCCACTGGGGCGGAGTTGTTACCCCGCCCCACTTCTTCGTCTCTTGAAAAGGGTAACGTGGTTATCCGGGCCGTGTGCGGGTTCGGCAGGCTGAACTGATCCAGTTTGCTTGGACCGGCTACAGAAAGGTGAACAGACATCTGAGAAGCAGATCAGACGTATGATGCGGTTGATGACCCCCAAGCCAGTTTACCGGAAATCCAGCACGATCAAGGCGACCAAGAAACACAGCTGATTACCCAGCTACTGCTCGGGTTGCGACTGGATCAGCCCAATCATGTTTGGTGTGCCGATATCACCAATTTTCTGATGCTGCCCAGCATCCCTTATCTCTAGGCCATCATGGGTTGGTACACAGGCGAGATTTCAGCGAACGGATTTACCCGAGGCCAAAACACGCGTGCGCCGATCCGTCCGCCTAGGAGACCGGATCAAAGGAAAATCGGCGGTTGGACCCCTACCGTCACAAATACCCGCGCTCCTCACTTCGCAGTCAACCACCCGCAGGGAATTGTTGGCAGTAGAGAGAAACAACCATTCCTGGTCACAAGGGACGAAAATGGCAAAAATACGCAAATACCTGTCCAAGCATTGGAAAGTAGCTCAGATGGCAAGTCGAGCTGATAATGGTTTCAATGAGCAATATATTGTAAAAGCGGCGAAAATTTCTAAATTTTGTAAATGGAGTACAGGCTATGACCTTTGCTAAAATTGCCGCTGGTTTGTATGCGATTTGGGGGGTGCTACATTTAGTTTCCGCTTGGCAGGTGACTTCCCTCGGGCTCAGACTCGATGCGGATGAGGTCCAGGGTCGGCTCTATCAGACAGCGTTTTTCCTAGCCTTCTTTGCAGTGCTCGCCATCGCGACTGCGTGGTTCAGCTGGCGGAACGCGCCCACAGCTTATTGGATCAATGCCATCGGCACGTCGGCCACTGACATCCCGTTTCTCCTATTTCTGGTCGTACCAGGCCATGTCGGCCCGCCCGCCAGCTTTGTGGGACCGATCCTCTGGGTGTTTGCACTGATCTTCGCCACACTAGGCCGTCGGTCGGCTTTAGCCCTCCGGACCTAACAGCTTGATGCGTTCACAGATCAGATCAACCAGTGGTTGACTGAGGACATTCCAACAGGGTTCTTCCGACAAACGAGACTTCCGGCCTCAGCCGGAAGTCTTTCACTTTCTACACCCAGCTAACTTGGGAGTAGAAGCAGTTGATTAAGCAGGTTTACTTGCCATTATCAAAACCCCAGCCTGAAGAAAGACCGCGATGATAAGCGAGACGGCATGCATCGTTAGCGTGGCCGGGATCGAAGAGAAAATCCAAACCGAACATGGGATGAACAGTAGAATGGCTGTCCAAAGACCTGGATTTGGTTTCTTAAGCTTAACCAACCAAATGATGTGAAGGAGCGCATTGGTGATCATCAAATGGGCCGCAAACACGCCCCAGCCAGTGAAGGCTGCTTCAATATAAAAAATTGCCAGGATCAAGAACCAAACAAAGATTACGTTGCCAACCCAGACCTTAAAGGGAGTAACGCCTTTTTTGTCCTCCCCCATCATACCCTTAATGAATTTGGAAAAGCGATTGTTATCATGTTCCTCAAATTGATGAGCCATGTACACAGGAAGAGACAGGTAAAGTGGAAGGGCAATCGTTGACCCAATAAACGGATAAAGACCGATGAGCAGCAACGCGATCGGTGGAGTGGCATAGACCCAGTTTTGAAAATGGCGGTTTAACATTCTGTCGCTTACCTCTGTCGTGCTTGTCTTCAAGCCAATATATACTAGCTAAGACCCACCCTCGTGAGTTCCATTTTATCCATTTTCGATATTTCTTTTGAGGCCAAAACAAAGAGTGGTTGGCTAGCGCTTAACCTGCCCCGTGGCTCCCTTGTTTCACAACGAGAGTTAAGGGATTGGATCGCATATTCCTTGGCTTCGTTTAGGACAATCGCGCCGCGCGCGAAGCGCACAAATTTCTCAAGCATTGCCTCCTTTTCAGTTGTGCAGATCCCGCTGTTTAACATTGGGAACGTCCTATTTCGACAACACGATATTGATAGTCAAAGAGAAGTCCATCCTCCTTCTCGTTTCAGTCGATGCTGAATTCTATTGGATTGCATCAAAGTTTGCTCAACAAAACAGCCTTTTTTGGCGGCATCAACGAGACGCAGTAAATCTCCCTCGGATGCATCGCTGTCGATATCCACATCTACCGAGAAGCCTTTAGGTTGGGTTTCGTATGGGTTGCGCCCAATCTGGCGACCCTTCCACTGAAGCTTTGCGTTAACTTTTACGTCGCGAATTGGGATTTGCATTCGTTTGGAAAAGGCTCTGATCTGTGTCATCAAACAACCGACTAAAGCGGCGCCAAAATAGGCGAGGGGAGGCGGAGCCGTGTTTTCACCGCCGTGAAAAACTCCTTCGTCGGTCGCCAAAGAGAAGGTCTCGCTGTCATTGCCGCGTTTCACCCAGGTTAGGTCAACTTTGTTGCGCATTCTTCCGACAGCAGTGCCTTTTGCTTCAAAGACGACATCAAACTCTGTAACTTTGAGACTCTCATTCATTGGTTTACTCCTCAGGCCTACTCTAGTTTAGGCCTTCCCATTCTGTGTCCCGTTCACATGAGGCGCAGGCATCTTCCGGAACGTTGTCCATTCCGGGTAGCGCGAAGCCGACATTGTGAGTGGAAAACTTACTGTAATGAACAATCCGCCAGATTTCGAAACAGCAATCATTACTGGTTAGCCTAAATCTCGGTGACTGCCCGGAAGGTTTGGGGCCGTTACACTACGAAACTCGACCGGATAGAGATAGAAGAGATCAGTCATTGAGAACTCCAGTGGCTGGATTTTGGCCAGAAAACGTTTTGTCAGGCCGAGTAAGAATACATAATTTTGCTACAACTAGCATTAACAGGGCAAGTGGGGTCGCGTCGGCAAAGATATCCAACAAGGATATTTCATGGTCATGCAGGTTGTTCCGTAATGACTTAGCGGACGGCGTCAAAAGTGTGATGAGCAGGTCGATTTCAACTGTAGTTATGGTACTTGGGGGGTGCAATAAACGGAGTCGCTGTAGCGTCAAGCCCACGCCATCCGGACTGGGTGGGGTTTAGATTTTTGTTCGGCAGTTTCATCTTGCAGTAAAATTAGTAAGAGCCCCAGGAATGCCGATCGCTCTCAAACCTTAGACCCAAGGCAATTTCAGGTCCGTACCCGTGAATGTTCCCCGTGGGAGTGATGGGCTCTTTGGGTAGCAATGAAGGGCCTTGATCACCCGCATCTGCCCGAGAGGCTTCGTTGGAAGATTTTTTGTTTGTTTGCAATGTCGGAAAACCTGCAGTCAGACAATCAAAAACCTGCCGGTCCAAGTTTAGGTCATGTTGACAAAAGACGGAGCCAAAGGCGGATTGACGCAATGTCGATGAAGCCGAGGTAGCTCTCGGCAGTCTTGTCATAGCGCGTAGCGACGCGACGGGCGTTCTTGAGCTTGTTAAGACAGCGTTCGACTAGGTTGCGAAGGCGATACAGCGAGTGGTCCACACCGACACGTATCTTGCGGCACTTGCGCATGGGTATCTGAGTCAACACGTCCCGCGCTTCCATCTTTTCCCGAATGTGGTCAGCATCACAGCCTCTGTCAGCCAACAGAACGCTCGGCTCGGGAAGGTTATTTTCCATGATCAGATCAAACGCCAGATAGTCGAATGTCTGATCCGGGGTGATTTCCGTTCTCGTTGGCAGGCCTGCGGCGTTGACGCGGAGGTGGATCTTGGTCGTGAAGCCACGTCTTGAGCGGCCGAAACCTTGTCGCGGAGTCCCCCTTTAGCGCCCGCTGCCTGATGATGTGCGCGAATTACAGTGCCGTCGATCATTTGCAGGGCGTCTGGCACCGCCCCGCTTTCGTTCAGGGCCTCCATTATGTCTTCCCAAAGCCCGGTCAACGTCCAACGTTGAAAATGGCGATACACGCTCGACCACTTTCCAAATTCATCCGGTAGGTCCCGCCACGACGCACCAGTTCGCGCAATCCAGAAAATCCCATCAAGAACAAGCCGATGGTTCGTGGGTTTGCGTCCATTCGGGGCGGGGACAGCCAGGATGAAGCACTCAAAGATCGCCTATTCCTCGTCCGACATCAGTTTTCGTGCCAAGCTGATTACCATTGCAGATACCAGCTTGAATCACTATCAGAGCGCCGTGTGAATCCCTTTTGTCAACACGACCTAGGCCTTTTGCTTCGAGCAGTGTAACGTAACTAATGCTTGGCAATAGCAATTTATTTTGGGGAATCCGAACGACAATACCGATATCTTTTTGCGCGCATTCCAGTTCACCAAAGCGAAGTAATGACGGTGTCGGCGATCTGGGTCATCCTTGGTTCGTAGTTTTAGGTTGTTGTTAGTCGCCATTCCAATTGGGGAACACAAGCTTCCCAGAAAGTGCATGCTCAGGACGCTTTGGAGCCATAGCCAAACAACGCTGAATTTGTTCAGCGGAATTCACCGGTCTCGAGAAGAGTGCAAAACTGGTGGCAACGATCAATGCACTCATCAGCGTGGTTACGAATTTCACACAAACACCTTCTTCATGGTTTAGCCAAACAAGCACAAAAAGTCAGAGTCCAGCTTGAAGTTCACCTCCGCTTCAGGATACGCGGAGGAAAAGGCAACGGTGTCGATAGATTTATCCGTAGTGGATTTTCCCGCTTACAGTTTTTTAGATTAAGTTCTGAAAATTACCGCTTTCCGAGTTAGTAATGCCCAGCCCGCCGCATGACTTGATCCGCATCTGCTTGCGCAAGAGCAAGAGCTTCATCCACGGTCAATTCGCCTGAAAGCGCGGAGTGAATACGATTTCCTAGTACAAACTCAATCTCGCGATACTCAGGTATTGGGGGGCGTTGCCAAGTACATAACAAGTCTCGTTTTGCGAGTGAATCTACAAATCGGACAATTGGGGAAGAGGCATTCACTTCAGGATCCGCCGCCACACTGAAACGCGGAGCAACTGGCAGACCATTGGTGACATGCTGCTTCATTGCTTCAGGCGACACCATCCAGGAAATTGCTTCGAATGCCAGTTTTGCTCGAGCATCGGAAATGCTGGATGGGATGCACAAAAGGAAGCCGCCTACAGGGTTACCACTCATACCAAAAGCACTTTTGGGTTGGGGTATGAACTGGGTTCTGCGCTTCACCATTGAGCCGACGTCTTGGCCAAACCGCGATGCCCGCATTGACCAACAATAGGCCATGGCCACTTCACCGTTCAGGAATGCGCTCACACGCCTGTTCCACCCCATTTCAAGAATGTCAGGTGGTGAGATTTCCACAAGGCGGCGCATGTAATCAAGAACAATGCGGGCTTCTTCGCAGTCAATATTCGGACGCAGCTGCTCTGGTGTGAGGCTGGCCCATTGGTAGTATCTTCGTGCTTTCGGAAGGTTTAGTATAGGTGCGCCGCAGCACCCCATCAGAATCATAAAGCTGGACGCGATCGGCATCCCTCGTGCGCCGTTCCAGGCCACGCCGTAGAACTCGTTTTCTGGCTCGTGAAACTGCCGACCAATTTCGATGACCTGTTCAAAGGTGCGCGGCGCCTCCAGACCGCGGCCCTCAAGTAGGTCCCGACGGATTGCGAGGCTCTCAACCGTCAGGTATATGGGAATGCCATATTGACGGTCAGCCCACTGTCCGGCAGACCACACCGCGGGGTGGAAGTCCATCGGACGGATGTTCTCCTTGGTTATGAATTCATCGAGTGGTCGAAGCTGGCCTGTTATGGCAAATTCTCCCAGCCAAGGCATATTGAGAGCTACAACATCGAAAGGAGAACCCGAAGATTCAAAAAGGGTCTTCAACTCCGAGTGAAGGTCGGGAAGTCGCTTTAGGATGAAGCTGCGACGAGATCCCAGACTATTACGATAGTCCGCCCACATGTTGCGCATGGCACTGAAATAGTTGTCATCATGGAGCAGGAACTTCAGTTCTTCATCGGTTTCGGCCAACTTACTTTGTAACGGCGCAGGAGGCATGATTTCACGCGCAAAATCGGCGCCGCCTAGATAGAATTCATCAACATTGTCCTGACTTCTAGCACCTACCGTACGAGCAAGAGCAGATTTCACCTGGGTGACAAACTTTGTGAAGTCGGAATAAAGCTCGGGGCTAGGTTGTAAAAAATAGGACTTTCTTGAAGAACTGCGGTAAACCTTATCGATCTGACCCGCATCAATCATAGTATGAATACGCCTCTGCGCCGTGCCATAGGGAATACCAGAAGCTTCAATCAATGTACTGACAGATACTGGTCGTCCTACCAAGTAGTTTTCGATCAAAAAAAGAACGATGTTCCAGTTGGGGTCAGGTTGGCTTGCCGAAACGTGAGCGTCAAAAGGCGTTCTTGTTTTTTGAAGAAACCGCAATATTCGTAGTATTTCGACTTCGCTAACATTGCCTAAGTTTCGGCCGTCATCTGCGTTTTGTTTACCTTGCTCCATTGCGCCTCTCAAGCAATTTGACTCCCGAGTCCGTTACTCCGTCCACGTCTAAGATCGACGACTTGCGGGGCCGCATTTTATACATAGTAAGTCAAGAGTACCCCAAATCCAAAAGGATGTCCAAATTGGATATCTTGAATATCCGGATGCAATGGCGTGGTGAGTTCCGGAGTTCCCCAGATCAAATAGGACACTGAAGCGATTTGGACGTACGATGAAGTGATCCCAGAAAGTCGGCCAGTCGACTAGGTTCAAGACCCACAGCCAGAATATGACCGCAACTATGAGAGCGATAGTCGAAGAGAACACCGTGGGGCATCCGTCGTAGCAGGTTGCTGCAACTCCAATCACTCAAGTGGCCAAGTATGATGTCGATACGGTCGCGGCGTTTGTATCGACGTCGTCATAATTTGCCTCCCTTAACGCGCAAATCTTGCCTGGAATGCAGGGCGGTATACCCTTGCCAGCAAGGATTTCGCAATCCTCTTGCAAAACTAAAATACCAACAGCGCATCGCAACACTTTATGACAAATGCGCCCACAAATACCGCTCTGCCATCGCTCTCGCAGCAACAATCATCTTCTAGATGTAAGGCCGGACCCTAGCCTCCACTTGAGTTTCTGGGAAAATGTCGAAAATGGATAACATTGGCCGAATGGGGCGGGTTTTGGCGGATATCTATTGATTTGTAGAGAAATCAAAACACACATCGCCGTCGCCTGCCTGCTGTCCACTCGTAGAAACAAGGCTCAATTCAACTGGTATGGTTGCAACGGCGCTAATTGGAGGAAGCGCCAATGGCAATCGAAACCTATGGGACAATGGCGGTTGATTGGGAGAACCGGATCAACTTTGATCGGTTGAGAAATGAGCGTCTGGAGCGGGTTAAGTCAAAGCTCGAAAAATCCGAAATAGGTGCACTTTTGTGCTTCGACATGACCAATGTTCGCTACATCACGAACACTCACATTGGCACTTGGGCGCAAGACAAAGTTTCACGTTGGACGTTGTTGCCCCAAGGAGGCGAGCCCATACTTTGGGATTTCGGTTCTGCTGCGAAGCATCATGCTCTGCACTCTCCCTGGATGGGCGGCGACGAGCGCTCTCGTCCTGGTATTCCACTCTTGCGTGGCGCGATGACGCCAGACATGGGGCGAGCTCAGGAAACCGCAAAGAAAATTTATCGCGAGCTGGAAAAGCACGGGCTTCAAAACGAGCCGGTTGGCGTGGATATTGTAGAGCCACCAATCTTGTTCGCGCTGCAGGAACTGGGTTTGAAAATCGTAGATGGCCAGGCACTGATGCAGGATGCACGGGTGATCAAGACCCGTGACGAAATTAGCCTTTTGACCCATGCTTCCGCAATGGTGGATTTCGCTTACGAAGAACTGTACCGCGCGATCCGTCCAGGTGTTCGTGAAAACGAGCTTGTCGGATTGACGAGTAACTTCCTCTACAGCAATGGATCAGAGTATGTAGAGGGCGTGAATGCTATCTCTGGTGAACGCTGCAGCCCTCACCCTCACGTATTCTCAGACCGAGCGCTCCGCCCCGGTGATCCGGCGTATTTCGACATTTTGCACAGCTATATGGGATACCGAACCTGTTACTACCGTACCTTTGCAGTTGGTAGCGCCAGTCAGGAGATGCAGGATGCCTATAAGCGGTGTCGTGACTATCTGGACCAAGCTATCGCAATGATCAAGCCAGGTGTCACGACCGGCGAAGTGGCTCAGGTATGGCCTAAGGCGGAAGAGTTCGGCTTTCCAAATGAAGAAGCTGCGTTTGGTTTGCAATATGGCCACGGTTTGGGTCTCGGTATCTGGGAACGCCCAGTTATCAGTCGCTTAGTGTCGATTGATCACCCAGAAGTCATTCAGGAGGGAATGGTCTTCGCGCTGGAAACCTTCTGGCCGGCCAAAGGCAGCCATCATGCTGCCCGCATTGAAGAAGAGATGGTCGTTACAAAGGATGGTGTTGAGATCATTTCTAAGTTCCCTGCGGAAGATTTGTTGGTTTGCGGCCGTCAATACTGGTCCGGTCATGATCTCTTGCCTGGTATCCGTCATAGTGAATCTCACTACAACAATCGCCGGGTTTTCCCGGATGGCGTTGATACGAAGCAACCGAAGTTCGGGAACACTTGGGACGAATAATCTCACAAGAATAGTCGCTCGCTCTGCGGGCGCCAGAATGGAGAGTGGGTAACGCGATGCGAATTGGATGGATTGGGCTAGGCAAAATGGGCGAGCCTATGGCTATGAATATTCTTCGAGCTGGTCACGACTTGACGGTCTGGAATAGAAGCCCGGAAAAATGCAAAAACTTGCGCGCCGCTGGTGCGCAGGTCGCCCGTGACATGAAGAGCCTTGCCGCCAACGTAGACATTCTATTTGTCATGTTGTCCGACGATGCGGCCCTGCAAGAGGTCGTTTTAGGTGCCAATGGCGTACTGGCCTATTTGCCCGCGGGAAGCGTGCTTGTTGAAATGAGCACGGTGTCGGTTGCGGTTTCCGCCGCGATCTCGGAAGTGGCGAAGGCGAAGAAAATTCAATATTTGAGTGCGCCGGTCTCAGGCTCCGTCGCCTTGGCAGCAGCAGGTGAACTGACCATTCTTGCTTCGGGAAATCACGATACCTACCAGTCCTTGCAGCCGGTTCTGTTGGCGATTAGCGCTGCTCAATTCTATGTTGGAGAGGCTGATCACGCCCGTGTCCTGAAACTGGCGATCAACATGATGGTGGGCTTTTCAGCCGCGATGATGGGAGAAGCATTGTCGCTCGGTCTAAAAAACGGTCTGGACCGTACGACTATGTTGGAGGTGATGGGTGCCAGCGTCATAGCCTCTCCACTCATCGGGTACAAACTCGAGGCACTAAAGGCGTGTGACTATTCGCCGATGTTTGACGTGTCGCAGATGGCGAAAGACTTTGACCTAGCACTTGAAGCAGGTCGCGACTCCGATACGCCGATGCCGTTAGCTGCGCTGGTGCGCGAAGGCTGGAGTGCGCTTATCGCCTCAGGCGACGGCAAAGAAGATTTCTTCAAATACGTGGAAATGGCGGCCCGATCGGCTGGCCTGCACAACGAGTGAGAATTGAGGGCCGCTATGAAATTGAATGAAGAACTTCTGCGTCAAGCCTGCCTAATCAACGGTGAGTGGCTTGATGTTGAATCCACAGAAGCCGTGATTGAAGTAACAAACCCGTCGGATCTCAGCATCGTTGGTAGGGTTCCAAACATGGGTGCACAGGAAACACACAATGCAATCGAAGCGGCCCATAAGGCGCTGCCGTCATGGCGCGCCAAAACCGCAAAGGAACGAGCGAAAATTCTGCGCAGGTGGTACGAGTTGATCTTGGAAAACCAAGAAGATCTGGCCGCTATAATGACCGCCGAACAGGGTAAACCGCTGGCGGAATCGCAGGGCGAAGTACTGTATGGTGCCAGCTTTATCGAATGGTTCGCTGAAGAGGGCAAGCGAATCTATGGCGATGTCATTCCGAGCCCGTGGGAAGACCGGCGAATTGTTGTCATCAAACAATCAGTCGGTGTTGTTGCCGCTATTACACCGTGGAATTTTCCGATTGCGATGATCACCCGCAAGATCGGTCCTGCGCTTGCAGCTGGGTGCACTTCAGTTGTCAAGCCCGCCTCGGCTACTCCTTTTTCTGCCCTGGCGATTGCATTCCTGGCCGAACAGGCCGGCGTGCCCGCGGGCGTAATCAACGTAGTGACAGGTTCGGCGCGAGCCATAGGTGGAGAACTGACATCGAATCAGTTGGTGCAAAAGGTCACCTTTACTGGCTCAACTGAAATCGGCAAAGTGTTGATGCGCAAGTCCGCTGACACGGTCAAAAAGGTCTCGATGGAACTAGGTGGCAACGCGCCATTCATAGTGTTCGACGACGCTGATATCGATGCTGCCGTCGAAGGTTTGATTGCCTCAAAATACCGCAATACCGGTCAGACTTGTGTCTGCACTAACCGCGTTCTGGTGCAGAGCGGAGTTCATGATGACTTTGTTAAACGGCTCGCCGAACGTGTGGGCGAACTGGTCGTGGCCGATGGCTTTGTCGACGGCGCGCAGCAGGGCCCCCTGATTGATATGGCTGCGATCAAGAAAGTCGAAGAACACATCTCCGATGCTCTTGGTAAGGGCGCCCAGGTTGCCGCAGGTGGCTCACGGCACGATCTTGGCGGGACGTTCTTCCAGCCGACCGTGTTGACGGGCGTCACCACTGACATGGCGGTTGCCCGCGAGGAAACTTTCGGGCCGTTGGCACCGGTATTCCGGTTCGAAACAGAAGAAGAAGCCATCAGGATGGCCAACGACACCGAATTCGGGTTGGCGGCCTATTTCTACAGCAGGGATATCGGTCGAGTTTGGCGGGTTGGCGAGGCGCTTGAATACGGCATGGTTGGCATTAACGAGGGTATCATTTCGACCGAAGTGGCACCTTTCGGCGGCATCAAGGAATCCGGCATTGGCCGCGAAGGCTCGAGGTATGGAATCGAGGAATTCGTTGAGACGAAGTACATGTGCATGGGCGGTTTGAACCGCTGATGCCGCCATAATAATGCCGGGATCGGTGTTTTTGGATAGACGAGGATAACATGGTTAAGACCAAGAAAATTACTCCTATGGCCGACTGGATCGAAATCAAATCGACCGAGGCTGATTGGGTAAAGCTCGGCATGGACGAAGCTCTAAAGATGCACAACCATCTTCATATCGTCCGAGCATTTGAAGAAATGGTCCTTGAAATGGACGGCCAGGGCTTGATCCATGGCCCGGCGCACAGTTCCATCGGTCAGGAAGGTGGGGCAATTGGCTCGATCTCTCCTCTGCTTGTTGGTGATCAGGTGACCGGATCTCACCGCGGCCACCACCAGTTTCTAGCGAAAGGGCTGAACTACCTTGATCTCGGATACGAAGACCCGCTGACTACCGAGCTAAACGATAACATTATGCAACTGTTGCAGAAGTCATTGGCCGAAATACTGGGACTTGCTCAGGGATACTGTAAAGGCCGAGGTGGTTCGATGCACCTGCGCTGGGGCGAAGCTGGTGCGCTAGGAACCAATGCGATTGTGGGCGGTGGTGTACCATTTGCTACGGGTGCGGCGTGGTCAAAAAAACGCGAAGGCACACATGACACCGTTTTCTCTTATGTAGGCGAGGGTGGAGTTCATATCGGTTCCGTACCCGAAGCAATGAATTTGGCCGCACTTTGGGACCTGCCAATATGCTTCTTTATTGAGAATAATGGCTTCGCCGTTGCTACTGCCGTTGAAGAACAGACACGTGAAACCAGAGTTTCTGCGCGCGGTCTTGCCTTCGGAATTCCTTCGTTCCGTGTTGATGGAATGGATCCAGTGGCAGTCCGTGTTGCGACTGAGCGTGCGCTTGAAATCATGCGCTCTGGTAAGGGTCCAACGATCATCGAGGCCATTCTCTATCGGTATTTCCATCACGGTGGTGGCATCCCCGCCAGTGCGTTCGGGTACCGCAGTAAGGCGGACGAAGCGACGTGGCGAGAACGCGATCCGTTGCGAGTGATGCTTGAAGGTTTGAAGGCTCAAAAGTGGATTGACGAAGACGGTGACGCAAAAATTGCGGCGCGCGCTAAGGCCGCAATGGAAGTTGTCGCCGATGCCCTGACACAGAAAGCCGGCAACCAGCGAACGATCATTGAAAGCTTGTGGCCAGAAACAGCAATGCGCGACTTCGGTCTGCGCGGTGATCTTTCGGAACTGCAGGGCCTGCGTTTCGAGGAAGAGGAAACCCACTCAGGTGATCTCGTAGAAATGAAATATGTGGACGCCGTGGCCGAGGTAATGGATTGCCGTATGGCTGAAGATGACCGCATCTTCAGCATGGGCGAGGATATTCATCGCTTAAAAGGTGGTACAAATGGCGCAACCAAGGGATTAGTCGAAAAGTACCCGGATCGGATTATCCCGACGCCGATCGCTGAGGCTGGCTTTAGCGGATTGGCCGGGGGAGTGGCCAGTATGGGCAAGTTTCGTCCGGTGGTCGAGCTGATGTATCCCGATTTCGGCCTCGTAGCTGCTGACCAACTGTTCAACCAGATTGGCAAAGCCCGGCACATGTTCGGTGGCGACACCGCTATGCCGATCGTGTTCCGTACTAAAATTGCCATCGGTACCGGCTATGGATCGCAGCACTCCATGGACCCAGCCGGCTTGTTCTCCCAGTGGCCAGGTTGGCGGATCGTCGCGCCTTCAACTCCCTTCGACTATGTCGGATTGATGAACAGTGCTCTTCAATGCGAGGACCCAGTCTTAGTAATAGAACATGCATCGCTTTATACTACTAAAGGGCAGGGTCCAGCTGAGGACTACAACTATTTCATCCCACTGGGCAAAGCCAAAGTAGTGCGTATGGGCTCACGGATGACCATTCTGACCTATTCGGCGATGGTCGAGGAATCGCGCAAGGCGGTCGAAGCGCTTGGACTCGATGCTGAGATCATCGATCTGAGATCATTGGACCGAGCAGGGATTGATTGGGACACCATTGGCGAAAGTATCCGAAAGACCAACAATGTCGTTGTTGTTGAGCAAAGCCCCCTGACCGTATCCTATGGAGCGATGCTAACGGACGAAATCCAACGCAGATTCTTCGATTATTTGGATCAACCGGTGAAACGCGTTCATGGCGGTGAGAGCTCGCCTAGCGTCTCGAAGGTACTGGAACGTGCCGCTTTCGTTATGAGCCCGGAAATCGAAACCGAACTGCGTCAAATGATGGTCGATGTAGGACAAGGCGCACTAGTCGTTTCTTGAGTGGAGTAGATTCGATGGTGAAAGCACAAATGCCGGGTTTGCGAGGCGTCGAACATGTTGGGTTTACGGTTCCAGACTTGGAGCAAGCTACCCGCTTTTTTGTAGATGTCGTCGGTTGCGAGCAATTCTATGATCTTGGGCCGTTTGAGTTCGAAGATGACTGGATGGCGCGCCAGCTAAACGTTCATCCCCGAACGGTGATGAGAAGACTAAGATTCTTTCGCTGCGGACACGGTCCGAATTTCGAGGTTTTTGAGTACGAAGCGCCAGAGCAACAGTTGGACCAACCGAGAAACAGTGATGTAGGGGGCCACCACCTGGCCTTCTATACGGACAACTTCGACGCCTCTTTGCAATGGTTGAAAGATCACGATGTCGAACTCTTAGGTGAACCCGTAGTGCGCCATGAAGGCCCGAGTGCTGGGCAGAGATGGGTTTATTTCCTGACACCCTGGGGAATGCAGCTGGAGCTTGTGAGTTTCCCAGCTGGAAAGGGCTATGAAACTGAAACTGACCGCCGACTTTGGAGTCCGGTCTACCCAAGCAAATAGACGGAAATGCCATGCCAATTACACTTACGATGCCAGCTTTGTCCCCGACCATGGAAGAAGGCACACTTGCGTCTTGGTTGGTTGCCGAAGGAGACCGGATTGAGGCTGGCGACGTCATCGCCGAAATCGAGACGGACAAGGCGACGATGGAATATGAAGCACCCACAGCAGGTGTGCTTGCCCGGATTATAGTATCGGCTGGCAGCGAAAATATTGCCGTCAATACTGTGATCGCACTCATGGCCGAGGAAGGCGAGGATCCGGGTACAGTTTTGGCGGCAGAACCCGCAGAGCCGAGCAAGGGCACCTCTCCCCAGCCCGAACTAGCAGCTTCCGGCACTTCTGCCGCCGCATCCCTGCCTACTGGCAAGCAAGAGGATGACCGGTTAAAGGCGTCACCTCTGGCGCGACGGATCGCGGCAGAGGCAGGGGTGAAACTTGCGTCGGTTTCCGGAACCGGCCCCAACGGTCGAATCGTGCGTGTCGACGTCGAAGCCAAGATTGCTTCTGGAGAAACCTTGAATCGTGCAGCCACTGTAGTGCCAACCGCTCCCTTAGCGGCTGCGAATGTGTCAGGGCTCTATCCCGATGGGAGCTATGAAGTTGTCAAGCTGGACACGATGCGAAAGACCATCGCTCGCCGGTTGACTGAATCCAAACAGAACGTTCCACATTTTTACCTTCGTGCCGATGTCGAACTAGATGCGCTTCTGACGTTCCGAAGCCAGCTTAACGCTGCTGCCCCGACTGATGGAGCGGGCGCTATAGCTTACAAGATTTCGGTTAACGATATGGTAATCAAAGCACTTGCTGGTGCATTGCGCGAGGTTCCTAGCGCTAATGTCACTTGGGCTGATGGTAGCATGCTGCTTCACAAGAATGTTGATGTTGCCGTGGCCGTTGCAATCGAGGGAGGCTTGATTACGCCTGTCGTTCGGGATGCTGACACCAAGAGCCTGTCGGCCATTGCCTCTGAAATGAAAGATCTAGCGGCCCGGGCGCGGGCGAGAAAACTGGCTCCAGAAGACTTCCAAGGCGGCACAACGTCGGTGTCCAACTTAGGTATGTTCGGAGTGTCGTCATTCGACGCCGTGATCAACCCGCCCCATGGTACGATCCTTGCAGTGGGCGCAGGTGAAAAACGCCCAATTGTCCGAGGTGACGACGTCGCGGTGGCTACGATTATGACCGTTACACTTTCTGTGGATCATCGGACTGTCGACGGTGCACTTGGTGCCGAACTTCTTGCAGCATTCAAACGGCTCATCGAAAACCCAATTGCGCTTGTTGCTTGATGTTTCCTCGCAACAACTTTGCGTTCTGAAGAAGGTATAGAACATGTCCGCTACAGGCCTGGAGCTCATCTACATCGGTGATCCAATGTGCTCTTGGTGCTATGGGTTTTCGCCGGTCATCCAGTCGCTCAAATCCAACTTCAGGGACAATTTTAAGATGTCCCTATGCATGGGCGGTCTGCATCCCGGCCCCGACTATGTTGTTGATCAAGAATATCGCGACTTCTTAACGGAACATTGGAAAGAGGTTGAACGGCGAACAGGTCAGGTATTCTCATTTGGGAATCTGAAGGAACTGGGCTGGGTCTATGATACCGAGAAAGCTTGCCGTGCTGTGGTCGTGTTCCGAAAACTCCAACCAAAAGCTGACTTTGCCTTTTTTGCTGAAATTCAGGACGGCTTCTACCGACACGACAAAGATCCCAATGAACCACTAACCTTTGCTCGAGCAGCCGAAAAATTCGGAGTAAGCCCTGAGACCTTTCTTAAGCTCTATAATGATCCGATCAGCAGTCGCGAAACCTGGAACGAATTTGCTTGGGCTCGCTCACTCGGTGTCAGCGGTTTCCCAACGGTCTTGGTGCGTTACGGAACCACGTATGCCGTGTTGAACAGGGGCTTCCAACCTATGTCCCAACTTGAAGCGCGTCTCGATGAATGGCTCACGAGAGCATCTTTGAACACAGCTTGAATTGAACAGGAGTCAACCAGTGAAATCGTTGGAATGTCCCAAAGGAATGAAGGCGCAAATGCGAGACGCAATTCGGGCCAATTTGAGAAGGGGTTGTTAAATTGTCGAAAAACTTCGATATGATCGTGATTGGTGCAGGCCCGGGTGGGTATGTTGCGGCGATCCGTGGGGCGCAGTTGGGGCTGAAGGTGGCTATTGTCGAGCGCGAGCATCTGGGCGGCATCTGTTTGAACTGGGGCTGTATCCCGACCAAGGCACTGCTGCGCAGCTCCGAGGTGTTCCACCTGATGGAGCGCGCCGGTGAGTTCGGTCTGAAAGCCGACAACATCAGCTATGACCTCGATGCCGTGGTCAAACGCTCGCGCGGGGTGGCCAAGCAACTCTCGGGCGGCATTGGTCACCTGATGAAAAAGAACAAAATCACCGTGTTCATGGGGGAAGCGACGCTGCCCTCCAAGGGCAAGGTCAGCATCAAGACTGACAAGGGCACCGAAGAGTTGACCGCCAAGAACATTGTGCTGGCCACCGGTGCGCGGGCGCGCGAATTGCCGGGGCTTGAAGCGGATGGCGATCTGGTCTGGACGTACAAACATGCGCTGCAACCACCGCGGATGCCCAAAAAGCTATTGGTCATCGGGTCGGGCGCCATCGGCATTGAATTTGCCAGCTTTTACAACACGTTGGGTGCGGATACGACCGTGGTCGAAGTGATGGACCGCGTGCTGCCGGTTGAGGATGCCGAGATCTCGGGCTTTGCCAAGAAACAGTTTGTAAAGCAGGGCATGACCATCATGGAAAAAGCCATGGTCAAGCAGCTGGACCGTGGCAAGGGCAATGTCACCGCGCATATTGAGGTCAAAGGAAGGGTCGAAAAACACAACTTTGACACCGTGATTTCCGCTGTTGGTATTGTTGGCAATGTCGAGGGGCTGGGGCTCGAGGGGTTGGGCGTCAAGGTTGACCGGACACATGTGGTCACGGATGCCTATTGCCGCACCGGCGTCGACGGTCTTTATGCCATCGGTGACATCGCAGGTGCCCCGTGGCTGGCACATAAGGCAAGCCATGAGGGCGTGATGGTTGCCGAACTGATCGCGGGCGGCAAACCGCACGCCGTGAAACCCGAAAACATCGCGGGCTGCACCTATTGCCACCCGCAGGTGGCCTCGGTCGGCTATTCCGAGGCCAAAGCCAAAGAGTTGGGCTATGACGTCAAGGTGGGCCGCTTCCCCTCTATCGGCAACGGCAAAGCGATTGCACTGGGCGAGGCTGAGGGCCTTGTAAAAACCGTGTTCGACGCCAAGACGGGTGAGCTGTTGGGCGCGCACATGGTTGGGGCAGAAGTGACCGAGATGATCCAGGGTTACGTTGTGGGGCGTCAGCTGGAGACCACTGAAGAAGACCTGATGAACTCGGTATTCCCACATCCGACTTTGAGCGAAATGATGCACGAAAGTGTGTTGGATGCCTATGGTCGTGTCATTCATATGTAGCGCTGACACGGCTGCTGGATTCCGAGGACCTTGGCTGCGCTCAGACTATGACTTTGTGTTGGTTTCAGAAGAAACCGCATAGCCCTTTCAAACTCCAAAAAGGGGAACTAACAGTGAACTACTTCAAGAGAAAAGTTGCCATTGTGACTGGAGCTGCATCCGGTATCGGGAAGGCAGTGGCAATAGAGCTTTGCAAACGGGGCGCGCACGTCATCTTCACTGATCGATCGGAGGACCAGGTGAAGGAAGCTTGTGAAACTGCGATCAAGAATGGTGGGCACGCTGAAGCGATTGTTCTGGATGTGACGGATTATGAAGCAACCAGACAAGTCATCGATAACGCAGTCTCAGTTCACGGGAAAATCGACTTTATGTTCAACAACGCTGGGATCGCTATAGCGGGCGAATTCCGGGACGTGGACTTAGAAGGTTGGCATCGGCTTTTTGAGATCAATTTGTTCGGCGTCGTCAATGGCATGAAAGCCGTTTACCCAGTCATGATAGAACAGGGATCGGGGCATATTATCAACACTTCTGCCTTGGCTGGTTTAATCCCTTTGCCGGGCAATTCGGTTTATGTGGCTGCCAAACATGCATTGGTCGGTTTATCCAGCACTGTTCGCATTGAAGGAAAAGATTTGGGAGTAAAGGTATCTGTTGTCTGCCCGGGACACATAAAGACGCCAATTTTCGAAAACGCAGACATGATCCGACTGGATAAGAAGAAAGCCACGGAAGGTATCACGCAGATCCCCGGTATCACTGCAGAGCAATGTGCCAGGATTGTCCTGAAGGGTGTCGAAAAAAACAAGCACATCATAGTTGTCACCAGGTTTGCGAAGATGATGGCCTTGTTTCAGCGCATCAATACCGGATTGGTACATGCGATAATGGGCAAAGTCATGCGTGACTTCAGAGAAAACAGAAAATGAAGGATGCGCGCAAATCGTCCAATGATCTTTCCAGAAAACCCCGAACTTCTTTTGTCACAAAATGTATCAATTGGCCTGACCATGTTGGCCCTCCGATGCTGGAAGCTTCGTGTGACCGGCCCGCCCTACAATCTCTCACCGCTATGCTTAACGCCGCCTCTCGTTGGCGCGGCCATTGCCCGTGCAGTACATTTTCGGGAATACAACATTTTCGCCGTCGTATTGCAGCAATGCCGCCAAAGCGGCCATTAATCCCGTTAAGAGGTGCATAGTCCAACACTGCCATTGGGCTGTGTTCAACGACAGTTACGCCGAATAGTCAGTTATTAATGAATTTGAGGAGCTATGACCTTTCAAACCCGATGAATTCACGAAACCTCAGCGAAGCATGCAGAAAGGGCACTCGTGATTTCTTGGGAACTAGGACGTCCCTGAAAGACTGTTTCATAGATGGGGTCTGACGCTACTAACGCCAAGCCAGCCGTTTGGGCGGTCAGTTGCAGAAAGACTGCGCGGGTAGGCTCGTCACTTCGCCAACCCTCCGCTTGAGCCTTTGCAATCGTTTGCTCATGCAGCCGAGCGTAAGCGTTGAGCTGATCTCGAAGAGATTCATCGGCATGACGCATCACATCCTGATTACGAACAAGCATATGATGCACAGGGTTTAACGTTGCCCAGGTCACATATCCCTTCGCCATTTCCCGCAACTTCTCCAGATTGGTCAAATCGCTGCGACCTACATGCTTTGAAGCTGAGCCCAGTAGAGCGTCAACGCCGTGCTGAGCGATGGCTGACAGAAGCGCGGATCGTGAAGGAAAGTGCCTCATAGGGGCACTATGGCTGACCCCTATTTCCCGGGCCAACCCTCGTAGGCTGAGCGCTTCAACGCCTGTTCTCTCGATGGTGGCGATTGCTTCTTTGATCAACTCTTCTCGCAAGTCTCCATGGTGGTAAGTTGAAGATTTTCGTTTGCCGTTCATGTTGACGCCGTCCACACTAAATTCTATGTTGTCAATGCAAACATAGTTCAGCAAATCTTCAGTGTCTATCTGAGCTGAAGCCAGTCGTAAGCACAGACAAAAGAAAGTTAGTCACATGACCTCAATGCAAATGCCCTTGGCACGTGAATTTGGCTGGGATCTAAAACCAACTTCTTCGTCCGCGTTTGAGATTCACAAGCGTGACAATGGACAGTTCTGTGTTGTTCTAAATCACTCACTCTTAAGGGGCGTTCGCGCAGAGATGGTCCACTGGTGGTTCTTGAACTTTCCTAATTTGCGCGTGCGGTTGCGCGACATCCCAGCATACGAAGACAAAGTCGTACCAGCATATCATCTATGGCATCCCATTGATCATCTCAGTGCAACGCTAACCGGCAATCTGGGGCCGGGCCAAACCGCAAGAACAGGGTGCTCGATACATATTCAAGAGGCTATGCAGTACGATGCTTACGGTTGGAAGTACCCCGTGGATAAACAGCTCAAAGTTTTTTACGTAGGCGATGACGGCTGGGCCATGGGCCAAGTGTTGCCGTTTGTTGGCCCGATTACGATGTTGCGGGTACACTACAAGGATGTTTTTGAAGGAGCAGAGCATCTGGGCGTTCACTATCATTATGAAGTTGTGATCGGAGCAGGCGGTCATGGGCTTGCTTCCAAACTCATAAACAAAAAAATATCCAAAGTGGCCGGACCGGATTTTTTTAGCGCGTGGCAAAGGCACAATGTTATCGAAGTTGGAACGTTCGAGAATTTCCTACCAGTACTCTATGCCCAGAAAGAAAACCTACAAAATTTAGAGTACGCCAAAGACATGAATCCGATGGCCAACATCACGACTTCACAAAAAGCCTTTGATAACGAATTGTTCAATCAGCGGCTTGAAGGTTACAGACAAGCTGATCGGTCAAGCAGTTATCAACAGTTCGACGAAGCGAGTTTTATTTGACTTGGGTTCGAATGCTTCCGGCCAGATTAGGGATTCTGTTGGAATCTCAAGGGTCGTTGCGACGGCGTCCACTATCTTAGTTTCATCAGCTCTTCCCTGAAGGCTTCAGTTGGTGTTCGCCATTCCAGGCACTTTCTTGGCGTGCCATTCAAGCGGTCGCAAATCGACTTCATTTCTCGATTTGAGAGTGCGGCCACAGGCGCATCACGTGGCAAATATCGACGTGCACGCTTGTTCAGATTCTCGACAGAACCCTTTTGCCAGGGTGCCTGAGGATCGCAAAACCACGCTTCTGTTCCTATCTCTGGTTTGAGTTTGCGCCAATTGCGGAACTCAATGCCGCGATCAAACGTGATGGATTTGCGGGCTGGTTGGGGCAGGGGTCCATCACGTCCAACAGCCGATTCATCAGATGCGTTGTGCTTCGGTCGTTGTTGCGGAACAGAACGGCGAAGCGCGTCTTGCGTTCGACTAGGGAAGCGACGTTTGTCTTGCCCTGAGCCCGCTCAAAAATCATCAGGTCGCCCTCCCATTTGCCAAAAGTCTCACGGGTTTTGACGTAGTCAGGGCGTTCATGGATCGACCGATCCGGTGGAAACACAAGGCCACGCGGTGTGCGCCGCCGTCTTGGCTGCCGCTTCTTGCGACGATGCGGAAGATAGCGCGCCAGACCTTCAGACTGACCATCTGGACCGTAAACATAGGCATAGATTGTCTCGTGACTCACGCGCAAAGCCTGGCCATCGTGTTGCAAGCGACCTGCGATCTGTTCGGGCGACCATCCTATCTCCAGCTGCTTAATCACGTGCTGTCTCAGATCCTCGAACCTCACCAGTTTACGTCGACGTGCCGCAGATCTCTGCGTAGTCATGCCATAGTAGCCGTTCAGATTAGGCAGCTCGTCATCGCAGTATCGGTTCCGTTTGATCTCACGATGCACCGTTGAACGATGCCTGCCGATCTCGGTTGCGATCTCGCTCACGGGTACTTGCGCGTTCAACATGTCTTCAATCGCGCGGCGTTCACGCAAACTTAGCTCGGTGTGGGCCATCTTCCATTCTCCTTGCTTTCCAGCAAGATAGGGGATTTGTCGCAACGGAGTTTAGAATACGCCCGGCTACAATTTGAAGTGCGCGTAATCCGCATTATGCTAAATTAACTGACGCAGCATACGCCCTGGGCACAGAAATGTAACACCTGCCGATGCGACATTGAACTCTCTGGCGATACTCATCGAGTACGATCTAGTCTAACCCGTGTGCGGATCGTCTTTCGTCTGCGACTGCTTGTGTGTAGAGGTGTCGGAGCTCAAGGCAGAAATCCCAGAACAGGCATTTGAATTGCCGCTTCCCCAAAAACATGATTGGAAGCTACACCAGAGGCTGCCCCCCAGATCGCAACAACCGATGTAGGTGTATTGCGTTTATATCGTGTCGCTGTCCAAATAGCTCAGGTACCATTGAGACACTTCATTCGCACGCTCAGCACGGCTGGTTTTGGGACAACCTCCAAACCAGATGTGGATCGGTCGCAGCCGTTCGGGCAAGGGCAGGAACCCGGCTTTGCGCAAGATTCTATAATTAGGTGACCATGGGTATGCCCAAGCGAGCGCAATCTCTGCGCCGTTGGCTGCCAAGCGACCAAGTTCTGACAGGAGAAGCGGCTCAATCTCCTCTTGTCCAAAAGCCTCCATGATATAGGCAATGTGCCCTCCGTGTTTCTTGGCTTCACGGGTTGCCACAAGAGCGGGATGAACACGAAACTGCACGCGATCTGCGACAGTTACGGCCGTCCGCTAAATCTGTTCGTGACCGCCGGTCAGGTCAGCGACTACATCGGTGCAAGGGCGCTGCTGAGCGGTTTGTCAGATGTCGAATGGTTGCTCGGTGATCGAGGTTATGATGCTGATTGGTTCAGAGAAGCGTTGAACGACAAAGGGATACGCGCCTGCATCCCAGGCCGAAAGCGACGAAAGACGGCCACCCGATACGACAAGCGTCGTTACAAACGACGCAACCGCCCCTCTCGTGACATTGCTGCGCAATGCACTGCCGGGCAGTGATGCGAGATCATGTTCGGTAGGCTGAAGGATTGGCAGCGCGTGGCAACACGATACGACCGCTGTCCTAAGGTCTTCCTCTCAGAAATCGCTCTCGCTGCACTCGTCATTTATTGGTTATGAGTCCTGAGCCTAACTCTTAAGCCTCATGCACAACCTTTCCCTTCCAAACGGTCGTTCGCGGGCAAACTGTTGCGATTTCATGCGGCGGGATTTTCGTGAGGTCCTTGCTTAATACAATAAAATCGGCCCATTTGCCGACACTCAATGATCCTGTCTCGGCCTCCATACCCATCGAGCGAGCGCCATTGACCGTAAAGATAGGCAAAGCATTCTGTAGCGATATAGCCTGCTCCGGCGCTAAGTCACCAGGATAGGTCGGGTCGGCGTTGCGACGGGTCAGCATACCGGACAGTCCGGTCCAGGGATTGGCGTCCGGGGCAGCGGCGGGCCAATCCGAGCCATAGATCAACTCGGCTTTGGCGGCAACGAGGTCACCAATGCGCTGGTTTTTCTGCACACGGTCCCGTCCAAGCAGCGCCTTCTGGACGGCCGTGCCGGGATTGGGGAACCACATTTTGGGCGATAATTCGGATACCGCTCCAAGAGCCGAAAATCGGGTCAGATCAGCATCCGACACATAGTTTGAATGGGCAATTTCATGCCTTCGACCGCTTTGTCCGTTAGCTGCTCGTGCCGCAGCGATCCCATCAAGGCCTTTGCGGATTGCGTTGTCCCCGACAGCGTGCATCTTGACGGTATAGCCGCGTCGATCCAGCTGGATCAGCATCTCGTTCAGGTCCGATGGTGGGATGAGCAGCGTGGCGTCGGGGTCATGAGAGGCGACGTCGTATCCGCTTGCTGCAAGGTAGGGTTCGATAAAAGAGGCCGTAAACCCTGGTGCGACACCATCGAGAAACAGCTTTGCGAAATCGAGACGCAAGTTTTTACTGGTAAAGGTGCGGCGGAGTAGGTCCATCGTCTCATAAGGCACAATGTCGCCGCCAAGTGGGCTGGAATGCACGATATGCGCAGCCAAATGCATAGTGAGGTCGCCACGCGCATCAGCGGCGTGATAAGTGCGCAACTCTTCTTTGAACGCCATTGGTTCCTTGAAACCAGTAAAGCCGAGACTGGTAAAGTAGCGCACGGCTTCTCGCAAGGCTTCGTCTAGCTGCGCTTCGGTACGCTGAACAAGGGCACGGGCCGGGGCGCTGGCGGTTTCGGCAAGAATACCGTTTGGTGCGCCGGACGCCGGGTCGCGTTCGATGATCCCACCACGAATGTCGGCGGTTCCGGCGTCGATACCTGCGAGGCTAAGCGCGCGGGAATTGCACCAGAGGATATGCTGGCTGGCGTCGTGCAAAACGATGACATGGTCGGTCGATATCGCATCGAGCAAAGCTCGCGGGTTTGCCCCCATGTCGGCGCGCATGACTGGTCGCCATGGGCCGCCAAAGACGGTCTGCCCGGGTTCCGTCTTGTTGCAACGTGCGCGCACTGCGTCCAGCAATTCAGGCAAGCTGGCATCAAATCCGACATAGACATCGTACAACGTCCTGCACGCGCCCCAAAGCGCATGCGTGTGGCTTTCGACCAGACCCGGCATCACGAATTGCCCGTGCAATTGGTGTACTCTGGTGCCGGGGCCTTGCAGGTTCCACACATCCTCGTCTTTGCCGACAGCGAGAAGTCGACCATCTTTGATGGCCAGTGCTTGGGCCCTCGGATTGGAGGGGTCCATCGTCATGATTGAACCACCAGCCCAGATTTCATCCGCCTGAGTCATCGCTTCCTCCGTTGTCCACTGCCTTTGAAACGATCAGGAAACCGCGTCTATAGGTCGCCCGCGGGCATTCAAAAGTCTTCCTGTGCCCGGCCTTTTCAACCGTACATCATGCAAGCCGGTCTGCCTGAGGACTGTCGTCCATTTGCGCGATCAGGTGATGGACCAGCCGTTCCGACAACTGCGCCCGGATCTGTTGATGGGCACTGCTGTCCCAGAGGTTTTCGGTTTCCTCCGGGTCATTGACCAGATCATAAAGCTCACCCCATGTTTGGTCGCGGTATACAGTGTAGCGCCACTCGGCCGAGACAAGGGAGCGAACCCGGGCCGGTTCTTCAAAGCCGAGGCGGTTGCCGCCATCATTGTATTCGATCAGGGCGTCGCTTCGCGGGCCTTTTGCACCCTGTGTAGCGGACAAGAAGCTTTGTCCCTGATTTCCGTTGAAGGGTTCCAAGCCTACGCGATCCAGAATGGTTGCCGCAAGATCGACAGTGGAACACAGCGCATCAGAACTGGCTTCGGTTCGGTAGTTGGGGTCGGACCAGATAAAGGGCACGCGGGTGATGCTTCGGAAAGGCAATGCGCCTTTCAGCAGCATGTTGAAATCACCCAGGTAATCTCCGTGATCCGCATTGTAGCAGATCACGGTATCCTCCATCAGCCCGTTCTCTTCGAGCGATGCGAGGATATCGCCGACGGCGTCATCGATAAAGGACATCATTCCAGCAGAAAGCGCCATGGCTTCCTTGAGCTGCTGGTCGTCCAACATCATAGCGGTTTGAGGAGTCGCCTGACCGCCTTGGCCCACCCCTTTCCACTGGTCATGAAGCCATTTCATGGGCGGTGTCGGGTTCTTGTGCGCGTCATACCTCAGAGGCACGTCAAAATCGTCGGGGCTGTACATGTCCCAATACTTGCCAGGTGGATTAAACGGGTGGTGCGGATCGGGAAAACTGACGAATGCGAAGAAAGGCGCGTTTTCGCCAGCCTGCGCGGTGATGTAGTCAATCGCCCGGTCGCGGATGTATCCAGTAGAATAAAGGTCTTCGGGGATGGGGGTGCGATAGGCTTGTGGGCAAGAGTAGTTGTGTGGAAGCTCGTTTTCAGGATCGTGCAACGCTTCCCAGTTTGGGGCCGTCTCGCGGAACCACTGCTGATAATGCCCACCACAGCGATCGCCGTGCGAGGTCACCATGTCCACGTGCTGGTATCCGTAATATGGGGTTTTGATTTCATAGCGACCGTCGCCCTGATATTGCGCCGGCTCTTCTTCGTAGTCCTGAGCCCTGTCGATCTTCCATGCTTCCGGGGTCGCGGCGATGTCATCAGCAGTCTTTCCCATCGGCGGCACGGCCGTAAAAGGTTGTAAATGGCTCTTGCCGATGGCTGCAGTGTGATAACCGGATCGCGCCAACACATCGACAAAGGTGTTGGCGTTCTCTGGCAAGATGCAGCCGTTGTAACGCAACCCATGCAGGCTGGGGTAGCGCCCGGTCAAAAGGGACGCACGGTTCGGCATGCAAACAGGCGATGCGGTGTGAAAGTTGTCGAACCGAGTGCCACGCGCAGCAATAGAATCGATGTGGGGCGTTTTCAGCACCGGATGTCCGTAACATCCAAGCCAGTCTGCGCGCTGTTGATCGGTGATCAGGTACAGGAAATTGGGGCGTTTGGTCATGGGAAATTTGCGTCTTCCGTTATGCGGGTTTGGCTCGGCCTGCGCCAAAGTGGTGCCAGGCCAGAAAGGCTGCGGCAAAACCGATTGCCGCAACTTGGATGACCTCGGGACGCATCAGGATTGCAACTGCGGTTGCAAGGCGGATGGCAATCCATCCCGCGTTGAGAGGCCGGGCATCATGCGTGGCCAGAGCACTGGCCACGAGATAGAGCGCCAAAACAAGGCGGGCCAGAAGCCACAAGAGCGCCCCGAGTTGAACGCCATTCTCATAGCCGGGCAATGGCTCACCTGAAGGGCTGGAAGGATCGACCAAAGCCTGATCCACCAGCAGAATCTCGGGATAAAAGGCAAAGACAAAGGGAATGGCAAACATCACAATGCCAGACCGTACCGCGCTAAAACCAGTCGCCATCGGTTCCGCTTTGGTGATCGTCGAGGCCGCAAAAGCCGCCAGCGCGACAGGCGGTGTGATAGCGGATGCAATGGCGAAATAGAAGATGAACATATGCGCCGTGAAAGTGGCGATACCAAGCCCCGCCAGCAACGGTCCCATCAATAGCGCGACGTTGATATAGGCCGGCACTGCGGGCATCCCCATTCCCAAGAGCACGGCCAACAGCATGGTGATCGCCAGTGCGATAAACTGGAACATCACCGAGCCTTCGCCACCCAGGT
Organism: Tropicibacter sp. Alg240-R139; assembly: GCF_900537075.1. GTDB lineage: Bacteria > Pseudomonadota > Alphaproteobacteria > Rhodobacterales > Rhodobacteraceae > Falsiruegeria. The sequence continues at coordinate 35,622 of NZ_UNRA01000010.1, forward strand.
CCAGAGACAACAGGAAGCGCAGCACGTCGATGGCTACGAACTTGGACAGACCCGTGAAGTTCAGACAGACGTCAATCACCGTCACCGCCAGCAGCATAAGGTAGAGCGTTGAGATCGTGATCCCAGATTCGGCAAGCGCATCCAGAACCTTTCGAGGCTGGGCACGGAATTCCTTGTCAAGAAACAGCAGGACCATAACCAGCGCCGCGGCCCACCAGCCGGTTGCCCCGGCATCCCCCGCCGCGTTCTGGAAAATTTGCAGGACCCAAGGCAGCGACACGACAACACAGCGATCATTCTGGAAGGTCGCATCGGCCCCCAGCAGCGGAGCCATGAAACCGCAGCCCACCATGTCTTTTGGCGTTAGCAGCAGGACTAGGATCAAAAGGATCGGCAAGAATATCTGCATCAGATGGAGGATGTCTTCGCGGTCGATCCGCATATCCTCTGTCAGCTCACCAAAGGCTTCGATGCCCTGCTTGCGGGACTGGAACGAGGCGCTGAGAAACAGGCAGGCAAAGTAGGCCACAGCGGGCAAAGCCGCCGCAATGATAACATCCCGATATGGCACACCAGTCATGGCGGCCAGAATAAAGGCGGCAACCCCCATAACAGGAGGCATGATCGACCCACCGGAAGAGGCTGCAGCCTCGACGCCCCCGGCAAAAACCTTGGAGAACCCCCGCTTGATCATCATAGGGATGGTGAGAACACCGGTCGAAAGTACATTGACAACAGGACCACCGGAGATCGTGCCAAACATTGCCGAACTGACAATGGCCGCATGAGCAGGCCCACCGCGCAGATGGCGTGTCCAGCGAAACGCCAGTTTGATGAGTGTCTGTCCGCCGGCAGATTGCCCGAAGAGCGCGCCAAGAATGATATAAGGGAACACCATGTTCATGATCACGTTCATGAAGCGCCCCAGAATTCCCGACGCGTTGTTTACCAGCGCGTCATGCACGTTGGGCACCCCGTCAAGGAAGGTGCGCGGTTCACCCCCAAGCTTTGTCATCAGGTATTTGTTTATGTCATCGGGGCCGTGGAAATACCAAACCAGAACGGTTCCAAAAGTGTAAAGCGCAATCAGGATCGCAACGGCGACCAGCGGCAACCCCCAAACCTTGATGTTGTAGCCCAGGAAAATCAGCATGGATGCACCAACGATGGCCACCAGCCAAACGCCGGTCGTGTTGACGCATTTGGGGTCTTCGACAGTGTCTGGCGCTGGCAGCCCCATGGTTTCTGCAAACTCGATTTCCGCTTGCAATGTCTCTGCCATGATCCGCGCGCGATCCCCATTTACCGCATCAATGAGACAAACGCTGTCAATTTCGATAAGGTAGGTAAAGGAAATGGTGGCTGCTGACACCACAAGCGCGATGTCCATAAATGCCCCAAACCAGGCACGTGATGTACCGCGCCATGCCCGCCACATTGAATGCTTAAGCGCCACGACCAACATCATCACAAAGAATACAATAGGGTAGAACCATTCGGTCGAAAAACTGCGAACCTTCAGGTTCTCATTTCCCGCGAACGCCTGCCACATCTCGCTCCAACCGGGAATGACCGGCGTGCTGTTTACAATGCCCATGGCAACAAAAATCAGTGACAGGATGTAAACGGCCCCGTTGGGAAAGAGCACTTTGTTCAAGGATCGGTTCGTTGTATCTGCCACTGTCTTCTCAATTCCTGGAATTGCCCGATTGGGCGCCGCCAGTTCTGGCGACGCGCGTGTTTCTTCAGACCAGCGGGGGGTTATTGTGCGACAGCACAGTCATCAAGCTCGTAACCGGCCTCGCGCCAGGCGCGCGCTGCGGCTGGGTGATACTGGATCGGGTTTGCGCCACACATCCCCTGCATTGGAAAATCGAAGCCAACTGTTTTGCCGTACGGGGCCTTGCTCATCAGGTCGGAGAGTGAGGCGATGTAGATATTGACCAGATCGTAAACCAGCGCGTCGTCCATATCTTTGTTCACGACGTTTCCGCCAATCGTTGCAAATGCGCGGAACGTGTCGTCTTCGGACACGAAGGACCAATCGTCGCCCATCACGGCCTCGATATTTGCTACAGGGCTGGTCCAGGGCGCGCTTCCCGGTGCTTTCATGTATTTCTGCATCGCGTCGCCTTCATATGCCTCAATAGGCATCGACCAACCCGTCATTTTGCCGGCAGCACTGGGGATCGTCAGACGGGGGCTTGGAAACAGCTCAGGCAGGACCACGGCATCTGGTTCACCGCTGCTGATCAGCGTGGCACCCTGACCCCAGTTGATTTGCATGCCTTCATAGTCTTCACCATCTTTCAGGCCGGCGACGATCTGAATCATACTGCGGGCGTTGGTCAACGCGCCACCGCGGGGCGGGCCGTTGTAGATTTTGCGACCCTTCAGGTCATCCCAACCGGCAAGGCCTTTTGAATCATAGGAAAACAGAAAGAAGATTCCGAGCACAAAGGGGTTGATTGCCCGGAGGTTACCCGCAAGCTCTGCGCCCTTTTCTTTGCCCAGCGATCCATAGGGGCCGACGCCGCGGCTCATCAGGAATGGTAGAATGTAGGGTGTGCCGGCGATATCTGTCTTACCTTCCGCAACGTTCTGGATCGAGTTGGTTAAAGTCTGACCATCTGCAAGCTGAATATTGGCGACACCACTGGTGCCTGAGACTTCGGTCAAATGCGCCAGTGAAAGGTGCGTGGCGCCGCCCGGGCTCGCTGTTTCGGCTGTCAGGTTGGTCTGTGCAAAGGCACCAGACGCCATCGTCAGTGTTGCGACCGCTGCGGCGATCAATTTCTTAGGTTTCATAGTTTCCTCCCTGAATTGAAACTCTGTTTTTTCCTGTCGCGCCCGTTCACTGGCGGTATTCGGTTTGGAAACGACTCCACCCGATCATCACGCCTGAGCTGCAACTTCTCCCATTTCGATTGGTGTGTGGTCGTGCTGGCCTTGCGTCGCGCCAGTGACGGGCGCAAGGCCAACGCCACCATTGAGCAAGTCCAGCAGCCGCTTGAATTCGGCGAAATCATCTGGGTTTAACCTGTCGGTCAGATGCGATGTAACCTGTCGCGCTTTTGGCCAGATCCGCTCAAATGTTTCGACACCAAGTGGCGTAAGTGACATCAATTTGCGGCGTTTGTTTCCCGCGTCTTCGCTGCGTGCAATCAAGCCCTTCTTTTCAAGCGCGCTTGCGGCACGGCTGCCATGGGCCGGATCAATAGAGGTGTGTTTGGTGACGAAGGCTACGTGACAGCTTCCGAACCGCGCAATCGAAAACAACAGCTGCCACTCGAGGACCGCCAGATTTTCTGTCTGCAAGACATCATGCGTCAACGATCGCCGGACGGAACTGGTGAACCTCCGAGCTCGCAGAATGATGAAATCGTCTATTTGCTCTGGCGGAATCAGTGCCCCATGCAACGCGTCTCTCCCACATAATAACTTGACTTGTTAATCACTATATTGGCAAATGCAATATATGGCAAGTGCAACATAACCTGCCACGCCGGATCCGCGAAACGCTATAGTGACCTCGGATCGCTGGATCGAAACCAGTAAGAAAGCGGGATTGGATTCTGTATGAGAACCGTTGCTTTTGATTACGTGATCGTCGGAGGGGGTGCGGCGGGCTGCGTTCTTGCCGCAAGGCTCGCGATTGAGAGCAACCGGTCCGTTGTTCTGCTGGAACGTGGTCGACAAGACATCAATCGATGGATCCACATTCCGGCGACGTTCTTCAAGGCAATCGAAAGCCAGGACGCAGATGTCGTGGTTTCTGATCCGGATCGCTCGCTAGGTGGCAGACCCTTTCCGGTTCCGCAGGGAAACGTGTTGGGGGGTGGGTCTTCGGTCAACGGCATGATCTACATGCGCGGACAGCACCAGGACTACGACGACTGGGCTGATTTGCATGGCTGCACAGGCTGGCGATTTGACGACGTTTTGCCTGTGTTTAAGCGACAAGAGGCCAACACCCGCCTGACAGACCCTTATCATGGCAAGGCCGGGAAACTGATTGTTGCAGATCCCTCAGCACCACACCCGTTAACAGCCACAATCGTCGAGGCAGCGCAGTCGGCTGGCTTGCCGGAAACAGATGACTTCAACGGCGAGCGGCAGGACGGTGCAGGTTGGTATCAGGTCACCGCGTCAGAAGGGCAACGGCAATCTTCCGCAACCTGCTTTCTACGACCGGAATTGGATCGGGAAAACCTGACGGTGCTGACCAACCACTTGGCTTGCCGCATCCGTATCGAGAACCGGCGCGCCGTAGCCGTCGAAGCCCTGGACGAAGCAGGCTTGGAAGTACTGATTGAGGCCCGTTGCGAGATCGTTTTGACCGCAGGCAGTTTTCACAGCCCCAAGCTGCTCATGTTGTCCGGAATTGGACCGCGTGATGAATTGCAAAGACACGGCATCGAAATTGTTCACGAAGCTGATGAGGTTGGGCGCAACCTTCAGGATCACGTAGGTGCGCCAGTAACACGTCGGTTGATCGGGGCAAAAGGGCTGCATGGAGCGGATCGTGGGTTTTCTGCAGTAAGGCATGGGATTGACTTTTTCGGCTTTCGACGGGGGCTTTTGACCTCGAACCTTCTGGAAGCCGGAGCATGCGTCGACACCCAAGGGTCAGGACGGCCGGACGTGCAGTTCAATTTCGCCCCTTTCGCCCCGGACAGGCCGGGCAAACCGCCGCTTCCGTTTCATGCCGTGCAGATTCACCCGACGACCATGCGGCCAAAGTCGCACGGACGGCTGGGTCTAAAGTCACGCGATGCTGCTGACGCTCCGAAGTTCTCGTCACGCGTACTATCGGAGGAGAACGACCTAGATACATTGCGCCGGGGAGTTCGTATGGCCCGAGAGATTTTTGATCAGTCCCAGTTGCGTGCCATTGTCGGTGAGGAAATATGGCCGGGCCCGATGGTTCAATCCGCTATCGGTTCAAACACGCTCGACGACGCCATTCGCGAGCAGGCAAGAACCATCTTTCACCCTGCCGGAACATGCAGAATGGGACCTTCAGAATCCTCGGTTGTCGATCCATATCTCCGCGTGAACGGGGTCGACGGGCTGCGGGTTTCCGACTGTTCCGTGATGCCAGCACTTGTGTCCGGCAACACGAACGCGCCAACGATGATGATTGCCGACCGCGCTGCGGACTTCATTCTAAATGAAAGGTAGTGGCCAGAAATGACCCTTTTCGAGCCTTCAGACAGATCGGAGAAAGCCCATTAAACGCCCTAACATTATCCTGTTCATGTCCGACAATCAGCCGGCGGACTTGCTTGGCTGCTATGGCAATGATGAAGTCCAAACCCCGCATCTTGACCATTTAGCGGTTCGCGGGGTCAAGTTTCAGAACGCCTATTGTGTGAACGCGATGTGTTCACCTTGTCGGGCTTCGGTTCTGACCGGCTTGATGCCCAGCCAGCACGGCATTCACAATTGGTTGGATGACCGTCTGATCGATCACTGGCCGCATAACTGGTCGGCGATTGGCGAGTTCAACAACCTGCCCACGATTATCAAACAGGCCGGATACGCGACTGCGTTGATCGGCAAGTTTCACCTGGGCGTTCCTTTCGTGCCGCAACTGGCCTTTGATCATTGGATCACCTTCCCGCATGGGCACACAACCAGTTTTTACGGCAACGACGTGATTGATCAGGAAGAGCGTTATCGCTTCGAGGGCCATACCGTTGATTTCTTTACCACCAAAACCATTGAGTATCTGGAACATCGCGCAGGTGAAGACGATCCGTTCTTCGCCTTTGTTCCCTACAACGGGCCCTATGGGCATTGGCCTGCTATCAAGGGGCGTCCAGATATGCCGTTTGCCGATCTCTATGACGACGCCGACATGCATTCGATCCCCAGAGAGGGCCTGTCTGGTAACGTATTGGATCGGTTTGGCCTGCGTGTTGCCGAAGGTGGCGTGCGCGAGCAATTCAAGGGCCCTCTTCTGTTGCCGAACAATGTCGAATCTCTCCGGAATTACTTTGCCCAGGTCAGCCTGATTGACCACGGTGTTGGACGGGTACAGGCCGCTTTGGAACGGCTGGGTCTGGATGAGAACACCATCGTGATATACACCTCGGATCATGGGTTCTCTTTGGGTCACAATGGTGTTTGGGGCCACGGGGCCGCCGCTTTTCCGGCAAGCGCACACCGTACCTCTTACAACATCCCGCTGATCGTGAGCGGCGGGCCAATTACGCACAGCGGTGTGTCTGACGATCTCGTCAGCCAGATCGATTTGTTTCCAACCTTGGCGGCGCTGGTAGGCAACCCCAACGCACGCCCAAGCCTTCCCAGCAGCGCACGGGATCTTGGCCCGACGCTAAGGGGCGAAGATCTGGAACACGCAGATGCGATCTTTTATGAACAAGAAGAAACGCGGGCGATCCGGACAAACGAATGGCTTTTTGCCATGCGTTTTCAGGGTGCAGAGTCTTTTCCGATGCAAGATGAACTCTATCACCTGACCAACGATCCGTTGGAGAAGGTAAACCTGATCGACCGTCCAGAGTTCATCGGAGTCATTGCCGAGTTGCGCCACAAGGTTTCCTCGTTCTTTGAGAGTTACGCAGCGCCTGACTATGACCTCTGGCAGCGTGGTCGTGCAAAATCCAACGTGACCTACGAAAAACTTTGGCAGGACGCGTGGGGCAGTGATTGGTCCCCGGAGTTTTCGTCTTAACTGTGAGTTACAGCAAAGCTACGGTCTGGAATGCGAGAACGTGCACCTCTGTCGGCTCGACGTCGCAATCTTCCACAGTTCTCTGAACACAAGGATCTCCGGGATGGCACCGAAACTTGTTTGTTGGGATTATCAACTTGATTCCGCTTACCCAAGCGGTCGCAGAGCTTACTCGTCTCAGGCAGCGACACTCTTTCGTTCCAGTGATCAAATGTATCGGCTCGATCTGGCGACAATAAAAAGCGGTCGATCTGTGGCGGCGCGGTCGGATCCTTTCACAGCTGCCTGTGATGCCTCGCTCTGCCAAATGCGCGCGACAATGGGTTCCTCCAGCGAGGGGACAGCCTCGGGCGTCCCGGATGCCTTGGGTTTGGGCGCAAGGTCACCGACTGAAAGTCCCCGAGCCGCACATGCGCGGCACTACAAAACGGGGCGTTGGTCTTGTGCTGACACAGCGTCGCCTGGGCGCTTTTTTCAGCGGTAATGTTGACGGCGACGATATCCGATCCTCTGCGCGATCCGTCACAGAACGGCTGGCTGGCAGATCGCCAGCACCGACATCACGCATATTTCTTACCCTCGTCCATGTCGACCGCTGCGGATGTTTTTGCCACAATTATGGTGCGTCCGTCTTATCATCTCCTCTATCAAGATTTCCGTTTCATCGCATGGCACCGAAACACCCCGTGATCTCAATTCACCCTTGAGTCAGACTTTCTTACGATTGTTTTTGATCCAACTTAACGAAACCCACGTATTTAGGCTATGATATCTCTTAGTGTTGAATATACGCGCACTCGATCGCTGCAGTTCGAGATGTCCCGAAGTGAAAGCAAACCGTTGCCGCCAAAGAACACGGAACTCTCAGACCAAACGATCTGGATGCTTGCGGTTCGGGATGAACGGGACAAGGCCGCTTTTGCAGAGCTGTTTGACTTCTTCGCTCCGCGACTGAAGGGCTTCATAATGCGTTCGGGCACGTCATCGGCGCAAGCCGAAGAGATCGTTCAGGATGTGATGCTGACAGTGTGGCGCAAGGCGCCGATGTTCGATCCGCACCGCGCTCAGGTGTCGGCTTGGATCTATCAAATCGCCCGCAACCGGCACATCGACATCAGACGAAAAGAAAACCGACCAGTTCCAGAAGAATTGATCGAAGATCCGGGAACCGAACCGGACGCGAGCCAGATCATGGCTATGCAACAGGAAGCCGGTCAACTCAAACAGGCGCTGGCGCAGCTGAACACCAAGCAGCGCGAAATGATCGAGAAAGCCTATCTTGGCGATCTGACACACCAGCAAATCAGTGAACAGACAGGTCTTCCTCTCGGCACAATCAAATCACGAATACGTCTTGGGCTGGAACGCCTGAGGCGCGAACTGAAGGGACTGCGATAAATGTCCGCAATCACCCACCATATCCCCGATGCCATGCTGGCCGCTTATGCCGCCGGTACTCTCCCACATGCATTTTCAGTTGTCGTCGCAAGTCACATTTCTTTGTGTGATCAGTGCCGCACGGCACTCGGCGCCCATCAGGCCGTCGGAGGCCTGGTTCTTGAAGGTGCCGATTCCGTTGGCGTGTCCGGCAATCTCAAAACCGATATCCTGGCGCAGCTGGATGATCCCTATACGCCAGAGCCGATGTATGACCGTCTCGGGATCTATCCGGGGCCGGTTACGAAAGTTTTGAAGGGGGGAGAGCCGCGTTGGAAAACCCTGGGTATGGGTGTGCGTCAAGACATCCTGTCTGCCAGCCGCGAAGGGTCAGTGCGGTTACTTTACATCCCCCCCGGACAAGCCGTCCCGGATCACAGCCATAACGGTTTGGAACTGACCTTGGTGCTGCAAGGCAGTTTCAGTGATGAAACCGGCCGATTTGGCGTCGGAGATCTAGAGATTGGGGACGAAAGCCTGCACCACACGCCCACCGCGGACGCCGGTGATCCCTGTATCTGTCTTGCCGCGACAGACGCGCCGCTTCGGTTCAACGCGTTCATGCCACGCCTGTTGCAGCCCTTGTTCAAAATTTAGTGCAACCCCGCTTTCATGGTCAAAAAAGGAACTGCTAAATCTCGGCAGTTCCTTTTTATTTTCAAACGCTTGCATTACCTCACCATAACAAATCCGTGAGGTCATGAACCAAAACTCCGAACCGTCCGTATCCTTTGTACGAACATGAGTTCGGAACCGGGCTCCATGCCCGACACCTTCGGAGAACCACTATGAACAATTCTTTTAAAGCCGCAGCCGCTGTCCTCGCTCTGTCCCTGACTAACGGAGCAGCGTCCGCAAACTCAATTGTTGACATCGCTGTCGGCGATGAACGCTTTTCAACCCTTGTGGCAGCCGTCAGCGCTGCTGGCCTCGTAGAGGCATTGTCAGGCCCCGGTCCCTTTACGGTCTACGCACCTGTAAATGACGCCTTCGCCGCATTGCCAGAAGGCACGGTGGAAACGTTGCTGAAGCCCGAGAACAAAGACCAATTAACCAATGTGCTGCTGTACCATGTTGATGACAGAAAGCTCTCTTCTGACATGATCCCCGCCGGTTCCAACTATTTCAAACCGATGCTGGACAGCGCGCGCCTGTGCATCACCGCAGGCAGTAATGGGGTGAAGATTGCCGATGGAACTGGCGAAATGGCCACCGTTGTCATCGCTGACATCGAGGCAGACAACGGCGTGATCCACGTTGTGGACAAGGTCTTGCTGCCAGGAACGCGCCCGGCGTGCCACTGATGCAATCACCCAATCATCTTCGGTGTTTTGGCACCCAGTATGGTCGACGCCAACAGGGATACCTGTGGCGTCGGTTCAACTTCTTTGGTTTCCCTTGGGACTTCATTCGGCAATGACCACGCGAAATCCAATCAATGTTTCCGATCGCATGCAGACGGGCTATGTCTATTCTCTCTCAGCCGCTGAAGGGCAAGAATTCGCTAAGGAGTTCAAGCCACATTTCTGTCCGGCAGAGATGCTGGAGCTGGGTGTATTCGAGGGCTGCTATCTGAACGATTGTCGGGGTGAGTTTCCAGAAAGTTGGTTTGAGACCGCCAAAACCAGTTCCAAGCCTGATCCATCGACCAACTACTTTGGCATAAAAAGCCGCCAACCGCTGAGTGTGTGGCGCGACAAAGGTTGGATTTACGGACCTGATCCACGTGGCTGGTTTCAATGGTACTGCCGCTACTACATGGGGCGCCGACTGCCGGAAATTGACCCTATCCAGATCGCGCGCTGGCGGGGGTTTGCACGTCATGCCGGGCAAATTCGGGCGAACTGTTACCCCAACGACCTGTTTTGCCGTCCACGGCAGCGCCAGGCGTTGCTGCAATGGGCCCATGATCCCTTCATTTGAGAACCGGGGCTTCAGGCTCCGCGATAGACGACCCAGTCGGGCAAAACGCCATAAAGCTTCAGGGCCCATGAGAAAGGTGCTGGAAAGTCAGTTCTGAACCGACGTGACTGCATCGCCTTGATCGTCCGGGCGGCTGCATCCTCTGGTTCCATGATCATCGGCATTTTAAACTCGTTTTTACTGGTCAGCCGGGTTTTGATGAAACCGGGGTTCACCAGACGTACGACGATGCCGCTTCCCTTAAGGTCGTGGCGCATGGTTTCCGCCAAACTGATCAGCGCCGACTTGCTGGCTCCATATCCGACCGCGGCCGGCAAGCCGCGATATCCGGCGAGCGAACCGATCAGAGTGATATCCCCACTGCCCCGTTCCAGAAAACCGGGTAGTACTTCACCCACAACCCTGAGCGCACCATTGAAATTGACATCAACCATGGTCAGCGCCGATCGCGTGCTCCAGGACGTCGACTCAACGGGATCATAGACCCCGGCGTTATAGATCAACCCGTCAATTGGCCCGACGCTCGCAGCGGCTTTGTGAACGGACACAGCGTCGCTGACATCCATCGGAAGGGCCCGCGCATCCGGCAACAGCTCGCAAAGCGCGTCAAGTCGCTCGGTATTTCGCGCAGACAGGATCAGTCTGGCACCCGCGTCACTCAAACCCTTGGCAAGTTCGCGTCCCAGCCCTTCGCTCGCCCCAGCGAGCCAGTAGGTCTTGCCTAGAAAAGCGGTCACAACCGTTCTTCTCGATAGGCCGGGCTTTCTGACATTGCCAACTTTGGCGGTGCTGGTGTTTTCATGAATGGTGCGCGCTTCAGGAACAGGATTGCGGCCTGCACATGTATCAAGGCCAGCACGCGGGCTGCACCTGCAGGTCGCCGTAGCGCGGCCCACACAAGAGACGCGCTGGTTGCTGGCCTCCTTGAACCGGTCAATGTGGCCACAACACCCTGATCGCCATTTTCGTAAGTAATGCGGATCTTGATCGCCAATTTCGAATAGAGGAAGCGAAAGCTGTACTCCCCCTGAACTTGTTGAAACGGGGATACGTGCATCAGCTTTTTGGCCGTGAGTGTTTCCATACCGCTGATAGGCCGGAAATCGTCATGAGCACAGAAATAGCAATGCCGATGTCCAAAGGTGTTGTTGACCTCCGCCACAAATGCACAGGGTTCGTCGTCTATCAGCGCGATCCAGAAACTAACTGGGTTAAAGTGAAACCACAAGAAACTGGGCTGGGTCAGAAGAACCAATTTTGCCCGCTCCAGCGGAAAGCCTCGCCTGTGCAATTCGTCCCGGAACCATTGAACGCCGCGCCCGGTCCCGCGCGCCCCCCCGTGCTGGCGGTCCCATAGCGACCACAGGTTGAACCGGTTTCGTGAAACCGGCCACGGTCGTGCCTCCGTCAAATCGGTCAGCAAAAAGTCGACGCCATATCGAAAGGCGTTTTTCAGTTTGCCGCGTCGGGCATGAGTTGTCTGCGCTTGTATGTGTTCCAGCATATTCTGTGTACGGGCCGAAAACCCATCTGGATCACTTAAACGACTAAATCCGATTGAAATTGATCCAACCGCTCCGGCGCGGCGTATCCATTTCTAAAAGCACGCTTAAAAAGAGGTTTTGATGCTGGATCAGTCACACGGCGCCCGAAAAAGGATTGCCATTGTTGGTGGGGGTATCTCCGGCCTGTCCGCAGCCTACTACCTGTCCGCCCAGCACGACGTCACGGTGTTCGAAGCTGAACCCCGCCTCGGGGGACATGCGCGAACGGTGCTGGCTGGCAAGAACGGAGATCAGCCGGTCGATACAGGGTTCATCGTCTTTAACTATGTCACCTATCCACACTTGACCCGTCTGTTTCGCGACCTCGGCGTGCCAGTCATCAAAAGCCACATGAGCTTTGGAGCGAGCATCAACAATGGCGCTCTGGAATACGGCTTGAATACTTTTCAAGCCATCACTGCCCAGAAACGCAACCTTTTCCGACCGCAATACTACAAGATGATCGCCGACATCCTACGGTTTGGGAAACGCGCTGAAGCCGCCGCAAAATGCGATACCAAGACAATTGGCGAGTTGGTCGACGAGCTTCGATTGGGAACCTGGTTTCGCGACAACTACCTCATGCCGATGTGTGGTGCGATCTGGTCTACCCCAGTGGACGACGTTGACGGGTTCCCGGCAAAATCGCTGGTGCAGTTCTTTCGCAATCACGCCCTGCTTGCAGGGATGAAGGAACATCAGTGGTGGACGGTCCAGGGCGGCAGTATCGAATATGTGCGGCGCTTGGAGGCGTCGCTTGTGGCCCGGGGATGCAGCTTGCACAAGGGCACGCCCATCGCAGGCATCTGCCGGACCCGAGACAACGTTGTGGTGTCCGATACCAAGGGTAACTGGGCACAGTTCGACGACGTCATTTTAGCCTGCCATTCGGATCAAGCACTGCGCATTCTCGGACCTGGTGCGACCCCGGCCGAGGCCAAAGCTCTGGGTAGCATCCGGTATCAGCCAAATATAGCCGTACTGCATTGTGACACCGACCAGATGCCCAAACGGCGGGCGTGCTGGTCCAGCTGGGCATATCGCTCGCAGGATGGCGCAATCGGTGTGACCTACTGGATGAACAAACTTCAAGGCATTCCCGAAGATGATCCGCTCTTTGTAACTCTGAACCCCTCTGCGGAAATCCCCGAAGACAAGATCTATGACCGAGCAGAGTTTGCTCACCCCGTTTTTGACAAGGCCGCGCTTGAAGCTCAAGCGCAGATCAGGGCGATGCAGGGGCAGAACCGGACTTGGTTTGCCGGAGCTTACAACCGCCATGGCTTTCACGAAGACGGAATAGCCAGCGCCATGCGCATCGTCCGCATGATGAACCAGCCACTCGAGATGACCAGAGGACACGATGCGTTTGACAAGCAAAACCCTGAAATCGAAATTCCTGTCGACCTGCGCGCAACTGCGTGAAGGGCGACTGACGCTCAGAACCCCGGAAGGGGAACGTTACGAATTTGGAACGGCCGGTCCGGAAGCAGAAATGGTGATCCGCGACTGGTCGGCCGTATCAGCGATGGCCGCTCATGGGCAGGTTGGTCTGGGCGAAGCTTATGTGCAGGGACTTTGGGATACGCCATCGGTCGAAGGGTTGATGAATCTTGCCATGCGCAACCGAGAACACTTTGGCAGCTATGATCGGGCCAACCCGCTCAACCAACTGAAATTCAGGTTGGTCGACACCATCCTTCGGGACAACTCCCGCAGTGGATCGCGCAAGAATATCCGGTCTCACTATGACGTCGGGAACGAGTTCTACCAACTATGGCTAGACGACGGGATGACCTATTCTTCGGGTCTCTTTCAACCGGGCTGCGATGATCTGGCACAGGCACAGGCACGAAAGAACGCACGAGCTCTATCAAGACTCAGTGATGGAGGGCAGGTTCTGGAAATAGGCTGCGGCTGGGGCGGGTTTGCCGAACACGCGGCCCGCGATGGGCGGGACGTGACTGGTGTGACCATCTCGCGCAATCAACACAGCTACGCCGAATGTCGACTGGACGGGGCCGCAGACATCCAGTTGCGCGACTATCGCGACATCCGCGGCAAGTACGACAACATCGTGTCCATCGAAATGGTCGAGGCCGTCGGCGAGCGCTACTGGCCAAGCTTTTTTGCGACCCTCAAGCAAAACCTGGCCGACGGTGGTCGGGTCCTGTTGCAGGCGATTACCGTCCAAGACAGCTTCTTTGAATCATACAGAACCTCGTCGGATTACATCCGACAATATGTGTTTCCCGGCGGAATGCTTTTGTCGGACAAGGTGATTGCGACTCAGGCCAGCAATGCACATCTGCAGGTGCGCGACAGCTTCACCTTTGGGCAGGACTACGCCAGAACCTGTCAGATCTGGGCCTCTCGACTGGCAGCTCAAAAGCACCGTATCCAGGAGCAGGGCTACAACGAGGCGTTTTTCCGCAACTGGCAATACTATCTCGAAATCTGCGCGGCGTCCTTTGCCGTGGGGCACACAAATGTGGTTCAGGTGGAACTGGCCCATGCGTAGAATACCGCTCATCCTGGCGCTGCTTTTCGGCCCGATGCTGGCACAGGCCTCGGTCATCGACTCCGCCTTATCCGAAGCAGAGCTACGCGGTAAAGCGATCTTCCGCTTCGTTGGCCTGCCGATCTATGAGGCCCGGTTGTTTACGATCGACGGTGCCCCTCTGGACTGGTCCCGGGATTTCGGGATTGAGCTGGAATACCTGCGCAAGGTGGGCAAGAAGGATCTCGTCGGAAGCACGATGGATGAATTCGCGCGCAATGGCCCGCCGCCGCCGGTACAGGATCAGCTTGCCCGGTGTTTTGACGATGTGAGCAAAGGGGATCGCTATCTTGCGATCACTCAGGGGCGAAACCAGGTCGGTTTCTGGCGCAATGGTGTGCCGGTGTGCACCTTGCGTCATCCGCAGATTTCGCAACGGTTTATGTCGATCTTCGTCGGCAACAACACCCGCTCGGCGTCGTTTACCCGGCGGTTGAAAGGCGAGTGATGGTCTACCCCAAGGTCAGCCTCTATTCTCTGATGTTGGCGGCAGCTGGCATCCCGCTTTATATACATCTGCCGCGCTTTGCCTCGGTCAATCTTGGTGTTGGGTTGGGTGTCGTCGGGGCGGTGCTTCTGGCGATACGGCTGATTGATCTGGTGCAGGATCCCCTAATCGGCTGGGCCATCGACCGCTGGCCAAGTCGTCAGCTAACCTTTGGAATACTCGCCGCCGCCGGGCTTGCTGTGGGTTTTCCGCTTCTGTTTTTTCTTCAGGCCGGACCATATGTTGTTTTTGAACTCATGGGTGTCCTGATCCTGCTCTTTTCAGCGTACAGCCTCGGGACGATACTGCTTTATGGGCGCAGCGCCACGCTGGCCCAAAGCCCGCAAACAAGCGATCTCATGACCCTGGCCTGCTGGCGCGAGGTTGGCATGCTCGCTGGGGTGATCCTGGCTGCTCTGATGCCCACCCTGTTTGAATCTGCTGGCGCTTCGGATGGGGGTTATGGTGCCTTTGGGATTGCATTGGGGGCAATCGCTATCGTAACAGCCGTCCTCACCCGCTCAATCTGGAAAAGATCGCCAGTTTTGGGAGACAGCATTTCATTTTCCGGCATGGCAAATGCCGGTGCCTTGCGGTTGCTACTGCTCGCCCTTATCAACAGCCTGCCCGTCGCCATCACCTCGACGCTCTTTCTATTTTTTGTCGAGGACCGGCTGCAACTCGCGGGCAAAGCTGGGTTGCTGCTCATCGTTTTTTTCCTGAGCGCTGGCTTGAGTGTTCCTTTCTGGACTCGTCTGAGCCACCACTTTGGGCGACGGAACACATTGCTGATCGCCATGCCGCTTTCGATCCTCGGCTTCGTCGGTGCCGCCTTTCTAGCCCCCGGAAATCTGGCGGGTTTCGTCGCGATCTGTATCGCCTCTGGTGCCGCACTCGGAGCGGATATGGTCCTGCTGCCTGCGATGTTCTCCATCGCGCTCACAGGTGCCGGGCTGAACGCATCCGCCGCTTTCGGGCTCTGGTCCTTTGCCGGAAAACTCGGACTGGCGCTCGCGGCGTTCACCGTTCTGCCGGTCCTTGAATGGAACGGATTCAAGCCCGGTCAAACCAACACCGCGCAGGCGCTGTCGGCACTGAACCTAAGCTATGCCGTCATCCCCTGCATTCTGAAACTCGTCGCCTTGGGTTTTGTACTGTCACTCGCCCCAGAGGAAAGAACACAATGAAGATCCTGACCACTTTGCTGCTCGTTGTCGTGCTGGCCGTCTTGGCAAAGTCACTCTTTCTCAGTTTTCGGGCGCAATCGCCCAAGACCTATTCAGGCACTGGCCCGGCTTTCGATCTCAGGAGGCACCTGTCCGGTCAGATCCTGTCCGAAGGATTGATTTATGGGCCGGCCGGCAAAATGACCAACAGCTTCGTCGCCAAGATGGTCGGCGAGTGGGACGGCGACGCCGGCACGCTGTCGGAACATTTCACCTATTCCAACGGCACTGTGCAGAACCGGAAATGGCATCTGAAGATTGGCCCGGGCAATACGTTTACGGCAACGGCAGATGACATCGTCGGAGAAGCCGTGGGCGAAATCTCTGGCTCGACCGCAAGGTTGAGCTACAAGATTATCCTTCCCGAGGACGCTGGCGGACATGTCCTGAATGTTACCGACTGGATGTACCTGACCGGCAACGGAACGATCATGAACAAGTCCGAGATGCGCAAATTTGGACTGAAGGTCGCCGAACTTGTGGCAACTATGCGCCAAGACCCAGCAGCGCGGAACTAATACCGCCTTAGCTACGCAAGTTCACCAGTTCCTGAACTGCGTTTCTTTCCAATCTGCAGAAACAGCATGAGACGGCCGATAGCGGTACTGGTGATTGCTTATTGCTCGGAGTGTTCGGGAAAACCAAGCCTAGATGAACCCGCCCTACCCAACCTCGCTGTGTCGTCGACATCAATGGTAGATTCGATGCCGTCAACTCATGCTAATCGAAGAAAAGCGCGGGGAAACGGTCAACTCGAGCTACAAGATGGATCTACCCGTAAAGCAAGGAACATGCGCGTAGAGTTCGATGACTGGATGTAGCCGATGGTGGATTGCTAAACCGGGCTTCTGTCTCGCGCCTTGGTATCCGAGTCAGTGAGGTCGTCATCTGTTTGGGAAGAACTAGGCAGTTGCCGCCAGCGTCACGCACCTGAAAACGCCACGCCTCCGTCAACAATCAAAACCTGCCCGGTTATCATCTGGCTTAAGTCTGATGCCAGAAACAACGCACTTCCGACAATATCATCTGGTACAATCGGCGATGGAATGCATTGACGCCTGAGCTGCTCCTGCACGCCCTCAGGCGTCAACCACAGCTCCTGCTGTCGCGGTGTGATCACCATCCCCGGAGCAATGGTGTTCACGCGAATGCCGTACTCTCCAAGCTCACGGGCGAAGCCTCGCGACAAGGACGTAATCGCCGCATTCGAAGCCGTGTAGATCGGAAACCCACCCAGCCCCATCATGTAAGCAACCGAAGAAAAGTTGATGATGGACCCCTGCCTGGCCGCACGCATTTCCGACATGACTGCCTGACAGGCAAAGAAATACGATTTCAGGTTGATGTCACTCGACCACTTCCAAAATTCCTCATCCACGTCCTCTGTGGCATGACGTGTGTCATCGGCGGCGTTGTTGATCAGCACTTCAATTTCGCCATGCGCCTCAACGGCCTCGGCCATGGCCTTGCGAAGCGCATTCGTGTCCGTGATATCACAGGCAATAAACAGTGGGCGAGCGCCATGTTTACTGGCCATATCTTCAACAAACGGCGCAGCGTCCGATCGCTGAACAAATGCAACCCGGGCGCCCTGCCGAATGAACCCTTCGGTCAGGGCGGCCCCGATGCCCGAGCCACCTCCCGTGATAAACACCGACTTTCCGTTCAGATCCGGAAACTTCACCGACACCTCAGGTCGTTCGCTGCCTCCCCGATCCTGCATCAGTCGAATTTGACCCACGTGCCATTCCGCTTGGATGACGTGACACAGGCGTTGACAAACTGCATGCCCTGAAGACCTTCGGTAATTCCAGGCAAATCCTTGCCGTCAGCGGTGCCGCGTATCAGCGCAGCAGCATCGGTATAAATGTTGGCGAACCCTTCAAGATAGCCTTCGGGATGACCACCCGGAGTGCGGGTCAGATGCGCAACGCTGTCAGACATGCCGGCCCCGCCGCGCGTGATCAGCTGGGTTGGTTCACCAAAGGGTGTGTATGCCATGACATTGGGATTTTCCTGCGCCCACTCCAAACCGCCCTTGTTGCCGTAGATCCGCACGCGAAGACCATTTTCATTACCCGGCGCGACTTGGCTACACCACAGCATGCCGCGTGCGCCGCCCTGAAACCGCAGCATCACGTGGGCGTTGTCATCCAGCGCCCTGCCAGGCACAAATGATTGCAAGTCCGCTGCAAGGCTGTCCGGCGAAAGCTGTGTAATAAAGCAAACAAGATTGAACGCGTGTGTGCCAATATCGCCGGTCGAGCCCCCTGCGCCTGATCGCGCCGGATCGGTCCGCCACGCGGCTTGTTTGTTGTCGTCATCTGCAGCCTCGGTCAGCCAGTCTTGCGGATACTCTACCTGTACCACGCGAATATCTCCCAGAGCGCCCGATGCCACCATCTCGCGCGCTTGCCGCACAAGCGGATAGCCGGTGTAATTGTGCGTCAAGATGAATTTGGCTTTGGACTTTTCCACCGCTGCCGCGAATTTACGCGCGTCTGACATGGTCGATGTCAGCGGCTTGTCGCATATCACATGGATACCGCGCTTCAGAAATTCGCGCGCGGCTGAGTAATGCACGTGGTTCGGAGTCACAATAGAGACAGCCTCGATCCCGTCCTTTAACCGCGCCTCGCGGATGGCCATCGCCTTGAAGTCATCATAAGTCCGGTCCGCTGCCAGCCCCAGAGTCGCGCCAGAGGCCTGTGCCTTTTGAGGCGTTGATGACAAAGCCCCCGCCACCAGTTGATATTCTCCGTCAATCCGCGCCGCGATGCGATGCACCGCGCCAATAAAGGCGCCGTCGCCTCCGCCAACCATTCCCAACCTGATCGGTGCCATGTTGTTATCCTCCTACAAGGGCCCCTCGCCCCATATTTTGTGCTAATACTCTCTGCTTGGTGCGCGTCTGCGACCACCTTTTGCACCCCGGCAAGCCAATCAGCTTATGCCCAGCATACTGCGGTTGGCCGCCTCGTCAGTGCCGCCATCCGCAAAGTCGTCAAATGCACGCTCTGTTACACGGATGATATGATCACTGACAAACTGCGCGCCTTCACGCGCGCCGTCTTCTGGATGCTTCAGGCAACATTCCCATTCGACAACAGCCCAACCCGCAAAGTCATTCGCCGCCATCTTCGAGAACACAGCCGCGAAATCGACCTGCCCGTCCCCCAGCGAGCGAAACCGGCCCGCGCGATCAACCCAGGGCTGATAGCCAGAATAAACCCCCTGGCGCCCCGTCGGATTAAACTCGGCATCCTTGACGTGGAACATTTTGATCCGGTCTTTGTAGGTGTCGATATTGTCAATATAATCAAGGCATTGAAGTACGTAGTGGCTGGGGTCATAAAGCATATTGCAGCGCGCGTGCCCGTCCAGTCGGTCCAGGAACATCTCAAACGTCACGCCGTCGTGCAAATCCTCGCCCGGGTGAATCTCGTAACAAACATCGACCCCCATATCTTCGGCGTAGTCTAGGATCGGCCGCCAGCGGTTCGCCAGTTCGTCAAACGCAGTCTCGATCAACCCCGCAGGGCGCTGTGGCCAAGGGTACACAAACGGCCACGCCAGCGCGCCCGAGAACGTTGCATGTTCGGTGATCCCAAGGTTTCTGGACGCGGTCAACGCCATTTTGACCTGCTCTACGGCCCATGCCTGACGTGCCGCCGGATTGCCGCGTACCTCTTCAGCAGCAAATCCATCGAAGGCCTCGTCATACGCTGGGTGCACGGCCACCAGCTGGCCCTGCAGATGGGTCGACAATTCCGTGACTTCGACGCCGTTGTCCTTTGCGATCCCCATAATTTCGTCGCAATAGACAGCTGAACTCGCCGCCTTTTTCAAGTCGAACAGACGTCCGTCCCAACTTGGGATCTGAACCCCCTTATAGCCGCAGTCAGCCGCCCATTTCGTTATACACTCCCACGAATTGAACGGAGCCTCGTCCCCCGCAAACTGCGCCAGAAACAGCGCCGGTCCCTTGATCGTTTTCATCTCACTCTCCCATTTAAGTTCTTAATCCAGCCCAACCGCATCCAACGACGTGCGGATATGTTGAAAACCCTCGCGATAAACGGCTTCTGGACTTTCTGCGAAATCGCGCCACACCTTGGTTGCGGCCGCAAGATCGGGCAGCCCGCGCCCGAAACTCTCGATGGTCAGCCAGCCATCATAGCCAATGTCGCGGATCGCACCAAAGGTTTCGCGCCATCGAATGTTTCCACGTCCGGGCACTCCCCGGTCATTTTCAGATACGTGGATATGTGAGACATGTCCCGCATTGCGCCTTAGCGCAGCAATCGGGTCGGTTTCTTCGATGTTGGCGTGAAACGTATCGTACATCGCCCTGATGTTCGGGTGATTTATTTCTTCCAGATGGACACAAAGCGCATCCATTGTGTTCACGAGATAGCACTCAAACCGATTCAGCGCCTCAAGGCCGACTGTGACCCCCAAAGAGGCCGCGTGATCTCCGATCTCGCGTTGGCATTCGACCGAGCGCGCGAACTCAGCCTTTGTGGGGCCTTCTCCCGAGAACTGCCCAAGTGTTGAATGCAGGGGCCCGCTGACCTGTGTCGCCCCAAGTGCCGCAGTGCAATCCAGCGCCCATTTCATGTAATCAACACCGGCTCGCCGCGCGTTGTCATGATCGGAAACAAGGTTCATCGCCGGATCGCCGATCGCGGTCACGGCGGTGCGCTCAAGCCCGATGTCATCCAGCAGATTTGCCAATTCCGCATAGTCGCGTGCTTCCCCCTCAAACACCGGTATCTCAACCCCATCAAAGCCCGTGTCACGGATGTCAGTAAGAAGCTCTGCAAATGTCTGGTCGACCTTTGTAGCCCATAGAAACATGCACATCCCGATTTTCAACGGATCCCTCCTCCGATAGTAATTTCCCAAAAAATCGCAAACTGGTACTACCAATACTTAACATTATTTTCTCACGACGTCACGAAGAACTACTTTCTCACCCGAATTCGGTGCGCCTACACCGGTCGATATATCTTGAAACATTGGGTTTATTGTGACTACTGCGAATTTCAGATGGAGGCTTGACCCTTGTCCAAGTTCCGTTCAATCTGGTCTAACCAGTTTGATGACGGATTCGCATCCTGAGACGGGCAGGATTTCGTCAGTTTGTATGCCGAGGAGGGGCACATGCATCTTTCAACCCACAACTGGATGCGGGCAGAGCCGTTGGAAACAACCGTGCGCCGGATCAAGCAATATGGATACGAAAGTATCGAGATTTCGGGCGAACCCGAACAGTATGATGTCGCGGAAACGCGTGCCCTGCTAAGGGACACCGGCATGCGGTGCTGGGGGGCCGTGACGCTGATGCTGGAAGAGCGCAATCTGGCCGCACGTGACGAAGGTCAGCGCGCCGCGTCAATCCAGTACGTCAAGGACGTCATCACAATGGTTTCCGACCTTGATGGCGAGCTGATCACGCTTGTCCCCGCAACCGTGGGCAAAGTGGTGCCTGATGGAACGCCCGAAGAAGAATGGGAATGGATGGTCGAAGCCACCAAGGAGTGCTTCGATCACGCATGGGCCAAAGGCGTGAAAATCGCAATCGAGCCGTTGAACCGATTTGAAACCTATTTCTTTAACCGATGCGCGCAGGCGCTGGCTCTGGCGGACGCGGTATCTCCGCATTGCGGTGTGTGCCTGGATGCCTTCCACCTCAATATCGAAGAAGAAAACATGTATGATGCGATCCGTCTTGCAGGCGATCGCCTGTTTGACTTCCATGTCGCTGACAACAATCGATTTGCGGCGGGGCTTGGCGCTTTGGACTGGCCCAAAATTGTCGAGACCTTGAAAGAAGTGGGATACGATGGCGCGTTGACCAACGAATTTGTGGCCCCTGTGGACAGAACACCCGCAGCCCCCTACCCGGATATGGTCGAGACCAACCCCGTCGACATTTCACCTGAACAGCTCAAGTTCATCGAAGACCATGGATCCAGTGTGCTCTCCGAGGAATTCTATGCCGATCAGATGCGGATCACTGCAGAAACACTTTTGCCGTTGATCAAGTAACGCTTTTTCATCGGTCAACGAGCCCTGGCGCACACTCCCAATGGTGCCAGGGCGAAAGGAATAAGATGCGTGTCAAATCCGTTCAGGCCTGGTGGGTCCAGTTTCCCATTGAATCTCAGCGTCAACATGTCAGCGACTTTGGTCGATTGACGACATTTGACGCAGCTATAGTCCGGGTCGAAACCGACGATGGGCTGATTGGCTGGGGTGAGGGTAAGAATGCGGCTGGCAGTGCTGGGTTTTATGGCACGCTGGTCCACATGATCAACACAGAGTTTGGTCCAAAAGTTGTCGACCGAGACCCGGCAGACGTGACCTACATCTGGGAAGACCTGTACAACGGTGTTCGGGCAGAAAAAGCCCGCAGCCACGGGCACTCCATGCCTGATCTCGCGCGACGTGGATTGAGTGTCGCGGCGATCAGCGCAATTGATATCGCTCTTTGGGACATTCTTGGGAAATCACAAGGTGTCCCAGTCTGGAAACTGTTGGGCGGCCGCAAAGCGGACCGGCTTCCGGCCTATGCGTCCGGCGGTTGGGAAAATCCAGAACGCATCGGCGAGCAACTGACATCATACATTGATTATGGCGGTTTCAACGCTGTCAAAATGCGGGTCGGCGCGATGGATGCTAGCCCACACGCATCCGCGGAACGGGTCAGGGCCGCAAGACGTGCAATTGGACCGGACGTGGAACTGATGGTCGATGCACACGGGACATTCACCGTTGGCACGGCCCGGCGTTTTGCCGAGATGGTCCGTGATTGCGATCTGGCCTGGTTCGAAGAACCTATCAGCGGTGACGACAAACAAGGCATGGCGGAGCTCAGGGCGTCGATCCCAATTCCGATTGCTGCCGGAGAATCCGAGGCAACCCGGTTCGACTTTCGCGAACTTGCAACACTGCGCGCCGTCGACATCTTCCAGCCCGACCCCGGTTATGCCGGCGGCATCACCGAATGCATGCGAATTGGAACGCTTGCCAGCACGTTCAACCTTGGACTGGCGCCCCATCTATGGGCCGGAGCGCCGTGTTTCTTCGCCGGTCTGCATATCTGTGCCGCCAGCCCGGCCAGCTTCACGGTCGAGTTCTCACTGGGCGCCAACCCGATGATTCACGATCTTGCCAAGGAAACGGTTGCGGTAAGTGACGGAATGATCCAAATACCGGACACTCCCGGTCTGGGTTTAAACATCAGTGACAAAACCATAAGGGACTTTGCTGTTCAGGGATGACTCTTCAGGAAAAAACATTTCTTCCAGAACTTGCCGTCTACTTGTTTTCCGCGGCCAAGGAAGCCGGCGGAAAGGCCCCTTCCGAGCGTGAGCTCGCCGAACATTTTTCGGTCAGCCGCGGGCAAGTGCGCGAGGCGCTTGCGATCCTTGAGGCAATGCAGGTCATCGAACGACGCGCCAAGTCGGGTATCTACCTGCAGCCCGAAAACTGGGGCCTTGAGACCATGGCGTTCTACGCCCGCGCCGGAATCGCCCTGGAACCAAAACAAATTTTCGAGGCGGTCGAAGTCCGGCGCATACACGAAACCTCTGCTGCCGAAATGGCCGCCGAGCGAGCGACCAAAGAAAATCTTGATCGAATTCGCAACATCCTTGACAGGTCCGAAGCAAGTATCGCTGCCGGCCTTGGTCTGGCTGAACTGGACCACGAGTTTCACCTCGAAATCGTCCGGGCCACTCAGAACTCAGTATTCCTAAAGATCTGCACGTCGTTTTATGCGCTAAGCGAGCAGCGTTTGAAGCTTTATTTCAACACGCCTGAGCGCAGCCGGAAATCACATATGGATCACTGCCAGATCTTTGACGCTCTCGTCGCGCGTGATGCCCGGCTTTCCAAAGCACTGATGAACAGCCATTTACGCGGCACTGCAAGTTATTGGAGCGAGATTCTTGGAAACTCGCACGAAAAGGCCTGAGGGATGCGCATCTTCTCCACTCACCCTCTCGACCCGGATGTGACGCGTGAATTGTGTAAGCTGGGCGATTATCACGTCGCTGCAACCCCCTCCCCCCAGGACATTCTGCGAGACAGCTTAGGGGCGGAAATCATCGTTGTGCGCGCGCCAATCGACCCCCAAATCATTCGGCGCGAGACCGGCCTTCGTGCGCTGGTCCGCCACGGAGCTGGGCTCGACATGATCCCGATTGACGTCGCCACGCAGGTCGGCGCACTGGTTGCCAACGTTCCTGGGGCCAATGCCGTAACGGTGGCGGAGCATGTGGTCTGGTCAGCTTTATCCCTGCTCAGGCGCAATCCAGAGGTCACGCATGACTTGCAGCGAAATGGGTGGGAAGCTGGTCGGCAGCATTCCGTGTCCGGACGTGAAATGAGTGGCAAGACATTGGGGATCATCGGGTTTGGCAACATAGGAAGCCAGATCGAGAAAATCGCTACACGCGGTTTCGGCATGAAGATCGTTGCGACAACACGCACCCCGTCACGTCTCCCCGAAACCGTCCAGGCACTCACGCTGACGGAATTGCTCAAAACCGCAGACATTGTGGCCCTGACCTGCCCACTAAACGAAGAGACCCGCGGTCTGATCGACGCATCGGCCTTGCAGAATATGAAACCACGCAGTGTACTTGTGAACGTATCTCGCGGTCCGGTCATCGAAGAAACGGCCCTGATCGACGCTCTGAAATCAGGTCATCTAAGCGGTGCGGCACTGGACGTGTTTTCCTCGCAACCATTGCCATCTGATCATCCGCTTATGGTGCTCAACAATGTCATTCTGACACCGCACATGGCTGGCATTACCGAAGAGAGTATGCGCCGTATGGGCGAGGGCGTCGTCAAAGAAGCCCGCCTGATACTCTCGGGCGAACTTCCTGATAACTTCTGCAATCCCGCGGTCGAAAGCGCCTATCGGGAAAAGTTCGGCTAAGCCGACGCTGCGAGGTTCACACCAGTTCCTCGATCAAACATCAGCACTTTTTCCGGCTTCCATCCAAAACGGACGCTGTCGTCCAGTTTCACCGACATTTGCGCCGGAACAGTCGCGTGCAACCGGTTCTGCCCCACCTCCAGCGTCAGGATTTTGATCACACCATGGTCTTCGATGTCAAAGACACGCCCCTCAACCGGCGCACCGGATTCCAGTGTCACATCCTCGGGTCGAACACCAAATGTCAGATCCCTGCCATCTACCCCGCCGTTTGCAGCAACCGGCAGGCTGAAAGCACCCGCGCCGATACTCGCGCTGCCAGCAGACAATTGACCATCTATTAGGTTCATCGGCGGCGATCCAACGGCGCGGGCCACAAATGTATTCACCGGGTTCGAGTAAACCTCAGCAGGCGTGCCGACCTGCACTAACCGCCCCTTGTTTAGCACCCCGATCTTGTCGCCCATCGACATCGCCTCGACCTGATCATGCGTC
Organism: Tropicibacter sp. Alg240-R139; assembly: GCF_900537075.1. GTDB lineage: Bacteria > Pseudomonadota > Alphaproteobacteria > Rhodobacterales > Rhodobacteraceae > Falsiruegeria. The sequence goes on from NZ_UNRA01000010.1 coordinate 60,953, forward strand.
ACAAACAGGAAAGTAGCGCCTAGTTCATTGTGCAGCTTTTTCAGCTCCACCCGCAACACTTCGCGCAGCTTGGCATCAAGTGCTGACAACGGCTCGTCCATCAAAAAGACACGCGGTTCCCGAACAATCGCCCGACCAATCGAAACACGCTGCATTTCACCGCCCGAAAGACGCTCGACCTTGCGGTCCAGCAACGGCGTAATGTGCAATGTTTCTGCGGCCTGCTCGACCCTTCTTTTAATCTGGTTCTCGTTCAAACCCCTGATCTTGGACCTTAGCGGGAACTCCAGATTTCCCCGAACGGTCAAACGCGGATAAAGCGAATATTGCTGAAGCACCAACGCCACATCCCGCTCTGCCGCATTCCAGTCGGCCACATCCTGACCGTCAATCAGCACCTTTCCATCATCCGGCCTCTCAAGCCCGGCTATGATGCGCAGCGAAGTTGTCTTGCCCGCCCCCGTCTGACCCAACAGCACGAAAAACTCGCCATCCTCAATCGTCAGATCAAGTCCGCGCAGTGCCTTATTCACACCGAAGGTTTTCGAGATGTTTTGAAGCTTGATCTGTGACATCAGTTTGCCCCTCTAAGTGCCTGTCCGCTGTCGCGATCAAAGAAATGTGCTTGTAACGGATCAAGTCCCACCCATACTTTTTGCCCTTCACCACTGACAAAGCCGGCCTCGGTCCGTGACCGCAGAACAGTCTCGCCTACGCGGACATCAACAATGTCGTGGCTCCCCAACGGTTCGACGTTCGTGGTCTCCACTTCGATCGCACCATGCGCAGCATCATGGCTCAACAGAACCGCCTCGGGCCTGATGCCCAGCGACAGCGGTGCACCGTTCAGATGGCCGACAACCTGCCCCGGAAAATGGAACCCCTGTTTGTCGCCGCCGATCATGACGCTGGCTCCGCCATCGCCCCCTTCCAGCGCGACGTCAGTGACATTCATGACGGGGCTGCCGACGAATTGCGCTACAAACAGGTTAGCTGGGCGCAGATACACTTCCTCCGGTGCGCCGATCTGCTGCAGTATCCCGTCATTCATAATGACGATCCGATCCGCAAGCGACATCGCTTCGATCTGGTCATGGGTAACGTAGACCGACGTGGACCCCCGTGAAATGTGGAGGCGCTTGATCTCCGCCCGCATTTGCTCGCGCAGCGTTGCATCCAGCGCACCGATGGGCTCGTCCATCAAAAGTGCCTTGGGCCGACGCACCAGCGCCCGCCCAATCGCGACACGCTGCATATCCCCGCCCGAAAGCGCCGAAGGCTTGCGGTTCAAAAGCGGCTCGATCCGCAAGATCTCCGCCACCTCTTTAACCGCTGCCTGGCGATCACTGGCGTTCATGCGGACCGCGCGTAGCGGAAACGCAATGTTCTCATAGACCGTCATATGCGGATAAAGCGAGAAGCTTTGGAACACGAACGCAATGTCACGCTCCGACGCTTTTTTGTCCTGTACCTCTTCGCCGTCGATCAAGATTTTCCCAGATGTGACGCTCTCCAGCCCGGCGATCGCCCGCAGGGTCGTGGTCTTGCCACAACCGGATTCCCCCAGCATGACCACGAACTCGCCATCCGCGATTGTCATGCTGACGTCCTTCAGTACCTCAACCGGGCCAAAGAACTTGCCAATGTTGCGTATCTCGATTTCAGCCATCAGACCAAATCCTCTTGTTCGTCCTCTGCCACCTCTGGTTCAGGCGGGATCTTGGATGTGATCATGAACGAGACAAGGCCCGTCAGGGTCAGTATCAAACCGTTGTTGTGAAGCCAGAAACTCCAGGGTTGGCAGAGGGCGATAATTCCAAAGATCATCAGACCCTGCGCGCCCGGTTCGAAGTACTTTTTGTTGAGTTGCTTAAAGGTCATTTGCGGATCGCTCCGAAGGACATGCCACGCAGGAGATGGTTTCTAAGTAGGAATGTGAAGATCGCCACCGGCAACAGGAACAGGAATGTGCCTGCGGCAATCACAGTCCAATCAGGAAGGCCCGACCCGACCTGGCTAGGGATGAAGGGCGGTGCCGTCTGCGCCTTGCGATTGGTCATGATCAACGCAAAGGCATATTCATTCCATGCGGTGATGAAACAAAAGACAGCCGTCGCCGCGATACCCGTCATGGCCTCAGGCAGCACAATTTTGAAGAACGCCTGAATACGGGTATAGCCATCAACAAGCGCGGCCTCTTCATACTCGCGCGGGATCTCGTCGATAAACCCCTTCATGATCCAGACTGAGAACGACAGGTTGAACGCCGTATATAGGATTATCAGTCCCAGATGGGTGTCATTCAAACCCACCGTTCGATACATCAGGAACATTGGGATCGCGACCACAACTGGGGGCAACATCCTTGTAGACAGGATGAAGAACAACAGATCGTCTTCCCCCTTCACCCGGAACCTCGAGAACCCATAGGCCGTCAGCGTACCCATCGAAACCGCGAGAATGGTCGAGATGATCGAGACAATCAGAGAGTTGGTGAACCGCTTGCCATAGCCCGAAGACCTAACCTCGCCGGTTCTGCCCCTGCGCACCACCTTTTCACCGCCATCAAGCACCATCTGCTCCCACCAGGGGGCGGCGTCATAGACTTCTTCGGACACGGGTTCGCGCAGCTGGCTGCGCTTGACGAACAGCTTCACGAAAGGCGCAATTGTCGGCTCAAAAACAACCGTAGGCGGCACCGTCGTGGCGAGGTTGCGGGGTTTGAAGGCGGTCGATGTGATCCAGTAGATCGGCGCCAGCATGACGACGAGGGCGACCAGAACTGCCAAGATAGCGGCGCGATTGGTCCAAACCTCGCGTTGGGAACGAACAGCGGCCATCTCAGCGCTCCTTCACTTTGTTGAGGTATTTTACGTAGATCATGGTAATGCCCACGACCATGACGAGCACGATATAGGCGAAAGCCGACGACAGGCCGGTCTGCCACTCAAGGAAGGCCATCTTATAAAGACGAATCGCAATCAACTCAGTGGTTGGCTGGCTCGACAGAATATAGGCCAGATCGAACGTCTTGAAGGCTTCCATCGTGCGAAAGATAATCGCGATCATCAGGATCGGCGCCACCAAAGGAAGTGTGATGCGGAAGAACGTGTAAAACGTCCCCGCGCGGTCAATTTCGGCGGCTTCATAAAGATGCTTGGGCACAGCCGAAAGCCCAGCAAGCGACAGCAGCATTACGAACGGGGACCACATCCAGATGTCGGTGATCGCCACGGCCCACAGAGCCATATCCGGGTTGGCAAGCCATTCAAATTTCCCAAGCCCCAGCGAATGGTTGATAATGCCGAAATTCGGATCATACAGAAGCTTCCAGAACAGCCCGACAACGGCCATAGACAGCATCATCGGCAGCAGCAGCAGTGTCGTGATCAGCCCCTTAAACGGCATGTAGCGGTTCAACAGCATGGCCAACCCAAAACCGACGACAACCTGCCCTGTGACAGATATCAGCACGTATTTGGCCGTGATCGTAAAGTTGCGCCAGATGAACTCATTGGTCAGCAGATACGAGTAGTTCTCAAGCCCGACCCAGTTCGCAGGCGCGTTGGTCGACGCCCTGAAATCGGTGAAACTTGTGTACAGAGAGAACAGCAGCGGAAATATGTTAAAAATGATAAGGAACGCGATCGTAGGAAAGATGAACAAATTCCTGATCGACTTGTCGTTCAACCCTCGTGCAGCGGATTGTCCGGCGCGTGGTTCGCTATGTGTCATGACGTCTACCTGTGCCACTGGCCCGGTCCCGTTGATTTTTCATTTGTGTTGAAGTCTGTCGTCCGGGGGCGGCAACCCGCCCCCGAAATCTGATCAGTTATTCGGTTCGGCCATATTTCTTGAAGGTTGCGGCCCAGTCAGCCGCCAGCGCATCAAGAGTTTCCTGTGCAGTTCCTTCGTCACCGACAATGAACGGATACAGGCGCTGGTTGGCAGCTGTCAGAAGCTCCGCAAACTCAGGCACAGCCCAGAAGTCCTTGACCTTGAACATGGTCTGATAAAAGGCCTCGTTGTATGGCGTCGCCTGACGGAACTCTTCGCTCTCCAAGGTTGCGGCGTGTGCCGTATAGCCCCCAAGCTCGGCCCAGCGTTTCTGGACATCTTCACGAATGAACCACTCCAGGAATGCAAAGGATTCTTCCTGATTATCCGAGTAGCTCACGACCGAAATGCCCTGACCACCAAGTGCCGCGTGCTGAGCACCGGTCGGGCCCGCTGGGTTCGCGAAGAAGCCGGTGTTGGCGGCATGCGGGTTGGTCGCTTCGTTCAAAAGCGCCGGGAAGAAGGCGAAGTAGTTCATCGACATGGCCGCAAGGCCCTCGGTGATCGCCTGATTGTTCTCGACAAAGAAAGTCTTGGCCCAGCCTGGAGGCGTATAGCTGTAAAGCTTCTTGTAGTCTTCGAGCGCCTGAACAGCCTCGGGCGAGTTCAGTATACCTTCAACCTCATAGGTTTCGAAGTTCCCCAGCTCTGCACCATATGAGAAGATCGCGTTTTCCACGCCCATGACCATCGCGTCATAAGAGTTGTCGGTGTAGATCGCGACCCCATAACGGTCTTCGTCCGGACGGTGAAAGAACTCTGCGATATCCAGAAGCTGCGCCCATGTTGCCGGTGGCGCAAGATCATAGCCATATTTGGCTTTGAAAGCCTTCATCTCAGCGGGATCTTCAAACCAATCCGTGCGATAGGACCAGCCGACAGCGTCCCCTTCGGCCGGGATCGACCAGAATTTACCCGAGTTGCCTGGATACTCCGCATAGTACTTTACTGTCGCAGGTGCCATCACGTCACCGACATTATGCTTGGCAAAGAAGTCGGTCATCTCAACATAGTGGCCGCCTTCAGAGGCCGCGCCCAGCCACTGACTGTCACCGACAATCATGTCATAGGCCGACCCACGCGCGTTGAACTCTGTAAACGCCTTGGTTTGAAAGTCCGACCACGGCGTGGTCTCCACCGTCACCGAAACTCCGGTTTCTTCTTCATATTCGTTGACGAGTTCCTGCAAGAAGTTTGCCGGATCCCATTCCGCCCAGAAGATCACAAGATCCTCTGCGCTTGCAGCTGTTACGGCCATTGCGGACATCACCACACCACCTAACAGGCCTTTCAGTTTGGTAGACATTTGGAACTTCCTCCCAGTTTCTTCTGTCCATCTGACCGGCCGGATAGCCGGGCATTTCACAATGAAGCGGGCGCAAATTGTTTTCTTCCCACGCGTTGCCCTATTTTGGTACTACCAGATCAATCCATCTGTCAATAAAAATCCCAAAAATCCCCCTTCGCGCGAAATATTTGTTATCGTTTAAATTCAGCAAGTTATATAGAATGTAAACGTTTTAGTTTTTGAGGGTTCAGAAATTTGACTGTGAAAATTCGTGAGTAAAACTAAAACGATGCTACTATTCTGGTATGGCCAGATTAAAGAATCGGTATTCAGTTACGGCTCAATGCTGCCCGAGTGAGAGCTTCAGCTGCCCAGGCGACGACCTCTTGGGACTCCGCACCATCCAGGCCGCAAATGTCTCGCAGCACGGTCAGCGCCTCGACGCCGAACAGCGTGGCAAGCGCAAACTTCAGTCGATCTTTCTCCTCAGAAGGCGCAACGCCTTCCAGAGCCCGGTCAATCAAATCCATGCGATGCCCCCTGAGCGGTTCACCGTCGATCTTGGGCTGCGCGCTCGCCTGCGCCTCAAGCTCGGTCCGCAGCGCAGCTTTGAACGTGGCCTCGTTGCGCACGATGCGTGGAAACGAAAACCGGATCAGGTCGCCAACACGCACCTCAGGATCCTGCGCCCCGGAAGACCACTCAAGAATTGGCCCCAACGCCTCCCCCACGACGGCACGCACCATGGCTTCCTTGGTCGGGAAGTACCGGTAAGCCGTCGACCGCGACACCTCGGCGACCTCTGCCACCTCACTCACAGAAGGAGACAGGCCCTCCTGCATCATCTGGCGGGCCGTTGCGAGCATCAGCTTTCGGGTTCTGGCACGGGCACCTTTCAGCGGTACCTGTTCCTGATGTTGACGTGGAACATTCATGCCAATATGGTACTACAGTCCTATTTTGATATCAACATCCCATTTCTGGACGCGCAAGGCAGTCAATTATATCCAGGGAGATCATCAGCTTGCCTAAAATTCTTCTGACCGGCACCGCGGATACAAAAGGAGAGGAGCTCGCCTTTCTTCGAGCGATTCTCCAAAATACTGGCGCCGAGACCTGCTTGGTCGACGTCGGCATATTGACGCCATCTGTCCGCGTGGACATCTCTGCCGCTGAGGTGTCCATAGCCGATCCGAATTTTGACCATTCCGTTTTTGAAGCAAACGATCGAGGCGCCGCAGTCGCCGCAATGAGCCGGGCTTTCGCCGCGTATTGCGCAGCAAATCACAACGACTTTGATGGCGTTCTAGGTATCGGTGGGGGCGGTGGGACGTCCATTGTTTCCGCAGGCATGCGCGCCCTGCCCTACGGTATTCCCAAGGTCCTGGTTTCCACGCTGGCCTCCAGCGACACATCCGCTTTCATTGGTGTCTCAGACACCGTGATGTTTCCCGCGATAACCGATCTTGCCGGCCTCAACCGCGTCAGCCGCCGGGTTTTGCACAACGCGGCACAGGCGCTTCTTGGAATGACCCTGAACCCGGCGCCCCCAGAAACAAGCACCAAACAAGCCATCGGTCTGTCAATGTTTGGCGTCACCACACCTTGCGTCACGGAAGTTGCCCGTCAGATCGGCAATGCGTTTGATCCCTTGATTTTCCACGCCACCGGCACCGGAGGTCAAACCATGGAACGTCTTTTGGCCGACAATAGTCTCGTTGGATTGATCGATGTAACATTGACAGAGGTCTGCGACCTTCTTGTGGGGGGCGTCTTGCCATGCCTCCCCGAACGACTGGACGTCGTGGCCACCCGAACTACCCCGTGGGTGGGCGCTCCCGGCGCGTTGGACATGGTCAATTTCTGGGCGCCAGACACCGTTCCGGAAAAATTCAGCGGTCGAAAATTTTATCACCACAACCCTAATGTCACGCTCATGCGCACCACGCCGGAGGAGAACACCGACTTTGGGCGTTGGGTTGGCAACAAGCTCAATGCCTGCGCCGGGCCTGTATGCGTGTTGCTGCCGGAAAAAGGCCTGTCCATGCTCGACGTGGAAGGTGGCGACTTCTGGTGGCCGGACGCCGATGCCGCCTTGTTTGATGCGTTGGAAAACACAATTCAGCAAACCGAGAACCGCAAGGTGCAGCGCCTACCGTTCCACATCAACGACCCTGAATTTGCAGCTGCCCTAGCTGCGACCTTCCAAAATCTTAGCAAGGACTGACCATGCCAGCTATTCCCCGCGCAGAAATTTTGAAAGACCTCCGCGCCCTGATCAACGCCGGACGCCCCATTATTGGCGGCGGTGCCGGAACCGGCCTTTCCGCAAAATCCGAAGAGGCCGGCGGGATCGATCTGATTATCATCTACAATTCTGGACGTTACCGGATGGCCGGACGCGGATCCGCCGCCGGATTACTGGCTTATGGCAACGCCAATGAAATCGTCAAGGACATGGCGGTCGAAGTGCTGCCCGTCGTAACAAACACCCCGGTTCTGGCCGGCGTCAACGGAACCGATCCATTTGTCCTGATGCCTCAATTCCTGGCAGAGCTGAAATCGATGGGATTTTCGGGCGTTCAAAACTTCCCAACGATTGGTCTGTTTGATGGTGCTATGCGCCAAAGTTTCGAAGAAACCGGCATGGGTTATGCGCTTGAAGTCGACATGATTGCGCAAGCCCACGCCCTGGACCTTTTGACAACCCCTTATGTCTTCACCCCTGACGAGGCCATCGCCATGACCAAGGCCGGGGCAGACATCATCGTTGCTCATATGGGGGTCACCACCGGCGGCACCATTGGCGCGACATCGGCCAAGACGCTTGATGATTGCGTGTCCGAGATTGATGCAATTTCGGCGGCAGCGCGGTCGGTCCGAGAGGATGTGGTCGTGCTAAGCCACGGCGGACCAATCTCTATGCCGGACGACGCGGCCTATATTCTGTCGCACTGCGACAGATGCCACGGGTTTTATGGCGCAAGCTCCGCCGAACGATTACCCGCCGAAACGGCCATCCGACAGCAAATCCAAACCTTCAAATCCATTTCCATGCAGGGGAATTGACATGGCCGACACAGATAATTTCTTCAACTATCCTAGCGATGTAGACAACTATGGATTCGATTGGGGCCGTCTAGCAGTCACCCTCGCTCCCCAGGTCAACGGCGCCAAGGCATTCTCGGCCGCCGTGGTGCAAGTGCCACCGGGCAAAGGTCATGACCGACACAATCACCCAGGCTCCGAAGAGATCATCTTCATCATCAAGGGCACAGGCGCCCAGATGGTCGAAGACGAAGACGGCACGCCGCACACAAAAACCGTGGGTCCTGGCTGTACTGTATTCATCCCCGAGAGCCGGTTCCACTCAACCTTGAACACCGGAGATGAACTGATGGAAATTTTTGTGGTCTACGCACCGGCAGGCCCCGAAGAGCTGCTCAAAGAGTTGCCTGATTTCCACGTCATTCCCAAATCAACCCTCGGAGGCTGACAGTGTCCTACCATCTGGCCAATTCTGTTGACGATCTTGCTTACAGCTTTTCGCATCTGGACAATCTCCTTGAGGAGGCGGGGATTGACGTTCTGATGATCACGTCAAAACACAATGTAAAGTATCTGCTGGGGGGGCATCAGTTTATCTTCTTCTCCGCGATGGACGCCATCGGACACAGCCGGTACTTGCCATATCTTCTGTATTTCCGGGGCGACATCGACAAGACCGGTTATGTCGGCAATGTCATGGAGACGGGCGAGCATCAAAACCACCCGTTTTGGGTGCCGCATTTCATGCCCGCAAGCTGGGGATCGACGGATGCCACTGAAACCGCGCTCAACCATCTTAGAGCAATGGGCGTCGCCTCACCAAGGATCGGAATCGAACGCGCCTTTCTGCCGTCCGATGCACATGACATGATCGCCCATGCATTCCCCAATTCGGTCTTGGTTGACGCCGGCGGTGTTATGGAGACCTTGCGGGCGATCAAATCTGAAAAAGAGCTGACCCTGCTTCGGCAGGCCTCCGACGGTATCTCGGATGCAATGCAGGCAACAATGGCGGCGACTCGGGCAGGTCACAGCAAAACGGAAATCATCGAACGTCTGCGCCGCGAAGAAACCAACCGTGGGCTGACTTTTGACTATTGCCTGTTAACCTTAGGCAGCAGTCATAACCGGGCCGCGGGCCCTCAAACCCTGGCCGAGGGCGAAATCATCTCAATGGACTCTGGTGGAAACCTGCACGGCTACATTGGTGATATTTGCAGAATGGGTATCCTCGGAGAACCGGACCACGAATTGAGCGACTTGTTGAACGAAATCGAGGCAGTCCAGCAAGCCGCCTTTTCAAAAATTCGTGCCGGCACCACGGCCGGCGATGTCATCAGCCACGCTCAATCTGTATTGGCGGAAAATTCCAACAGAGATTGCACAGACTTCTTTGGTCACGGCATGGGTTTGATCAGCCACGAAGCCCCCTTTATCATGACCAACCACCCGGTTCGATATGACGGAACAGATGCGGATAAACCCCTGAAACCCGGCATGGTTTTATCGCTGGAAACCACCATGCTGCATCCAAAACGGGGCTTTGTGAAACTGGAAGATACGGTAGCCGTCACTGACAACGGCTACGAAATGTTCGGCACCGAAGGACGTGGTTGGAACCGTGCGGGAACCGCTGCCGATTAGGTAACGACATCTGATTGGCGGCGCTTTTTCCAGCCCTGAAGGTTAGTCCCGATCCCTTGACTTCGCATACCTAACTTTGATCCCGAACAGGCCAAATCGAGTAAAAGTATTGAGAGAGTTCAGCAACTGAGCCCGGAATCACGGCTGCATGTTTCAGGTTGGATCAACTTTAGATACGTTGTAGCCAGAGGTTCGGTTCTTAGAAGCCCAGTCCCAAGTCGATCGTCCTGAAGGAATGCGTCAAAGCACCTGACGAGATATAGTCCACCCCGGTTGCAGCGATGGCCGCAACGGTATCCAGCGACACGTTACCCGAGGCTTCGGTGACCGATGTAGCGTTCACCATTTCAACGGCTTTGACCAAAGTCTCAGGCGGCAAATTGTCTAACAGCACCACATCCGCACCGCCGGTTTCGAGCATTTCTGTCACTGTACCCTAATAAATCAGAATCTGCGGATTCCGAGCGTTTTTGGGTGCTTTTGCACCCCTAATTTCAATATGTCCACATGCTCCGCACTTCAGGATTTGACACGACTTGAACACCTCCAGATTGCATCGGCACGCGTCACAAGCGCTTGTCGATTTGCGTCGGGTCCGAGCTCGGAGATGGCCTGACGAGCTGCCTGCAGAGCGCTCTCGGATGCACTGGGGTGACGCATCGCTTGTGTTTCCTGCTCGGTCTGATGCCGAGTTGCGCACAGTTCTGGAAGCCGTCGGTCGAGGTTTCGCGATAATCCTTTTATCCGCTCTACCACCCGACGACGCTGAGGAAAAGCTCGGCGCAACTCCCGGACCACCCGGTCGTTTCCACGCAGAATGATGGCGGAACCCAACAAGGGACGGGCCGTGCCGACATTGACCGCGGCAAGCCCCATCAGCCGTTCGCGCTGGTTCCTGGAGTTGAGCGACCCCAGATGCCCGACCCCCAGCACGGTCATGACATGCAGGGACAGATCAATCCGGCGCAGGCGTCTGAGATCGTTCGTGGCGACAGCGGTTTTCAGGGCCTGCGCGCCGCGAGCACCGAGCGCAAGAAGCCGGTCTGATACCTTTTCGGCCGGATACTTCGCCACGAAGGCCTGGCCACAGGTTTCGCAGGTCATCGACCACGCCAAGCGCCAATGGCGAAGAACCAGATCGGGTGTTTTATCAACACACCCCGGGCAATACTGAAAGTCATGCCGCGACACGTATTGCAGGTCATGATGCATCGTATCCGGAAGAGTCATGGCGGCGATTTCATCCGTCGGCCGCTGAACCGCCCTGCACAGCTTGGCCGAGTTCGCCACCCGCAAGTCGCCTGCACAGTCGAGCTCCCTGCCCTGCCCCAAACCCAGATAGCCACAAAGCTCTTCAACCGAACAATAATTGGCCTTCGCCAACCGACCGATCCAACTGGACAGAAGCTCATCACTCACGGGTGGCGGACTGAGCCTCCCCAACTGTACTGGTCCCCCGTTATGTTTAGGAAATGGAGGACCACGAATGGCAAACAAGAGACCGAAGCCTGAAGAGAATGTCTCGAAGTTACGGCAGGTTGAAGTTCTGATGGGGCAAGGGATGTCCCGTCTTGATGCGATCAGACAGATCGGAGTTGTTGAGCAAACCTATTACCGCTGGCGGAAGAAGTATGGTGGAATGGGTGTTGATCAATTGAAAGAACTGAAACGGCTTCAGAAAGAGAACGAGCGGC
>NZ_UNRA01000011.1 GCF_900537075.1 Tropicibacter sp. Alg240-R139
TCCCTGAGGACCGTGGTAGACCACCACGTCGATAGGCCGGAGATGTAAGCATGGTAACATGCTCAGTTGACCGGTACTAATGGTCCGATAGGCTTGATTTGATCCAGTAATAGAAAAACTGGAACCAAAACAAAGCATACAACCCCAAACACAAAACATGGACAACCCGAGACGCACAAACTTAGCGGCTCTGTGTTGATTGATCTCCGAACGCATTTGGCCAATGTCCTCGTGACATAACTCAGGTGCGGCAACGGGCATTTGCTTTGCAAATATCCTGCCTGCCGCGAACCAAGAAAATCCAAATGCCTTCGGAACTTGGATTTTTCTTGGTTTGGTGGTCATAGCGCAAGTGAAACACCCGGTCCCATCCCGAACCCGGAAGTTAAGCACTGCTGCGGCAATGGTACTGCGTCTCAAGGCGTGGGAGAGTAGCTCACCGCCAAACCTAGTAAAATCCAAACAAACTCTCATAAACGACAACATTTAGCTTCTGTCGCGGGATGGAGCAGCCCGGTAGCTCGTCAGGCTCATAACCTGAAGGTCGTAGGTTCAAATCCTACTCCCGCAACCAAAGCGAATGAAAAATTCTCCAAAAATCAACAATCTCTGGTAGTCGACCGCAGGAAACATCGGCTTAATTGTCCCATGCCGTTTCCAAATCAAACATTCCGATACACCCCCGCCCTGCGCGGACAAATTACTCCGCCTGATCAATCTCAAATGAGATTCACACTAAATCGTTTCAACGAACTTGATCTTCAGGCTCTTGAAGAAGGATGGCCGCCAGGCTGGCGCATGGACCACGATGAACGGGAGGCCAATCGTCAGCTCGTTTTGTCTGATCGCTTAAACCAAGAACTTTGGGTCTTTGCCTATGGATCGTTGATCTGGGATCCTGCTGTTCAGGTTGATGAGTACAGGTATGGATCATTGCAGGGATGGCACCGCAGTTTTTGCATGCGGTTGGATGGTGGCCGTGGGACGCATGACCAACCCGGCCTGATGGCTGCTTTGGATACGGGCGGACATTGTGATGGTGTAGCGTTTCGCATTCCAGCAGATATTGTCGACGAAGAGACCCAATTCATGTGGCGACGAGAGATGTTTTCAGGCTCATACCTGCCTGTCTTCCTTGACGTTGACACGCCACAAGGTGTGATTGAGGCGTTGGTGTTCGTTATGGATCGGTCGAACAATCGTTATATGCCTCAGGTACCCTTGGATGTTGCTGCGCGAATGATCGCATTGGCTGAAGGCGGGTTGGGGACGAATTTCAGCTACCTTGATTCTTTGATACATCATCTGGATGAATTGGGGCTTGAGGACGAGCACATACGGGTATTGCATAAACAGGCCAGGGAAATTCGCGCGTCAGAGGTGACTTTGGAAAACTAGTTCCATCGCCATAAATGGTTACTTTCCCTGGATAGGTTTTTGCACTGTTTCAGGCTCTTTAGGCTCTAACAGAAATCCAGATACCCTCCATCAATGGGGCTAGTGGTTTGAAGTTGATGAAGTGAAGTATAGTTAAAGATAATCCAAAAATGCAAAGGCCCTAACATGCATGTCGTAGCGGATACAACTGCCCTAGTTGACGACAGTGTTCTGTCGCAAGAGCAGGCACGCGTGATTGAAGAACGTTCTCGAGACGTAATGATCAAATTGGCCGTCAATGCCATCCTGTGTTTCGGGATCATCGCGGCGACGGCAGGGTTCATTTTTTGGCTGGCCAATGCAATAGCGGTCGCAATCACCGGAATTTTGATGTTGGGCTCTGGTCTCTTGGTTCTGGCCCGGGGCGGTGAAACCTATCGCATGTTTGGTAACTCGGCGACCTTGATCGGGGCAGGAATGCTGATGGGAGGGGGAGCGATCGAGTTGGTGGACAAGTATGAAGACGTCGCAGGCTGGATTATGGCGCCTGCAGGTGCGTTCGTGACTTGTCTCGGTGTCTGGCGTTGGCGCACAGGTTCCTTGTCCGCGGGCTTCGTTCTGGGTGCAGTGATCCTGATGGGATTGGCGATGCACTTGATTGGGATTGAACTGTTGGTCATGCAGCATCAGGTTGGTTCGCCTCTCAGAAATCTGATCCTGCTGTATTATGCTGTGGCTGTTGGTCTGATAGGTTGGATGATCGATGTACGTTTGGTGACGGCTTTGGCCATTGTCCCATTCGCTCAGGTTCTTGAAACCGGGACCGCCTATTTTCACGCGGCTTATGTTTTCTATTCGCCAGAGCCGACGTTGACGATTCTTCAGATGGTGTTGTTGATTACCGTTTGTCTCTGGGCAGCCAAGTCACTGTCGGATCGGGATGGGCGTCATTTGCGAACTCTGGTGGTTCTCGGGTTCATTGTGGCTAACCTCTGTGCATTGGTCGCCTCGCTTTGGGGGGATGTGGTCGGGGAAACTATTTGGGGTCCGGGACGCTACAGGGATGGCTACGCTGATTGGGAAAGCTACCGCGTGGCGCGCGAAGCGTTTCGCGAGACCGCTCTTGTCATCCCGGACGGCGCATACGCGATCATCTGGGCCGTTGTTTTGGCTGCTGTCATCATTTGGGCCTCACGTCGCAATCAGCGCGGGCTGTTCAACACCGGGCTGACCTTTGCTGCGATCCATGGCTACACTCAGATGTTCGAAAGCTTCCAGGACGAGCCGTTGGCTTATCTTTTGGGTGGTTTGGCCGCGATTCCTCTGGCGTGGGGCGTGTGGCGGTTGAACCAGCGGATGGAGTCCGATCCGGGCTAGCTGCGTAAGGTTCTTGGTGTCACACCGAACTCACTACGAAAGGCGCGGGTCATGGCACTTGGGTTATCGTATCCGGATCGCAAGGCAATCTCGGACACAGGAAAGTCAGTTTCCATCACCAATTTGCGGGCCAGGTTCAGGCGCAGCCGACGATAAATCTGGGCGGGGGTAGCCCCAAGATCGACACGCATCCGCGCCTCTAACACCTTTTGTGTTCGACCCGCTCGCCGGGCCACTTCGGGCACAGAAAGCGGCTGTTCCAAGTTCTCTTGCATGATTGCCAGGGCCTTGTTGACAAAGGCGCTGGTTGAACCGGCACCACCTGCATGAGAGCGCGCTGAATCACGGGTCATGAACAGTTGAGCCACCTCCAGCGCCAACGCCTGCCCTTGATCCTGCCCGATTAGATGCATCACCAGATCAAATGCCGCCATAGCGCCCGAGCAGGTGATCCGGTTGCGGTCGATGACATAGCGCTCGCGCACCACGTCAATTTCGGGGAAACGCTCGGAAAACCCGGTCAGCTCTTCCCAGTGGATGGTTGCGCGATGACGGTCCAGCAGCCCGGCCTCCGCCAGCAACCAACTGCCGGTGTCCATCCCGACCATGGTCCCAAAACGGGCCTTAGCAGCACGCAGCGCGGACTGAGTTTTCCAGCCGCTATGCCCTAGAAATCCGTAGGACGGCATGACAACCAGCATGTTGCCCTGCGCCTGATTGAGCGCTTGATGTGGTGCCACCTGCAAGCCCGAAGACGAGGTCACCACACCCGAATCCAATGTCAGAAACCGCCAGTCGTACAGCACCCGAGCCGACAGCATATTGGCGGCGCGTAGAGGCTCGATGGTATTGGCCAAGCAATGGTTCGAAAACCCATCGAACAAAAGCACGCCGACTTGCTGCGTCGCGGCGGAATTTTTTGACCACTCCTGCATGGTCAACATCTAAATCTGCACAGTAAGCTTCGCAAGCTCGATCAGGATACGCGGGAAATTCCCTCTGTCCGGAGCGCAAAAGATGCAGTTTGGCCTGACCGAAGAACAGTCGATGATCATCGACACCACCCGCGCCTTTGTCGAAAACGAGCTTTACCCGCATGAGGCCGAGGTCGAACGCACTGGGCACCTGCCGATGGAGATCATCAAGGACGTGCAGGTCAAGGCGATGGAAGCAGGGCTTTATGCCGCCAACATGCCCGAAGAGGCTGGCGGCGCGGGCCTCGATACGCTCACATGGCTGATGTACGAAAAAGAGCTAGGGCGCGCAAACTATGCACTGCACTGGACCTGCGTCGCGCGCCCGTCAAACATCTTGATGGCGGGCACGGATGAGCAGAAGGAAAAATACCTCTACCCCTGTATGAAGGGTGAAAAATGGGATTGTCTGGCCATGACCGAACCGGGGGCCGGGTCTGACCTGCGGGGCATGATCGCCACGGCCCGTGCGGATGGGGATGACTTTATCCTGAACGGCACCAAACATTTCATCAGCCACGCGGACATTGCCGATTTTTCGATCGTGTTCATGGCGACCGGAGAAGAGGACACCCCGCGCGGGCTCAAAAAGCTGATCACCGCGTTCTTTGTCGACAAGGACACACCTGGTTTCACTGTTCGCGATGGATACCAAAACGTCAGCCACCGTGGCTATACAAACGCGGTGCTGGAATTCGATGACTGCCGCATCCCGAAATCAGCCATGCTGGGCGAACTGCACAAGGGGTTCGACGTCGCCAACACCTGGCTGGGTGCCACCCGTTTGCAAGTGGCGGCCACCTGCCTAGGCCGCGCGGAACGTGCGATGCAGCACGCGGTTGAATATTCGGCCGAGCGTAAGCAGTTCGGCCAGCAGATCGGCAAGTTTCAGGGCATTTCCTTCAAGCTGGCCGATATGGCGACGGAACTGAAAGCGGCCAACCTGCTGACGTGGGAGGCCGGCTGGAAATTCGACCAGGGCACCGTCACCGAATCCGACATGTCCATGGCCAAGCTCAAGGCGACTGAGATGCTGGCCATGGTCGCGGACGAGGCGATCCAGATTCACGGCGGCATGGGTTTGATGGACGAACTGCCGTTGGAACGCATCTGGCGCGATGCCCGTGTTGAACGAATCTGGGAGGGGACAAGCGAAATCCAGCGGCATATCATCAGCCGAGAACTGCTGAGACCCCTAGGAGGCTGACCCCATGACAAAACCCGCCATCTCGATCACATATTGCATTGGCTGCAACTGGATGCTCCGCGCCGCGTGGATGGCGCAAGAGCTGCTCTCGACCTTTCAAGAGGATCTGGGGTCGGTGACGCTGGTGCCGGGTGAGACGGGTGGCGTGTTTGAGATCACTTTGAATGGAGAGGTGATCTGGGAACGCAAGCGGGATGGCGGCTTTCCGGATGTGAAAGAGCTGAAATCGCGCGTGCGGGACCGGATCGACCCGGAACGCGACCTGGGCCATCTGGACCGGGCGGCAGACATTTTACAGGACTAGATGAACACAAACTGGACTAAGGCGACCGAAGGAAACGGCGCACACGTCGGCGCATGGATTTTCATGCCTCCGGCGGGGATATTTGGATTAGGAGGAAAAGGGGGGCTCGGCTCAGAGGCTCCCAAGGAAGAGCATAGATCTCTTCCCCCTACACGGTCATCGGCATCCCTGCCTGTACCGTGCGATCAAGATGAAACAGCAGGGTTAACAAACCCTTGCTTCCTCCTACCAAAAATATCCCCGCCGGAGGCTCCCGCATTCTCGGCCAGCGAGGCGGTTTGGTCATGACGCGCGATTTGTCCCGGGTGTTGAACCCTGCTTCTATCGCCGTGATTGGTGGCGGCGCTTGGTGCGCGTCGATCATAGAAGCGGCGCAGCGCATCGGATATCAGGGACGAATTTTTCCTGTGCACCCCTCGGGTAAGGAAATCGCGGGTATCAAGGCAATTGAACGACTTGAAGACTGGGACGGCCCGATTGATGCTGCCTTTATTGGGATAAACCGCTTTGCCACGCTCGAGGTGGTTTCGACCCTGCGTGCGTTGGGTGCGGGCGGCGCGGTGTGCTTTGCGTCTGGTTTCACCGAGGCCGTGGCCGAGGATGCCAGCGGGGCTGACCTGCAAGCGCAACTGGTAGAGGCCGCCGGCGAGATGCCGATCCTGGGGCCGAACTGCTATGGGTTCGTCAATGCCCTGGATCGGGCTGCAATCTGGCCGGATCAGCATGGGATGCAGCCGGTTGAGCGGGGTGTTGCCATCCTGACCCAAAGCTCGAACATCGCCATCAACCTGACAATGCAGCGACGAGGGCTGCCGATTGCCTACATGGTGGCCTGCGGAAATATGGCGCAGACATCGCAGGCGGCGATTGCGATGCAGTTGTTGGAAGATGACCGAGTTACCGCGATTGGTCTGCATATCGAAGGCTTCGGAAACCTTCGCGAATGGGAAGCATTGGCTGCCAAAGCTCATGGCTGCGGTGTGCCTTTGGTAGCGCTCAAGGTGGGGGTGTCCGAACAGGCGCAGGCGGCGGCTGTGTCTCACACCGCGTCGCTTGCCGGAGGCGATGCTGGGGCGCAGGCTCTGTTGGATCGTTTGGGAATAGCCCGGCTAAACGGATTACCTGCGTTCCTTGAGACGTTGAAGCTCTTGCATGCCAATGGTTCTCTGACTTCGAATAAGATCGCTTCGATTAGTTGTTCAGGTGGCGAGGCGAGCTTGATTGCCGACCTTTCGACCGAGCGAGAGTTGGTGTTTCCACCCTTATCAGAGCCGCAAAAGCAAGATCTTAAGGCGGCACTTGGCCCGATGGTCGCACTTGCAAACCCGTTGGACTACCACACCTACATCTGGCGCGACACGCAGGCGATGACGCGTGCGTGGAAAGGGATGACAGGCGAGGGGATCGGCATGACTTTTTCCATTGTCGACTATCCGCACACTGACCACACCGATTGGACATGCGCCACCCAGGCGGCCTTGGCTGTCCGAGTGGAAACAGGCGCTCCTTTTGCTGTCGTGGCGACTCTACCAGAGTTAATGCCCGAACAGGTGGCTGAAGAACTTATGGCCGGTGGCGTCGTTCCGATTATGGGGATTGAAGAGGCGCTGGCGGCGGCAGAGGCGGCATGTCGCGTGAAAACGCCTGTATCAGAGCCTGTTTGTCTACCTGGGACAACTGAAGCAGATACGGTTCTGACCGAGGCTGAGGCGAAGGCAAGCTTAGCCGAACATGGGTTACCGATCCCCCGCAACATTGTGACGCCCGCGTCGTGTGCGGCCCAGGCTTGCGTCGGGTTGAAGCCACCCTTTGCGGTCAAGGGCATTGGTCTTGCGCACAAGTCCGAGCATGATGCGGTGCGCCTGGGTGTGCAGGTCTCGGGCCTGGGTAAAGCAGTACAGGCTGTTGGCACCGGCGAGGTGTTGATCGAAGAAATGGCAGATGGTGCCGTGGCCGAGTTGCTAATTGGTGTGACACGCGACCCTGCGCATGGCTTTGTTCTGACCATCGGCGCGGGCGGCGTGTTGACCGAAGTGTTGCAGGATACCCAATCACTGTTGGTTCCGTCCAGTCAAGATCACATAAAACAGGCTCTAAACAGGCTAAAGTGTGCCCCTTTGCTGCACGGGTATCGTGGAAAACTGGCAGCAGATCTGGATGCTATTGTGATAGCTGTAGATGCGGTGCAGACCTATGTGCTTGCCAATGCTGACACCTTGGCCGAAGTTGAAATTAACCCCTTGATCTGCACCGCAAACGCGGCGGTCGCAGTCGATGCACTGATCCGAAAGGCAAGCTCATGAACCCGATAAAAACAAGACGAGACGGTGCAATCCTTGAGGTGACGCTGGACCGACCCAAGGCCAACGCTATTGATCTGGCGACCAGCCGTGTGATGGGCGAGATCTTTCGCGACTTTCGCGATGACCCCGAGCTGCGCGTTGCAATCCTGACCGGCGGCGGCGAGAAGTTCTTTTGTCCCGGTTGGGATCTAAAGGCCGCGGCCGACGGCGATGCAGTGGACGGCGATTATGGCGTTGGCGGATTTGGCGGTCTGCAAGAGCTGCGGGATATGAACAAGCCGGTGATTGCTGCTGTGAACGGCATTGCCTGTGGCGGCGGTCTGGAGCTGATGATCTCTGCCGACATCATCATCTCTGCCGATCACGCCAGCTTTGCCTTGCCTGAAATCCGTTCGGGCACCATTGCGGATGCGGCCAGTGTGAAACTGCCTAAGCGCATCCCCTACCACGTCGCGATGGAACTGTTGCTCACCGGGCGATGGTTCGACGCCGAAGAGGCCAAGCATTGGGGGCTTGTGAATGAAATCGTGCCAGGCGATCAATTATTGGACCGCGCATGGGAGGTGGCTCGCCTGCTGGCGAGCGGCCCGCCGCTGGTTTACGCTTCGATCAAAGAGGTCGTGCGCGAGGCCGAAGATGCCAAGTTTCGGGATGTCATGAATCGGATTCAGCGGCGGCAATTGGCGACAATCGACACACTTTATGGATCCCAAGACAATCTGGAAGGCGCGCGCGCCTTTGCCGAGAAGCGTGATCCGGTGTGGAAGGGTAAATAGGGTTTAGGCTTTTTCGAACAGGGCGACAAAAGCAGTGTCGTCCTTATTCTCTCCTGCAGCCAGGTCACCATAAATGCGCACCTGGGGCAGGGATAGGTTGTGGATCTTGTCCCCATAAAGAGCTTTGAGCGCGTCTGAAAACCCTTGCGCCTCAAA
Organism: Tropicibacter sp. Alg240-R139; assembly: GCF_900537075.1. Taxonomy (GTDB): domain Bacteria; phylum Pseudomonadota; class Alphaproteobacteria; order Rhodobacterales; family Rhodobacteraceae; genus Falsiruegeria. Next base: position 8,475 of record NZ_UNRA01000011.1, read on the forward strand.
GTGTTTTGCGTTGATCGAAAGCGCGAATTGGGCGCCATGGCGCGCCACGCGCAACAGGGCGGGGATCACTTCGGGTCCGACGTGCCCATGTGTGAAAGTGCCCGAGGATACGACGCCGGAATAGCTTTCGCGGGGAACCGGAATACCGTCGTTCAAGTCGGCCTCGATCGCGTCGCGGTAGATGTCTTTGCGCATAGCCTGATCTAGCATTGCCGCGCTGATGTCGGTGGCGTCGATGGGGCCAACGCCAAGCCCGACCAAAACGCTACCGCACAGGCCAGTGCCTGCGCCCACGTCCAAGACAGGCCCTTGACCACCCGCGCCTACAAAAGTCCGCGCGGTATGGATGTGCAGCTGATAATCCTCGCGCGCGGCAAAGCTGTCATCATAGTCACCAGCCCATTCAGCATAAAGCTGCTTGTGGTCGTCAGGTGTTTCTAGCGCATAAGCGCTGTGCAGATCGGGTGCTTTTTTACTCATGGGTTCAATGAAACGCTGATGTAAGGATTCGAATCAAGTGACACATCCAGAATGCTTGCATCCCGGCGCCGCTCGGACCATCTAGGGAGCATGACTAAGACGCTTTTCTGCTTTGGCTTTGGATACACTGCTCGTTCTTTGGTGCGAAGTCTGGATGAGGGCTGGCGCTCTATCGGCACCAGCCGTCGCGAAGACAATACAAAGACCCTGCCGGGGGTTGAGATGCACCAATGGCCGGGTGCGCGGCCCAGTCTGGAAGGGGTGACACACCTGCTGATTTCGGCGGGTCCAGTCGAAGCTGGGGATCCGGTTCTGGCTGAATTCCGCGACGAGATCGCCTCGCGAGCGGACCAATTCGAATGGGTCGGGTATCTGTCTACGACGGCGGTCTACGGGGATCGGAATGGCGATTGGGTGGATGAAACCACCAAAGTTGCACCGTCCTCGGCACGGGGTGACTTGCGGGTTGCGGCGGAAAACGATTGGAAGGCCATTCCAGGTTTGCCGTTACACATCTTTCGCCTTGCAGGAATTTATGGCCCAGGTCGTGGACCGTTCACCAAAGTACGCGCTGGGACGGCTCGGCGTATTGTGAAGCCGGGGCAGGTGTTTTCGCGCATTCACGTGGATGACATTGCTCAGGTGTTGCGTACCTCTATCGCGCAGCCCCGACCTGGTGCTATCTACAATCTGTGCGACGATGACCCTGCACCGCCGCAGGATGTGATTGGTTTGGCCGCGAAACTGCTTGGTTTGCCGATGCCGGCCGAAGTGCCGTTTGACGAGGCCGGGATGAGTGCGATGGCGCGCAGTTTTTATGGCGAGAACAAGCGCGTGCGCAATGATCTGATCAAGTCGGAGCTTGGGGTGAATTTGCTCTACCCATCCTATCGGGAAGGGCTGCGTGCCTTGCTTAAGGTCGAAACCGAGGCATTGGATCGTAAGTCTGACGCCTGGTTTTAAGCGCGCTTTTCACCGATTGAGGCGACACCGAGCACTTCGAGCACCTTGGTCTCGATCTGTTCGGCACTCATGCCGGCGACCTTGTACATCGCCTCAGGGCTGGCCTGATCAATAAAAATGTCAGGCAGAACCATCGAGCGGAATTTCAAACCGTCATCAAACACGCCCTCATCCGACAAAAGCTGTGCCACATGGCTGCCAAAGCCACCGATTGCGCCCTCTTCGATGGTGATCAGTGCCTCGTGATCAGCGGCCAGTTGCAGGATCATGTCCCGGTCCAGAGGTTTGGCAAAGCGGGCGTCGGCGATTGTGGGCGTGATGCCCTTGGCTGACAGAGCCTCGGCTGCTTTTTGAACTTCAGCCAGCCGGGTACCAAAGCTGAGCAGAGCCACGCGCGCGCCAGTTTGGATCATGCGGCCCTTACCGATTTCCAGAACCTTGCCCTGTTCAGGCAGATCGACGCCCACCCCTTCGCCACGCGGATAGCGGAACGCGATGGGGCCGTCGTCGTGGGCAACGGCGGTTGCCACCATGTGAACCAGTTCGGCCTCGTCTGCGGCGGCCATCACGACCATGCCCGGCAGATTTGCCATATAGGCGATGTCGAACGATCCCGCATGAGTCGCGCCATCTGCGCCAACCAACCCTGCGCGGTCGATGGCAAAACGCACTGGCAGGCGTTGGATAGCCACGTCGTGCACCACCTGGTCATAGCCGCGCTGCAAGAACGTCGAATACATCGTGCAGAAAGGTTTCATCCCGCCTGCGGCCAAAGCCGCCGCGAAGGTCACGCCATGCTGTTCTGAGATCCCGACGTCGAAACAGCGCGAGGGATAGCGTTCGGCGAACAGGTTCAACCCGGTGCCATCCGGCATCGCCGCTGTAACCGCCACGACCTTGTCGTCTTGTGCGGCTTGGTTCACCAGAGCATTGCCAAAGACCGATGTGTAAGATGGCGCGTTGGAAGGCGCTTTTTTCTGTTTGCCGGTCAGAACGTCAAATTTCGCTGTCGCGTGCCCCTTGTCGCGGGCAGCTTCGGCTGGTGCGTAACCCTTGCCCTTTTTCGTCAACGCATGGATCAGGATCGGACCGGTGGCGCGGGCTTTGACGGTGCGCAGAACTGGCAGCAGCTGGTCCATGTCGTGCCCGTCGATCGGGCCGAGGTAAGAGAAACCAAGCTCTTCGAACAAGGTGCCGCCAACAGCCATACCCTTGAGCATTTCCTTGGCCCGCTTGGCCCCTTCACGGAAGGGTTCGGGCAGCAGGGAGACAGCGCCCTTGGCGGCTGCCTTGAATTCCTGAAATGGTTCTTCGGCATAAAGACGGGACAGGTATGATGACAGCGCGCCAACAGGTGGGGCAATGCTCATCTCGTTGTCGTTCAGGATCACGATCAGGCGTTTTTTCAAATGGCCCGCATTGTTCAACGCCTCAAATGCCATGCCAGCCGACATTGACCCATCGCCGATCACGGCAATCGCATCACCCAGTCCTTCGGGGGTCACACCACCCAGATCGCGGGCCACGGCAAAGCCAAGGGCTGCACTGATGGAAGTTGAGCTGTGGGCCGCACCAAAGGGATCATAGGGTGACTCCGACCGTTTGGTGAAACCACTCAGACCGTCCTCTTGCCGCAGGGTGCGGATACGGCCACGGCGTTCGGTCAGAATCTTGTGGGGATAGCATTGATGGCCAACGTCCCAGATCACCTTGTCGCGTGGCGTGTCAAATACTGCATGCAGCGCAACGGTCAATTCGACCACGCCCAGACCCGCGCCCAGGTGGCCGCCAGTCTCGGATACGGCGGATACCGTCTCGGATCGCAGCTCGCCCGCCAGTTGGGTCAGCTGTGCGTCGGAAAACTGCTTGAGATCCGCGGGGCGAGTCACAAGGTCCAGAAGCGGTGTATTTGGGCGATCAGACATGGCGTCCTCTAACGGCTAGCTGTCGCGGGCAATAACGAAGCGGGCGGCTTCCTTCAAGGTATTGGCCCGCGGCCCGTAAATCTCAAGCGCGGCGCAGCCCTGTTCGATCAGTCCCGCAGCGCGCAATTTGGCGGCGTCCAACCCCAGCAAGGACACAAATGTCGCTTTCCCCGCATCCGCATCTTTCTGCAGCCGTTTCCCGGCCTTCTGGGCGTCACCCTCAACATCCAAGATGTCGTCTGCGATCTGGAAAGCAAGGCCCAAGGCCTGGGCATATTGGCGCAAGGGGGCGGTGTCGGCTTGCGCCATGCGCGCACCGGCACAGGCAGACCATTCGATCAAAGCGCCGGTCTTACCCGCCTGTAGACGGGTGATTTCGCTCAGAGTCAGGGGCAGATCGGCTGATTCAGCCGCGATATCCAGCGCCTGCCCCAGAACCATGCCTTGAGCACCGCTTGCCTGCGCAAGTGTCAAAGCCAGTTCTGCGCGAACTGTGGCCGCGCCGACTTCGGGCCGGGTGCAAAGCTCAAAGGCCAGTGTTTGCAGGGCGTCGCCCGCCAGTACGGCAGTTCCCTCATCCCATTTCACATGGATGGTGGGTTTACCGCGACGCAGGTCGTCGTCGTCCATGCAGGGCAAATCATCATGCACCAGAGAATAAGCATGCAGAGCTTCGATCCCTGTAGCGGGCCAGATCGCCTGATCCTCGGCCACGTCATGCAGGCGCGCGCTTTCCAACACCAGAAACCCGCGAAGCCGCTTGCCGCCTTGGGTGGTGTAGGCCATAGCCTGCGTCACATCGAGGTCATCAAAGCCACCCAGGACCAGATCGAACTGGCTCTGAATGCGCGCGGCATCCCGCGCCAATTGTTTGCGAAACATTTACAGACCTTCGACAGGTTTCGTCCCGGTCGGCTGACCGCTGGCGTCCAGAGTGATTGCGGCGACTTTTTCTTCTGCGCGTTTCAGCTCTGACTCGCAGCGTTTCTTTAGGTCTGCCCCACGCGTATAGAGATCAATGGATTCGTCCAGCGCGACATCGCCGCGCTCTAGCTTACTGACAACGGTCTCAAGCTCTTTCATTGCCTGTTCGAATGTCATCTGCTCGACGGGGGTGTCACTCATGTCGCTGCCTTCATCAATTCTTCAACATGCGCCTTCGTTGCGGCACTCAGCGCGTTCAGATCATAACCGCCTTCAAGAGTCGAGACGATACGGCCATCACAAAGCTCACGAGCCAGCGAGCAGAGCGCGGATGTGATCCAGGCGAAATCACCGGTTGACCAGTTGAGGTTCGCGAGCGGGTCGTCTTGGTGGGCGTCAAACCCGGCCGAGATGATGAGCAATTCGGGTTGAAAAGCGCGCAGACGCGGAAAGGCTTGCCCTTCGTATGCTGCGCGCATCTCGGCACTGCCCGAACCCGGCGCGAGGGGGATATTCAGGATTTGACCGTGCGCGCCATCCTCATCCACGCGACCCGAACCGGGCCAGAGCGGCATTTGCTGGCTGGTGATGACCAGCGCGCGCGCCTCGTCCCACAACAGGTCCTGGGTGCCGTTGCCATGGTGCACATCGAAATCAACCACGGCCACCCGATTCAAACCATGGTGATCCAGCGCGTGCTTGGCGGCTAGCGCGGCATTGCCGAAAAGGCAAAAGCCCATGGCGGTGCTGGTTTCTGCGTGATGCCCCGGTGGGCGGATCGCGCAGAACGCATTGGGTGCCTCGCCTCCCAACACCATATCTACGGCACGAACGACCGCTCCGGCGGCGCGAAAGGCGGCATCGACTGAACCCGGCGACATAAAGGTGTCGCCGTCGATCTGCTTGAATCCATCTGTCGGGCGTGCTGCGCGGATATCGTGCAGATAATCTGCGGGATGGATGCGCAGGATGTCATCCTCGGCGGCCATGGGGGCGGTGACCCGGTTCAAGTCCAGCGGCTCTAGCGCGTGCAGGATATGCTGCAACCGGGCAACCCGTTCGGGGTGCCCGTCAGGAGTGACATGGCCAAGGCAATCGGCGTGTGTGATCAAAGCGGTTTTCATGGCGGGCAAGCTAGCAACACGCGCGCTTACAGGCAAACGCTCGTTAGGGGTTAGTTGATCGGTGCGAGCAATTCTGGCGCGGTGACCAATTGGCGTACGCCGTGGCTGTGATCTTCTTCAAATACGTTCTTCTTGGCGCCCCAATGTTGAACCGAACTGTAAGATACTTTCATGCACGAGGGGCGCACGCTCCATGTGACTTGCATCGGAGAGCATATTTCCTCGGTGTAGCTCGGGCCAGTGGTCGAGCCCATGAACACGACAGGTTCGCCAGTGCCTTGGGGTAGGGTCTTTGGTTGATGTAGCCCATTGGCCATATTGCCATCATAGGCAAAGTCGCCAAAATCCGGAGCGGTATCGTCGTTCACAACCAGGAACACCTGACTTTCAACCCGCAAAGAGGGGTTGGCTCAAGCGTCGGAGAAGCAAGAGTTCAGGGTTGGAGCAGGGGTGACTGTACAGGTGGTATAGACCCAATGCACCTCGATCGTGTCGCCAGGTTTTACACCGTGAAACGCCTCGGCTCCGTCAGGCATTGACAGTTCGGCATCGGTCAAGCCGTCGGTTTCGTTGCATTTCCATCCGCCATGTTCACCTGAGCCGCCAGAAACTGAGAACCCAGGCCCCTTATGCTCAGCATTGGTGTGCGTGTGAATATCGCACAAGTTCATCTGATTCGCTTCTGGGGCACGTGGGAACGTGACACTGTTGACACCAGCGGCCTCTGCAATATCGCGTGGTGTCTGCGGGCCAAAACCTTGGCACATTTGTGCGTGAGCAGCGGCAGGTAGAAGAAAGGTGATCAGAAAGGCAATTTTGTGCATATCGGTGACTCCAAGAAAAAAAGTCAATTGAGGTCACTCTAACACAATTTTTGAATGTTCTCAGTTTGGCAGCTGATCCAAAATAGATAACACCAAGCAGGGCATTAATCTGATCAATCGGTTGCCAGCATATAGCCTGCACCCCGAACCGTTTGCAGATAGCGGGGCTGCTTGGGGTTTGGTTCGATCTTGCGGCGCAGGCGTGTGATCTGAACGTCGACGGCGCGCTCTTGCGCTTGTCCTCGGTCGCGGCCCAGGTCCTCGACCAGCTTTGTGCGGCTGACCGGCTCACCTGGTTGTGCCGAAAAGATCTTCATCAACTGGCTTTCGGTGGCCGTCAGGCGCACCAATTCCTCGCCCTGCCACATCTCGCCGCGTTCGATGTCATAGCGGATTGGTCCAAGCTGCAGGATCTTGGGTGCGGTGTCCTGGGCCGTGGTTTCCGGCATTCGTCGCAAGATCGCGTTGATCCTGAGCAGAAGTTCCTTGGGTTCGAACGGTTTCGCGAGGTAATCATCGGCCCCAGCCTCAAGCCCCGAAATGCGGTGCTCGGTTTCGCCGCGCGCGGTCAGCAGCATAATCGGCGTGCTGTGGGTCTGACGCAGGGATTTGGTAAGGCTCACGCCATCCTCGCCTGGCATCATTACGTCCAACACGATCAGGTCGAAATCCAACCCCGACAGAACCCGCCGCGCATGCGCCGCGTCGCGGGCTGCCGTCACAAGGAATCCGTTGCGCATCAGGAATTTCTTGAGAAGATCGCGGATCCGCTCGTCGTCGTCGACGATCAAAAGGTGGGCGTCAAGTTCACTCATGAGGTACCATCCCGCAACTTTGAATACGCCCGGCGCATATCTGCATCCATCATCGCTTCGAGCACCAGTTTAAACCCGGCCACGGCCTCAGGTCCTGCATCTTTGTACGCCGCACGCATCCGTTTGCGCTGGGCATCTGAAAGCGTCGCCTCTAGCGCGTGCCCATCTTCGGTCAAGTACAGGTGACGTTCGCGTTTGTCGATCTTGCCGACGCGGCTTTCCACCAGACCGTCCGCGATCAATGTGCGCAGAACCCGGTTAAGGGACTGTTTCGTGACCCCCAGAATAGCCAGCAGATTGTTCACGGTGGTTCCCGGAGCGCGATTGATGAAGTGGATCGCGCGGTGGTGGGCGCGGCCATAGGCCATTTCGGCCAGAATGCGGTCAGGATCGGCGGTGAAACCGCGATAGGCAAAGAACATCGCCTCAATCCCTTGCCTGAGCTGTTCGTCGGTCAGAAACAGCAAGCCTTCGCTGCCATAGACCGGGGTCGAGCGTCCGTTGGACATTCTGAGCCTCTTTCTTGCTTTGACTCACTTTAAGTCAGTCTTATTGACATTCCAATAGTGAACAGCTATCGAGTCGCAGTTTTGGCGCAATATAATGTCCGTTACGGTCATAATTTGCGCAATAAGTGCAAATCGACTCGCTCAGGAGGATGTAGCATGTCGGGTTATGATGATCGTGATGGTGTGATCTGGATGGACGGGGAACTTGTGGATTGGCGCAGTGCCAAGGTGCATGTTCTGTCTCACGCAATGCACTATGCCAGCTCGGTTTTCGAAGGTGAGCGCGCATACAACGGCAAGATTTTCAAAAGCCGCGAGCATTCCGAACGCCTGATTGCGTCGGCCAACGCGCTGGATATGCCGATGCCCTACACGGTCGATCAGATCGAGGCCGCCAAGGAAGAAACCCTGAAGGCATCTGGCCTGACCGACGCCTATGTGCGTGCGCTGGTCTGGCGTGGTTCGGGCGAGGACATGGGTGTTGCATCTGCCAAGAACCCAGTGCGCATGGCCATCGCCGTTTGGGGCTGGGGTGCCTATTATGGCGATGCCAAGATGCAGGGTGCCAAACTGGACATCGCCGAGTGGAAACGTCCCTCGCCCGAGACCATTCCCGTTCACGCCAAGGCTGCCGGCCTTTACATGATCTGCACCATCTCCAAGCACAAGGCCGAGGCCAAAGGCTGTTCGGACGCCTTGTTTATGGATTGGCGCGGCTATGTGGCCGAGGCCACGGGCGCGAACGTGTTTTTCGTCAAGGATGGCGAAGTGCACACGCCGCTGGCCGATTGCTTTTTGAACGGCATCACCCGTCAGACCGTGATTGGGATGCTCAAGGACAAGGGCATCATCGTCCATGAACGCCGCATCAAGCCAGAAGAGATGGCTGATTTTGAGCAGTGCTGGCTGACTGGCACCGCGGCTGAGGTCACCCCGGTGGGTCAGATTGGCGATTACAAATTCGAGGTCGGGGCGCTGACCCGAGAGATCGCAGAAGATTACGAAAAGCTGGTTCGCAGCTGATCTAAAGCCTGCGCTTCTTTCATCGGAAGTTCACAAATTTGAACCGCGTGTTTTACAAGCACGCGGTTTTTTTGGCTCACCATTCCCGCGATCGCTTTATGATTGCAAGACAGGAGAGCTCTATGACCACGTTTCTACGACCCCACCGCCGCGCCTTTCTAGCGGGCAGCACCGCATTTGCCGCCGCGCTTGCCATGCCCGCCATCAGCCGCGCCGCATCGCGGCCTGTGTTCACGCACGGGGTGCAGTCCGGCGATGTCGACACATCCTCGGGCATGATCTGGACCCGCACGGACCGCCCGGCGCGCGTGATGATGGAGGTTTCGACCACCGAGAGCTTTGCAAACACCCGCAAGCTGGCCCCGATGGATGCCATCCCCACCAGCGACCTGGCCGTCAAGCGGCTGGTGAATGGGTTGCCGTCTGATCAGGATATCTTTTACCGCTTCGTTGCGGCCGATCTGAACGACATCAACGTCACATCCGAGCCTATCGTGGGCCAATTCCGCACCGCGCCGACGTCGCGCCGGGATGTTCGCTTTGCCTGGTCAGGCGATACCGCTGGACAGGGGTGGGGCATCGACGACGATGGCATGCGCACCTATGCGACCATGGCGCAGCACAAGCCTGACTTCTTCATCCATTCGGGTGACACGGTTTATGCGGATGGTCCGATGCAGGACGAGGTTGAAAAAGATGGGCAGTTGATTTGGAAGAACACCACTCTGATCGACGAAAAGCGCAAAGTGGCCGAGTCGTTGGATGAATTCCGCGCCCAGTGGAAATACAACCTGATGGATGAGCATGTCAGGGCGATGAATGCCGTTTGTCCGACCTTTTTCCAGTGGGACGATCATGAGGTGGTCAATAATTGGTCGGACGCCAAGGATCTGATCTCGGACGACCGCTATACCGAGAAGTCGGTGCATGTGCTGCAATCGCGCGCTGGTCGTGCGTTCCACGAGATGACCCCGCTGCGGATCACCCCGTCTGAGCCGGGGCGTGTCTACCGCAAGATCTCGTACGGGCCGATGCTGGACGTCTTCTTCCTGGACCTGCGCAGTTATCGCGGCCCTAACGGAGCGTCGATGGAGGATGAGATCACCGATCAGTCCCGCATACTGGGCGCCGAGCAGCTGGCCTGGCTTAAGCGAGAACTGGCGGCGTCGCAGGCGACGTGGAAAGTGATTGCATCCGACATGCCAATTGGTTTGATCGTCTGGGACAACTGGCGCGAACAGGCCGGGGCCGAAGCAGTAGCAAACGGGGACGATGGCCCGGCCAAAGGGCGCGAGTTAGAGATCGCTGACCTGCTGCGGTTTATTAAGACCGGTGGGGTCAAAAACACCGTCTGGTTTACGGCGGATGTGCATTACACCGCAGCGCATTACTACGACCCTAATAAGGCACAATTCCAGGACTTCGAACCGTTTTGGGAGTTCGTTTCAGGCCCCTTGCATGCCGGAACATTTGGGCCCAACAAGCTGGACGGCACCTTTGGTCCCGAGGTGAAATTCGTCAAGGCCCCGGCCGAAGGTCAAGGTGTGAACTTGCCCCCCAGCGAAGGGCTGCAGTTCTTTGGTCTGGTCGACATCGACGGTGCGACCGAGCAGATGACCGTCCGTCTGATGGACCGTGCTGATACCAAACTGTGGTCGGTGACGTTGGACCCGAAAACCGGCGCGATCTGATTGCATAGCGGACAGGGGCGTCCCGGTTTGTTCGGGGCGCTTCCTTTTCAAAGCCCTTGGATCAACGATAGGCTTGGCGCTCTTGTCGGATCAGATCAGCGGCACATTGGGAATAGGCTGCGATCGCTTTCAGGTCTGGCGGGTTGTTTGTCTCGGACCTTGCAAGCGCAGCGCGACGCAGGGTCATCAACTGAGCACGCGGGCTGTTCAGAAACGTGCCTTGCGGGATCAACTTTTCCAAGGGGCTGTCTATGCGGATCACTTCGTAGTACCCGCCTGCCAAAGCCATCATTGCCATACCGCACGCAGCAGCCTGAGAGCCACAGTGTGCATCGCACACATTGGCAATAGGGAGGGTTTCGGGCGCGGTCATGACCCAGTTCTGAACTGATTGGCGCCAGCGATTGTCTGATGAGGCGTCTCCGAAGCCGATGCCAAGCGCCAGCAGCCCAGCCATGCCGAGCGTTTCGGGATCATCTGCTGAGACGTCTTGGTTTTCGTCTGTTATGTGGCGCAATGCGGCCAGGCCGGCGCCATTTTGTTCAGGTCGACCTGACAAGAATTTTAGGTATGGTTCCAGCTCAGGCAGCGTGACTGGGCTGTTAAGCAACCACTCGCGATCCTCTGGTGTGCCATACAGGGCCACCATCAATGTCGGGTGATCTGTTGCCTGCTGTGCGCCTAACTTGACCAATTGTGTGATCACCTCCAGGTCCGGCTCAGAGCCGCGCGCTCGCAGCAGGGCTTGCGCCAACGCGTTGCCTTGTTCGGCTTCGACCGTTAGCCAGCTCTTGGCAAACGGTGATGTCGGATCCTCTTGTCGGAACAACGCGCGCGACTGATCCTTGTCCAAGCTCATTCTGTATGGAGAGGGGCCCTTGTCCGTTATCTCGATCTGCGCCAGTAGCAGCCTGGCGTCGGCATCTCCGGACTTGGCAAGTGTAGACAGCATCGGAAGGCTGTCTGTGTCGTTGCCGCCTAGCCAAAGGTCGATCGCTTGCTGCAGATCCGATCCGGCGGCAGCATAGCCGACACCGAACAGTAGGGCGAAAAAGGCGATGATCTGTTTCATATCATGCTCAAACAGATGGGGTAAGGCGATGCTAGACCGCCTTCACCTACAACCACAAGTGGTAACTCGGGTCGCCTTAACGCAAATTTAGACGCCAAACAGCGGCAATTGACGCTGAAAAATCAAAAATCGACGCCGCGTTGTGCCTTGATCCCGGCTTTGAAGGGGTGCTTGATCTCGGTCATTTCGGTGACCAGATCGGCATAGTCACACAGCGGTTGTGGAGCGTCCCGGCCAGTCAGGATCACACCGGTTTTCTCGGTGCGCTTGTCTAGCGCTTCGATCACCTGTTCGACGCTCAGATATTCGTACCGAAGGGCGATGTTGATCTCGTCCAACACCACCAGATCATAATCGCCACTTGCGATCAGATCAGCGGCTTTGCCGAATGCAGCCTGCGCAGCAGCGATATCGCGGTCCTTGTCCTGGGTGTCCCAGGTGAACCCTTCACCCATGGTGTGCCAGGTCACCTGCCCGTGCTCTTCAAAGAACCGACGCTCGCCCGTCTTCCACTTGCCTTTGATGAACTGAACCACGGCCACCTTTTGGCCCCAACCCAAGGCGCGCACCACAACTCCAAACGCGGACGAGGATTTGCCCTTGCCCTTGCCGGTGTGGATCAAAACCAGCCCCTGCTCGGGGTCTTGCAATTGCGAGACCCGTTCGCGGTGCTTGGCCTGCACCTCTTTCATCTTATCTTTGTGGCTCTCTGCGTCGCTCATGGGAAACCCTTTTCATTGCGCGCCACACCCTAAGGGCTATGGCGCAAAGGTAAAGTCAACTTTTTGGGTCTGTCACAGATCGCGCCTTGCCCCGTTCCAGGCCCAGCTTGTGTTCCCGCCACACGACCAGTGCGTTCGCGGCGATGACCAGTGTGGCACCGGCGATCATCATCGAGGTGGGCAGCTCGCTGAACCAGAAATAACCAATCAGAACAGCAAAGATCATCGAAGTGTAGTCATAAGGCGCCAGCATCGAGGCCGGGCCAAAGCGATAAGATGATGTCACGAGTATTTGCGCACATCCGCCGACCAGCCCCGCAAGCACCAGCAAAGAAAATTGCTCGGTTGTCGGCATCACCCAGCCAAACGGCAGCGTCATCAGCGACAGAACCGATGCGGTGGCCGAGAAATAGAATACGATCGCTGCGGTATGTTCGGTTTGCACCATCTGGCGGATGTGGATTTGCACAAAGGCCCGTGCAAAAGTCGCAGCCAGCACGCAAAGCGCACCAATCATCGCAAGCTCTTCCGCTTCGGCATTTCCACCTAGTCGAGGCCAAAGCATGATGACGACGCCCAACAGCCCCACCAAAACCGCACCGATGCGAATCATTCGGATGCGTTCGCCCAGAAAAATGGCGGCCAGAACCAAAGTGAAAATCGGAGTGGCAAAGCCGATGGCGGTCACTTCGGGCAGGGGCAGAAGGCCCAGGCCAGTAAAGGTCAATCCCATGGCAGACGTTCCTAGAACGCCGCGCCAGAAGTGATTCATCGGCTTTTTGGCAATCAACCCGTTGCGCAACTCACCCCGTGAGATCAACCAGACGACGATGACCGGAATGGCAAAGAACGAGCGAAAAAACACCGCCTCGCCGGCCGGGATATCCTCGGACAGATACTTGATCAAAGCCGCCATTGCAGTGAACAGAAAGATCGCGGTGGTCTTAAGGCCGATGGCCAACATAGGCCGATGCGATGTTAAGTTTTTCGCCATGGCGCGAACCTGCGCTTTTGTCCGGCAAAGATCAATCGCTTGATTTTCGCCTTAAGGGTAACCCATTGTGCACCCGCAGAAAGAGGAATTGGCCATGTACGACAGGAACCATCTGATCTCACAACTCAAAGCAGCCTCCAAGGGACGCGAAGACGACGTATTTGCCCGTCTGACAAGCGGTGAAGCGGTCAGTTTTGGCGCTTTGTTCGCAGGGGCTGAACGGATGGCGGCGGCGTTGGTCGCTTGTGGTGTCGGGCCGGGTGATCGGATTGCGGTGCAGGTGGCCAAGACTATTCAGGCGATAGAGCTTTATTTGGGAACGGTCATGGCAGGCGGTATCTTTCTGCCGCTCAACACAGCCTATACAGGCCCTGAAGTCGCCTATTTCGTCGGCGATGCCGATCCGGGTGTTATGGTTTGTGATCCTGTTCGTCTGTCCGAAATTTCTGCCGTGTCAGAAGGTGCCGAAGTGCTAACCTTAGACACGACCGGGCAAGGGAGCTTGCGCGACCTCGCCGATGCACAAGACGGGTTTGACGTCGTTTCGCGCAAACCCGATGATCTGGCAGCGATCCTTTATACCTCGGGCACAACGGGGCGGTCCAAGGGTGCGATGCTGAGTCATGACAACCTTGCCTCGAACTCCACCGTGTTGCGCGATTATTGGCGGTTTACTGCGGATGACGTGCTGATCCACGCGCTGCCAATCTTTCACACGCACGGTCTGTTTGTGGCAACCAATGTTGCGTTGCTGTCAGGGGCGCAGGTCGTGTTCCTGCCAGGGTTCGATGCTGACGCGATCCTAAATGCGATGCCGACCTCTACTGCACTCATGGGAGTGCCAACCTTCTACACCCGCCTGCTGGCGGACGAACGTCTGACACGCGAACGAGCGGGTAAAATGAGGCTGTTCATTTCTGGCTCAGCCCCCTTGCTGGTCGACACGCACGAGCAGTGGGAGTCGCGCACCGGCCATCGCATCCTGGAACGCTATGGTATGACAGAAACCAACATGAGCACGTCGAACCCCTATGACGGCGAGCGCCGCGCGGGCACCGTTGGCTTTCCATTGCCGGGGGTCGAAGCGCGGGTGATGGACGAGGGTGCCGAGGTGCCCACAGGCGAGATTGGCGTTTTGGAAGTGCGCGGGGCCAACGTGTTTCAAGGCTATTGGCAGATGCCCGAGAAGACCGCTGAAGAATTGCGCCCAGATGGCTGGTTCATCACCGGCGACATGGCCAAGATCGACGCCGATGGATACGTCACGATCGTCGGTCGGGAAAAGGATCTAATCATCACCGGCGGCTTCAATGTCTACCCAAAAGAAGTCGAGAGCCTGATCGACGACATGCCCGGCGTGCTGGAAAGTGCGGTCATTGGTGTACCGCACCCTGACTTTGGCGAAGGCGTGGTGGCCGTGGTTGTGCCAGAAGGTGAAGGGACGTCAGCGGAAGTTGTCAACGAGGCGCTGCAAGGACGGTTGGCCAAGTTTAAACAGCCCAAGCGTGTTATCGTCTTGGACACCTTGCCGCGCAACACCATGGGTAAGGTACAAAAGAAAGCGCTGCGCGAAACCTATTCTATGATCTTCTCTGATGGATGAGATTACCAGGGCCTTTGGAACGTCGCCCGCCCATGTGGTTGGAGAGGGCGCCTGGATCTCCCGCTTTGCTGTGACCGATTTGGCCTGTCAGTCGATGGGCGCTGTCGGCGGGGCGGTATCTGATTTGATCGAGGCGATGAATTTCGGGCCAAATCCCGACGTGCGGATCGATCGCAGGTTGGCCTCGCTCTGGTTTACTTGGTCGATCCATCCGCAAGGGTGGGAGGTGCCACCCTCTTGGGACACAATTGCGGGCGACTATCAGACCCGCGATGGGTGGATCAAACTGCACACCAACGCGCCTCATCACCGTAGGGCAGCGCTTTCTGTGCTGGAGTGTCGGGGGGACCCGGATGCGGTTGCCCAGGCGGTTGCTGGTTGGGATGCAGACGCGTTAGAGGCCGCGATTGTCGAGATTGACGGCGCAGCCGCCGCCATGCGCAGCCGAACGGATTGGCAGGCGCATCCGCAAGGCGCGGCTGTGGCCGCGGAACCTTTGGTTTATTGGGATCGGTGCGCTGGGCAGGTCCGGGATTGGGCGGCAACTGCGGCGCGGCCCCTGGCAGGCTTGCGTGTTCTGGATCTGACTCGCGTGTTGGCGGGGCCGGTAGCCACACGAACGTTGGCAGGCTTTGGGGCTGATGTTTTGCGTGTCGATCCGGAAAGTTGGTGTGAACCAGGTGTTGTGCCGGATGTGACCTTGGGCAAACGTTGCTGCCATCTGGATCTGAAAAAAGGCTCTGATAAGGCGATATTGCAAGATCTTTTGGCAAAAGCTGATGTGCTGGTGCATGGGTACAGGCCCGGCGCTGTGGATGCGCTAATCGGCCGGGACCGTCCCGATAATCTGGTCGAGGTGAGCCTTGATGCCTATGGTTGGACCGGGCCGTGGTCCGGGCGACGTGGGTTCGACTCGTTGGTGCAGATGAGTTGCGGTATTGCCGAGGCTGGGATGAGCTGGGCAGGGTCGGCAAAACCTTATCCACTGCCGGTGCAAGCGTTGGATCACGCGACAGGGTATTTCATGGCTGCAGCTGTGGTTTCGGCTCTGACGCGGGCGATTCGGGGGGAAGGCATCCACCGCGCGCGGTTGTCATTGGCGCGCACAGCCGAGCTTTTGGCCGCGTTAGATCCAGTTTCCGGGCTTGAGATTGCCGGTTCGTCGCCAACCGATCTGGACGATTGGGTCGAGAACACACCTTGGGGGCCAGCCAAGCGGTTGAAGCCAGGAATAGATGTCGAAGGTGCGCCCATGCGCTGGGATCGCCCGTCGGTTGAATTGGGATCATCCCCAGCGTCCTGGGGTTAGGTCAGGACGCCCAGAAGAACCGACAGGGTAACGAACCCCAGGGCGGTCGCGATGAGCATGGCGATGGACGCCATGCCTTCGTGCCCACTTTCCTGCGCCAGAACCGAATAGATGCCGAACATCGGCATGGCGGCGGACAGGATGACAGCGGCAGTCAGCTCGGGCGACAGAGACAATCCCATTGCAGTGACGGCGACAGCTGCCAGGGCCACCAAAGCCGGATGCAAGATCAGCTTGCCAAGCGCAACCTGGGCCGCCTTCCAATGGTTGCCTCGCAAAGACAAACCCGCAAGCGATCCGCCGATGACGACCAAAGACAAGGCCGAAGCCGAGGCGGCGAGCATATGAAACAGCTGTGTGACCGGTCCGGCGATCGGGACGCGAATGATCGAGACTGCCAGCCCCAAAAGGAGACCGATCACCATGGGGCGCTTCAGGACACCACCCAGGATGCCGATGACCCGATTGGCAATCGACACATTCTGCGCCCCCCGAGCCACATCCATCAAGATCAAGCAGACCGGGATCAGCAGGATGTTTTCCACCAGCATGTTTAACGCCAGAATGACGCCCGCCAGATCGGGAAAGGTCAGCAGCATCACCGGGTAGCCGATAAAGCCAGAGTTGGGGCAGGTCGTACCCATGACCGCAACGGCGCGGCGCGGTGGTTCAGTCTGGGTGGCGGTGAACCACAGGTAGCTGACGGTGATCGTTGCCAAACCGCCTAAGGCAAAGACTAGCATGTAGCCGGGGTGAAACACCTCGGCAAAATCGCGGCTGGCCATGGCGTTGAACAACAATGCGGGTAGGGCGATATCCATGACGTACTTGCCAAGCGTGCGCATGTCCGATTGTCCGAACCATCCCAGTTTCACGACCACAAAGCCAATGGCGATGGCGGCATAGATCGGAAAGGTGATGGTCAGGATGTCGGTGCTCAAGTAATCCAGGCCTCGGGCACGGTTGCGCCGATTTCATCGGCAAAGTCATCCAGGAACCGGATCATCAACGCGGCGCGGGCTTGCGCCAGCTCGCGACCATTATCGGTGATCATGCCCTTTGGCAGAGACAGCAGTTTGACCCGCCAATGATCGACGGAATAGCGGATGTCGTTCAGATCGCGGGTCTCTGCAAAAGGATCGGTCGGGTGATAGAGTTCCTGACCCAAGGCGCCAGCCACAGCGAAAGTACGGGCAACTCCGATAGCTCCTAGGGCGTCCAACCGATCAGCATCGCGCAGCACTTGCGCCTCGATGGTTTCGGGTGGAATGCCAGCGGAAAAGCTGTGCGCTTCGATGGCGTGTTGCGTTGCTTTGACTTCGGCCTCGGTCAGCCCAAGGTCAGCAAGAATTGGACCCGCTTCGGTCGCGGCCATGCGAGAGGCTTCGGAGCGTTCTGGCGAATCCTTGGGAAGGTTCACCAGATCATGCAGGTAGGCCGCGCCCAGCAGAACGGCGGGGTTCGCCTCGGCAGGTGCGATCTTTTGCACGTTCAGCCAAACCCGGTCGAGATGGGCTAGATCGTGGGCGCTGTCGCGGCTCATCCGCTTGGTAACGATGGTACGCAGTTGCGCGCGCAGCTCAGCCGATGGGGCCACGGTTCTCTCCGATCTGGCCGCGGTGCAGCAGCAGGTGGTCCAGGATCACGCAAGCCATCATTGCCTCGCCCACGGGAACGGCACGAATGCCAACGCATGGGTCGTGGCGGCCCTTGGTGATGATCTCGGTCTCTTCGCCGGATTTGGTGATCGTTTTGCGCGTGGTCAGGATCGAGGATGTCGGTTTGACGGCAAAACGCACAACAACGTCCTGTCCCGTCGAAATGCCGCCCAGAATGCCGCCCGCGTGGTTCGAACTGTATTGCGGGCCGTTTTGCCCCATAAAGATCTCGTCGGCGTTGGCCTCGCCTGTCAGCTCGGCGGCTGCCATGCCTTCGCCGATCTCGACGCCCTTGACGGCGTTGATCGACATCATTGCGGCCGCGAGATCAGTGTCTAACTTGCCATAAATCGGCGCGCCAAGCCCTGCAGGGACGCCTCGTGCCACGATCTCGACCACGGCACCAACCGAATTGCCGGACTTGCGCAATTCATTCAGATATTCGGCCCAGTCATCAGCAGCCTGTGCATCGGGTGTCCAAAACGGGTTCTGCTTGATCTGCGACCAGTCAAAGTTATTGCGGTCGATCTTGTTAGGGCCGATCTGCGTCATGTAGCCTGTAATCTGCACATTGGGTGCGATTTGCTTGATTGCCTCGCGCGCCAGCCCACCTGCAGCCACACGCGATGCGGTTTCACGGGCCGAGCTGCGCCCGCCGCCGCGATAGTCGCGGATGCCGTACTTCTGCCAATAGGTGATGTCGGCGTGACCGGGGCGGAACTTGTCCATGATGTCGCCATAGTCCTTGCTGCGCTGATCGGTGTTTTCGATCATCAACTGGACTGGCGTGCCCGTTGTCTGCCCTTCGAACACACCGGACAGGATTTTCACCTGATCGGATTCGCGGCGTTGGGTTGTGAATTTGTTCTGACCCGGTTTGCGCTTGTCCAGCCAGTGCTGGATCATCGCCTCGTCGATCTGAACGCCGGGGGGGCAACCGTCAACAGTGGCGCCCAAGGCGGGCCCGTGGCTTTCACCCCAGGTGGTGACGCGGAAAAGGTGTCCAAAGCTGTTCATCGACATGGGGTGTGCTCCTTTGCGACCCCGTGCTTAGCGGGCTGTGCTTTGGGTCTCAAGAGGATTTGCTTGCACGAGCCGAGAGAGGGGCGCTGCCCTCTCTCAAGAGTTTTTTGCAAAACCAGGGATCAGGCCGCGTCTGCAAGCTTGGCGCGGGTCTGACCGATCATCAGTGCGGCGTTTGCCGCCTCGCGGCCCTTTTCGACAAAATGAGCACTGTATATTGCGTTGTGATGATCAGTTTCCTGATAGTGATGCGGTGTGAGTGAAACCGACAAGACAGGGACGCCAGTATCCATGCCTGCGCGCATCAGCCCGTCAACGACAGCCTGGGCCACGAAGTCATGGCGATAGATGCCGCCATCTACGACAAACGCGGCGCAAGCCACGGCGGCGTATTGACCGGTCTTTGCCAATTCTTGCGCGAGCAAGGGCATTTCGAACGCGCCGGGGACGTCAAAGACGTCGATCTGGTCAGCTGGGATCAGTTCCTGAAAACCGTCGAGCGCACGGTCGACGATGTCGGCATGCCATTGGGCCTTGATAAAGGCATATCGGGTGTGTGTCATCTTAATCTCCTTTGGTTCTGACACGTCACCCAAGGCGATCACGAACAGGGCCGGGTCTGGACCCGTCCTGTACGTTCTCTTTCATCCGGACTATGACCGTCGGCTCTGGCATCTCACCAGATCTGCTGACACCCTCGAATTGAGGGCCGCTCGCGGGCTTACGGGTCGCAATGCCCGCATACCGCCGGTGGGGAATTTCGCCCCGCCCTGAGAACGAGGCGGACCTTGCCAATGAGGGGCGCAATCTGCAAGACCAATTTTGCACGACAGAAAGAAAAATGATGCATCCAAACCCCGTTTTTCGAACCGCTGACCATGAAACCAACCTGCAGTTTGCGCGCGAGCGCGGTTTTGGCGTTTTGGCGGTTTCGGTCGAGGGGGCGCCGCTGTTGTCCCACGTGCCGTTCATTTTGTCAGATGACGGGGCTTGGGCTGATTTGCATCTGGTGCGCTCAAATCCGATTGCCCGCGCGCTAAAGCAGGCGCTGCAGGCGCGAATCGCGGTCAGCGGGCCGGATGCCTATGTCTCGCCGGATTGGTACGGTGTGCCGGATCAGGTTCCGACGTGGAACTATGTGGCAGTGCATCTGATCGGGCGGCTTGAGCTGCGGCCTCAGGATGAACTGCGGGGCGTGTTGGATCGCCAGTCGGCAGTGTTCGAGGCGCGTCTTGCCCCAAAGCCGGCTTGGACCGCCGACAAGATGGAGCCGGAGGCTTTGGGTCGAATGATGCGCCAGATCGTGCCGTGTCGTCTGATGATCGAGGATGTTCAAGGCACTTGGAAGTTGAACCAGAACAAGGCTGTAGACGCGCGATTGAGTGCGGTGGGCAGTATTGAGGGTGCAGTTTTGGGATCAGAAGTCGACGTATTGGCGCAGTGGATGCGGGACGTGGATCAGGCGGGTTGAACCTGATCCAGCTGCGCAGCCCGAGCGACATGGTTTGCCACAAAGGCAGGGTCTTGCATGGGCATGAAATGGGACAGGTCCGGGCGGTGAACATCCGTCCCGTTCGGCAGGGCGTCGGCCAGTCCCGGCCAGGTCGGCGAGCGCGTGAAATCGCCAAATGACTTCATGTCCATGGTGTGGCCCCGCAGCACTGTGACCGGGCAAGTGACCTGATCCAGATGATCCAGGATGAACGCGCCGGTCATTGGCAACATGTACGAACTCGCCTCAACCTCGGGCGGGCAGGCGAGCGTTAATCCGGTATCCGTCGGCAGCAGCCCGTGTTCGCAGTAGTCCTGCAAGACTTGCGGCGTGAACAGCGAATAGGGAGAGCGGTCGCGGAAGCGGTCGATCATCTCTTGTACCGAGGTAAAGTTGCGTTTGCGCTGTGCTGCTGGATGTTGTGCGCCTTCGGGCGACAGAGTATCGGCAAGCGCGTATATCTCGGGGTTCATGATCACGGGATCAATAAGGAGCAGCGCGCGAACAGATTGCGGGTTCTTGATCGTTGCCTGCGCCAGAGCATGACCGCCCAAGGAATGCCCGACACAGACGAGGTCGATCAAGTTCAGGCCGCGAATGAAGACCGCCATTTCTTCGCCGAGATCTGACCAACTGGAAAACGGACCGCCGGTGGATTGCCCGTGCCCATGAAGGTCAACGCAGATGGAATGTACTGCGGGCAGATGGCTGATGACCTGGTCCCAGATACGTGCGTGAAACCCGGTGGCGTGGGCAAAAAGCAGTGTCGGTCCACGGTCGCGTTTGTCAGCGTGCCGCTCAACATAACTGAGGGCGACATCGCCGATACGGCAGGTGCCTCGTTGCATAGATATTGTTTCGGGCACGTGGCCACCTCTTGGGTCAAACAGGTTCTGAGTTTGAGACTAGAAGCCAGTTTGCCAGCCGCACAAACACGACGTTGGGGCACGAACGTGTTTTCCTTGCGCAATCAGCGCGTGCCGATCTGATCCATCGAGATGCTGCGTCCAAAGATCCGTTCAGCATTGCGATAGGCGATCTGCTCGGCGATGTCGCGCGGTAACAGGGCCAGCCAGGCGCGATTTGACTGGATGATCTCATCATAATCGTCCCATTGGCCGTTTACCCAGGTATCACTGCCCACCATCAGGCGATCCGGAAAGGCGAAGATGACCCTTTTCCAATCCGGGTCTAGACCCCTTCCCCAGCCCAGGATCTCGTTTTCCCTCAGCGAAGTGTCTGCAAGCAGCTCGGGGTGGCTGTTCATCAAATCGAAAACGGTTGTGGCGCTGTCTCCCAGTCCGGCATGGGCCCAGATGATCTTGACCTGCGGGTCCAGGGAATAGAGCCAGCGAATGGGTTCGCTGCTGGAGTGCACATGCAGAAAGATGTCGCGCTCGCGAGCCATTTGGATGACCGACCGAAAGAACGGTTCGTCCGAGGTATCGAGGCGATGAATGTGAAACTCGCCGATCCCTTCGTGGGGAAAGCGGGTTAAGCGGTTGGTCAGATAAGCCTCCATATCCGTGACCTTAGTCCAATTCGAAGAACCCGCACTGCCGTGATAGGGGCGCAGTTCCGGAACAATGCGATTGGGGGCGTATTCCCACAACATAATGGTGCCTTCGTCCGGGGTAGATGATACCAGCCCCATCGCCACACCGTTGCGATCCATCATTTCGATGACACTTTCGACCGGATAGGTGTTCCAGGCGGGTTCCTTGTAATGGATGTGGGCGTCAAAGATCGGCAAGTCATGAATGGCGGCGCCGATTGGGTCTCTATCATCTCCACGTGCAACCGTTGCCTGGACACACGCCAGCAACAGAGCAAGAGCGAAATTCGAAATTTTTGCCATACTGGTGATCTCCAATCAGACTATAGGAACATCTTGACCCAGTTGGACTGGTTTTGGCGAAAGAAATTGAAACCTCGGTCGTGGTTGCTACACATTTGCCCAAAGCAATCGGATGGAACAGGGAACAGTCATCATGAAACTCTACTACAGCCCAACGTCGCCCTACGTGCGCAAGGTCATGGTGCTTTTGCATGAAACAGGTCAGCTGGACGATGTCGAACTGATCGACGCAAGCGGTACACCGCTTGACCCGGCGGATCCGCTTTTGGGCAAGAATCCCCTAACCAAAGTACCCGCGCTGGAACGCCCGGATGGACCGACGCTTTTCGATAGCCGCGTGATCTGTACCTTCTTGGACGCGCGGACGCAGGGTGGTCTCTATCCTGACGGCAATGCCCGGTGGGACACGTTGACGCTGGAGGCGTTAGCGGACGGGATATTGGACGCAGCTCTGCTCATTACGTACGAAAGTCGGCTTCGCCCCGAAAGAATGCAGTGGGACAGCTGGGCCGATGCGCAATGGGCCAAGATCGAGCGGGCCTGTGCGGCGCTGAACCAACGCTGGATGGCGCATCTGACCGGGCCTTTGGATATGGGCCAAATCGCGGTGGCCTGTGCCCTGGGGTATGTGGATTTCCGCCATGATGCGCGCGGATGGCGCAAGGGCAATGATGCACTTGCCGCATGGTATGCCGAATTCGAATCGCGACCCAGTCTGGAAGCGACTCGCCCGCCTGAAGGCTGAGATTTGGCGAGGAAATGGAGTTTCGTGAGCGGCGCAGCTTGAAATTGTGTGTCCGCACCGCGACATGAAGTGCGAATAACTCGCTCCTGCGCGCCTATGACCGCTGGACGAACCAATTTCCTGCCGCTAGATACCCGCGATAAGTCACCGCATTCGTGTGGTGCTGATGCATGTTTGCCCGTTCGCCGGGCGCTGGAATCGGAGAAAACCTCGTGTCCCACGCAGAAGACCACGAAGGCACCCGCAGAGATTTCCTCTACTACGCCACGGCTGGCGCAGGTGTCGTAGCCACAGGGGCGGCGGTTTGGCCCCTTGTCAATCAGATGAACCCCTCAGCAGACGTTCAGGCGCTGTCCTCGATCCGTCAGGATGTAAGCGGGGTCGAGCCGGGCACGCAGCTGACCGTTAAATGGCTGGGTAAGCCTGTGTTTATCCGTCACCGCACAGGTGCCGAGATCAAGGAAGCGCAGGAACAGGATGCCGAAGGTGTTGACGCACTGCCTGATCCGCTGGCCCGCAACTTGAACCTGAACTCGGATGCACCGGCAACCGATGCCAACCGTGTCATGCCCTCGCCCGAAGGCGAAGCGCCAGGCGCGTGGATCGTTCAGATGGGTGTCTGTACCCACCTTGGCTGTGTACCACTCGGGGATGCAGGCGAATTTGGTGGCTGGTTCTGTCCCTGCCACGGTTCACACTACGACCTCGCCGGTCGAATTCGCAAAGGCCCCGCGCCTGAAAACCTGCCCATTCCGCCCGTTGAATGGGTCGATGCCACAACCATCAAGCTCGGCTAAGGGGGACCCAGATGTCCGGAATTCCGCACGATCATTACGAGCCGAAGAGCAATGGCGAAAAGTGGCTGCACAGCCGCCTGCCCATCGTCGGCCTCGTTTACGACACCATCATGATCCCCACTCCCAAGAACCTGAACTGGTGGTGGATTTGGGGCATCGTCCTGGCGTTCTGCCTGGCGCTGCAGATTGTCACCGGTATCGTTCTGGTGATGCATTATACCCCACACGTTGATCTGGCATTCGCCAGCGTCGAGCACATCATGCGCAACGTGAACGGCGGCTACATGCTCCGCTACCTGCACATGAACGGCGCTTCGCTGTTCTTTGTTGCGGTCTACATTCACATGTTTCGTGGCCTGTTTTACGGTTCGTACAAAGCGCCGCGTGAAATCACGTGGATCATCGGGATGCTTATCTTTGTCTTGATGATGGGCACCGGATTCATGGGCTATGTTCTGCCCTGGGGTCAGATGTCGTTCTGGGGCGCAACTGTGATCACCGGCCTGTTTGGTGCGATCCCGTTCATTGGCGAGCCGATCCAGACCCTGCTGTTGGGTGGTCCGGCCGTGGACAACGCGACCTTGAACCGCTTCTTCTCGCTGCATTATCTGTTGCCGTTTGTGATTGCGGCGCTGGTGATCGTGCACATCTGGGCGTTCCACACCACGGGCAACAACAACCCCACCGGTGTTGAAGTTCGCCGCACGTCGAAAGAAGACGTCAAGAAAGACACCCTGCCGTTCTGGCCGTACTTTGTGATCAAGGATTTCCTGGGTCTGGCCGTTGTTTTAGTGATCTTCTGGGCCATCGTCGGCTTTATGCCCAACTACCTGGGTCACCCCGACAACTACATCGAAGCCAATCCGCTGGTGACGCCCGCGCACATCGTTCCTGAATGGTACTTCCTGCCGTTCTACGCGATCCTGCGTGCCTTTACCGCCGATGTGTGGCTGGTGCAGCTGGTCAGCTTTGTGACTGGTGGCATCATCGACGCCAAGTTCTTTGGTGTGATCGCGATGTTTGGTGCGATTGCTGTCATGGCGCTGGCACCTTGGTTGGACACATCGAACGTGCGTTCGGGTCAGTATCGCCCGATGTTCAAGTGGTGGTTCTACCTGCTGATCGTGGACTTCTTTGTCCTGATGTGGCTGGGTGCAATGCCTGCCGAAGAACCCTATGCGTCCTTCTCGTTGATCGGTTCCGCCTATTGGTTCGGTTACTTCCTGGTCATCTTGCCCCTGTTGGGCGTGATCGAGAAGCCGCTGCCACAACCGGAAACCATCGAAGAAGACTTCAACGCGCATTATGGCAAGGCTGACGCCGACGCCACGCCAGCTGAATAAGAGGGACCGAAACCCATGTTCAAGAAACTTGTACTAGGTGCCGCTCTGGCCTTTGCCCCTGTCGCAGCAATTGCGGCAGGTGGTGGCGACCAGCACATCGAGGACTTTGCGTTCTCGTTCGAAGGTCCCTTTGGCACCTATGACCAGAACCAGCTTCAGCGCGGTTTGCAGATCTATACCGAGGTTTGTTCGGCCTGCCACGGCCTGCGGTACATCCCCTTGCGGACCCTGTCGGACGAAGATGGTCCTGGCATCCCCGAGGATCAGGTCCGTGCCTATGCCGCGGACAACTTCTCGGTTTACGACGAAGATCTGGACGACGATCGCCCTGCGATCCCCGCGGACAACTTCCCGGCCAACGACAACGCTGGCGCACCTGACTTGAGCCTTATGGCCAAGGCGCGCGCCGGTTTCCACGGCCCCTATGGCCTGGGCATCAACCAGTTGGTCAAGGGTATGGGCGGCGCGGAATACATTGCTTCGCTGTTGTCCGGTTACACCGGCAAGGAAAAAGAAGAAGCAGGTGCGATCTTGTACGAGAACACCGCCTTTCCAGGCGGCTGGATCTCGATGGCGCCGCCCCTGTTTGACGAGCAAGTCGAGTTCATTGATGGCCACGCTAACGATGTCGTGGCGATGTCCGAAGACGTCTCGGCCTTCCTGATGTGGACAGCCGAGCCCAAGATGATGGCCCGCAAGCAGGCCGGTTTTGTTGGCGTGCTGTTCCTGACCCTGCTGTCGGTTCTGCTGTACCTGACCAACAAGCGCCTCTGGGCACCGATCAAAGGCAAGAAGAAAGCCTGATCTGGTTCAAAGCTCTGGTAATTGAAACCCCCGGCCCGCAAGGTGCCGGGGGTTTTTCTTTATTTGGTGGGGCGTCTTGGGATTGATCTTGCGCGGACTGGCGGGCGCGGCAACACAACTGGTATTGCTATATGCCCTGATGATCGCCCCCGCTGGTCTGATCGCAGGAGAGTGGTTCTGGCCACGTGGCACGCAGCTTCTGGCGTCCTATGCGGCGCTTCTGGGGGTGTCGACGGTGGTTATGGCCGTGATCGCACCACAGAGCCTTGAGGCGCGCCTGCGCCGCCCCGCAAGCGCGGTGCAACCCTTTGCTGACAAGTGGGCCACAGCCAGTGTTTTGGCGGCTCTTGCGTCGTCGGTGATGTTTGTCCCCTTGGATGTCTTCTGGTGGCATATCCTTGGCCCACCGTCGGCGAACGTCGCGTCCTTAGCGGGTTGGATTGCAGTCGCGGGATATGCCCTGTGCCTGTGGGTCATCTTTGTGAATGCTTTTGCGATACCGATTGTCGCGGATCAATCCGGGGTCGGGCAAGTCTTGGTCACATCGGGACCTTACGCTTTGGTTCGGCATCCGATGTATCTGTCGTTCCTGCTGATGCAGGCGGGGGCAGGTGTCTGGTTGGGCAGTTTGGCAAGCCTGGGGATGCTGCTTGTTACCTTCATCGCCCTGATCCTGCGTGTGATCGTCGAAGAGCGTATGTTGGTCGACACGTTGCCCGACTATGATGCTTATCGAGAAAACACCCGTTGCCGCATTTTTCCGTTTGTCTGGTAGCGCTCAGGCCACCAGCTGTATGCCGTCAATCCCGGTGACATTGGCCTGCACGATCTGCCCCTCGGCCTGCGGCGCATCAAAACGCACTTCGGTAAATTGCTCGGTCCGGCCCATGTGAGGGTTTTCCATCAGGATGTGATGGGTCTTGCCAAGCTGCGCCTGCAGATGCCGGTCGACCTGTGCATCCCCGGCCGCACGCAGGCGGGCGGCGCGGTCCTTGATGATCTTGCCGTTGACCTGATTGGGGATCTTGGCCGCTGGAGTGCCTTCGCGCTTGGAATAAGGGAAGACGTGCAACCAGGTCAGGTCACAATCACTCACCAGTTTCAGCGAATTTTCGAAATGCGCCTCAGATTCGGTTGGGAAACCGGCGATGATATCGGCGCCAAAGGTCATCTCGGGGCGCAGCTTGCGGGCCTCTTCGGTGAACCGGATAGCATCGTCGCGCAGATGGCGGCGTTTCATCCGCTTTAGAATCAGATCGTCACCGTGCTGCAGCGACAGATGCAGGTGGGGCATCAGGCGTGGTTCGGTCGCGATGGCCTGCATCAGGTTCTCGTCCACCTCGATCGAATCAATCGAACTGATCCGCAGGCGCGGCAGATCCGGCACCAGTTTCAAGATGCGCATCACCAGGTCACCCAGCTTGGGTTTCGCAGGCAGGTCAGCCCCCCATGAAGTCAGGTCGACGCCGGTCAGCACGACCTCGTTATAACCCCGATCCACCAGCCGCTTGACCTGATCCACTACAACGCCCGCCGGAACGCTTCGCGAGTTGCCGCGGCCATAGGGGATAATGCAGAAGGTGCAGCGGTGATCACATCCGTTCTGGACCTGCACATAAGCGCGCGAGCGGGTGCCAAAGCCGTCGATCAGATGACCGGCTGTTTCGGTCACTGACATGATGTCGTCTACCTGAACGGTTTCGGTCTCACCGATGAAATCAGCAGCCATGCCTTTCCAAATGTCAGGTTGCATCTTTTCGGTGTTGCCAATAACGGCGTCGACCTCTTCCATCGCGGAAAAGGTCTGCGGTTCGGTTTGTGCCGCACAGCCGGTGACGATCAGTCGAGCGTCGGGGTTTTTGCGGCGCAGCTTGCGAATCTCTTGCCGCGCCTTGCGCACTGCCTCAGCCGTAACGGCGCAGGTGTTTACGATCACTGCATCCTTCAGGCCCGCCTGCTGCGACAGCTCTTTCATCGCCTCGGTTTCATAGGCGTTCAGGCGGCAGCCGAGCGTAGTGAACTTGGGCGCGCTCATGTGAGGCCCTCCAGGAATTCGTGGGTGAAGGCGCCTGTAAAGACATGCATCGTCGGCCCTGTCATCCAGACCCCATCGTCACGCCAGTCAACGTGAAGCGTGCCGCCGTCCAGATCAATGCGCACAGAGCGCTCTGTCAGCCCACGCCGTGCGGCGGCCACAGCGGTGGCGCAGGATGACGAACCCGAAGCCAGCGTGATGCCCACGCCTCGTTCCCACACGCGCATTCGGATGTGATGGGGGCTGACGATCTGTGCGACCTGAACGTTGGTGCGTTCGGGGAAAAGCGGGTGATATTCATGAGCAGCGCCAAAGGCTGTCAGATCAACGGCTTCGGCGTCTTCGACAAAAAACGTGCAATGCGGATTGCCCATACCGGTCGCGGATGGTTCCCCGTCGATGGGCAAGCGCAGCGTGTCCATCTCATGCGCGAGCGGCACCTCGTGCCAGATCAGTTGTGGATGTCCCATGTTCACAGACGTCAGCCCGTTACCCGCATCTCGTGCCCAGAGGTCGCCGCGATCGGTGGTCAGGTGCAGCTCGGTCTTTCCGCTGTCGATCATCAGATGGCGGGCAATACAACGAGTCGCATTCCCACATGCACCCGAGGTGGATCCATCAGCGTTGTAGAACACCAGATGCGCGTCACCTTTGCCTTGCTCAATCACGGCAAGCTGATCAAAGCCTACACCGAACTGGCGATGTGCGATTCCCTGAGCCATGGCCGGCGTGATGGCGATGTCACCTACGCGCGCGTCAACAACGACAAAGTCGTTGCCCAGCCCGTGCATCTTCATAAAGGGCAAATTGCTATCGGTGTTCTGTTGCATGGCGGGCATATAACTGTGGTCTCCAAATGAATCCAGCGTTGAGGCGAGATTCTCTAAAAAAGGGGTTGACCCCTCCGCGCCCTCTCCCTAATTAGGCCGCCTATCGGGTCGCCGGAAACACCGGACACATTAGCGACACGAGGTGCAAAATAAGACCTTGAACCTAACCGGGAAAATGTCTTAGAGAGCGCCATGGATCGAAAAGATCCGAAAAAAGAGTGGGCCGTTAGCTCAGTTGGTAGAGCAACTGACTTTTAATCAGTAGGTCGTTGGTTCGAACCCAACACGGCTCACCACTTTTTTCTTGATGACAAATGACACCTGATCGTTCCTTTACGGCAGGTTTTTGTTTTTTTTGTTAGCAATCAAGGCTTTGTTGCACAAATGTGCTGAAGGGATTCATTGTATGAATCCAGCATGATAGCCGAGGGGGGATGAGCAATTGGGCCCCTACAAAGTATAAGACCAAGAATTGGTCATCTTACAATGGCAGCTTGAAGCGGCGCGGATCGCTGTCGATCTGGTTTGATCCGGAGATGGTTTGGACACCGTCGCCAAGCGGCAAACGAGGTCGGCAACAGCAATTCAGCGACGCCGCCATTCAGACTTGTCTGACGTTGAAGGTCCTGTTTGGCATGCCGCTTCGGCAGACAACTGGGTTCGTCCAGAGCTTGCTGCTGTTGGTCGGTCTGGACTGGACCGTGCCGGACCTCAGCACCCTATGTTGCCGCCAGAGAACACTGAATGTGGACCTGTCATATCGAGGTTCCAAGGGTCCATTGGACCTCCTTATCGACAGCACAGGCATCAAAGCCGAAGGTGAAGGTGAGTGGAATGCCCGCAAGCACGGTGGCTCCAAACGCCGCATCTGGCGCAAGATACATATAGGAGTTGATGAAGAAACGCTGGAGGTTCGGGCAGTCGAAGTCACCGGCAGTAACATCGGGGATGCGMCCATGCTGCCAGAACTWCTG
>NZ_UNRA01000012.1 GCF_900537075.1 Tropicibacter sp. Alg240-R139
CGATTGGTTCAGAGAAGCGTTGAAAGACAAAGGGATACGTGCCTGCATCCCGGGTCGAAAACAACGGAAGAAGCCGATCAAGTACGACAAGCGTCGCTACAAACGGCGCAACCGGATCGAGATCATGTTCGGCAGGCTCAAGAACTGGCGGCGTGTGGCAACCCGATACGACCGCTGTCCCAAGGTCTTCCTCTAAGCCATCGCACTAGCTGCCCTCGTCATCTGCTGGCTGTGAAATTCAATGAGTCCAGACCCTAGGAAGGAAAAACTTTGGACCTGTCGCGGTTTGATGCCGCTGCTGTGATAACATCTACTGCATGTATGGATGTATATGGACCCCGCGTTATTGCAACAGTCTGTTTGGAGCAGGATCGGTGATCACGATTGCTGACGTATATCCGGTTTTTTGAGCGGCCCGATAGATCGTCGCCGCGAGCCCCGATGGATTTCCGCGCGCTTCTCCCTCAATGCCCCCAAGACATCGGCATTGGCCGTGCTGGTCCACACATCAGGTTCGAGAAGCGGTCGGGGTGACCTTTCCTCCATCTCCTGGCAGTTTGCTGCAATATTCCGGGATAAGCTTCCTTGTCTCTGTTGTTTTGTGGCCGAAGTCAGATTGCTGATGTCGCCTGAACAGGGCGATATTCTTCTCCACGAGATAAGATCGACCAGATGATTCTAGCGTTCTTGTTTGCGAGTGCGACAGCGACTACATTCGGATGTCGCCGCTCGCGCATCCGGCCAATCCACTGACTTCGTGGATCGGTCTTCCCACCTGCTTTACCAAGAACAGCTCGGGCACCATGAATAATCAGCGTACGCAGGTATCGATCACCGCGCTTACTGATGCCAAACAGCCTGGTCTTCCCGCCGCTCGATCGTTGTTTTGGAACCAACCCCAACCAAGCGGCAAACTGGCGACGATTCCTGAAGCATGTTCTGTCACCAACCGCCGCGACCAGTGCTGTTGCCGTGATCGGCCCAATGCCTTCGATTTTTCCGATGCGTTGGCACATCTCGTTGGTGCGAAAGAGGTCTCGTATCCGACGGGTGTATGCGGTGACACGCTGATCACGCTCGCTCAGCTCGTCGAAAACGCCACGTACCAGATCCCGGAACATATCAGAGAGGCCATCATCAGCCCCATTCGCAATCTGGCCACTGGCGCGCCGAAAACGAGAGATGTCTCGGGCGATGACGACACTATGCTCGGCCAGTAGCCCGGGGATCTGGTTCACTAGCCGGGTTCGATCTGACACCAGTCGCTGGCGGATCCGATGAATAGCTTGGATTTCCAACTGTTCCGTTGATTTTGGCGGTACGAAGCGCATAGATGGCCGCCTGATCGCTTCACAGATCGCTTCTGCATCGTTGCGATCATTCTTGTTCGATTTGACATATGGCGTCACGAACTGGGGTGAGATTAAGCGAACCTCATGCCCGAGGTCGGATAACACCTTTGCCCAGTAATGCGCGCCGCTGAAGGCTTCCATCCGACAACACAAGCAGGCATCTCGGCAAAGAATTGCGGGACCGCATCCCGACGTAGCGTTTTTCGCAGTACGGTATTGTGCTGCGCATCCACACCGTGAACTTCAAAAACGTATTTCGCCAAGTCCCGTTCTATCCGAACGATCTGCATGATACTTCTCCTTTCGCATAATTGACATTTGAAAGCTCGCCCCTGGGAGGGGCGGGGTCCATACCATTGCCCCCATTGGTGCAAGAGGTTTCTGAACGGTTTGAGTGTGTGATCGGATGCGGTCATGTATCAGGCCCGTCGTTGCGGCGATTGATACAGCCGCGGGCCGGTATGGCGAAGCGCGAACCAAAGACAGATCAACAAATCGAGCTCATTGACTCCTGCAGTAAAACTGTTTTGTCTGGTCCGGACCTTTCCGATCATTATCCCTTACTGTCCTTCGATCTCCTCACACACTCAAGTCCCGAGTGTTGATGTACGTTGCGTTGCGCTTATGCCGGTGCCCTACTCCATGTGCAGCGCTAATCATATCAAGCGCATAGGCCGAACTTCGGTTGTGAGGCGCCGCCGCAGACTGGACGCCTTCGTCCATTGTACAGGGATACAGGCAGGCTTGTGTGTGAAACGGGGGGGTATTGGCCTCGGTCCGTAGGTTGCTTTTTGGCGGGATCGGACTGTAAGGCGTTGTCAGATCAAGCAAATTATCCGTTCGCCTAGTGAACTTACGTTGGCAATCTCTTTCAAGTTCTGGAGAAATATGGGAGCTAAAATCAAACGCCCCAACGACGTTTTTCACCTCAACCTATGATTCCAACTCTTCCAGTGGAGCCTCAACTTGCAAATTCTCTCCTCAGTGCTGTTTTCGGTTGGCGCCATCCTCAGAGTTGCGCCGAAATTGGACAGATCACTTTCACAGTGGGTATCGACCGGAGGAGAATATTCAGCGGTCATCCGGACCAAAAGCGAAGGTATCGGCCGTACATTCTACGTGGCTAACGGCAAGATTCGCTCCAAGGCTGGTATCGACCCAAAAGCAGACATCGACCTTGCATTCTTGACCGTGAAAGATGCTCTTTCATCAATTCTACCTCCTGTTGATTGGCTCGAACGGCTTCACGCCGGAAAGAACTTTAAGTTTGTGGCATCAGGAGAAGACGAGAAAATATATCACTTCATGCAAATTCTGGCCGGTCTCAATCGCATAGGTTGGAAATTTGGTATGAAGCAACCAGATGGAACGCAGAGATACACCACGATGACGAACGGCGGCCCGTTGTTTGTCTTTGCCAAAGACGGCAAAATTGTCCGTACTACACCCATCAGCCTTACCGAAAAAGACCCCAAATCTTGGTCAATTAACGCGCGCGGAAAGGTCTTTACGCCGCCGCGCAAGGCGACCGTATCTCCGCATGCCCTGCAATGGCGTTCAATCGTTTATTCGAAGGATCGCAACCTGTATCCAATGAAGCGCAAAGACTTCGATCCTAACGGAGAACGCAATCCGCAGAACCGTGGGATCTCAGGATATGAACGGATCTCGTGGGACGAAGCCGAAACTATTGTTGCTAACGAAATTGAGCGGGTTAAGCGCGAGCACGGTGCCAGCGCCATTACATTCAATCACCCGTCACATCACACATGGGGAAACTTGGGCTATTGGATCAGTAGCCTAAATCGCTTTGCAAACGCCATCGGTCACACAAAAGTCAGCCACAACCCTGACAGTTGGGAGGGCTGGTACTGGGGAGCGATGCATCACTGGGGTAACTCGCTGCGCCTTGGGGTTGGGGAACCCTACGGAACCGTCGAGGATCTGCTTCAGGAAGCGGAAATGCTTGTTCTCTGGTCCAGTGACCCCGAAGCAACCTCGGGGTTATACGGCGGGTCGGAAGGAACAATCCGGCGCATGTGGCTGAAGGAACTAGGTATTCCGATTGTGCACATCGACCCATATTTCAATCATACTGCAGCTTTCATGGGTGGAACGTGGATAGCGCCCAAGCCAGGGACGGACACGGCTCTGGCGCTTGCAATCGCCTATGTGTGGCTACAAGAAGGGCTTTATGACAAATCCTTTGTAACCAAACGCACCCATGGCTTTGAAGCTTGGAGCAAGTATATCTTGGGTGACGAAGATGGCGTCAAGAAGACCCCGGAATGGCAAGAAGAAATTACTGGCGTCTCCGCCGCAGAAGTTCGTACTTTGGCCCGGCTTTGGGGCAAACGAAAAACGTATCTGGGAGCTGGTGGTAGCGGCAACGCATTTGGTGGGGCATGCCGAGGTCCGACCGGGCACAGTTGGGCCAGATCAATGGTTTGCCTGATGGCCATGCAGGGCATCGGTCGACCGGGTGTGAACTTCGGGAACCTTCAGTGGAGCACGCCTGTCGACCACCATTTTTGGTTTCCAGGCTATGCCGAGGGCGGAATATCGGGAGATTTGGCCAACACAGGCTCTCCCGTGAACGTCTATCAAAGGATGCCCCATCTTCTTTCGATGAACTCGGTCGCGGCACCGCCGATCCCCCGCCTGAGATTGCCGGAAGCGATCCAGGGTGAACCAGTTTCGGGCCAAACGCGCGATCCACGTTCAATCGAGGCGCAATTCAATGCGCCGCGCTATCCAGGGAAAGGTCATTCGCCAGTCCGCATGATGTATAAGTACGGAAGTAGCAACTTCAGCACGATGCCACAAAGTAATCGCTACGCCGATATGTACCGTTCGGAGAATCTAGAATTTGTCGTTAACCAGAGCATCTGGAACGAACAGGATTGTCATTTCGCAGATGTGATCCTGCCAGCCTGCACAAGCATGGAGCGGTGGGATATTGGAGAATGGGCAAATGCGAACGGCTTCATTCCGCACAACCACACGCAGGTAAACCATAGGGTGATTGCAGTGCAGCACAAATGCATCGAGCCTTTGGGTGAAAGCCGGTCTGACTACAACATCTTTCTGTCTATTGCGAAACGCCTGGGCCTTGGAATGTATTTTTCCGAAGGCATGAGCGAATTGGACTGGGTGCAGCGCATTTTCGAGTCGTCTGACCTTGCAAAAGAAATTTCCTTCAAGAAGTTGCTCAAACAAGGTTATTACGTTGTCCCGAACCCCCCAGAATCTGAACGCACGACAGTGGCCAATCGCTGGTACTACGAAGGGCGGGAAAAGGATGTCCCAGAAACAATGCCCCTGCCTTCAGAGTACCGGGGCAAGTATCTGAAAGGCTTGCAAACCCCGAGTGGCCTTTTCGAATTCGAAGCGCAGACGCTAAAGCGGTATGACAAGGACGACCCAGAGCGCCCTCCAATCGTAAAATATGTAGAATCTCCTGAATCGACAAATACCGAACGCGCGGAGTCCTTCCCGCTTCAACTTTTGACGCCTCACCCCCGCTTCAGCTTCCACACACAAGGGGATGGTAAGGACGGGTTCTTGAACGATCTGGAAGACCACAGAGTCTGTGTGGATGGTCGTTTCTATCTGATTTTGCGTATGAATGCACAGGATGCATCGGCGCGCGGCATTCGCAAGGACGACTTGGTGAGAATCCACAACGATCGTGGCGCCGTTATCTGTGCTGCCCAGCCGACCGGGCGTTTGCGCCCAGGCATAGTACACGGCTATGAATCATCGGCCCGCTATGAGCCGACAGGGGAACCAGGGAAAAGCGACGATATCGGCGGCTCTCTGAATACGCTGACATCTGGAAAATCGCAGATCAAGCAGGGTCATTCTATGGGTTCCAGCAACAGCCTTGTGCAAGTGGAACTGCTCAGCGCCGAGGAATACAAGGCGCTGTTTTCTGACAGATCCGCCGCGAAGGAGTTCAATAAGAATGTCTGATAAGTGGGTTACGATTTTCGATATCGATAAATGCACGGGCTGCTGCAATTGTGTGCTAGCGACGATGGATGAGCACGTCAACAATCCGCACGAAGGCTACAGTACCGGCATTGAGCTGCACGGCGAACAAATACTCGACATAACTTGTGTTGAACGCGGCTCCTATCCCGTGATTGACGTGAACTACGTTCTGCGTACATGTCAGCACTGCGTCGATGCGCCCTGCGCGCAGAAAGCGCCAGATGTCATTGAGGTGCGGTCGGACGGGATCGTACGCATACGGCCAGAAAAGGCCAAGGGCCGGCGAGATGTTGTCGAGGCTTGTCCGTTTGGCGCCGTCGCTTGGAACAGCGAACTGGACATGCCGCAGATATGGACGATGGACGTGCATCTTCTGGAACAGGGTTGGACCGAAAGCCGGGCCAGTCAGGCTTGCCCCACCGGGGCGCTTCAGACACGAAGGGTGGATGTTGCGGAACTGGAAGATATGAGAAGATCCGGTGACTATCGGTCAATTGATTCAGATATCTCAATCAACACCAATGTTCTCTACCGAAACTCTCATTCTCTTGAACCACTGTGCTTAAGCGGGCGCGTCGTTCATACGGTAAACGCCGAGCAGGAGTGTCTTGCTGGCGTGTCTGTTTCGCTGGTATCCGGCTCTGACAATACCGTTCTTGACGTTGCTCGCACTGATGATTTCGGGATCTTCCGATTTGAAGGTCTGGTGGAGGCAGAAGGGTCAGCTAGGCTCGTTATAGAAGTGAGTGAAAAAAGACGCGTAGAGTTTGAAACATCAATCGGCCCAAACAAGTTCGTCGGGGTCATATCCGCGGACTGAGACATATTTGTGGGTTTTTGCATCTGTTGGAGGAGCCTAGATAGGCTCTAGCCCACCAACGCTTGCCTAGCTTCAGACAGCAATCTTACTCGGGAGGAAGTCTTGTTCACGCTAGCTAAAATTTCGCGGTTGACCGCACGAATTGTAGGCCTCTTAGGTGCGATCGTGATCGTCGCTATGATGCTTCACATCACCGCTGACGTCATTGCGCGGTACGCCTTAGGATCTCCGTTGTCCGGAACTCTCGAAATAGTATCGCGATACTACATGGTGGCGATCGCCTTTTTGCCGTTGGCCTGGGTCGAACACCGAAACCAAATGATAAGTGTCTCGGCATTTGACTCCCTTTTGTCTCGGCGCGTAGTCCAAATCCGAGACGTTGTCGTTGCATTGATTTCATTTGGAGCATTTGGCCTTTTGGCCTGGGCAACATGGGGCAATGCGCGCGAGGCGATTGAGCGGAAAGCATTTGTTTTGGCGCTTGGCGAACGCATACCCGTCTGGCCGACCTATCTGCTGCTTCCAGTTGGATTTGGTCTGGTCGCAATTATCGTACTGATCCGCGTTGTTTCTATCATTGGAACGGACAGTACTGCTGAAGAAATCGAGCTGGGAGTGGGAAAATAATGTCAGTAGCAACCGGCTTTGTCGGCATTTTTGTTTTGTTGGGACTCTTGATAATACGTGTACCGATTGCGATCGCATTGATCCTCGTTGCATTTTTTGGTGTGACTTCCATGATCGGCCCGGACGCCGCCGTGAGCTTGTTAGCCGCCGGACCATATGATTTTGCTGCCAGTTGGACTCTCAGCGCTGTTCCGATGTTCTTGTTGATGGGTTTCATCGCTTACCATTCTGGGATGACATCCGGATTGTTCACTGCGGCCAATGTCTTCCTGCGCCGAATCCCAGGGGGGCTTGCGCTGTCGTCAATTCTTGCATGCTCAGGTTTCGCCTCGGTTTGCGGCTCTTCAGTCGCCTGTGCCGCCGCGATGGGGCGCATCGCTATCCCCGAGATGATAAAGGCCGGCTATAGGCCGGGGTTCGCATGCGGCACCGTCGCTGCTGGTGGCACAATTGGCGCACTCATTCCTCCTTCCATTCTTATGATTGTTTACGGGGTCTTCGCGCAAGCATCCGTCACAAAGATTTTTCTTGGCGGTGTGGTAGTTGGCGCTATGACTGCAATTAGTTACGCAATTGTAGTTTTCTTGGTTGCAGCGTTCTCGCCAGCGACCATCCCTCGTCAATCACAACAGGTCGCTTACTCGGCCGACGAATATGCAGATGCGATTCGCGCGGTTTGGCCTGTTTTCGTTCTGGTGATTGTGACGTTTGGCGGCCTGTTTCTTGGCATCTTCACCGCAACCGAAGCCGGTGCGGTGGGTGCCACCACTGCCACCCTTCTCGCCCTAATCACTGGTAAACTAACACGGAATGCGGTGAATTCCGCGCTTGTCGAAACAATGAGCACGACGGCAAGTCTTTTCGTTATCGCCATCGGGGCTTCATTGTTCACGCGCTTCTTGGGGCTCAGCGGCTTCTCGAGCTATTTGACGTCATTTGTGACTGGGCAAGATCTTTCAATTGCGGTTGTATTGCTTGCTATCATTCTGATCTATCTAGCCTTGGGTATGTTCATGGAGCCGTTTGGTGCAATGCTGGTAACCCTCCCGGTGTTCCTCCCTGTGATCGAGTCCCACGGCGTATCCTTGATCTGGTTCGGCGTTCTGGTTGTAAAGCTTCTCGAAATCGGAATGATAACGCCACCAATGGGCATGAACATCTTTGTGATCAAAGCTATCTCCTCCAGAGATATTTCCCTCGGTCGGATTTTTAAGGGTGCGGGTTTCTATTTGCTGGCAGATATAGCTCTCATTGCCATTATTTGTGCATTTCCCTCCGTAGTGCTCATTCTAACAAATTGAGGTGCTCCCGGATTTGTAGACACTGTTTTGGTAATTTGGTCGGTTGCAGACCGCGCAACCGAAAAGGCGGCTGTCTGGGCGGCTAGGACACCTCAAACTCCGTTGAATAGGGATGCGATTGCCAAGCGATCTTCTTGTTGCATGCTAGGCTCAGGACTCATAACCAATAGATGACGGTTGCAGCGAGTGCGAAGAGGAGAACTGTGGACACCTGACGTATCGGGTTGCGACGCGCCGCCAGTCTTTCAGTCTGCCGAATACGATCTCGATGCGGCTTCGCCCCCTCTATCTACGTTTGTCGTACTTCACCGGATTCTTGCGCTGTTTTCGACCCGGGATGCAGGGACGTATTCCTTTGTCTTTCAACGCTTCTCTGAACCAGTCAGCATTGTAACCTCGATCCCCGAGCAGCCAAACGACATCCGCTAGCCTGCTCAGTTAGGCCCGTGCGCCGACGTAGTCGCTGACCTGTCCGGCGGTGACGAATAGGTTCAGCGGACTACCTTGGCTGTCGCAGATTTCATGCAGCTTCGTGTTCATCCCACCCTTGGTGCGTCCGATCAGACGATCACGCTCCCTTTTTTTGCGATCATGACAGTCTTCTCTTCGCCGTGATCTGCCGCCAGCCCGACCATCATCTGCGCGAAGATACCCTTTTCACTCCAGCGCTTCCAAGGGTTGTACAACGTCTGGTGTCGGCCGTACTCCTTGGGAGCATCACGTCAGCTTAAGCCATTGCGATTGTTAAAAATAATCCCGCTCATGACTCGTCGATCTTCAACGCGAGGCTTGCCGTGGGACTTCGGGAATTAGGACTCAAGACGCGCCATTTGCGCGTCCGTTAGCCGGAAAAGATCAGACATGTTCACCGATCGCTTTTCGAACCGTGAATCACGCCAATCAACAAAAATCAATGGGTCCTGACCCTAGCGCCATTACATTAGGTGAGAAGGTAGCCCATCAGCACGTGTCTGAAACAAAGATTCTGTGGCGTTACCGAGATGCATTATGGAGTGCGATGACGCTCCGCCGTACCCCGGATATGTTGCAAAATGCTAAGCTTCAAACATGCGGAGGGACTGTTCTGATATCGCAGAAGCTGTTTCAAACGCTAGCTCAATTTCACGCACAGCTTTTTGCAGAGGTTCAAAGAATTTTTCTTCAGCCTTCGCCGGATTGAACGCTGCGCGGAACACCACCACGTTCACTGCACCTGCTACTTTTTGACCCCGATAGACTGGAAGCGCTATAGCGCAGATCCGAGGCGTTGCCTCTTCAATCGAAAGCGCATATCCACGTTTCTCGAAATCGTTCACAATATGATTGAGTAGACCGGGTTGGTTAGCGTCGCTCCAGTTTTGGCCGCCATATTCTTCAACCTCAGCCAACAATCGACCGCGCTCATCCTCGTTCATACCAGCGAAAATGGCTTTCCCGAGCGCCGTGCGAAAAATCGGTCTGGTTTCGCCAACAACATTCCGAAAGAAAGTCATTGTTGTATGGTGGTGACTTGAATCCACGATCGTGAGTTGCCCGCCGGATACCGTACCGTAATCGCTAGGCCAGTAGATATGCTTGGTCAATCTTGCGAGCGCTGGCGACACGAGTAGAGACTCGTCGTCTTCGACTAAGATGCTTCTGCTGATGTAGCGAATCTTCTTAGACAAGAAAAAACGCCCGTCTTGCTCGCGTCGAACTACGTAGCCGCAATTTACAAGCGAAACGAGCAGCCGATAGATAGTGCTTCTGTCAATGCTGGTTGCATTTGCCATATCTGTAGGCGTCATCCATCCGGATTCGCCCATGGCATCCAACAGGGCCAGAGCCCGATTAACCGCCCTGACTTCTTTCACCGGTTGAAATTTTTTTGTCATACTTTGTGATCCGGAAAAGTGGCTTTTTCACAATACCTCGTTCACCTAGCAAACGCAAGAAGCTCAACTGTTGGAAGCCCTTAGCCCGATTGTTACCAATGAGCTGAACTAACTCCGTCATGCGTTGAAAAAGCTAGGTATTTGTCGAAATGAAGAAAACCACAGTAGCAGACACTCTAGCTGCGGCAATGAAGCGCCATGGCGTCGAAGTTGTTTTTGGCCAAAGCATTCCATCTGCCTTCGTGTTAGCGTTGCCACAATTTGGCATCCAACAGATCGGTTATCGCACCGAAAACGCTGGAGGCGTGATGGCCGATGGCTATGCACGAACCTCAGGCAAGGTCGGCGTTGTTTGCGCCCAGAACGGGCCTGCGGCGACGTTACTTGTCGCGCCAATGGCCGAAGCACTTAAGGCTTCAGTGCCTATGGTAGCGATTGTTCAGGACGTGCCTGACAACATGGTCGATAAGAACTCCTTTCAGGAATTTGACCATCTAGCACTTTTCCACGGTTGCACAAAATGGGCGCGGCGCGTGGACCGGGCTGACCGGTTGGACGATTATGTCGATATGGCGTTCACGGCGGCCACCAGTGGGCGCCCAGGCCCTGTAGCTCTGATCGTGCCAATGGATGTTCTTCGCCAAGAAGGTGTTCCTAACTCGAGTAGAAAAGCCAATCTGGGGTCGTTTCCACTGGACAGGATGGTCGCCGACCCTACGCGTGTAAGTGAGGCTGCCAATCTGCTCTCGGATGCGCATAGACCAATCATTATCGCAGGCGGCGGCGTTCATCTGTCAGGGGCGCACAATGAGCTTCTGGATTTCGCCGAAAAGGCATGCATACCGGTTGCGTCAACGAATATGGGTAAAGGCGCAATTGCTGAAAATCATCCGCTGGCGCTTGGCGTATTCACCAGCAATCTTCAGTCAGGCAATCGCGCTGGCGAGCTCAAGGATTACCTGACCGACGCCGATGTCGTATTGTTAATCGGAACACGGACGAACCAGAACGGCACCGACAGCTGGAAAACCTATCCAACTGGCGCAAAGTTCATTCACATAGATATTGATCCGCAGGAAATCGGTCGCAATTACGAAGCCCTTCGCCTCGTAGGAGATGCCAAAACCACGCTGTCAGCTCTGACGGAAGCATATACATTCGCGCCAAAGTCGGACCTCAAAATCATCGGCGAACGCACCAAGGGTGCTGCTGAGAAGGTTGCGCGATACGTCAAAGAGGTTGGTGCAGGATCGAACGGACGATTGCGTCCAGAATTCGTGATGGATCAACTCGCCACGCTGATCGGTCCGCAGGACATAGTTGCAGCGGATGCGAGCTACTCATCTAACTGGATCACCACCTATCTAGACGCGCAGCGTGGTGGACAACGCTTTCTTGTCCCACGCGGACTTGCTGGGCTTGGTTGGGGTATGCCTATGGCGATGGGGGCAAAAATTGCTCACCCGGATGCCCGCGTGGTTGCTCTGGTAGGTGACGGCGGCTTTGGGCATTGCTGGCAAGAGCTTGAAACTGCGCGCCGCATTGGATTGCCGCTGACGGTTATCGTTTTGAACAATAGTATCCTCGGGTTTCAATATCATGCCGAGAACATTCACTATGGTTTCCATAGCAACTCGGTTGACTTTGCCGAAGTTGATCACGCAGCCATAGCCCGAGCCTGCGGTTGCAGGGGGGTGCGCGTTTCCGAAGCGAAAGAGGTATTGTCGGCTCTTACCGATGCGTTTGCTTCTGACACGGCTACTTTGATCGAAGTCATGACTGATCCGGATGCATTTCCTCCGATTAGCCTGTTTGATGGCCCAAGCAAGGAACGCATCACTAATCTACAGACGGTGACAACATGAGCAAGCTTGCGTGGGTGACAGGAGGATCAAGCGGGATCGGTTTCGCGATCGCGGAACGTTTGATGCGTGACGATTGGAAAGTAGCAATCAGCGGGCGCGATCGAGTACGGTTGGACGCCGCTGTGGAGAAACTGGGCGACAACGCGATCCCTCTGCAGCTTGACGTTACCGACGCAAAGGCGATGAAGTATGCGGTCGAAAGGCTGACTTCAGAGCATGGCACCGTAAACACGCTGGTGGCTAACGCGGGTATGAACGTCGGAAAACGTGCATGGGGCGAAGTTTCAAACACTGATTTCGAAGGAATCGTATCGGCAAACCTTGTTGGTGTTTTTTCTTCCATCGATGCCGTTCTTGACGGGATGCGAGCAAAGAAAAATGGGCGGATAGTTGTCTTGTCATCCTTCGCTGGATGGCACATTACGCCACAGCCTGGGCCCGCATATTCAAGCTCAAAAATGGCGGTACGTGGTCTTGTCGACAGCCTGAATATGTCCGAATTACGTAACGGAATCGTGGCAACGTCACTATGCCCTGGCGAAGTCGCAACGCCGGCCATGGAGCGGCGCGTGCCACCACCGTCGCCTGAAACCTTAGCGCGAATGTTGCAGCCCGAAGATATTGCTTCTGCGGTTCACTATATTTTGAGTCAACCCGAGCGGGTGGCGATTAATGAGATGGTTATCTCACCTTCATGGAACAACGCCTACAATCGTGTCCCTGGGCCAAGCCCAGACAGCTAATAGCAAAGAAAAATCGCAATGATATATGAAATGCGCACCTACACAGCCAAACCCGGCGCTTTGCGGTCCTGGCTCAGTGTTTATGAAGAAACAAGATTGCCTATCTTGAAACAGCATCTGGGACGTCTCGTGGCCGCGTTTATCCCGGACACAGGCAATATCAATCAGCTCGTTCAGATTTGGGAGTACGAAAATGCAGAGGATCGAGAGCAGCGTCGTGCGGCACTTTGGGCTGATCCTGCGTGGACTGATCCAAAAAGCAACACTGCGGAAGCATTGGTTCATCAAGAAAGCGTCCTGCTAAAACCAACAAGCTTTTCGCCGCTGAAATAGCTTTCGGGGTCGATAGTCAAAGCTTCCGCGACTGAGGAAAAGTGGCTTCCCTGCACTTGTTAGACAGTCCAAGGCGCAACCATGGGGTCGAGTCATGTACTGCATCTTTAGACCTACTTAGGTCGATTCTGACACAGTGCTGCATCAGCGATACCCACCCTTTCGAACCAGCGCTGATGTGTAGATTTGGTTACCGCCGACGAACATCATGCGGCGAGGTCTATGCACACAAACACTAAGAATTTTAACAAAGCGGCAAGACCCTGGAGGGGTAACAAATGACTGAAAACACGGCACACTCATCTATTAGCGTTGGCCCAAAGCGCATAGCGAAACGAGTGTTTTCGGACAAGCTATACGATGGATTGGCGCGTTCTGCCCACCGTTTTCCCGACAAGCCAGCACTGATATTCTATGGAGCCCGTCTATCGTTCGGGGCGTTACACGATCAAGTCAATTCACTTGCTGGTTATCTCCAGAATCACTGCCAAGTAACGCCCGGGACGCGGGTTTTGCTCCAATTGCAGAGTTCGCCGCAATTCGTGATTGCCTACTATGCTGTTTTGCGGGCGCAAGGTGTTGTCGTACCGATCAACCCGATGAACAAAACTGAAGAAGTTCGACACGTGGCCGACGACTGCGACGCCAAGACTATCATTCTAGAGCAGTCGACACTGGACCAAGTTGCGCCTCTGCTCGACGACGGCACACTCAAAACTGGTGTTGTCGCCACCTACAGCGACGCGTTGTCGATAGATAAAGAGAATCCCGTTCCAGATTTCCTGAATGCTCCACGCAAGTCGCTGGAGAGACAAGATTGTATTGAATGGGCCTATGTCTTGGAAAAGGG
This sequence comes from Tropicibacter sp. Alg240-R139, assembly GCF_900537075.1. Lineage (GTDB taxonomy): Bacteria > Pseudomonadota > Alphaproteobacteria > Rhodobacterales > Rhodobacteraceae > Falsiruegeria. Next base: position 13,762 of record NZ_UNRA01000012.1, read on the forward strand.
GCTGCTCCCAAATTTCTATGCAGCTCACCCCGATGACTTGGCTGTACTACCCTACACTTCCGGATCAACGGGGCTACCGAAAGGATGTCGCCATACGCATGCAACAACGATTCAAGCGATGGAAAGTGTTGCAGGATGGTTTGAGCACGACAGTGAAGATGTGTTTCTCGCGGTGGCTCCGTTCTTCCATGTCACCGGAATGCAGACCTCGATGAATGTGCCGATCGGCCTTGGTTCGACAACCGTGATCTTGCCACGCTGGGACACCCGTGTCGTGGCCAACCTCATTCAGAAACACAAGATTAGCGTGTGGCCCGCCATTCCCACGATGGCGGTGGATTTATTGGCGCTACCGGACATCGATAACTTTGATCTTTCGTCCATTAAAAGCATGTTCGGCGGCGGTGTTGCGATGCCGGAGGCGGTTGCGGCGCGATTGCACAAGCAATATGGAATAAGCTTTCTCGAAGGCTTCGGAATGACAGAGGCCATGGCCCCGATTACAGGAAATCCGATTGAAAACCCTAAAAGGTCGAGCGCAGGGCTCCCAGTTCATGAAACACAGCTTCGAATTCTTGCTTTAGATGGGCCTGAAACTCTTAAACTGGGTGAAGTTGGCGAAATTGCAGTGTCGGCTCCCCAACTTTTCAAAGGATATTGGGGCAATGCCGGAGCCGATGAAGAGTTCTTTTATATAGATGGAGAAAAGTTCTTCCGCACCGGCGATCTTGGGCGGTTGAATGAAGACGGGTTTCTATTTGTGGTCGACCGTCTAAAACGTATGATTAACACGGCCGGCTATAAAGTCTGGCCAGCCGAAGTTGAGGCCATATTGTTCTCACACCCAGGCATTCAGGAGGTTTGTGTCATTGCTGCTCCCAGTGACCGTAGCGGTGAAATCGTAAAAGCTCTGGTGGTTCCGCGGCCGGATGCGAAATCGCCCTCTTTGGCGACAGATATCGTCGCATGGGCGCGGGAAAACATGTCTGCCTACAAGGTCCCCCGAATAGTCGAGATCGTCGACACGTTGCCCCGTTCGGCATCGGGCAAGGTGGATTGGCGCCAAATTCAGGAGCAAGAACTAAGCTCCGTCTCTGATCACCACACGCTCTCACCCAAGTAACGTTAGGTAGGAATTCCAATGGACAGCTACACCGCCCCGCTCGAGGATATGAAGTACGTATTGTGGGATCTACTTCAGGGGGAAGATCTACTCAAACTCCCTGACTATAGCGATTTTAGCGCGTCCGAGATTTCCATGGTTCTTGAAGAAGCAGGCAAATTTTGTACCAATGTGCTCGCTCCGATCAATAGCGCGGGCGATCAACACGGGTGTCAGTTGGAAGCGGGGACGGTCCGGACGCCCCCGGGCTTCGCGGAGGCCTACGCTCTTTATCGTGAGGGTGGTTGGCCGGGACTGCTTGCGAACCCAGATGATGGCGGGCAGGGTCTCCCTCATTCAGTGCAAGTCATGACTGAGGAAATGTCCAGCGCGGCCAACCTGGCTTTCACGGGGTATTCGGGGCTGACCTTAGCAGCGTACCAAACGCTCCGCGAACATGGGTCTCCGGAACAGAAAGCCCTCTGCCTCGAACATCTAGCCAGCGGACACTGGACAGGAACCATGTGCTTGACGGAGCCCCAATGCGGCAGCGATCTGTCGATGGTTCGGACCCGGGCCGAGCCAACAGGAGACGAGACGTACAAAATCTTCGGCACGAAGATCTTCATCACGTCGGGCGACCACGATCTTTCGGAGAACATTGTGCATCTGGTGCTAGCGCGCCTTCCGGATGCGCCAGTCGGCACCAAGGGATTGAGCTTATTTCTGGTTCCTAAATTCGCGATCGAAGCGCCATCCAGACTAGGTGCGCCCAACAATGTGGTAACGGTCGCAGTAGAGCACAAGATGGGCAGCAAAGGGTCTGCGACATGCCAGCTTTCATTCGAGGGCGCACTCGGAACGCTCATCGGCGAGCCGCACAAGGGCATGAGCGCGATGTTCTCGATGATGAACATTTCTCGCCTTTCGGTCGCGACCCAAGGTCTCAGCACTGCCGAAGCCGCATTGCAAGCCGGATTGGGCTACGCACGGACACGCCTTCAGGGCCGCTCTGCCGCCGGTGATGGGTCGCCCGAGCCGATCATCCGCCACGCAGATGTGAAACGCATGCTCCTAACGATGAAGTCTTTGACTGAAGGGATGCGCGCACTCACGATTTGGATCGCCATCCATACCGATCTGCGCTATAAGCACCCCGACCCGAAAAAGCGGGCCGAGGCTGAAGACTTCATTTCGCTGCTGACTCCAATCGCCAAGGCCTTTTGCACAGATGCAGGCTTTACCTGCGCCAACCTTGCGGTGCAGATTCACGGCGGTCATGGATACATTCGCGAAACTGGGATCGAGCAGTTGGTACGCGATTCACGTATCAGTTCTATTTATGAGGGCACAAATGGCATTCAGGCAATTGACCTGGTCGCCCGCAAAGTACTGGGTGATGGAGGTAGGCGGCTCTCCTGCGTCTTCGCACCCATTGAACAGTTTCTGGATGAGAACGCTGAAAATGAGAAACTCGCACCTATGGTTTCCGCTATCGCCACGTCTTACCAGCGCCTAAGATCGGTTACCGACCTTATCGCCCAAAGCCCCTCAACTGGAATAGTTGGCGCGCAAGCTTACCTCAACCTCTTCGGGCTCGTACTCCTTGGGTATTTGTGGGGACGGATGGTTGTCACTTCAGCCGATCGACCGGAACCCTTCCATATGGCAAAACAGGCAACTGCGCGCTTCTTCTTCACGCATATTCTGTCGCAGGCAGACTACTATGCCTCTGTTGTGGAAGGAGGGGAGGATGCATTGGTAGAGTATGAAGAGCAATATTTCGGCTGACGATCAACCGCCACTCGTGCTTGGGGGCGGCATGGCATTGTTCCTGAACAAGAGTGGACCTGTCGCTGAATTGTTGCGCTCCTATGACTTGGTATTTTGCCTCAAAGGAGAACTAACATGGCACAGAAACCAACCCCAGTATGGAGTCTTTTCGGTCATGTGAGATGGGCAACGTACTTTCGGTACTCTGGCAACGTGAAAATCAAATAGCGGATATCTAAACGGCTGGAGCCAAGATCGCATGGGCGGGACATTTTTGCCGTTTTTTGTTGCCTCAGCTCCACATTGTGAAGCAATTTGTAATTAAAAAACTAGGAAGTTAATGTGTTGTTCATACTCGAACTGAGAATACTTGGTGTGTTGGGAATAAACTGAAGAAGAATTCCGTAAGTGATAAAGGGAAAGAGAATTCAGATGAAAAAATGTTTAACACTGGCAATCGGCCTCAGCGTCGCTGCGTCTCACGTTTGGGCAACCGAAGATCCCCGCCCCAACATCCTCGTAATCATGGCTGACGATGTGGGCTGGGCGAGCTTGGGCTCTTACCACGGTGGTATCAAGAGTATCGAGACGCCAAACCTTGACCAACTTGCGATGGGCGGTGCGCGCTTGACAGATTATTACGCCGAACCAAGCTGTACGGCCGGGCGCTCAGGCTTCATGACTGGACAGATGCCTATTCGGACAGGGATGCACACGGTTGGTCTGCCCGGTGACCCAGTCGGCCTACACCCCGATGATCCGACCCTTCCGATGTTCCTAAAACAACAGGGATACACGACAGGACAATTTGGCAAGAACCACCTTGGAGATTTGAACGAGTTCTTACCCACGACCAAAGGGTTCGATGAATATTGGGGGTGGCTGTATCACTTGAACGCAATGGAATACACGTCCGACCCGGACTGGCCGGATGATCCTGAGTTTGAGGCGCAATTTGGTCCGCGCAATCTCATTCATTCCTTTGCCACCGACGAAGACGATGAAACAATCGATCCCCGTTTCGGAAAAGTCGGCAAACAACGGATTGTTGACGATGGCCCTGCCCCTCCAGAGCGGCAAAAGACGCTGGACGATGAGGTGACAGCTCACACAAAGGACTTTATTTCCCGTGCGGTTGAAACGGACACGCCCTTCTTTGTCTGGATGGCTCCAGCGCGCGCTCACGTTTGGACGCACCTCAGCCCGAAGTACGAAGAGATGTTGGGTGACGGTCGCGGGCTTCAAGATGTGATAATGAAAGAACTGGACGACAATGTCGGCAAAGTTCTCGCCCACCTCAATGATCTCGGTATTGCCGACAACACAATCGTCATGTTCACAGCGGACAACGGTCCTGAAACGATGACATGGCCTGATGGTGGAACAACGCCATTTCATGGCGAAAAAGGTACGACTTGGGAAGGCGGATTCCGGGTTCCCGCGATCATCCGCTGGCCAGGGCGAATTCCCGAAGGCCAAGTCCTGAATGGGATATTCAGCGGAATGGATTGGATGCCGACTCTTGTTGCCGCTGCGGGTGGCCCTGCCGACCTAAAGGAACAGCTTTTGGAAGGGTACGAGGGATACAAGGTGCATGTGGATGGGTATAACCAGCTATCTTACCTGACCGGCGAGGCCGAAAAGAGCAGCCGGAAGGAGTTGATCTACTATCAGGGTACTGACCTTCAGGCAGTGCGCTACAACGACTGGAAAGCTCACTTTGTAGTTCAGAACCACGGCTGGTCTGGTCCAAAAGAAGAACTGGTTGCACCCTTGCTGTATAACCTCCGTCGGGATCCGTACGAAAAGGCCGCAGACGAAAGCGGCATGTACGTCCGTTGGATGGGCAACAAAATGTGGGCCTTCGGTCCCGCTGCACGAATTGTGCAAGCCCATCTTGCTACTTTTGCAAACTTTCCACCTCGTGGAAAACCGGTGGCTAACCAAGCTCATGTGGAAGAACAAACCTCGACGGAAGGCGGCATTTCTCAGTGAATGATGTGCAGCCTCCCTGATGGCTCATGGAGTGCTGAACTGACATCCGGCATTGACGACCGGGTGTCCCGCTGTAGAGCGATATTGCTCCAATCTGTGCGTGGCGCAGAATTGATAAAAAAGGGCCCGGCCGCGGAATCCACCGCGCTTTGTGCGAACGGCGGATTTGCCGAAAACCCTTAGACCAGATGAGCGTTTTTGCGGCGAGCGTATCGACTGTGGTTCTCTCGGCAAACATAGTTGTGTTTGACGTAGCAAGTACAAATGAACAAAGCACCTAATTTGGGCTTGGATGTCCACACATTGGAGCTGGATTTCCATATCTGCCCAGTTTCCAAGAATGCCTTCAGTTGTTGAAGCAGACGTTGATCGCGAAACCAACGGAAGCTCAAATCGAGCGTGTCGCCCATGGATCGACTGTGAGGGGAAATCGCGGATCTTACCCATTCTCGAAGCTCAGCACGATTATGTTCCGGGTGCTCGGAAAGGCCCAGATGTTTGGCAACCTCCAATTTGTACCGACGCGCAAAGCAGCCAAGAAGCAGCTGACAGGGCCGAATCGGCTGCATATCCGGTTGTGAAATAACATGCTCGATTGCTTCGTCATCTACACCCGCCCAATCTTCGGTGAGCCCCCCAGTATTGCGAACGCTGAAAGTCTGAAGAGACTACTCCAGACAAACTGATTGAAGCAGTAACGAAAAAAATTCTAGGTTCTAAAAGGACAATCTCCGGTCGCGTGCCGCAGTAACGTCCATCCGCTTACCTCAAAATACCGATTGAAAGCAAATGGCTACAGCATTTCAAAGTCATTACAGAATTACTCATTCACAGATGTTCAAAATTTTGGCCACTTTTTCTCGTTCGACCCAGTTAGGCCAATCTGGGCTATAGTTTCCTTCACATTAAAACTTGTAAGGTGTATAAAAAAACTTGCTTGGTGGAAAATATTGTGGTTCTAATCGCATCCAAAGATAGGGCGCACCATGAACGCACATGAAAAAACGTCACCATCCAAAGGCGAGTCGACCCGCAAGGATATCCTTGAGGCCGCTATCTCGTTTTTTTCGGCTCGCGGTTATGAAGGGGCGAGTATCCGTGACATCGAGCAGCGCGCCGGTGTCAATCGGGGGTTGGTAACCTATCACTTCAGAAACAAGGAGGAGCTGTGGAAGGCAACATTCGACTATGCTTTCCGGCCTTATTTTGACGACCAACGGTCGAAGCTGCGAATGATCCGCGGGCTCGACTCGGAAACCCGGCTAAAGCTGGTTATCGGAAACCTCATTCGCGCGTCCGCCGAACGTCCCTACATGAATCAGCTGATGATGCAGGAAAACTTCGAACCCTCGTGGAGGTTCGACTGGATCGTCGATCAGTTCCTCAAGCCGACGGCAAAGATGGAAAGCGATCTGGGCAACCACGACCCCTGGGTTCACGTGATCATGACCAATCCGCATGTGCGTTACATGCTAGTCGGTGCCTGCACGACTCCCTTCTCGCTATCTGCCGAGGTAAGCGCCCTCTTTGGAAAGAACGCATTCAGCGAAACCTTCATTAATGACCATATCGAGATGGTAACAAGAACACTGCTGCCGCTTCTCAGAGAACTCGGTCAACGGAAGAGTTAAGATGTATGACTCTTATCCGGAAGTGATCGCAGGGCTGGCCCTGGTCAAGATCCTGCTCACCGTCGTGGCCTTCGAATTCTTTAGGCCAATCAAACTCGACTTGGACGAAACGCATCTCTTCAATCCCGATTGTGTGGGCCACGAGCGGTTCCACCTAGTCTGGCACCTCGGGGTACCTCGGGAAGAAGTTCTTTGCCGAGATCGCGACCCTCTGTCTGATCTGGGCGTCATGGAAACCAAGATCGTTGGGAGCTAAGCAATGGATCTGCACTACACCGAAGAAGAACAAGCTTTCCGCACTAAAGTCCGTGAGTGGCTGGCCGAAAACCTGCCCCATGCCCTGAGTGAGAAAATCAGGCTGGGTAAACGCCTGACAAAAGCCGACTATGAGCTCTGGCACCGCCTGCTGAATGAACGTGGCTGGCTGGCGCAGAACTGGCCGCGGGAGTACGGCGGGGCGGAATGGAACGCCGTGCAACGCCAGATTTTTGAGGAAGAGTCCTGCCTCGCCAACGCGCCGCACATCGTACCCTTCGGCCCGACGATGCTGGGGCCGGTTTTGCTGGCCTTTGGTTCGGAAGAACAGAAACGACACTATCTGCCTCGCATCCTGAACGGTGAAGACTGGTGGTGTCAGGGTTATTCCGAACCTGGCGCTGGGTCAGACCTGGCAGCGATCAAGACGACCGCGATGCGCGATGGGGATCACTACGTGGTCAACGGCCAAAAGACCTGGACGACCCTTGGCCAGCACGCCGACTGGATCTTTTGCCTGGTTCGCACCGATCCCGGCGCAAAGAAACAGGAAGGCATCTCGTTCCTCCTGATCGACATGAAGACGCCAGGCATCACGGTGCGCCCGATCACGCTGATCGACGGGGATGCAGAGGTCAACGAGGTGTTCTTTGACGACGTGCGCGTTCCGGTGGCGAACCGCGTTGGCGAAGAGAACAAGGGATGGACCTACGCCAAGTACCTGTTGACCCATGAACGCACCAATATCACCGGTGTCGGCTTTTCGACCGCGACGCTGAAAGCGCTCAAGAGTACCGCCGCGCAGGTGCAGTCCGGCGGGCGGCCGTTGTCCCAGAACCCGCTATTCGCCGCGCGCATGGCCCAGGTGGAAATCGACCTCATGGCGATGACGACGACAAACCTGAGGGTGGTGTCGGCCGCATCCAAGGGGCGGGCGCCAGGGGCCGAAAGCTCGATGCTGAAGGTGAAGGGGTCAAGGATCCGGCAAGAGTTGACCTCGTTGATGCGCCGGGCGTTCGGTCCAGATGCGATGCCCTTTCAGAACGACTACCTGGAGGGTGGTGACAATCTCGATGCCCTTGGTCCGGAAAACGCTGCCAGCGCGGCGCCGACCTATTTCAACATGCGCAAACTGTCGATCTTCGGCGGTACTAACGAGGTGCAGCGCACAATCATTACCAAAACGATGCTGGGCCTTTGAGGGGGAATAATCGTGGATTTCAATCTAACTGAAGAACGCGGAATGCTCCGCGATACCCTGGGACGGTTCCTGCGTGACAAATACGATCACGGCTTGCGCAGGCGACTTGAGGCGTCGGGGCAAGCCTATTGCCCTGACGTGTTCGAAGGATTGGCCGAACTAGGTGTCCTTGGCGCGCTGTTCAGCGAAGAACACGGGGGCTTTGGCGGGTCCGGTTTCGATCTTGCCGTGGTGTTCGAGGAACTTGGCCGCGCTGGGACGCTCGAACCCATTCTGCCTGCTGTTCTGGCTGGCGGCCTGATTGCCGAAGCAGGGCGTACCGACTTGGTGGAAGAGATCATCGCCGGAACGACCGTCGCGACGTTGGCCCATGGAGAAGCCGGGGCGCGATATGACCAGAGCCACGTGACAACATCGGCCAAGGTAGACGGCGACCAGATCGTTCTAAGCGGGACCAAGAGCCATGTCCTGAACGGGGCGCAAGCCCGGCTACTGGTGGTGTCGGCTCGCGAATCCGGCGCGGTGATGGATGAAGCCGGGATTTCTCTGTTCCTGGTGCCCAGCGATGCCATCGGTGTGACCATCACTGACCACGTCAACTTGGACAGCACGTCCGCGGCGACCGTGGTTTTGGACAGCGTGCGACTGGACGCGTCAGTACGCATCGGCTCCGCCGGTGAGGGGTTTGAGCTGCTCGAAGCAAGCATCGCCCGGGGCGTGACAGCACTTTGCGTCGAAGCCCTCGGGGCGATGGAGGCGGCCAAGACCCTGACTCTCGAATATCTCAAGGAGCGCAGGCAGTTCGGCGTGCCGATCGGGTCGTTCCAGGCGCTTCAGCACCGCATGGCCGACGTGCTGATCGAGATTGAGCAGGCGCGTTCGGCAGTGATCAACCTTGCGGGTAATCTGCACCGGCCTCGCCTTGAGCGTGAGCGCCATGTCAGCGCCGCCAAGAACATGATCGGGCGCGTCGCGACCCTGGTCGTAGAAGAGTGCATCCAGTTGCACGGCGGCATCGCCATGACCGAAGAATACGCCTTGTCGCATTTCGCGCGTCGGTTGACGATGATCGATCACCTCTATGGTGATGTGGATCACCACCTCGAACGCTTCATCACGCTGAGCGCGGCCTAGGCCATGCCCCGCCACCCCTGCCCCACCGAGCCGATCGCCTTGTTTCAGTTTCTGGGCATGGCGCTCGAAATCGACCTGGAGCGCCTGCAAGCGCATTGCGTTCTGGAGGTGTCGGACATGGTTCGAAACCGGCAGAGGGTGCTGTATGGCGGTGTGATCCCAACAGTGCTGGACGCCGCGAGCGGCATCACGGCGTCCTTGAGTTGCGATCCCGAGGGGCTGGCTCCGTTTGCGACGGTCTTGTTGAACATCAACTACATTGCACCCGCTAAACAGGATGCGTTCCACGCAACGGGCCGCACCGCCCGAGGGCGGGCTGGGCACAAAGTTCGTCCATTGCGAGATAACCGACGAAACGGGACACGTCATCGCGGCATCGAGCGGCGTTTTCAAATGGCAACACCAACACACACCGGAGGGCACATGACCGAAGTCGTCAGAACAGAGCGCCGGGGGCACGCGCTGATCGTCTGGAACAACAACCCAAGGCGACGCAACCCGGTCTCACCCGAGTATTACCAAGCGCTTGTGGCAGCCTTGGCGCGCGTTCGCGGCGCACAGCAGGAGTATGTCGCATGAAGAACCGCATTCATGAACTCTTGATTGGCGCTGCCGAGGCTGGCCCCAACAAACTCGCGGTGATCGACCATGACGACACCAAGTACGCGTGGGGCGATGTGCTTGTTGCCGCCAACGAGGCCGCCGCCATGCTGAAGGCGCGGGGCGTCAAGCCTGGAGACCGGGTCGTCATCGTCGGCGAGAACTGCATCGAGGTCGTCGCGTTCTTCTTTGGCACCGGTTTTCTGGATGCTTCGGTGGTGTCGATCAATGCCCGGTCCACCGCGGTTGAGCTGGATCGGATCCTCTCACATTCGGACCCAAGCGCGGTCGTGTTCCCGACGAGGCTATCCAAGGCCGCCCGCGACCACGCCCAGCGTTTCGAGACAACGCAGCAAACCGGCGCATTCGGGGCTGTCGATATTCTGACGTGCGCGAATGCCTCGCCCGAGCAGGTCTTTGACGACCCCGCCGAGCAGGTGGCGCTGTTGCTTTACACCTCGGGGACAACCGGAACCCCCAAGGCAGCAATGCTGACCCATCAAAACCTCTATGCCGCGGCCCTTTGCGCCGCGCAGATCCACGGCGTTCAGGAAAATGACGTGAACTTCCTGGTGCTGCCGCTCAGTCACGTTTTCGGCGTCTTCGTGCTGATGACGGCAGCCTATGGCAAGACCGCCCTGCGACTGGAGGCGCAGTTCACGCCCCAGCGGCTGTTCGATGCCCTAAACCAGGACGTGACGCTGCTTTCAGGTGTGCCGCAAATGCACGCGCATCTGTTCAACTATGCCCAGGCCCACGGGATGCCCAGATACAACGCGGGCAAGCTTCGGTTCGTGGCGTCCGGGGGGGCACCGCTTGACGCGAGCTGGAAATGGCAAGCCGAAGAGTTCTACGGTATCCCGATGCAAAACGGGTATGGGCTGACGGAAAGCACCGCTGGGGTCTGCGCAACCAACAGCGAGATGGGTGACACTGATGTAAGCGCCGGTCCGATCATCGGGGCGAATACGATGAAACTGGATTTCGCCGCGACCGGTGCTTCGCCAGATGACGGGGTGGGAGAGATCCTTCTTGGCGGGCCACAGATTACCAAAGGCTATTTCCGCGATCCCGAACAGACGGCCATGGCCTTTGACCCTGACGGCTACTTTCGCACCGGTGATCTGGGGCGACTGGACGAGCAGGAGCGTTTGCACATTGTCGGGCGCAGCAAGGAGCTGATCATTCGCTCGGGCTTTAATGTTTATCCCGCAGAAGTCGAAGCGGCCTTGACAGAGCACCCCGAGGTCGTGCTTGCGGCGGTTGTTGGACGTAAAGTCAAAGGAAATGAAGAGGTTATGGCATTCGTTTCGGCTCGACCCGGGTGTGTCCTGACCGAGCAGGCCCTAAAAAACTTCCTCCAAGACAGACTGGCTCCCTACAAACAACCCTCCCGGATCGTTGCTGTCGATGCACTGCCGACAGCACCAACAGGAAAGATCATGAAGTCAGAGTTGCTGACAACATTTGCCGAGCAACTGGCGGAGCATGAGGCGTGAAAGGACTGCTGGTAACGATTTGGACCAACCCGGCCCAAGACAGAGTGACTGCAGCGCATGCACAAGGTGCCCGGCTGGAATTGAACCAAAAGGTGAACGCTCCCCCTATGAACAAACATAGCGAGACTGCCAGATGACTATTCGATACGAACGCGACGGAGATATCGCCGTATTGGTTGCCGATAACCCGCCGTTGAACACGTTGGGTGAACAGACCCGCAAGGGGTTGAGCAAAGGCATCACGCGCGCAATTGGCGAAGGTGCAAAGGCCGTCGTTATTTATGGCGACGGGCGCTCATGGTTTGCCGGAGCCGACATCCGCGAATTTGGCAGACCCCCGGTCACGCCGTACTTGCCAGATGTTTGCAATCAGATCGAAGCCTGCCCTGTCCCAGTCATCGCGGCCATGCACGGTACTGTGCTCGGCGGTGGGCTAGAGATTGCATTAGCCTGCCACTACCGGGTCGCTGTGGAAACGGCAAAGATGGGTATGCCAGAGGTCAATCTGGGTGTAATTCCGGGCGCGGGCGGAACCCAAAGACTCCCGCGTTTGGCCGGGTTTGCGCCAGCGATTGAAATGATTACCGGTGGGCGCTCGATTTCGGCCTCCAAGGCGCTGAAACTCGGAATAATCGACAGGATCGCCGAGGGGAATCCAAAGGAAATCGGTCTGGACTATGCCGCCTCCCTGTTGCGCGACGATCAAGGGCCACGACCGGTGAGCGCCATGAACACCCCGCAGCAGGTGGACTTTGCCGCCGCCAAGGCCAAGGTCAAGCAAACCGCGCGCGGCCAGCTTTCGCCCCTTGTGGCACTGGACGCCATCGAGGCCTCGTCGCGGCTTTCGTTCGCCGAAGGGTTGGCCGTGGAACGGCGACTATTCCATTCGTCAGAGGAAACCGGCCAGTGCAAGGGCATGATCCATGCGTTCTTTGCCGAGCGACAGGTTTCCAACCTTCCTGAACTGAGGGGCATCATGTCCCGCGAGGTCAGCGAAATTGGTGTGATCGGCGGCGGAACGATGGGTGCCGGTATCGCCACTGCGGCATTGCTGGCAGGGCTTCGCGTGACGCTGATCGAGATCACCCGTGATGCGACCGAGGCAGCCAAAGCCCGCATCGGCGGCAATCTTTCGGGGGCGTTGAAGCGCGGCAAGATCAGCGAGGCCCAATATGACCGGATATTTGCTGAAAGCCTGACCCTGTCCACGGAGTACGGTGATTTGTCAGATACCGATCTGATCATCGAAGCTGTGTTCGAAGACATGGCAGTTAAGAAACAGGTCTTCGCCCAAATCGAGGCGATTGCCAAACCCTCTGCGATCCTGGCCAGCAACACATCCTTTCTGGATATCAACGAGATTGCCGCCAGCACCGGGCGGGCAAGAAACGTTATCGGGCTGCACTTCTTTTCGCCCGCGCATGTGATGCGGTTGCTGGAAGTCATCGTTGGCGATGAAACCGCGCCCGATGTGGTCGCCACAGGCTTTGCCCTGGGCAAGCGGCTTAACAAGATTGCCGTGCGTTCGGGTGTCTGTGACGGGTTTATCGGCAACAGGATCCTGTCGAGATACAGCACCGCAGCGGACCACATGGTGCTTGACGGCGCATCGCCCTACCAGATCGACCGTGTCGTCGAAGGGTTCGGTTTGCCGATGGGCCCCTTCGCCATGGCCGACCTTGCGGGCCTCGACATCGGCCAGGCCACGCGCAAACGTCTGGCTCCGACGCGCGACCCCCGCGACCGTGTGCCAACCTACGCCGATACCCTTTGCGAAAAAGGGCATCGGGGCCAGAAAACCGGTCGCGGTTACTACGCGTATGACGGCCGCGCGAGAACCGAAAACGCGGATGTTCTACCACTAATCGACGCTGAACGCGAAAGGCTGGGTATCAAGGCCAGAACCTTTGACGATGACGAAATCCTGCGCCGGTACATGGCTGCCATGGTGAACGAAGCCGCAAGGGTTGTTGGCGAGGGCATCGCCCGCCGTCCGCTCGACGTCGATGTGGTCTTGCTGATGGGGTACGGCTTTCCGCGCTACCACGGCGGCCCCCTGAAATGGGCCGACATGCAGGGGCTATCGGGCATTTTGTCCGACATCCAGGAATTCGCCAAGGACGACTCCTATTTCTGGCAACCGGCTCCGCTACTCGAGCAGCTGGTCGCGCAGGGGCGCACGTTTGACGATCTAAACAAGGAACAATCCGTATGAAACAGGCTGTTATCCTCGCGGCTGGTCGCACCGGTCTTGCAAAATCTTTCCGTGGTTCATTCAACCAAACCCACGGAGCCAGCATGGCCGCCCATGTGATTGGTGAAACGGTCTCCCGATCAGGTCTGGAGCAGAGCGAGATCGAGGACGTGGTGATGGGCTGCGGCTATCCCGAAGGCGAAACCGGTGACAATATTGCGCGTCAGGCCGGTTTTCTCGCGGGTTTGCCGAAAACATCCGCCGGACAGACCGTCAGCCGGTTCTGTGCTAGCGGTTTGCAGGCAATCGCCACGGCAGCCAACGCCATCACTACGGACGCTTCCGGGCCGCAAGTTGCAGGTGGTGTCGAGAGCATCAGCATGGTCCAACCCCAGGTCCGGCGCGCGCCCGAGGCTGTGCTCTTGAAAGAGATGCCCGAGCTGTACCACACGATGATCGAAACCGCCGATCTGGTGGCAGAACGCTATGGCATCAGCCGCGACGCGCAGGATGAGTTCAGCCTGATTTCCCAGCAGCGCATCGCCAGCGCCCAGGCAAACGGTCTCTTCCGCGACGAGATCCTGCCCATGCAGACCGTCATGGCGATCAAGGACAAGGAAACGGGCGAAGTCTCGACACGAACTGTCACAGTCGATCGGGACGAGTGCAATCGCCCTTCAACGACTCTGGACGGTCTTCGGGGCCTAACACCGGTGCGAGACGGAGGGCTCGTTACGGCGGGCAATGCCAGCCAGCTTTCGGACGGTGCCGCTGCGGTCGTACTTATGGCCGCTCTAGATGCAGAGAAGCGTGGGCTGGAACCGCTTGGCGCATTCAAAGGCTTTGCCGTCGCGGGCTGCGGTCCCGAGGAAATGGGTATCGGCCCGGTGTTTGCGGTGCCTCGGTTGTTGGCACGGCATGGGCTCAGGGTCGACGATATCGACATATGGGAGCTAAACGAAGCGTTCGCAAGCCAGGCTATCTATTGCCGCGACAAACTCGGGATCGATCCTGACAAACTCAATGTAAACGGCGGCTCTATCGCCATCGGCCACCCATTCGGCATGACCGGCGCACGGTTAACCTCCCATATCTTGCATGAAGGCAAGAGACGTGGTGCCAAGCTGGGCGTTGTGACCATGTGCATTGCCGGGGGCATGGGGGCCGCTGGCCTGTTCGAGATTTATTAGACGGCGACCCCAATGAACAGCGCCTGAGGCATGAGCAGAAGTGCATGCTCTATGTCGGCAAGGAGCGAAACAATGAACTACGGGAAATGGAATACTGACAATGAAAATCCTGTAACTCTTGGCACGATTACTATCGTGGCCTTGGGATTCGGCGCACTAGCAAACACTACCTGCCCGCAACGATTACCTCGGTATCTGCTCTAGAGTTTCTGCCTTTCTGCTGACCAGCTCTGCGGAGGAGGCACCAAGCGTGATGCGACACGAATCTGAGATCCTGCGGAGTTTCAGTGGGCAGAGTAATCAGTCGGACCTCCAAAACCTCATCCGCAACCCCATCCCAAGAATAGAAAACGCAACTAATCAACCATCAAAAGGAGAACGTTGATGCTTAAGAGAAAAACTTACGATGTTTCAAGAGCGGGGGGCATCTTTGCAGCACTTATTGCTTTGGTCGGCAGTGCAGCAGAAGCCCGTGAGCCCGGAGTTCCCCCCTCAGTCCCACCTGGCAGTACAATCGGAATACCAATTGCCGCCAACCCGCCTCCCGGCTTCTACCTCAGTAGTTTGAACAATTACAATAACCTCGAACTGAAAGATAACAACGGCGACGACGTCGGTGTGGGCTTGGACGTCGCCAGCACCGCACTTCACCTGATGTGGGTCCCAGGAATCAATCTGCTAGGAGGCGACTTCCGTGCTCACATCGTTCAACCGTTTCTGCATGTTGATCAGTCCTCCAGCTTTGGGCCCATCTCAAGTGGTACTGAATTTGATCTGGGAAATACGCAAATCTCGCCCGTTGGTGTATCCTGGGCCATCGCCCCGGGCCAATCCGTCGCCGCGGACCTGGTTTTCGTCGCGCCGACCGGAAAATGGACCGCGGCAGACCCGGTTAACACGGGCGCAAATTTCTGGACCTTTGCACCTTCGCTTAGCTATACCTACTTCACAGATGACTGGAATGCGTCGGTACAACTGCAATACTTCACAAACACCGAGAACAAGAGCAACAATTACAAGTCCGGCGACGAAATCCTTGCCAACTTTACTGCGCTCAAAGACATCGGCGGTTTCAAGATTGGTCCCGTGGGGTATTACCGCAAACAGGTTAGCTCCGACACGAACAGCGGGACGGCCTTTGGTGGTACGATATCGGGTAAGGCTGAACAACTCGGCCTCGGTCTTGGATTATCGACTAGAGTTGGTCCCGTGGGTGTTGTCGGGCGGCTGACGCACGACGTTAAAGCGAAAAACGCGGCCGCAGGGACCAGCTTTGCGGTCAGCTTCATCATTCCAATGGGCAAGAAATAGCACCCTGATGCAGGCTACCCTGAAGTGCGACTCCGGTTTGCAAACAAACTCCATCTAACAGGAGTCGCACTTCAGAATACCAGCTGGCGCCTAGCGTCCGCCACGATGGTGCTAACGTCAGGCAGGGTGCCGCCATATCCTGATTGAACGCGTTGAACAGAAATTACCCCCATCAAGTACTTGAATACTTCGCTTGGGACGATCCGTTTCTCCTGAACGATCGGCTCACCGAGGAAGAGCGTATGATCCGCCACAGTGCTTTGCCTGACCGAACTGGGCAGCAAAATATTCGCATACGCGATCTGAAATCCAAGCGCCTCTGCGTCTTCGAATTCAAAGATGTCCTAAATCAACTGAAAGGTCTGGTCGGGGCAAAGCCCGAGAGCAAATCCGCATTGATAACTGGCCCGATGTATTGAGATGCATCGCCAAATAGAGATCCGGAAGGACGCCCCCAAGCCAACTGCCCAAAAACTGTCGGCGCGGCCGCGCGAGCATAACCTCGCCGCCGCTTTAGGGGGAATCGGACGGATCGAACGCACGCTGTTCATGATGGAAAGGGCCCTAGAAATCGTCATGCAGTGCCGGGTTCATATGGGTTTAAACAAAGGAGAGGCTCACCACACGTTGAAAAATGCTTTGCGGATCGGACGAAAAGGTGAAATCCGGGATCGCACAACCGAAAGCCAGCATTTCCGAATAGCGGGTTTGAACCTGCTCACCGCCATCACAATACACTGGAATACCAAACACCTCGGCAAAAAGGTCGCGTAGCAGAGAAATGTCGGGCAAGACCAGTGTATCTATCGCGGCATGTGTTGCCGCGCGGAAGCGAGCACATTCTGCTCATCGGAGTCTGTTTGGCGAAAAATGAGCGCCGAAATCGCTTAGCGCCCATTTCTAGTCCCTTCCGATTTCGACCCCGAAAGGAAAGCGCTTTGGCCGAGTAAAGAAAGTGCTATTGTTCCTTTGACTCTGCTTGCACGAAAACAATGCGCACGACTTCGCTACTGTTGTTGACCCAAGCATGATTGGTTTCCTGCTGAACCACAACATCACCAGCTTTCAAATGAACGGTCGAATCGTCAAGAACCATATCTATCTGGCCGTTCAATACGACTGCAAAGTCGATTGTCTGTGTCCGATGTGTGAACGGGTGCACCGGTGGTTTGCCGTTTTTGGGCGCTTCGCCGCCGGCAATCTTCATAAACAAATCCTTTGGCAGCGTGTCTAGGACTTCCTGTGGCGGTGCAGGCGGGAAATCTACTGTGCGGAAGACCAATTTCTGTGGGCCGGGTCCGAACGCGGCTGTTATTTTCTCTAGGCCCCTGTCCGTAGTCGCAGCGACCGCAGGGAACTCGTCCAATGACCAGAAATTGCGAACCACCGGCTCTTGTTGGGCGACTGGTTTCGAGAATTCGGAATCCAACAACACGACAGCCTTTCCAGATGGGTCTAAGCCAGTAACGACTCTACGAACACTGTCTTCTTGTGCCCAAGCACTTCCCGAAAGACCAATAGCTGCCCCGAAAGCAAATGCACCAAAAAATTTCGTAATTTCGCTTAGCATAACTTCCTCCAATTTGTACAAGTTGTTTGTATACCGTTCCTTTGACGCACCTGTTCCGCATCCTCAGTCATTACAGTCTTCCCGGTGACTTAAATTACGTGAGGGTATAGATGTTCGGCTTAGTCCGGCGTACGCAAAAGGCCATTATGTCGAGTTTCCGGGTGTCGCAGAGCCCAAGGTACCCCCTTCGACGGCAAGGCGACTCAACAAGGCGGCCGGCGTGAACTCGTCACCGCAAGCGAGCTCCAATCTCGACAGTCTGGCGTGGATTTCAGACAGCCCGAACCTATCAGCCCAATACACCGGGCCACCTTTCCAGTTCGGCCAGCCATAGCCGAATTGCCAAACCACATCGATATCACTTGGACGGACGACAATGCCCTCTTCGATCAGTTTTGCCGCTTCATTGACCATCAGCAAGATCAGGCGGTCCTGGATTTCCTGATCCGAAATCTCACGGCGCTGAATTCCGTAATGCGCTGATGCTGCTTCAAAGACGCTAATGGCTTCGTTGTCCAAACGCGGTTTGCGGCTATTTGCTTCGTAGGAGTAGTAACCCTTTCCGGTCTTCTGACCGAGCCGCCCCTTTGCAAAAAGCTCATCGATTACAAAGTCTTTTTCTCCGGACTCTTGGCGTGACCGATAGTCAAGCTCGATACCGCCCGCCATGTCTTGGAGTTCGAATGTCCCCATCGGAAGACCGAACTCCCTCAGTACCCGATCCACTTGATCGGGAAGCGCTCCTTCGAGCAACAGTTTCCCTGCCTGTTTTTCACGCGCAAGCAACAGTCGGTTGCCCACGAACCCGTAGCAAACTCCCACGAGAACGGGCACTTTCCGAATACGCGTTCCCAATTTCATGGCCCGCGCAATCGTCTCGCCTTTCGTTTCGCGACCACGCACAACTTCCAGAAGTTTCATGACATGTGCAGGACTGAAAAAGTGCAATCCGATAACTGAGCCGGGCCGATCTGTGACTGCTGCGATCTCGTCGATGTCGAGCGTTGACGTGTTGGTTGCCAGCGTCGCACCCTTAGGAGCAAATTTGTCCATTTCGGCGAAAATTGTTTTTTTCAACCCCATTTGCTCATAGACAGCCTCGATGACAAGGTCCGCCCCTGAAATCGCTTGCATCTGAGTATCAGTATTGAGGTTTGCAAGGCACTGCGAGGCTTGCTGTTCCGTGAGTTTGCCCTTTGAAACACTGACCTCAAGAAGAGAAATAATCCCCTCACGTGCGCCATTTAACGCGTCGGGATCCTGATCGATGAGGATTACTGGAATATCGGCGAGTAACAAGGCAGTTGAGATGCCTGCTCCCATACGACCGGCGCCTATCACAGCTGCCTGAGTGTAATCGGCGGTGTGATCGCCTGGCTCAATCCCTGGGATGCTCGTGGACGACGTCTGCGCAGTTTCAGAATAGGCGCGCGCCTCTTGCGCGGCGGTTGTTGTGAACGCCAGAGAAGGTAGCGCATCCTTCTTCTGCTGAAAGGAAACTTCGACGGTGTCGCCGATCTGGACCTGGTGCACGTCGCAATTGACCAACGCAGTTGGAATGCGAGGGCCTTCTTCCAATTCGATGATTGCCGTGGCGGCAAGGCGTCTGGATCTCCTGACGATGGAATGCGCATAAACGCTTCCGCGGCCTGACGTGACCACCCATTGTGTCGATGCACTGCCGCACATCGGGCACAATTGCCGTGGGTAAAAATACAGTTTGTCACAGTCATCGCATTTGCGAAGCGTCAGCTTACCTTCGGTAGCGCCATCCCAGAATTGTTCTAACCCGTCCAAATGAGAAAAACTTGTTTCCATCACATCCTACCCCGCCGCCAAAATAACTGTTCCGGCAGCATGTGCGCCAGGCATGATCCCGCCCGTCCCATGTGCCAGCACCCAATCATGATTTTTTACTTGCACTTCAGGGTGCGCTTCGCCGCGACATTGTCGCACCGCTTCAAGCAATTTTGTCATGCCTCCCTTGTTGCCCGGATGGTTGTTGCATAGCCCACCGCCGTCGGTATTGATCGGCATTCTGCCAACACCCGAAATCAGGTTTCCATCGGCAACGAACCGCCCTCCTGTCCCTTTGTCGCAGAACCCCAGATCTTCCAGTTGGATAAGCACAGTGATCGTGAAGCTGTCGTAGATCGAGGCATAGCGTATATCGCGTGGTGTAACGCCCGCTTCTTCGAAGGCAGTCCGACCCGAGGCAACACCGGCCGAAGTCAGGGGATCGAACCAACCCCCGTTGTTGTGATGAAGGGCAGAACCGGTACCGGCAACCCGCACCCGTGGCCTGTTCAATGACTCTGCAATTTCTTTGCGTGCGATAACAATCGCGCCGCCGCCATCAGTCACGACACAGCAGTCAAGCCTATGCAAAGGATCGGCAACCATAGGCGAATTCAATACGTCTTCGACGTCAACGACCTGACGCAGACGAGCATTCTCGTTGTGTTGCGCATGGTGCGAAGCAGCCACCTTAACCCACGCGAGTTGCTCGCTGGTCGTTCCAAATTCATGCATGTGCCGCTTGGCAACCATTGCGTAACCGTACACAGGCGCGAATGGCACCGGCGGCATAAATGGTAAATCTGGCGATGCTGAAAAATCGACACCTGCAATGGAATGCCCTGCATTGCCGGCGATCGGCCGGTCTGCCATCGTTATCAGTGCGACATTACAGCGACCCTGCGCAATCGCCTGAACGGCATGCTCAACATGCAAAAGATACGAGGACCCGCCCGTCTCGGTGCTGTCGATGTACTTCAGGTTCCTCAACCCGATGTATTCGGCAATCAACAACGGCCCATGACCGGGCGCATCACTGCCGCAGAAGTATCCATCGACATCATCGAGCGATAGGCCGCAGTCGGCAAGGGCGCCTTGTGCAACTTCAGCATGCAATCTCGCAGTGGAAACTCCGTCTGCACGGCGGGTTGGATGCTCAAACGCACCCACGATATATGATGAAGTGCTGTCCCCTAGCATCGTAAACTCTCTGCCACGAATACCATTTTGCCTATCCTTCTTTTATCTGACCGTAGGCCAGCTATTCATTTACTTCTGAGATCATTTGGACATTCTTCATCGCTTGCGAATTGGGTGAACGCCTCGTTGCCCAGTCTGCCAACTCACCCACGACGCCAGCGTGAAGATAACAAGTACGCCGCCCTGACTGACCAACACTCATGACCAAATCGGAGTACGCTTTTCTATAAACGCACGAGTTCCTTCGGTAATGTCGCTCGAAGCGAGCAGGGCTTTTACGCCCGGATATTCAAACTGCTCGGCAATAGCAGATTTCAGGTCGCTCTGAAGACCTCTCATTACGGCCTCCTTTGACGCGCGAACGGCAAGGGGACTGCTAATGCAAATCTCGTTTGCAATCTCTCTTGCCGTGTTCATGAGTTGCTCGGCAGTTTCGACACGATTGACGAACCCAAGATCTTTACCTTCAGCGGCTGTAACACGCCTAGAAGTCAGTATTATCTCCAACGCCTTTTGGGGACCGATGGCGCGGGGCAAACGATGGAGACCACCAGCCAAGGCGACCAGCCCCACACGTGGTTCCGGCAAAGCAAAAACAGCATTTTCTTCGGCAACAACGATGTCGCAACAAAGGGCCGTTTCAAAGCCTCCGCCAAAGGCAATGCCATTAACAGCGGCAATGATCGGCTTATTGAGGTCGAAACGGGATGTCAGGCCAGCAAATCCACTGCGCACTGATTTCAATTCATCTTTGTCAGCTTGTTTAAGATCGTTTCCGGCACAGAAAGAACGCCCCCCTCGGCCGGTTAAGATAGCAACCAGTTGCTCCGGATCTTGCCCAAAATCGTCGAAAACGGCCTCAAGCTCTAAATGCGCTGGCAAATGCAGCGCATTTAGAGCTTCTGGACGATCAATCGTTACGACCGTAACCGGTCCATCTCGATCAACTTGCACGTATTTGTATTTTGTGGGGGGCATACGATGTAGCAACTCCAATTGTCCCGACCGCAGCAGTGCCAGCAGCTCGAAAAAAGTACTGCGTCAGGCCGTAAAGTGACTGGCGCAACCAAGAAGAACACCCGGTTCAAAAATCAGTTAACGAGGTTAACAGTTCCGCCACAGTCAGCGTGTTTCTTCGCGGAAGTATGCGTGCCCGTATTAGGCGGCGCAAGCCGCGACAAGAGCGCGTTTGCTTGGTGAACGCACCAACTTGCTACCGTGTCTTCCAACAAATTGAGCGAGACCATAAAGTCTGGACTGAGCGCAATGAGCTCTGGCTCTGATGGAGTGGACATCCCCTGATCTCTCATCTGATAGGTCTGGGAGAAGGAAAGGTATTGCCAAGTTGTTCAGGCTGAGTGACTCAGCTAAGTCGCGCTTATGAACATGTCAACGATTATGCCGCGCCTGAAGGGTTTTCGCTTTCCTCGTGAGATCATCGCCTACGCGGTTTGGGCTTACCACCGCTTTGCGTTGAGCACAGCTGACGTCGAGGATCTGTTGGCTGCGAGGGGTGTTATGGTCAGCCGGGAAGCGGTTCGGCAGTGGGTCAATCGCTTTGGGCGACACTTTGCAGATTGCATCAGGCGGGAACGTCGACGGCCGAATGACAAGTGGCACATGGACGAAGTCGTGATCATGATCCGTGGCAAGAAGCACTGGTTGTGGCGCGCGATCACCGCAAATGGCGACGTGCTCGACATTCTCGTGCAAACTCGCCGAAACGCCAAAGCTGCAAAGCAGCTTGAGCCTCCCCACCTGAACTGGTCCACCGTTATGTTTAGGAAATGGAGGACCAAGAATGGCAAAAAGCGACCCAAGCCTGAAGAGAATGTCTCGAAGTTACGGCAGGTTGAAGTTCTGATGGGGCAAGGGATGTCCCGTCTTGATGCGATCAGACAGATCGGAGTTGTTGAGCAAACCTATTACCGCTGGCGGAAGAAGTATGGTGGAATGGGTGTTGATCAATTGAAAGAACTGAAACGGCTTCAGAAAGAGAACGAGCGGCTGAGACGCGCAGTTTCAGATCTGACGCTGGACAAACTGATCCTGACGGAAGCCACAAAGGGAAACTACTGAGCCCCGCTCGTCGTCGTGCCTGCATCGATCATGTCCGCAGCCAGCTCAAAGTATCTGAGCGACGCGCCTGCCGCGTGCTTGGAC
>NZ_UNRA01000013.1 GCF_900537075.1 Tropicibacter sp. Alg240-R139
CGCCAAGACAGCTTACATCGAACCTGGGAGCCCGTGGGAGAACGGATACTGTGAAAGCTTCAATGGCCGGTTCAGGGATGAGCTGCTCAACGGTGAAATCTTCTACAGCTTGCGCGAAGCACAAATCCTGATCGAACAATGGAGGAGACACTACAACACAAAACGCCCCCACAGTGCACTGGGCTATCGCCCGCCAGCGCCTGAAACCATCATCCCGATGGATCAGAGGCCGATGATGCACTAACAATCAACTTGGACCAGTCAGATGAGGCTGCTCAAGACCAATTGTCGTGGAATCGATAGCCGAGGCCTAAGGCAATAGTCGTTTCGTCAGTGAGATCCCCATCAGCGCCTGCCACAGGTGCGCCACCTATGGAAATTTCTGCCCGCTCTTGAAAAGCAACGTGGGCAACGCCCGCCTGCAAATACCAAGGGCTACTTTCCTGGGCCTGAGCTACGCCAGCGTTGACCATCCCCAACAGAGCCGGTGCGATTATCTTGTTCACAGAGTCTTCCTCCCTAATTTCGCTCTTCTCTCGAACCTTCAAGAGAACAACGCCGCATACGCGCTCTGACCACCTTAAGAACCCAACCTAAAGTCGGGCATTGAGCCATCCATTGCGGTGGCGCGGCCCGTGGCTGCATCAAGATGTCTTGAGAATTGAACTACGGGCCTGGGCGGGATTTGCGCCCCACCTAAAGTTCGGGACGTCAGAAAATAGATCTGCTACTCTCTTGTCGACATAGAGACAAATGAGTGATTACAACGCGCGGAACGGGGCTCGAAACGGGCCAGACGTTTCGATCACTCAGACCACCGGCCCACATGCCAATCGCAAGCACAGCGGGAAAATCGATGGCGTCACAAACTCCTCAAATTGGGCGAAACACGAGAACGGCGGCAGCAACCGGCCGAGCACTGCTCCAGGGACCGCCCCGTCGCAAACTGGGATTGCTTCAGAGGCCCCAATTGATTTCAGAAGTGGTTGGGTCCGCGGAATCCAACGTGTTGACACTGGTGATCGCCGGATCGGGGTATGGAAAGTCAGTTCTGTTAAGCCAGGTCTTTGACGAGCTGACCAGACACGAAATGCCTTGCCTCTGGCTGACACTAAATCAGGATGTGTCGCAAACAGCAGATCTACCGGATCGTCTTAAAGTTCAATTGGCTGCGTTGTTTCAGAAAATGCCGCAACCAACGGATGACTTTGTGTCCCTGCTCCGACAGTTTGCCGAAAATTCCGAAGTCACAGTCTTTATCGACAACTGGAACTTTACCGAAAATCAGGACACGAACCGCTACTTTGAACTCCTTCTGTCGGAAACACAGGGGTTGGCCCGCTTCGTCGTTTCATCCCGCAGCATGCCATCTTTTCAGTTTGAACATCTCCTCCTGGACAATGACGCCCGCGTTCTGGCAACAACGGATCTGGCCTTTTCCCGGACGAAGCCCACACAATGGTGCAGGCCAATGTAAGCCGACACGACACGCCCTTTGTCGAAGAGTTGATACGTCGGACTGAAGGGTGGCCAGTTGGCCTTTTGCTGCTCAAACAGCTTTTGGAACAAAGATCCGGAACACGGGCTTCGTTAGATTTTTCCGGCTCTCGTATCGAAGTCGCAAACTATCTGAACAAGTCCCTGTTTCAAAGTGCTCCAAAGGAGCGGCAGAATTTCTTAGTGGCACTGGCTCATCTGGATT
This sequence comes from Tropicibacter sp. Alg240-R139, assembly GCF_900537075.1. Classification (GTDB taxonomy): domain Bacteria; phylum Pseudomonadota; class Alphaproteobacteria; order Rhodobacterales; family Rhodobacteraceae; genus Falsiruegeria. The sequence continues at coordinate 1,703 of NZ_UNRA01000013.1, forward strand.
CCTTCTCGCCCGAAATGATATCGGTTCTGTTCGACGACCCCGGACGAGCGCATGATCTTTTGAGTGAGGTCAACAACAACAGCTTTATCGTACAGGACAGCGACGCCACTCAAACCTTTCGGTTTCACCTGATGTTCCAGGAATTCCTGAAGGATCAGAAGACCAGTAATCTGAACCCTTCGCTTTCAACATTCCTGGTCCGGGCCTGCGATTGGCACGTTCAGCGCGGCGAGACGGCGTTGGCCGTTGGTTATGCGCTTAGAATTGGCGACGAGGACAGGATCATACAGCTGCTATCGGACTATTCCGAAAGCGAATTGGGAAACGAAGGAAACGCGCAACTGTTCGTCGACTGGATTCGAGAAGCCGAGAACCTTGGATGCACGTTGTCACCAAACTTGTCTTATTGGTACCAGTGGTGCCTGATATTTGGCGGCCATTGGCGGCAGGTGCAAGACGAAGAGATTGGTGCCCTGCCATCGCGCGAGCAAACGGTCATTCGGGCGGTCCATTCTATTTTCAGTGACGATCAGGATGGCCTTATTGCATCCGTCGCGGCCTGGAAGAATGGCGGCGAATTCGGGAATGAACTAACCAATTCCGGGATGTACGGCGCGTCGGCAATTTGCGAGCTGGGTAAAGGGGATTTTCGCCGCGCTCAGACCGAACTCAACCGCGCGATGTTCTCGGTGGAAAGAAGTACCAGCATCTTTGCGCGCTGCTGGCTTATGGTTTTGGACAGCTTTCTGGCGCTTTACCGCGGGCGCATCATTGATGCAGAAACTCATGCTTGGAAGGCAGTAAACCTAGCCGAGCACCGTTTAATCGACAATCGGGGTGTTAACCGCCTGGTTCGTCAAATTGCCAGTCTGATGACCTGGTATCGTGGTTATGACTTTGAGGCGCGCGAAGAATTTGGCAATGTCCCCAGTGCCAACCAGGAATTCGGTCTGCCCGCCATGACGATAATGGTGGCATCAGCCATGCGGCATCTCAAATGCGACGATCATCTCTCGTTGCCAGAGGGTTGGCTACGTTCGCATGCCACTCGATTGATCTATGCCATCGACAAGATCGAGTTTCAGCAGGTGAATGGCGCAGCCAAATCCGAAATATCCGAGCAACTGCTTGATCTGGAAGACAGGGTTGTCTTTGCAACCGAGTCCGGACTGGACTTCCAACCCGCATTCTGGAATGCGCGAAACCGCTATGAGATACTGATGGCGCGCCAAAACATCCTCGACGGGGACCCTGAAGAAGCTCTCAAAAAACTCATGCCTGTCATTTCTCGCTGTCAGAAGGACTCGAACGCGTTGTTGCAAAACCACGCCGAGTTGCTGCGGGCCGCAGCCCTTTGGCAATTTGACAAGCATCACGAAGCGCAGCGACAGCTGATCCGCACGACTGAACGGGCTTTTGATGGTGGGCTGGTACGCCCCATCTTGATGGAAAAATCTTTGATCGAGCCGATTTTACCAAATCTGATGATGGCAGGGGATCGGGCCACCATCGGCCGTGACCCGGCTGTTTGGCGCATTTTCAAACGCGCGGTTGGGCAGAACAACAGCGAAGAGAACTTGCCGATTGTTGCAGAGGTTGCATCACCTGGTGACTTGCAACTCACGACCCGCGAACTTGAACTTATCGGCTTTTTGGATGCGGGTCTCAGCAATCAGGATATTGCCGACCGGCTGTCGATCAAGCTGTCCACTGTAAAGTGGCACCTCAACAATCTGTTCTCGAAATTGGACGTGAAAAACCGAACAAGCGCTGCCAGATTCGCCAAAGACAACAGATTGCTTTGAAGCTCATAAGATAGCTTCGAATTAGCAGGGGCAGCGTGCTACCCCTGCGTCGTCAAACGATCTTTCGATATAGATCCGCGCCTTTGGCCCGCAGCCCCTTCATCGGAGGTTCAAACAGAAATGCGCCATTTAGACGGGCCTGCGTCATCACCGGTTTCATATGGCTGAAACGTTCAAATCCGGTAACGCCATGATAGGCACCAATTCCCGAGGCGCCAACACCACCAAACGGCAATGTGTCAGCGGCAACATGCATCACCGTGTCATTCAACAGCAATCCACCCGAAATAGACTTTTCTGTCCAGAACGCCTTTTCTTTTCGGTCTTCCGAGAAGACATACAGCGCCAGTGGTCGATCACGCTCGGACACGTAACGCAACGCGTCTTCGGCTGTGTCATAGGGAATAACCGGAAGGATCGGACCAAAAATCTCTTCTTGCATCACACGCAGATCCTGTGACGGATCAACAAGCAGAACAGGTGGTTCGACACGGTTTTCATCGTCCGTTGCCCGTTCCAACCGGACGGTTTTGGTTCCGGCGGATTCGGCTTCTTCGACAAGTTCGCGAATACGGGTACGATGCTTATCCGACACGATGGCGGAATAGTCCGGGTTGCCCACAAATTCCCCATAGAACTTGTGCATCCAACGTTCGACCGCAGCCGTAAACTCGTTCATCTTTTCCCTGGGAACCAGGGCATAGTCAGGCGACACGCAAATTTGCCCGGCATTCATGCATTTGCCATAGGCAACCCGGCGAGCCGCACGCTCGATATTCCCGTGTTTTCCAACAATCGTTGGGGATTTCCCGCCCAGTTCCAGCGTAACCGGAGTCAGATTTTTCGCCGCCTGTTCGGCAATGATCCGACCAACCGGCGTGGACCCAGTGAACAACAAGTGATCCAACGGTAGCTGGGTCACACCTGCTGCCGCTTCCGGCCCGCCCAGAACGGTTGTGATCTCAAGCGGGCTAAAAAACTCTGCAAACATCTTTTGTAAAACATCCGACGTGTGCGGGGTAATCTCTGAAGGTTTGACAATGACCCGGTTACCAGCGGCCAAAGCTGGCACCAAGGGAGAGATGACCAGATAGACCGGGAAGTTCCAGGGAGCCAGAATACCTACAACGCCTAACGGCTGTGGGTGGACCCGGCCGCGTGCGGGCAACAGGTACAACGGCATACCATACCGCCGCGGGCGCATCCATTTACGCAGATGGCGCCGCGCTGATCGAATTTCTGCAATACTGGCCGTCAGGTCATAGTTCTTGCACTCGATCGCGCTGCGGTGGCTGAAATCAGTCTGCATAGCCGCGATCAGCCTGTCTTCATAGGCCAGCAACCCCTTCTCCAGACGTACCAACCGATCCTTGCGCGTTTTGTAATCGGGGTTTGGGTCCGCCTGATAGGCGTCACGCATTTCAGCGAGACGCCCGGCAACATCGAGCGGTGTCATGCCGCTGCCTCAAGCACTTTGGCGCGAAGCTCGTGCTTGAGAACCTTCATCATCGCAGAACGGGGCAATTCATCCGAGAATGACACCGAAAGAGGGCACTTGTATCCCGCGAGGGACGCTTTGCAGAACTCTCGGAGCTGATCGGCAGTCAGGCGCGCCTCACCGGCCGGAACGATGACCGCGTGAACCGCTTCACCCCATTCCGCGTGCGGAACGCCGATGACAGCGACGTCTGCAACATCGGAATGAGTGGAAACCACGCGTTCGACTTCTGCGGAATAGACATTCTCACCACCAGTGATGATCATGTCCTTCATCCTGTCACGAACGTAGACGATTCCCATTTCGTCGACTTCACCCACGTCACCAGTCCGCAATCCACCGTTGCGCATCACTGCTGCGGTTGCGTCGGGTTGGTTCAGGTATCCCTTCATCAAAGTCGGGCCATAGAAGACAATCTCGCCGGGCGTGTTTGTTGGCAATTCGTTACCGTCTTCATCTTCGATCCGCAGTTTGACATACGGCGCAGCAACCTGCCCTGCCCCGTCGATCCGTGCCATGTCGCCGACGTGAAACTGGTGATCCAAAAACACCAGCATGCCGACTTCGAACATGCCATATCCCTGACGCAATTGCGCATTCGGGAAGACACCCAGAACCAACTTGAGAGCACCTTCTGAAATCGGAGACGCACCGTAGACGACTTCGATCACCTTTTCCCTCAATTCGGGCGCAAGGTGGGCATCAAGCGTCAAGGCCTGCAGGACCGCAGGTACAGCACCAATACAGTTGGCACCGAATTTTTCGATCGCGGCAGCAAAAAGATCAGGGCGCAGCATTGGCATGACCACCGCACTGGCTTCGCGTTGGATCAAACGCTGCAACGCTGTGCTCCAGCCAATCGTGTGGAACATCGGCATACCCAAAGCCATGATGTTCTTGGCAGCCGGCAGGTCAGCCATGACCATCGACATAACACTGGCCAAAATAGAACACTGAGTCTGAACCACACCCTTTGGCATGCCTGTAGTGCCGCCTGTGTAGACGATGACCGCCTCGCTGTCGGGGTCGCGAGCCGGATCAAGCGTGATCGGATCCGTCAGCACATCGGCAAACGGAATCGCGCCTTCCGGCGTGTTTTCCTTGCCGATGTGAATGACGTGCTTGAGCTTGGGAGCATTCTCTTTCAACGCGGGCAACATTGGCAGGAACACATCGTCAATAAACAGGCATTCAGCACCGGAATCATTCAATGCGTGAACCATTTCGGGTGGCGACCACCGAATGTTCAGCGGGGAGGCGACATTGCCCGCAAGCATGGCGCCAAAGAAAGAGGCGATGAATTCAACCGAATTCAGACCAATGATCGACACTGCCGAGCCAGCCGTCAGCCCCAAGCCTTCAAGGCCACCCGCCACCTGACGAGTTAACGTTGCGAATTGGGGACGCGAAAAGGTTCGACCAGCAAAGTCGGTGAACACCGGCCGACCGGTGTCAACACGTGAAAGATGGTCAAAAAGATCGTCAATGTTTAGCATGGTTCCTCCCAAATGCTAATAAGTTCCAGTGGCAGCGCTTCGAAAGTCAGGGCGCTTGCTCGTTGGGCACGCGCACCAGCAATCCATTAAAGCTGTCGTCAATTTTGAGCTGGCACGCCAAACGTGAGGTGGTTTCATCAGGGTCGATGGCAAAATCAAGCATGTCAGCTTCCATGTCTTCGCGAGACGGAAACCGTGAGACCCATTCCGGGTCAACGTAGACGTGACATGTGGAGCACGCACAAGCTCCGCCACAGTTGGCATCGATTCCAGAGACATTGGCCGCGCGTGCCGCTTCCATGAGCGTTATGCCGTTATCGGCCGCAACATCCATCTTGCTGCCGTCGGGCAGTTGAAACAAAATTTTGGGCATTGAGCTTCCCTGATTGTACTGCGTCCGGCCATTGACCAGCACACAGAGGTGTCTTTCGACAGCTTATCGCTCAAAGAATCAGCACAGTGCCCCAAACTAAAGTTGGGCGGGTCATTTTTCCAGATCCTGGGTCACCCGTCGACCGCAAATCTATTGACCCCAAAGTTTCGGTACTTAGAAATCCAGTCCCAGGTCGATCGTCTTGTAGGAATGCGTCAATGCACCTGACGAGATGTAGTTCACCCCTGTCGCGGCGATGGCCGCTACGGTATCCAGCGACACGTTACCCGAAGCTTCAGTCACCAATGTAGCGTTCACCATTTCAACGGCTTTGACCAAAGTCTCGGGCGGCATATTGTCTAACAACACCACATCCGCACCGCCGGTTTCCAGCACTTCGGATAGTTGCGCCAATGTGTCGACCTCGATTTCGACCTTCATCATATGCGAGGCTTTCGCGGCGGCGGCCTTTAGAACTGAGCGAACACCACCGGCTGCGGCGATATGGTTGTCCTTGATCAGGATCGCGTCAGATAGAGAGTATCGGTGATTGAAACCGCCGCCATGCAGAACGGCCTGCTTTTCGACAAGGCGCAAGCCCGGGGTGGTTTTACGTGTGCAGGTGATACGCGCATCGGTCCCTTGGGTTTGCGCCACAAAGGACGCGGTGAGTGTCGCCACCCCGGTCAAACGTCCGGCAAAGTTCAAGGCAACCCGTTCTGCTGACAGGATCGAGATCGCGTTTCCCCGAATTTCCATCAGTGCGTCACCCGCCATGCAATGGCTACCGTCAGCCTTGAGGAGAACGACCGCAAGCGACGGGTCGACCAGACGAAACGCCAACGCGGCAACCTGCAAACCCGACACCACCGCATCTTCGCGCGCATTGAGCCGTGCAACGTAGGTATTGCCCGCCGGAACGACTGTGCGCGACGTTACATCCCCATATGTGCCCAGATCTTCGATCAAGGCGACACGCACGATGGGTTCTAGGATGAATTCAGGAAGGTCGGCAAAGGTCATGCGAAGTCCTTGGATATGGTATTGCGGATGTCCAACGCCTGGCTGAGCGTCAGAACTGAGCGTTGTCCCGGAGAAGGTGCAGCTTGTGGAAAATCAGAGCGACAATGCGCCCCCCGGCTTTCCTGTCGCTGTAAAGCTGCGGCCGCGATCATGGTTGCCGCAGCTGCCATATTGAGAAATGCGGGCGAATTTGTGTTTTCGGCTTCTAGGCGTGCAATTTCGGACAAAGCCAGGCGCAAGCCATCACCATCGCGGACAACGCCAACACCGTTTGTCATGACCTTTCGCAGCGCCGCGACAGCTGCGGGATCGTCGCCGCGCGCCTGATCACTGAGCCCCAGAACAACAGGCCCAACATCCCTTGATTGGATCCGGGGCGCGATATCCCTTGCGCATGCCCGGGCAAACACCAACGCTTCAAGAAGACCGTTCGACGCCAGCCGATTTGCACCATGCAGCCCGGTGGAGGCAACTTCACCGCAGGCCCAAAGCCCAGCAAGGGACGTACGCCCCGTCTTGTCGGTCGCCACGCCACCCATGTGATAATGCGCTGCGGCAGCAACCGGAATGGGCGAAGTAGATGGGTTCAGACCGTTTCGAATGCAAGCTTGGGCGACAGTAGGAAACCTAGACACAATGTCCGATCCGATCGAAGCACGGGTATCAAGAGCGGGACGATTGCCCGCTTGCGTCTGCTGATAGACCGCGCGGGCAACCACATCACGTGGCGCTAGTTCTGCGTCCGGATGCTGTTCCAGCATAAACTGGTGGCCCTGATTGTTTATCAGGACCGCACCTTCGCCGCGCAGAGCCTCGGTCGCCAAGGGTGCGGGATCATCGCCCACGTCTATGGACGTCGGATGAAACTGTACGAATTCAGCGTCCGCGATGCGTGCTCCAGCGCGCGCTGCCATTCCAACCCCTTGACCACGAACCTGCTTAGGATTTGTCGTCAGATCGTAAAGTCCAGCAGCCCCGCCGCTGGCCAGCACATATGCGCTGCCACGCAAAAGGACGGTTCCCGTGCCAGCAGAACCCGCGCTGGACAGGTGAACGCCGTCGACCCGTTCACCATCGCTTTCCAATTTAATGGCAGTGATCCCTTCGACCACCTGCACAGAAGGCGTTTGGCGAAGCTCCGCAACCAGCGCCCGCATGATTTCGGCCCCGGCCTGATCTCCCTTGACGCGAACCACTCGGGCCGCACTGTGTGCGGCCTCGCGCGACAGCAGGAACGCACCCTCGTCAGAACGGTCAAACCTGGTACCGAAATCCTGAAGCGCCAGAACATGCTCGCGGGCTTCTTTTGTAACAAACGCCGCCATGTCACTCAGAACCGATCCAGCGCCGGCACGGATTGTATCGCGTGCGTGCGCAGCGGCGCTGTCCGTCTCGGCCATCGCCGCAGCAATGCCTCCCTGAGCCCAGGACGAGCTTGCGCCAGTTCCCAAGGGTTCCGGCGATATCATAATCACCGGACAAGGGGACAACATCAGGGCTGCGTAAACAGCAGCCAGCCCTGCACCAATGATGACAACGCGATCTGTCGAGACCTCATGCATTGAACGGGTCAGATTCCCAACTGACGGGACAGGTCGATCATTCGCTGAACAGACAGCCGTGCCTTTGACGCGATTTCCACATCAACCTCGACCTGACCAGTCATAGTGTCCAACGCGTAAAGCACCTTCTCCAGCGTGATCTTCTTCATGTAGGGACACATGTTACAAGGGCCGACAAATTCCACTTCGGGCAAACTGTCAGCAATGTTCGATGCCATCGAACATTCGGTGATCAACAGGGCTTTTTCGGGCTTTTCGTCGGTGACATATTTGATGATGCCGCTGGTCGACCCAGAAAAATCAGCCTCAGCAACGACGTCCGGAGGGCACTCCGGGTGTGCGATCAGGCGCGTTCCCGGATTCCATTCACGAAAATCGCGCAAATCGCGTGCTGAATATTGTTCGTGGACAATGCAGGACCCTTCCCACCAGACAACATTCTTGTGTGGAACGTCACGCGCCACGTTCTGCGCCAGATACTGATCCGGCGTCATGATGACAGTGTCACTGTCTTGTGCCGCCACGATCTGCGCCGCATTCGAGGAAGTACAACAAATGTCAGAGGCCGCTTTAACCTCGGCGGTGGTGTTGACATACGACACCACCGGAGCACCTGGATAGCGTCGGCGCATCTCTTCGACACCATCTGCCGTAATGGATTCAGCAAGCGAACAACCCGCGTCCATATCGGGCATAAGCACCGTTTTGGACGGGCTGAGGATTTTGGATGTTTCCGCCATGAAGTGCACACCACATTGCACGATCACATCCGCTTCGACTTCGGTTGCCTTAATCGCAAGCTGCAGGCTATCACCACCAAAATCCGAGATCCCATGATAGATTTCCGGCGTCATGTAGTTGTGACCAAGAACAACCGCATTCCGTTCGGCCTTGAGGTCATTGATCGCCTTCACATACGGGGCGAAGATCATCCAATCGGCAGGCGTTACAACGCGGGACATACGTTCATAGATATGCCCCAATCGAGCCGCCAGGTCAGGAGATGGGTTCAAGTCATATTTTTCGGATAGATGCGCGCGCTGCGCGGGAAGATCGAACACAGGACCATTTTCCTTGAGGAGAAGGAGGCGCTAGAACTACTTGGGTGCTTTCGCTTTGGCCACCTCTCAGAGAGGGACATTGTACCGAATATTCCCTGATACATGGAACCAGCTGACTTTTTTTCGTTGAGTGGTCCAAATTGAAAGTTAATGCACGTTTGACCTTTGGTCCATCGGAAGAATGGCCTCTGGTACAGGCGAGCGATAGCCCAGAGCACTGCGGGACCGCTTAGTGTAGCGGTGTTTTCTTCCGCTTTCCGTTAGAATTTGGGCTCCACGCAGGCTAAGAAAATCTGCTATACGCAATCGACCAATGGCCGTTTTTGGATTTTGCACCTTGGTGCACTGACACCCTACGACCACATTTGACAACTTTGTCGCCCGTCTGTCTTTGCACACTGTGAAGCCAGAAAGTCGGTCGTTGATTGAACGGCTGCGGCCTTGCGCAGATTTTCATGAGAAGTTTAGTATGCCATTGACCCACAGGCGATTGGGCCAAGAAAACAGCTCGGTAAAAAATTGCAACAACACTCCGGGAAAAAGAGAATGTTCATGACACCTGCTCGACATACATTTCTTTCAGCCGCAACGGTTATTGGGGTAGGGTTGTTCACAGCCTCTGGCGCTATTGCTCAGGACTACGATTTGGTAATCTTAAATGGCCGTGTCATGGATCCTGAAACCAGGTATGACGCGATTGCGAATGTTGGCGTCAAGGACGGCCAGATTGCCGCCATTACCAAAGACGATTTGTCGGGCACCAAAACGATTGATGCGTCAGGTCATCTCGTTACCGCAGGCTTTATCGATCAGCATTTTCACTGGACGCGCCCAGTCGGGTACAAACTTGCGCTTCGGGATGGGGTCACCACTGCAATGGACCTCGAAGCGGGTGCCGATGGGCGTTTCATAAATGAATGGTACGAAATGCATGCAGGCCGGTCACAAGTGAACTATGGCACAGCATCCAGCCACGAATTCGCCCGCGCCGCTGTGCTGGATGGCCATTCCGGTGGCTTTGATGCCCCGGGTGCTGTGTTGAGTGCGCGTGGTGGGAAAAACTGGGCCGACGGTGTGGTCGACTTGGAAACCGGCAACGAGGCCCTTGGGATAATCGATCAAGGATTGCGGCTTGGGGCAGTTGGCGTTGCCTCAACTGTGGGTTACTTTCCCGGCGCAACGGCCAGAGAGATGTTTGAGGTGCAACGGCTCGGCGGTTCCTATGATCGGGCGACCTTTGTTCACACCCGCTATACGCCTGGAACGTCGACAACAACGGTGAACGGAATTCAAGAAGTATTGGCGAATGCCGCCGCACTTGACGTCCCTTTGAGTGTGAACCACTTCAACAACGACGGCTGGCGGCAAGTTCAGGAGTTGATCATCGGCCTGCAGAACCAAGGCTACAACATCTGGGGCGAATATTATCCCTATGCCGCCGGGTCCACCACGATCAACGCCGCGTTTGTCGCCCCTGAAGTTTGGATAGACGAGCTGGGCAATTCGTACGAAGAAACCTTGCAAGACCCTGAAACCGGTGAATTCTATCACCGCGCCCGCTATGAAAAGGACGTGGTAGAAGACCCAACCAAACAGATCATCCTCTACAAGATGCCAGTTGAAGACATACCGGCCTGGGTGGCGCTTCCAGGCGTGGTTATGGCCAGTGACGCGATGATGGTTCCAGGCGGTTGGGACCAGCTTCCATGGGATATCGCTTATGAGGACATCCCGAACGCCCATCCCCGAACCGCCGGGTCGCACGGCAAGAGCCTTAGGCTAGCGCGCGAACATGACATCCCTTTGATGCATGTTCTGGCAACATTTAGCTATAACGTGGCCAAACACTTGGGCGACACGGGGCTGAAATCAATGCAGATCCGGGGCAGGATGCAAGAGGGAATGGCCGCAGATATCGTTGTGCTTGATCCCCGAAATGTCATTGATAATTCGGACTATTATGTGGGGACACTTCCGACGACCGGCATCCCCTATGTGGTGGTGAACGGCGCGGTCGTAGTTGAAGACAGCAAGGTGCGCGCAGATGTATTCCCGGGCGAGGCAATCCGCTTTCCGGTGCAGGAAGAAGGACGTTTTGTACCTTTGGATGAAAGTGTCTGGGCTCGCGACAACCTAAATATGCCTGAGGCATCACACGAGATGTTCGAAGACATTACAGCCGACTAGCGTCGCGTTTTGTTCGCAATGCCATTGAAGACTGTCTTTTCATACGCAAGGCTAACATTCGCCTGTTGTGATTGTGCACCGGACATGTCGAATTGAGTCGGCATTCGCTCGACAGCGCACCCTTCTCCGGTGAAGTCCCACTAGAATTATCGACAGATTAAAATAACCTATGCCGTTGTTATTAAAAACATATTTGTACTTCTTATTGGCGCGATGAGATTGTTTCATTAGACAGATTAACGCTTGTATCCATATCCACAGCATCAAACCGAAAAGCCATTCGGATGACTCTTCTCGCTGCACCCAGGATCAAGTCGCATGACGTCAGACCGCCACCTTGCCATCGCCAAACTTCGCGCGGTTTTTGGCGATCGCCTTTCGACCGGGGACAGTATTCGCGACCTGCATGGGCGGGATGCATCGCGTTTTGATGTGGCGCCGCCGGATGCGGTCGTGTTTCCCGAAACAACCGCCGAAGTGGCTCGGGTCGTGTCGATCTGCGCCGAACATGCCTGTCCGATTGTGCCTTTTGGTGTCGGATCCTCGCTCGAAGGGCATGTCATTCCCGTTCATGGTGGGGTGTCGGTGGATACCTCGCGCATGAGCCGGGTACTTGATGTGCAACCCGAGAACCTGTGCGCCGTTGTCCAACCCGGCGTCACCCGCGAACAGCTTGCGGAAGAACGTCGGGCGACCGGTCTGATGTTCACCGTCGATCCAGGTGCCAACGCGACGCTCGGCGGCATGGCGGCCACGCGGGCATCGGGCACCAACACCGTGCGCTATGGCACGATGGCGGATACTGTTCTGGCGCTCGAAGTTGTCACCGCCGACGCGCGCGTGATCCGAACCGGCTGTTTGTCGGCTCTGAAGGGACGTTGGGCATTATGACCGAACTGACGGTGCGCCTGTTCGGCCAGCCTGAACACATCGCCGCAGCCACCTGCCATTTCGACTCCATCCAAGAGGCGGTGCAGACGGTCATATTGACCATCCAATGCGGTATACCCGTGGCCCGCGCCGAATTTCTGGACGAGATTCAGATGCGCGGCGTGAATCAATACGATCCCTTGTTGAACCTGCCGGAAAAACCGCATCTGTTTCTGGAATTTCACGGCACCGAAACCAGCGTCGACGAAGATGTCGCGCGGTTCCGCGAGATCGCGCAGGATATGGGCTGMCTCTTATACACATCT
>NZ_UNRA01000014.1 GCF_900537075.1 Tropicibacter sp. Alg240-R139
TGGTGCTGATGCTTCCTCTGCTGGTATGGTTGACGCCGGATTTGAGAATCAAAAAGAGCTTACTAAAATGCAACTGGACAATCAGAAAGAGATTGCCGAGATGCAAAATGAGACTCAAAAAGAGATTGCTGGCATTCAGTCGGCGACTTCACGCCAGAATACGAAAGACCAGGTATATGCACAAAATGAGATGCTTGCTTATCAACAGAAGGAGTCTACTGCTCGCGTTGCGTCTATTATGGAAAACACCAATCTTTCCAAGCAACAGCAGGTTTCCGAGATTATGCGCCAAATGCTTACTCAAGCTCAAACGGCTGGTCAGTATTTTACCAATGACCAAATCAAAGAAATGACTCGCAAGGTTAGTGCTGAGGTTGACTTAGTTCATCAGCAAACGCAGAATCAGCGGTATGGCTCTTCTCATATTGGCGCTACTGCAAAGGATATTTCTAATGTCGTCACTGATGCTGCTTCTGGTGTGGTTGATATTTTTCATGGTATTGATAAAGCTGTTGCCGATACTTGGAACAATTTCTGGAAAGACGGTAAAGCTGATGGTATTGGCTCTAATTTGTCTAGGAAATAACCGTCAGGATTGACACCCTCCCAATTGTATGTTTTCATGCCTCCAAATCTTGGAGGCTTTTTTATGGTTCGTTCTTATTACCCTTCTGAATGTCACGCTGATTATTTTGACTTTGAGCGTATCGAGGCTCTTAAACCTGCTATTGAGGCTTGTGGCATTTCTACTCTTTCTCAATCCCCAATGCTTGGCTTCCATAAGCAGATGGATAACCGCATCAAGCTCTTGGAAGAGATTCTGTCTTTTCGTATGCAGGGCGTTGAGTTCGATAATGGTGATATGTATGTTGACGGCCATAAGGCTGCTTCTGACGTTCGTGATGAGTTTGTATCTGTTACTGAGAAGTTAATGGATGAATTGGCACAATGCTACAATGTGCTCCCCCAACTTGATATTAATAACACTATAGACCACCGCCCCGAAGGGGACGAAAAATGGTTTTTAGAGAACGAGAAGACGGTTACGCAGTTTTGCCGCAAGCTGGCTGCTGAACGCCCTCTTAAGGATATTCGCGATGAGTATAATTACCCCAAAAAGAAAGGTATTAAGGATGAGTGTTCAAGATTGCTGGAGGCCTCCACTATGAAATCGCGTAGAGGCTTTGCTATTCAGCGTTTGATGAATGCAATGCGACAGGCTCATGCTGATGGTTGGTTTATCGTTTTTGACACTCTCACGTTGGCTGACGACCGATTAGAGGCGTTTTATGATAATCCCAATGCTTTGCGTGACTATTTTCGTGATATTGGTCGTATGGTTCTTGCTGCCGAGGGTCGCAAGGCTAATGATTCACACGCCGACTGCTATCAGTATTTTTGTGTGCCTGAGTATGGTACAGCTAATGGCCGTCTTCATTTCCATGCGGTGCACTTTATGCGGACACTTCCTACAGGTAGCGTTGACCCTAATTTTGGTCGTCGGGTACGCAATCGCCGCCAGTTAAATAGCTTGCAAAATACGTGGCCTTATGGTTACAGTATGCCCATCGCAGTTCGCTACACGCAGGACGCTTTTTCACGTTCTGGTTGGTTGTGGCCTGTTGATGCTAAAGGTGAGCCGCTTAAAGCTACCAGTTATATGGCTGTTGGTTTCTATGTGGCTAAATACGTTAACAAAAAGTCAGATATGGACCTTGCTGCTAAAGGTCTAGGAGCTAAAGAATGGAACAACTCACTAAAAACCAAGCTGTCGCTACTTCCCAAGAAGCTGTTCAGAATCAGAATGAGCCGCAACTTCGGGATGAAAATGCTCACAATGACAAATCTGTCCACGGAGTGCTTAATCCAACTTACCAAGCTGGGTTACGACGCGACGCCGTTCAACCAGATATTGAAGCAGAACGCAAAAAGAGAGATGAGATTGAGGCTGGGAAAAGTTACTGTAGCCGACGTTTTGGCGGCGCAACCTGTGACGACAAATCTGCTCAAATTTATGCGCGCTTCGATAAAAATGATTGGCGTATCCAACCTGCAGAGTTTTATCGCTTCCATGACGCAGAAGTTAACACTTTCGGATATTTCTGATGAGTCGAAAAATTATCTTGATAAAGCAGGAATTACTACTGCTTGTTTACGAATTAAATCGAAGTGGACTGCTGGCGGAAAATGAGAAAATTCGACCTATCCTTGCGCAGCTCGAGAAGCTCTTACTTTGCGACCTTTCGCCATCAACTAACGATTCTGTCAAAAACTGACGCGTTGGATGAGGAGAAGTGGCTTAATATGCTTGGCACGTTCGTCAAGGACTGGTTTAGATATGAGTCACATTTTGTTCATGGTAGAGATTCTCTTGTTGACATTTTAAAAGAGCGTGGATTACTATCTGAGTCCGATGCTGTTCAACCACTAATAGGTAAGAAATCATGAGTCAAGTTACTGAACAATCCGTACGTTTCCAGACCGCTTTGGCCTCTATTAAGCTCATTCAGGCTTCTGCCGTTTTGGATTTAACCGAAGATGATTTCGATTTTCTGACGAGTAACAAAGTTTGGATTGCTACTGACCGCTCTCGTGCTCGTCGCTGCGTTGAGGCTTGCGTTTATGGTACGCTGGACTTTGTAGGATACCCTCGCTTTCCTGCTCCTGTTGAGTTTATTGCTGCCGTCATTGCTTATTATGTTCATCCCGTCAACATTCAAACGGCCTGTCTCATCATGGAAGGCGCTGAATTTACGGAAAACATTATTAATGGCGTCGAGCGTCCGGTTAAAGCCGCTGAATTGTTCGCGTTTACCTTGCGTGTACGCGCAGGAAACACTGACGTTCTTACTGACGCAGAAGAAAACGTGCGTCAAAAATTACGTGCAGAAGGAGTGATGTAATGTCTAAAGGTAAAAAACGTTCTGGCGCTCGCCCTGGTCGTCCGCAGCCGTTGCGAGGTACTAAAGGCAAGCGTAAAGGCGCTCGTCTTTGGTATGTAGGTGGTCAACAATTTTAATTGCAGGGGCTTCGGCCCCTTACTTGAGGATAAATTATGTCTAATATTCAAACTGGCGCCGAGCGTATGCCGCATGACCTTTCCCATCTTGGCTTCCTTGCTGGTCAGATTGGTCGTCTTATTACCATTTCAACTACTCCGGTTATCGCTGGCGACTCCTTCGAGATGGACGCCGTTGGCGCTCTCCGTCTTTCTCCATTGCGTCGTGGCCTTGCTATTGACTCTACTGTAGACATTTTTACTTTTTATGTCCCTCATCGTCACGTTTATGGTGAACAGTGGATTAAGTTCATGAAGGATGGTGTTAATGCCACTCCTCTCCCGACTGTTAACACTACTGGTTATATTGACCATGCCGCTTTTCTTGGCACGATTAACCCTGATACCAATAAAATCCCTAAGCATTTGTTTCAGGGTTATTTGAATATCTATAACAACTATTTTAAAGCGCCGTGGATGCCTGACCGTACCGAGGCTAACCCTAATGAGCTTAATCAAGATGATGCTCGTTATGGTTTCCGTTGCTGCCATCTCAAAAACATTTGGACTGCTCCGCTTCCTCCTGAGACTGAGCTTTCTCGCCAAATGACGACTTCTACCACATCTATTGACATTATGGGTCTGCAAGCTGCTTATGCTAATTTGCATACTGACCAAGAACGTGATTACTTCATGCAGCGTTACCATGATGTTATTTCTTCATTTGGAGGTAAAACCTCTTATGACGCTGACAACCGTCCTTTACTTGTCATGCGCTCTAATCTCTGGGCATCTGGCTATGATGTTGATGGAACTGACCAAACGTCGTTAGGCCAGTTTTCTGGTCGTGTTCAACAGACCTATAAACATTCTGTGCCGCGTTTCTTTGTTCCTGAGCATGGCACTATGTTTACTCTTGCGCTTGTTCGTTTTCCGCCTACTGCGACTAAAGAGATTCAGTACCTTAACGCTAAAGGTGCTTTGACTTATACCGATATTGCTGGCGACCCTGTTTTGTATGGCAACTTGCCGCCGCGTGAAATTTCTATGAAGGATGTTTTCCGTTCTGGTGATTCGTCTAAGAAGTTTAAGATTGCTGAGGGTCAGTGGTATCGTTATGCGCCTTCGTATGTTTCTCCTGCTTATCACCTTCTTGAAGGCTTCCCATTCATTCAGGAACCGCCTTCTGGTGATTTGCAAGAACGCGTACTTATTCGCCACCATGATTATGACCAGTGTTTCCAGTCCGTTCAGTTGTTGCAGTGGAATAGTCAGGTTAAATTTAATGTGACCGTTTATCGCAATCTGCCGACCACTCGCGATTCAATCATGACTTCGTGATAAAAGATTGAGTGTGAGGTTATAACGCCGAAGCGGTAAAAATTTTAATTTTTGCCGCTGAGGGGTTGACCAAGCGAAGCGCGGTAGGTTTTCTGCTTAGGAGTTTAATCATGTTTCAGACTTTTATTTCTCGCCATAATTCAAACTTTTTTTCTGATAAGCTGGTTCTCACTTCTGTTACTCCAGCTTCTTCGGCACCTGTTTTACAGACACCTAAAGCTACATCGTCAACGTTATATTTTGATAGTTTGACGGTTAATGCTGGTAATGGTGGTTTTCTTCATTGCATTCAGATGGATACATCTGTCAACGCCGCTAATCAGGTTGTTTCTGTTGGTGCTGATATTGCTTTTGATGCCGACCCTAAATTTTTTGCCTGTTTGGTTCGCTTTGAGTCTTCTTCGGTTCCGACTACCCTCCCGACTGCCTATGATGTTTATCCTTTGGATGGTCGCCATGATGGTGGTTATTATACCGTCAAGGACTGTGTGACTATTGACGTCCTTCCCCGTACGCCGGGCAATAATGTTTATGTTGGTTTCATGGTTTGGTCTAACTTTACCGCTACTAAATGCCGCGGATTGGTTTCGCTGAATCAGGTTATTAAAGAGATTATTTGTCTCCAGCCACTTAAGTGAGGTGATTTATGTTTGGTGCTATTGCTGGCGGTATTGCTTCTGCTCTTGCTGGTGGCGCCATGTCTAAATTGTTTGGAGGCGGTCAAAAAGCCGCCTCCGGTGGCATTCAAGGTGATGTGCTTGCTACCGATAACAATACTGTAGGCATGGGTGATGCTGGTATTAAATCTGCCATTCAAGGCTCTAATGTTCCTAACCCTGATGAGGCCGTCCCTAGTTTTGTTTCTGGTGCTATGGCTAAAGCTGGTAAAGGACTTCTTGAAGGTACGTTGCAGGCTGGCACTTCTGCCGTTTCTGATAAGTTGCTTGATTTGGTTGGACTTGGTGGCAAGTCTGCCGCTGATAAAGGAAAGGATACTCGTGATTATCTTGCTGCTGCATTTCCTGAGCTTAATGCTTGGGAGCGTGCTGGTGCTGATGCTTCCTCTGCTGGTATGGTTGACGCCGGATTTGAGAATCAAAAAGAGCTTACTAAAATGCAACTGGACAATCAGAAAGAGATTGCCGAGATGCAAAATGAGACTCAAAAAGAGATTGCTGGCATTCAGTCGGCGACTTCACGCCAGAATACGAAAGACCAGGTATATGCACAAAATGAGATGCTTGCTTATCAACAGAAGGA
The DNA here is from genome assembly GCF_900537075.1 of Tropicibacter sp. Alg240-R139. Taxonomy (GTDB): domain Bacteria; phylum Pseudomonadota; class Alphaproteobacteria; order Rhodobacterales; family Rhodobacteraceae; genus Falsiruegeria. Next base: position 5,600 of record NZ_UNRA01000014.1, read on the forward strand.
GTCTACTGCTCGCGTTGCGTCTATTATGGAAAACACCAATCTTTCCAAGCAACAGCAGGTTTCCGAGATTATGCGCCAAATGCTTACTCAAGCTCAAACGGCTGGTCAGTATTTTACCAATGACCAAATCAAAGAAATGACTCGCAAGGTTAGTGCTGAGGTTGACTTAGTTCATCAGCAAACGCAGAATCAGCGGTATGGCTCTTCTCATATTGGCGCTACTGCAAAGGATATTTCTAATGTCGTCACTGATGCTGCTTCTGGTGTGGTTGATATTTTTCATGGTATTGATAAAGCTGTTGCCGATACTTGGAACAATTTCTGGAAAGACGGTAAAGCTGATGGTATTGGCTCTAATTTGTCTAGGAAATAACCGTCAGGATTGACACCCTCCCAATTGTATGTTTTCATGCCTCCAAATCTTGGAGGCTTTTTTATGGTTCGTTCTTATTACCCTTCTGAATGTCACGCTGATTATTTTGACTTTGAGCGTATCGAGGCTCTTAAACCTGCTATTGAGGCTTGTGGCATTTCTACTCTTTCTCAATCCCCAATGCTTGGCTTCCATAAGCAGATGGATAACCGCATCAAGCTCTTGGAAGAGATTCTGTCTTTTCGTATGCAGGGCGTTGAGTTCGATAATGGTGATATGTATGTTGACGGCCATAAGGCTGCTTCTGA